>NZ_JBBHJZ010000001.1:0-1826058 GCF_037482895.1 Novosphingobium anseongense | reverse complement strand
TAGGCGTTTCCGAGGGAAGCCGTCAATCGGAGTAGACCGATATGGACCGCTGTAGACGGCCCACTGGCGGAGACGGAGGGATTCGAAATCAACTCACAACCAGTTGATTTTTCTCCTTCCGTTGGCGGTGCTTCGAATTCGAGACCACGCTAAATACCACACTGACAATTTCGTCTGAAAACAACGCGTTGCGCCGTCAGTTCGACTCCCACATCCTCCTTCGAACCCACGGATTTTTCAAGCTCGAATTTGGCCAGTCTGGACGTTCCATTCACACTGGAATTTCGCGTCGTCTTGCGGACCCGTAATGATACTGCTCGCTGCAGTGCTCCTCCTTGAGCGAGCCGGCGCTTGATGGGGAAGCGGTGATGGCGAGTTGAAATGTTGGCTGGCGACGTGCTTTCGGACCCCTGAATAGTCTCGCCTTGCCTGCGTCATACTTTTTGGAACGCAGTTCGTAACCGGCCCAATCTACGCAGCATGTCCTGGATGCGACAGCGCGTTCGGTGGCAGCGATGGCGGCCGGCTGGCAGCATCGCGCAAGTCGATGCCCAAAAAGAACCAAGGAGCGGCGAGCGCAAAGCTGCGCGCCCCGCCTTCGACCCAGGAGAGCCCATGGACCGCAATCGGATCGGGATCGAGCTTATTAGTGTGCTAGGCATGCCACCCGTAGAATTCGCGCAGTTCACGGCCCGAATGGGGTGCGGCAATATGGGTATCGCGCTCGAAACGATGTATCCCGACAATCCCGAAGGCTATCCGGCCTGGTCGATGCGCGAGGATGTGGCTTTGCGCCGTGCGTTTCGCTCGGCGCTCGACGACAACGGGGTCGCCATCTCGGTCGGCGAGGGCTTTCTCGCTTGGCCGCATGAAGACGTCTCGACCTATGCAGCCGATCTCGACCTCATGACCGAGCTGCGTGCGGGTGCCGTCAACCTCCTGAGCATCGATCCTGATCTGGCCCGAGCCTTGGATCAGACCGCAAGATTTGCCGAAATGGCGAGCGAACGCGGCCTCCCAGCGGTGCTCGAATACATGCCGGGCATGGCGATCGGCAATCTCTCCACGGCCACCCAGGCTGCCCGCCATGCTGGGTCGGACAGGCTCAAGGTCATGGTCGATACGATGCATTTCTTCCGATCGGGTTCTCAGCCGGCCGATCTCGCCGCGACCGACCCTAAGCTGATCGGGTATGTCCAGGTCTGCGACGTGCCTCTCGTCTGCAAGCACGAGAGCTACGGGGAAGAGGCGCGCTTCGATCGGCTGGCGCCGGGTGAAGGCGAATTGCCGTTGGACCAGTTTCTAGCCGCGGTTCCCGACCATTGCATCGTCGGTCTGGAAACGCCCATGATGCCTAAGGCCAGAGCCGGCATTGGCGCGGCCGAGCGGCTTGGTCCCGCGATCTCCTGGCTGCAGGCGATCTGAACTCGCGCGACCGCTCAATCGGAGGATCGGGTCAGAGCGCCGGCGCACGTCGATCGGCCTGCCCAAAGATCCAGAATTTTTAATAGCTTCGCTCTCGGTGCCGGTAGAACCAAAGGTGGCTAGCCGCGTTGATCACGCAGTGCTGCCACCAAAAGGGAACTCCCATGGCCTTGCTCAAGCTCGCGGCGGCATCTGCCCTCGCCTATGGCCTCTATCAATACGTGAACCGCAAGCGGCCGGCTACCCGCGCCGCCTTCGCTCATGGCGAGTCCACACCGGGTCCGGTGGAAGTCCGCAATGCCGGCCCCGACGCAATGGCCAGCGATCCACCGCACTGGGACTCGGTCGATCAGGCTAGCGACGAAAGTTATCCCGCCAGCGATCCGCCGACCGCCAATCGCTTTACCTGACCGACGCGGGCGGTGGTCAGATCTTCGGGCGATGCGCGCTGAGGAAAATGTGATGGGGGCCCGAGCCCAGAATGCCCAAAGGCGTGGGCGAGATCCATCCGCTCGGCGGTTGCAGCCGGCCCTGAGCCCCGGGCGGTATCTCCAGCGTGATCTCGAGGGCCTCGTTCGACCTGGTCCAGCGGATCGATGCAGTGCCTAAAGGGGTTTCGATCGCTGCTTCGGCCCAGGCCAGGCCGCCGCTTGGCTGAGGGCGAAACTCGATCATCCTGTAGCCCGGAGGCTCTGCGGCAGGCGCCAGACCCGCGAGCCTGCGGTAGAGCCATTCGCCCACGGCGCCGTAGGCCTAGTGATTGAAGCTCGTCATCGACGCAGCGTCTTCTGCTGCCATGTCGCCGGAATGGATCTCGCCGCCGGGCCTGATGGCGTCCCAACGCTCCCACATCGTCGTCGCGCCATTGGCGACCTGGTAAAGCCAGCCTGGGGCTTTTTCATTGAGCAGCAAGCGGAACGCAGCGTCTGTTTGACACGTCTGCGTCAAGGCCGGCAGGACCAGAGGCGTGCCGAGGAAACCCGTGGCGATGCGTCCATCATTGCTCTCGACGAGCTTCGCGAGCTGTCGGCCCACAGCCTCCTTTGCTTCGACCGGGGCGATGTCGAATGCGATCGCGATCGCGCAGCCCGCCTGGGTTTTGCCAAGCGCCGAGGACCATTTGCGCCAAGTGCTCGCCGCGATGTTGTCCCCAACCTTTGCGTAAGATCGCGCAAGCTCCGCCCGGTCGAGCGTGAGGGCCGTATACGCCACGACGCGCGCGCTGCGGGCCAGGTAAGTCGAGGCGATCAAATCCCTGTCGGTCGTCGCGTCCTCGGGCCGGTCGGGCGGCGCGCCGGGATCGAGCCAGTCTCCGAGATGGAAGTCGCCCGTCCAGACCCCATCGGCGTCCAGGCGAAAATTGTCGAGGAACTTGGCTCTATGCCGTGCTTTTGACGTCTAGAGCCATGCGCAATTTCCGGAGCCTACCATGACTGATAGCGGCAAAGAGCAGCACCGACTGGTGGAGCGAGAAGAAGGTATACTAGGTAGGACTGCGGTCCCAAGGTCCGCGGGCGGGCCCGCTGACGTCCCGGTCCTCAATGGTGATAAGGGCGAGGCCAAGAACCCTTCCAGCGCGCTCCCGGACGAGATCTGGGAGCACGAACAAGAGCGCCTCAATCCTGGCCAGGTCGAAGGGAATCCAACTGGCGCGAGCCGCGACAAGCCGAAAGCACCCTCGAACAGCGCCTAAACGAATGAACTACGTCGGGTGGGTGATCAATCCTACTGCCAGAGGCATCAAGGATGAAAAACGGAACGGATGGACGTGGAAAGCGCCGCGAAATCCATGCTGTTTCTCCGCTTATCAGATCGCGGACTTCGTCCTAGAATTGTTCGAGGTCGCGAGTTTACCCGACGAAGTCACCGCGCAAGACGCCGGTAACAGCCCGACCGGAGTAACCATGGCACTTCTTCTATCGTGAGGCGCTGATAAGGGGCGTTGAGCCAGTTCGGACCTTTAGAATCTCACAAATCGGCAGATCCCGGCTTGGCCATCTTGCGATGCTGCTCGGCGAGCACAGCGGCGGGAGTCACGTTGGCGACGGCCTGCTGAAGCTTGTTCTTCCAGCCCGAGACGACCGAAGCCTTGCCGCTCATGACCGCATCGTAACCGTCTTTCGCGACATCGGCAGGATCGGATTTTTTCGGGTCCTGCCCGACCTGCGTGTCCATCATGTCGCCGCGCGCGAAAAATTCGGTATCGACGGGCCCGGGCATGAGGGTCGTCAAGGTGACCCCCTCGCTTTCCTTGATCTCATTGCGAAGGGCGTCCGTGAAGTTGTCCACGAAGGCCTTGGTTCCGTTGTAGACGGCGTTGAAACTACCCGGAATGAACCCCGCAATCGAACCGGTGACGAGCACCTTGCCGGCGTTGCGCGCCACCATAGGTGCGAGAATCTTCTGTAACAGGTAGAGAGTGCCGGTGACGTTGGTGTCGATGACGTGGCGCCACGCGCTGGGGGCCTGCTCCAGGAACGCGTGGCCGAGCCCATGTCCGGCGTTGGCGCAGAGGAGGTCCACCTGCCGATCACTGGCGGCCGCGAGCAGCTGGTCGACGCCCTCGAAGGTGGAGAGATCGACCTCGAGCGTCTGCACGTCGACCCCAAGGCCTTGAAGACCTGCGGAGGCGTCAACAAACGGCGTGTCGGCCACCACGAGCAGATCGTACCCATCCTTCGCTGCCAGTTTGGCGAGCTCTGCGCCGATGCCCGTGGACGCGCCCGTGATGATCGCGAATTTGTTGGCCATGCTGTCTCTCCTATTCGGCTGCCATGGCCAGGTCGGGCTTCAGCACGACCTTGGTCACTTCGTTCTGGTTATCGTGGAACATCTTGTAGCCCTTCGGGGCGTCCTCGAGCGCCATGCGGTGCGAGATCAGGAAGGTCGTATCGATCTTCCCCTCGACGATCGCATTGAGCAGCCCTGGCATGTAATGCTGGACGTGGGTCTGGCCCGTCTTGAGCGTCAGACCCTTCTCCATGAAGGCGCCGAGTGGAAACTTGTCAACGAAACCGCCGTACACAGCAGGCATCGAGACGCGTCCGCCCTTGCGGCAAGCTAAGATGGCCTGGCGGATCGAATGGGTGCGATCGGTGCCGAGAAACATCGATGCCTTGATCTGGTCGATGACGTTGTCGACGAAGAAGCCATGCGCCTCGAGGCCGACCGCGTCGATGACCGCGTCGGGACCGATGCCGCCGGTCATCTCCATCAGCGCCTCGTAGGTCTTGGTCTCCTCGAAATTGATGGCCTCTGCGCCGAACTTACGAGCGAGTTCGAGCCGATGCGGGAAGTGGTCGATCGCGATCACGCGCTCCGCGCCCATCAGGAAGGCCGATTGAACCGCGAACAGGCCGACGGGGCCGCAGCCCCAGACCGCGACCGTATCGCCGGGCTCGATCTGCGCGTTCTCTGCGGCCATCCAGCCGGTCGGCAAGATATCCGAGAGGAAGAGCACCTTCTCGTCCTCGATACCCTCCGGGATCACGATCGGACCGACATCGCTGAACGGTACGCGGACATATTCGGCCTGACCGCCGGCATAGCCGCCTGTCATATGGCTGTAACCGAAGAGTCCCGACATGGGCTGGCCGTAGAGCTCGCGTCCGATATCCTGGTTGTCCGCGGGGTTGCCGTTATCGCAGGCCGAATACTGGTGCTTACCGCAATGGTAACAGGAGCCGCAGGAAATGGTGAAAGGGACCACGACCTTCTGCCCGCGCTGGAGCGTGCTCCTGGCGCCGACCTCCACGACCTCGCCCATGAATTCGTGGCCGAGGATGTCGCCCGCCTTCATCGTCGGGATGTAGCCGTCGTAGAGATGGAGGTCCGATCCGCAGATAGCCGTCGCCGTGATCTTGATGATCGCGTCGCGGGGATTGAGGATCTCGGGGTCGTCGACCGTATCGACGCGCACGTCGTGCTTGCCGTGCCAGGTGAGGGCGCGCATCAGGCCTGTTCCTCTTCGAGCTGCTTGCGGGTCCGCGCTGCGGTGGCGATCTCGCCGGTTTCCATCAGCTGCTTAAAGCGCCGCAGATCCCGGCGCGTCTGGATGCGGGGCTCGCGCTGAAAGAGCTTGGCGATGAACTGTCCGATCGTGCCGCCCGGAGGGTCGTAGGCTATCGTCGCCGTCACCACCGTGCCGCGCGCGCCGGCCTCTTTAAATTCGATACGGCCGCTGTTGGCGACGTCCGCATCCGGACCAGACTGCCAGGTGATGGCGCGGCCCGGATCGTCCTGCGTTATGAGCGACTCCCAGCTTACCGTCCGTCCGGCTGGCGCCTTGACGGTCCAGCGCGAGCGATCGCGATCAATCACCTCGATGGCGTCAATATTCTCCATCACGCCTGCAAGATTGGCGGGGTCTCGCCAGAAATCGTACAGTTCCTGCGCCGTTCGGTTGATCGTGACGGTCTCGGCTAGCAATGCCCTCGCCGGAGACGCCGTCTTGGAAGTCTCGGGCGGTGCGTCATCGTGCAGACGCTTCGCCAGGTCGCTTTCGCTCGTCATTCTCGAATTCCTCGTTGTATATACCTCGAACCCTATCCAGTCGGCATGGTTCCAGGGGGGCCGGCTTTCACTGCGACCGTCAACCCGGCTGTCTCAGGCGCTCCTTGGCTCCGTGTCATCGCAAGGCCGGCGAGGGAAACGCCTTCACCGCGCAATTTCCCGGATCGGCTTTCGGCCTTATTCTTCGCTAGCGCCGCCATCGACCGTCGAAGCGTTTACCCCGTCGTCCCGGCCGGGGTTGCGGCGTTCCGACACGAGGCCGCCTGACTGGGCCTGCCTATCCTTATTGCCGGCATCGTTTTGCGCCTGGCTTGTCTTGGGTGTGCCGGGCGCGGCAGGCGAAAACGGCTTCACTTCGATGCCGGCAAGGCCGTGCTCGATATCGAACTCGTTGGCGTTCTGCGCGTCGACGCCCTCGGTGGTTGCGCGCGTCTCGCGCCGATCGGCCGGGCTTGCGTCCTCAGGTCCGATTGCGGTCGTGTGTTCCATATCGTCGTCCTTCCAAAGACAGATCGCAGCGTCAGCAGCGCGCGAGCGACCGGGTCGTGAGGCGAGCGGCCATGAGGTCGTTGGCCTGCGACTGCGCTACCGACAGCGCGCTGTTACCGGCAGCATCAGGGCGATGCGGGTCTGCGCCGCGTGCGAGGAGCCTATCGACGATGGCGGCTCGCCCAAACAGCGCTGCGAACATCAATGCGGTCTGGCCGGCGTGATTGGCAGCATCGGGCTGCGCGCCGTTCGCGAGCAAGAGCTCGACGATATCGCCGAGCCCTTTGAACGCTGCGCCCATCAAGGCCGTGTTGCCACGAGCGCCGTCCTGCTGGTCCACGGGCGCCCCGTGGGCCAGGAACAGATGGGCCGCATCGACATGTCCGTGGTAGCAGCTCAGGATCAGCGGCGAGTATCCTGCGGGATCCAGGGCGGCGACGTCGGCACCGGCCTGGATCAGCGCGGGAAGGACGTCGATCCGACCAAGCCTTGCCGCGTCGAACAGCAATTCCTGGATCCGCTCGGGTGAGGGCAGCGGGCGCGGCTGCTCATCGTCGTTCGCTGGCGCCCGCTGAGCCTCATTTGGCATCGAGGTCGACCTTGAGCTCGCGCGGCCAATGACGCAGCTTGCCGAGGCCCTCGACAAAGGCCGTTGCATCCTTGGCGCTCGTTAACGGGATGCAGGCTTCGTCGAGGTCGTCGGCGATGCCGCCTTTCTCGAAGATCGGCTGGGCTGCGGCCGTGAGGCCGATGAACTTGCCATGGCCGAAGGCGTCGCGCACGAAGTCCTGGCTTGCGGCATCTCCGGCGAGCAGAGCGCCGCCTTCCTCTGAAACGATCAGGGCGACCGCATCGAACAACACCGAAGGCCCGCCATCGATTTTCTGTTTCGCGGCGACCTTCGTGCCGTCCGACAGCGTGACCCCGCCGATCTTGGGCGCGATCACTTCGTAGACCGCGCCGACCTTGTCGACCGCCTTCACCAAGGCGGTAAAGAGCGATGCCTCGGCGCCGTCGCTGAGGAAGATCCCGAGCTTACGGCCCTTGAAATCGAGTGGCCCATTCTTGACGATCGAGAGTGCGTCGGAAGGCGCAAGGTCCGTGCGCGTTGGCACCGCTGCCTGCGCTGGCTCCGGGAGCTCGGGCAGGGCAAGGCCGTCGGCTACCGTTGCGGCCAATCCCTCGTCGATGTTGCGCAGGTGCGAGACCATCCGCGACCGGATGTCGGGACGCTCGACCTTGCTGAGTTCGAAGACCAGGGCATCACCGATGTGCTTCTGCTCGATCGGATCCTGACTGACGAAGAATTGACGGGCCTGGCTGTAATGGTCCGCGAAGCTCTCCGGGCGGATGCGCAGCTTCGCGCCATCGGCCTCTTCGGCAACGCTGCTGAACCCGCGAACCGGATCCTCACGAGGACCGCCGATCGTGGCGCCCCACGAGTTCGGCTCGTAGTTCACGCGTCCCCGGGGGTTTGTCATCGCCATGTGCCCGTCCTGCTGGAAATGCGCGACCGGGCACTTGGGCGCATTGATCGGAATGTGCGTGAAATTGGGGCTGCCGAGCCGCTTGAGCTGGGTGTCGAGATAGGAGAAATTGCGGCCCTGGAGCAGCGGGTCGTTGGTGAAGTCGATGCCCGGCACGACATTCTGCGTGCAGAACGCGACCTGCTCGGTCTCGGCGAAGAAATTGTCGACGACGCGGTCGAGGACTAGCCGGCCGACGCGGCGCACCGGGAGCACCTCCTCGGGAATGATCTTGGTCGAATCCAGCACGTCGAAATCGAAGCTGTCCGCGAAAGCCTGATCGAACAGCTGGACGCCAAGCTCCCATTCCGGAAAATCGCCGCCATTGATCGCATCCCACAGGTCGCGGCGATGGAAATCGGGATCGGCGCCGTTGATCTTGACCGCCTCGTTCCAGACCACGGACTGGAGGCCCTGCTTCGGCTTCCAGTGAAACTTGACGAAGGTCGATTTGCCGGCGCCGTCCACCAGGCGGAAGGTATGGACCCCGAAGCCTTCCATGGTCCGATATGAGCGCGGTATCGTGCGATCGGACATGATCCACATGACCATGTGCATCGATTCGGGCGTCAGGCTGATGAAGTCCCAAAAATTGTCGTGCGCGGTCTGGGCCTGGGGAAAGGCGCGGTCGGGCTCGGGTTTGGCGGCATGGACGAGGTCGGGAAACTTGATCGCGTCCTGGATGAAGAACACGGGGATGTTGTTGCCGACGAGGTCCCAGTTGCCCTCTTGTGTGTAGAGCTTGACCGCGAAGCCGCGGACATCGCGGGCGAGATCGAACGAGCCCTTGGACCCGGCGACAGTCGAGAACCGGACAAAGGCCGGGGTACGTTCACCGACCCGCTGAAAGATGTCGGCCCGGGTCACGTCGGACAGGCTCTCGGTCAGCTCGAAGAAGCCGTGCGCCCCGTAACCGCGAGCGTGGACGACGCGCTCGGGAATCCGCTCATGATCGAAATGGAAGATTTTCTCGCGAAAATGAATGTCTTCGAGCAGCGTCGGCCCGCGCGCGCCCTGCTTGAGGCTGTTCTGGTCGTCAGCAACCGGAACGCCCTGCTGCGTGGTGAGGACCGCCGTTTCGCCTTCGGCCACCTGGTGTGTCTCACCGCCCGTGCCTTGCAGCTCGCCGAAGGTTTGCGACAGATCAGCGTCGGCGGGGATGGGGGACGCCTTCTGTGGAGACTCGCCGCCGACGTCGCCACCTCCGAGCATGGCCGGGGTTAGACCGGATTTCGCGGTGGCAGGGTTTTTGGCGGGTACCGGCTTCTTGGCCATTGGCGTGATCCTTCGTGAGCGTCGCTGGTCGGTTGGCACGGGCCCGCGATCCGAAATTAGCGGCAGCACCGATGTGACGCTAACACCCGTGACGAACGAGGGTTTCTCGCGATCGTTAAAAGTTAATCTGGATCAAGACGATTACGCAGTCGGGTTGCAACGCCGCGCCAGCCCGGCCGTTACTGTTTTTGGCTGACAGAGGCCGGGCACACAGGAGCGTTATTGTCGAATGTTCACCGATCGGTTCTTGCGCAATCGTCGAGGTATCAGGCTGGAGACCGCCGAACGCGCGCGTCTTGAAGAAGCGATCGAGGAAGTCCGCGTCGTCGAAGCGCGTAAGCGCCTCGTACGCGCCGGCGATCTCCTGTCAGAAAGCACACTTCTGGTTGAGGGATTTCTCTGCCGCTACATTGATGACCGGCACGGGCTGCGGCAGCTCGTGGCGATCCATGTGCCCGGCGATTTCGTCGATCTTCATGGATTTCCGTTGAAGACATTGGATCATGACGTCGCCTCGCTTACCGCAGCGACGGTCGCGGTCGTCCCGCACACGGCCCTGCAAAAGATCGAGCGCGAAGCCCCGGAACTTGCGCGAAAGCTTTGGTATGCCACTTTGCTGGACGCCGCCATCCACCGCGCCTGGCTTTTTCGGCTCGGACGGCTCGACAGCATCGGGCGGGTGGCGCATTTCCTCTGCGAGACCAATGCACGGTTGGTCCTGGCAGGTCTCAGCGACGGCAGACGCTTCGCCTTCGGTCTGACACAGTATGATCTTGCCGAGATCTGCGGTCTCACCAATGTCCATGTCAACCGCGTCATCCGCGCGCTGCGCGAGGAGCGCCTCTGCCTCTTCCGCTCCTCGCTCGTAGAAATTCTTGATCCCAGTCGGCTTGCGGACCGGGGACAATTCGATCCGACCTATCTTTACATCGACGACAGCGCGGCAGGCGCGCTTGCAGCGAAGGAATGATCGCCATGCCCGATCCCGCCGTACCCCAGCCGCACAGTGAGCCCGGCTATGCCGTTGCCGAAGAAGGGCTCGTCATCCTCGAAGGCCCCGGCGCTCTTGCCGTGACGATGACCGCTGACGCAGCGAGCCGGACTGGCCAGAGCCTGCTCGACGCAGCGGTCGCTGCGCGCAGCCAGCGGAGCGACGCCACGCCGTAGTTGTCGTAGAACAGTCATGTCGGCGCTCTAATCGACACGGAAGCGGAGCTACTTGCTACCCTCTTGCGTTGATGTTGCAGTGCACAACGAGGGTGATGATTTTGCCATGGATGGACTAACTGCACTTTGGCTGTGACCGACTGCTCTTGCGCAGGCCCAGAAAGACATGGTTGAAACCTTAGTAAGCGCTGAGAAAGTCGTGGCGACTCGTATGACATTGATGGCAGCAGCAGTGAAGGAGCCTTGGTCTGCAGACTACCCGGAGCTGTTCCGGATGATCGAGGAAAAGAGCGAAACTTTCGCTCTCTCGCAGCACAGGATCGCCGCTGCTATGTGCTGCCTCCGAACGGCATGCGAGGCCAACTCGCGCGATTTGGCGAGGCTCATGGCCGGAACCTTTCTTGGCCCAGCGGACTGGGCGGGCATTGCAACACGCAATCTCGATGCGTGGTCCGCGCTGGTGATCCTTCCGGCCGACGCGGTGGCGCCCGTGCGGCGACGGGTCCTAAGCAACGAGCGGCGCCTTCGCACCCGCGCGATTAGGCCACCAACCTGAGCTGTGACGGTTCTGCCGGCGCTCCAAAAAGATACCAGGTGCAACAAGGAAGCACGCCCCTGGCCCTGGAAGTTACGCTGGGTCGAACGCGGTACAGAAGCCAGCTTCACAAGCGCGTACCGGTCTCGACGCTCCAGACGGCTAGGTGTTTGCTTCGCGCCGGTCATAGAGCGGCGGTCGTGCCTGCCAGGACCGGGCCGACTTCTGTTCGAGAGGTACTCTGCAGCGCTCGCACGTTGCCAAGAGCGTCCCATCGGGTCCGCGCGACATCGACGGGTTCGATGGTTGGTGACGACCAAGAAAACAGCGCAAGGACATGGGTTCAAGCAGCTCGGCAGAGAGACATTAACGTCTGAGGGCTTTTTTGGCTTCTGAAATAGATGACCTAAAACTTTTAGGTCCGTCAGCCTATGCATCCCGGCCTCCCGGCACCACATCCTACCACCGGCGTTTGGGCAAGAGGAGGCTGCCATGGCAAACGGTTGGGCGCAGGACGGCGCGGTGCAGGATCAGATCGAAGATACGGTCCAAGACGCGGTCAAACATGCCAGAGCACGGCTCGCGGGTGGCCAAGGCACGCGATTTTGCGAGGATTGCGGAGAGGAGATTCCGAAGGCGCGACGTGAGGCGCAGCCCTCGAGCCGTACCTGCATCCCCTGTCAGATCGAGCGAGACGGCGCGGTTCGTGTTTCCGGGATAAACCGCCGCGGCAGCAAGGACAGCCAGTTGCGCTGATTGCAGTCGCAGGCCCCTGAGCAAAACAGGCACTGAGGGCTCTCGATAGCCTTAGTACCGCGAACCCGGCAGCGCTTCAGATGCGATTGTCTCGCTGGGCGGAAAGGACCTTCCCGCTCGTTGGGAAAGGGGGGTACTCGCTGCGCGAAGACGCTCGAAGTCTGGAGCATCCGGCCGTCGCTGGAAGATACGACGTCACTGGCCGGTTTGAAGTTTGGGATAACAGAGGAAAATCTGGTTCACTGAAGAAAACGCTGACGGTGGGAGCCATTCACCGAGGTGGGGCTTTTTAGCGGCGATGACGCAAATCGTTCCTGTGATCCTCTGCGGCGGCAGCGGTACTCGCTTATGGCCGCGCAGTCGTGCCGTGAAACCGAAACCCTTTCTGCCGCTGATCGGCGACAGTACGCTCTTCGAAGCGACGCTGGGGCGTTGCCCGCCCGACGCCGACTTCGCGCCGGCGATCGTGGTGACCGGCGCGGCGCATCTGACGCATGTCGAAGACCAACTCGCCGCCGCGCCCGACGCGCGCGTCATCGTCGAGCCCGCGGCCAAGAATACGGCCGCGGCGATCGCACTGGCGGCGCTGCGCGTGCCCAAGGACGCGATCATGCTCGTCTGCCCGAGCGACCACCACATCGCTGATCGCGATGCCTTCATCGCCGCGGCCCGCGCTGCGGCCAGCCTCGCCGAGGAGGGCTGGCTGGTTTCGTTCGGAATCGAGGCTAGGACGGCCGAGACCGGCTACGGCTACCTCAAGCGCGGCGAGGCGATTGGGAAGACGGGATATCGCGTCGACCAGTTCGTCGAGAAGCCCGATCGCGAGCGCGCGCAGGGCTTTCTCGACGCTGGCATCTACGCCTGGAACGGCGGCATCTTCGCCTTCCGCGCGCGCGACTTCCTGGCCGAGCTCGAGGCGCATCGCCCAGCAATCCTCGACGCGGTGCAGCGCTCGGTCGAACGCGGCGTCGAGGACAACCACCGCTTCTATCCCGAGCCCGAGGCCTTCGCCGAGGTGCAGAGCGAATCGGTCGACTATGCGGTGATGGAGAACACCAGCCGCGCGGCCATGGTCCCCGCCGACATGGGCTGGTCGGACATCGGCAACTGGCAGTCGTTGCACGAAGCGCGCGCGCGCGATGCCGATGGCAACGTCGCGATCGGCCGGGTCGAGCTCGTCGACTGCCGCAACGTCCTCGTCGACAGTGACGGCCCGCGCGTCTCGGTGATCGGGCTCGAGAACGTGATGGTCGTGGTCGACGGCGACGAGGTGCTGGTCACCACGGCCGCCGGCGCGCAACTCGTCGGCAAGCTGTCCGGAGCGGTGAACCAATGAGCGCCGCCTTGCCCATCCGGGAGGTCGAGAAACCCTGGGGCAAGGACACGCTTCCCGCACCTTTCGCGGCACCCGAAGGCAAGCGCATCGGCGAGATCTGGTTCGAGCCGCCCGACGCCCTGCCGCAACTGCTGGTCAAGTACATCTTCACCAGCGAGGCGCTGTCGGTCCAGGTCCATCCGTCGGATGCCGAGACCCTGGCCAAGGGGCTCGGCCGCCAGGGCAAGGAGGAGTGCTGGCTGATCGTCGATGCCGAGCCCGAGGCGAAGCTGGGCATCGGCTTCCAGCAGCCGCTCTCGTCCGAGGCCCTGCGCGCGGCCGCGCAGGACGGGTCGATCGAGGACCTGATGCAGTGGCACAAGGTCCGCCCCGGCGACTTCTTCTACATTCCCGCGGGCACGGTCCACGCGATCGGGGCGGGGGTGAGCCTGATCGAGGTGCAGCAGAACAGTGACATCACCTATCGGCTCTATGACTACGGCCGCCCGCGCGAGCTGCATCTCGACGAGGGTGTGGCCGTCGCCAAGGGCCAACCCTATCCCGGCGAATACAAGCTTTCGGTGCCCGATCGCGGCGACGTGACGCTGGTCGAGGGGCCGCTGTTCCGCCTCGACCAGATCGAGGGCCTGCCCAATGAGGATGCCGCAATGCGTTACGGCGCGCGCCCGCTGCTCGTGATTCCCCGCAAGGGCATGGCGACGATAGCGGGCGAGACCGTGCTGCCTGGCGGTTGCGGGATTGCCAAGGACTTCGACGAGGTCGCTTTCGATGCGAACGGCGCTTGCTTGATCGCCCAACCACTGGCGTAAACATGCAAAAAGCGAAGCCCATCCCTTCATAACGCCGCGCGGTTCGGACCGCGATCTTCGATGGCAATGACTGGACCGAACGATGAAGGCTCTTCGTCCGGAGCGCCATGGAGTTGCAACAACGGCTAGGCCTTTCCCGCCGGCAAATCTGTAGTTGCCCGCTCTCCAGACCAGTCAGCAAAGGGCCCAGCGCAGCGTCCGAGCAAGCGTCAACGTCCCGCTCGCAACCAGTGGACGGGCAGGTCCCGATCCGGTGAGCCGGTGCAAGCGCCTCGCCCATCCTGGGAGCAGATCCACCGCCGCGCATTGCACAAGCGCGAGCGGGACGCCATCGAGCGAGGGGCGAGGTGGCCGCAGGATGAGTGCGGCGACTTCGCGCGACCGGGCATCGGCGCGCAATTGCGAGCGCATTGCGCCGATCCGTTGCAATACCTCGGTTCGGCTCCGCGGCGCCTCATCGACACCAAGGCGCTCAGCCACGGCTGCCATTTCCACAAAATAGCGATCCTGATCGGCCATGGTCATGGCGGGCTCGGTATAGCGGATCCAGGCATCTAGGAACGACAGCACCTCGGTCATGTGGACCCAGGTCAGCAGATCTTGATCATTCGCGCAGTAGGCAACTCCGCCCGGCGTCAGACCGGATTGAGATTTCTTGATGCGTCGATCAGCTCGCCGAGCTTGGCCTGGACCTCGTCCAGCAGGGCTTGCTGGAGAAGCAGGTCGTCGATCGCATTGGCACTGAGGCCCAGTTCGGGGAAGACCATCAGCGCCACGCCTTGCGCATCGCCCTTACCAGCGAGTTTCAGAATCTCGGCGAGATTGAACGCCGGGTCCGCGACGGCGCAGAGCGGTTGGCAGGCAGCGACGCGGACGAAGCCGTGGCGGTATGGCGAATGAAAGTCTGGCGACGCCGGCTCTTCGCATTCGGCGGCTTTTCGTCCGAGACCCCTTCTGTTCTCCATCGGCGCGCTATACCCTTAACGAACCGGGGAGCGGCAAGCGTTCCAGCAAGCGGCGCGCGCAGGTTTTATGGCAAACGCACGTCGGCCCCGCGAACCATCGGGCAGCGGCTGCGTTTGGGGTAGGACAACAGATTAGGAGAAGGTCCGATGGCCTTGTTCAAGCTCGCATTCGCATCTGCCGTAGCCTACGCCCTCTATCGCTACATCAACCGTGAAAAGGAACAGGTCCGCGCCGCCTTCGCTTCCGGGGAATCGACACCGGGACCCGTCGAAGTCCGAAACGCAGGACCCGAGGCAATGGCCAGCGACCCTCCGGAATGGGACAAGGTCGATCAGGCCAGCGATGAAAGCTATCCGGCCAGCGATCCACCGGCCGCAAACCGCTTCACCTGATCGGCGAGTGAAGAGAAATTCCTCGGTTTCATCGGTTATTAGCGGCTTGCCGCCATACTACCGCTAACGAGGAGTCGCCATTCATGTCAGTGGGATGCAAGGGGTGCCGGTCAGAGGCGCAGAGCTTCGATATCGCGATGGCTTTCCAGCCGATCGTGGATTGCGAAACGGGGCTGCCCTTTGCTTATGAAGCTCTGGTGCGAGGATGCGGCGGCGAGGGTGCCGGCGCAGTCCTGGCCCGTGTGGACGCCGACAATCGGTATGCTTTCGACCAGCAGTGCCGCGTGGCCGCGATCGAAGGCGCCGTCGCGGCGGGAATCCTCGACACAGATGCGAAGCTCTCGATCAATTTCCTGCCCAATGCCGTCTATTCTCCGGTTGCTTGCATCCAACTGACGCTGAAGACCGCGCGAGCAACGGGCTTTCCCGCCGAACGGCTGATCTTCGAGTTTACCGAGAACGAAGAGATGGCCGATACGGACCATATCGGCGAGATCGTTGCGAGCTATCGCAAGATGGGCTTTGCCACGGCACTCGACGACTTTGGTGCCGGCTATGCCGGGCTCGGGCTGCTCGCGAAATTTCAGCCCGACCTGATCAAGCTCGATATGGAACTCGTTCGGGACATCGACACGAGTTTGCCGCGGCGGCTCATCGTCGAGAGCGTCGCCCGTCTTTGCGACAAGTTGGGGATCACGCTCGTCGCCGAGGGTATCGAAACGGAAGCGGAATTCGGCGCGCTGCGGGATCTTGGTATCCGCTATCTCCAGGGTTATCTGCTCGCGCGGCCGCAGTTCAAGGCGCTGCCGACGATCGTCATGCCGCACTATCTCGCCGACGAAGAGGACAGGGTTCGCCTCAGGGCGTGATTGACCTGCAGTCTATCCTAGGTGTCGCGCCTGAAGCGGGCGGCCTTCAATCGTCGCCACCGCCGACACCATGCCTTATCGCGACGTTCCCTGGGATTTCCGATAGTTCCCAGCCAAAGCGAAAGGCTGGCAGCTCGGGGCCGCCAGCCTTCGGGCCTCCCCTGATCTCGGCCCAGCCAGCTTGGGCCTTGCTGCGGTTTTCACGAAGAGCAAACCGTGAGCCGATCGAAGATTGCAGGATGACGTGCATCGTCGTCACCCGTGCCCACAAGTCGGCCGCTCAGCCGGGGGGAGGCACGTCGGGAGAGGATTGCACCGTGGCCTTGCTGCTGAGAGGGCCGCCGGCGAGACGAACGGCGCCGGGCTGCGCCGTTTCCTGGTTGAAGACCCGGTAAGCGATGTAGCCAAGCGTGCCGAGAGCGATGATCTTGAGCATGAAAGGACCTCCTGATTGCATTGGCTCAACCGATCATCGCGCGGTTGGCTCCCGGCGAAGCAGCTTGTGATCAGGAACCAGGTCTCGGATGGCCGCGTTCATAAGCCAAAGGCTTTGGGGGAGAAGCAAATGTCCGTTCGGCCAGCCATTCTTGTCGTCGAAGATGACCCGGCTCTGCGGATCACCTTGTCCGAGATGCTGAGTGAGCATGGCTTTCCTGTGGTAGCAGCCGGGTCTGCCGACGAGGGCTTGGGCGTCCTGCTACATCGAGAGGACATCGCCGCGATCATCACCGATGTCGTCATGCCAGGTACGCTCGACGGATTGGGATTGCTCTCGGAAATCCGCCGCCGGTGGCCATGCAAGCGCGTCATCGTCGCGTCGTGGCGCATGCCGGCCGAAGCCGCCGCCAATGCACCGGGGACTATCTTCCTTGCCAAGCCCTTCGGTGAGGCGAGCCTCCTTGAGGCGGTTGAGACGGCCCTGCAGACGCACGCTTATCGAGGGTGAACGCACTTAAGCGTCGACTTGACTGAGGCGACACCGTCTGCCTTCGCGTGGTCAGGTTCCCGCTGGGTGGTTCTGATCCGGCGGTACTTTGACACCGGCGGAACGCTCGACGCCCCCTTTCGGCGGCGCGTTGGCCGCGGCTTCTTCAGCCGTTGCCGGATTGCTGTCGGGGACGCCCTCGGGCGGCGCTTCATCCTCGTTCGTCCAGCGGCCGTCAGGCGTCTTGGCGGTGCCCGTTACATTGCGCGAGTCCTTTGGCTCATATTCTCCGCCGTGACCTGCCGGCTGCTTGTCGCCGCTCGAGCGACCATCGCGCGTATGCGCCGTGTCGGTGACATTGCGGGAATCATTGGGTTCGTATTCGCTATCGCCGCCCATGGTCATTCTCCATGCAAATGTTCGTTGGGGGAGCGCCCGCCGGGCTTAGCGCAAGCTCTCAGGGGCGCGGGGTCTTCTTCGTCTGGACCGGCTGATGCGCCTGCTTGGGCTCGGTGCCTTTGTCGCGGCGTTCTTTCATGATCCGCGCAGCTTCATCGCCCACATCGCCCGTATCGTTTTCGCCGGTTGAGGGGGTCTGGCGCTCGACGGGATCGAGGTGGTTTTCACTGGGATCGCGGTCCATCGTGACGTTCCTTCTGTTGCCAAGGTAGAACGGCAGGCGATGTAGCCAGTTCCCGATCGCCCCCGGCCGCAGACCTCTTCATGTTTTTTCGCGACTCGCCTTTGCCGGCTTTTCGATGGCACGCGCGAAGCGGTAACTGGTCTGATCGAAATTCGCCGCTCGAAAGAAATTGTGCGAATTGCGGATGTCGATGTCGCTCATGGCTTCCACCGCGGTGCACCCTTTTTTCCCGAGAGCGGCTTCGGCGAGGCCCAGCAGCTTCGCGCCAAAGCCGCGCCGGCGATGGGCCTCGTCCACGACCAGCACGGTGATGCGGCCGATATTGCCGCGATGCGGCGTTGCGATCACGGACCAGGCGATACAGCCGGCAATTATGCCGAACTCGGCCAGATGCATGTCGCCCCCCGCCTTGCGCAGGTTCGCCAAATTTCGTGCCACTGCTTTCGCGTCGGGACCGGCCCTGGAAAGCTGGGAAAGCAGCCCCGCCACCGCTGGCGCATCGCTGGGCTTGGCGGGGCGAAGCGCCAGCACGGGTTCACTTCGGACGATCGCGAGTTTGGGCTTTGCGCGCGGCGTTGGTAGCTGTCCTTTTCTGGCCAAGGCCGCCTTGTCGCTTGCCTTCTCCGGGCTGGGGGGTGCCGTTGTCGCGGAAGCGGGAACGCGGGCCGGGGCGGGTACGGCGCCGCGTCTCGCGCGGCGACGGATAGCGGGTTCCGCGTCGTCGGGAGCCGAGGCACGCCTGGCTCTGGTGGGCAGTTTTTCGGGCGTGACGCGTGCGGATTGTTGCCAGGTGCTCAAGGCGCCCGCGCGCAGATAGCTTTCGATTTCCTCGGCGGTGGCGGTCAAAAGACCGTCGCTGCCGAAGCCGATAAGCTCCTTGCCCTTGTCGTCGATGAGGCCGAATTTCCCGAAATCGCCAGTTCCGGGTTTCCGGCGGCGAGACTTGACGAGCTTGAGCCCGCGGTGCTGGGCCATCTCCTTCAGACTTTGGGCAACATCATCTGCCATCTGTCACCTTTGCGGGCCCGGCTGTTCGACATCCACGTTCGACTCGTCTGGGCGTAAGATCGATTCGGTTGGCCGCTTGGCACGGGAACGCTCGAGTCGCCATTGCGCTGCACCGATATGCGCGCCTGCCGTTTCAAACAGTCATCGATGATCGAGCGGGCCGCCTATGACGAGGACGTGCAAAGCCTGTGCCTGTCATTCAAGCAGACCGGCAAGTACGTCTATTATGACGTTCCCGCGCAAGTCTTCGACGCTTTGTGCAAGGCGGTTTCGGTCGGTGCGTTCTTCAATACCGAGATCAAAGGCCGCTTTCGCTGCCGCCGGGATCCAGAGCGCCGGCGCTTCGGCCCGAACGCCTGAAGAGGTCAAGCTTCGGCTAGCGCGCGGTAGACCGACATCAGGTGACGAGAGGCCGAGGCCCTCGCACGCGGCGAGCGCACGGTTTCCTCGTTGGTCTCATGAAGCATCGTCAGCATTTCGAGAACTTCTTCACGCGCAGTGCCGTTCTCGATCAGTTGCAACCCGATCATCGTCAGGAGATTTCCCCAGAGCGTGATGGCCCCCTCGGCGAAAGCCGTGTCGTCGTCCGCATCGTTTGCCGGGATCACGTCGCTCATGCGCGCTTTCGACCGGTGGATCGGGTAGGCGCCTTTGCCGGGGCTTCCTTTGCCGCGGGCTTCTTCGCTGCGGTCTTGCCGGCGCTTTTCGCGGCCGGCTTGGCAGCCGCCTTCTTCGCGCCGCTGCCCTTGTCGCTGGAACCGAGCGAATTCTTGAGCGCTGCCATGAGGTCGATCACGTTGTTGCCGCGGCTTTCCTTGTCGCCGCCTTCACCTTCGATGTTGAGGGTCTTGCCCTTCTTCTTCCGCTCGATAAGGTCCTTGAGCGCATCGACGTAGCGGTCGTGAAAGTCGCTCGCGTCGAATTTTCCGGTCTTTTTGTCGATCAGCGTCGTCGCGAGGTCGAGCAGCTCCTCGTCGGGATCACTATCGGCGATGTCGCGAAAATAGCTCGCCGCCTTGTGCACCTCGTCGGCATAGCGCAGCGTCTCCATGACAAGGCCGCGCCCGCAGGCCTTGATCGAGACGACGTACTCGCGCCCGCGCATCGCGAGCTGGCCCAGACCTATCTTGCGGCTGCGGCGAAGCGCTTCGCGCAGAACGATGAAGGCTTCTTCGGCGAGGTCGTCGGCTGGCACGACATAGTAGGGCTTCTCGAAATAGATCATGTCGATGTCCTGCGCATCGACGAACTGCGTGAGTTCGAGCGTCCTCTTGCTCTCGAGCTTCACGCCTTCGATTTCGGTCTCGTCGAGCAGTACATATTCGCCCTTGGCATATTCGAAGCCCTTGACGATCTCGTCCACGTTCACCGGGCCGATGCCGGGCACGACCTTCTCATACTTGATCCGCTTGCCCGACGGCTCATGGATCTGGTTGAAGGCGATCGTCGCTCCGCTCTTCGTCGCGGAATAGACTTCGACCGGAATCGATACAAGGGCCAGTCGGATCTGACCCTTCCAATAGGGGCGGGCGGCCAATGCGCTTCTCCTCAGTTAGAATCGCATAATCCCGCAAAACGGGTCTCGTTCCCAGGAAGGGCAAGGCAACCGACCGGGTCAGGGTTGCGACGGCGTGACATCGGCCTCGGTTGCGAGGGCTAACTTTTCCGCTTGGGAGACAACCCCGGCCAGAGCTCGAGCAAGCTCGCCTCGACGGAAGGGCTTCGCGATGCGTCCAAACTGCGCGTCGCTGGCGGAGGCAAAAGCCGCAAACCCGGTTATGAGGAGCACGGGGAGATCGTTATCCTGCCGCCTCATTTCCTCGATCAACTGAACGCCGGTCATGCCGGGCATCAGATAGTCGCTGATCAGCACGTCGAACGCCTGGTCGCGAAGCTTCTGCAATGCCTGCGCGCCGGAGGCGGCCTGGTCCACCCGGTGGCCCATGTCTTCGAGCATTTCGGCCGTCCCGCTCCGCACCAGCTCCTCGTCGTCCACCAGAAGGATGTGCAGGGGATCAAGTTCGGGTCCCGCGTCATCGCCGGTTTCCTCGATCGAGGAATGCGGTGCTTCGGCGACCGGCAACCATATCCGGGCCGTAGTGCCCTCTCCCGGACGACTCTCCAATTCGAGTTTGCCGCCGGACTGCGCGGCAAGACCATGCACCATCGAAAGGCCCAGCCCCGTGCCTTTCCCGACACCTTTGGTCGAATAGAAGGGCTCGACCGCGCGGCGCAGCGTCTCGGCATCCATTCCCATTCCCGTGTCACGAACGGCGATCGTCACGTAATCGCCGGCATCAAGGCTCAACGGATTATCCGCTCCGAGCGTGGAGGGTTCGATCGAGAAAGTGAGTTCGCCTCCCTCGGGCATGGCGTCGCGGGCGTTCACGGCCAGGTTGAGGAGGGCGAGTTCGAGTTGGTTGGGATCGACCTGCGCCGGCGGCGTGGCCCGGCTGATGTCGACCCGGACCGCAATCAAGGGACCGAGCGAACGTCGAACCAGCTCGAGCATGCCTTCAAGAAGGGCGGACGTATCGACGGGGCGCGCCTCAAGGTTCTGGCGCCGCGCAAAAGACAGCAATCTCGAAACGAGAGTTCGGGCGCGCTCGGATGCTTGGAGCGCGCTCGCAATCAGGCGCTGCGAGCGCTCGTCGTCGTGGCGCCTGCGCAGGAGGTCGAGGTTGCCGATCACCGGGGTCAGGAGATTGTTGAAGTCGTGAGCGACACCGCCAGTGAGCTGGCCCAGCGTCTCGAGTTTCTGGGCCTCGTGAAGCTGGGCTGTCACGGTTTCGTGCTGCCGGGCGCGCTCGGCGACCTGACGCTCGAGTTCTGCCATGAAATCGCGCTGCGCCGCTTCGTGCTGGCGGCGATCGGTAATGTCCTGCGATACGCCGACCATGCGCAATGGGGTGCCCGACGCATCGCGCTCGAGGCGGCCGAGGACCTGGACCCAATGCTCGTCACCGTTCGGCCAGATACAGCGATATTCGACCGAATAATCCTCGCCCGTCTCCTGACAATGCGCGACCGACGCCTGCATATAGGCGCGGTCGTCGGGATGGACCGAAAGCAGAAGGTCTGCGTAAGTGAACGGGTCCCCTTTCCGCCGACCGAAATGGGCCTTGCATTCATCCGAGGCATCGAGCTCGCCGACAGAAATGTCGAGCTCCCAGGCACCAAGGCCCCCCGCCGCTAGCGCAAGGCGGAGACGCTCTTCACCTTCACGGATCGTCTCAAGGCGGCGCCTGGCCTCGTATTGACGGCGGCGCGCGCGGAGCGCCGACTGCGCCAGGCTCAGCAGCGTGGTTGGGTGGAACGGCCGCTCAAGAAAGGTTACGTTGCCAAGTAGGTCGAGAAGCCGGCTAGCTGCCGGATTGCGTTCGAGGCCGCCGCCTCGCGCGGTAAGCACGATGAAGGGAAGATCGGACCATTCCTCCTGCCCGGAGATGAAGCCGACAAGGTCGCGCAGGTCCGCCAATCGCAGCGCTTCTTCTGTGACGACCGCAAATCCGGCCCCGGCGGATAGTTCAGCAGCCAGCGCGGAGACGGATGGCGCAATTATCGCTTCGATGCCGGATTCTCTCAGAAGTTCGGCTGCGACGTCCGCATCTCGGCCGAGCGGCGCCAGAACGACCGCGCTTTCCGACGCCGATCGACCTGAGGCCATCAGGCGCCGCTCGTATCGAGTAGCGGCATGTTCTCGCCTGCAAGGGTCGGTACCCCGCGCAGCACGCCCTGGAACTGTGTGAGTGGCTCTCCCAGGGTGATGCCGTTGGAACCGATCATGTACTCGCGGATCGTATCCTCATGCGCGCCCGTGCGCTTCTTCACCACCGAGATGGCGCGGCGCACCCGTCCCAACGCTTCGAAATAGCGCAGGAGAACCACCGTATCGGCAAGATAGGTAACGTCGACCGGCGCCTTCATATCCCCGACGAGGCCGTGCTGCGCGACGGTCAGGAAGGTCGCGACGCCCTGACGGTTCAGGTATTGCAGAAGCTCATGCATATGCAGCACAAGCGCCTGTTCCTCGGGCATCGCTGCCTGGTAGCCGTTGAGGCTGTCGACCACGACCGTCCGCGCGTCGTGGTCTTCGACGCAAGTCCGCACACGATCGGAAAATTCGCCTGGCGATAGCTCGGCGGCGTCGACTTGCAGAAGTGTCAGCTTACCTGCATCGATCATGCCCTGGACGTCGATACCGAGCCCCGCCGCCCGGGCGCAGAACAGGCCAAGCTCCTCGTCGAATATGAACATGGCCGCATGTTCGCCGCGCGCGACCGCAGCTGCGACGAATGTAAGGGCCAAAAGAGACTTACCCGTCCCCGCGGGCCCGAGGATCAAGGTGCTCGACCCTCTCTGGAAGCCTCCGCCGCAGAGCAGGTCCAAGGTCGGGTCACCCGACGAGACGGTAGCGCGATCGACAGGCCCACGATGCTCGGCCGAGACAAGTCGCGGAAAGACCCGCACGCCCCCGCTCGTGATTACGAAGTCATGGAACCCGCCGCGAAATTTCCGGCCGCGATATTTGAGGACGCGCAAGCGTCGTCGCTCGGCTCCGTAATTGGGCGCGAGTTCCTCCAGCCGGATCACACCATGCGCGACGCTGTGCACGGTTTTGTCCAGGGCGTCGGACGTGAGGTCGTCGAGCATCAGGACCGTGGTATTCTGTTTGGCGAAATAGTGTTTCAGGGCCAAAATCTGGCGGCGGTAGCGAAGAGAGCTTTGCGCCAGCAGCCGGATCTCCGAGAGGCTGTCGAGCACGACGCGCTGAGGCTTCAGCCGCTCGTAGACCTCGAATATGCGCCGGGTCGTCTCGCCGAGTTCGAGATCCGATGAGTAGAGCAGGCTTTGCTGTTGCTTTTCATCGAGCAAGCTTTCGGGCGGGACGAGTTCAAACACTTCGAGCTCCGCCGGAATTTCCCAACCATGAGACGCTGCGCCTTCACGCAATTCATCGTCTGTCTCGGAAAGGGTGATGTAGAGGCCTTTTACGCCTGCCTCGACGCCGGCTAGCAGGAATTGCGTGGCGATCGTCGTCTTGCCGGTACCGGGACTGCCTTCCAGGAGATAGAGCCGCCCGGGTGCGAACCCGCCGGCAAGGATATCATCCAGTCCCGCTACGCCTGTCCTACTGCCAGTCATTCGTTCCAATCCGCCAAAGCCTCAGCTTGCTTTCTCTAGCGATTTCATCGCCGGGAAGCCATTCATTCCCCGCTCAAGTCTCTGCGGCTGCGGCGGATTGAGTGGTGACCGGGAAATGCATTCGGAACCCGGCGGCGCTCCCTGGCTTTGATGGCTAGGTCACAGAAGGGATGGATGAATGCCAATCTCCGAACTGAGCGCGATCGAGCGCATAGCGCGCGTCCTTGCCGCACAGCGGCTCAGCATCAACGCAGAAGGGTACGAATCCTCGGTATCCGACGAGGTCGATGCCGAGTGGTTCAACTACCGCGCCGATGCGGTTGCCGTCCTCAAAACGCTACGCGAGCCCGACATCGTGATGGCGAATGCCGGCGACGTCGAAGTCTGGAGCCGCATGGTGACCGCGGCGCTCGACGATTACGAGCCCGATTCACGTTCAAGCGTCTAGCCTAACGCGCGAAGCTCTGACTGAGGAATTGGAGCAGGATCGTCCACGACATGGCGTCTGCGCCCGCGTCGAATGCCATCCGCGGATCGCCGAGATCGTCGACAGCGCTGTTCGTGAAACTATGGTGCGCTCGGCCGAATATGGTGAGCTGCCAGTCGGCGCCAGCGCTGTCCATTTCCTGCTGGAAGGCGTCGATATCGCTCGCCGGGACGAGGGGATCGCGCCAGCCGGTGCAGGCGAGGACGCGGGCTCTGACCGCGCCCGGCATCGCGGGTGCCGCAGTCGTGAGCAAACCATGGAAGCTTGCGACCCCGGCAAGCGGAACGCCGTCCCGCGCAAGTTCGAGGACCGCCGTGCCTCCAAAACAATAGCCGATGGCGCCGATCGCGCAGTCCGCAAGCCTGTAGCGGTCTTTGAGTGCAGCATAAGCCGACCGCACGCGGCGCCGGAAAAAATCGGCGTCGTTCTTGAAGGCGGCGAGGGCTGCCGGGATTTCCGCATCTGTGAGCGGCCGGCCTTTCCCGTGCATATCCGCGGCCGCGGCGATATAACCGAGATCGGCCAAGCCTCTGGCATGACGGCGAACGTTGCCACCGATACCATCGGCTTCATGCACCACGAGGACGGCCTGTCCGTTTGGCTCGCCTCTCGGCTCGAATATTTCGCCTACGAGTTCCAGTGAACCGTCGTGATAGCGCCATTGGGCGGCGTCGGCTCCCTCAGCCATATGCCTCTCCTCGTGTTTTTCGTCCTTCCTGTCGCTCGAGCCGAAGGCTTTGGATCGACAAGTCAGGTTGCCTGTCGATTGGTAGCTTTCGAAAAGCGCAGCTTCTGATGAACGCGGGGCGTTCAGGGTAAGGCCAAGGGGGCCGGTGGGTGGACGCTTCTTCGAATGCGAAGAAAAACCCCCGCCGAAGCGGGGGTCTCCTTGCTCAGGAGCCGGTGCCCGGCTCCTTGCTAAGCGGCGCCTTGCCATCTTCGAGCCGACCCTCATTACGCAGATCGCGGCCCTCCTGCGCCTTCTTCTGCGCTTCGGGCGACTTGCCGTGTTCGTTGAGTTCTTCCTTGACGTAGCCGGCGGCCTCCTTGGCCTTTCCTTCGATGCTCATGGTCTATCTCCTGTCTGGAGCCACGAAATAGTGACACGTGCTTGAATTCCCGAAACCGCGGGAAGCTCCCGTACTTGCAACGGCTCGTCCCATTCGCGCGTGAGGCAGCCTTCATCGGCCAGCTACTGGGAGCGACGGCGCGAAAAGCCGCGTCTCAGGGAACGCACCGGCTTTCCGAACGATTCTGCCGCTATGACAAAGCGAGACGAGGATGTGGCAGAGGTCGGCGAAGCGGGGGCGATCATCGATGCCCAGGAGGCTGCCGAAAATGCGGGGCTTGTCTATGTGACCGATGATGGTCCGGGGATCACTCGGCAGACCTTTCGCGGCAGGTTCCGCTACCGTGATGCGAAAGGCAACATCGTGACGGATGAGAGGACACTCAAGCGCATTGCTTCGCTCGCGATACCGCCGGCCTACACGGACGTGTGGATCTGCCCAAAGGCAAACGGTCACATCCAGGCCACCGGACGGGACGCCAAGGGCCGCAAACAATATCGCTATCACGCCCGCTTCCGCGAGGTGCGCGACAGCACGAAATACGAACATATGCTTGATTTCGCCAAGGCGCTCCCGGCCGTGCGCGAGCGGATCGATGCCGACTTGAAGAAGCGCGGGCTGCCGCGCGAGAAAGTGCTCGCTGCCGTCGTCCATCTGCTCGAGACGACGATGATCCGGATCGGCAATGCCGACTATGCCAAGCAGAACAAGAGCTACGGTCTGACCACGCTCCAGGACCGCCACGTTGCTATCGATGGCGCGGAGCTACGCTTCAATTTCAAAGGCAAAAGCGGCAAGCAGTGGAAGCTCAAACTCAAGGATCGGCGGATCGCCAAAATAGTTAAGGCAAGCCAGGACCTGCCGGGGCAACATCTCTTCCAGTACCTGGGAGATGACGGCGAGCAGTACGAGGTCACGTCGAGCGACATCAACAGCTACCTCAAGGAGATCTCCGGGACCGACATCACGGCCAAGGATTTCCGCACCTGGAACGGCACTGTGCTGGCCGCCCTAGCGCTAGCGGAGTACGAGAAGGTCGACAGTCAGGCTGCGGCCAAGCGCAATGTTCGCGCCGCCATCGAGGCCGTCGCCTCGCGTTTGGGCAACACGCCGACAGTCTGCCGCAAATGCTATATCCACCCCGAGGTTTTCGAGAGCTACCTGAGCGATGGGCTGGTGCTAGAAGCGCGGGACGCGGTTGAGATGGAGCTCAGGGAAGACGTCGCGCGGCTCCGCCCCGAAGAAGCCGTCGTCCTCGCATTCCTGCAGCGCCGGCTGGCGGATAAGGCGAAAGTACCAGCACTTTAACAATGCGATAGCCGGTGGAACGCTGCGGCGTATTCGTCGTTATTTTGCTGAACCCTCCATCATGGTGACGGCATGCTTCATTCGCAGAACGCTTTCCCGAAATTTGTCTCGACCGCTGCCCAGAGCCGGGCTGCTCTGTCCCCCAGACCCCACAATCACAATTTCAATGTCGCCGTGATCGGCACCTTCGCTCCCCGCAAGTGCGGCATCGCCACGTTCACCGAGGACCTGAAAACGAAGGTGGAAGCCTTTCACCCTGGCGTGTCCTTCGACATCTACGCGCTCGATCGACGAGAGGCCGCGCCCCTCTACGAGGGCTCGGTAGAATTCGTCCGGGTCGATGAGCTGCAGAGCTACCGCGACGCTGCTCGCCGGATCAGTCGCTCGGGGGTGGATGCGGTATGGCTCCAGCACGAGTACGGTATTTTCGGCGGTCCTGACGGGGCGATGGTGACCGAGCTCATTGACAGGATCGAAGCGCCCCTGATCGTCACGTTTCATACGATCCTCACGCAGCCTTCGCCGGGCCAGCGTGAAGTCTTGCGGCAGATCCTCAGCCGCACCGCTGAGGCGATGGTCATGTCCGCGCATGGGCGGGATCTGCTCATCAAGCTCTATGGATTTTCGCCCGATCGCATAACTGTCATCGCCCATGGCGCACCCGATCGGCCGTTCGGCCGCGAGGATCAGTTCAAGGCGCAGCTAGGACTTGCAGGCCGGCCGGTGCTCATGACGTTCGGCTTGCTCGGCCCCGGCAAGGGCCTCGAGCACGCGATCGAGGCCCTTCCCGCGATTGCCGCGAAACATCCCGACGTGCTGTACCGGATCGTCGGCGCAACCCATCCCAATCTCGTGCGCGAGCAAGGCGAAACCTACCGAGATGGTCTCAAGGCTCGAGTGACGGAGCTCGGAATCGAGGCCAACGTCGCCTGGGACGATCGCTTCCTCGACACCGATGAACTGCTCGATCAGATCGAAGCGTGCGACATCTACCTAACCCCCTATCCCAATCTTCAGCAATCGACTTCGGGAACGCTGAGCTATGCCGTGGCGCTCGGCAAGGCAGTCGTGTCGACACCCTATATTCATGCGCGGGAACTGCTTGCCGATGACGTGGGCGTGCTCGTGCCTGTAGGCGATCCGGCGGCGATCGCCGCCACGGTCAACGATCTGCTGGATCAGCCCGCCAAACTCAGCGCGATCAAGAAACGTGCCTATGCCAAGGGCAGGCGGACGATCTGGCCGCGCTTCGCCCAGGCAAGCGCCGAATTGGTGTCGAAGGCCGTCTTCGCTACGGAGGCAGGGGCATCGGCTTTTGCTTTCGAGAAACGCCCCTCGCATGGCCGAGACGATACCCATATCTTGCCGTGCCCGGCGCACCGGGCGGTTCTCGATCTGCGAGGCGGCGGGATGAAGCTTGCAGGTTGAGCCCGAGGCGGGCGTCAGCCCAAGGTTTTGGCCTTCCGATCGGCCCACGCCTTGCCAGCATCGCCGCCCCAGAGAAGCCACGCGATAAAGCCTGCTGACGGGTCGGTGTTCGAGTTCCAGGCGTGGGTTTCGGTTTCCTTGTCGATGGCGTGGCGCGCAAAGAAGCTGTGCATCGCCTTGACGTCGGCGGTGCTGAGAGTGCGCCGGTCGGCGAGTTGGTGCGCGCGATCGACACCGACCTGGGTGCCGCCGCGCTTGAACTTCTCGCGCAAGCGAAGCCCGCGCCGGGCAGCGGACGCCATACGCAGTGTCGGCTGGAACTCCTGGGGCATGGTCTCACTCCTTGGTAAGGGCGCCGGGCTTGTGGGCGGCGCGCTTGCCCTCACTGGTCTCGACGACAAATTCGGGGTTGTCCTTGGAAGCCGCGACCTTGTGACCCTTGATCGCCGTCGGCTTCGTGATCTTCCGCACGACCTTGCCATGCGCTTCGCCGCCGTGGCTTTTCCAGCTTACCGCGTCGCCGTTCTTCAATGCCTTGGCCATCTGCTTTCTCCTGTCGATGGTAGGACAACTTTCGCAGTGAAGGCGGGTTCACGTGCTGATCGGCTCGGCGCGCCGTGACGGGCGACGCGTGCGATCAATTCTGGGCATAGAAATAAGCCGCCACATCCCGCGCCTCACGGACGTCGATCCCCTGGTCGGGCATGCCGCTGCCCGGCCGCAGCTTCTGAGGATGCATGATCCAGGCGGTCAAACTGCCGGGATCGCTGCTGAGCGACCCGGCCAGCGCCGCACGCTGGCCGATATGGGTAAGATCGGGGCGGGCCTCGCCGAGCGTGCCATCGATGGCGGCCCTGCGAGTTGCTAGTCCTCGGCTGACGTCAGGCTTACGCGCGAGCGAGTGGCGCGTACTGCGGACCAAGGCTTGTTGCGCAGGCATCACTGCGGGCTGGAGGTTCGAGACGCCTCCAGCCCCTCCGCTGTGGACTAGAGGCCCTTTGCCATATTGAGATGAGCGGTCACGATCGGAACCAGCTCTGTGGCGAACGTCTTGAGCGAGGGAACGTCGCCGGTCGCCGAATAGGCCTTGAGGGCATCGAGCGTCGCTTGATGGCCAGCGCGCTGTGCATCGGCGTAAGCGCGGTCGAAGTCCGCCCCGGACTTCGACGACAGGTCGTCGAGCGTCTGCTGCTGCGCGGCTGTCAGCGTTGGCGTCGGCGTGATGGCGGGCGAGGCAGCCGCTGACGCGGTCTTGAGCTTCGCCGTCGAATCGGTGTGCGCCTTGATCATTTCCTCGGCGAAATGCTTGGTCTTGGCCGACTGCGCTTTGGTCGCGGCGAGCTTCGACGACTGGATTTCGAACGCGTCGCTGGCAGCGGCCGTGTCGGCAAAGGCCTGACCCGGGCTCGTGGGCGTAGCGGCAACAGGCGGCGTGAGGCTGACATCGCTCGCGGCCGGCGAACTGTCGGCGACGGGTGTCTCGGCCTTCTTGCTGCAGCCCGCCAGACCCAAAGCGGCAATCGAGACGGCAAGCAGGACAGAATGTTTCATGTGACAACTCCCAAAGGAACCAGGCGCGTTTCGGCAGCTTAACTGTTGGAGGCCAAAGGACGTTCCTGACATCCTTGAGTTTAGCGAATGGGCCAGCCTCCGAACGACACAGGCTAGGAGCGAGCAATGAGCATCTTCGGCAACATCCTGGGCAAGATCTTTCATCACCGCAGTGCCGAGAGCGCTCCGACTCCATCGCCCGCCTCTGCGCCGGCGGCCGCATCGCAGACGCCCGCGCAACCGCCGGTTGGATCGTCTTCCGCCCCCGCGACCGCAGCGCCGCAACCGGCGGTTGATGTCGGGCAAGTGCTGGAGGCCATGGCGTCGATGAAAGACGATCCTGGCGGCAATTACCAGAGCTCGATCGTCGATCTGCTCAAGCTCCTGGATCTCGATTCCAGTCTGTCCGCTCGCAAGGAGCTGGGGCAGGAACTCGGCGTCCATGCTGGCGACGACGGAACGGCCGAGCAGAATATCGCGCTGCACCGGGCGGTGATGGACAAGCTCGCGGAGAACGGCGGGGTTGTGCCGGACAGCCTGCGACAGTGAAGTGATCGCCTGAAACTGAACACTCATGAAAAGCTTCAGCGCACCGGCGCGCAAATGCTGTTCGGTTTGAATGGGCTTCGCGGCCTCAGGCGCCGTTTCTAGTGTTGAAGAACCAGCATTACGGTCAGGCCCAGAGGTGGGCCCGGTAGCGTTCGAAGCAGCGAGCGCCGCAGCGCAGGCGCATGAGCGCGCCTTCCGCGATTGCGGTTGCAAGCGCCGGGTTGTGTTCGACCGAGGGCCGGAGTGCTTCTCGGTTCCAGTCGGCGCTGTGTTTGACGTCGAGGACGGCATGAAGGTCGAAATATCGTCGCTCGCTGTCGCTGAGACCGATCCGTCGCAGTCCCTGGGCGACCATCGCAGAGCGTCCGGGCGCTGTCAGCTCGATTGCGCCAAGCGCCCCGACCGAGTGCCAGGCATAATGGCGGGTGGTCGCCATCGCCGTCATGGCATTGGCGAGAGCAAGGCTCTCCCATACCGTCGTCTCGATTGCAGGATCGACCCCGAGCGTCTCGACCAGACGAGCGAGCATCGGTCCGTGCATGCCCTTGGCATTGCCTCGGCCCATCTCGTCCCAATAGTTGCGCGCGAGTTCGAGCTTGGCGGGCACGGGGAGCTTTACCTGCGTATAGGCGACGAGATCGTCAAACCCGGCCTCACCTGCCGCTTCCTGCTCGAAGAACCAGCACAGCTCCTCCCGCGTCGCCTTTTCGGCGAGCCAGGGAAACAGGGGATCGTTCTGTCCCGGGCCATCGTCCTTCAGATTTTCGAACCATTCGATGAACCCGTCCGGATCAGTCGGCACGGCTGCAGCTTCGCCCTGCACTTCTGCGCGAAGCTCTTCGATGAAACCGATCTCGAGCCGATGCATGCGCGTGTCGCGGTCCTCGACGCTGCGCCAGTTCTCTGGGGGCAGGCTAGGCGCGAGCCGTTCATGATTCCAGTGCGCGAGGCCCTGCTGGAAACGGTCGTTCAGGAACTGCGAAGCGCCGCTTGCGGCGCGTGGGTCGAATTGGGTTGCCATGCCCTAGTAACGGCAGCATGGATCCGGGGTTCCTGACGGCACATCCGATTTAAGCGTTCGTTTTCTAGTCTTTTTCCGGGCCAAGCAGACTTGCAGCCAGGTTACGAAAGACCCGTCCAGCATGTCGCTCGGCCTGACGGTAAAGGTCCGCCCATCCCGATTTCCGCGGGTTTTCGCTTGGGCATCTATGTGAACCGCGATGGGCGGGAGCGAGGCACCGCCGCGTTCCACCTCGATCCGGACGTCAGTGCCCGCACCGGAGCAAGGGTCCAGCTACGGCGAAGCGTGCAATTCGCGCCATGCGCAGCGAGCCTTTCCTGAAGCTCGCCAAGCACGAAAAGCACGTCGCCCTCGAAAGCATTGAGGATCGGCATGAAGTTTCTCCCGCTGGCGATGGCCTGGGCGTATCCGCGCAGCACAATCGCTTTGCCGGTGGGTTCGAGCGTGGAGACAAAGAGCGCGCGATAGGGCTCTGGCAGCGTGGGTTCGCCTTCGATCGTTTCCTCGACAATGAGGGGGAGGCATGCCCGAGAAAAACCGCGCGGGGCGAAACCGATTGACCGAAGAGGAGAATGAACCCCTGCCTTCCGTTGCCATCTTGCCGAAGCCTGGCGGCGATTTCACCGTCCCTAAGCGGCCCGCTGCGGGTCCAAAGGCGCTGAGCAGGAGTATTCCGCCCGGTATTTCGAATGCATTTTTGGCGCTGACGACGGCATCGAGAGCTTGGGTAAAGGTGCGCTCGGTTTCTTGCGCGGGCGGCGGGATGACATCGCATCGCGCCGCCTCCATGAGCGTCCAGAGCCGCCGGGCCAAAATTGGTGCGGCCGGGGAGGCGGGCTCGCCGGCTATCGGCGGCAGGTCAGGTATTGCCGAAACGCTGAAATCGCGGATGTGCCGCCATCTTTTGCCGCGTCCTCGCAAATGGTACCCCCTTTGGAACAGTACATTGCCGGGGTGTCGCGATCGCTGCCGAGGTTTCTTCGGCTATCCAAGGAGGACGGGATAAAGAAGATCGGACCGATGGGCAGGGCGCGCGGGGCCTCGTCATGAGGAGAGTGCTTGGCCGAAGGATAGCGCTCAGCGCAGCAGGGAGTACCTCGTCGCGAGGTCGTTTCGGATGGTCGTTGCCGCCACGCCGGCCTCACCCATGGCATGGCTGATCTGATCGAGGCCCTTGGCGACATCCCCCGCAGCGTAAAGCCCGGCTACGCTCGTGCGCTGATGCTCGTCGACGACAAGGCAGCCTTCTTCAGTCGCATTTGCCCCGAGCACTACCGCGAGTTCCGAGCGTATCACCGACCCCAGAGCCGGATAGACCGTGTCGAAGGCCAGGGTGTTACCCAAGGCCGGCACCAGGATGGTATCGCCTTCGATCCTGAGCGGCGCGCAGGGCCCGTCTTGGAGCGTGATACCCGCTGCCTGCAGCCGTTCATGCTCCTCCTCGGTCAGGGAATGACCGCCGTCGGGCGCAATGAGCGTCACGTCCCTTGTGTACATACGCAGGAACAGCGCCTCGTTGTGACCATGCGTACGTGAGCCGATGACGCCGACCCGCTTGTCGGTGACCTCATAGCCATCGCAGATCGGACAATAGGGAAGGAGGCCGCGCGCCAGTGCTTCATCATGTACATCCGGCGCGATTTTCGGACGGTTGTTCACGACCCCGGTCGCAAGGAGTACGGTGCGGGCCTGCATGTGGCCCCCCTCAAAGTGCGCCGAGAAGATGTCGCCGTAGCGTTCGAGCCGTTCGACCAGGGCCGAACGAACGACCGCACCGAACTCCGAGGCCTGGTCTCGCATGCGGCCGAGCAGTTCGGATCCGGGAATTCCTCCTGGATAGCCCGCATGGTTGTGCGTCCGCGGGATCATGGCGGCCCGGCTTTTCCCCGCATCGAGCATCTCCACTCGCAGGCGAAAGCGGGCGAGATAGATCGCAGCGGTCAGACCGGCGGGCCCCGCGCCGATGATCAGGCAGTCGAGGGGGTCCGCTTGCGCTCGGGACATTCCTATCCTCCTGCGGGCGCAAGCGTTTCGAGCAGCTCGATCACGCGCGCTAGTCGGCTTGGCTCGTCGGTCCGCTCCTTGAGCAGCCAACGCCCGTCTTTTGGGAACAGATCGGCTCCCTCCGGAGCCGGGCGGTCTGCGCTGCGCGGCGTCAGGGCAATGGCGGCGGGACCGGCATCCACGCGCTCGATCCCTGCCATACGGGCGAGAATGCCGATGCGGGCACTTGCGAGGAGTTGCTCGGCTGCAGCCGGAAGAGGCCCGAACCTATCAGCGAGCTCCTCCTCGAAAGCATTGAGCGATGCTTCGTCGGTGAGACGTGCTAACCTGACGTAGAGACCGAGCCGGATGTCGTTGTCAGGGATCCAGTCCTGCGGCAGGCAGGCGGTATCGCCGAGGTTGAGGTCTGGCATCCAGAGACCAGGGTCCTGCCCTTGGGCCTGCTTGAGCGCGGCTTCGAACAAATGCTGGTAAAGATCGACGCCCATCAGCTTCATATGGCCGGCTTGGGTGTCGGCCAGCGGATCACCAGCGCCGCGTTGGTCGAGATCGGCCGCGCTGATTTCGAAGCCCGCGCCGAGGCGGTCGAAGGTCGCCAGCGTCCGCAGCCGTTTCATGGTGCGCTCCGCGATTTCGCTGCCTTCGGTCAGGAGGATGACCTGGCCGCGGCGGTTGCCGCGCCCGACCCGACCGCGAAGCTGGTGGAGCTGCGCGAGGCCGAAGCGATCGGCGCGCCAGACGATCATGGTGTTGGCGCGGGGCACGTCGAGCCCGGCTTCGATGATGTTGGTCGCCAGAAGCACGTCGCCGTCACCATCGGCGAACCGGACCATCGCTTCGTCGATCTCGGCGGCGGCCATCTTGCCGTGCGCCTCGATGAGCATGAGATCGGGCACGATGCGGGCCAATCGATCGGCCAGGGCCCCAAGATCTTCGATGCGGGGAACGACGACGAAGCTCTGGCCGCCGCGTGAGCGTTCACGCAGCAAAGCGGTCCTGATCATGGCGTCGTCGGGACTGGAAAGGCTGGTCCGGATGGGTTGGCGCCGCGCAGGCGGGGTCGCGATGATCGAAATCTGTTGGAGACCGATCATCGCACGGTGGAGCGTTCGCGGGATAGGCGTGGCGCTCATGGCGAGGAGGTGTGTCTCAGGACGGCCGCGCAGCCGGGCCTTGTCGGCCGCGCCGAAGCGCTGTTCTTCGTCAATGACGACGAGACCAAGCCGGGCATAACACACGTCCTTGGCCATGACGGCGGCCGTGCCGACGACGATGGCGATCGAGCCGTCGGCGAGCCCTGCCTTGGTGGCCTTTTTCTCGGCCGCGCTCGAAAGCCGTGAGAGCCCGGCGATCTTGATCCCGGTCGCAGCGAAGCGGCGCTGTAAGGTCTGCAAGTGCTGGCGGACGAGCACCGTCGTGGGCGCCGCGATGATGACCTGATACCCCGCGAGGGCTGTGAGCGCGGCAGCGCGCAGGGCGACCTCGGTCTTGCCATAGCCGACGTCACCGATGATGAGCCGGTCCATCGGCCGGCCTGACCCGAGGTCGTCTCGGACGGACTGGATAGCCCTGGCTTGGTCGGCAGTCTCGTTGAACGCGAAGGTGGCGACGAACTGTTCGTAGTCGGCCGCGTCCGGATCGATGACCGGTGCCTCGAGTTGGCCGCGCTCTTGTGCGAGGCTCAGAAGCGCATGAGCGCTCTCGGCAATGGCCTCATCGATCGCAGCGCGTCGTTTCTCCCAGCTCGAGCCGTCCAGTTTGTCGAGCCTGACGGCCTCGCCGTCGGCGCCGTAGCGCCACAGCTTGCCGGCTTCACGGACGGCGACGAGCCGGCGAGCCTCGCCGGCATATTCAAGCGCGATCAGTTCGGACCCGCTATCGCCTGGCGCGCGCTCCAGCCCGAGGACCCGCCCGACGCCGTGGTCCTCGTGAACGATCAAATCGCCGGTTCGGATATCGCCGCTCGCAAGCTGCAGGTCCGATGCGTTTTCTGGAACGTCGCCGATGATCGCCCGGCTGCCGAGAAGATCGGCCGCCGCGATCATCACGAGTCCCGGCGCGACCGCGCCGCGATCGATCGGGCCAACGAGTGCTGCGATGGTGCCTGCCGGCATTTTCGCCAGTTCTTGGAGCGCCGTGACAGTCGCCACATCGGTCTTGAAGGTTTTGCCGAGCTTTGGCCTCAGGAAGCGAATGTCGCGTTCGCTTCCGACGAGAAGCAGCCGCTGTCCCTCCTCTAACCGGGGAGCTGCATAGCGCTTCAGCGCGGACAAAGGGACCTTTTGCTCGGCGAAGCGCGGCACGGGCGAGGTCTCGCTCGCGGCTTCATGCCGATCCCACGAGGCCAGATCCCTCGCCCAGAGTTCGTCGGATACCGCATCGACGTCCTTACCGGCACCGGCAGCTTCCTGGGCAAGGCGCACGAAACGCTGCCGCCGCTTGTCGGCTCTGGGGGAAAGGATGAGCCGGCCGGGCGTCAAATGCGCCAATATGGACACCTTGGCTGAAGATTCAGGCTCAGCGGCGCGCCCGATTTCAAGGCTGTCGCACGGTTCTTCGCTGAGCTGCGTCGCAGGGTCGTACCGCCGGATTCCAGCGATCCGTCCATCGGCGACGTCGATCCGCGCCGGCAGTCCCGCGTCTGCGGGGAAGATGTCGATGACATCCCCTCGCACCGCGACTTCGCCTGGTTCGTCCACGCGTTCATCGGCGACGTAGCCCAAGGCCTCCATTTCCGCCGTGAAGCCGGTGACATCGATGGCATCGCCTGACCGCAGGATCGGAAGCGCGGCATCGAACGCGGCGGGCTCGGCATAGCGACGGGCCGCCGCTTCACCGCTCACTACCACGGCCCGACGCGCGGACGTGCGGTCTTGAACGATGCGGCGCAGATGACGCAGAGCGGCGATACGGCGTCCGATGTTCGCCGGCGAAGCGGGCGCGCGGTCCCCGGGGAGGGTGTCGCTCGACGGTACGAAGACGACCGGGCTCTCCGGCACCAGCGCTGAAAGCGCGGCGGCGACCGCCTCGCCTTCCTGCTCGTCGTCGGCGAGATAGAGGATGTCGCTCGCGACCAATTCGGCCGCGAGCAGGAGAGCGGTCTCGCCCACTCCGCGCGCTGCGCTCATCGCGCGATCGTCCCCGCCAGTTTATCGGGTGCGGCGGGCCAGTCTCCTTCCGCCAATGGTGGAAGACTTTCGAACCATGCACGCGAGCGCTTCAGCTTCAGCCGGTCACAGGCAAAATCGATCTCCGCCCGGTCCACGGCGCGCAATTCTTCGCCGAGCCCACCGATGCCGTTCGAAGCAATCACGATGTAGCTGACGCTACCGCTCTCGCAGGTGACGAGCGCCTCGATAGCCTTGCCGAGCGCCTCGCCATCACCGAGTACGACGGGCATGCCGGCGATGCCGGTTGCGGTGAACAGCGTCGGAAATGCCGAGCGCCGGCTCGCTTCGGTGGCGGACTTGCCGCCGTCCTCATAGGCCCGCTGTTTTCCGAGCCAGCGCCAGATACCGATGAGATTGACGATCGTCAGGAAGCCGTTGCTCGCGAGAAGATTGGTTTGCCCGGATGTCAGCCCGATCACCGACCAGGCGATCGAGCCGATCGTGAAGACCACAAAACCCCATCCCGTGACGCGCGCGCCGAGATTGGCCGCGGTCATCATGGCGGCGATCATCGTGGCAGCGGGGGCAATCCAACCGGCAATGTCGTTCAAGCAGGTGGCTCCATCATCGAGGGGAGAGAACCGAGGAACGCGATCCAGCCTTGTTAGTGCCCTCAAAAAGTAGCTTTCGCTTTGCCCCCCTGAGGCGGCTTTTAAGAGAACTCTTCGACGCTGAAAAAGCGAGCGCGGCGCGCAATTTAGCGCAAGCGGGAATGGCTGCGCGGGGCTTGGGCGGTGTCCCGGCGGAGGGCCGCTCTACGGTTTGCGTGAAGCGTAATATGGAGTGCGCCAGGTTTCTGGAGCAAGCCGCCAGGCCGGGCCTGACGACAACTCGCAGCAAGACTACTTGCCCGGTGTGCCGACTGCACTATTGCCCTCGCCGCTGCCCGCAGAATCCTGCGCGCTGTGCCCCCCGCCAGCTTGGGACGCGGTAACTGCTGCAGGCGGATTGCCGGAGGCGGTTTCCGTCAAGGAGCTGTTCTCGTCGACCTTGCCAGCACCATCTGTCGTCGTGGGGGTTTGCTGACCGCAACCCGCAAGTGCGGCACAGGTCAGACCGATCATCACTAGGGGTTTGAGCATTTCTTTCTCCGTGCCGTGCCGTTTGCAGTGACAATGCGCCACGGTCCCAAACAGTTTCCCAGATGCGGGATCGGGCAGCGTGTCGGGCTACGTTTTTCCTAATGCGCGAACGCCTAACTGGGCCGGCCGAACCGGCCAGTGTCACAGTCATTCAAGGAGAAAATCTTCAGGAGCTCGGGAAGGATGCCTGGGGAACCGGCGGCAATTTTCCCGGTTAGGCTGGCGCGCGGCTCATTTCCGCCTTTCCGCCAATCGCCAGGAGCGTTCCATGACCCTCGCCAGTGCCGACTTTCGTTGCCCTTCGATTCTTCTATCCGGCCCTGTCGATTACGAGATGTACCGAAGCTTTCGTGATCAGCTCGACGCGGCTCCCTCCGATGGCCTGATTTCCGTCGAATTGACGACCCTGGGAGGTGATCCCGAAGTCGCCAGGCTTATGGGGGAAGACATCCGTTTTTAGAGTGAGATATCTCCGGAACGGCGGATCGTGTTTCTCGGCAAGGCTGCGATCTATTCGGCTGGCACGACCTTCATGAGCTTTTTCGCGCGCGAGAATCGCTACTTGACCCGCGGTACCCGGCTGATGATCCACGAGCGCAAGTTGTCGAAGACCTTGCAGATCGAAGGGCCGCTGACATCGTGCATCGCATCCCTCGAGGCGACCTTGAACGAGATCCACGCCTCGATCGCCATCCAGAATGAAGGCTTTGAAAATCTCATCCGCGGCTCGCGCGTCACCATGGACGACGTGCTGAAACGAGCGCCGTCGAACTGGTATATCGATGCGAACGAAGCCTTGGAACTCGGACTAATCGAGGCGGTCCTTTGAGCCGCGGACGGAAGTGCCGAGCCTTCCGGTTTCGTCAGCTCAGGCTCGGGCGAATTCGATCGAACGCCTCCCGGACGGCATCGAACGTATAAGGCTTGGCAAGAGTGACCACACTCGCGTGCCGGCCGGGCGGTGGAGCGAGGCTGCCGCCGCTTGCGATCAAGAATGGGATGCCGTTGTCGGCGAGAGCATCGGCGACCGGCCAGCACGGCTCGCCGCGCAGGTCGACATCGAGGATCGCGAGATCGAAACCGCCCTCAAGCGAGCGCGCGAGACCGTCGGCGACATTATCGATCGTCCCGGCCGACGCGAACCCGAGCTCCTCGAGAAAATCCTCGAGGAGGAGGGCGATCAGCATGTCGTCTTCGACGATAAGGACTTTTGGCGCGGCAATCACACGAGGTTGCTAGCGCAGCGCCCTGAATAGAGCCAGTGGGTTTCGCCTTAACCTAAATCAAGTGGGCTGGTCCGATGTCGACCTGCACCTGAAGGATCGAGCGATGGCGGCTTGCCACGCATCCTGCACCATCTTCGATCAAGCGTGTGGGACAGCCGCGAAAACAAACCCGATGCGCAAGTCGAGCCCAAAGAGTGCAGGGTTGGTGAATATTCAGGGCGAGGCAGCAGGGGCCAAAATTACGGATACTTTTAAACACGAGACTTGGGAAATAATATCAAAGAACGATGCAAAATCTATCCCGAAGCAGCGTAAGGACGCCAATGGCGAGGAAATAACCGATTACTCGGGTGGGATCACCACCTCTAGACATCGATCTTGTAACCCCGAATCCGCCGCTAGAGCGAGTTGCCGTTAGGTGCTTGATTGACACTCCGCGAGGGAACCCACTGCAGCGCTGCGCTTTCCGAGAGGGGCATCAAGGAGCCTTCCCCATGACCGACCTGGCCGACGCCCATACCGAGAAACCCGACCTCAAGGGCAAGAAAGCCCTCATCACCGGCGGCACTACTGGAATCGGGCGCGCGATCGCCGTGCTTCTGGCGAGCGAAGGCGTCGACGTCTTCGTCTGCGGGCGCACGCCGGAGCACCTCGATGACGCGCTGAAACGGATCCGGACAGTGGGCAAGGGCGACGGGATCACGATTGATCTGGCCGAACCCAGCAGCTCGCAGCGCTTCGTGGATGCCGCCCGGGACTATCTTGGCGGTCTCGACATCGCAGTCATCAATGCCGCCGTCCCGGCCAAGGGCCTCCTCGAAATGTCCGAGCAGGATTTGCGCTACGCAGTCGCGACCGATTTCACGGCCTATCTTTTCAGCGCTCATGCCGCTGCCGAGGCATTGGGCGGTCACGGCGATATCGTTTTGATCGGATCGATGAGCGCGCACACACTGAAGCCCGCTTCGACGGTCTACGCCGGCATGAAATATGGCATCCAGGGCTTCTGCGAAGCACTTCGCAAGGAACTTGGACCCAAGGGCATCAAGGTTAGCCTGGTCGAGCCTGGAAAGACCGGCGCCGACTTCCAGTATCCCGACATCCCCGCCGAGAAACAGCGCGAGATGATCCACAAGGAGGAGATGCTCCGTGCCGAGGACATCGCCGTCGGCGTGCACTACCTGCTGACGCAACCACGCCGCGCGGTGGTGCAGCAGTTGACGATCGCACCTCGCCAACAGCCGCAGGAATGAGTTTTCCCGTCGACAAGCTCGTCCTCGTCCCGGACGATATCGATCTCTCGCGGTCCCCCTTGGCAGGTCAGCTTGGGGTAGAGACATATTGCCTGGGCGCATTCAACCCAGCGCTGACACGGCTGCCGAACGGCAATCTGCTGATGATGGTTCGGGTCGCTGAGGCGCTGCGCCATCCGATCGTTGACGGCAAGGTTCACAACATCCGCTGGACCGAAGACGGCTATGTCCTGGATGCTTGGCCGTTGGAGCTCGCCAACACCGCCGATCCGAGGAAATTCGTCCTCCACGGCGGGGGCTGGAAGATCATGGCGCTTACCTCTCTGTCCTGGCTGCTGCCGGTCGAGCTGTCGGCGGACGGCTGCGAAGTCGTGATGCATCACTACGACAAGGTGGTCGCGCCGCATGCCTCGTTCCAGATGTACGGACTGGAAGACGCGCGCATAAGCAAGGTCGACGATCGCTGGCTGATGACGACCTGTTCGGTAAGCCCGGAACGGCACTCGACGACGCTCTACAGCTCGCAGAACGCCCTCGATTGGGTCTTCGAGGACATTGTGCTCGATCACCAGAACAAGGACATGCTGATTTTCGAGGGGCGGATTGCCGGCCAGTACTGGGCGCAGACACGTCCTCTGGGCGACTTGTACTTCGCCTATCCGCCGGGCAGCGAATGGCGCGCCGGGCCATCGATCAACCTCGCGACGTCACCGGACGCCCTCCATTGGAAGCCGCACCGCGGTCCGGGCATCCGCCCCCACTCCGCAACGGTCGCCACAGCCAGGATGGGGGGCGGCACGCCGCCGATCCTCACCGATAGGGGCTGGCTCACACTGTGGCACGGTGTCGAGCCCAAGGAGATCGTCGGCATTTATCGGACGTACTGGTCGGTCCTCGACCAAGACGATCCTAGCATGACGGTCGTTACCCAGCATCAACCGCTGCTCGAAGCGGCACCGGAGCTTACGCGGCACCTCGAGCATCAGATGTATGTTCGCGACGTCGTCTTCACGACCGGCATCGCGGATGCCGGCGACCACTACGTCGTAGCTTCGGGCGAAGCGGATCTCGCCTGCCGGATCACGCACGTGCCAAAGACTGTCTTCGAGTAGCGCAAAATAATTTCTGCAGGGCCAACCCCTAGGTTTTAAGGCCTTGTGGGGCGCTTGCCGCACTCAGGTTCGAATGAGATTGGCCGCCTCGCACTTGACTCCTATCAATCTCATCCAGAACATAAAGGGAACATGAATCACCTACGAGAGTCTTTCAAGATACAATGCGTTCTTCGACGGTCCTTCACGGCCTCCGCGCCCAGATCGCGCAGATCGAAGGTGGGCGTGGGGAGCGCAGCTTCCTTCCATTCGAGGTCGACGAGATCGATGGCCACCTGCCTGGTGGGGGCTTGGCGGCAGCGGCTCTTCACGAGATTGCCGGCAGTCCCGAGCTCGCTGACGATGCCGCCGCAACGGTTTTCCTGGCAGCCGTCCTGGCTCGTCTGGAGGGACCAATATTCTGGTGTTTGAGATGGCGCGATTTGTTCATCCCGGCATTGCACCAGGCTGGACTTCATCCCGATCGGGTGATCTTCGTCGAGGCTGGTAGCGATACGAACGTCCTGCTGGCGATGGAAGAGTGCCTGCGTCATGCCGGGCTTGGCGGGGTTGTGGGAGAAGTGGCGAAATATTCGACCACGGCTTCGAAGCGCCTGCAACTCGCTGCGGAGAAAAATGGTGTGACCGCCTTCGTTTTTCGACGCGGCTGCAGGCGCGAACATGTCGCCCAAGGCACGGCTGCGAACACGCGATGGCGGATAACGGCTAGTGCCAGTGAGGAGACCGGCCTGCCATCGCTCGGCCGGCCGCGATGGCACGTCGCGCTGGAACGCGCGCGCGGCGCAGATTGCCGCGCCTGGATCGTGGAGGGAGCAGATGCGCAGGGTCGTATCACTCTTCCTGCCGCACTGGTCGACCGACCGGCTGCGCAGGAAGGGGCTCGGGCCGTCGCCTGACGGCGCCAGACTCCCGCTCGTAACAGTCGTTCCCGACCATGGTCGACGCGTTGTCGCGGCCGTCGATTTGGAAGCGCGCCGCCACGGTCTGACGCCCGGGATGACGCTGACGAAGGCTCGATCGCTCGTGCCCGAGTTGCAGGCGATGGACGCCGATCCCGAGGCGGACGCTGCGGGCCTGCGCAGCCTGGCCTTGTGGGCGGGCCGCCGGTACTCGCCTATCGTCGCGCCCGATCCACCCGACGGTATCTGGGTCGATATAACCGGCTGCGCCGCGCTCTTCGGAAATGAAACATCGCTGGTGAAGGATCTCCATCGCCGAACAGTGGCCTTTGGCTTGTCCCTGCAGATTGGCGTGGCGGACACGGCCGGATGCGCGCACGCCGCCGCGCGGCATGTGCCGGCTGGCCGCCCGGTGATCATTGAGCCCGGACAGAGCCGTAAAGCCTTGGCCCTGCTGCCGATCAGCGCCTTGCGGATCGAAGCCGGCGTAGCCGAGGCGCTGCGCAAGCTTGGTTTCGAGCGGATCGAGCAGCTGATGGGTGAGCCGCGCGGGCCATTCGCCAAGCGTTTCGGGCGCGGCCTTTACCGCCGTCTCGACCAGGCGCTCGGCATGGTGCCAGAGCCGATCGATCCCTTGTTTGCAGACTCGCTTCCCCGCGCGCGCCGGGGTTTGCTCGAGCCGATCGGCACGTCGGAAGCTTTCGCGCAAGTGATCGGCGATCTTGCTTCCGACGTCGTGGCGCAGCTCACCGCGATCGGCAAGGGCGCGCGCCGGCTCGACTGTTTCTTTCACCGGGTAGATGGGATCACCCAGACCATTCGCGTCGGAACGGCGGCACCCTCACGCGATATCGCGCATCTGGCCAAGCTCGTCATCTCACGACTGGAAACGGTAGACCCTGGTTTCGGTGTGGAGGCGATTACCCTCGCGGTACCCCTGATGGACACCATGGGTTCGAGGCAGGCCGAGGGGCTTGCCGATGACGTGCAGCGCGGACCAAATCTTGCCGCGCTGGTCGACGCGCTGGCCAATCGGTTCGGCCATCGTCGCCTGTATCGCGACACGCCGCGGCCAAGTGCCATGCCGGAGCGCGCCATTGCGCAAGCCGGGCCGCTTGCGCCGCCCGGCGGCGCATCCTGGCGTATCGATCATCCTCGGCCGAGCAGGATGCTGACGCCGCCCGAGCCGGTCCAGGTGACGGCGATGCTTCCCGATCACCCGCCTGCCATGTTTGTGTGGCGAGGCAAACGGCACCGTGTCGTCCGCGCCGATGGTCCCGAGCGCATGCAAGGAGAATGGTGGCGCGAGGCCGGGCACGAAGCGGACAATCCTTATGCCGTGCGCGACTATTTTCAGGTTGAGACGGCAACGGGCGGCCGCTACTGGATCTTCAGGCTTGGAGACGGCGAAAATCCTGCGACCGGCCCGATGCGCTGGTTCATTCACGGGGCCTTCGCATGAATGCTCCGGGCTACGTCGAGCTGCAAGTGACCACCCACTTCAGCTTCCTGCGCGGCGCCTCGAGCCCGGAGGAGCTCCTGTCAGCGGCCGCCCTATTGGGCCTGCCGGCGCTCGGCATTACGGATCGCCATTCCGTCGCTGGCCTCGTGCGCGCATGGGACGCGGAAAAGGTTACCGGCGTGCGGTCGATCCCCGGATGCCGGCTCGACCTCGTCGATGGCACCGCGCTGCTCCTCTATCCGACCGACCGTGCGGCCTATGGCCGCATGTGCCGATTGCTGAGCGTCGGCAAGGGGAGGGCGGGGAAGGGAGGCTGCCATCTCGACTGGAACGATGTCGAGCAATGGAACGAGGGCCTGCTTGGGCTCCTTCTTCCTGATGGTGCCGATGCGCGGACGGAATCTCAGATAGCGCGGACTGCAGGGATATTTGGTGACCGCGCCTATCTTGCGCTTAATTTGCGCCGTCAACCTCGCGATGCGCTTCGCTTGCGCGACCTGGCTTTGATGGCGGCGCGAGCCCGAGTGACGACGCTCGCGACGAGCGACGTCCTTTACCACAGTCCCGACAGGCGGATGCTGCAGGATGTCGTGACCTGTATTCGTGAGGGATGCACGATCGACGAGCTTGGCGATCAGCGTGAGCGCGTCGCCGATCGCCACCTGAAGCCCGCTACGGAAATGATGCGGCTCTTCGCACGCTATCTGAAAGACACGGGGCCGGTGGAGCGCACCGTCGTTTTTGCGGAGCGGTGCCGGTTCGGCTTGCAGGAGCTGCGCTATCAATATCCGGATGAGATCCGGGTGCCCGGGCGTACGCCGCAGCAGGAGCTCGAACGGCTAACGTGGGAAAAGGCCCCCGACCGATATCCCGAAGGCCTCGACGATCGCATTCGCGCTCAGCTCGAACACGAGCTTCGGCTGATCGGCGAGCTCGATTACGCGCCCTATTTCCTGACGGTGCATGCGATAGTTTCGGAAGCTCGCAGGCGCGAGATCCTGTGCCAGGGCCGGGGCTCAGCCGCCAACTCGGCAGTCTGCTATGTCCTCGGGATCACCTCGATCGACCCGGTGCGCTCGGAACTGCTCTTCGAGCGCTTCGTCTCGGCCGAGCGCCGAGAACCTCCCGACATCGACGTCGATTTCGAACACGAGCGGCGTGAAGAGGTCATTCAATGGATCTACGAAACCTACGGACGGGATCGCTCGGCGCTTACGGCGGTGGTCACGCGCTTTCGGGCTCGCGGTGCTGTCCGCGACGTGGGCAAGGCCCTGGGGCTGAGCGAGGACATGACCGCGGGACTCGCTTCGTCGGTATGGAGCTACAGCCGCGACGGCGTCGAGGAGCGGCACGCCGAAGAACTGAACCTCGACCTTGGCGATCGTCGGCTCGCACTCACGCTCGAGCTTGCCCGTCTTCTCATCGACACGCCCCGCCATCTGTCCCAGCATCCTGGCGGCTTTGTCCTGACCCGCGACCGCCTTGACGAGCTGGTCCCCATCGAGCCCGCGGCCATGGAGGATCGCCAGGTGATCGAGTGGGACAAGGACGACATCGACGCGCTCGGCTTTATGAAAGTCGACGTGCTGGCGCTCGGCATGCTGTCCTGCATGCGCCGGGCCTTCGAATTCATGGCGCAGGACAAGAGCGTTGACCTGGACCTCGCGACGATCCCGGCCGAAGACCCGGCGACCTATGCGATGATCCGCAAGGCCGATACCCTGGGCGTTTTTCAAATCGAGAGCCGGGCCCAGATGGCGTCGCTGCCTTTGATGGCGCCCAGGACATTCTACGACATCGTCATCCAGGTTGCCATCGTGCGGCCAGGCCCGATCCAGGGCGACATGGTTCATCCCTACCGCCGCAGGCGGGCAGGGCTGGAAAAGGTGACCTATCCAACGCCGGAACTCGAACGCGTCCTCAAGAAGACCCTGGGCGTTCCTCTTTTCCAGGAACAGGCGATGCGGGTCGCGATCGAATGTGCCGGCTTCACCCCGAGCGAGGCCGACCAGCTGCGCCGCGCAATGGCCACCTTCAAGCTCACGGGCGGGGTCTCTCACTTCCGCGACAAATTGATCGACGGCATGGTGAAGCGCGGATACGATCATGATTTCGCAGAAAAGACGTTCAAACAAATCGAGGGCTTCGGCTCATACGGGTTTCCCGAAAGCCATGCTGCTAGCTTCGCGCTGATTGCCTATGCCTCGTCCTGGGTAAAATGCCATCATCCCGATGCCTTTTGTGCCGCTCTCCTGAACGCGCAGCCAATGGGCTTCTACGCGCCCGCGCAGATCGTGCGGGACGCACGCACCCATGGGGTCGAGGTCCGGCCGGTCGACGTCAATCATAGCAGGTGGGACTGCACGCTCGAGCCGACCGACGGCCGCTATTTGGCAGTTCGGCTTGGCCTGCGGATGGTGCGCGATCTCGCCAATGCAGAGGCTGCCGCGATCGTGCTTGCGCGGGGCGACCAGCCTTATACTTCGGTCGAGGAAGTCCAGCGCCGGGCGCACGTTGGCCGCGGCACGCTCGACCGGATCGGCGATGCGGATGGCTTCGGCTCAATGGGACTTTCTCGCAGGGCGGGTCTCTGGGGCGCGAAGGGCCTGAGCGAGAGCGCGCTACCGCTCTTCGCCGCCGCCGATGAGCGTGCAGGCAGGCTGCTCCCTGATGCGGCGGAGCCCGATGTGCTTTTGGCGCCGATGGGGGAGGGGGCGGAAGTCGTCGAGGACTACCGCGCCTCAGGCCTCAGCCTGCGCGCCCATCCGCTCGCATTCCTCCGCGATGAATTGAAGGCTCGCAAGATCATCGCTTGCCGCGACCTGCAGCAGGCGAAGGATGGCCGCTGGATCGAGCTTGCCGGCATTGTCCTCGTTCGTCAGAAACCCGGCTCGGCAAAGGGCGTCATGTTCATCACGCTCGAGGACGAGACCGACGTCGCCAATTTGATCGTTTGGACCAATGTCTTCGAGAAGCATCGCCGCACGGTCCTGAGCGCTTCCATGATGGGCATACGAGGCCAGGTGCAGCGCGAGGGCGAGGTCATTCACGTCATCGCCCAGCGCATAGACGATCTGTCTGCGATGCTTGCAAGCGTGGGACGAAGAGACGACGTCTCTGAAATCTACCGCATGGTACGGGCGGACGGGGTGAAACATGGGGCCGCTCCCGATCCCCGCGATCCGGACAATCGTCCGCTCGGCCGGAACCCGCGCGATATCTTCATCCCCGACCTGCGCCTTGGCTCTGGGATCATTCCCGGCCAGCCAACGGAAGGCATCAAGGTCAAGCCGCGGGACTTCCGATGAGTCTCGCTGCAAAGGCGGCGGCAGAGTACGACGAACACGGAACGGCCTCTGGGACGCGAGCCCATCGATCGCGCACTATCTGCTGCAACGAAAAGAAGCGCCCCGCGGCGGGCCGGGATCCTTTGAGGAGAGCAGGCCCATAAAAGTTCGGTGCCCTTAATCTGCCGCTGCAATTGCACACTGCACTGAAATGTCATGGAATTTTCGACGTAATCATGTCTGGATGCATGCCGCGTGGCTAAGAACCGGCGGCTCGTAGGACTTTCCCAATCATCTCGTGCGAAAGGCTGCGCAGTGGGGCCGGCGTTAGCCGTAACCGGACCCGCCACTCCATAAGATCCAATGACGCCGAAGCCTCGACCCCGGCGCTTCGATCACGAGCCGCCACTGCGCGCTACCTCAAGCGTTATAGCTACCATGAGCCTTCGAACGATCGAGTTGTTAGCCGGCCAGGTGCTGGCGATAGTAACGCTTCGCGACGTTTTCGATACTGTGGTGGTGCCGGGAGGAAGCAAAGCGACATTGCGTGTGGCGAGGCGATGCGTGGCGCTGTTACTTCCGCTTTGGAAGCATCTTCGTCACCGGGCAGGGATTTCAACGACATTTGCGCCGATGATCTTGGTGCTCTCATTCGTGATCTGGATGGGACTATTGTCGCTGGCCTTTGGCATGATGGCTCATGCGCTGAGCACGTCCTTTGATCCGCCGCTTCGATCTTTTTCCCAAGCCGTCTATCTCGTCGGTAGCGGCCTCGTTACAGTGGGGCTTAGCGAGACCGATGCCTTGGGCGGTGCTCGCTGGGTGGTTTTGGGCTCAGGCTTCTGCGGCCTTGCGGTCATGACCATGGCCGTGACCTACCTGCTCGTCGTGCAAAGCAGCCTGGCAGGCCGCGACACGGGTATATTGAAACTGATGACCGCAGCGGGAAATCCGCCCTCGGCCCTGCGCCTTTTGGAACGGCATGCTGCGATCGAAAACGTCTCCGGGATTTCGCGGGTGCTCGACGACGGCCGCGACTGGTGTGCGAGTGTTCAGCAAAGCCATGCCGCGCATCCTTCTTTGATCTATTTCAGGTCGGTCGGGACGGGCGCGGGATGGCCAGCGGCGCTTGGTGCGCTCCTCGATCTGGCGCTCATCGTCGAGCACTTGCTCGATTTTCGCGAGGCGCGCGGCTGCGCTGCGCTGATGCGGGAGGAGGGGGCCCGCATGGCCAGCGAACTTGTGACCTTGCTGAAGCTGCCACCCGCCGCTCCAGCCAAAGCTCTTGAAGGCGCGAACGGGTTGAAATCGCGCTTGATGGCGGCGGGCTACGCCATCCGGCAAGACGCCGACCTGGAGGCGTTTCTGCGGGCCCGGCAGGAGCATGCCGTCCTGGTCAGCGCCTTGGCGGATCACCTTGGTCTGCCCGCAGCGTCGCTCGACTAGGGTGCGGCGGCACACACGCGCGACCGAGTGTTCCCATTGCAGCCACACCTGGCACTTGGCGCAGGGCTGCGCGTTATCATGCTCGGAGGCAATGCGATGAGTAAGCTCTTTACTAAGTTCTCGTCAGCGATGTCGTTCGCTGCGGGGCAGCCAATCACCTTTATTCTGGCGATGACGGCTGTCATCATCTGGGCGGTGACCGGCCCTATTTTCCAATATTCGGAAACTTGGCAGCTTATTATCAATACCGGAACAACGATCATCACATTCCTGATGGTTTTCCTCATTCAGAACGGACAGAACCGTGATGCCGCTTCCATGCAGGCCAAGCTCGACGAACTGGTGCGCGCGGTCGATTCCGCTCGCGAAGAGTTCATCGGTATCGAGCATTTGACAGATGAGGAGATCACAAAAATCCGCGATAGTCTGGAGCAGGAAGTCGGCACACGGACCGACAAGCAGAAGACCGCGGATGATTCCGTCGATAAACTTCTGCGACGCCGGTAGCCGGCCAATTAGCTGTCGGCAATGTGAACCTCACAATGTCAGCTCATTACTACCCAGCCGCAATTTTCAAACGGACAAGCAAGTAGCCCATGGTTTCACTGCCGAGATACTTGAGATCGATGCGGCTGAGGTGCCAAGTCTCCCGAGTGCCCCCATACCCCCGAGCTGAGCCCCAATCAGGAAACCCCCGAATTTGGCCGGGCAGGCCGGAACGAGCCAGACAAGCTGCCACAGGAGCCGTCCGCCGCCAGACTGACAAGCGGCGAGGCAATCCAACCGAAGCTAGCAGACAGTTTAGCCTGCGTACTCCTCGGCGATGGCGAGAACCAGAGCCTTGGCCCAACGTCTCCAAAGGTCGAAGGTAGCTGGAATTAGCGCTCGTGATAGCAGCTTGCGCTGTCGTCCGGGTCCGTCAAATGTTTACCTTGGCTTCGGCAACGTTGCGTCACCCCCCGGTAACCCGCTTCCACCGGAGATGCGGGCCAAGCAGAATACCATGGCTCGGTCGCAAAAGCACCGAGCGCCCTACTCCGACGTTCGCCTATAGCAGCTGGTGCAGCCAGTATCGAGCGGGAGTAGGCGCGCAATTGTTCATCGATTTGGCGGAGGCTGGATTGGCCTGCTATTGGTAACGCGTGCAAGAGGCGCGCACCAGTCGCAATTTTCTTGGAACCGGCAAGGCACATTTTGCATTTGGTCGACCGGATAGTTCAAAAACGGCGACGGAAACGATGCATCAAGAGAAATTGCGTGCCTGCGAGGGTGCCCAGTTTTTTGGTCATTTGGAGCGATACAGCGCGGGCTGGCGTGGTTTCGCATTCGCGCAGATCGAATGTCCGGACCGCGTGGCGAAAGAGGAGCCCGATATGTTCGAGGCTGAAACGCGCCAGGAGATCGTCACATGGCTCACTCAGATGGCTTTGCTCCGCGGCTTCCCCACTTGGCACAATGTCGATGGCCCGTCGCCCCAACAACGGAGGCAAAATGGCAAACTGGGTGAAATGCAGCGCGTTCAACAGCCCTGACCGTGTGATCTACGTCAACCTTGACCAGGTCGTGAGCATCTCGGGCACGGAGAACGGCGGTGGTAGCGTAATCACTTATGCTGGCGGCGAGACCAACCAGTTCGTGGTGAGCGAGTGTCCCGCAGCGATCATGCAAGGCGAAACGATAAGGTCCGGCGTGACGCGCTGATCGATCAGCGACGGTTGCCATATAGCATGACCGGCCTCCTGGTAAGGAATCGCGCAACAGCGCTAGAAGCACACGGTCTCGTTCGGCGACATGGATCGGCTAACTTTTCGTGAAACCCGCGAACAGCGCTATTCGGTGGAGCGCATGGCCGATGAATATATGCTCTACAAAGAAAATCTTGAGCAGTCGTTCGACGACCAGAACTCTGCCTCGCTGTGAAGGCTAGCTAAGAATTTTTCACGTGCATCCCATCCAGGCAGTCCGGGCGCGAAAGCAAATCGACTTTGTCGGAGCTGGGCGAGTGCTACCTTCCTCGCATCTCTCACGCCATGGCTTCTAGCCCGCCCAAACGGCCAGCGCGGTGGCGCAATTCCGCAGACCCAGCTGAACGCGGCGTCGCTCTGACGCAGACCCTAGCATGGCGCTCGCGCAGTTCTGGCCGGTCATTTGTGACCCACACATGTTAAATGCGCGCGGGTTTAGGCGAAGTCAGGCGTTGCCCTGCTTGCGACGGGTTTCCCAGCCCTTTTTGGCAGCTGCCGAGCGTTTCTCTGCGCTCTGGCTCGATCCGGATTTCTGGCCGCCCTTGCGTGAGCTTGCGTGATTTTCGGCCTTGCCGCGGCCCGATCCTGATTTCTTGCCGCCACCGGATTCCTTGTTCACCGTCGCCCAGGCACGCCGCTCGGCTTCCTTCTTGCCGACACCGCGATCCTCGTAGCCTTCCTCGATATGCTCGGCCTTGCGCTTCTGCTTGTCCGTGTAGCTCGACTTGTCACCGCGGGGCATGCTGCATCTCCTTTTTTGATGCCATGTACGCAGTCCGAACGCGCCAGACACGCCTTTGGCTTCGGCGAAAGTCAAATCGGCTCGCCGCAATTCGCTTAACTTCAGAAACATCGACATAGTTTGCTCGTTGCGGAACCTGGGCTTCGACCACACGAACAGGGATATGCATCATGCGGCGACTGGCCATTCTCCTGACCCTTCTTTCTTCTTCCGCCTTAGCGCAGCAGGCCGGCAGTGTAGGTGGCCGCGTGGTCGAGCCCGCAGGTCAGACCCTGCCTGAGCCGAACGCCGCCAATGTCCGCGTGCCTGGCATGATCCTCGAGCCGCGCGCGATGAGACCCGACGCGGCGACAGTGGCGAAGCTTGAAGTGCCTCGAGGCTTCAAGGTGGAGATGTTCGCGCAGGGCCTGGGCAATGCGCGGCTCCTCGCTGTCGCCGATGATGGCACGGTCTATCTGACCCGCCGCGCCGAAGGCGATGTCGTGATGTTGCGCGATGCCAATGACGACGGCCGCGCAGACGTGCAGCGCACGGTAGCGCGCCGTCCCGGCATGCACGGCATCGCGATCAGCGGCAGGACAGTCTATCTCGTTGCTCAGAAGGAAGTTCTTAAAGCCCCGATCCTGCCCGACGGCAGCCTCGGACCGCTGGAGTTGCTTGCCGGGGACCTTCCCGATGCTGGCCAGCACAGCGCGCGCTCGATCGCAATAGGACCCGACGGGATGCTCTATCTCGGGGTCGGCTCGACCTGCAACGCCTGCACCGAGACGAGTCCCGAAAGCGCGACCGTCCTGCGCATGACCCCCGACGGCAAAAGCCGGACGATCTACGCCTCGGGTCTGCGCCATACGGTGGGCTTCGATTGGCAGCCGCGCAGCGGCGCGCTCTACGGCATGGATCATGGCATCGACTGGCTCGGCGATGAGCAGCAGCCCGAGGAACTTAACCGGATCGAGTTGGGTAAGCCTTATGGCTGGCCGTATATCTACGGCATGGGCGGCGAGAACCCGCAGGACGATCCGCCAAACGACCTGACCATGGCGGAGCTCAACCAGGCGGCGACCCGCCCCGTGCTCGGCTACACGGCACATGCTGCCCCCATGCAGCTGGCGTTCTATCGTGGCGCCATGTTCCCTGGCGCCTATCAGGGCGATGCCTTCGTCACCTTCCGGGGGTCCTGGAATCGATCGAAACCATCGGGCTACGAAGTGGCACGCCTGCGCTTCGACGCGAGCGGCGCGCCGACCGCGTTCGAGCCGTTCCTCCGTGGTTTCCTGCAAACAGGTGCCAATGGCCCAAGCCAGTCGGGCCGTCCGGTCGGCTTGGCGGTCGCAAAGGACGGCGCATTACTCTTCACTGACGACATCAATGGGGTGATCTACCGCGTGAGCTACACCGGCGGCGACCGCGCCGGCACGATGCTGGAGCCGGTGGCGCGCCGGGCGCCCGAGATGGAAGCGCGGCCGAAAGGGTTCGCACTGGCCAAGGCGCGCGACGAGACCCGCACCGCCACGCCGCTCTCTTTGAGCAGCTCGAGCTTCATCGCCAATCGACCGATTTCCTTGAAGTACAGCGCATATGGCGAAGACCAGTCGCCCGCGCTTCGCTGGACCGCTCCGCCGGCAGGCGCCACTCACCTCGCGATCCTGATGGAGGATCCTGATGCCGTTTCGGGCCACCCGTTCGTCCACTGGACCGCATGGAATATTCCAGCCAGCCTTGGCGCGCTGCCCGAAGGGCTGCCTAAGGAACTGCAGTTGAACGACCCTAAGGGCATCCGGCAGGGGCGCAACACGCGGGGCTCGATCGGATATTACGGTCCGCGCCCACCGATCGGTGATCGGCCTCACGATTATCATTTTCAGGCCTTCGCCTTGTCCGGGCCACTCGATCTTCAGGTCGGCGCGACCCGCGAGCAATTGCTGAATGCGATGGCCGGCAAAGTGGTCGCGAGCGGCGAGATCATCGGCACATATGCTCAGTCTGCTCCGCCGCAGAAGCGATGACGGAACCTCTGCCCGGTTTCGGTCGCGGGCTACGATATCCTGCTCGCGGGTCCATAGTAACGGGTATCAGACGAAGAGGGGCTAAGCTGCCCCGGCGCACGACATCCTGTGTCGTGTGGAGCAAGGTCGTCAGCCATCAACAATATCCGAAGAGAGCCTGAGCGGCACCATTACCGCTACAAGGCCGCACCTGGCGGTAGAACCGCGGGATCTTACGGCTTCGTCCGATCCTCTAAAATCTCGTCGGCAGATCAGGACCTGTCGTGCCGGGCTGTCGGTCCTGTCCGGTGCTTGCACCCTAATGCGCTCGAACCTGCCGGTGCCCCCCGCGATTGGACCAGATCCAATGACAGGGAGCCGGTAGCCGAACTCGATGGCAGCCTTGGTTGAAAGCGAGCCGCGTACCAGCCTTGAAATCGTCGAGATCGAAAACCAACTGCGCGCAAGAGACACTTTGGAGAGTGAACAGTACCCATGACGACGATGACCGGTGCCGCGCCCGATACCCGCTCTTTCGAAGCCGATGTCGCCAAATTGCTGCACTTGATGGTGCATTCGGTCTACTCGGACAAGGACGTCTTTCTTCGCGAACTCGTGTCGAATGCCGCCGACGCCTGCGAGAAGCTGCGCTACGAAGCACTGGGCAAGCCCGAGTTGCTGGGCGAGAATCCCGAGCCACGTATTTTGGTGACGCTGGACGCGGATCGGCGCCAACTCGTGATCGAGGATAACGGCATCGGCATGAGCGCTGCGGAAATGACGGAGGCGCTAGGTACGATCGCACGTTCGGGTACCAAGGCCTTCATGGAGCAGATTGCCGCGAGCAAAAGCGGCGAAGGCGGCCAGCTCATTGGACAATTCGGCGTTGGCTTCTATTCGGCATTCATGGTCGCCGACCACGTCGACGTGATCTCACGCCGTGCCGGCGCCGAGACCGCGTCCCTCTGGTCATCCGATGGCTTGGGCACCTACACCATTGGAGAATCGGAGGGCGGCGATTGGCCGATCCGTGGCACCCGCGTCGTTCTTCACCTCAAGGAGGAGGCGGCGGACTACACGCAGCGGTTCAGTGTCGAGCCCAGGATCAAGGCGCAGTCCGGTCATGTGCCGGTGCCGATCTTCCTGCGTGAGAACCCTTATGCTGAGCCTCTGCAGATCTCGGATGGCGCCGCGCTCTGGACCCGCGCCAAGTCCGATATAAGCGAGGAAGATTATGCCGATTTCTACCGGACGAACGCTGGCCAGTTCGACAGTCCCGCCCTGACGCTGCACTATCGCGCGGAAGGCGTGCACGAGTACAATGTCCTCGCCTTTGTACCGGAAATGCGCCCTTTCGATCTGTTCGATCCCGATCGCACGGGCCGGATAAAGCTTTATGTGCGCCGCGTCTTTATCACGGACGAGGCACAGATCCTGCCGCGCTACCTGCGTTTCGTCCGGGGACTCGTCGATTCCCAAGATCTGCCGCTCAACGTGTCGCGCGAAATGATCCAGGAAAGTCCGGTTCTATCAGCGATCCAGAAAGGGGTGACGAACCGGCTGCTGAGTGAGCTCGAGAAGCTTTCGCAGTCCGAGCCCGATCGCTACCTCGCGATCTGGAACAACTTCGGCGCCGTACTCAAGGAAGGTCTTTACGAAGACTACGGCCGCCGCGAGGCACTCTTGAAGCTCGCCCGCTTCAGGACGAGCACTTCGGGCCATGAGTGGCGCTCGCTCGCCGACTACGCGGCGTCGCTCAAGGAGAACCAGACAGCGGTTTACTTTGCGGTGGGAACCGATCTCGAGCGCCTCGCGTCCTCGCCGCAGCTTGAGGGCTTCCGCGCCCGGGGCATCGAGGTCCTGCTTCTAACCGATCAGGTCGACAGCTTCTGGGCCGCATCGGGCATCGACTTCGACGGCAAGCCGTTCAGGTCGGTGACCCAAGGACTGTCCGATCTTGGTATGATCCCCTTGCCCGAGGGCGAAAATTCGAGCCTCGAGACTCCGGACGATGTCGCCGCCTTCGTCGATTTCGTGAAAGCGACGCTCGGCGAGTCTGTGTCGGATGTCCGGGTTTCGGATAGGCTGACCGAAAGTGCCGTATGTCTGGTAGCGCCCGACAGCGGTATGGATCGTCAGCTTGAGAAGCTGCTGGCCAGCGCGGGGCAACTGGGCCAGGCAAGCAAGCCCGTTCTCGAAATCAATCCACGGCATGATTTGATCACACGGCTCAGCGCCTTGAAAGAGGATCAGGCGGATCTTCGCGCCGACGCTGCACACCTGTTGTTCGATGAAGCCCGTGTCGCGGATGGAGAATTGCCGACCGACCCACGCGCTTTCGCGGCGCGTCTCGGCCGCCTGTTACTACGCGGTCTTCGCGCCGGCTGACCGATTGCCGGCCGGCCATGCTCGCCGGCACTTCGGATTGGGGCCGGAGAACGGTCGCGCGAGGACGCTGCGCAATCTGGCTGAATACGATGCCTTGCCGGCCGGGGGTCAAGCTCCCAGGCGGAGCGACTCTCCCGTCTCGTCTATTTGGAACGTCCCGTCCGGTTGCCTCGTCACGGCACGGCCATCAGCCATGATGTAGTCTGTTTCCAAGCCGTTCTTCATGACGACGACGGTATGAATTAGACCCTCGTCATCCCGGGTTTTCAGCCTGTCCGTGACACGCCACATGTTCGCCCCTAGCTATGCCAAGATCATGGAAACCCCAACGATGACATGAAAGGAGCTCCGGCGGCTGGCACGGAGCTCCTGCAACCATCCATGCGAGCTTCCCCGTCATTGGCGGTCAATCTGCTAACGTCGAACGGTTTGAAGGGGTTCCCGCGTTGGGGCAAGAAGCGGAAGCTCTTTTGCGGACCACCGTTTGGCCGGGACAGTGCAGCCTAGCCGACGAACCCCATAAGATGCCCTGCTATAAGGCCCATCCGCTCATTGACCAGTGTTCGCGGCCGCATTGTCGGCCGTGACTTCATCCGCGCCAGTCCGATCAGTTTGCAAAAAGCCAAAGCCTACGATCAGTGCGAAGACTATGACCACGAGCACGAGGCCGGCGGCCAGGGCATTGCGGTTGGTCTTGTTTCGCGACCCGGCGCGCGCTTCAATCTTGTTGAGATGTGTTTCGGTTCCGTGCTTTTCCGTGTGCATGGGATGCTCCTTTGAAGCGCCAAGCGCTTTCGGGCGCCTCGTGTTCCCCGGTTCGGGGCCAAAGGCCGATCGGCGGCACGAAAAAGCCGGTTGAAGGGCGATGGCGCGCGCCTGTGGCAAGAGGCCTCCCCGCTTTCGGGCCGCGATCGCTGTCTGTGGAAGATCGCCTGGGACAGCTGCATAAGACCCGTCCAGGCTGGGCTCAGCCGGGCGCGCAGCCTTTCCTGACTAAGCCGCCGCGTTAATTTCTCCGCGGCAGCCTTGGGTAAGGAATAAACTTGCCAAGCCCGACCGAACCACTCGGCATGTGAGTGCCGCTGTCGACCAACCGCACGGTGTCGATGCTGCACAGTTGGGACGAATGGGTGTCGGTGACGAGGACATCCCCACGGTTCAGAAAGTTTGCCCCCGAGGACGGCCGGTTGACCACGACGGTGCCGTTGCTCAGACGATAGACGATGGCCGTGCGGGCAACGATCTCGCTCGAACTGATGTCGCGCAGAAATATGCAGTCCATGGGTTCCCCGGCCGTGCGCCCGGCGGTGATCCTGGCCAGTTGATCCTGAGGCGGTCGCGGCTTAGCCTCGATGGAAGGTGATGATGCCAATAGCGCGGCACTCAGCGTGAGGGCGGCAAACAATCCGATTTTCATGATTATCTCCTATATAGAGATATGATCCCGAGAGGCTTTCAATTCCGCCGGCCTCGCTCCGCTGGTAAGAATTGGAAAAAAGATCCGTCGGCGCGCCGATCGGCCATGACTCTGGCCGCAAATCGGCATCGGTGGAGGCGGCTTGCTGGGAAAAACACGGATATTCTGGGCAATGACGCGTCTCGACCTCGATCGCGGCGCGGAACATGTCGTTCAAGGCTGCGTCGGCTGACGCCAGTTTAATCGAGCCAACGCACCTCGCCAGTGGCCAGACTATAGACAGCGCCGACGACCTTGAGCTCCCCGCGCCTTTGGGGCTCCATAAGCATCGGTTCCGAGAAGGTCTGCAGCCGCTCGACCATCCGCCGCACGTTCTCCTCCACGGCGCGATCCACCAGGTCCGACGTGCCATTGGCCCGCTGTGCGGCGAGAACGGCAGGGATGATCGGTTCGATCATCTTGCTGATGCTGCCGGGGAAGCGCTTGTCTTCGATGACGATTTCGCTTGCCGCGGCGACGGCGCCGCACTGCTCATGGCCAAGGACCACGATCAGAGGGACATTGAGCGCAAGTACCGAATATTCGATCGACCCCATGCCGGCCGTATCAACGTTGTTACCGGCAGTTCGCACGATAAACAGCTCACCCAGGCCGGCGCCAAACAATTGCTCGGGACCTACGCGAGAATCGGAACATCCCACAAGCGTGGCAAAGGGTTGCTGACTGCGGGCAAGCATAAGACGTCGCTCTCGCGACACGTCGGCTTCGACTGGGTGGTCGGCCACGAAAGCGGCATTCCCGGCCTTCAACCGCGCCAGAGCCTCGTCGGGTGTCATCATCGAGCCTTTTCCGAGATTATCATCCTTGTCTGGGCGCGCTTGTTTCCATCGAGGGCCGGTGCGTCAAGCAAGATCCCTTCCGATACGAGAGCGCCGGGCCAAGTTGATATCAGCAAAACGCCTTTGGACTTCTGACGCAGAACCTAACGCTCGACCTCCGAGCCCGATCGCAGATCGACAATCGCGCCGACCCGGCCAATTCGGTAGGGCCCCGTGCGCCGGTTCAGCAAGGCCCCCTTCCAGCTCAACTGGAGCGCTTCCTCCTCGACCATCGCATCCACGGCCTCGTGGACTATCGGCATCAAATCCTTCCAGTCCGCGTCTCGCCCGATCTCTCGAGCAAGGACCCTGGCTACCTCGCTCGGGCAGACCGTCGCGCTCGGCGCCCGCGCCGCGAGAAGCGCCTTTGCGGCCACGCGAGCTGCATCGTGCGCCGGCCTGCTCAAGGCTGCGCATCTCCGTTCAGTCCGCCCACGCAGGGCGCACGCATCAAGCCCGAACGGCAACGCTGCGAGCAGTACTTCACCTGCTCCCAGTCCCGCGCCCACTTCTTGCGCCAAGTGAACGGCCGCTCGCATGCAGCGCAGATTTTCACGGGCAGGTGAGGTTTCTTGTGCGTCAATGTCTCATCACAGTCCGAGGGCATCGAGGGCCGAGGCAAGCTCGGCTTGCGCCACGTCCCGATCCTTGGGCGTCAGGCGATTGAGCAGCGTCCGTACCCGCTGCTGTGCCACCTGCAGGGTTTTGTGGCGAACTTCGCGGGTGGCATTTGTGCGCCATGAGCGGCTTTGGCCCAATAGCGCAGCCCATTTCGCTTCTTCGGCAGCGAGAACGGAAAGGGCGAGGCGCAGGCCATCGCGCCGGCCATGGGCATAGTCTTCAGACATGGTCACCTGGATGGTTTCGCTTTCCGAACAACGCACGAATGCGACCCTGGATGCGAATGGCAATCGCCGAGAAGGCTTTGGTGCATTCGGCCGGCCGCTCACGTCGTGCGGAGGCTGCCACGTCGCTGTCGTTTGGGAGGTAACTTCTCGCCAGTTCGCGCATTCCGCTTGAATGACCTCTGCGATAGCCTTTGTTGGAGCCGGCCCAACTACGATCTACACGCTCAATGCCTTGATGGCCCACTCGGCGCGGCCGATGTCGATCACCATTTTCGAGCAGCAGGGAAGCGCTGGTCGCGGGACGCCTTATCGACCCGGTTGGAACGATCCCGCCATGCTGTCCAATATAGCAAGCGTCGAGATACCGCCCCTCGAGCAAACGCTGGTCGAATGGCTCGACAGCCAGAGCGAAGCGCGCCTCGCCGAGCTCGGCATCGATCGCGGAGCAATTGACGAACGGACCTTTTATCCGCGCCTGGCGCTTGGCGAGTTCTTTTTCGATCAATTGCAGGCGATCCTAGAGCGCGCCCGCGCGAACGGTAGTGAAGTGACCGTCAGGACGGGCTGCCGCGTGGTAGACGCCATAAGCGGCGATGGCGGGATGACGTTGGTCGTCCAACCCAAACGCGGGGAGATTTATCGCCAGCTCTTCGATCACGTCGTCCTCGCCACCGGACACCAATGGCCGAAAGAACCCGAGGTGCGACCCGGCTACTTTCTCAGCCCCTGGCCCGCTTCGGCGCTGAGCGACATTCCTCCCACTTCGGTCGGCATCCGCGGGTCGTCGCTCAGCGCGATCGATGCCGCGGTCGCACTGTCGGTCTCCCATGGCGAGTTCGTAGAGGAGGGCGAGGGCGAGCTCGCCTATCAACCGAACCCCGATGCGGAAGCGTTCCGGATGACCATGTTGTCGCGCAAGGGGCTGCTTCCCGAGGCAGACTTCTATTTTCCCATTCCCTACGAACCGCTGTCGATCTGCACGCCCGAAGCGATTGCCGCCTTACTGGCGTCCGAGGATGGCAATTTGCTCGATGACGCTTTCTTTCTTTTTCAGCGCGAGCTCGCTGCGGCCGATCCCGATTACGCACGCCGGATCGGCCTGTCGGGCCTGACGCTCGAAACCTTTTGCGAGAGCTATTTCAAGGAGCGGCTTGGCGTTGACCCTTTCATTTGGGCAGAGCGGAATCTCGTGGAAGCGCAAGCGGACTATGCGGCGCATCATGCTGTCCCATGGCGCTATGCGATCCTGCGCATGCACGAGGTCATCGAACTGCTGGTGCCGCATCTCGAACAAGCCGACTTCAAGCGTTTCTCCAAGTACTTCAAGCCTGTCTTCGTCGACGATTATGCGACCGTCCCGCACGAATCGATCAAGCGCATGCTGGCCCTTCACCGTGCCGGGAAGCTCGAAGTGATCGCGGTCGGCGACGACTACCACATCGACAGCCGGCGACCGGAGAGCGGCGCGGTGCTGCAAGTCGGCAGCGTGGAAGTCCACTTCCCGATTTTCATCGAAGCGACGGGGCAACGCGCGCTCTCCGTGAGTGATTTTCCATTCCCTTCGCTCATAAAGCAAGGAATCGTCCGCGACGCGCAGGCGCCAGGCTCGAAAGGCCCGCCGCGCGGGATCGTCATCGATGACGAGTTTCACCCTGTCTCCGATGATATTCCCGAGGATCAGCTGTTCTGCCTGAGCCTGCCTTTCCTGCTCGGCCGACATCCCTTCATCCAAGGCATCACCAGTTCGCACGAAATGGGCCTGGTCGTCGGGGAGAAGCTCGCCGCAGCAGTGGACCAGGATTTCGACACCGCTGCGAACGCGGCGATCCTGGCAGGCACCGACAGCTCCGATGCAGGCGCTCGGCTTCTTGCGGTCTATGTCGGGGGTGAGTTGGAAGGCGCCAACATCGAGCTTCACGACGTCCGCTTTGTCGTCGCCGCCTCGATCAAGGAGGCCTATCCGCAGCTGCGTCGGCAATGGTGGGGTATTCCCAGGAGTCTGCACATCGATTGTTGGGCCGAATTATCCCATGCCGACGGCTACGCCGTTTCGCTCAGGCCGGAGCCCTTTGCAGGAAAAGCCAAGCTCTATTTCGTCAATTTGGGCGGCTACCATCCCGAGGAGTTCGCCGAAAAGCATCGTAACGTCTTCGTCGTTTCCGAAAGCGAAGCCCAGGCGAAGCGCCGGGCGATCAGGTTCGCACGAGGTTGGGCGGAGCCGCATCGCGATGAAATGTACGAGGCCGAACACGTCTTCTGCCTTAGCGAGGCCGCGGCCGAAAAGCGCCTATACGTGCATCTTTCCGCAGGCGGGCCGAGCGGGCAGCCCGCGTTCACTTGCCGGTACATCCCGATCGGCCGAAAGCGGTAGGGTTGCGGCTCGCGCCTCGATGCCGGCGGGGGAGACCGCGCTCACCTCGTCAGAAACCGACACCGCTCTGGACGCTGAACGCGCGCCCTTTTCTGGCTGATCGGAACGCTCTCGCTCCCTTCAGCGCTACGGCCTATGGCGAAGCGAATGGACGGCATTCTCAAGGCTCGCCCGGTCATCGCCGACGAGCCGGGTAAGCGCGCCGAGCATGGATGCCGTGATCCCCCGCTCACGCGCGATCTTTCGCACCATTCTTTTCGCTGCGGCGCCCCTGTTTTGGCGATTTGAGAGCGATTTCGATGTTGGCATGATACTGTCCTTCATCTTGGCTCATCCCGGCCCGTCACGTTTTTGCGTTGAAGGCCGGCGCCGGTGCGCAGCGAACCGATCGCTCACCCTCAGTCCCGTCTGGCGTCAGCGGCACTGCGCCAATGCCAGACGCGGAGAGGCGGCGTCAGTCGTCGTTCAAGCCGAACCCGACCTTGAGGATAACCTGGTAGCGATCGATGCTCCCGCCTTCGATTGCACCGCGAATTTCTTCGACCTTGAACCACTCGAGGTTTTGCACGGTCTCTGCGGCCCGCGCGATCGCCCCTTCGATGGCATCTTCGATCCCAGTCTTGGAGGTACCAACCAGTTCGATAACCTTGGCAACATCGCCCATAAAAGACTCTCCCTTGCAATCGTGCAGATGCGAAATGAGCGGATCGCCGGTCGGTTGCGGGAGAGATCGAAACTGGCGGTGCGCAGCACGCACTTAGGAGAAGCCATTCGGCGTCTTGCGAAGAGTTGCCGCAGCTTACGAGCGCGCTCTCGGAAGAACGCGAAGCAGCGAGTGAAGTGTTGGGCCGGCAAAGGGCCTTGCGCGTTCAGCCGCCCGGCGGGTGACGGGTGACGAGAACTCTTGACGCGTCCAGGTATTACTATGTCACGATGATGACGCACGCGAAAGAACCGCCAACCACGCCGGATGGCCGATACATCGTCGTTCGTGGTCGCTTGTGGCGTCGGTCCAACCCGAACCTGCCAGAAGCGCAGCGCCAGGCGCTTGTCGATGCGCTCATGCAGGCCCGAAGGCGTGTCGGGTCGGCGCGCCTAGCTGCAGATCCGGAAGCGGAGAAGCGAGCCCGCGGCGAGGTCGACGCCGCCAAACGGGCTCTGGGCGAACGCGGCCCCGTATGGTGGGATGATGAAAGTCCAGACTTCAACCGGCATCTCGTGAAGAATACGCCCTATGCCCGTTGGTATGCCGAGCGCGCCTGAACCCGATCGCCACATGGTCGATTGTTCTTTGCAAACGGGAACTATGTTTCCGGTTCCGCGATCTCATGAAGGAGTTTTGGAGCAAGATATGGCCACCACTATCAAAGCATTGTTTCCCGGCCGCCGCGAGGTCGAGCTCGCCGTCGAGCATCTGGTTCAGGAATACGGCATCGAGCGGACCGACATCTTCATCGAACCCCAAGGCGACGACAACAGTGCCGGCGACCAAGTCGGCGGAGCCGATCTGGAAAGCGGACACCCCGATAGCGAGCCCGATGCAACGGGTGCGGCTTACGAGGGGCCGCTTATCGTCTCGGTCGACATGAACGAGGACGAAAGCGATGCGGTCATCCACGCCTTTCGAGATGTGGGGGCAACTGAAGTCACCTATCGCTAACGATCACCGAACGTCCTCGACGCGGGCGCTGGGGATCCCCGATCATTGCCAGCATATCCATCAGCGAAGATCTGACCAAATAATCTCGTCGGACCATCGCTTTGGGGAACGGTGCGCGCTGCGTCGCATTACCAATAAGATCCTACAGAGCCTTTGCAGCGTCGTGCCTGTTGCGGGCAAACACGAGTGAGCGATGCCACTGTTCTTTTTCGACATATACAATGATCTCGTCACCGAGGACGAGGACGGTATGGAGTTTGCGGACCGCGATGTGGCGATGCATCGCGCCCGGGCCGAAGCACAAAACCTCGCTGCGGAATCCATCCGCGAGCGTGGTCATCTCATCCTGGATCATCGCATCGTCTTGCGCGACGAGAGCGGCGATAAGGTTGGCGAAGTCCGTTTCGAGGACGTCGTCGAGATCAAGCCGACTGAAGGCTCTCAGGAGCGGCGGCCCCTCTGAAGCCTCTAATGACGGCTTTAAGGGCCGCGCCCCTGACAGAGCATTCGTAAGCGAGGTCGGCGTCCGCGCGCGTTTGAGGCTACGACGCTTCGGTCTTAGCTTTGCGCCTTTTCCGCGTGGATGAGTCGGCAAGTTCGATCCAGACAGGCGCATGGTCGCTCGTCTTTTCCCATCCGCGAACGTTGCTGTCGACACCGGCCGCTTCGAGCCGTTCGGCCAGTGGCGGACTAAGCAACAGATGATCGATGCGCAGGCCGGCGTTTCGAGCGTAGGCATTGCGAAAATAGTCCCAGAACGTGTAGATCGTCTCGCCTGGATGCATCGTCCTCAAGGCATCGGTCCAACCCTGATCGAGTAAGCGAAAGTAGGCAGCCCTGACCTCGGGGGCGAACAGCGCGTCGTCAAGCCAACGCTCCGGTTTGTAGACATCGAGATCGGTGGGCATGACATTGAAGTCGCCCGCGAGCATGACCGGTAAGCCGGTTGCGAGAAGCTCAGCGGCATGGGCGATGAGGCGCTCGAACCATCGTAGCTTGTAGTCGAATTTCGGCCCAGGCCTGGGATTGCCGTTCGGCAGATAGAGCCCGCCGATCAGTATACCGTTCACCGCGGCCTCGATGTAGCGACTGTGCGTGTCTTCAGGTTCTCCGGGCAACCCGCGGCGAGTCTCGTGAATTTCGCCCACACGGCTGAGGATCGCAACGCCATTCCAACTCTTCTGGCCGTGCCAGATTGTATCGTAGCCAAGATCCCGGATCGCGCCCTCAGGAAAACGGTCGTCGGGCGCCTTGAGTTCCTGCAGGCAGACAATGTCGGGCTGAGCCTCGCCGAGCCACCGCAACAGGACCGGCAGCCGGCCGTTCACGCCGTTCACGTTATAGGTGGCGATTTTCATCAACGCGGGATCACAGGTCTGGAAGGACCTGATCGGCACGGCCCCATCCGGACAGCGCCTTAGAGGCGGCACGTTTGATCAGTTCCTTCTCGTCACCGACATGAAAGTGCGAGGGCTTGTCGATCGCTTCCATCTCCTTCCAGGTGACGGGGGCCGCCACGGGCGCGCCGTCCCGCGCACGCGCGCTATAGGGCATGACGGCCGTCGCCCCGCGCTGATTTCGCAAGTAGTCGACGAAGATACGCCCCTTGCGCTGGGCCTTGGGCAAGGCAGCGGTGAAGTGGGCGGGATCGGCCTGCGCGACCGCTTGGGCAAGACGATGAGCGAAATCCTTGACGTCATGCCACTCCGCCTTGGGCACTAGCGGCGCGATCACGTGGACACCCTTGCCGCCCGTCAACATGGGAAAGGTTTCGAGACCGATCGACTTCAGGATGTCGCGGAACTGGAACGCTGCGCTCCGCACATTCTCGAAGTCGAGACCCTCGTCGGGGTCGAGATCGAAAACCAGCCGGTCCGCCTTCTCGACGTCCTCGATCCGTGCGCCCCACCCATGAAATTCGATCGTGCCCATCTGGACGCAGGTCAGCAGGCCCTCGGGCGTGTCGACGTAGAGATAGGGCTCTTCGTGCCCGTCCTTTTCGGCGATGCCGACTTGTCGAACGGTCTCCCCGAAACTGCCGGCGTCATGCTTCTGGAAGAAGCATTTCTTGGCGCGCCCCTGAGGGCAACGGACCATGCTCATGGGCCGAGAGCCAAGCCATGGCAGCATGATCGGCGCGACGGCGGCGTAGTAGTCGGCGAGCTGGCCTTTGGTGATCTGGCTTTCGGGGAAGATGACCCGCTCGCGATTGCTGATCTTGACGCTCGTACTCGCCGGCCGCAGGCTCGATGTACGCGCCTCGGTTTCAAGCACGACTGCTTCCGGCTTCTTGTCCTCACGCTGGCCGAGATAGCTCGGATGGCGTAGCGTTCCCTCGTTCGTCATTTCAGTGAAGGCGATTTCGGCTACGAGCATCGGCCTGAGCCAGTGAGCTCCGCGAACTTCGGCGCGCGGCGCCTTCACCGCCGGCTCGGATTGTTCCAGCGGCTTCATGAGCGCCATGAGACGCTGTATTTCCTCTATCCCGAAGCCTGTGCCGACCTTACCGGCGTATTTGAGCTCTCCTTCGTTATGCACGGCCAGGATAAGTGATCGAAACAGGCGCGACGTTTGGGAAGGTGTCCATCCGACAACGACGAATTCCTGGCGCTTGATGCACTTGGTCTTGAGCCAGCCTCCGTTGCGCGAGCCGACATAGCGACCTTCCGCCTGCTTGGAGATCACGCCTTCGAGCCCTGCCTCGCAAAAACCGGCGAGCAGCTTCTCGCCATTGCCGACGATGTGATCAGAATAGTGCAGGCGGCTGCTCGCGTGGGTGAGGATCTTGGCCAGGCGCTTCTTGCGTTCGACCAAGGGTAATTGCGTCAGATCCTCGCCATCGAGTTCGAGCAGGTCGAACGCAAAAAATTCGATGCTCTCCGGTGCGCCTTTCAGCGCCCATTGCAGCGCCTGGAAATTGGACCGGCCTTCCTGATCGAGCACGACCGCTTCCCCGTCGATCAATGCCCTGCCAACGCTGAGGTCAGCCGCTGCCTCGACTAGCCCCGAAAATTTTTCCGACCAGTCCAGGCCGGAGCGCGTGTAGGCTCTTGCTTCGCCGCCGCCCACGGCCAGCAAGACCCGGTAACCGTCATACTTCATTTCATGAAGCCAGCGGTTTCCGGCAGGGACGCTGTCGACGAGCGCCGCGAGTTGCAGCGGCCGAAACGCCGGCGGCCGCGCAGCCTCGGCGGTGGATTGGTCAGCCCGGCGGCGCCTCGGGCCTTTCGCCGCTGGAATTTCGGCTTTCATCCCCGTGAAATGCCTCCTGCCGAGACTCGTTCCAACGCTCGTCTGACTCGTCTTGCCGCCGTAGCCTAGGTCAATACAGGCTCCATGAAACGGCAGGGGGCCCGCTGCGTTGTGAAGTCACAGCGATCTAAGGAGATGTTCTGTCATGGCTGACGACAAAACCAACCGCGCCCCGCAGGATGCGTCACGCATCGCGCTGGGCGAAGACTATGAAGTTGCGTACTGGACGAAGAAGTTTGGCGTCGACAAGGGCCGGCTCGAGGAAGCCGTCAAGGCGGTTGGTAACAGCGCCAAGGCTGTCGAAGAGCACCTAAACGCCTGAGATCGACCTTGCCGTTGGCGGCGCTGTCTTCAGCGCCGCCAATCGTCATCCCAGCCGCCGCTCGAACCAGGTCTCGGCATTAAGGTCGTCGGTGGGTGCCGTTTCTGCCGCCATGCTCTTTTCCATGATCGAGAGCGCCCACTGGTCGTGCTCTGCCGTTTCGGCGCCAACCGCGTTGCGCGGGATCCAGAGCCGATAGTCGCGCATGTGCGCATCGGCCGCCGTGAAAAGCACACAAATGTCAGTGGCGATCCCTGTCAGGACCAGCCGGTCGACGCCGAGCTTTGATAGGAGGACTGGAAGGTTCGTTGCATAGAAACCGGAAAATTGCGGTTTGATGACGAAGAAATCTTTGTCACGGGGCCGAAGCTTTTCCAACACGGGATTGGGATGCGACAAGGCTCTTTCCACCAGGCGCGATCGCTCCGAGTGCCATTCTCCGAAATTATCATTCACATAGATAATCGGCCATCCGCGCCGCTCGAATGCCGCCCGGAGACCGAGGATCGCGTCGGCCGCAAGGATCGCCTTGGGCAGCACTGTCTCAGCGCCCGAAAAGTCGAAGCAGTTGATCATGTCGATGATCAGGAGCGCGCCCCGGGCTCTATCCTGATCGCGTGAGGGCGCGCGCGGCGCCTTGTCGTCTTCCCCGATTTCGGCTTGCATTGCCTTCGCTCCGTTTCGCCTCGTCTCCGTCTCGCCTAGCCGCGCGTCATCACGGATTGGCATTGTCTGGCATCAAGGAAACGAGCTTGAGCGACCTTCGTGCCAAGCTAGGACGCTGAAATAAGCGCGAACACGCCTGCGGAACTGCCCGGTCGGACACCCTTGCCAGGCGATCCTGTCAGTGCTCGCTTCCGTGCACTGCAGTTGCGAGTCGTTCGCGCGGAACCAGTGCCTCGTTTTCGCGCTTCCCCGTGAGGTAACCTGGAAGGAGCCTCCCGATGGCCGTTGAGACATTCACCGATGCGATTGCCCTGCTCAAAGCCGACCATCGCAAGGTCGAGGAGCTGTTCGAAAAATTCGAAAGCGCGACCGCGGCAAGCAAGAAAGGTCAGCTCGCGCAACAGATCTGCACCGAGCTCAAGATTCACACGTTGCTCGAGGAAGAAATTTTCTACCCTGCCTTCCGGGGAAAAATCGAGGACGACACCCTCGACGAGGCTTACGTCGAGCATGACGGTGCCAAGGTCCTGATCAACGATATCTCCTCTGGATCGCCTGAGGACGATTTCTACGACGCCAAGGTCACGGTGCTCTCCGAGGAAATCAAACATCACGTGAAGGAAGAGGAGGCGCGCGGCGAAGGCATGTTCGCCCAGTGCCGCGAGACCGATGTCGACCTTGTGGCCTTGCGCGACCAGATGCTCGCCCGCAAGCAGGAGCTGCTCGCTCAGGCGAAGGCCGGGGCCCTGCCGCCTGCCAAGCCTACGGCCGTCCGGCTCGTGGCCGCCTGAACATAAGGATTCCTGACCGGGAGAGTGGACCCTCCCGGCCGGGTTCAGCTCACCTTCTTAAAGGAAGGCTGCGCGGACGAGGTGGCAGAAAAAGTCGGCATCTCGCACATAGTCCGACAAGACCTGGATCGACTTGTAGCGAATGACATCGCGCGCCTTAAAGATGCTCGCGCCATTGCGCGCTGCCTCTGAAGGGAAACCGGACCGCAGCGAATGCCCCGCGCATTGTAACCATTCCCCTTCCCGCAGCGCTGCACGAGGCGTACAACGGCCCGATACCGCATTGCGTCCGCTGTCGCCTTTGCATTTTGTGCGATCCGCCTAACCCGCGGTCCCTCCTGATGGCTGCTGCCTTCAGCCATGCGAGAAGCAGGGCCTGGCGAAGGCGTCCGCCATTAGGAATTGCGATGACGGCTTAGTGTGCCGTCTGGTCAATCTTGGCTTTACCAATGGTGAGGCGCAGGCCGCAGGTACGACGTTGATTTCGTTCGCGAAGAGCGCAACGACTTTGGAGCCTCGGAGCCTCGGAGCCTCGGAGCCTCGGAGCCTCGGAGCGCAGCAGCCATGCTAATGGTCGGCATAGCGCAATGGCGCAGCATCCCATCGGCTGGCCGCTTGCGAACCTTGCGGAAGTTTCAAGAATTTTATGAGGCCCGCTTTACTCCGATCGCATCGAGCGCCTCGATAATGAGGGCCGCGCCATAAGGCTTGGCAACCATCCCAGTCCGTCCGATGAGGCCCACGCTTTCGTTCAACGACGCGCCGGTGACGACAACAGGCAGGTCGGAAAACAGGCTGCGCAGCTCCTCCAGGAACGAGCGCCAGTTCTTGTCCTGCAATTGGGCGTCGATGATGACGGCGTCGTATCGACCCTGGGCGGCGCGTAACTTGTTGAGAGCCTCTGCGCCCGAAGCTGCCTGCTCGGGATGGTAGCCGGCCGCGCTCATGGCCTCGCTCGCCAGCAATCGCACCGTCGGGTCGCTCTCGACGATCAAAAGCCGATTCGACAAACCGACATCAAGGAGCTCGCGTATCCGCTCACCGAGCGCCCTCGAGGTGAAAGGCTTGGCGAGCAGGGATACGCCGGGATCGAGGCGGCCGCCGTGGACAATCGCATTACGCGTGTAACCGCTTGTGAAAAGAACCTTGAGGTCTTGCTTGACCTTGCGTGCCTCGTCGCTGAGTTCCTTGCCAGACATTCCTGGCATAACGACGTCCGTGAAGAGCAGATCGATGCGCCCAGGCGACTGTCCGAAGATTCGAAGCGCCGCAGCTCCATGGCTGGCTTCGAGGACCTCGTAGCCGAGCTCGCGCAGTACCTCGCAGGAAAAGGCCCGCACCTCGTCGTCGTCCTCGACAACGAGAATGGTTTCATGAGCGATGCTGCGCCCCTCGATCCGCCCGACCTCCACGGCGTCTTCCTCGGCGAGCGCGCCGGCGAAACGGGGCAGGTACATCTTGACGGTCGTACCATCCCCTTCCTCCGAATAGACGTTCACATGCCCGCCGGACTGTTTGACAAACCCATACACCTGGCTGAGGCCGAGCCCGGTGCCGCGGCCGATCTCCTTGGTCGTAAAGAAGGGCTCGAACACCCTTGCCAGATTTTCCTTCGGCATGCCGACCCCGGTGTCGCTCACCGACAGAACGACGTAGTTGCCCGGAGGTACCTCGGTGTGGGCTGAGGAATAGTCGCCATCGAGATGCGCGTTCGCGGTCTCGATAGTAAGCGTTCCGCCGCTTGGCATGGCATCACGCGCATTCACGGCCAGGTTTATCAGCGCATTTTCCATCTGGTTCGGGTCGGCTTCAACCGGCCAGAGGCCCGGACTGGTGACGATTTCCAGCTTCACGAGTTCGCCCAGCGACCGATTGAGTAGATCGGACATCCCCGAGACGACCTTGTCGAGATCGAGAGGTTTGGGAGAGAGCGGCTGGCGTCTTGCAAAAGCGAGCAGCCGCTGGGTGAGGGCGGCCGCGCGCTCGGCACCCTTCATGGCATTGCCCATCGCCCGCTTCGCCCGTGCAGCGCCTTCCTCGGTGTCCAGCGCCCGCGAAGCAATATCCATGTTGCCGGTAATGATCGTCAGGAGATTGTTGAAATCGTGCGCGATGCCGCCAGTCAGCTGGCCGACCGCTTCCATTTTCTGAAATTGGCGCAGCTGGTCCTCGACGGCCCGCTTCTCGGTGAGGTCGCGCGTGATCTTCGCAAAGCCGATGAGCTGGCCATTCTCGTCGTGAATGGCGCCGACAATGACGCTGGCCCAGAACTGCTCGCCGTTCTTGCGGACGCGGAGCCCTTCCGCCTCGACTCGCCCCTGCCGGCGCGCGGTATCGAGCATGCGAGCGGGAAGTCCGGCTGCGCGATCCTCCGGGGTGTAGAATTTCGAGAAATGGCGGCCGATTATCTCGTTTTGCGGGTATCCTTTGATCCGTTCGGCGCCGGCATTCCAATTGGTGATGTGTCCATTGAGGTCGAGCATGTAGATCGCATAGTCGGTGACACCGTCCACGAGCATGCGAAACCGGCGATCGCTTTCTTCCAGCTTTTCGAAGGCCGTGCGGATCTCGGCGGCGCGTTCTTCGATCCGGGCCTCCAGCGTGGCATTGAGATCGCGCAGCGCTGCCTCGGCCTCGCGCTGCTCGGTAATGTCCGTATGGACGCCGACCCACTGCTCGATCTCTCCGCTGTCATCGAAGATCGGCACCGCCCTGATACCGTAATCCCGCCAGACTCCGTCCCTGCGCTCTAGGCGGTGCTCGAAAACGAACGGCTCGCGGGCCGCAACGGCTTTTTCCCATGCTTCTACGGTCGAATCGGCATCGTCGGGGTGGACCCGCCGTGACCAGCCGTAGCCCGAGTATTCGGTCTCCGTCTGTCCCGTCAGCGCCGTCCATCCTGGCTGTTGGCCTTCCATCTTCCCATCAGGAGTATTGGTCCAGAGCACGCCCTGGACCGCTTCGACGGCTGCCTGAAAACGGCGGTTGCTGACGCGAAGGTCGGCCTCAGCTGCCCACCGCGCGGCAAGTTCTCGCTCCGATTTCTGATGCAGCCGGGCATTGTCGATCGCGATCGCAGCATGCGAAGCGACGCCCAAAATGACGTGAGCATGCTCTTCGGTGAACTGGCCCTCGCGATGGTGGCCAAAGAAGAGGCCGCCATGAACTTCGCCCGAAGCGCTTACGACCGGCACGGCAAGATAACTGGTCACCGGCAGATGACCCTCGGGCATCCCCTTTCGCGGCGCGTTCTTGCCGTAACGCGGATCGAGACGGATATTGTCCGAACGCACCACCGCTTTGCCGGCGAAAGTTGGCGCGAATACCTCGGTGTTGCGCGGCATTGGGAAGCGCGAAAAACTTTCACGGGGAACGCCGGACAGCGAGTAGAGCATGTAGCTCTCGCCGTGATCGTCGACGAGATTATAGAAGAAGGCGCCGAACTCCGCGCCGGTCAGCTCGACGCCCGCATCGGTGATGGCTTGAACGATCGTGTCGAGGTCGCGTTCAGCGGCGACTGCGGCCGCCGTGCGGTTCAAGATTTCGAACGAGTTCTGCAGCGACACATTGCCGATTGCGGCGCCGGCCAGGCTTGCGAGCCTACGGAGCATTTCGACGGCTACGGGATCGGGTTCGCCCTCGCGCGCCCAGTAAGCCCCGATGGCGGCTCGCGCTGCTCCCGCCATCACGGGCATCATCACGAGGCTTCGAACGAAAGTCGCTCGATAGGCCTCATGCGGGATGCGGTCATCTGCATAGATGTCGGGTATCACTGCCGGCCGGCCGTGGATCATCACCCAGCCGGAGATGCATTGCGACAACGCGAAGTCCTGGCCGGTCCACAGGGGAGCGATGGCGTCCTCGGCAACATAACGGCAACGATCACCTTCACACCGCACGAAGGTGATGCCGTCTGCTCCGGCAATCTCTCTGGCCGCGCTGCGGACAATCTCGACGACCTGGTCGAGCGAGCGCGCACGTGCGAGGCGATCCGCGGCAGCGAAAAGCGCCGTTGATTTGGTCGGATCAAGCTCGGCTTCGACGCTCATTATACCTCATCGCCGCGCCAATAGATGCAGGTCCCCCAACAGTTCGATCGCATATGACTGTCAAGGATCGCATCGGCTGCGGCGGCGCCTTGCTACAGGATGGATGGTACGACTGGCAACGGGGTTGGGGACAGCTTGACGTTGCGAACACGGGTTACATGTCGGGCCGCAGAGAGCCGTTACCCCCGTAAATCCGTGTCCGAGAATCAGACTTATCGGCCATCGAAGGCCCAAGGTAACAGGGCGAAGCGCGACGCCGCGATGGCCACCGTCCGCCAGGGTCGTACGTATAGTTGCGCCTCCGGCGGCCGGCTCTACCGCTCGAAGGCCACACCGGCCTGCCGTGGCGGAGGCGGGCTGGTCACGCGCGCGACGAGGGGCCGGCGCGCGCCGGGCGACAGCCCATAAACCGCCTGACTCTGCGCACTGTATTGAACCGGAACGCAAATTGATTCCCCTTCCCGATTTGTCCTCGATTTTGCCATCTTCGACGCTTTGCCCGGAGGGACAGCGTCATAGGTGTTTGTCTTCATGCGTCTGTCCGCCCTTTGCCACGGGCGCGCAAAATCATTCGACAGCGACGTGACGCGCAAACCATTGAAGCGACATTGTCTTTCGCGCGTTGTCACAATGCAGCAACGAAGGTGAGCGGATGGAAGACATTGCAAACCGAGCTTCGACACTCGAGCGGATGCGCGCGCTCAAGATGGCGCGTTCGACGCACGCCTATGTGCGGGGCAATACTATCCAATTCTATGAATGGCTTGCCGGGTCCCGGTCTGCGGCGCGGCTCCCTTCGGGACCACCCGTTTGGATCTGCGGTGACTGCCATCTTGGAAACCTTGGGCCCGTGGCCAGTGCCAACGGCAATGTAGACATCCAAATCCGCGACCTCGATCAAACCGTGATTGGGAACCCGGCCCATGATCTCATCCGGCTGGGACTGTCGCTTGCCACCGCTGCGCGGGGGTCCGCTCTCCCCGGCGTAACGACTGCGCGAATGATGGAGGAAATGGTCGAAGGATATGACCACGCCCTGGCCCTGGGTGACGAAGACGAAACGCCCGAGCCTAACGTGGTCCGGACCGTGCGCCGGCGCGCGCTGGGACGCCGGTGGCGTCATTTGGCCGATGAACGTCTGACCAAGGTCCAACCACGTTTGCCGCTCGGCCGGAAATTCTGGGCCCTTCAAGACAATGAGCGCGAAGAGCTTGAACGGCTGTTCATGCAAGACGCCGTGCGATCGTCGATCCTTTCGCTCAATGGCCGCGAAGTTAACGACCGGGTCCGGCTTCTGGACGCCGCATACTGGATGAAGGGATGCAGTTCGCTCGGCAAGCTTCGCTACGCCGTGCTCGTCGGGATCGGCGGGTCGAAGAAAACGCCGGGCGAATACGCACTGATCGATTTGAAGGAGGCCGTGGGCGCGATCGCGCCCGCGTCGGCCCATGCCGAAATGCCCGCGGACAACGCCGAGCGCGTAGTCGCAGGCGCGCAGGCGCTCGCCCCGAACCTTGGCGAGCGGATGCTGGCCACTTGCCTTTTGGGACAGCCCATCGTCCTTCGCGAACTGATGCCGCAGGACCTGAAGCTCGAAGTCGACCAATTCTCGCGCGCAGAGGCGACGAAAGCGGCACGCTACCTCGCTTATGTCGTGGGCGTTGCCCATGCTAGGCAAATGAACCGGGACGATCGCCGCGCCTGGCGCCGTACCATCGCGCACAGACCGTTGGACAAGATCGATGCGCCGTCGTGGCTCTGGGACAGCGTGGTCGATCTCACGGCGAGCCACGAAGCTGGGTATCTCGAGCATTGCCGTCGCTATGCCCTGTCGGACGTCGCATGATGAACCTGCTGGACCTTCCCCATCAGCTCGATCGGAAGGCATTGACCTGCCGCGCGATCATCGAGACCCCCAAGGGTCGGCAAGGCAAATTTGACTACGACCCAAAAAGCGGCCTTTTTGAGCTGGCGGGGATACTGCCGACCGGGATGAGCTTTCCCTTGGCCTTCGGGTTCATTCCAGGAACGCTTGGCGGAGACGGCGATCCCATCGATGTCCTCGTACTCGCGGAGGAGGATCTGCCCATCGGGTGCCTGCTCCCTGTCCGGCTTCTCGGCGTGATCGAAGCCAGGCAGACGGAAGGAAACAGCACGGTCCGCAACGATCGGATCATAGCCAAGGCGTCAGCGTCGCGCCTGTTCGCCGGCGTCGATGGCATCGCCGATCTCGGCGAGCCATTCAGTGCCGAATTGGCCCGGTTCTTTGAGGTATACAATTCCCTGAAGGATCATCATTTTGAGGTTCTGGCTATCGCTGACGCCGAACGGGCGGCGAAGTTGATCGCGGAGGGCAGCCGATGAACGCCGCACCTGTGCCCCCTGAGCCTCCGTCGCCAAAACTGCTGGGATTCATATCTCTGCCGGCGTTCAAGACCTTCGGTTATCTGATCTCGACAACCAGCGTCATTCTCCTGGCAATCGTCTCCTGGCCAAAAGCCAAGGAGGATCCAGTGCTTCTAGCCTGCCTCGTCGGCGGTGCGCTGACATCGATCATGGGCATGTTCTGTCGCTGGCTCTCCTACGAAATCGAAGAGCGCGCAAAGCAGCGCAATCAGGCTTCCTGAGGCCAGATAGGCGCGGTAGCTCTGCAAACTTACAAAGGGGTTCGTGCTCGCTGAAGCCGGACATTCTGGTCTCTTGATGCAACATCTCGGCCAAGCCTGACCGTCGTCCACCGCGCGCCGGAAAATCCCAGCCATGTGTGCGAAACCAGTTCTGATTGAGCCGGTTATTCCAAGGCGCGGGCCCGCAGGCCTGAGCCTCAAACGATCCAGTTGTCGATCGCAGCCATTGATCGCGGGAGAAGAGAATGACGCAGAAGATCGCCTCGAAGGCCGTTCGCGAAGCCCGGCCCGTCAGTCCCTATCTTCTCGCCTTCAGAGACGAGCTCAAGAGCAATTCGATGAACGCTCTGGGCACGATTTCCCTCGGCGACCTTTGCATAGAGCTCTGTGCGGGTACCACTTCGGCTTGGGCACTCGTACGCCGCCCTGGTCGCGGCGGCCTGGCGGTACGTCTCGCCCATTCGCCGGGATCGACGATGAAATGCCATCGTTTCAAACAAAGCGGACAGACAACCACTTTCGACGCGGAAACGACCAGCGGCACCTTTGCGGTCAAGCTGCGGGTGGACGGCTTAGACCTTCACCGCCTGCGGATAACAGTCGCTCTCACGCCAGCTTCAACTCTCCTGATGCCCTTCTACCCCCGCGATCTTTACCCTCTCGGCCGTGACGATGACCCGCAAGATACGATCGGTCGCATTGAAGCTGCCCAGCGGGGCCTCAACAGCGGTCTCCTTTATTTTCACCTGGACGAGCCGGCTTTCGGTAGTGTCCTCTATTTTCAGAACCTAACGTCACTCAACCCGTACTTCGCCGCGACGCAAACCAAGCCTGATGGCACTGTGGGGGGGGAATGGCCAGAAATCGGGTATCTCCTGCCGACGCCGCCGCAGCGCGGCACGCCGCCACCGAACCAAGCTTTGGCCCGAGGAGAACAGGTCACGATCTCAGATGCCATACTCATCTTTCGTGATCAGCCTGGCGGTGACGAGTGCGAAAATGCACGACTATTTGTGCAGATGCTCGGTGCGGTCTACACCGCGCTCGACCTGCCCGAGCCGGACTATCGCGACTGGATCGCGCGTGCAGAGCAGACACTCCACGATCTCGATGTGTCGCCAAAGGCGACGATCCGGCATTACGGCCACCGTTATGCGCATCCCTACACGGGGAGTGAATATCCTGATAGCATGGTTCAATTGTCGCTGCTGACCTCGATGCGCGAATATACCGCCTGGCGGGAGAAGCCCGCGAACCTGGAGGCCGAATTCGCAGCCGGGCTGGAAAAATTCTACGATCCCAAGCTCAAGACCATCCGGCGGTATCTGCCCAACGTGGGTAAGGACAAGGACGCCGATGCCGTCGATTCTTGGTACCTTTATCATCCGTTGCTCAATCTTGCCCGGTTAGCGCTGGCCGGCGACGACAAGGCCCGCGACCTGTTCCTTCGTTCTGTCGATTACGGCATCAAGGCAGCGCATCACTTTGAGTACAAGTGGCCGATCCAGTTCAAGGTAACCGATTTCACAATCATCACCGCGGTTGCCGGGGCTGATGGCCAGGGTCAGACAGATGTTGGCGGAATATACGCTTGGGTGATGTTGCAAGCCTTCGAGATCACGCAGGATCAGCGTTTTGTGCTAGAGGCTCAGGCCGCGATCGACGCCGCCAACGGTATGCGTTTCAGTCTCAATTACCAGGCGAACCTTACTGCCTGGGGCGCAGCCGCTTGCCTTCGGCTTTGGAGGATTACCAACGTCCATCGCTACCTGGAACAAAGCTATGTCTATCTTGCGAGCTTCTTCCACAACGCCGCCATTTGGGAGTCCGATATAGACGGCGCGGCGCACTACCGGAATTTCCTTGGCGTGACGTGCCTGCAGGACGCTCCTTATATGGCGATCTACGAGTGCTTCGACAGCTTCGCCGCCTTCGAATGCTATCTACGCGACAGTGGACCCGAACTCGAACCCGCGGCTCGCATGCTGATCAGCGAATATTGTAAATTCGCGCTGGACCGGGCGTGGTTCTACTACCCCGACGCTTTGCCCGCCGATCTGCTCGCGGCGGAAAACCGCAATGGCCATATCGACCGCGATCTCTCGTTTCCGCTGGAAGATCTTTATGTGGATGGGCAACCCGCCGGCCAGGTCGGGCAGGAGATCTACGGCGCGGGTGCGGCATTTGTCTTTGCAAGCCGGATGTTCCGCCCTGTCGCCGGTGCGTCCTTCCATTTGTTTTGCGATCACTTCATCATGGCGAGCGAACGCACCGGCGACCGCGCCATCAGCATTACACTCGATGGCGGCGAAACCTGCCTTGCTGCCCTTGGTATCGTGCGTTCGGGCAAGGCCGCACTACCCCGATGCCGCCTGGTCAGTGCCAGCGGCGATGCCGTCCGGGCGCGCAAGCGCGCAAGTGACCGCGTTGAATTCCGCGTGCCGGCGAGCGGCCGATATGTGCTGAGCTGGGAGACGTGACGTAGCTCGCAGTGCGGCAATCCGAGCATCCATCTCGCCAAGCACAAGGCTCGCCAGACCCAATTCATTGAGCCGCATGATGGCCAATGAATGGCCGGGCCCCCGCCGGAACGTGCTGGTCGGATGGCCCGTTAATTGAGTCGTGAAGAAGATCGACTTTGCCCTTACAGGCCAGAAGCCGTAGAGGGGATCGCGTACCAAGGGCCAGCGATGGTTCGTACCATGAGTATTCTTCGCGAGCCGTCTTCCGGCACTAGAACGTAGCGGTCGTGTTCGGCCTGCGATTCAAGCCATGACCTTGCCTGCTCCATCGCCCGGAGCTCGGAACACGCGGTTTGAACACTCACTGCGCCAGCGCCTTCTTCTCCCTGACGGTACAACGAATACAACATACGAACTCCTTTCTGATCATGCAGTTAAAGCGGTCAGGTCACCGCCCTCAACTCGAGACTATGGTGAAAAGGTAGGTCGCGAGGAGAACCAGATGCACGGCGCCTTGCAAAATCGTGGTCCGGCCCGTGCCGAACGACAGCACCGCAATGGCGAGCGACAATGCGAGCAGGGTCGCCTCGCGTGGCCCGATGCCCAGCGAAAGAGGCCAGCCCATCGCGAGGGCGGCAGTTGCGACCGTAGGGATTGTGAGGCCGATGGTCGCGAGAGCGGAGCCCAGGGCGAGGTTCAGGCTGGTCTGTAGGCGGTTACGACGAACGGCCCGATAGGCAGCGACGCTTTCCGGCGCCAGAACGAGTGTCGCGACGACGACCCCAACGAACGCTCTTGGCAGCGATACGGCAGCAATCGCCAGCTCAAGCGGCGCCGCGAGATGCTCGGCGAGCAGGATGACGCAGGCGAGCGATAGGAAGAGCAGCGCCAACGACGCGGAAGCGCGAGAGCCTGTCGGAGGTACCGCGTGACTGTCGGGCTGAAGATCGCCCTCTCCCGGCGGCAGAAAGTAGTCGCGGTGTCGGATGGTCTGGACGAACACGAACGTGCCGTAGAGGGTCAAGGAGGCAAGCGCCGTGAAAGCGAGTTGCGCGCGGGAATAGCTGTCGGCAACCGCATCCGCCGCAAACGTCGGCAATATAAGGACCAGCGTCGCCAACGCCGCCAGGACGCAAAGCGCAGCGTTTACCCCTTGCAGCACAAAATATTGTTCTCGGTGCCTTATGCCGCCCACCAGCAGGCATAGCCCGACGAGGCCATTGAGGATCAGCATGATGGCAGCGTAGACGGTGTCGCGCGGGAGTGTCGCGCTGGCTGGACTGCTGGCCATCATCGAAAGAATGAGTGATGCCTCGATGACGGTGACGGCGATCGCGAGGATCAGAGTACCGAGGGGCTCGCCCGTATGATGCGCCACGACTTCGGCGTGATGAACGGCGGCGAGCACCGACATGACGAGAATGCCACAGGTCGCGCCAATGGTCACTGCCGTCGGTTGGGGTGGCAGCCGCCAAAGCGCGGCAAGGGCCACGATCGGGATCCAAGCCGGCCAATTGCCCAGCGATTGGCGATAGACGCGGACGAACGCCCTGGTACATCTGGTCGAGAGACGAGGCGGCAAGACAGTAAACATGGTTCAGCTCGTCAGGCCTAGGCGCAGGCTTGCAAACACGGATACGCGATAGCGAAGCGGGATGCAGCATCGGCCGCATGGGCTCGCTGGTCCGAAAGACCGGGAGAGCAGACGCTCTCCCGATCCCCAACTCAATACTCCATGGCCGGCATGGGCGAGGCCTTTTCCTCTTTCGGCAGTTCGGCCACGAGCGCCTCGGTCGTGATCAACAGCGAGGCAACCGATGCGGCGTCCTGAAGCGCGGTTCGCACGACCTTCGCCGGATCGATCACGCCCGACTTCACCAGGTCCTCATAGATGCCGGTCGCGGCGTTGAAGCCCCACGCGTAGTCCCCGCTCTCGAGCAGCTTGCCGACGATGAACGCGCCGTCCTCGCCTGCATTGTCGGCAATCTGCCGCGCCGGTGCGCGGAGGGCGCGCCGCACGATATCGATGCCTGACTGCTGGTCGTCGTTGCCGACCTTGAGGCCCTCAAGCGCCTTGAGAGCGCGCAGCAGCGCAATGCCGCCGCCCGGGAGGATGCCTTCCTCGACCGCGGCGCGGGTGGCGTGAAGCGCGTCGTCGACGCGGTCCTTCTTCTCCTTGACCTCAACCTCCGTCGCGCCGCCTACCCGGATCACGGCGACACCGCCGGCGAGCTTGGCGACGCGCTCCTGCAGCTTTTCGCGGTCGTAATCGCTGGTCGTGGTCTCGATCTGCGCGCGGATCTGGGCGACGCGGGCGTCGATGTCCGAGCGGGCACCTGCGCCGTCGATCACGGTCGTATTGTCCTTGTCGATCACGATCTTCTTGGCGCGGCCCAGCATACCGAGCGTAACGCTCTCGAGCTTGGTGCCGAGCTCCTCGCTGACGACGTTGCCGGCGGTGAGGATCGCGATATCCTCGAGCATCGCTTTGCGGCGATCGCCGAAGCCTGGCGCCTTGACCGCCGCGACCTTGAGGCCGCCGCGCAGTTTGTTGACGACGAGCGTGGCGAGCGCTTCGCCTTCGACATCCTCGGCAATGATCAAAAGCGGCCGGCCTGACTGGACCACCTGCTCGAGGAGCGGGATCAGCGCCTGCAGGTTCGAGAGCTTCTTCTCGTGGATGAGGATATAAGGATCGTCGAGCTCGACCTTGAGCTTCTCGGTGTTGGTCACGAAGTAGGGCGAGAGGTAGCCGCGGTCGAACTGCATGCCCTCGACTGTCTCGAGTTCGGTCGCAAGGCTCTTGGCTTCCTCGACCGTGATGACGCCCTCGTTGCCGACCTTCTCCATCGCTTCGGCGAGAATGCGGCCGACTTCATCGTCGCCATTGGCAGAGATCGTCGCGACCTGAGCGATCTCATTGTTGGCGCTGACCTTCCGGGCATGGGCTTCAAGATCCTCGACCACCGCTTTGACGGCGATGTCGATGCCTCGCTTCAAGTCCATTGGGTTCATGCCAGCAGAGACTGCTTTCGAGCCTTCACGCACGATGGCCTGGGCAAGGACCGTCGCGGTGGTCGTACCGTCGCCGGCCTTGTCGTTCTGCTTCGATGCAACTTCGCGCAGCATCTGGGCGCCCATGTTCTCGAACTTGTCCTTGAGTTCGATTTCCTTGGCGACGGTGACGCCGTCCTTGGTGATGCGCGGCGCGCCAAACGACTTCTCGATGACCACGTTCCGGCCCTTGGGCCCAAGGGTCACCTTCACTGCGTTGGCCAGCGTATCCACGCCGCGCAACATGCGATCACGCGCGTCCGACGCAAACTTCACTTCCTTGGCAGCCATTGCTTCGTCTCCTTCGAATTCCTTCCTGAGTGTTGGTGGGACAGGTCAGGCTCAAGCCGCCTGCTTGAGCTCTGCCTTGGGCTCGATCACGCCGAGAATGTCGCTCTCCTTCATGATGAGCAGATCCTCGCCGTCGATCTTGACCTCGGTTCCCGACCACTTGCCAAAAAGCACGCGATCGCCGGTCTTCACCGTCGTCTCGTCGAGCCGCCCGCTATCGTCGCGGGTGCCGGGGCCGACGGCGACGACTTCGCCTTCCTGCGGCTTTTCCTTAGCCGTGTCGGGGATGATGATGCCGCCCGAGGTCTTCTCCTCGGCTTCAATGCGGCGGACGACCACACGGTCGTGCAAGGGGCGGAAATGCATGCATAACCTCCAGATGCAAAAACATGATGTGATGATCTCCCCGCCGCTTCAGCGAGGAGCGGGGCAGAAATATGAAAACCGATTTTGACGATCAAGAGGCCAAATGGAAAAAATCGCTCGATGTCCGTGAGCGCCAATGCTCGCCCTTTGCCGTTGTTTGGGACGCCAAATTCCCTCTTGACGCGGCCCAAGTTCGCACCAAAATCTTGTGCCGCGTGGGCCGAGCCCGCGCATGAGAAAGGAGCGACACTAGGAAAGGAGGCACGGCCATGTCGCAGCCATTTTCCCGTTTTCTACATCCCTTCGACGTTGCGCGTCATCCGAGCCTGGAGCCGGAAGTGAAACGCGCCATCCTCGCATCCTGGGCGTCCGATCGATCCGCGGTGCGCGACCAGCCAGCGATGAGAAAGCCGGCTGGCGCCAAGCGCGCGGTCTCGATCGACGACATTCTCGCAGCGATGCATGACCTCGATAAAAATCGCGATTCCGCAGAGTCGCCACGATGACCGACCGAGGCTTCCTCGCACAGTTGCAGGGTTACGGCCTGACGACGGCGGAAATCCATTTCTACCGGCTCGACGCACCGTCGCTCCTGCAGCTGTTCGTGTGGCAGGACTATGATCTCGCGCCCGATTTTCCTGTGCTGTTCGAGTTTCTCGACCACTGGCGGCGCGAGATCGAGGCCGCTCTCCATTCGGTGCGGATCGCCCATGACCACCTGATCCGACCGACCGAATGGCGGGCGGTCGACGGCGAGATCTCAGTTCAATGAAAAACGACCTGATCGGGCGGGTTCGGTCCCGCAAGAATGAGGTGCGGCTACAGCTGCCGTTCGACGACATCATGGAGTTTGCAATTGCGCTGCTCACGATCAATCCGGAGGAGCTTGAAGCGCTCGGATGGACCTTCACTGACCGCAAGCGTTTCCTCGATCATTTCCTGGCATCCGGGCGGGCGGCACAGGGCGTCAAGTCGGAGGAGCTGAGCAAGATGCCAATCGAAATCGCCGTTCCCAAAGCTGATCTAACGTGCCTGCAGCAATTCGCTGTTCGCGAATTGCCCAAGTCCGCGAGTAACGCCGGTATGATCGATCGTGTCTTGAGGGCACTCGACGAAGCCGCGCTTCAAGCCAAGGCGCGGAAGACCCTAAGGCAGGTGACGGAACGACGATGAGGCCGCTCCGTCATCAAAGAATTGGTCGGTGCTGCGGGCCAGTGCCACAGGATCTGCGGCTGGCGCCGAGGCACATTCGCCAGACGTCAAGCGTCAGGGATCGCGCAAATGCTCGCGCCGCCCCCGCGAAAGCCGGCGCGTAAGAAGGCTGCTGCCAAGCGGTCTCGGAACCCGCAACGCGCCGAGCGCGTTCGCAGGCCCGCTCCAGGCTCGTTAGTCGATGGACAGTACAAATGTCCAACTGGTGCGCTTGCCTACAAGCTCTACACCCCGACCGGGTCGGCCCGGCGGCGCTTGCCGCTCTTGGTCATGCTCCACGGATGCACACAGACCGCGGCCGATTTTGCGGCAGGCACCGAGATGAACAGATTGGCCGATGAGCTGGGTTTCCTGGTACTCTATCCCGAGCAGTCAATCTCTGCCAATATGATGCGCTGCTGGAACTGGTTTCGGCCTGAAAATCAACGTCGAGGGAGCGGCGAGGCGGCGACCATTGCGGGCATGACCCGCGAGACGATCGCCCGCTGCAAGGCCAATCCGGCGCGCGTCTACATCGCCGACATATCGGCTGGCGGCAGCGCCGCCGCCATCATAGCGGCAGCTTATCCCGAGCTCTACGTCGCGGTGGGCGTCCATTCGGCGGTGGCGAAAGGCAACACCACCGGTGCGAGGGCGGCGTTCGCGGCAACAAGAGGCGTCGCGGCGGGCGTCGATACGGCTCGGTCGAGGAGACCGGCACCTACCATCCTGTTCCAGGGTGATCGCGATCGAGCCGTGCATCCGTCGAGCGCTGAAGGCTTCGTTCGCTCGTTGACCCTATCCAATCCACGACTGGCGCTTGATCGGACGGTGCACGTGCCGCCGGGAAATGCTCGACCCTACACGCGCACCATCTATGCGAAGGGCAAGGCCAAGCCGCTGCTGGAGGCATGGATGGTTCATGGCGCAGGTCACGCCTGGTCGGGCGGGAGTGGCAGGGCTCCTTCAACGATCCCGCCGGACCCAATTCTTCGCGCGCGATGATGCGCTTTTTTCTTGCCCGCAAGCGCGCCACTCGAAAGCCTACGGCCAAGGCTTCGTCCGCCAGGCGTCCGCGCACGCGATCGGTCCTTCGCCGGTGAGCCAGCAAGGCCGGTACAGATTCGTAGTCACCGCGATCGCATCGGCAGAAGTTACCATTTGAGCAACCGTTCCGGCGCGCGACTTAAAAAACCTGAAAGTCACGGGTCGTGCAGATATTCTGACGAGGTAGCTGCACAAGATATCACCGCCGATCCGCGGCAAAGCCGTGCACTGCGAAGCAGCCTTCTGATCTTAAATGCGACCGCCGGTGGAACGGCCTACTTTGCTGAGTCCATCCATTGTCCCGGTTTGCGCTGTCTAAAGCCCGACCCGTCCATAGCTTTTTCAAATTTCTCCAAGCTTGAGCAGGCGTCTGCCAGGGATCTATGCCTGCTTAGCTCTTCAATCAACCGAAGGTCGCCGCACACCAGCAGGCACGCCGAATACTCCAGCGAGCTGCCGTTCACTCGGACAGACACGAACGGATACGAGCGTGTTTGCACCCCCAACAGCATTAACGTTTGCTAGCCCCGATACCGAAAATTCAAAGGATGATCGCTACGGTATCATTGACCGAGCTTCCGTTCAAAAACGTACATTTCCTCGAACATAATTGACCGAAAATGGATCGAATCTTTTTACTGCCGCTTCCTGCCGCCGCCGACACTGCAGCGGTGGGCATGCCATCCGCGGTGTCCTAAAATCGCCTCTCGTTCAGGCAATAAACAGACAGTGACGAGGCCCATCGACTTGGGGATTAATGCTCTCGCATATTATCCTAGCCATCCATCATTGTTGCTTTAAAGGTGCTCGGGTTGATCGCATTCCAGCTGGGAGCCATCCTTGGCTGGCTCTTCATCCAGGCGCCAGCGTTGCGAATGCTTCACGCTCTCCCTGCGGCGTGACACGAAAAGTGCCGGTGCGAGTGAACGCTATGATTCGAGGCATCTGTTGCCCGTCATGCGCCTGGCGCGAAAGGTACGTTCGCGCCAACATTTCGGTCGCTTCAACCAGTTTATCATCTTCCTGAAAGCGGCCATCGGTTCATCAAACCCTGCGATGACTGCTTGTTCTGTGGAGGCATTGCAGCCCCGCCTTGCGACCACCCGGAATGCTCCTTTTCAATGCCGATTGCGCTTGATACCCAGCCAGCATGGAAGACCGCTTCTGCATACGCCCGGTGAATGAAGGCGATCTACCGCTGCTCACATCATGGCGACAAAATGCCCATGTCCGACAGTGGTGGGGCCCGCCCGAAATCGAGCCAGAGGCGGAAAAGCTGCAAGAGGGGCGGGTTGCGATGTGGATCGTCTTGGCCGCCAAGCGTCCGATCGCTTTTATTCAGGACTACGTCGTCACTGACTGGTCACCCCACCACTTTGACTACCTTCCCCCGGGTTCGCGCGGCATGGACCTCTACGTCGGTGAGGAGGATGCTGTTGGCCGGGGGCACGGGACAAAGATCGTGCGGCAACATGTCGACCACCTATTTGCGATGGGAGTGCCGGCGGTAGGCATCGATCCCCATCCCGACAACGATCGTGCCCGGCGCGCTTTCACGAAAGCCGGATTTTCCACTGTAGATGGGCCACTCAACACACGATGGGGCCGCGCAATTTTGATGCATCGGTTCCGACCCGCGAAATGCTCTCCCTGTGGATCCGGTGAGCTTCAAACATCGACCAGTCAATTTTCCTGACGGATGATCGCCAACGCCAACATAGGCGACATCCGACGGCCAGAGGCGGGTCCCTGAAACCTGCCCATCATTCATGAAGCTGTCGCGACCGGCTTATCGACCTGCTTTGGGACTTTCCTGCCATTCTTCAGCGACGTGTCGAAAGACGGGATGTATCAAAAGCCGACATCCGGCGTTTGCCCGGCTGCGCATAACGACAGAAACTGGGCCAGCAGCGGAACGATGCTCGCCGCGTCGCTTTCGCCGAGCCGCGTAAGGCAGCCCTTGACCTGTTTGCAACAACCTTGCCTTTGATACCTGTTCGCGACGCCGCCGCTGAAAGACCTACGATGATAGCATTTGAAGACGCGTTCCCCCAACTTCACGCGATCCGCCCACATATGCCGCTGGCCCCCAAACTCGCCTGGGTATCTGCCCTTTCCTGGGCTGATGAGGAGGCGATCATCTATTTCACAATGACGGTGCTCGAGCGTCAAAAGTTTGCGGCCGCTCGCGACTTGGGCTGGCTTGAGGAAATCTCCATCGCAGCAGTCAATGATATCAACGCACTGCTGCGTGAAGCGACAGAGAGAGGAGAGCCGGAGGAGGAAGTCACCCGGCGATCGCTGCTTTTCCTGCGGTTTCTGTTTTCCATTGTGCCCATGGAAACCGCGCAGGGCCTGGGCCGACGCGGCCCGGCCTACGACTGGGCGTTCCGAGGCCTCTCGACGGATTACGACGCTGAGCGGCGGCTCAATTCTGGTTACGCCTATCTGCCGTGGCGTCAGGAGGGCGACCCTCGCGTCGGGGGGATCGCTATGCGTTGGCTTCCGCGCTGGTGTACGACGTTCTTTCTGCTTGCAAGAGATGCCAATATCCGGCGGGAGGTCGTCGAAACCTATGCGGTCTGCTGGGACATTCTTTTGGAGTTGCTCGCGGTCGACGGGCCGGGGAACGAACAGCTTAGGGTCGAGATCTTCTTCGGGCTGGCGTCACTTGCGAGCTGGGCAGTCAGCGAGGATTATGAGCGCGGGGACGAATGGGTCGTAGCGCTTGAGCAAGCCTGGAACACCGGTCAGGTGCCGCGAGAGTCTGCCTCCGTTGTTGCGACTGTTTTCCTCACCAAAGCCAATGGCGTCACCCAACGCAGTATCCGTGACTGGGCTCTGGATGTCCTTGAGGGGTTCGGTGACACGTTGCGCGAGCATGAGCGCCTTCAATATCTGGTCGCGACGATCGACACGCTTGAACGTTGGCGCGCAGAGCGCGCAAACGTATTTTCCGAGATCGAGAGCCTCAACGAACGCTCGGTAGCGGCGTCAGAAGTGGGCTCCAGCGCACTTTTTGCCCGCGACGCTCGGATCGACGTCATCAAGCCGCTCATCCGCCTTCTCGTGCTAGAACAGGATCTGGCGGCCGCCATGGATCTTCTCCGTGCGTGGTACAAAGCGCCGGATACGGAGCCCTGCGACGATAATGTCCTCTTTGTCCATCCGGCGCTCGGCGACGGAGTGGCGACCTTATGGCCGGGTCGCGCGCGCATCAGTTTCGAGACCGTGGACAGAGGACATGAGATCGTCGTGCGCGCGCTCGAAAAATCCTTGCGCATTGGCCGCGACCCGGAGATCGACGATATCGAGGAGCACCGCGAAGGGATCCTGGATTACAGCCAAGGGCCAGCTGTCGAGGCGGCAATGATGCGCTACTATCGACCAGGCGAGCTTGCCCAGCACTTCAAGCGCATTGCCGAGCCGCGATCACTAGTGGTCTTCCCCTCGGTATCGGATCCGCTCCAGGCATTGCTTGCGCGCGAGCTGTCGCTAACCCTGCCACTGGAGGTGAGCTTGGCAGCGACGCGACCGATGCGCGCCATGCGCACGATATCGATCTGGGCAGCGTTCACATACTTCACGCATTTCGAAGTCGAGGTGATCCAGGCCGTAGCGGCGCGAAATGGGTGGTCGGCCACGGTATTCCCGGGCAGTGAAGATGGCGACGCTGACGATTTTCGCGACTTCTATGAACAGGTGGAGCCGGACATTCTGTGGGTGAGCGGGCACGGCGAGTTCGTAGCGCACCGGTTGGCAGAGACTGGGATCGTTGTCGGCACGCCGCGTGCTGAGAGGCAGGGAGATACTTACGAGAACGTCATCCTGCCGATGGAGACCATCGCTAGTTTCTCGGTCCCAGAGGCAGATCGTCGCTTACTCGTCCTCAACACGTGCAACGGTGCTACCACGCAAGGTATGGCCGGAATGGCACGGATCGGACTCGCCCAAAGTCTGGTGCAGCCGACCCAAATGGTTTTGGCCCACCTTTGGCCAGCGAGTCCGGCGCTCGGTCTCGCGTTTGGCGGGCTCTTCGCGTCCAACCTCGTTCAGGACGACGTTACCGGCGCCTTCGCGTCCACGCTCGCTGAACTCCGCGATCCCGACAAGATTGTCGGGCTAATAGAAGAACGATCGGGAATAGCGTTTCCCGGAGCACCTGTAATCACTCGTGCAGCTTCCGAACTCTCAAGCATATTGGCGTGGGGCTGCCCGGTCTTACTGACCTGATCTTGCCACACTTACACAAGCGGCATTAGGTGCATCATAATCTTAATGTGCGGGCCTTGGCGAAAGTCCGCTCCGTGCGTCACGTCGAACCGCTTTCGCCGCTCTAATGGCAGGTTCCAGAATAAACTGCCATTCAGAGCCGCGCTGGCGAACGCCTAATTCTGGTCGAGAGCAGCCAATCCGAGCCGGCGTGGATGGGCTCGGCCAGCCCCGCCGACACAGCTGCCGTGCAGACAGGCCGATCTGTTGTCTGACAGCGGTCATTCGTTCACCTGTCACCGCGGCACTTAATTTCTCGCTATGACAACTCCGCCAGATCGAGGCCGACCTTAAATCATCGCGAAGTGGCTCAAGGCTGCTTCAACTGCTGCACGCTTGGCGGGTGGACACGGATGCTCGCGGCGAAGCGGATGGTAGCGATTGGGAGCCTGTGATCGAGTAAGGCCATGCCTAGCCTTGATGTCGGCAATCCAGCAGGTTTTCGGCACGAAGCCATGCGTGGCTTTTACTCGGGCCTGGATATCGCGGTAAGTTGCCATGCGCGCCTCCGAATCATCTAGAAGCCCGTCCACTAGGCAAAATGTATTTTGGTTGTCTAGTTTCGACAGGAGCGCCGACCTTTCGGCCGTTCGCAGTTGCGATCTTGACGCCTAAAACCCGCCGATCGTTCATTTGATCTCAGAGTGGCGGCATTGCGCCGATGTTTCGTCATCTTTTCGCGCCCGCTAGGGCAGAGCCGAAACTGAGCTCGCCAGGAAGCCGCCGCAACCCAACGCCTTGACGTTTCGCATACTTCTCCAGAATCTGATTCTCGCTGAGGCGGGCATTCTGGAATGACCACCAGGACCGAAACGATCACGATGCCTGCCGCGTCACCTCTTCGAACGCGTCGGGATGCGCCCCGAAACTCGCCTCGAACATGGCCTTCGCCCAGGTGATAAGCGCGGCATTGTCATGTCGGCCGGTCAGCCAATGGAAATCATATCGGAACGGTCCATCCTCTAAAATCCATTGCCGGGTCAGATCGTAGAGTAGCGTCGACGCGAAGAAGCGATTGAGCGTCTCCTGAATGGCCGGCTGCTCGCGTCCTGGAATAGCGCGGGGAAAAATTCCGTCATTGTCCATCCGGTCCGAGAACAGCGACAGATTGCGGATGAAGGGTCCGACATAGGCGGGGTTAGCTTGGGTGCCTGCGCCATGAGCACCCGGCCAGCAGAAGAACTCCGGATGATCATATTTGTCGCGGGCAAGGGCGAGAAAGTGTGACACCATCACCCGGATGGGCAGGTTCGACGGTGTGTAGTTGAAGTCTTGCCATTCCCGCATCAGCGCAGCCGCACCAGGATCTTCGTCGATCAGGTCGATCAATGCCTCAAGAGCGGCCATCGGATGGTCATAGCCGCACGGATAGGCCAGCGCGCCCGCAACCTCGGCATATTCTTCGACGCTGTATGTCTGGATGGCCATTGCCAGTGCGGGATTGTCCCGCGCCGCCTCGCAAAGCCGCGTGAAGCGCGCGCCGGGATCGACGTCGATGATCATGTCCTCAAGCGATCCGAAGGCGAAGGGGAAGCCGCGAGTCGGATTTATCGCCATGTCGCAGATCAGGAGGAACAGCCCGATTAGCGGGTCATCGATGCGGGCGGGCCAGTCGAAGCCAGTAAGGCGTTGGAACTCGTCGAACGCCGAGACATAGACACCGTTGAAATAGCCCGCCTCGCGGTAATGCGCGCAGTCCGAAGGCCCGCCGACATGGTGCAGGAACTGGAGCTGATTGAAGCGCGCTTGCCCCTCGAAAATATCGAGCAGTCCGACACGGGCGCGCCGGATCGGCGAGCCATGATAGAAACCCTCATGCCGGGCTTCGCGCAGGCGATCGAGCGACGCAGACCAGCTCTCTGGATCCGCCAAGGAGCCCGGCAGGAAGTCGCAGCTGTCGATCAGCGCGTGGAGCGTATTTCCATACGCGATGGCATAGCTGTGGCCGACGCACTCGAAGTAGGGATCGTCGAACAGCTCGGGCGCGCGCATCGGCGTCACCGCCAGCACCTTGTAGAATTCGGTGTCGATCGTGTTATTGACGGTGCGATTGGCTTGTATCAGCGCTTTGTCCAACGGGTCGTGTCCCGCGCGGAGCGCGTTCTCGGCCCAGCTTCTGACCGACTTCTTCGCACCGACGAGCCGGACGATATCGCTGAGCGCCTCGATATTGGCGACGCACTGAGCGGGATAGCACAGGCTAAGGATCAGGCCGGCGGTCGAACCGACATGCTGCCACCAGTGGATCGTCTCGTGCAGATATGTCGAATAGGCGGTGTAGAGCTCGTCCGCCGAATAGCCGTCGGTCGCCCCGCAGGTAATCGCATCGACCAGTTCGTGGATACGGGGGCTCAGCCGCAGCACGAATTGCGTCGTGCTGTAGAGGCCATGCGCCTTGAGCGTCGCGGCGAAGCTGGTCGGGGCGGCCAGCGTATCGGCCAAGGGTTCGATCAAGGTGGGCGCGATCGCTCCCAATTTTGACGGCATTGCGCTCACTGCCAGGCCCGTCCGCCGATCGTCTGTGGCGCATAAAGGTTGCTGGCGGTATCGCCTTCCCAACCCTCGCCGCTGAACGAGGGCGAGCCATCATCGAACCCACACCCGAGCCAAAGCGCGTCGAAGAGTTTGCGCAGAGCCTGACCGCTGACCGCCTCGCCCGACGGCAAGGCGACCGTGCCGAGGTAGAGGCTGGGTATTTGCAGCGGATGGCTTGCCTGGCGTCCATTCGACATCTGGACATCCTCGAGCCCGTGCAAGCTCGCCCCGACCAACAGCGGCCCGCTAAGACCAATCTCCGCGACGACCGCCGCCATGCGTTTGGTCGCCTCGACGATCCGTCCCTCGAGCGATCTCCCCTCGACCAGGATCGCGCTGTCATCGTCGATCCGCGCGCCGACCATGATGGCGGTCTCGAGCACGCCGGGGCGCACCAGGCGCGTATACCAGCGCGCCTCGGGGTTGGGGCGATCGGCAACGTGGCGCGGTGGGTCAAAATTGGCCCATTGCCCGGCGTTGACCATATCATGGGTCAGCTCATAATCGCCGGGCACGAACAGCCGCCGCGCAGCCTTGACCCTGGCTGGTTCTAGATAGGGCTCCTCCGCTGCCCGCACTGGGGCCAGCCGCAAGATGAGGCGTGGTCCTGGGACGATTGCGGGCACGTCACCCCGCGTGGCCAGCTGGTCGAGTTCGGTGAGCAATGCCTCGGCAGGCGCCAGCACATCCTTGTCGACGACCGCAGACGTCCGCCGCGCCAGCACGACCTTTATGGACGCATCAAGAAAGTGCGCGATTTTGGTGGCGAAGGCCGCCCGTGCCTGCCGCCGCTGGCCGTCGCTTGCCCCTTCTTCCAGCGCATAGGAGACTGGGTGGCGCAGATGGGCAAGATCGAACGGCAGATCCCGCTCGAGGCCGAAAGCGGTGTTCATAACAAGGATAATCTGCTGGTCGTCGAGCGCGTGACGGGCATAGCCGAATTCGGTCATTACGTTTGGGTTCGGCAGCAGCTTCTTGCCGTCGGGGGTTGCCCCAACGAAGCTGACGTCGCCGATGAAGAGGTCGCAGTCGCGTATTTTTGCCAGGATCGTCTCGCTCACCGGTGGTGTGCCCGCGACCCCAGCGGTATCGGAATCGAGCAGCAACTCGGCCGTATACTGCGGCTGCAATGCATCGATCGCCGAAGCGAGGGCCAGCGCGATGAAGCGCCCGCAGACATCGCGTTCACGGTCGCTTTGCCAGGAATAGAAAATGCGGATTGGATCGACGGACATCACTACGCGGCGCCCCCGCTTGGCCGGGCGGGCCTCACGGCGCGAGGCGCGCGGCGATCAGCCGCATGAAGTTGCGGGTATTATCGTAGATCGCTATCGCCTGCTCGCGATCAAAGGTCTTCTCAGGGTGCATTGCCGGATTGCGGAAGCCGTTCTTGACGAAATTGAGGTAAATGGCCGCCTCGGATAGCCATTGCTTGGCGGTACCGTCGCCCTCGACCTTGCGCGCGCCTTCCAGAGCCTTGCTGAGATTAGCGGCGGTCGCGCCCCAGCTGTTTCCGCGCGGTGCCTGGACATGATCGGCGAGCCGTTCGATGCCGACCTCGGCGACCCGCATCAAATGCATGACGCAGGCGGTCCACAATTCATATGCGCGGCAATGCGCGGCGGCCGACACGTCCTGGCGCACCTCGGGGAAGACTTCGAGCAACTCGATGCCGAAGGCGCCAGGGCCATGATCGAGCAGCAGCCCTTCGCGCGGCATAACAACATACGTGTGGTGCTTCTCAAGTTCGGCGGTCATCGATGTCGTCAGATGGTAAGCGGCGGCAACGATCTCGCGCCCGATCTGTCGCCCAATCAGAACGCGATCGGCATGCGCAAGCCGCCCGACGAGCGTCTGGGCGCGCTTCGCCGCTGACGTCGTGGCCGGCAGTTCGAGCCATTCGGCGGTATCGATCACCGCGCAGATGCTCTGGAAGAACAGCACGATGCGGTCCCGCTGCAACTCGACCATACCATGCTCGCCGAGCCGTTCACTCATCTGCGCAATTTTGTCGGCGAACATCGCGATGTTCGAGGAAGACGCCAAGACATTGGCGAGATCGATTCGCTTCATGCGATATCCACACTTGGGGGAATACAGACTTGCTGCATCAAGCGATCTCGCCGGGTTCGATCCAGGCCAGGGGCACCAGCTTTTCGTCCCCGCGCCATTCGGCGACCAAAGTCACTCCCTCGATTTCTCCCCACACGTCCGGTCCGGCATGGTCAAGAATGATGACCTGCAGCTGGCCGTTCGCACGAACGACTTCGACTCCGATCGCCTCGAACACTGACCGGATCGCGAGGATGTCTTGGTCGCGCGTTCGCCCGACTTCGCTGACATGCTCGCCCTCGAACCCGCGCGGAAAATAAACCTGGCTCGGCTGATCAAGCACAACAAGTGCCGGTACCGGATGGCCGATGTCGGTCAGGAAATAGCGCTGCAGCGCCATCATTACCGCGACATGATAGGCCAGCCAGTTCGCGCCGCTGCCGATCTCCCACAGATAATCTTTCCGATCGGGATGGACGACGCGGACGGTCAGGTCCTCGACCGATAACTCGATCGGCGCGTTCGGCCACTCTGCATCGAGCGTTGGCATGATTCGCGAAGCGTAATTCTCGATGATCTTGAGTGCCGCCGTCTGCTTCTGCCTGACCTGGCCCTCGGAGTAGATCTTGCGATAGTCAGCGATCAGCGTCTTCATCGCATCGATGTCCGCCGGGAGTTTCGCATCCTCGCCGGTGCGCTCGTAGAGCAGGATCGCCTGCTCGAGCCGCCCCAGGAATCGCTCGATCCGGTCCGACCGGAAGGTTTCGGCCCGAACCTGCTGCGAGCGGCGTTCGAGCAATGCCATATCGCGCCGGATGCCGCTAAGGAGAGCGGTGCCTTCCTCGACCGTTTCGCGCAGGCGCAGCCTTTCCTTATCGAAGGCGTCCGACAGCGCCGGCTGCGTGCGCAACTGAAACTCGACACCAACCAAAGCCTCGCGCAGCGCCTCGATCTTGTCGCGTCCGCCACCGCCGAGAGCCACGATCGGATCATCCGATCCTTCGACCAGCTCTCCTAGCCAGTTCGCGACGTCGAGGCGTTCGCGCTGTATCTGCATCGCCGATCCATAAGAGAGGCTGCTGTCGATCAGTCGCTGAATCTCATTCAACCGCTGACGACGCTCGGCGAGTTCGGCAGCGGATCGTCGCTCGGCATCGCGCAGCCGTTGCAGTTCGGCCAACGTCGTCTCGATCGAGGCGATCGAGGGCTGGGCGCCCCGGCTGCTGCCTTCGGCGATCCGGCGCAGCATTCCGAGCACGTCGGGCCAGTTGTCGGGAATTACCGTGCCAGGCGGGACGAGACCGAGTTCGATCGCCTGCCGGATCCAGCCTTGCGCTTCGACCTGCCAGGTTCGGACCGAGGAGCGCATCGCATTGAGCTCGGCTTCGCGGCGCCGCAGCTGGCGGGTGAGCTTGTCGATCTCCCATTTTGCCGACAGCATTTCGGCGGTCAAGGCGCCGACGACATAGGGGAAGATCGCCTTCAGCTTCTCGCGATGTTCGGAGGTATCGGCGTTGAAGAAAAGTACCGCGGGGTTGGCGACGATATACTGCGGTTGGAACATAAAGGCGGTGAGATCGCGGAAGCTGACGCGTGAATTGAATCCCGGCTCGCCGGTCGGCTCCAGATCGAGATTGGACAAGGCCGACAGGCGATCGAGGATACGCTTCACACCGTCGCTGGTCGTGTTTTTCACTGGGGTGTCGAGCGGGACAACAACCTCGTCGTCATCCTCGATCAGCATCATGTCGCCGGTCTGCTTGGCATCTCCTGGCTCGCGCCGCGCGAGGAGCTTCTGACCCTCGATCGTCTGGATGACGACGCCGAACCACGAGCAGGCCTTGCGGATCGTGCCGACCGGAATGCTGCATTTGGTCGAAGCCAGGCAATAGTCGATGATCGGAATGACGGCGGACTTGCCGGTCTTAGATGCACCACTGATCACATTGACCATGCCGGGCTCGAACGAGACGATCCGCGGTTGGTGACCCGCGCGCGACCACAATACGAGCTTGAGGATCTGGAAATGCATTAGGGCCTCACGCGCAGCAGGGAAAAGACATTTGCGGGCGGCACGCGGGCCATCCACCGGCCGAGTTTGTCGGCAGCGGCGGTGTAGGGCTTGATCCGCTCGGACGGGCTGCGCAATTTCACGACATTCGCGCGCAGAAACCCTTCCTCATAGTTCAAGCTGAGCAGACCGGATGCTATCCCGGTCGACAGCGCCTCGAGCGTGAGGCGTCGCATCGAAAGCGCGCGCGTATGGATCGCCATCAGATCCTCGCGGTGCCGCTCGAATTTCTCGATGAACTTGCCCATGCCCGATGACGGAAACGTCGTCGTCACGCGATCGAGCGTCGGGCGGTGCAGGACGATGGGCAGAACAAGGAAGGAGAGGTGAAGCAGCGCCAACCGGCCGAGCACCTCCTCCTGATAGCCGCGGCCAAACGACCACAGGATTACGGAACCAAGCGCCGAATTCTGAACGGCCTCAACCGAAGAAATATCCGCGTCCGCCATCATTCCCCCGGGAAAAAGTCGGCGAAATTGGGATGCCAGCCGACGCGCATCGCGTCCGCCAGCATGTTGAAGCTGCCAGGGATGAAATAGCCGGGCACGCTGAGGCCCTGCAGAGGTGCCTGATGCGACACACAGCGGCGATAGACCTGTCGCCCGCGGGTTTCTGCATCGTGCGCACCGTGCAATTCCTCGATCTCGTCGCGCGTGATCTGGAAATGGGCTTCAAGTGTGTCGTGGAGTTCATCGAGACTTTCCTCGACGATCCGGCCGTCCGCCGCCCAAAGCGTTTGATCGGCGGTCGAGCGCAGATAGTCGCTGACCGCGCGTACGACATGCTCGGTCGGCATCTTCACCCGCACAAGCTGTTGCACGAAGATCGGGGACGACGAAAGCGTCGCATCGACCTCCTCCAGCGTTGGCTTGCCTGTTGTCGGCATCAGCAACCCCAAGGCGCCATGCTTGCGGATGAAGCCGCGCAGATCCTGGCGGAACCGGTCGGCATCGATGGCAGGCTTCTGTTTGGCGCGTATCAGTGCAGCGATCCGGTTCTTCGCCATGCCGATTGCATGCGCACAAAAATCATCAAGCGCATCGTCGAGCACATGGAGGCGAAGCACCTCGCGGATCGGTTCCAGCGGATCGTCGCTCATCACCAGACGGAAGTTGAGGATGATCTGCGTGCAGATATCTTCGCCCGCACCGAGGAACTCGGTGATTTTGGGATTGCAGCCCTTCAGCTTGGTCGACGGAGTGATTTTCTTGGCGATCGTGGTCAGGATCGCCTTGGCTTCATCGATATCGCTGGCAGCATGCAGACGCTGGACAAGCGGTCCATCCTTTTTGGGGCAAACATAGAGCCGAAATCGCGTCATTGCTGGCTTCACCTCGCCGTCGGCACAGAGGCTCGCCCAATTTGCAAAGCATTTCCACAGTTCGACCGAGCTATCGGTGACCGGATTGCTCGCAGAGACTGCGCTTTTCGACTGCTCGAGCATCATCTCGCCATCGGGGCGGTGGATCGCGGTGTCGTCGACATATTCAAGCGAAACGACGCAGCCTTTGGACGCCGTCAGCAGGTGCCGACACAAGCGAACGTCCTGCAGGCCGTAGCCCAGATACTGGCCAGGCGCCGTGCTGTTCGCTGACTTGACGACTGTCGTTGCCATTTGCCCCCGGTTGCGCGCGCTGTACGCCCGTCACTTCCGCACAGGCGGACCATGACAAACGCCTCTCCCCATTAGAGGATATGATGAAGCGCTTCCTGCGCAATGACTATTTGCTAGAAACTTGGCGGCCGCGCCACCGAGCGCATGCGCTTTAGAACCATTATGACCCAATATGAGATGGGCTCGTCAGCGGTTATCAGTCTTAGAACCTGGCTATTGGTCCACCGCTGGTGCGACCATACTGCGAATAGGTCCTCTACCAATCGCGGAGCGGTGGAGCGCGGTTTGCGATCGCTCTTGGCCTCAACGATGCTATCCTGCCGGTAAGTGGCATTAGAGACTGGTGGTAACGGCAGATGATTGGCGTTTTGGCCTATGGGTCCTTGATCACCGATCCCGGGCCCGAGTTGGAAGCAGTGATTCTATCGCGGCGCGACGGGGTGTTGACGCCGTTCTCCGTGGAATATGCGCGATCGAGCGGGGGACGGAAGGGCGCGCCGACGCTGGTTCCGGTCGCGACGGGCGGGGCATCCGTCCTCGCCACGATTTTCGAGCTTGCCGTCAGCGTCGATGAAGCCGCCGACATTGTCTACCGGCGCGAAATCGACAAGATCGGCACCGGACGCAAATATGTCGAACCAGCCAATCATACGAACAACACGGTGATCATTGAACGCTTCGCCGATCTCGCAGGATTTGAGGTGGTACTTTTCACGCGGATCGGCGCCAACATCGACCCGCTGACGGCCGACATTTTGGCGTCGCTTGCGATAAAGAGCGCTCGCGAAGCGGCGCCAGGGAAGGACGGGATCAGCTATCTGATGAACGCCATGCACGCCGGCATCGTTACGCCACTAACGTCTGCCTATGAGGCCGCCATCCTAGACCAGGCCGGCACCATCGACCTGGCCGCGGCGCTGGCCACCGTTCGGGGGGGATAGGTGGCGGCCTTTTCTGAGGGCTCTGGGTTGGTCGGTCGGGCACTTCATTCGATAAGGTCGCCGGGGCCGAGATAACGGACATGGAGGAAGTCGTCATCCCACGTGGTGGTAGCGACGGCAAGGCCGAGCCGCATGGGGTTGAGTGGGCCCGCGAGGCGCCCCAGCGGACTGCCGTCGGGCGCGCAGACCAGCGTCTGACCGTCCCGGTCGAGCAGCCGGACCGGCACTTCGATGTCGGGGTCGTGATCCGTCCAGACGACGGCGAGTTCATGATCGCTGCTGCTCCAGGTCCGCCGCCGCGCCGGGGCCATGCTGTCGATGAACTGCAGCCACAAGCCGTGCGATTCGGGCGAGGGCCAGTCGGGATCGTCGACCCCCGCCGCCACATCGTCCCTTCGCAGCCAGCCGCGCAGCTCGGCCATCGTCGTGAAATCGGCGCCGGTTTGCGTGACGGCCGCGATCGCGGCGAGCCGGGAGCTGAAGCCCGCATGCATCAACATCGCCGCTGAAATGTCGAGCGAACCGGTCTCGACCGCCGCCACCGCGACCCCCAGTTCGAGGTCCTCCATCGCGAGCCCGCTCTCAAGCTCGTCGCCATGCGCGAGCGCCCGGACTCTGAGGGCTTCCATCGCCCAGGGCAGGCGATAGACCAGCGCTTGTTCGACGAACTTCAAGACCGCGTTTTCCTGACCGACCGCCAGGGCGGCGAGCGCCTCACCCGATAGCCACGCCTTGAGGATCGGCTTCCAGTTGCCCGGCAGATCATCGGGCACGAAGGGCGGGATGGCGAACACGCGCTCGGCGAAGCTCGTGATCGCCGCGATCGCCTGATCGGGTTCCTCGAGCAGAACGGCGGTGTTGGCGGCCGCGAGCAGTTCGTTGAGCGCGGCGGCGGCGGCATCGAGCGCCTCGCCGGTCGCCAGCCCGACCCCGGCGAGGAAATAGCCACGGCGCTGCGTCGCGGTCGTGCGGCCCCAGATGAACTTGGCGCGGGCGGCGAGACCGGCCTTCAGGAGCTTCTGCGTCTGGGCGTTGCGGTGGCCGAGGCGCCGCGTCCACAAGGACGACGCCAGCACATCGTCGAGCATCGTCTCGACGGCATCGTCGGGCACGTCCTGCTCGCCGAGCATGCTGAGCAGCGCCGTGTCGAGCGTCGTCAGATAGCCGGCCCAACGGTCGCGCTCGCTCTCGGCAAGGTCGGGCCCTTCGGTGGCGAGCAGCGGAAAGTCCCACGCGGTGACGCCCGCCAGATATTCGACCATCGCGTCCACGGTCTTGACCCTGGTCTTTTGCACCATTCGCCGGACGAGGAACATCATCAGCCGCAGCAGGCCGCTTTCCATCTCCTTGCCCTTGGTGTTCTCGACCATCTCCTTCCAGTCGGCGCGCCGTTTCGCCACGCGGTCGAACATCGGCATCAGCACTAGGCCCTCGACATCGACATAGGCGCGCCCCGCGCGCCCGACGACATTGCGGAACTCGGCGATGTCGATCGGCTCGGCCGCGCGCATCAGGCCGTGGAAGATCAGCGTCGTCGCCGACAGATTGAGACCCTGCGCCAGCGTCGGCGAGGAAATCGTCACGCGCAGGACACCCTCGCGCAGCAGCCGCTCGACCTCCTTGCGATACGGCGTCGGCAGCGCGCCATGGTGGATCGCGACCCCGAGCTTGAGGCAGGCAAGCACCGGGCTGTCGGCGCCCAGCCACTCGGTGCCGATCGCGATCGCATTGGCGAGCATGGCGGGATCATGCTCTAGCGCCGAGGCGATCGCGCCGCGTCCCGCGAGATCGACGATCGCCTTGGCGAAGGGTTCGACCGAACGGCGTTGCGGGCAGAAGATCAGCACCGAGTGCTTGTCGGCGAGCAACGCCCAGGCGGTCGCGATGCACAGTTCGCGCTGATCGCACGGGAAGTGCCGCGTCTTGCGGCCCTTGGGCAGGCTTGCCGAGAGAAATTTCGGGACGAACGGCTTCTCCGCGCCGATCGATATCTCGAGCCGGGCATGTTCGCCGCGCCACTCGACCTCGCCGTAGCGCAATCGCGTCGGCCGCCAGTCGAGCTTGATCAGGCCATCGTCCTGATCGCCCGTCAGCCAGGCAGTGAAATCCTGCAACTGATCGCCGTCGGGCAGGATCGCCGACAGGCACACGATCCGCCGCGTCCTGGCGTCGCTACGCCGCAGCAGCCGCTGGATCTGCACCTCGTAGCGGACCTCGCGCTCGGTCAGGCCGATCATATGGCCTTCGTCGAGCACCACCAGACCCACCGTGTCGAGCAGCTCGGGGTCGTTGCGCAGCGCGAAGTCGAGCTTCTCCGGCGTGGCGACGATGATGTCGCTTTCGCGCAGGAAATCCTCGTCGACATCGCTGACCCCGATCGCGCCATAGAGGCTCGACACGGTCTTGCCGAGTGGCTGGAAGGTGCGCTGGAGCGTGACTTCGGTCTGCGCCGACAAGGCCCTGAGCGGCGTAACGAAGACCACGCGGCGGCCGGCGGCGAGACAGGCGAGGATGCAAAGCTCGGCGACACGCGTCTTGCCCGCGCTGGTCGGCAGCGACACCACCATATTGTCAGCCAGGTTGAGCGCGCGGGTCGCGGCATCGATCTGCGAGGGCCACAGGTCGATCTCGGCACGGCCCCGGCGCAGCAGCGTCGCGATGAACAATTCGCGGTACGCCGCCCAGTCTCCGTCGCCATCGGCCGGCGCCTTCGGCAACCGGACGTGGAAGCTCGAAGACCATAGGTCGCCGAGGAGATGAACGGCGAGCCGGTGGCACCACCAGCTTGGCACCAGATTGAGTTCGGCGGCCGAGGCGAGCCCGATGTTCAGACGCTCGATGGCGGCCGCGATGAGATCCGGCGCGCCGCGCTCGAAGGCGAGCAGGGCGGTGGCGAGCGCGCCCAGGAAATTGTCGGTGAGCGCCTGGTCGACAACGCCGATCAGCGCATCCTCGGCGCCGCCGCCGCCGCGGTCGTCGTCTGCGCCCGCGACAGCGTCGAGCGGGCCGCTGGCGTCGAGCCGCGCCATCATCGCCTGCTCGGTCGTCTCGTCCGCCAGGCGCGCGCTGGTGATGAGGTCCTCGAGCCCGTCGAGGTCGCGCAGCATCAGCAGCGCGATCGCGCGCTCGGGCAGGCTGAGATTGGACTCGGCGAGACCTTCGTGGAGCAGCGAGAAGGCGCGCGCCGCATAGCGGGCGAGATGATAGCAGGCCGCCGCCAGCAACCGGTGGAAATCGCGTTCGGTGCTCGACCTTCCGCGCGAGACCGCCGCCTCGATCGCCGAGGCGGCATGTTCGAAGGCCGAGCGCGCGGCGACGAGCTCAGCGCCCTGGTCGAGCAGCCGCAGCCCCTGGGTCATGAGCGAATAGGCGTAGGACAGCAGGTCGTAGGTGAGCAGCGTCGAGAATTGCGGCGCCTCGGGAGGCAGCACGCCGTCCCGCCACACCATCGAGCGCGCCTGACCCTTTGCCAGCAGATCGTCGCGGAAGCCCGGCATGGTCGCTTCGGCGATGAGCTGGGCAATGGCCTCAGGGGTGGTTGCCATCGGCGATCACCCTGTCGAAGACCTGCTTGATGAAGGCCTGATGAGTCGAGACCCGCAGACCCACCGCGACTTGCGGGATACGGCCGGCGTAGGCGGTTAGGTTCGCGGTCAGCAGCGGGCTCGGATTGTTGCCGGTGAACATGAACATGAGGTGCGATAGCTGCTTGACCTCGATCCGCGCCTTGAGCTGATATTCGTCGATGATCTCGGCGAGTGCGGTCTCGCCGGTCTCGAACAGCCGGTCGGCGACGAACGCCAGGGCGTGCGGGGTGGGGCGGCCGTTGCTCGACGACAAGGCGGCTCGCGCCTCGTCGACGGTCTGCTTGCCAAGCGTCGCCCGGCTCTTGACCTCGCCTTTGAGGAACTTGACCCTGACCGCGGGGTCGAGGCGGATGCCCAGGATATCATCGCCGCGCATCGCCATCTCGCGATGATCCGACCAGCGCAGCTTGTAGACACCGATGCCGTAGCCGGTGAACTCGGTGACATAGCTTGTCGCGAGAATCTCGCCGAGATCGCCCGATCGCGATTTCGCGCCTTGGGGGAGCTTGGTCTGGACATAGTCGGCGACCGCCGGCTTGCCGAGCCGTCGCAAGATATCGGCTACGCGGTCCGGAGCGGCATAATGCCCCGGCACGACGGCTGCCACTGCGGCAACGCCAGTGTGCAGCGTAGTGCTGCTCGCCTCTAAATATATCAGATCGTGCGAGTTGATCTTCGTCGAGCTTTGTTCGCACCAGGATTTGATGTCTGCCACCCGTCTACCTCCCCAAAATGGTCCCTACCATGCTGCACGCTTTGATGGGAGCATTTCGGGCACTGTTCTGATGAGGCGCTTATTTGCGCAATCGTCTCCTAACGACGCTACTGTTGGGCTCGCAACCGAGCCTCGTCCTCTCTTGTCTCAAAGGCAGGCCTGCGTACTGGCCGATACTTGGTAAAAGCGTAGGCAGTTCCGCTCTCCGGCAACCGTGTCGAATGCAGCTCCGGAAAGAATATCGGCTTTCAGGCACGAACTCCTGTCGCTCGAATGAGCGAAATGGAGCGCATAGCTGCCGTCGGAGGTAGGCGCATCGAAGGGCAGCTATCCGCAAACTACGCCCTAAAACCCGCCGTTCCGGATCGTCCAACGAAGGCGACGTTCACAAGGCCGGTTCGGTCCGCCTGTACGACGGGCAGCTTACCGCGATTTCGCTTCTAAGTCCGGACAGTCCAACGAGCTGGTCGATAACCGAATCTCAAGGGAGAACTCCTAGGGTGCAAGGCGCGGATCCCGTTGGTCTTCTGCCATGATCGGCCAGCCGGATCCGCCACCAGCACGACAGCACGAGCAGGATAGCGAGCGCCGGCAGAGGCGTCCAAAGCCGCAGCCATCTAGCTGCGGACGATCTCCTTGATCCGCGCTGCGCTAACCCTTTCAACGAGGTCTCGAAGTCGCTTCACCGATGTGTATATGGCGTCGAGATCCTCGATCGTAACGTGGTAGTTTGGCGAGTATCTCGCGTCGACGTACGCGCGCTTGAGGAGTTCGAACCGTCGGCGGTCCAGTTTCGTTGCCTGAGGCCAGGCCTCGATAAGGCGGGGCTCTTTCGACTCTGACAGCGATCTCAAGAATTTGATATTGTGAGATTTTGGGAAGTAGAAAGTCGATGTGAGTAAGAAGCAGGCGTATGCAGTTTCAGCGGCCTGATGGAGATTGAAAGCTGCCTTGTTGGCCCACATCGGATCAGAGGGAATCTGGTCGATCGCAACCTTGGTCAAGTAAAGCCATTGATCTAAAGATCGCATGTACTGATCGAAGAACCGTTCTGCCATCTGAACTGCGTCAAACTTCGATAGTGGTTTCGCTGCCGCTAGTGCGTGGCCGGGCAGCTCGTAGAGTACGATGCCGTCACGCACGATGTCGGCCCAGAAATATTCGCCCCGCTGGAGGGCCTTGTTCACGTCGCTGAGGTCGTGGACGATGATGTTGACCTGGCGTCCGATCGTTTCGTCGCGCAGGATGCGGTCCTCGGCGATGTACCAGTATTCCGCGATGTCGGTCAGCTTCTCGTGGCTGACGATGATCAGCAGGTCGAAGTCCGATTGGTAGCCGCCGACCGGGTCGTCCACCCAGTCGCTGCGGGCGTACGAGCCAAACAGGATGACCTTGAGGATCTTGCCGCTGCGTTTCCACGCCGAGGTCCCGAGCGCGATCGCCTTGTCGAACTCCTCCATGAGGATCTTCGTCGCGCGGGCCAGTTCATCCTGCTGCTTGGCCGGGAGGTGGGAAAGGTCGTCGCGCACGCTTGTCCTATGCCGCTTTCGCTGAGGCGCGTCGAGATGCGGCGGCGCCCTCCGCCACGGTCTCTAGGCTTGCTCCAGGATAGAATGAATTCGTGATTTTCGAAAGACGTCGCGGGTCGATTGATCGAATATCGAGCCGATTCTTCGCCTGCGGACCATGCAAAAGGCTTGGTGCACAAGGGGATTTGAGTATACTTCAAATATATTAATAATCGGGAATCGCACATGCCCTATCGTGAAGGCATCCGATCATGAGAGCGGTGGGTCTGACTTATTTGACCGAGCGCCTCGGTGAGATCGATCGAGCCCGCACAATTGAGGAGGTGTCCGACCTTCTCGAACAATTCACGCGAGATGCTGGCTTTCGATATTTTGCGCTCGCCCATCATACCGACCCGGCGAATGCGCCAAATCGCTTCCTGCTGCTCGAAAACTATCCTCAGACTTGGGTCGACGAATATACCTCATCCGGCCTCTATCGACATGACCCGGTGCGCCGCCTCGCAGGACTTCGTCCCGGGACGTTTGTCTGGAGTGAATTGCCCGCACGTCTCACCTTGTCGCGCAAGGAGCTCGATGTCTTGGCGCGCGCGCAGGCGGCCGGGCTTGGTGAGGGCTTTACGGTGAGCCTCTATGCCCATGGCGATCGACAGGCGAGTTGCTCCTTCGTTTGCGCACCTGACGAACCTCTGCCGACGATCGCCTTGCCAGCTGCCGAGATGATCGCCCGGCATGCCTTCGCTCGCCTGTTCGACATCCTTCATCCGGCGGTCCTCGACGTGCCGCGGCTCTCTCCGCGCCAACTGCAATGCGTGCTCTTGATGGCGCAAGGGCACACCGACGCTCAGATCGCGACAATCCTCGGCATAAGCAGGGAGACAGTGATCGAGTACATCAATGATGCCCGCCGCCGCTTCGGTGTGACGAAGCGATCCCAGCTTACCGCGGCTGTGGCAAGCTTTGGCCTCATCAGCGCCCAGGAGGTCCTTGGCGCAAACCTCCCCATTTAGGGGGGATTGCGCGGGGTCCGTTCTCGTAGCCCAATAGACCCTCATCTCGACTCCGGCCGATTGGGCCGGGTGCCGAGCGGCTTCGACCGAAGGCGTGTCCCTGATTTCAGGGCGCGGCCTGGATGCAGGAGGCGTTTGTGATCGATGACGAAATGGCGCGAGCCACGCGTGCAAGGCGGGCAAATCCCTTCCTCAATTCCGCACAGGCCGCCGAGTTCCTGCGCCTGTCGCATCGCCATCTCGAGCGCATGCGCAGCCGCGGACAAGGGCCGCGGTTCCGCCGCCATTCCCGCTACGTCTGGTATCATGTCGACGATCTCATCCGCTGGTCCGAGAGCACGAGCGGGAGACCCTTCAATGCCTGAACGGACGTGTCCTCTCGCGCAAACTGGCGCGACCGTTCGGTCGCGGACTCTGGCGCCGAGCCTGCTCGCCTTCGCGCTGCTTGCGGTTCCGCTCGCGGCGCATCCGTCTCCGGTTCTCCTGTGGAACGTGACGACCAGTGTGCCCACAGGACTTTATGGTCTGGCGGGAACCGCCGCGATCGAGCGCGGTGACCTCGTCGCGGCCCACCTGCCTGGGCGGGTGCGGGCGCTGGCGGCGGAGCGGCGATATGTCCCCGCCAGCGTGCCCGTGATCAAGCGCGTCGCGGGCGTCCCCGGTGATCTCGTCTGTGGAATGAGCGCGCAGGTTACCGTGAACGGTGCCCCCGTTGCATCGCGCCGGCAGCGGGACGCGGCAGGGCGCCTCTTGCCGCACTGGCATGGCTGCGAGCGATTGTTGCCGGGGCGGGTGTTCCTCCTGGGCGATGCTCCAGATTCCTTCGATGGCCGCTATTTCGGGCCGATCGAGAGCGCTGGGGTCCTGGGTGAAGCGAGGCTACTGTGGCGCTCCTGAGGTTAGGGGCCGTTGCCCTCGCGGTCGCCTGGGCTGCACCGGTGCGCGGCGACGAGGTCGCGCGGTGGCGGCCGTTCGTCGAAGAGGCATCGATCCGGTTCGGCGTACCTGTGACCTGGATTGAGCGCGTCATGAAGACGGAGAGCGCGGGACGAACGCAGCTCGGTGGACGCCCGATCGTCAGTTCGGCCGGCGCGATGGGCCTCATGCAGCTCATGCCGCGAACCTGGGCAGACATGCGTTCGAAGCTGGGGCTCGGCGGCGATCCCCACGAGCCGCGTGACAACATTCTTGCAGGGACCGCTTACCTGCGGCTCATGTACGACCAGTTCGGCTATCCGGGCCTCTTCGGCGCCTACAATGCGGGGCCGGGACGCTATGCCGAGTATCTTGGCGGCGGACGCTCGCTCCCCGGCGAAACCTGGGCCTACATGGCCGCGACGGCCGGTTCTCATCCGCGCCGCTTCATCGAGGGTTCTGACGCGATCGGCGGTCCCATAGGTGAGGGTGGGGCAAAACGCGCCAGACCGTCGCCCGCCGGCATCTTCTACGATCTCTCGGCCGCGCCCGGGTCGTCGGGACAGGATGGGATCTTCGTTCGCCCGCGACCCTGACCCGGCGTGCGGTTACGGGGCCCGGTGGCTGCCTTTGCACTCGCTTCAGCTGGGGTGTCGCCGTTTCCGTCGATCTTGCGGGTGCCAGCGGCTTGGCTGGCTGTGGTGGTCGTTCGGTTGGGGGCGATATTGAGAGCCGGTCCGTATTGTGACGAGGCGGTGGGACATCCGGGCCACGAGTCGTCCCGGGACCGGGACGCGCCGGGCTTTGGGCTGGGCCTGGACATGGCGCCGGCTACCCGGATGCCCCGGGAAAATGTGCGGACAAGCGGCAAAGAACCCAAGTCCGCGCGGCGGCCTTTCGACGGCAATCGCCTCCATTGTTGAAGCATCCCCGCCATCTCCGGCGTGCCGACGCCGAGGGAGACTTGCAATAGGCGGGCCGGACTCTAGAATCTTCGATTGCGCTCATTCGAAGCGCCGAGGCGCGAGATCCTCGCACAGGTCAGACAGTCTCGCCAGGCGGCATGGAAAGATTCATGGCCCCGGGTGATTGGCGCGCATGTACAGGCATGGCCCCCATGCTAAAGGCGCCGATGCTGGCCTCGCGCGAGGGTCCCGATTTCCGGCAACGCCGGCGCCTTGCCAGGAGAGGCCCATGGCGACGAGCATCGCGCGCTGGCGCGCGGCCCGAGCCCTCTCGTGCGTCTGAAGATCTGGCGCTACCGCCGAGCTCTCGCAGAAGGTGGCGACAATGCCGATGAGGATCTCGCGGCGCTCTACGAAGCCGAGGCACCGAGGTTACGGCGACGGCTTACGCGCAGCGCGACCCCGGACCGTGCCGCGGACCTCGTCCAGTCGGCGTTCCTGCGCCTGCTGCGGATCGGCCGCGGGCGCCGCGACGCGATAGAGCGACCCTATTGCCATCTTGCGCGCGTTGCCGACAATCTGGCCATCGACGAGATGCGGCGGGCGGAAGCGCGCGCGACCTTCGTCGCGATCGAGGAGCAGGGCGACCATCCCGCGGCGGCCGATTTCCAGGCCACGCTCGAGGCCCGCGATATCTTGCGACGCGTCGACGACGCGATCCATCGCCTTCCCGACCGCACCCGCGAGATTTTCCTGGCGCACCGTTTCGACGATCTGACCTATGCGCAGATCGCTGCGCGGATGGGGATCAGCGTCAAGACGGTCGAGAAGCACATCTCGCTGGCACTGCGCGCCCTGCACCGGGCGAGCGGAGGAAAACCATGACCGGCAGGCGCCCATGAATGGCGATCTCGATCGCGATCGCTTCGGCGAGGCGAGCGACTGGTTCTCGCGCATGCGTGGCACCGACGCGGAGGCATCGCGCGAGGAGTTCGAGGTCTGGCGGGCCGATCCCTTGAACGCGGCCGCCTACCGCGAGATCGAGGCGATCTGGGCCGTATCGGCGCGTGCGCCGGCGGGCAAGGGCAGGGCCCGGCCACAGCGGCTGCGTCCGGGATTGATTGCGGCTGGTCTCGCGGCCGCGGTCACCATCGCGCTGTTCGTCCATGGTTTGGGGCGCCCCGGATCGGAAAGTCCCGGGGAGACCTTCCAGAACGATCGATCGGGAGTGCGTTTCGTCGCTCTCCCCGATGGCTCCAAAGTGACACTCGATGCCGCCAGCGTGATCCGGACCGGCTTCGGCCGCGACGAGCGCAGGGTGGAGCTGCTGGCGGGCCGCGCGCGTTTCGACGTCGCGCACGGCCAGGCCCGGCCCTTCGTGGTCGTTGCCGCGTCACATGCCGTGATCGCGCGCGGCACCATGTTCGACGTGCGTATCGCGAGCGATCGGACCGAGGTCGCGCTCATCGAAGGCGCCGTCGATCTCGAGCGGCGCAGCAGCGGGCAGGCGGGCCTTCGCGTTGGGCGCCTAGTGCCCGGTCAGACGGCGCTCTTTGTCGGAAGGGAGGCCTCGCCGCGAATCTCTGCGGCTCCGGCGGTGAACTGGACGAGCGGGATATTTACCGCGCAGAGCATGCCGCTGGCCGATCTGGTCGCGCGCGCCAATCGGTCTTCCTCGCCGGCCATAGTCCTTGCCGATCCCTCGCTCGGCAATCTGCGCGTCACCGGCGGTTTCGTCTTGTCTGATACCCGGTCGCTTGCCGCCGGACTTGCCGCCGCGCTCGATCTCAAGGTGAGCGAGCAGGCCTCGGGCCGGATCGTACTGTCACGTGCTGTCGAAGCGCCGCTGCCGCCAGCGGCAAGAGTGCAGGTCGGTCCGACGCCCGAACCGATCAAGCCGCTGGTGCCAAGCGCGATCCCCTGATTTGGCACTCTGTCGGCCTGGCACGTGCCCTTGGTTGGGCGGGACTGGCCGCTTCGTTCAGGCCTGAAATTAAATCGTAGGGTCCCCGGCGCCTGACCTCGTCCTCCTCCTCACAGCCACTCGCCCGGCGAGCGGCACGAACAGGAGGGACTTACGATGTCACGCTATTCGCCGCGCACCCGCGCGCACATTCTGCTGAGCGCCGCCGCGCTCCTGGCCGCGAGTCCGGCCTGCGCCGAGGCGCCGGTTCAGGCCTATGACATTCCTTCGCAGCCGCTGAGCGTGGCGCTTTCGGCTGCGGCGCAGCGGGCCGGCGTTTCCATCATCGCGCCGAGCGAACTGGTCGAGGGCCGGCGAGCGCCGGCGATCAGTGGCCGATACGAGCCGATCGACGCCATACGCCGCTTGCTCGAGGGCAGCGGCCTCGTCGTCGAGCGCGCGGGTGACAACTACGTGATCAAGCGCGCCGTTCGCGGCGACAATGGCGATGGTTCGTACGGGACCTATGCCGATGGCGAGATCGTCGTGACCGGCACGCGAATCCGCGGCGCGCCGGTCGCCTCGACGCTCGTGCGTCTCAATGCCGAAGCGGCGCGCAATACGGGGCAGGCCTCGGTCGCCGATATCCTGCGCGCCGTGCCGCAGAATTTCGGGGGCGGGCAGAACCCTGGCATCGGCAACAACGTCCCCGAGGCCAACGGCTCCAACATTGGCGGCAGCTCGTCGATTAACCTGCGCGGCCTCGGCAGCGATGCGACCCTGACCCTGCTCAACGGTCGCCGGCTGCCCTATTCGGCCGCCTTCCAGTCGGTCGATATATCGGCCATTCCGCTCGACGCCGTCGATCGGATCGAGATCGTCGCCGATGGCGCCTCGGCGCTCTACGGCTCGGATGCGGTCGCGGGTGTGGCAAACATCGTCCTGAAACGCGATTTCGACGGGATTCGCACGAGCGCCCGGCTCGGCGCCTCGACTGACGGCGGCAACTTCCAGCAGCAGTACGATCTGGTCGGGGGGAAGACCTGGAAGGACGGGGGCCTTCTCGTCGCCTACGAATTCGCGCGCAACACGCGCATCCTGTCGCGCCAGCGCGACTACGGCGCCGTCGTGCCCGGCGTGACCTTCTTCCCACTGATCAAACGCCACAGCGTGATGGTCACGGGATATCAGGATCTGGCGCCGGGCGTCACCCTGGCGCTCGACGCGCTCTATGGGCGACGCTCCACGCAGACTGAATTTCCGCTCAACCCGGCCGGCGATCTCGCTGTCAGCCGCGCAGAGGCCAATACGTCTTCGCGGTCCTTCGTGCTGGCACCGTCGCTGAAGGCGGAGCTCGGCGGGGGCTGGCGTCTCCTGGCGAGCGCGATGTACGGCAAGGATCGGGCCGTGTTCGGGACTGACCAGGTGCTCGGCGCCACCTTCATCGACGGCGGCAACGCTTGCTATTGCAATACCGGTTACGCGGGCGAGATCGGCGGCGACGGGCCGCTCTTCGCGCTTCCGGGCGGGGACGCGCAACTGGCGATCGGAGCCGGCTGGCGCAAGAACGTCCTGCGCCGCAGCGCACCGCTGACGCCCAATCGCAATGTCCTGGGCAAGCAGGACAGCCGCTATGCCTACGGCGAGATCAACCTGCCCTTCGTATCGCCGGACATGGGCGTCGGTGGGATCGCCCGGCTCAACCTGAGCGCGGCCCTGCGGCATGAGCGCTATCCGGGGATCGACAATGTGACGACGCCGAAAATCGGCCTGATCTATGCTCCGGTCGAAGGCTTCAGCCTCAAGGGGAGCTGGGGCAAGTCCTTCCGCGCGCCGACGCTGCTGCAGCTGAACTCGGTCACCGGCGGTCTCGTATCGCCCCCGGCCAATTTCGGGGGGACAGGATTTGCGCCGGGCGCGACCGTGCTGTTTTTGAATGGCGGCAACTCGCAGCTGAAGCCCGAACGTGCCGAGTCCTGGTCGGTGACCGCGGCGCTCGAACCTGCGCGCGGCCTGCGCATCGAGGCCGGCGTCTTCCGCACGACCTACAAGGACCGCATCGTCACGCCGATTTTGCGATCGGTCCAGGCGCTCAGCAATCCGGACTTCGCCGACCTCGTCCTGCGCGCGCCGAGCCCGGCTCAGGTCGCCGCGGCGCTCGCTTCGGTCGACGTGCTCACCAACACCGTGGGCGGCGTGAACCCAGCCAATATCGCGGCCATCGTCAACAATGCCTATGCCAATGCCGCGGCCCAGGCGATCGAGGGCGTGGATCTGCTGGCAAGCTACGCGGGCGAGCTTGCGGGCGGGGCGTTGTCGCTCTCGGCCAATGCGAGCCTGCTCGACAGCGAGCAGCAGCGCGGCCCCGGACAAGCTGTGACCAATCTCGCGGGCACGATTTTCAACCCGCCGAATTTCCGCGGGAGGCTGACCGCCAGCTGGGCGAAAGGACCGGTCAACCTCGCCGCCGCGGTCAATCATATCGACGGCGTACGCGACACGCGCTTCGTGCCCGAGCGCGGCGTTCGCGGCATGACGACCTTCGATTTCGCGATCCGGTTGCAGCCGGGCGGTGGCGCGCGCGGCTTCGATCTGCTGCTCGCCGTCGAGAACGCCTTCAACGCGAAGCCGGACCCTATCCGTACGACGCTGTTCTACGACTACCCTTACGATTCCACGAATTATGCCGCCACCGGGCGCTTCGTCAGCCTGACCCTGGCGAAGACGTGGTGAGGGCGGCGTTGCCGCGGCGGCTGACGCTCGTCCTTGCCTCGACGTCCTGGGGCGCGCTGTCGTGGTCGGCGCCAGCCCTCGCGGCCTGCGAGGCGCTCCTGCCGCAAGCGGCTTTGCCGACGGAGATCCGGGAGCGGCGCGTCACCCCGGAAGACCTCGTGGGTCTTCGCGACATCGGTTATCCCGACGTCGCCTTTGCCATCGGCGACAGTCCGCTCGCCGTCTCGCCCGACGGCAAGCGGCTCGCCTTCGTCATCACGCGAGGCGATGCCGCGGCCAATCGCCACTGCCGCGCGCTCGTCGTGCTCGATCTCGCTGCAGGAGCAGGCCTGCGTGTCGTCGACAGCGGCGGCGAGTTCATGACCATGATGAATCCGACGCGCGGATCGCTGATCGCAACCGGAGCGCCCGAGGTCGTCACACCGGTGTGGTCGCCTGACGGACAGAGCCTCGCCTATCGCAAGCGGATCGAGGGTCGGACCGAAGCCTGGATCGCCTCGGCAGACGGGTCGGCTACGCGCCGAGCCGCCAGGCTCGAAGTCGATGTCGAAGCGCTCGCTTGGAGCAAGGATGGCGCCCGGCTCGTGCTGGCATCGAGGCCCGGACTCGCCGCCCAGGCGCAGGCGATCGATCGCGAGGGCCTGACCGGCTATGTCTACGACGCGCGCGTCTCGCCGAACGAATCCGCCCGGCCGCTGCTCGGCGTGGGCGAGCCGCTCGACTATCGGGCGCTCGACATCGCGAGCGACACGCTCGGAAACGCCGGAGCCGAGGACGCTACCCGCGTGCCGGCGATTGTCGATCCGACACGGGTATGGTCTCCCGTCGCTGTCTCCCCGGCAGGTCTCTCTGCACAGCTTGTGCGCGATGACAAACCGGGCGGTCCGATGCGAATCTCGATTGTGAGCGCGCCCGCTGGAACTGGCGCATCGCCTGTTTGTCTGGCCGAGACTTGCACGGGCTCGATCCGATCGCTGCTGTGGCTAGGCGACCAGCTCTACTACCTGCGACGGGAAGGCTGGGCCTGGGAAACGACCGCGCTCTACGTTTGGCGACCCGATCGCGGACAGCCGCGTCGCGTGATGGCCACGACCGATGCCGTTCACGGCTGTGTCCCTGCGCAGCGGCGCATCCTTTGTCTCGTAGAGAACGCGACGACGCCGAGGCGGATCGTGTCGATCGACGCGGCCAGCGGAGCGCGTAGCCCGGTCTATGATCCCAATCCGGAATTCGCGGGCATCGCGCTCGGCGAAGTGCGACGGCTCAAGTTCCGCAATCAGTTCGGCATCGAGGCCTGGGGCGATCTGGCTCTACCGCCGGGTTACGCGGGTGGGCGGCTGCCTCTGGTCGTGGTGCAATACAACAGCCGAGGGTTTTTGCGCGGCGGCACGGGTGACGACTATCCTGTCCATGCCTTCGCCGCGCGGGGCTTTGCGGTGTTAAGCTTCGAACGTCCGGCCGCAGCCGGGACGAACAGGCGTGATCGGGCGGTAGCAACGCCGCCCACTGGGGAATCGGTCAATCGTGCCAATGTCGAAGGCTGGGCGGACCGTCGCTCACTGCTCGGAGCGGTCGAGGGGCTGGTGGCTCAGGCGATAGAGCTGGGCGTCGCTGATCCTCGGCGGATCGGCATTACGGGCCTCAGCGATGGCGCGACGACGAGCGCCTTCGCGCTGGTGAACTCGCGGACTTTCGCGGCTGCGGCGATCAGCAGCTGTTGCATCGAGCCCAACACGGTCATGGTCCAGAGCGGTCCGGCGCGGGCCCGGCAGCTCCTGCTCGACGGCTTCCCGCCACTCGGCCCCGGCGACGCCGACTTCTGGCGGCCTATGTCGGTGTCGCGCAATGCGGACAGGATCTTCGCTCCGATCCTGATGCAACTTGCCGACCGCGAATATCTGCTCGGTCTCGAGACATGGGCCGCGCTCAAGCAGGCGGGCAAGCCGGTCGAGATGTACGTCTATCCCGACGAATATCATAACAGGTGGCAGCCCGCGCACCGTCTCGCGACCTATGTCCGCAGCCTCGACTGGTTCGACTACTGGCTTGCCGGCAAGCGCAATCCCGATACGGCCAAGGCGGCACAGTATGAGCGGTGGGATGCGCTTCGGCGGTTGCGCGACACCGGTACGGATCACCTGCCAGGAAATCCCGCGCGCCCGGATATGGACTAGCCCGGGTGCGGAGGAGAGGCGTGGGTCGGCGCGAAGCTCATAGCGTTCGCACCCACGCCTCGACATCGGCGACCTTGAGCAATTGCCCGTGCTCATGGCTGCGAACCGGACCGTTGCCTGAAAGCACGCGTTCCGCCGCGGCCTTGTCGAGGATGCCCTCGGCAGCCAGCGCACCATCCAGGAGCAGGTCGCGCAAGACGGAGCGGTTGGTCTCGAAGACTTGGGCTACGAAGCCATCGGGCGACCCTTTACCCCGTCGCCATGCGACGTGTTCGGGTACGTGCCTTGCCAGCGCGCGCCGCGCGATCGCACGGTTGTTGCCGCGCTCGAACCAGCGCCAAGTCGGGATGGCGAGCGCGCATTCGACGATGGGCATGGCGATCAGCGGCGACCATTCGGCTATGTCGCCATCGAAGGACTCGAGCAGGTTTTCGACTGCTATCATGAAGCCGATGTGTCCGGCCGATCCCGGTAGCGCGCCGTGCGGTGCCTTGAGCCAGCGATGGCAGGGCGGGCCAGCGCGCTCGGTTGCCTGGGTCGTCACGAACGTAGTCTCGATCGGCCAGCGATAGCCTGCCGGGCGAAACCAGGCGCGGCGAAACGCTCGGCCCAGGACGGTGAACAGGCTGGCCTCGGTGAGCTCGGCGATCTCTGCGGCCGTCCTGAGCGCGCCGGTGCCTAGCCCTTCCATCAGGAGCCGATCGGCGACCGGGACGACCGACTGCATCGCGCAGAAGAGGTTGTCGCCGCCGCCTCCGTCGAGAATGGCCTGCGCGCCGAGGCTCGCAGCAAGGCTTTGTCGTGCGATGCGGCTCGCCTGGGCGAAGGATCGCGCGAGAGGTCGCGGCTGTCCCTTGGCCAGCGATTTGGTCACGTCGACCTCGGCGAGATCGCGCCCGACCTCCTTGTAGGGCGCCGCCAATGCAGTGGCGACGGCCGTGGCAAAATGGCGCTCGTCGCCGGCCGGATCGTTCGATCCGATGTTGACGCAGGTCATGCGTGTGCCCGTCGCCGCGACGAGCGCCGCGAGAAAGGAGGAATCGAGCCCGCCTGACAGCATGACCGCGACGTGATCGAGATCCTCGATCTGCGCGGCGACGCTCGTTCGTGCGACTTTCCAGAGCATGTCGGCCAGATCCTCGGAGGATCGCCGGTCGCGCTTGCCAGCGGCATGCCAGGGAGACCAGCATGGCTCGATCGACATCGCGCTGTTCGTGAGTGTCAGCCGGCTGCCGCCCAGCAGCTCGCTGACGCCTTCGACGCAGGTACGCTCCTGGCGCAGCCCCGAAGTCATGAGATGCAAGGCGATGGCATCCCAATTGGGGGAGATGCGCGTCTGCAGACAGGTCTTGAGCAGAGCGAGGTCAGACGCAAGCACGTGGAGACCACCGCGCTCGAGGTGAAGGCAGGGCAGGTCGCTGAATGGTGGCCGTATGACCGTCACTGATCCGTCGGCGACGACGAAAGCGAGGAAGTCGCCCCAGAACATATCGATGATACTTTGGCCGCGCGTGGCGAGCACGGCATCGGTTTCGTCTGGCGAGAACGCGGCTACGCAGGGCATCGCGCCCGCTCGTCGGTGAATCCGACCCAGGACAAGACCAGCGTCATGCGCGAGTGGCGCGCGGCGACCGCCTTGCGCAAAGAGCGCGACGCCGGGCGCCGTGAAAGCACCTTCGAGCCCGGTGATACCGATCGCCCGTTCTTGGATCGATCGTTTGAGGCCGAAGGCGTCGGTCTCGCCGATGGCAGCGATGTAGCGCAGGTGTCTCATGCGCGATGGATCGGGGCATAGGCGCGCACCCGCTCGTACCGGTCATTGACGAGATGCCCCTCGCACTCGACCCAGCAATGCGCGCGGAAAGGCCCCAAGCGAACCCCAAACACAAGCTCGGGCTGGTGACCGCGGTGCGCGAGGTGGATCGCGAGGGCCAGCGAGTGGGGCAGGCACTGATTGTGCGGCGTGACGAACAGCGCGAGCCGCGCGAAATCGCGGGCGACCGAGCCTAGGTCGCCAAATCCGCGAGGCGTTCGCCGCGGGGCGCGGCGTCGGGCCTGGCGCAGCGCCTCGAGACCGCCGGCAAGACCACCGCGGCGCAGGCGAGCGCGGGTCCTCCATATGCTGCAGACCAGCGCCGCCATGGTGAGGACATCGACCGATCGGGTGGCCGCCTGATCGAGCAGGCTAGCTGTCGCGATCGCACGGGGGCAGGGCGGCGATACGGCAAGCCGCCGTTGCTTGAGCAAAGCGGCCTGGCCCGGATCCGGCGTGCCGGCGAGCACGGCACGCCAGGCCGCCTCCGTCTCCCGGCCGAGGCAGAAGTAGCGATCGGTTGCGACGTCAAGGAACACGAAGCGATCCTGGACTTCGCAGAACGAGACTGTCGACGATTGCGGCATGGTGGGCGTGCCTTCCGGGCGGCACGGGCCGGGCAAGCCCCGCCCGCGGGGGCGCTAGTCGTCGTCGAGACCCGCGACGACCATGCCGAGCAGTTCCTCGATGATGAAGCCGATCGGCCCAAGGGTTTCGTGTGACGCGATGCCGAGTTCGATCACGTCGGGTTCTTCCTGGCGGTCCATGTCAGAACTCCCGTGCTGGGTTTGAAGACAAAGGGCGCGCGGGGAAAGTCGCCCGCGCGCCCCCTGGCGGTCAGTCGTCCGACAGACCCTGCTGCAGCGTGGCGATCTGCTCGTCATAGAGCACGCCGAACGGGCCCTGGGTCTCGACGCTGGCGGTGCCGAGCTCGATCAGGTCGGCGGTGTCGTGTTCACGTTCCATCACATCTTTCCTTTCGAGTTAGCCGCGACTCTGCGGCAGTTCGAATGATAGCTGGCCTGATGAGTGTAAGAACTTAGTTATTGATTTATAACAATAATATATTCCAGTTATCGAGCTGGCGTGCCGGGCTTCAGCAGCGCCGCGACAATTCCGGCCACGTCATGCTGCCGGCGCCGGTGATAGCGCGCCATCAGTTTGCTGAGATCAGCCATGGTACCGTTCGACCAAGCGGCGACCAGCGCCGCGTGCTCCTCATCGTGATCGGCGAACAAGTATCGTTCCACGAGCCGGGCCCGGTGGAGTCGATCGCTCGTCTGGTGAAGAAGGGCGCGGTATTCCGCATTTGCCGCGGCGGCGATCTCATCGAACAGCGCGCGGGGCTGCGGCCCGAGGTCGGTCGGTGGGGGCCTCGTCTGGGGCATCGGACGCAGGTTCCGCAGCACGGTCGCTGCGATATCCCCGTTCAGGCCGTAGAGTTCGCGCAAGGCCCCTTCGCTCGGGATGGGGATCTTGAACCCCTCGCGTGGCCAGGCTTCGATTAACCGCTCGCCCAGCATCTGGTGAAGCGCGTCGCGCACCGGTGTCGCGCTCATGCCGAGCTTTCGCGCGATCTGCGCGGGGTCGAGCCTGACGCCCGGCTGCCATTCGCCGCTAACGATCTGCTCCTTCAACAGATGGTAGGCCAGCTGCGTTGTGCGGCCCGGGCTCATGCGCAGCCTCTCGTGTCAGGCGAGTGCCGACCTATGCTCACGGTTCACGCGCGGCTTCGAGCGAGCGCTCGCGCTCGGCATGGGCTCGCACCATGGCCTCCTGTTCGGGCGTCAGGGCGTCGATCGCGGCGGGGTATTCGGGCATGCGATCGTCGAGCAGGAGCGAAGGGCACAGTCCGTCCACGTTGCCGAGGTTGGGACGGTGCTGGCGATAGCCGACGAGCGAGCGAAGTTCGGTCGCGAAGCTGCGCGCGATCTCGGGCGGATAGGCGAGCCAGAGGTTTTCGTATGGTTTGAGCCAGCCCAGCGAGTAACCCATCACCAGGCTGCGGCGCGGGAGGTTCGTTCGATTGGCGCCGGCGCCATGGAGCGTCGATCCCAGAAAGACGATGGCGTCGCCGGGCTCGCAGGTCGCAGCCTGGCCCGGATCGTCGGTTGGAGCGTCCGCTCCTTGGCCGCCATGGCTGCCGGGCCAGAGACGTGTCGCGCCGTTCTCCCGCGTGAACGGAGTCAGCGGCCACATGACGTTGACCAGATATTCGAACTGTCCCTTGGGACCGTGCCACATATCCTCGTCGCGGTGCGGCACCTGCGCGATCTCGCCAGGATGGACTTCGATTCCCTGGGCCACGTTGAGCTGGATCGTGTCGCACAGCGGCGCGAGGATTTCCCGGGCGATGGCCGTGATCGCCGGATGGCCGGCGAGGAGCCTCGATGCCGGCGAGCGCACGAGCAGTCGCCCGAAGCGCTTGGTCGATCGGCCGTAGAAGTCGCCCTGGCCGAACGGCGTACGCGCGAAATGGTCATTAAGCTCGGCATCGACATGGGCGAGGATTTCGGGAGGCACGGCGTGACGCAGGATCGCGAAACCCTGGGAGCGCAGCTCGGTCATGATCTCACCAGTGAATTCCGCGGGCGTCGCGGTGACGGGAGCCAGGGCGATGGGAGCGGGGCGGCGCGGCGTCATGCGCGGTGCTCCGGCGCAATGTCGCGTGCGAGGCCGGCCGGCACGGCCATGCCCGTGCGCCAGATCCCGCGGTCTGCGAGGCGCTCGGGAGTATCTTCGTCGATCGCGATGACGAGAGCCGTCAGCATGCGCCCGTCGATCCGCATCGGCGCGCCGAGCGGCAGGCAGTTCCAGCCGAACGCGCGGATCTGCTGGAACCAGGGAAGCTCGGCGACACCTGTGTAATGCGTGATGCCGCGTTCGAGAGCGTGCGCGGCCAGTGCGCTCACCAGCCAGTCGCGCGCCTGGCGCCGCTCGGCGGCGCGCAGCGATCGGTCGAGGCAGAAGCGGGTGATTTCCCGGACTGTGCGGCCAGCGGGTATCGGGCCATCGACGAGCTGCGGGAAGAGACTGTCGAGCAGATGGGGACGGGTGGTCTCGAGCAGGCGCGTCGACGCCACGTGGCCGCTCTCGCCGTCGGTGAGAATGAGATAGGTCGCGTCGCGGTCGTCGAAATGGTCGATCTCCCACGTACCGGCCAGAACGGGCACGTCCCATTTGAGCAGGTCCACGAAGACCCGCTTCCTCGCTTCGAACATGGAGCGCAGCACGGCCCCCTCGGCTTCGCTCATGCGGTCGATCGTGCGGATCATTGCCTTCCCCTCCAGGTGGTTGCTGATCGGGGAAGGTCATCAGATCGGCGCTTCCGCTTGCACCCCTTGGCCGAGGGGGATCTGCTCAATTCGTCCCGTTTGCCGGGGCAGTGTGGTCGAGCGTCAGGCGGCGCAGCGCGGCGGGACGTCGTCGAAGCACAGGTCTCCCGCTTCGAGGAGGACCATGGCGAGCTCCATGCGGGACTCGACCTCCAGGCGCTTGAATGCCTCGCGCAGGTGATCCATCACGGTTTGCACGCTGATGCCGAGATATCGCGCGATCTGCGGGTTCGTGTAGCCACGTGCCGCGAGTGCCGCGCATTGCAGTTGCCGGGGGCTGAGACGCGGCAGGTTTTCTCGGGTGGGATCTCGGTGGAGCAGGCGCAGGCGCTCGAAGGCCGCGGCGCCGATCGCTTCGGCCCAGATCAGGGCGCCATAGGCGAGATCGTTGCCGATCTCCGCGACGAAGCTGCAGGAGCCGCGCGCTTCGCCCGGTACATGAAACGGTACGGTCAGCCCTTCGCCGAGCCCGATCTGCCGCCCGAGCAGCAACATGTGTCGGTCGGCGCGATCGAGACGGATGATCTGCGGTACTTCGCGCCAATGAAAGCCGCGGCCACGCCGCTGGCTCGCGCGGTGGATCGGATCGCACAGGCCGAGCGACCGTGCGTCGTAGTAAGTTTCCCAGCCTTCGGGGTAGTTGTGGAGGCGCAGCGCCCGCGGTCGCCTCGAGAAATCGGCGTGCTGTGACAGGGCAAAGTATCGGGCGCCGAGCCATTCGCCGGCTTCGGCCATGATATCGCGCAGCACGTCGGTCGAGCGGGCCTCGGCAAGCCGATCCGCCCAGGCGAGCGCCATCTTGAGCATTTCCATGACAATCATCCGGCAAGCGGGCGAACGGTCTCGTGCCGGCAACCCGCCTGCCGCCTTTCAAGTCAAGTCCAGCCGGGCGGTCCCGACACCGTGCTGGCAAGCGATGGATGCGACACTTTCGACTTTTGCGAAGGTAAGTAGATGGGGCTCCTCGATTGAACTGTACGGAAAAAATAATAATCGGCGGTCGCCCGAGTCTCCAATTATATTTGGATTATAATCGCAGGGGGCATCTGCAGGGGCGTAAGACTGCGGTGCCTTCGCAGGTGCCAGCGGCTATCTTCGAGCGCCTGACCGGGCGCGCGCCGAGGCGGGCTTGATCAGTGTGGCGGGGGGCCACGTCAGACAGAGGCAAAATGCAGTAACGAAATACATTGAACTTCATCGGAGCGAGTCGTCATATTCGCGACGCTAGGCTCTGACGGTTCGATCATCTCCGCCCGCCCTGCGCCAGACTGAAAGGAACCTGCTGCAATGACGTCGCGAAAGTACACCGAGACGGACATGGACGCGGTTTCGGACAATCCGGAGCTGACCGCCGAACAGATCGATGCGGCGCGGCCGTTCGCGGAAGCTTTCCCAGAACTGGCGAAGACCGTGCGCAGGCGCGGGCCGGGCAAGAAGCCCGCCATGGTCAGTCAAACGCTGCGGCTCGACCGCGAGGTGCTCGAAGCTTGGCGTGCTTCCGGACCCGGTTGGCAGAGACGCATGAACGATGTGCTGCGCAAGGCGATGCCGAAGGGGTGAGTGGGAACACCTGAGCGGCCATCGAGCGCGGTCTCGGGCTCGGAGCAGGAATCAGACTCAAGTGTCGGGTCTGGTCGAGGATCGCGCGAGTGCCGGTGACGGGCAGCCGGCCGGTATGGCGCGTCCAGAGCCAGCAAAGCGACGCTCGCATCGTCCACTCGGCCTTCGCTGCCGATCTGAGCGAAAATGGGTGGTGGCATGTTCCCATTATGTTCGAGGTCGGATATGGTCTGCCGATGGCGCAGACGCCCGACCGAAAGATCATCCACGTCGACATGGACGCCTTCTTCGCGTCGGTCGAACAACGCGACGATGTGTCGTTACGCGGACGACCCGTGGCCGTGGGCTATGCGGCGGCGCGCGGTGTCGTCGCGGCCGCAAGCTACGAGGCGAGGAAGTTCGGCGTCCGTTCGGCGCTGCCATCGGTCACCGCCCTGCGCCAATGTCCCGAGCTCGTCTTCGTGCCGCCGCGCTTCGACGTCTACAAAGCGGTTTCTGCCCAAATCCACGCGATCTTCGCCGACTACACCGATCTCATCCAGCCGCTCTCACTCGACGAGGCCTATCTCGACATCACCGCGAACCGCCGCGGCATCGAGACCGCCTGGAAGACCGCCAAGGAAATCCGGGCGCGGATTTTCGAGGAGACGGGGCTGACCGCTTCGGCGGGCATTTCTTACAACAAGTTTCTCGCCAAGCTCGCTTCCGACCAGCGCAAGCCGAACGGCCAGTTCGCGGTCACGCCCGACATGGGCGCTGCCTGGGTCGAGACCTTGCCGGTGTCGCGGTTTCACGGTGTCGGCCCCGTGACCGCGAGGAAGATGGCCTCGCTCGGCATCGAGACGGGCGCGGACCTGCGCGCTCGGTCACTCCGCTTCCTGCAGCAGCATTTTGGGAGCTCGGCCGACTGGTATTACGGCATCGCGCGCGGGGTCGACGAGCGGCCCGTCAATCCCGATCGCGAGCGCAAGTCCTCGGGATCGGAGACCACCTTCGATCGAGACCTCATCGACGATGGCGAGATCGAGGCGCGCGTGCTGCGACAGGCTGACGACGTCTGGTCCTGGTGCGAGAGGGCAGAGGAGTTCGGGCGCACCGTGACCGTCAAAGTGAAGTACGGCGATTTCCAGAACATCACGCGCAGCAGAACCCAGCCGGCCTTGGTCACTTCGCGCGATACTCTCCGGGCAGCGAGCCTGGTCTTGATCCGGTCGGTGCTGCCGACGCCAAAAGGCGTACGCCTCGTTGGCGTCACGGTCTCCAACTTCGAGAGATTGACATCGCCGGTGACGCCCGGTCTTCCCCTGTTCGAGGCCGACTGAGCTGCGGGTATTGTCGCGGCGTCTGGCTCGGCCGGGCGCCAGAAAGCGAGATAACGGCCAGGAAGCGTTCTTATGCGTTGTGCTCGCGCCAATAGGCGGCGCGCTCGGCGAGCGGGGCCGCAGCGCCTTCCAGGCCATAGAAGGCGAAGCGGTTAAGGAACTGTCGGCCCCAGAACAGTTTGCGGTCGACTTCGCCGAGGCGGGCTTGGGCGCAGAGCTCGAGCCAGTTTTCGCCGATGATCTCGACCTGCCTTGCGACCGTGGCGATCGCGGTCGCCTCGTCGAGATGGAACTGAGGAGCGGCGGCAAGGCAGGTCCGGATCTGGCTCATCCGCTCCCGGCCGCGGATCAGCATGGCCTGGCTTGCCTCCTCGCCGGTCCGCGGCTGCGGGCAGATGTCATAAGCGGGCGTCAGCGCCAGCCGGTTTCCGTCCCAGAATGCGGCGTGGTTGCGGGCATGATCGTCAAGGTTGCCGACGAGCACGTTGAACGTCATCCGGCCAAAGAGCTCGCGCAGCGTTGCCGGCACCTCGTCGAAACGCAGGCGGATTTTTTCGGCGAGGTCCTCGTAGCTCGCGTAACGCGCCTGCATCTCATCGAGTTCTAGGATCGTGAGCGCGGAGACCAATGCCTTGCGGTGCCACCGGCCCGCGGCGTGTGTGCGGTCGAACCGCTCGACGAGCAGCACGTCCTTGCCTGCGGCTTCGACCAGCCGGACGGGAGCGACCGCAAGTCCCGCGAGCGCGGCGAGGCGCATCGCCAGGAACTCGCCCTTTACCACGCTGTAGATGTCGGTGCTGCTCGAGAACTTGGCGATGTGCTTGGTCTCGCCATCGACGATGAGCGCCTTGGGCCTGGCACCCCCGATCGCCGTGCCGTGTTGTAGAGCCTGGTCGAGCTCGGGTGAGAGCGGGATGTTGCGCTCGACGCGCTCGGCTGATTCGATCAGTTCCTCGAGCGAGGCCTGCCCGCCGCCACGCGGCTCATAGCGATCGGCGGCCTGCTGGAAATCGAGCGCTCCGATGCGATCGGAACCCGATTCCAGGAGGAAGGTCAACTCGTCGAGCCTTGCCTCGTCGAGGTCCTGGCGACGGCCTCCGAAGGTCCGGTTGAGGATCACACGCCGGCCCCAGGCATCGGGAGAGCCGTCGCGAATGGCCCCAGCCATGGCGAGGCCGGGAGCAGGGGCGATCGGTGCAGCGCCGAGGGGCAGTTCGGGCAGGTAGAGCGCAATGGCGTCCGCGCGAGCACGGTATGTGCGGCCGTACTGGAAGCGGATCTCGTCACCGACGCGATCGAGACGTCCGGCGACGACCGGTTCGCTGCTGCCTGGGAGCCAGGTCCAGACGAAGGCGCTGCGCGGGACGGCACGGGGGGGCACTTGCACCGCGGGCTCAGAAGTCATCATCGGCCTCCGTCTGGAGCGGTCTTGCATACTTGGGCAGGAGTGCCAGGCGTTGACGCATGACCTCGACCCTGTCCTTCACGCCAACCAGATCCTCCTGGAACAGCGGTATGCCCAGGATCGTGCAGGCTTCAAAGGCGAGCCCGATTTCCACTTTGGGGTCACCGCCCTCGAGGCGTTGCAAGGTCCCGCGCGACGCGCCGACACGCTCGGCGAGCTCCTGCAGCGGCATGCGTCTTTGCTTGCGCTCGGCCTGGATTAACTGGCCCACGAGCGTGACGGCGGCTTGGGTATAGCGCGCATAGGATCTTTTCTTGGCAGCAGGCATTGATCTATCCATCGATCATATCGGCCTCATCGGGTCGATGTATCGACATAAATAAGTGTGCTACCCTTAAAAGTCAATGAAATGACCTATGCATCGATCGTATCGTGGCAATCGGAGCGATGGATCGATCAAATATACGGTAGTGCGCGACTTCGAAGCGCGCGCGTTGGCCGATCGGCGCCGACCGGTCCGTCGTGAACGACTACTGGGCGAAGCACCTGCCCGGTGGATCCTGGCAGAGCTTGCGGCGCTGGATTGTGGATTTTCCTTCGCGGATTTTCCGTCTCGGCCGACTGAGATTCCTGGATATTTTCTCCAAATCGGAGTGAATTGCGCGTGGATCGGATCCTTGTGGCGCTAAGGGCCGTACGAACCGCATCGAGAACGACAGGACTGGGACATGGAAACTTCGCCGAACGACAGGAACGAGGCCCTGATCACGCTGACCGCGGACATCGTCTCGGCCCACGTCGGCAACAACGACGTATCGGTCGACGATCTGCCCACGCTCATAACCAAGGTCTTCGGCGCGTTGGCAGGACTTGGCGAGGCCCAGGCTGTGGTCGACATCGTTCCGGAACCCGCCGTTTCGATCCGGGCATCGGTGAAGCCCGACTATCTCGTCTGTCTCGAGGACGGCAAGAAGCTCAAGATGCTCAAGCGTCATCTCATGACGCACTACGATCTTACACCCGAACAATATCGTCAGCGCTGGAACCTGCCCGCCGACTACCCCATGGTCGCGCCGAACTATGCAGCCAAACGCCGCGATCTCGCCAAGCAGATCGGTCTTGGCCGCAAGCCTGCAGCCCGTCGCAGTCGCAAACCGGTGGCCAGCTAAGCTGGCGTAGATCACCACTGCCGGTTGTCGTGCAACGCGCATCGTCATGACCGGACTTCTGAAGGGCTCGTGAGCATGTCCAAGTGGTTTCCGGACGTCGGGTCTCCCGCCGGCGTGAAGTCGGCGCTGAACGGCGGATTTTATGCCTGCCTGGCCTTTGCCGGCATGAACCTTCTAGGCCTCGCCCTACTGCTCTTCGCTGGCCGTATGCCGAGCAGCGGCAAGGTGGTTAGCGAGGTGGCGAGCGCCGGCATCGGCATATTCATCGAGATGAGCTTCATCCTCTTTGCCGCCTGGCGGTTCAGGAAGGCCAAGGGGCTGATCGCGGGATCCGCGGTCGGATTGCTTTTCGCGTTCGAGATCTTCGCGAAGGTCGTGAGCGGCACGGCGCGCGGCGGGTGGTTCGTCGTCTACGTCGCCGTCCTAATCGGTCTTATCAATGGCCTGCGAGGCGCCTGGGCGACCCGTTCGATCGTCGACGATGCCGAAGTGGTCGAGACTTTTTCCTGACTCGAGGCCGAGCGGATCCAAGCGATAGGCTCGGCTAGTCCCGTCAACCTTGCATTGAGGATTTGCGCCTCGCGTCTGAAGCGCGACCGCGCTCTACTACGCTAAGGCGCGCCCAGGCCTACCTAGGGCGCGCCAAGCTTCGCCGGGCCGCTCGCGCGTCCCGGCCTTCGGTGACGATCGACTGGCGTGGGGTCGGGGCCTTGCCCCGACAAGCGGACGCCGCGCCTCGTGGGCGCGGCGCCGTTGCTTGTGGGCCTTCCCCTCGTCGCGAGGTGGGCGGCGCGCCCTTCTGGGCGGGGCCCGGCGAGCCGCAAGCCGGCACTTCGTGCCGGCTCCTCCACTGGCGTTCCGGCCTGCGGTGCGGCCCGCCTCCCTGGCCCCGCCTTCAGGTCGCTGGGCGCCGCCCACCCCGCTCCGCGGGGAAGCCCTGGAGGGTTTTGGGGGCGGTGCTGGAGGAAGCCATGCCGCATACCCCGAACCGCCGCGCGGACCGCGAGGCCGAGCCGCGCAACCTCTACGACGAGGTGACGAGACGGATCATCGCCGAGCTGGAAGCCGGGCGCCTGCCATGGGTCCAGCCGTGGAGCAATACGGTCGGGGCGGGCCCCTGTGCGGGACTGCCGCGCAATGCCGTGAGCGGGCGGCCCTATTCGGGGATCAACGTCCTGATCCTCTGGGGCGCGGTCATCGAGGCGGGTTATCCCTCGCAAGGCTGGCTCACCTTCCGCCAAGCCATCGCGGCAGGCGGATCGGTGCGCAAAGGCGAGCACGGGACCTGCGTGGTTTATGCCGACCGCTTCACGCCGGAAGCCGAGAAGACCCGCGCCGCGCAGGAGGGCGGGGAGGCGCGCGCCGTCCCGTTCCTCAAACGCTTCACTGTGTTCAATACTGCGCAGATCGACGGCTTGCCCGAGGGGCTTTTTGCCGAGCCCGCGCCTTTGCCCGACCGTGAGGTCGAGCCCATCGGCGAATGCCTGATCACGGCTTCGGGCATCGACTTTCGCGTCGGCGGCAGCCGCGCCTACTATGCGCCTGAGGCCGATTTTGTCGGGGTGCCGCCGCAACCCGCGTTCCGCGACCAGATCAATTACTATCGCACCTGCTTCCACGAACTGACCCACGCCACCGGACATGCCTCGCGGCTCGCGCGCAATCTCAAGAACGCCTTCGGCTCCAAGGACTATGCGCGCGAGGAACTCGTGGCTGAAATGGGCAGCGCCTTCCTCTGCGCTTCGCTCGGCATCGTGCCGACCGTCAGGCATGCCGACTACATCGGCGCTTGGCTCGAGGTCCTTCACGAGGATAACCGCGCGATCTTCCGCGCCGCGAGCCAAGCCAGCAAGGCCGCCGAATGGCTGCTTGCGCGGTTCGCCGATGCTTCGGACACGATGGTCGAGGGGAGGGCGGCGGCATGATCCTCCTCACTCCCGAAACCCGCATCGCGCTGCGCACCAACGACGCCGCGCACCGCGCCGCCCAGCGGCGCGAGGAAGTCGAGCCCGATCCGGTTCCCGTGCTCAAGCTGTTCAATCCTTTGGGGGCGGGCACATGGCTCGCAACCGAACTCGATGCCGATGGCGACACGCTCTTCGGCCTTGCCGATCTCGGCTTCGGCTGCCCCGAACTCGGCTCGTTCAGCCTCGCCGAGATCGCCGACGTGCGCCTGCCCTTCGGCCTCCGCATCGAGCGCGACGAGCATTTTGCAAGCACCCACGCCCTGTCGGTCTGGGCCAAGGCCGCGCGCCGTCTCGGCTCGATCATTCAGGCCGAGGCCCTACTCAGGCGAAATCAGGGCGATCCCAATGGCGGCCTGCCTGCCGATCCCGCCGCCAACCCCGGCGCCCAAAACGACGAGCTTCCGTCAGCAGACGGATGACGCGGGCGGCCGTTCGCCGCCCAACCTAAGCCGGTCCGCGATGCACGCTAATGAAACGCGGACCGGCACCCATGTTGAGGTACCCGCAATGAAACTTCAATTTATCGAACACGGCAAGCTGTTCATCGACAAGACCAATATGCGCTACGGGCGCAAGGCCCCCGATGTGTCGGATATCATCGGCACCGTCCGCAAGCGCGGCGTCATCCAGCCCCTGATCGTCAAGCCCGCGAACGCGGATGGCGCATGGGGGATCGTCGCCGGGGCCCGGCGCTGGGTCGCGCACGGCCTCGCCGCTGCCGACGGCTTCGACCACGGCGCGCTCGCCTGCGCGGTCCTCGAAGACGGCGATGATGCCGCCGCCATCGAGGCCTCGCTGATCGAGAACGTCGCCCGCCGCGATCCCGACGAGGTCACCCAGTGGGAAACCTTCGTGCGTCTCGTGAAGGAAGGCCGTGACCCCGCCGAGATCGCCGAAACCTTTGGCATGCCCGACCTCATGGTCAAACGCGTCCTCGCGCTCGGCAACCTCCTGCCGCGCATCCGCGACCTCTACCGGCGCGAGGAGATCGACCGCGCGACCGTCCGCCACCTGACGCTCGCGAGCAAGTCGCGCCAGCGCGAGTGGCTGGCTATCCACGACGATGCCGATCAGCGCACGCCCACCGGCCACGGCCTCAAGACTTGGCTGCTCGGCGGGCAGTCCATTCCCGCCCGCCATGCCCTTTTCGATACGACCGATGTCACGCTCGTCGCCGATCTCTTCGGCGAGGACGCCTATTTTGCCGACGCACAAGACTTCTGGACCCGGCAGGAGGAGGCGATCGAGGCGCGGCGCGCGGCCTATCTCGAAGCCGGCTGGCGCGAGGTGGTCGTCGTGCCTCGCGGCGAATACTTCCATGCCTGGCAGCACGAGAAGGCGCCCAAGCGCAAGGGCGGGCGCGTCTTCATCGACGTGCGCGATAACGGCGAGGTCACATTCCACGAGGGCTATGTCAGCCAGAAAGAGGCGCGCGTCGTTGCAAAGGGCGAGACCAGCGAGCCCGAGTCCAAGCCCGCGCGCGCCGAGGTTACCGCCAATCTCGGCTCCTATATAGACCTCCATCGCCACGCGGCGACACGCGCGGTATTGCTCGGCCATCCGGGGGCCGCGCTGCGCCTTATGGTCGCGCACGCCATCATCGGCTCGCCTCTCTGGACCGTGCGGCCAGAACCACAGGCCACGCGCGACAACGACATCGCCCGCAGCGTGGCCGAAGCGAGCGGCGAGGCCGTGTTCGATCACGCCCGGGTCAAGGTCCTGCGTCTGCTCGCCATGTCCGAGGAGGAACCGGGGGTGACCGGCGGCAGTGCCGACGCCTTTGGCCTTGTCGGTCTGTTCCTGCGGCTCATGGCGCTGGGCGACGACGATGTGATGGCCGTGCTCGCCGTGGTCATGGGCGAAACACTGCAGGCGGGCAGCCCCGCCGTCGATGCCGTCGCCGCCGAAATCGGTGTCGATATGGCCGATCATTGGCAGGCCGACGATGCGCTCTTCGCGCAGTTGCGCGACCGCGAGGTCCTTCTCGCCATGGTCGCAGACGTCGCGGGCCCGCGCGTTGCCGAGGCGAATGCCAAGGAAAAGGGCAAGACCTTGAAGGGTATCATCAGTGCCCACCTCGAAGGTGCCGATGGCCGCGAAAAGGTCGAGGGCTGGGTGCCCCGCTGGATGGCCTTCCCGCCTTCGGCCTACACGTCGCGGGGCGGCGTCGGTTCGGTCTTGGCGAATGAAAGGGCGCAAGCGGCACGGGCGCAATTGCCGGAGGATCTCGCCGTTACCCCCGAGCCGCCCGAGGCCGAAACGGCGCCACCGCTCGCCGCCTGAAAGTCATCCCGGCGGCGACGCGGGTCGCCGCCGGGCATTCATCCGGCCCAATATTTTCGCGCGCCGCGCGGCCTTCGGCCTCGCGGCGCAATATTTTTCGTAGGGTATTCGGCTTCTGGCCTGTCTTTGCAGATCACGGCAAGAAATCTCTCAATCCTGTCCCGCGTTGACCTTTGTGTTAGTCGGGGTAGATCGGAGCAGCAGCAGAAAAGGCGCGCATCATGGCTGACGACACTTCGAATTCCCCGACCGAATTTCTCGAATTCGCGACCGAGTTGACCATCGCTTGGCTCTCCAATCCCAATACGCGCGCCGCTGCCGAGGACGTTCCGGCCTTTCTCCAGACCATGCATGGTGCAGTCAAAGATCTCGCCACGGTGCCTGCCGTCAGCGAGGAAGTAGTTGCATCAAAGCCCGATTTTGTCGGCGCGGTTTCTGTTCGCCGTTCGCTCGCGTCGAAGGATCACCTGATCTCGCTGATCGATGGCAAGCCCTACCGGACCTTGAAGCGTCACCTGTCGACGCACGGTCTGACACCGGCCGAATACCGGGAGCGTTACAGGCTCAAGTCCGACTATCCCATGGTCGCCGAAACCTATGCGGCGCAGCGCCGCGCCATCGCGAAGAAATTGGGCCTTGGCCGCAAGCCCGGGGAGAAAGCAAACAGATCGACGAAGCCCGCCGCCGATACGGCCAAAGCCAGTCCTGCGCGCCGCGGCCGCAAGCCGGCGAACACGCCAGCGGCCTGACCGTCTTCGGCCTAGCGGTTCTTGCGGATCACCGTATGGCGCTCGCCGCATAGACCGCAGGCATCGTTGTCACGTTCGAAGCCCCGTTCGGCCGTGAGTTCCTGCGTGCAGGGCCGGACCTCCTCGATGTGTCCGTCATCGATCCGGTCCGCGATGCAATCGTCGCAGATCGGTGTCGGTGCCAAGCGCTCGACCAGTCGCCGGACGCGTTCCAGTGTTGTGTTCTGATCCCCCATTGCCGGGCGGCTATAAGCGATTGATCGGTCATATGAAATGGTCCGGGTTATCCCCTTTCGGGATCGCCCGGGCGTTGTCGCGGGTCCGAGGCCGGCATGATTTTCCGGTTCCAGCCGGACCTCCTTCGTGGCTCAGGCCCTGACCTGGAACGGCAGGCCCGGCGGCCTAAACCATCGCGTGCCGACTGATTTCCCCGCCGCCTGACGGCGGCTCCTCGCGCCCGCTTCGCGTCCAAATCAGCCCGCCCGCTCCGGTCCTTCGCTGCGCTTCGGCCTGCGGTTCGCCGCCGGTCCTCTCGCCGTTCCCCTCGGTCGGCCATCGCCCGGAAGTGGTCCGGACGATCGAAACCAAGGAGAACTATCATGCCTGCAATCGGACACGTGACGCGCCAGAGCGACGGCAGCTTCAAGGGCAACATCCGCACGCTTTCGGTCAGCGCCGACATCCAGCTCGTGCCCAACCGGTCCAAGATGGGCGATCAGCCCGACTACCGCGTTTTCGCCAGCGGCGTGGAACTGGGCGGTGGCTGGATCCGCACCGGCGAGGTCAGCGGCAACGAGTATATTCGCGTCTCGATCTCAGCGCCGGAACTCGGCAATCGGCCGCTCTTTGCCAACCTCGGTCGCGCCGCCGGCCAGGACGACGATGATACCTTCGCCCTGATTTGGAACCCCGGCAACTGAGCCGGCAAGCCCCGCGCGGAGCGATCCGCGCGGGGCTATTTTTGCATTCGCGACACCCGGATGCGCGGCGATTCCTTTTCGGACTGGCGAGGTGGAGAAGGGATTTTCTGCTCGGGTCCGCCCAGTATCCGGCGCTGCGCGGCCCGCCTCAAGGACGATCGGGACCCACCATTTTTTGCGGGCGGCGCGGGCCTTGCGCGCGCCCGCGAGCGCTGTCCGCCCGCAAAAAATCGTTACCCCGATCGCCGCTGACGCGGCCGCTTCGCGGTCCTTGACCCGGGCCGCGCAGCGCCGGGCGCGCCTCCCGTCATCACGACAATCAGGAGGAACTCATGTCCATCGAGCAGCAGATCGAAGAGCTTCGCGCCGAGCTTTCGGCATGCGACGATCCCAGCGAGCGCGAACAGATCACAGCCGAATTGGAACTGGCCAAGGCGGAATTTTCCAAGCAAGAACAACGGGCTTGAACAGCAGATCAGGGCTTCCGGGCGGTTTCGCTCGGGAGCCCTTTTGCGTGGTCCCAGGCGGCGGATCCTGGGGATGTTGCCCGGTGAGCTGAAGGTGAGAGTGAGGCCGGAAAAGCGAGAGCGGGCGGAGGGCAAGATATAAAGCAATGGCACTGTCCTGGCGGATATCGTGCCATAAGCTGTTGTTTGCACATCGTTTTTCGGAAGAGGCAAACAGTGCCGTGCCGAGTCGGACGGTGCCGTCTCCTAGCGAGAGGCGCGGAAATGCTGGGTTTTTGGCGGCACCGATTTTCGTGAAGGCCGACCTGGTGCAGGCTAGGCCGCCTTAAACCGTTCCCGCGAGATTGGCATGTCCAACGAAGACGACTTCGAGCCCAGACTTGGCCGGCAGAATGCGCGCGGCCGAGGCCGCCTTGCCCGTCCCGCGCTTCACGCGATCCTCGTTGCCACCAACCGCGCCCGGGGCGGCCGCGCGGTGAAGGGCTCGCGAGGCTTTACCGGCAGCAGGATCGGCCGTGGCGTCGGCATGGGCCAAGTGTTCGCGGGCCGCGACCGGCTTGCCGCCTTTCGCGGCCGGCGTGTCATCGTCAAGGCGCGGATCGTCCGGCTGGGGGCGCAGGGGATGGGGGCGGCCAAGGCCCATCTGCGCTATATCGAGCGCGACGGCACGAGCCGATCGGGGGAGCGGGAAACGCTCTACGATGCGGCCAGCGACCGAGCGGACCGCCAGGCCTTCGTCGATCGCTCGTCGGGAGACCGCCACCAGTTCCGCTTCATCGTTTCGCCCGAGGACGGGGGCGAATACGATGATCTCAAGGGCCTGACGCGGCGCCTCATGTCGCGGATGGAGGAGGATCTCGGAACACGGCTCGATTGGGTGGCCGCCGATCACTTCGACACGGCCCATCCACACGTCCACGTGATCGTTCGCGGCAAGGACGAGGCGGGGAAGGATCTCGTCATAGCGCGTGACTATATCCGGCACGGCATGCGCGCGCGCGCGGTCGAACTCGTCGATCTCGATCTAGGACCGCGCAGCGATGTTGCGATACGCGAAAGGCTGGTCGCCGAGGTCGGGCAGGAGCGCCTGACAAGCATCGATCGCATGCTCGTGCGCGAAGCCGACAATGGCTTGATCACGCCTACGGCGCACGATCCATTCCAGCAGACTGTGAAGATCGGGCGTCTTCGCGAGCTCGAGCGCCTTGGCCTTGCGGCTCGCGAGGAAGGCGGCTGGCGTCTCTCGTCCGACCTCACCGCGACATTGCAGGCGATGGGCGAACGCGGCGACATCATCCGCACGATGCAGCGTGCCTATACGGCCCGCGGCGAAGAGCCGCCGCCGGCGCGGTCGCGGGTGATCTTCGAGCCCGCCTCGGATCGGCCGGCCCCGCTGGTCGGCCGCCTCGTCTCGCGGGGCCTCTCCGACGAGTTCCAGGACCGCCACTACCTGATCATCGACGGAGCCGATGGCCGAAGTCATTACGTCGACATCGGCAAGGCCGAGGCGACCGGCGACCTGCCAAGGGAAGGCGTGGTCGCGGTATCGCCGCGCGATGCCTCGCCGCGCGCGGTGGACCGCACGATCGCCGACGTCGCACGGTCAAACGATGGTTTGTACTCGGCCGAACTGCACCGTGATCACGACCCCGATGCGAGCCATGCATTTGCCGAGACCCATGTCCGCCGCCTCGAAGCGATGCGCCGCGCGCTCGGGGCCCCCGAGCGGGAGGCGGATGGAACCTGGCGCGTCGGCACCGATCATCTGGCGCGCGCGGCACAGTTCGAAGCCGTGCGAGCAAGAGAGGCGCCGGTCAGCGTCGAGGTCCTCTCGCCCGTGCCGGTCCGTCAGCTCTCGGTAGCCGACGCCGCGACCTGGCTCGATCGGCAATTGGTCTCGTCTGACGAGCAGGACCGAGCCGACACCGGATTCGGGCGCGACCTCAGCCAGGCCTTGCGAGCCCGATGCGCATGGCTCGTCGAGCAGGGCCTCGCTAGCGGCCAGGGAGAGGAATGGCGATATGCGCCTGACCTCATCGAACGGCTCCGTCGCCGCGAACTCCTGCGCGTGGCGGGCCAGCTCTCGAGAGAGCTCGGTCTTCGCTTTGCGGAGAGCAAGCCCGGGGAGCGGATCGAGGGGATCTACCGGCGGCGCATCGACATGGTGAGCGGGCGCTTTGCGCTGATCGAGCAAAGCCGCGAGTTCACGCTGGTGCCATGGCGGCCCGTACTCGAGCCTCATGCCGACAAGGTCGTCAGCGGTCTCGTTCGGGAGAGCGGCATCAGCTGGACGTTCGGACGGCAACGTGGCGGCCCGGGCATTTCCTGAGGGGCCGACCAAGACTGCAAAAGAAGAGGGCCTGCGCGTCGATGCGAGCAGGCCCCAATGAGGCATCCAGTCTTGCGACGAGATACCCCGGTCGCAGCTTCAGCATATCACGACTGCGCTTCGGGAATTGTACAATCCCGACACGAAGGTGGGTCAGCCGTTGAGCTTGTCCTTGACGGCCTTGGCCGCCGCGAAGGTCAGCTTCTTCGAGGCGGCGATCTGGATGGGTTCGCCAGTGGTCGGATTGCGACCCGTGCGCGCAGGCGAGGCCTTTACCTTGAACTTGCCGAAACCGTTGAGCGACACCTCGTCACCCTTGGTCGCGGCCTCGGTGATCACCGAGAAGACCGCGTCGACATATTTACGGGCATCGGCCTTGGTGAGATCGAGCTGGGCGGCGAGGGCGTCAACGAGTTCGGAATTGTTCATCAGGCGTCTCCTTGAAAATCTGGACCGCGGGATATCGCGCGCGAAATGCACGGTCCATCGGCCCACGGCGCGAAATCCACCGGCAAAAATACCGTAACGGACCATCCAGCCAGCCTGCGAGCCAGCAATTTTGCTCAAGCCGCGACTCGCACGCGCAGGGGGGGCGGAGAGGGCCGCGGCATCATCGGACCGCGAGAAGCGAGTCGGCAGGAGTCGGCGGGAGTCGGCGAGAGTCGGCGCAGAGACGCTAACTTGGGGGGGCCCGACGTGGGAAATTGGCGGGGCCGAAAGACCGGTTCCCACCCATTGTCCCAAGGCCTGCCATGTCGCCGACCAAGCTCCTCATCGGTCAGATCCTCCTGGTCTTCGCGATCGTCCTGGCGGGCGTCTGGGCCGCGACCCAATGGTGCGCGGCGATGCTCGGCTACCAGGAGCAGCTCGGCCCGGCGTGGTTCTCGTTTGCGGGCTATCCGGTCTATCGCCCCTGGAGCCTCTTCGTCTGGTGGTACTTCTACGAGGCCTACGCGCCTGAGATTTTCGACAAGGCCGGCGCACTGGCCGGCGCCAGCGGCTTCCTGGGATGCGCATCGGCGATTGCAGGCTCGCTCTGGCGGGCACGCCAGTCCCGCCACGTCACGACCTACGGCTCGGCTCGCTGGGCGACACGGCGGGATATGGTGCGGGCGGGGCTCTTCGGTGACCGCGGCTTCTTCCTCGGCCGCTGCGGGCGCCGCTATCTGCGGCACGATGGGCCCGAGCATGTGCTCGCCTTCGCGCCGACCAGGTCGGGCAAGGGCGTGGGCCTGGTGGTCCCGACCCTGCTCGCCTGGACCGGCTCGGCCGTGGTCCACGACATCAAGGGGGAGAACTGGAAGCTGACCGCCGGCTGGCGTTCGCGCTTTGGCCACGCGCTCCTGTTCAACCCGACCGACAAGCGCTCGGCGCACTACAATCCGCTTCTCGAAGTGCGCCGCGGCGAACACGAGGTTCGCGACGTGCAGAACGTCGCCGACATGCTAGTCGACCCGGAAGGCGCGCTCGAGCGTCGTAACCATTGGGAGAAGACCAGCCATTCGCTGCTCGTGGGCGCAATTCTCCACGTGCTCTACGCCGAACCGGAAAAGACCCTCGCGCGGGTCGCAACCTTCCTGTCCGATCCCGAACGCACGTTCGCCGCGATGCTCAAGCGGATGATGACCGCCGAGCATCTGGGTAAGGGCCGCGTTCATCCCGTCGTCGCCTCGGCTGCGCGCGAATTGCTCAACAAGAGCGAGAACGAGCGCTCGGGCGTGCTCTCGACCGCCATGTCGTTCCTTGGCCTCTACCGCGACCCGACGGTCGCCGAGGTCACCTCGCGCAGCGACTGGCGGATCGCCGATCTCGTCGACGCTGCGCACCCGGTTTCGCTTTACCTCGTCATTCCGCCTTCGGACATCAGCCGGACTAAGCCTCTCGTAAGGCTCGTGCTGAACCAGATCGGCCGGCGCCTGACCGAGACACTCGAGGACGAAGGCGGCGCGCGCCGGCACCAGCTCCTCATGATGCTCGACGAGTTTCCCGCGCTCGGCCGCCTGGACTTCTTCGAGACGAGCCTCGCCTTCATGGCAGGCTATGGGGTGCGCGCATTCCTGATCGCCCAAAGCCTCAACCAGATCGAGAAGGCCTACGGCGAGCACAATTCGATCCTCGACAATTGCCACGTGCGCGTCGCCTTCGCGACCAACGACGAGCGTACCGCGCGCCGGATTTCCGAAGCGCTCGGCGTCGCGACCGAGCAGCGCGCCATGCGCAACTATGCCGGGCATCGCCTCGCCCCCTGGCTCGCTCATGTCATGGTCAGCCGCCAGGAGACCGCGCGTCCGCTCTTGACGCAGGGCGAGGTCATGCAGCTCCCGGCCCACGATGAGCTCGTTCTCGTCGCCGGTATGTCGCCGATCCGGGCGACCAAGCTGCGCTACTACGAAGATCCCAATTTTGCGGGCCGCGTTGTCGATCCGCCGCGCCTCGGCACGGGCATTTATTGCGATCGCCCGGCCGTGCGTCCCGACGACTGGGAAGGCCTGGCTGCAGGTCCAGGCCTCGGTGACGATGGCGAAGCGGGACCCGGCGATCCGACGGCCGACGATGGCGGACTCGAGCAGCAGAAGGTGCCCGGCGAGGAGATTGCATCAGCCAAGCCCGAGATCGCGCCAGCCGAGGAGATCGCAGAGCCCGAACGGGACGATAGCGATCCGGTTTCGGACAAGCGCGCGATCGATCGCGTCACCAGCGCGATCGTCCGCGCCCACGCCATGAACCAGGGCCGCGATCAGGAACCCGACCTCTTTCCAGGGATGTGAACCCATGCGCTTTCGCCAGAACATCTACTTCGAACGCGACGTCGCCGACGCGCTTGATGCGCTCGCCGGTCATAAGGGGGGCAACAAGTCGCAGCTCGTGAACGACGGGCTGCGCGAGTGGCTGCGGATCCGTGCCGAGAAGAGCGCCGGCACCATGCTACAGCAACGGCTCGACCGCATCTCGCGCAAGCAGGACCGCGTGAGCCAGCAGGTGCATCAAGGCCTCGAGCTCGCCGTCTACACGCTCGAGGCGCTGATGCTCCTCGTCCATCACGAACTGACGGTGACGGCCTCGCTCCAAGAGATGGATCCGGCGGCGAAGGCGAAGGGCGACAAGCGATACCAGGAATTCATCGATCGGCTTGGCGTCAACATCTCCAAGGGCACTGCGTTCAGCGCCTCGAACGATGAGGCGGCGCGAGGCGGCTTGAGCGCGGAGACCGGGGCATGACGCTTGAGGTCTCCGATGCCCGCAAACGCGGCATGTTGCGCAGTGCCATGGGCCCCACGATCGCGGCCGCGCTCGGCGATCCGCTTGTGATCGAGATCATGGTCAATCCCGATGGTGTCTTATGGCTCGATCGGCTGGGCGAGGGCCGCTGCGAGACGGGCGTCCGCTACGAGCCGGCACAGGTCGAACGCATCGTGCGCCTGGTCGCCTCGCATGCCCGTACCGAGGTGCATCTGGCCGCACCGATCGTCTCGGCGGAGCTGCCGCCGCACGGTGAGGGCGCGGGCGAACGTTTCGAAGGCGTTCTTCCGCCCGTCAGCATCGCCCCCTGCTTCTCGATCCGAAAGCCCGCGGCCAGGATCTACACGCTGATCGACTACGTCAACGACGGCATCATGCTGCCCGAAACGGCAAGGGTCCTGGCCCAGGCCGTGGTCGATCGCCGCAACATCCTCGTTGTCGGCGGCACATCATCGGGCAAGACGACGCTCGCCAATGCGCTGCTGGCAGAAATGGCGCATCTCGAAGACCGCGTGATCCTGATCGAGGACACGCGCGAGTTGCAGTGCGCCGCACGCGACGTCGTCGCCCTGCGCACGCGTTCGGACAGCGTCACGATGGCGGACCTCGTGCGCTCGACCTTGCGGCTGAGACCCGACCGGATCGTCGTCGGCGAAGTGCGCGGGCGCGAAGCGCTCGACATGCTCAAGGCCTGGAACACGGGCCACCCCGGCGGGATCGCCACCGTCCACGCCAATTCCGCCAGCGCCGCGCTCCACCGGCTCGAGCAGCTAATCCAGGAAGCGGTCGTCACAGTGCCGCGCCGGCTGATCGCCGAGGCCATCGACACGATCGTGTTCATCAACGGCCGCGGCCTGGCCCGCCGCGTCGAGGCGATCGCGCGCGTCACCGGCCTTGGTCCGGACGGGAACTACGCGCTGATCGATCTCACCCCTGAAACCTTCCCGCTCAGCAAAGGAGACTGAATATGTCGGCCAACTTCCTCATGCGCGTCGGCGCTCGGCTGATCACTGCCGCCAGCGCGCTCGCGCTCGCCGGACCTGCATTCGCCGCGGGCTCGGGCATGCCCTGGGAGCAGCCGCTCGAGCAGGTCCTGGAATCCGTCCAGGGGCCTGTCGCCAAAATCGTTGCGGTCATGATCATCATCGTGACCGGGCTGACGCTCGCGTTCGGCGAGACTGCCGGCGGCTTCCGCCGCCTGATCCAGATCGTCTTCGGCCTGTCGATCGCTTTTGCCGCCTCGAGCTTCTTCCTCTCGTTCTTCAGCTTCGGCGGTGGGGCGCTCGTCGTATGATCGCCGCGCCCGACCAGCCCTGCGAAGGCTTCGAGGCGCCGATCCACCGCGCGCTCGTCGAGCCGATCCTGCTTGGCGGCGCCCCGCGCGCGATCGCGATCGTCAACGGTACGCTCGCCGCCGCGCTCGGGCTCGGCCTCCAGCAGTGGCTCGCCGGGCTGGTGGTCTGGGCGCTCGGCCACACCGCCGCAGTTTTCGCAGCCAAGCGCGATCCCGACTTTGCGCCCGTCGCCCTGCGCCACCTTCGCCAGAAGGGATATCTCTCGTGCTGAACCTTCGCGAATATCGCCAGCGGGCCGACCGGCTCGCCGACCATCTGCCCTGGGCGGCGCTCGTCGCGCCCGGCGTCGTGCTCAACAAGGATGGGTCGTTCCAGCGCACGGCGCGCTTTCGCGGTCCCGATCTCGAGAGTGCCAGCCAGTCGGAGCTGATCTCGGCCTGCGCCCGGGTGAACAATGTGCTCAAGCGCTTTGGCACGGGCTGGGCGCTCCACATAGAGGCCGAGCGCCGCGAGGCGCTTGGCTATCCGAAGAGCCATTTCCCTGATCCGGCTTCCTGGCTCGTCGATGAGGAGCGGCGCGGCGCCTTCGAGGCCGCGGGGCAGCATTTCGAGAGCCGCTACTACCTGACGCTGACCTTCCTGCCGGGCATCGATCAGGCTGAAAGCGCCGGGCGCCTGATTATCGAGCGCGAAGCGGTCGGAGAGGGACGCGACTGGCGCCAGGCGCTTGCCGCCTTCGTCGCCGAAACCAATCGTGCCTTCGATCTCTTCGCCGGCTTCATGCCCGAGATCGCCCCGCTCGATGACGGTGACACGCTGACCTATCTCCACGGCACGGTCTCGGCGCGGCGGCATGCGGTCGCGGTGCCCGAGACGCCGATCTACCTCGACGCACTGCTCGCCGACACGCCGCTCGCCGGCGGCCTCGAGCCGATGCTCGGCGATCAGCACGTGCGCACGCTCTCTGTCCTCGGGTTTCCCAATGTCAGCCGGCCTGGGATCCTTGATGCGCTCAATCACCAGGGCTTCGCCTATCGCTGGGTCACCCGCTTCATTGCGCTCGACAAGACCGAGGCAACGAGGGCGCTGACCAAGCTGCGTCGCCAGTGGTTCAACAAGCGCAAATCCGTGACCGCGCTGCTGCGCGAGGTCATGTACAATCAGCCCGTCCAGCTGCTCGACAGCGATGCCGACAACAAGACCGCCGACGCCGATCTCGCGCTCCAGGCGCTTGGCGGCGACCATGTTGCCTTCGGGCACCTCACCGCAACGATCACGGTCGCCGACGAAGATCGCGCGCGCGTCGAGGATATCGTCCGCAGTGTCGAGCGCATCGTCAATGGGCTCGGCTTCACCTGTATCCGCGAGAGCGTCAACGCCGTCGAGGCTTGGCTGTCGAGCCTTCCCGGTCAGACCTACGCCAATGTTCGCCAGCCGCTCGTCCACACGCTGAACCTCGCGCACCTGATGCCTTTGTCGAGTGTCTGGGCCGGGCCCGACAAGAACGCGCACCTCGGCGGACCGCCGCTGCTCCATGCGACGAGCTCGGGCTCGACACCGTTCCGGCTCTCCACCCACGTGGGCGACGTCGGCCACATGCTGATCGTCGGGCCGACGGGCGCGGGCAAGTCGGTGCTGCTGGCCCTGCTCGCGCTCCAGTTCCGCCGCTATGCGGGCGCGCAGATCTACGTCTTTGACAAGGGGTTCTCGGCGCGCGCGGCCGTGCTTGCGATGGGCGGCGCGCATCATGCCCTCGGGCTTGGCGGCGAAGATGGCACCGTCGACGGTGATGGCGCCGGCGCGCTGGCCTTCCAACCGCTTCGCCGGATCGAGGATGCGAAACATCGTGCCTGGGCGGCAGAGTGGATCGGGGCTTTGCTCGAGCACGAACGCGTGCTCGTCACGCCAGACATCAAGGAGGCGGTCTGGTCCGCGCTGACGAGCCTGGCGAGCGCGCCGCCTGAGGAACGCACGCTGACCGGCCTATCGCTGCTGCTCCAGTCCCTGCCGCTGCGTTCGGCCCTCGCGCCCTATACGCTCGAAGGAGCCTTTGGCCGGCTGCTCGACGCCGCCGAGGACCAGCTCGAGGTAGCAGACGTCCAATGCTTCGAGACCGAATCGCTGCTCGGTCATGCCGGCGGCGTCGCGCCCGTTCTCACCTATCTGTTTCACCGGCTTGAGGAGCGCTTCACCGGTCGGCCGACCCTGATCGTGCTCGACGAAGCCTGGGTCTTTCTCGATCACCCGCTCTTCGCCGCGCGCATTCGCGAATGGCTCAAGGTCCTGCGGAAAAAGAACGTCGCGGTCGTCTTCGCGACGCAGAGCCTTGCCGATATCTCGAGTTCGACGATCGCGCCGGCCATCATCGAGAGCTGTCCGCAGCGAATTCTCTTGCCGAACGACCGGGCGATCGAGCCACAGAGCCTCGAGGCCTATGCGCGCTTCGGCCTCAGCGAACGCCAGATCGAGCTGATCAGCCGGGCGACACCCAAGCGGCACTATTACCTGCAGTCGGCCCGCGGAAATCGCCTGTTCGAGCTGGGCCTCGGCAGCGCGGCGCTTGCCATCTGCGGCGCGTCAGATCCGGCCTCGCAGAAGCGGATCGACAGGCTGCTTGCCGACCATTCCCGCGCCGACTTCCTGGCGGCCTTCCTGACGGAATCCGGCCTCAATTGGGCGGCCGACGTCCTCCCTCATTTCTCCCGTTCCGACACCTGAACCGCAAGGAGTAAGCTGTGATGAAGATCAAGATCCTGTCCGCCGTCAGTTCGGCTGCACTCGTCAGCGGCGCCGCCGCTGCCGTCGTCTACGTGGGGCCTCTGGCAACGCCGGCTCTCGCGATCCCCGTGTTCGATGCGAGCAACTATGCGCAGAATATCCTGACGGCGGCGCGCACACTGACCTCGATCAACAACCAGATCCAGTCGCTGCAGAACGAAGCGCAGATGCTGATCAATCAGGGGAAGAATCTGGCGCGCGTCGACTTCCCGCAGCTCCAGGAACTGCAGGCTAAGCTCCAGGAGATCGACCGCCTCATGGGCCAGGCCCAGGGCATCGACTTCAAGGTCGGCTCGCTAGACCGCCAGTTTGAAAATCTGTTCCCGCAGGATTTCACCGGCCTCGGCACGCGCAGTCAGCGGCTGACTTCGGCGCGCGCGCAGCTCGAAGCGGCCATGGGTAGCTTCCGCCAGACTATGAGCATCCAGAGCCAGATCGCTGAAAACGTGGAAGGCGATGCGCGGATACTCGCGGCGATCGTGTTGCGCAGCCAGGGCGCCGAAGGTTCGCTCGCCGCGCAGCAGGCTACGAATCAACTGCTCGCGCTCACGACCAAGCAGCAGTTCCAGATCCAGAACCTGATGGCGTCGCAGTTCCGCGCCGAGGCGCTCGAGCAGGCGCGCCGCGGCCAGATCGAGCGGCAAGCGCGAGAAGCGACCGCGCGCTTCCTTGGGGATGGCAAGGCCTACAGCCCTCGCAACTGAGCTCCCGCCGCGCCGGCATTTCGGGTTTTGCCGGCGCACCTCGCCGCGAGGACTTCGAACCTCTCCTGTGTCATGGGTTTCGGGTTCTCGCGGCGCTTTGTCTTCTTGGATCAGGACAGTGCCGTGAACGATCTCAACGTCATCGATCAGTTCCTCGACGCCTTCATCCGCTACATCGACTCGGGCTTCGGCCTGCTCGGAAGCGACGTTGGCTTCCTGACGACGACGCTGATCGGCATCGACATCACGCTCGCCGGGCTCTTCTGGGCTTTAGGTGGTGAGGACGATGTCATCGCCAAGTTCCTGAAGAAAATACTTTATGTTGGAGTCTTCGCCTTCATCCTCAACCGCTTCAACGATCTCGCCGACATCATCTTTCGGTCATTTGCCGGCCTGGGTCTCACGGCCGGCGGCGGCACGATCACCGCCGACGAACTGCTGAAGCCCGGCCACCTGGCCGGCGTCGGCTTCGAGGCCGCGGCACCTTTGCTCGAGCAGGCGAGCGAGCTCGTCGGACCGATCGCCTTCTTCGAGAACCTCGTACAGATTGCCGTGCTCGTGATCGCCTGGATCATCGTCATCGTCGCCTTCTTCGTGCTCGCGGTGCAGATGTTCGTGACGATTCTGGAGTTCAAGCTGACGAGCCTCGCGGGCTTCGTGCTTGTGCCCTTCGCCCTCTGGAACCGCACGAGCTTTCTCGCCGAACGTGTTCTGGGAGCAGTGGTTTCTTCCGGCATCAAGGTGATGGTTCTGGCCGTCATTGTCGGGATCGGCTCGAACTACTTCGGCCAGTTCGTCGATGCGCTGCAGGGCCAGGAGCCCGATATCGATCAGGCACTGTCCCTGATGCTGGCAAGCCTCGCGCTGCTGGGCCTGGGCATATTCGGTCCTGCGGTCGCTTCCGGGCTTGTCGCGGGCGCGCCTCAGCTTGGGGCCGGATCGGCGGCCGCTACCACCGCTGTCGCGGCGGGCGGTCTGGCCATGGTCGGAGCCGGCGCTGTGGGTGCGGCGCGGGGTCTGGCCGGCGCCGGAATGGGCGCGATCCGCGCTGGAACGTCGATGGGCTCGGCCGCATCCACTGCCTACAAGCTTGGCCAGGAATCCAGCGGATCATCATCGGTATCTGCTGGCATTGGCGGCATGGCGACCGCAGCGCGCGGCGCGGCGGCGCAGAAGGCTTCTTCCGCGCTGGGGCTCGGCGAAGCGGCCGAGCGCGGCAAGCAGGCGGCCTGGAATTCCGGCACCACTACGGGCGCCACTGGCGCCTCGCCTAGCGAGAACCAAGGCTCGATGCCGGCCTGGGCCCAGAAGCTGCAGTCCGAGCAGAGCGCGCGCAATCGCCGTCAGCTGGCGCTCCACACGATCCGTGACGGCGACCGCGGCGGGGCCTCCGCCACCCCCGACATCAAGGAAAGGGATGACTAGCCATGCCATTCAAACGTGCCGTGCAGCGCTATGGACGCACCCCCGAACCTGAAACGCCATACCAGCGCGCCGGGCAGGTCTGGGACGAGCGGATCGGCTCGGCGAGAGCCCAGGCGAGCAACTGGCGGCTGATGGCGCTGGGTGGTCTCGCGGTCTCAGCCGGTCTTTCGGCGGCCTTGGTCTGGCAATCGTTGCAGAGCCGGGTCACGCCCTATGTCGTCGAGGTCGACAAGCTCGGCGAGGCGAGGGCGGTCGCCCCCGCCACCGCAGCCTATGAGCCGAGCGACGCACAGATCGCCTGGTTCCTTTCGCGGTTCGTGACCAATATCCGGTCGCGCTCGCTCGATCCGGTGCTGATGCGCGCGAACTGGCTCCAGGCTTACGACTTTGTGAGCCGTAAGGGCGGCGTCTTCCTCAGCGAATACGCCCGGTCGAACGATCCCTTCGCCAATGTCGGCGACATTACCGTCTCGGTCCAGGTGACGAGCGTCGTGCGTGCCTCGGACAAGTCGTTTCAGGTCCAGTGGCGCGAAAGCGCTTTCGAGCGCGGCAGCCTGGCGGGCACGTCGCGCTGGACCGCGATCCTGACGATCGCCGTGCGGACGCCGCGCTCTGCCGAAATCTTGCGGAAGAACCCGCTCGGGCTCTACGTCGAGGCGGTCGACTGGAGCCGCGAGCTCGACGGTGCGGGCGAAGCCGCCCAGCCGCCGCGACCGATACAGCGCGCGCAGGCACCGACCAACCTGCCGCTGGGATCTCCGCTTGATCCGGGCCTCGCCCAGCCGGCCGCCGTCACTCTCACCGAAGGGACGAACCCATGATCAGGCAGACTATCGTCGTCGCCAGCCTCGTTACGCTCGCGCTGTCGGGGACCGCAGATGCCCGCGGAGCGGGCGCGGCCAGTCGGGTCGCGAACGCCAACCGCGCCGCATTGCGCGAACCGGCACGCGCCGGCTTCGTCCAGGCCGTCCAGGTCTATCCCTATTCAGAGGGGGCGCTTTATCGGCTCTTCGCCGCGCCCGAGCGCGTCACCGACATCGCGCTACAGCCGGGCGAAGCGATCACATCGGTGGCGGCCGGCGACACCGCGCGCTGGACCGTCGGCGACACGACGAGCGGCTCGGGCTCGGGCAAGCGCGTGCATATCCTCGTGAAGCCATACGCGTCAGGGCTGACCACGAATCTCGTCATCGCGACCGACAGGCGCGTCTACCGACTCCAGCTCGAGAGCACGGGCCGCACGGCCATGGCGGCGCTCTCGTGGACCTACCCACAGGACGAGATGCTGGCACTTCAGCGCCAGCGAGAAGCGGATGCTGCTGCGGCGCCGGTCGCTGGCGGGCTAGCGGTCGATCGCCTTCGTTTCGATTATCGGATCTCGGGCGACAAGCCGGCCTGGCGCCCAACGCGGGCATTCGACGACGGGCGTCAGACCTTCATCGAGTTTCCCCCGGGAATTGCCGTGGGCGAAGCGCCGCCGCTGTTCGTGCTCGGTCAGGACGGCCAGGCCGAACTGGTCAACTACCGGATGAGCGGCCGCCACTATGTCGTTGATCGGCTTTTCGGCGCCGCCGAACTGCGGCTCGGCGGTAAGCGGCAGAGCGTCGTCCGCATAACGTCGCAGGCCTCCCGCCGCCGGGAGACCGGCCATGAATGATGAGGCAGAAGCCGATCTCGCTCATCGGCCTAAGATCGATCCTGAAACCTTGGTCCTGCGAGCCACGCCGCGCAAAGCCGTTCGTTTCCGGCGCAGCGCGGTCATTGCCGCTGCCGCTCTGGGATCGGTTGCCATTGTCGGCGTGGCCTGGCTGGGCCTGCGGCCTACGTCCTTCCGCATGGTAGCGGAAGCGAGCGACAAGATCGAAGGGGCGTCGCCTCCTGATCAATTGGCCAATGCGCCCAAATCCTATGGCGACGCTCCGAGGCTCGGTGCGCCATTGCCCGGCGATCTTGGTCGGCCAATCCTGGCCCATCAGCGCGCTGTCATGGCGACCGAGCCGGCCATCGACCGGTCGGCGCAGGACGCCGAGGCCGAACGTCAGCGGATCGAAGCGGACCGCAAGGCGGCCCGCGAGTCCGGCGTTATGATGCAGATCGCCAGTGGCGCCGCCGCGGGGCAGGGCAAAGGCGCAGCTGCAGTGCGTGTGGCGTTGCCCGATGGAGAGGTCGCCAGCGAGGATCGCAGTCTCGATATCGATCGGACTGCCGATCCGAATGCGCAGCGTCGCAAGGCAAGTTTCCTGCGTCAGGGCGACGCGGCATCAGACGTTAACCTTGGGCGGCTCGTGGGCGCACCATCACCTTACACTCTGAGCGCCGGGAGCATCATTGCGGCGAGTTTGATCACTGGGCTCAACTCCGATCTGCCGGGTCTCGTTACGGCGCAAATTAGCGAGAATGCCTACGACAGCGCTACGGGCCAGATCCTGTTGCTCCCCCAAGGAGCTCGCTTGATCGGTCGCTATGACAGCGTCATTGCCTTCGGACAGGGCCGCGCGCTCGTCACGTGGAATCGGATCGTACTCCCGGACGGGTCCTCGATCCGCATCGACAACATGCCTGCGACGGATACCAGTGGTTATGCCGGCCTTTCCGACAGTATCGATCGTCACACATGGCAGCTTTTGAAGGGGATAGCCCTGTCGACGCTGCTCGGGGTTGGTACAGAAATCAGCTTCGGCGACGAGCGTAGCGATCTCGTGCGCGCGCTGCGCCAGTCGGCACAGCAGAATGGAGTGAGGGCGGGAGATCAGCTGGTCGGGCGTAGTATGGACATCCAGCCGACACTGAAGGTCCGGCCAGGCTGGCCGCTGCGGGTGGTTGTTCACAAGGACCTCGTTCTTGCGCCGTGGGCCCAGCGGGGGCCTTCGCGATGAGCCAGATTCGCCTCGCCAAGCTACCCGACCGCACGCCGGTTCGGCTGAATGTCAGCCTGAATCCCGAACTCGCTGCCACCCTCGGCCGCTACGCCGCATTCTATCACGTGGCCTATGGGAGCGAAGAGACGGTCGCGGATCTATTGCCCGCGATCGTCGCCGCCTTCCTCGATGGCGATAAGGCCTTTGGCCGCTGGTGCCGCGACGCGGCCGACCGGCGAACCTAGTCGCTCTCGATCCGTGGCCGTCACCTCGCCCTCCAAACCCTCGGACTACGTGACGGTCGAGGAGTTCGCCTATCTGGCACGACTATCCCGGCGGCAGATCGACCGGCTCCGAAAGAGGAGGCCGCCCGGGTTCCCTCGCGAATACGATCTCGGCTCGGGTGACAGCAAGTACCGGCACTGCCCGCGCTTCAAGCGGGCGGACGTCGAGCGCTGGATGAGCTCCCGCGCGCTTTGGTAGGCTGAAATTGATCGCGTAGGCTTTTGCGCGCGTCTCGGCATTATAGTCCGGAACGCCCAATGCATCGGCCACGCCGGCATCGATGGCGATCTTGGCGACCTCGCGCTCCCAGGTGATGAACCAGGCGCGCTTCTCATCTTCCATCTCGTAGCGGTCGTAGGTCCGCTCCATCCCTTTCTTGACGTGATTGAGCATGGCTTCGGCCGTTTCGAAATCGACCTTGAGGCGCTTGGTATTCGAGCGTGCCGTTCGGCGGAAATCATGGGGTGTGAAGCGCTCGATTGCGTGGCCAGCAAGTTCTTCCATGCGTGCCCAGACCCGGTCTCGTGCCTTGTACCAGACCGAATTGTTGCGGGGGCCATGGGCACGAGGGGCGGGAAATACCCATTCGTGATTGGTGCGCATCAGCGATCGCCCCCACGGCCCGAGTGCAATGCTGTGGGCGCAGGAATTCTTGGCGCGGGTCTCAGGAATGGTCCAGATGTCGCCGACGAGCTCCGCTCCGCGGGCCTGAGCTACCTCCGAAATCCGCGCTGCGGTGAGCAGCCAGAGGATCATGCCGCGCTGGAAATCGCGTTCTTCGTCGACGACAGCGCGCAGGAACCAGCGGATTTCCATAAGATCGAGCTTTCGCGACCGGGCAGTCTCGGGAAAGCGGAGGTCACCAAGGCGCAGCGACGGGTCAGTTTCGAGGCCCACTTCCAGGCCGCGCAGGGAGGCAGCCCAGCCAAAGAATACCTTGAGCTCCGCAGCCAGGCGATTCGCCCGGATCTTGGCTTTCCTGCCTTTGGCTTCGACCAGGCGGATGAGGTCTCTTTCCGTGACCTCATAGATGTTCGCCTTCGCGAGCTTGGGCGCGATATCGCGTTCGTAGATCTCGAGCTTTTCCTTGATGGTGCGCGGCTTGTTGGGTCGCTTTGCGCGCGACGAGCGTCCTTCCCGAACCGCAACCATGTAAAGCCCATGGGCCTTGGCGACCGTCATTTCGGCGCGCCTTCGTTCGTTCCGGGTGACTTCCCGGGGATCAATTCCTGCCTCGACCTGATGATTGAGCCCGTCTGCCCATTCACGGGCCGCGGCGATCGTGACAGCCGGGTAGAGGCCGCCGAAGAGAGTCGCGATGATTCTCGTTCGGGGTATCTGTCGACGGTATCGCCAGCGCTTTTTGCCGCTGCTCAATACTTCGATTGCCAGCCCGGGCACGAGGGAATCTCGGTGGGTGCCAAATCCTAGCAGATCGATTTGACCCGGAGTGAATTGAAACTGTCTTGCCATGGCCGATTCCAGCGGTTCCGGCGCGATAAAATCATGGCAGAAATCCTGGCAGAATAGCCGTCTAACCCAGTCCAACTGAGTCTAACCCAGTCTAAGTCAGATTCTGAGGGATTTGCCGTAAGTTCCTGCGCAGAGCCGATTCTAGAGAATCTGGCTGGCTGGGGCGGCAGGATTCGAACCTGCGAATGCCGGTACCAAAAACCGGTGCCTTACCACTTGGCGACGCCCCAGCAGGAAGGGGGCGCTTAGCGGGTGAAAGTGGCGATGTGAAGTGGTTGCGGCACCCTGCGAATTCCGACAGGTTTGAGAACGTTGTTTCCGACACGGCGCACGGCGCTGGCGGATCGCGATCAAAAGACCGTGGGAGAGTGGCATGCGAGCATCGATTTTACTGGCCTTGTCGGCGAGTACCGCCCTGGGCGCGATCAGCCCGGTGATGGCGCAGGATGCCAGCGGCGACGCCGGCGACATCATCGTCACGGCGCGCCGCACCGAGGAACGCCTTCAGGACGTGCCGATCTCGATCACGGTCTACAACCAGCAGCAGCTCAACGAGCGCAACGTCGTCTCGGCCAATGATCTGGCGACCTATACGCCGTCGTTGAGCGCCAATTCGCGCTTCGGCAACGAGACCGCTTCCTTTGCGATCCGCGGCTTCGTCCAGGAAGCGCAGACGGCGCCTTCGGTGGCGGTCTATTTCGCCGACGTCGTCGCCGCGCGTGGGCAGCCGTCGCTCGCCGGTGCCAACAACGTGCCTTCGGGCTCGTTCATGGACCTGCAGAACGTCCAGGTGTTGAAAGGTCCGCAGGGCACCTTGTTCGGCCGCAACACCACCGGCGGCGCCGTCCTGCTGGTGCCGCAGAAGCCCACCGACCGCCTCGAGGGCTTCGTCGAAGGCTCGATCGGCAACTACGACATGAAGCGCGGCCAGGCCGTTCTCAACATTCCGCTGTCAGACACCTTCCGCGTCCGCCTCGGCGTCGACCGGATGAAGCGCGACGGTTACCTGCGCAATCGCTCGGGCATCGGCCCCGACGACTTCAACGACGTCGACTATGTCTATTTCCGTGGCAGCATCGTCGGCGACCTGACGCCCGATCTCGAGAACTACCTGATCTTCACCTATGCGAAGTCGGACACCAACGGGAACGTGCCGCGGCTGGCGCTGACCAATACGCAGACGATCGGCGGGGTGCCCTGCGCGCCCGGCGTCGGGCCGACGGGGGCACCGATCACCGGAGCCGGCGCGCTGATCGGGCCGCTGGTCTGCGCGCAGCAGTCGGCGCGCTTCGCCGGCTACGGCTACTACGACGTCGAAAACAGCAATCCCGACGCCCACCTCGACGCCGAGACCTGGCAGGTGGTCAACACCACCACGCTCAAGGCCAGCGACACGCTGACGGTCAAGAACATCGCCAGCTATGTCGAACTGCGCCAGAGCCAGAGCGCCAACCTGTTCGGCGACAACATCCGCTTCCCGACCGCGGGCGGGCTGCCGTTCGGCTACGTCAACGTCTACAGCGATCCGAACTACGATACGGTCTCGCAGTATACCTTCACCGAGGAACTGCAGCTCCAGGGCAATACCAGCGACGGCAAGTTCACCTACCAGGTCGGAGCCTACTACGAGAAGAGCGGCCCGATCTCGCGTTGGCAGGGTACGCGCACCTCGATCTTCGCGAGCTGTACCGACGTTCCGGCGCTCCAGTGCACCGACGTGTTGCGCAACCCGCTGACCGGTGCGCCCGGCGGCTTCGTCCAGAACACGCTGACGCGCTACAATTTCGAGAACATCGGCTTCTACGGCCAGGCCAGCTACAAGTTCACCGACCAGCTCTCGCTGACCGGCGGCATTCGCTACACGATCGACAAGGCCGAGGGCACGGGCTCGGTGCGGACCTTCATCTTCCCCGCACCGAACGTCTCGGTGCCGATCTGCGGTTCGACCGGCGCAGTCTCGCCGCAGCCCGAGGGCTGCCTGACCACCCTGCGGCAGGAATCGAAGCGGCCGACGTGGTTGCTCGGGCTCGACTACAAGCCCAGCAACGACCTGCTGATCTATGCCAAATACGCGCGCGGCTATCGTCAGGGCGGCGTCAATCCGTCGAACACGCTGCCGATCGTCTGGGGGCCGGAGAAGGTCGATTCCTTCGAGCTTGGTGCCAAGGCCAGCTTCCACGGCTCGGTCAACGGCTACTTCAACATTTCGGCGTTCTACAACGACTTCAGCGACCAGCAGCTCCAGGCGAACCTCGTGCCGCTGCCGGGCAATACGGCATCGCCTTCGGCCGCGATCGTCAATGCCGGCAAGTCGAAGATCCAGGGCGTCGAGGTCGAGGCGCTGATCAGCCCCGCCGAGGGGCTGCGCTTCTCGGGCGGCTACACCTATCTCGATACGGAGCTGAAGTCCTACAGTCCGCCGAACTTCCCGCTGTTCCAGCCGCCGACGCCAACCTCGGAAATCGGCGGGGATCTGGCGCTGTCGCCGCGGCACAAGCTGACCGTAACGGGCAGCTATACGCTGCCGCTCGACGAGAGCGTGGGCAAGATCACCTTCGGCGCGACCTATACCTATACCGGCACGCAGATCGCCTCGGCGGACTCGCCGCTCGGCCGGTTGCCGGCGACCAACCTGGTGAACCTCAACGCCAGCTGGGAAGGGATCGCGGGTACGCCGATCGACCTCTCGCTGTTCGCGACCAACGTGACCAAGGAGAAGTATCCGGTCTACGTCGGCGGCACCTTCTACTCGGCGGGCATCGAGACGCTGTTGATCGGCCAGCCGCGCATCTACGGCATGCGGCTGCGCTATAGCTTCGGCAAGTGACGTCGCGGGCGTCCGGCCTGCGGGGGCAGGCCGGACGCTTTATTCAGTCCAACCCGCTCAGCCGAGCACCGCGTCGATGTCCGCGGCGCTGTGGCGTTCCTGGGTGAAGCCATCGCCGCTGCGGTTGACCACGATGCCGCGCTTCACCCCCGGCCTTTCGCCGAGTTCGCGTGCCCAGCGATCGATGTTCTCGTACTCGTGGAACGAGAGGAACTTCGAGCCGCCGTTGTAGGCCTCGCCGCGGTGGAAGTAGCCGAGCCAGCCGTAGATCGCCATGTCGGCGATTGTGTATTCGTCGCCGGCGAAATAGCGCGCCTCGGCCAGGCGCCGGTCGGCGACGTCGAAGATGCGCTTGGCCTCCATCGCATAACGGTTGATCGCATATTCGATCTTCTCGGGCGCATAGGCATAGAAGTGCCCGAAGCCGCCGCCGAGCACGGGCGCCGTCGACATCTGCCAGAACAGCCAGGACAGGGCCTCGGCGCGAGCCGGACCGCTCGCGGGGATGAAAGCGCCGAACTTCTCGGCCAGGTGCAGCATGATCGCGCCGGATTCGAACAGGCGGACCGGCGTCTCGCCCGAGACGTCGAGCAGGGCCGGGATCTTCGAGTTCGGATTGACCGCGACGAAGCCCGAACCGAACTGGTCGTTCTTCATGATCTCGACCAGCCAGGCATCGTATTCGGCCCCGGCATGGCCGGCGGCGAGCAGTTCCTCGAACAGGATCGTCACCTTCTGCCCGTTGGGTGTGCCCATCGAATAGAGCTGAAACGGATGATCGCCGCGCGGCAGCACGGAGTCGCGGGTGGAGCCGGCGATCGGCCGGTTGCCGCGGAAGGGCGTGGGCGCGTCCTTGTCCCAGGTCCAGATTTCGGGCGGCGTGTAATCCTCGGCCATGGCGAGCTCCTGAAGGGGGAAAGACGCGAAGATTGGGTCTGCTGGACGTTCGATCAAGCAAGGAGAATTGACACGCCCCCCAAAGAAAGTTGCAATGAATGCAGCGAACAAAGTTTCACATGGGAGAATGGGTCATGGGTGCCACGATGGACAACCCGCCGCCGCCGACCGCGCCGCTGAGCAATCGCCAGGTCGATACGATCCGCGGCCAGTACCACAAGTTCGCGCTGATCCCGATGCTCGAGGAGCACGCGACCTGGTTCGATGCCGGTCCGGTCTCGATCGCGGTCGAGGCGCGCGCGCTGGGCGATAGCCCCGAGCGGATGGTGCGCGGGCCGTCGATCCACGTGTTCGATGCCACCCGCAGCGACGAATACCTGCGCTTCGACGTGTTCGGCGTGGTGCTGCACTACCACTACATCCACAACGAAACGAACCACAACACGCTGTGGGGCTACGATCCCGACACCAACGGGCCGATGATTCCCTGGGTGGTCAATGCGCTGCGCGACCGGCTGCCGACCTTGCTGCGCCGGGCGGGGGCCGATCGGCTGGCCAAGGACGTCGAGGAGCAGGGCTGGGACACCTCGGTCCTGCCCGCGGTCGCGGCGGCGGCGACGGCCGCACTCGCCCCGCGCGAGGACGACATGAAGCGCGCCAAGGAGGGCATGGACTGGATGTACCGCTGGAAGGCGGCGCATCCGCAGTTCAACACCGTGGGCGAGGGGGAGTATTGATCGGCGGTAAGGTGACGAAAGTGACGAAAGCGACAGGGCTTTTGCGCAGGATCTGTCACCTTGTGGGCCGGACGAGCAATGACGAACGAGCGGGAGGCGAGCGGTCATGACCCGCTTTTGTCACGACCAGGCGATGTAGGAAAATTCCTCCCCGGTAACGGGGAGGGGGACCGCCGCCGCAGGCGGGGGTGGAGGGGGCTCTCGGCACAAGCCTTGCTCTGCCGAGAGCCCCCTCCGTCAGCGCTTCGCGCTGCCACCTCCCCGTACCGGGGAGGATAGTTTGCTTAGATCTTCATCACCCAGCCGTGCGGATCGGGCGCTTCGCCGCGCTGGATCGAGACGAGGCGGTTCTTGAGCTTCTGCGTTAGCTGGCCGGGGCCGCCCGAGCCGATCGTGAACTCGACCTCGCGGCCCGAGACCTTGCCGACCGGCGTGACCACCGCGGCGGTGCCGCAGGCGAAGGTCTCGACCAGCTTGCCCGACTGGGCATCGGCCTGCCACTGCTCGAGGCTGTAGCGGTCCTCGCGCACGGTCAGGCCCTCGTCGCGGGCGAGCGCGAGGATCGAATCGCGGGTGATGCCGGGCAGGATCGTGCCGGTCAGCGCGGGCGTCACCAGGGTGCCGTCGGCGAAGACGAAGTAGAGGTTCATGCCGCCGAGTTCCTCGATCCACTTGTGCTCGGCGGCGTCGAGGAAGACGACCTGGTCGTGGCCGCGCTCGATCGCTTCGGCCTGGGGCACCAGGCTGGCGGCATAGTTGCCGCCGCACTTGGCCGCGCCGGTGCCGCCGGGGGCTGCGCGCGTGTAGTCCGAGACCCAGATCGACACGGCCGGCGCGCCCGACTTGAAGTAGTTGCCGGCCGGGCTGGCGATGACGAGATACTTGTACTGCTTGGCCGGACGCACGCCGAGGAAGGCCTCGGTCGCGATCATGAACGGGCGCAGGTAGAGCGAGGCGCCCTCGGCCGAGGGAATCCAGTCGCGATCGGCCGCGACGATCTGGCGGATCGATTCGACGAACAGCGCTTCGGGCAGCTCGGGCATGGCCAGGCGCTCGGCCGACTGGTTGAAGCGCCGGGCGTTGGCCTCGGGGCGGAACAGCGCGATCGAGCCGTCGCCGTGCTTGTAGGCCTTGAGCCCTTCGAAGATTTCCTGCGCGTAATGCAGCACCGAGGCGGCGGGATCGAGCGCGATCGGGCCGCGCGGGCCGATCGTGGCATCATGCCAGCCGCGACCTTCTGTCCATTCGATCGAGACCATGTGATCGGTGAAATTGGTGCCGAAGCCGGGGTTCGTCAGGACCTGCTCGCGCTGCTCGACCGAGGTCGGCGCGGGATGGGACAGGCTGGTGAAAGCGATTTCGGTCTTGGCGGTTGTCGCCATGGGCAGATCCCCTCGGTTACTATCATGTGCTGTTGAACAAAAATTACGTCAACGGCAATTGAAAAGACATAAACGACAAGTGCGTTTTCTGCATTTCGGGATAGGAGGAATCGGCGGGCGAGGGAAGAGGGCGGCGAGGGCGAGAGGCTTGCCGGGGCAAAGAAGGCCGCCGTGTGGCGGTTGGCCGAAGAACTCGCGCGAGCAGGGCGATGTCGGTGTCTGGCGGGCTGGCGAAACCCCAAATGAGAAGGGCCGCACCCGGTCCCGGATACGGCCCTTCGCATGGTCAGCGGCCGGAAGTGCCGCCTACGAAGCCTTTATCGCTTAATCTAGAATCAGCGATAATGCCTCGCGACGGAAATTGCCGACCTCTCTGCTGGACCATGAGACATCGGATCACCTCCTTTCGCGCTGTTAGAGCCAAGGCGCCGCTCTCGCGGCTGGGGCGTTAAGGTTAGGCTTGCGACCCAATCCCGCCTTGCTTCAATATTTGGGCGATTCCGCAACGCACAACAAGACTTGCAATCAAATTATTTGCCGTCAGAATTGGCGCTTCGGCCAGATATCCCCAGCTTGAACGCCGGGTTTTGCCCAAGCTCTTCGGGCGCCGAGGGCGCGCCTCGCGAAGGTCGCGCGAATACCGTTTTCAGGCGGAAACACGCTCTATCGGCAGTCCTCGATCACGCGACTCACTTCGGGCCAGCTCGGCACATAGAGCGGGGCGAGGTTGGGCGCCTCGATCGCGAAGCGGCCGCGACTGAAGGCCATCATGTCGAGCAGCGGATCGCGAACGCCAAGAGCAATGCCGATTCCGCCCGCGGCGAGCGGCGCGGCGGAAAGCGTGCGGAAGCCGCTGCTCGTCGTCACGGTCATCGGCTCGGGCCCCGTGGCCGCGCCCGCACGCTGGAGCGTGACCGTTCCCGCGGCGCGATCGCAGCGCAGGACGAATTGCCCCCCCGCGAACCGTGCGACGGGCTGGCCGCTCTCGGTTCCCGCGGTCCAGTTGCCAGGCGTGATCGGCATGTCGCGCCAATCGGTGCTGGTGGGGCGCTGCTGCTGTGGCAGCGGCGCAGGGGCGGGCGACGGCCGCGGTGAGGGCGCCGGCGTCGGCGGCGGGACGACCCGCTGCGAGCAGGCCGAGGTCACCGCGGCGAGCGCCGCTGCCAGTGCGAGGGGGGCCAAAACGGAACGGAGCGCCGAGCGGCGATTTGCCATCATCGCTTCCGTATGGAATCTGACGCTCTGCGCCACAACCCCTGGAATGCCGTGAACAGCCCGCCGAACCCTCGTCCCGCCGCCAAACCCTCCGGAAAGCCCGAGGGCAAGCCCGCCGCGAAACAGCGCGTCGACCAGATGCTGGTCGAACGCGGCCTCGCCGAAAGCCGGGCGCGGGCGCAGGCCCTGGTGCTCGCGGGGCTCGTCTTCTCGGGTGAGACGAAGATCGCCAAGTCGGGGCAGACGATTCCCGGCGATGCCCCGCTCGAAGTGCGCGGGCGCGATCATCCCTGGGTCTCGCGCGGCGGTATCAAGCTGGCCCATGCGATCGACCATTTCGGGCTCGATCCCACGGGCGTGACCGCGATGGACGTCGGCAGCTCGACCGGCGGCTTCACCGACGTGCTGCTGACCAAGGGCGCGGCCCATGTCTTCGCGGTCGATTCGGGGACCAACCAGCTCGCCTGGAAGCTGCGCCAGGATCCGCGGGTGACCGTGCTCGAACAGACCAGCGCGCGTGTGCTGACTCGAACGCAGATCGACGCACCGGTGACCTGGGTGGTCTGCGACGCGAGCTTCATCTCGCTCGCCAAGGTGCTCGAGGTGCCGCTGCGGCTGGCCGAACCCGCATGCCGGCTCGTCGCGCTGATCAAGCCGCAGTTCGAAGTGGGCCGCGGCGAGGTGGGCAAGGGCGGCGTCGTGCGCGATCCCGTGCTGCACGAGCGCGTCTGCCAGGAGGTCCGCGACTGGCTCGAAACGGGCGGCTGGAGCGTCCAGGGAATCGCCCAGAGCCCGATCACGGGACCCGAGGGCAACGTCGAGTTTCTCATTTCGGCGCACAGAGACGCGTAAAACCGCGCGAACCCCTGTAAATTCTCCCAACAACCCCGTTGCCACGCCCCCTGGCGCTCGCCACAAACCCGTACCTTCCATAGACGTGATTCGGGGAAATCCGCGGATGACTGAGCTTGCCTCACGGGATCAATTGCGCGGAAGCCTGCTTCGGTGGGCTTTGGTGCTGGTGCCGGGCGTGCTGTTGCTGGGCATCCTTTCGGGGCAGCTCGCCGGCAGTGGCGCCGAAAATCCGTGGTTCGCCGATCTCGTCAAGCCGCCGCTCTATCCGCCGCCGGCCGTCTTCGGGATCGTCTGGACGATCCTCTACGCGCTGATCGGCTTCGCGCTCGCCATGGTCGCTTCGGCGCGCGGTGCGCAATGGCGGCTGGCGGCGCTGATCGTCTTCGCGGTCCAGCTCGCCCTCAATCTCGCCTGGACCCCGCTGTTCTTCGCTGCGCATCAGATCGTTGCGGCTCTCGTCCTCATCGTCGTGCTCGATATCGCGGTGATCGGGACGATCGTGCTGTTCCGCCTGGTCCGCCCCGTCGCTGCGCTTCTGCTGGTGCCCTATCTGCTCTGGGTGCTGTTCGCGACCGTGCTGACCTGGCAGTTCCACGAAGCCAATCCGCGGGCTGATGGCGAGAACGTCTCGGGTGCCGCGGTTCGGGTCAAGATCTAGCTTGCCTTGGGGCGCGCGGCTTACCATTTAGGCGCCATGCAAAGCGAAAACCCCCTGATCGCCGATTTCGTCAAGCTGATGAACAGCGCCGCCGGCACGCTCGCGGGCATGACCCGCGAAGCGCGCGACAGCGCGCGCGAACGCGCCAAGGAAGCGATCGGCGGGCTCGACTTCGTCAGCCGCGACGAGTTCGACGCGGTCAAGGCAATGGCCGCCAAGGCGCGCGAGGACAGCGAGGCGCTCAAGGCGCGGCTCGACGCGATCGAGGCGAAGCTGGGCAAGTAACCGCCCCTCCCGTTATGGGCCGCGATTGAAATCGCGGGGCTTTGTCGCCACACCCCCGCCATGCATGTCCGCGCGCCCGCCGTCGTCTGCGCCAGTCGCCCCAATGGCGAGACCGCGGTCGTCGCGCGTCTGCTGACCGCCGACCACGGCCTCGTCGCGGGCTATGTCGCCGGGGGCAGGGGACGCGACCTGCGCCCCGTGCTGATCCCCGGCAATCTCGTCGAGGCCGAGCTGCGCGCACGCTCGGACAACCAGCTGCCCTTCGCCCGGCTCGAACTCGTGCAGAGCCGCGGGCCCTGGCTCGGTGAGCCGCTGCAATCGGCGGCGATCGTCTGGGTGACCGCGCTGACCGCCTCTGCCTTGCCCGAGCGCCAGCCGTTCCCTGCGCTCTACGAGGCGCTGACCGCGCTACTCGATGCGGTGTGCCTGGCGCCCTCGGCGCGCGATTGGACCCTGCCGCTGCTGTCCTACGAAGTCCTGCTGATGCGCGAGCTCGGCTATGGTGGGCCGATCGAACGCCCGCAGTCGGAAGGCTGGGCGGACTTGCTCACAGTGTTCGACCGGCTCGGGCGCGATCTCGCGCGCTTCCCGCTTGCCCATCGCCGCGTCGATGTTATGGCGGCGCGCGCCATGCTGCGGGAGCGGCTGGCCAAGATTGATGGGGCATGAGTGTGACGACGAATTCGATCAAGATCGCGGTTTTCGCCGGTGACGGCATCGGTCCGGAAGTGACGCGCGAAGCCGTGCGCGTACTGCAGGCACTCGGTCTTCCCGGCCTCGAACTGGTAGAAGGCGACGTCGGCGGCGCGGCCTATCGCAAGCACGGCCACCCGCTGCCGCAGCAGACGCTCGACATCGCCAAGGCCAGCGGCGGCATCCTGTTCGGCGCGGTCGGCGATTTCAGCCTCGACGGTCTCGAACGCCACCTGCGCCCCGAACAGGCGATCCTCGGGCTGCGCAAGGAGCTGGGCCTCTTCGCCAACCTGCGCCCGGCGACGGTGTTCCAGGGTCTCGAAGACCTGACCACCCTGCGCCCCGAAGTCGCGCGCGACATCGACCTGCTGATCGTCCGCGAACTCAACGGCGACGTCTACTTCGGCGAGAAGGGCATGCGCCAGACCGCCGAGGGCCTGCGCGAAGGCTACGACATCATGTCGTACAACGAGGCCGAAGTGCGCCGCATCGCCCATGTCGGCTTCCGCGCCGCGCAGGGCCGTTCGAAGAAGCTCTGCTCGGTCGACAAGGCCAACGTGCTCGAAACCTCGCAGCTCTGGCGCGACGTGGTGATCGAGGTCGCCAAGGAATATCCCGACGTCGAGCTCAGCCACATGTACGTCGACAACGCGGCGATGCAGCTGGTCAAGAACCCCGGCGCCTTCGACGTGATCGTCACGGGCAACCTGTTCGGCGACATCCTCTCGGACCAGGCCTCGATGTGCGTCGGCTCTATCGGCCTGCTCGCCTCGGCCTCGCTGTCCGAAGGCAGCCTCGGCCTCTACGAGCCGATCCACGGTTCGGCGCCCGACATCGCCGGCAAGGGCCTGGCCAATCCGATGGCGACGATCCTCTCGGCGGCGATGCTGCTGCGCCACTCGTTCGGCCTCGAGGCCGAAGCGCGGCGGATCGAGCATGCCGTGGCCAAGGCGCTGGCCGACGGCATCAAGGGCGGCGATCTCGGCGGTAGCCACGGCACCGTCGCGATCGGCGACGCGGTTCTCGAACGGCTCTGATCCGCATGAGCGTGCAACTCGCGGTAGTCCTGCCGACCTATAACGAGCGTTCGAACATCGCTTCGATGATCGAGCGCCTCGACGCGGCGCTGGCCGGCGTCGCCTGGGAAGCGATCTTCGTCGACGACAACAGCCCCGACGGCACCTCGGACGAGGCGCGCGAGGTCAGCCAGCGCGATCCGCGCGTGCGGGTGATCCAGCGCATCGGCCGCCGCGGCCTGGCCTCGGCCGCGATCGAGGGCATGCTGTCGACCGCGGCGCCCGTCGTCGCGGTGATGGACGCCGATCACCAGCACGATCCCAACCTGCTGCCCGAGATGCTGAAAGCAGTAGAGAGCGGCGACTACGACGTCGCCATCGCCTCGCGCTTCGCCGAGGGCGCGAGCACCGAAGCCTGGGGCCGGCCCGACCGCGTCAAGGCCTCGGGCATCGCCAACAGCCTCGCGCGCAAGCTGACCGGGGTCGAACTCAGCGATCCGATGAGCGGCTATTTCATGCTGCGCACCGAGACGCTGCGCGCCGATGCCCATCGCCTGTCGGGCGTGGGCTTCAAGATCCTGCTCGATATCATGGCGACGGTCGACACGGCCCTGCGCGTCAAGGAATTCCCCATGCATTTCGCCGCGCGCGCAACCGGCGAGTCCAAGCTCGACCGTACCGTCGTCTTCGAGTTCCTCGTCGGTCTCTACGATCGCTGGCTCGGCCGCATCATCCCGACGCGCTTCGCGCTGTTCGGCACGATCGGCGCGATCGGCGTCGTCGTCCACATGGCGGTGCTGGGCACCTTCCTGCAGATCTTCGGCGGGCCGCCGGTGCGCGGTCAGCTCGTCACCGCCTTCGAGCTCGGCCAGACCTGTGCGGCGATGGTCGCGATGACCTTCAACTTCGTGCTCAACAACGCGCTGACCTATTCGGACAAGCGGCTGACGGGCTTCGTTCCGCTGCTCAAGGGCTGGTGCAAGTTCGCGTTGACCTGCTCGGTCGGCCTGACCGCCAACATCGGCGTCGCCGCGATCCTCGTGCGCTTCGGCGTGCACGAATATCCCTCGGCGATCACCGGCATCATCGTCGGTTCGGTCTGGAATTTCGCCTTGAGTTCGCGCTTCGTCTGGGGGCGCTACTAAGCCTCCAGTGCATATCGGCGCGACAGCGTCGTCGTCGACAGCACCAGTGCTGCGGCGGCGAGAGCCAGGCCGAAGAAGCTGACGAACATCGCGTCGTAGCTGCCCGTGCGGTCGAACACCTCGCCGCCGAAGCGGATCATGATCGCCGAGACGAAAGTCGACAGGAAGCTTGCCGTGCCCGCGGCGCTGCCGAAGTTGATCGCGCCGAAGGCGTCGGCCAGCAGCGCCAGGAAGCCCGGCGTGATCGCGCCGCCGGCCATGCCCATCAGGAAGACATAGGCCATGATCGGCGCATAGCCGTGGGCGGTGAGCAGCAGGCCCGTCGCCACGCCGAGCAGGAGGCAGAGCGCGGCGAAGGTCGGTACGCGCGGCAGGCGGTCGCCCAGCCAGGCGTAGAGCAGGGTGCCGAGCAGGGCGGCGGCGCCATAGACCGACATGGCGCTGGCGCCCTCGGTCACCGACAGGCCCTGGCCCTGCGCGAAGGGCACGATCGAGACGATGTTGGTGGTGATGATCGCGAAGGCCAGCGCCGAGGGCACGGCGATCGTCCAGAACTGCGGCAGCTGCAGCAGGCGCCCCATCGCCAGCGGCGTGGCGGCGGCGGCGGGCGTCTCGTCGCCGGGCACGGTGTGATCCGAGCCGGGCTCGACGTCGTTCGGCCCGGGCGCGTTGCGGGCGAGCGCGGCGAGCAGCAGCAGGATCGCGCCGACGCCGAGACCGAGGACGACAAGGCACTGGCGCCAGCCGACCGCCTCGATCAGCAGGCCGATCAACGGGATCACGACGATCGCGCCGAGCGAGACGCCTATCGACGAGATCGCCATGGCCCGGCCGCGGTGGACGGTGAACCAGCGCGCCACGAGCACGGGCGAGGTCACCGTGCCCGCGCCGACCAGAGAGCCGCCGACGCCCACGGTCAGCACCAGGGTGCTGAGCCAGAGGTTGTCCGACAGCGCGAGGACGACGAAGCTGCCGGCGAAGACCAGCGCGCTGATCGCCATGATCAGGCGGGCCGAGTGGCGATCGGCGAGGCGGCCGATCAGCGGCGCGGCGAGGGCCATGCCGATGTTGAGCGCGATCGCGCCGGTGTTGGTCTCGGCGCGGCTGAGGCCGAAAGCCTCGGATACCGGCAGCACGAAGACGCCATAGGCCTGGATCGAGGCGCCGATCGCGAGCGTGTAGACGAGTACGGTGATCGCGACGATCCACCAGCCGAAATAGATACGCATGTTCTCTCCCGCGGCGCGAAGCCGTTGGCGGCAGAGAAGGCCATCGTCCGAATGGCGTCAAGCGTTATGCTGACCAAAAGGTTAGCGGACTTTGTTAACAAGACCTTTCTGACTGGGGACGAACGGTTCATCGCGCGGGTTTAGCTGAGGAACCAAGGGGTTCGCGAATCTCTCCAGATCCGTACTTAGCCTGTCCATGCTTCGAATCGTTCTCAGCGCCTTCCTTTCGCTCTCCGCTCTTCTCGCTCTTCCCACCGCGGCCCATGCGCGTTTGCAGTGCGTGACCTATGCGCGTTCGGTCTCCGACGTGCAGATCAGCGGCAATGCGCGTGACTGGTGGGGCAACGCCGCCGGCGTCTATGCCCGCGGCCAGCAGCCGAGCGAAGGCGCGGTCCTCGCGTTCCGCGGCACCCAGGCAATGCCCTATGGCCATGTCGCCGTGGTCAGCAAGATCATCGATGCGCGCCATGTGCTGATCGATCATGCCAACTGGTCGGGGCCAGGCCTGGTCGAGCGCGGCGTCATGGCGGTCGACGTTTCGGAAGCCGGTGATTGGAGCAACGTCCGCGTCTGGTATGGTCCGTCGCGTTCGCTCGGTATCCGCCAATCGCCGACCTTCGGCTTCATCTATCCGGCCGGTTCGGTCGGGGGCGCGAGCAAGCTCGCCCGCCGCTGATCGCGGCCAAGCGCTGGAGCGGTCCGCCGCTCGCGCAAGCTACAGCCTCATAGACCCGGCTTCTCTCACTGCTCCGTCTGTGATGCCGCGCTGCTTCGCGGCTCGTCCTGACGATCGCGAGGGACAAAAAAAGGCCCGATCGTTGCCGACCGGGCCCTGGAAGTTTTGGGAGAGGATGCCTGAAAGGCACGCCCCTTATGTTGCGACGCAGCAATTGCTGCAAGTGCGAAATATCGATCGGTGATTGCTTAAACTGCAACTGGTCTAGCGCCAGGAGTTGAGCCACATCCAGTGGATATACGACGGGCGACCCTCATGCAGCCGGGCCGACGAGATGATCGGGTAGAACCAGACGAACATCGCCCCCGCCAGCGCCAAGGTGGCTGTCGGAATCCATTGCCAGCGTCCGCCCTTGCGCCAGACCTCGTCGAGCGCCAGCGCGAGGCAGCCCATCAGGAATGTGCCGGGCAGCAGGTAATGGTAGTAGAACTGGATCGGCTTGGTCGAGACCAGCCACATCCCCAGGCTCGCGGCATAGAGCACGGCCAGGGCCAGGGCGTCGCTGCGCCGCCGCATGATCCCGGCCCATAGCGCCCAGGCCAGCGCTGGCAGTCCGGCCAGCATCGTGAAGGGATTGCCGATCAGCAAGACCCCGCGCTGCGATCCGTCGACCACCTCGTACAGATACCAGATCGCGCGCCAGTTGGTGACCCATTCGTACCAGACGCTGCGATAGGGGTGCAGCTTCTTCACGCTGTCCTGCAGTTCGAGCATGTAGCGGTGGTGCCCGGCGATGTTCCACCAGGCGACTGCATGGTCGGTGTAGAAGAAGGTCGGCAGATAGGTCAGCCAGTAGACGATCAGCGGCACAGAGCCGAGCCAGAAGGCGGCTTCGATCAGCGACACGCCGGGCACCGGTCCCGTGTCGCTGCGCGTCAGGAAATGCCGGCCGTGATCGCGCAGGCGCTGAACCAGGAACAGCACCCCCGGCAGCATCGCCGCCGGCGCGATCGACCACTTGGCGCCGAGCGCCAGGCCGAAGCAGGCGCCGGTCAGCGCCAGCCGCCAGCGCGCCCGCTTCGTGGGCAGGCGCATCGCCGCGGCGAATTGCCAGAGCGCGATCATGCCGAAGCCGGCCATGACCATGTCGAGCATGGCGATGCGGCTCTGGATGAACCAGGCGAAGCCCGTGGCGACGAGGAACAGCGCGCTCAGGCTGGCGAAGCGGCGCAGGCTGGCCCACCACATCAGTCGCCCGAAGGCGAAGAGGCCGAGTGCGCCGAACAGCGCCGAGGGCAGGCGCCAGGCCAGAGGCGTGTCGCCGAGCAGCGCGATCGCGGCGGCGATCGCCTCCTTGCCGAGCATCGGGTGCTCGGGATTGGCCGACTGCAGTGCCAGCAGCTTGCGCGCCGCGGGGACGTAGTGGACCTCGTCGAAGTAGATCTTGGTCGGGATGCCGAGCCGGTGCCAGACGAGCGCGAGGAAGGCGAGGGCGATCCCGGCCGTCCAGAAAAGCGGGTCGCGGTCTTGCACGGGCGAGGTCTGCATCGCCGCGTCGGATAAAGGAACCCGGACAAAAGACAAAGCCCCCGAAGCGAGGCTTCGCGTTCGACTTGCGCCGGAATGCCGCGACTCCTAAAGCCGGCACCTATGAAACGCTCTACCGGACAGGACCGCTCGATCACCTCGAAATGGCGCCCCGCCACGCATGCCGTGCGTGCCGGCACCTGGCGCTCGGAACAGGGTGAGACCAGCGAGGCGATGTTCATCAACTCGGGCTACACCTACGACAGCGCTGCCGAAGCGGCCGCGCGCTTCGCCGGCGAGAAGCCGGGCATGACCTATTCGCGCACGCAGAACCCTTCGGTGCAGATGCTCGAAGAGCGCATCGCCATGATGGAGGGCGCCGAGGCCTGCCGCGCCCAGGCTTCGGGCATGGCGGCGATGACCGCGGCCCTGCTCTGCCAGCTCTCGGTCGGCGATCATCTCGTCGCGGCCAAGGCCATGTTCGGGCCTTGCCGCTGGGTGATCGACAATCTGCTGCCGCGCTTCGGCATCAGCGCCTCGTTCGTCGACGGCCGCGACAACGACGCCTGGGAAAGGGCGATCGAGAAGAACACCAAGGTCTTCTTCTTCGAGACGCCGGCGAACCCGACGCTCGACGTTGTCGACATTGCCTTCGTCTCGGCGCTCGGCAAGGCGCACGGCATCGTCACCGTCGTCGACAACGCCTTCTGCACCTCGGCGCTGCAGCGGCCGCTCGAACTCGGTGCCGACGTCGTCGCCTATTCGGCGACCAAGCTGATGGACGGCCAGGGCCGCGTGCTCGCGGGCGCCGTCTGCGGCTCGAAGGACTGGATCGACGGCAAGCTGCTGCCCTTCCAGCGCAACACCGGCCCGACCCTGGCGCCGTTCAACGCCTGGATCGTGCTCAAGGGGCTCGAGACGCTCGACCTGCGCGCGCACAAGCAGAGCGAGAACGCGCTCAAGGTCGGCCGGTTCGTCGAGGAACGCGTGCCGCGCATCCTCCATCCGGGCCTGCCCAGCCACCCGCAGTACGATCTCGCGCGCAAGCAGATGAGCGCCGGCGGGGCGATCTTCTCGATGCTGCTCGACGGCGGGCGCGAACAGGCCTGGGCCGTGCTCGATGCGCTCGAACTGATCGACATCTCGAACAACATCGGCGACACGCGCTCGCTGATCTGCCACCCGGCCTCGACGACGCACAGCTCGATCGGCGATGCGGCGCGCGCCGAAATGGGCGTGGTCGACGGCATGTTGCGCATGAACGTGGGGCTCGAAGATCCCGACGATCTGATCGAGGATCTCGACCGGGCGTTCAAGAAGGCCGGGCTTTGACCCGGCTCACCGCCGAATTCGACAGGACCGGTGTTGAACGCCTCGGATTCAGGCGTTAGGTTCCGGCCGCTATGAAGGAACTCTTCCAGCACGCCGCGATCACCCCGGTCAGCGTGATCGACGCGAGCGGCGCAGCCGTGGCCGCTGCGAGTGGCGGGATCACCGTGCGCGTCGCGGTGAACTTCCTGCCCGAACAGTCGCGGATCGAGGCGAGCAAGTGGTTCTGGGTCTACCACATCCGCATCGAGAACGATTCGGACGAGACCGTCCAACTGATCACCCGCCACTGGCGGATCACCGATGGTCGCGGCATGGTCAACTTCGTCGACGGTGACGGCGTCGTCGGCGAACAGCCGATCCTGCGCCCGGGGCAGAGCCACGACTATGTCTCGGGCTGCCCGCTGACCACGCCGCACGGTTCGATGGAAGGTCACTACACCTTCCGTCGCCACGACGGCTCCGAATTCCAGGCGGCGATCCCGTTCTTCCCGTTGGCGGCCCCAGCCACCGCGGGCTGATCCGGTCTCACTCCCAGGCGTTGTATCCATCTCGGCTTTGCCATAGGACCGAGGCATGAAGCGCACCCATCTGCCGCTCAACGCCCTGCGCGTCTTCGATGCGGCCGCCCGGCATCTGTCGTTTACCCGCGCCGCCGACGAACTGGCCGTGACCCCGGCCGCGGTCGGCCAGCAGATCCGCGCGCTCGAAGACCTGCTCGGCGTCGTGCTGTTCCGCCGCACATCGAAAGGTCTCGAACTGACCGACGAGGCGACGGCCGGCCTCGAATCGCTGCGCACCGGTTTCCTCCATTTCGAGGACGCGGTGCAGGCGATGCAGGCAGGCCAGTCGAGCCATGTCTACACGATCGCCGCGCCGCGCGACTTCTTCGTCGCCTGGCTGGCCGAGCGGCTTGCCGCCTTCCGCGCCGCCAATCCGCAGGTCCGCTACGTCCTCGTCGACGGCGAGATGACCGATTTCACCGAGGCGAATCTCGACATCGCCGTGCGCTGGACCGAAGGGCCGGGCGATCTCGAGGGCGTGGCGCTGGGCGAGCCCGAGCGCGTGACCGTGGGCGAGGGCGAGTGGATCGCCTGGCCCGGTGACCTCGCGCATATCGAAGGGCACGAAAAGGCGCCGCTGATCGTCGGCGACGCGGGCGAGGCGATCGCCGCGGCCGCCGCGGGCCTCGGCCGCGCGCGCGTGCCCGCGCTGCTGGCGCAGAGCTGGATCGACGACGGCCGCGTCAAGCCAGAAGGGCCGATCGAGATCGGCCGCCGCGGTTACTGGCTGGTCGCGCCGCTGCCGCAATGGCGGCAGAAGAAGGTCAAGGCGCTGGTCGCCTTCCTGTCCGGCGAATAGGGAACGCGGGCAGGGACGAATGTCCCTGCCGCACCGATCCTGTCAGCGCCGGCTGCGGCGATACACGCGGCGGCAGTTCTTGTTGTACTTGTTGCGCGCGATCTCGTGGCCCGCGATGCCGCCGCCGACCGCACCGATGATCGGCGCACCGCGCCCGCCGACGATCGCACCCAGCACCGCACCGCCCGCCGCGCCGACGACGGCACCTTCGGTCTTGTTGAGCCGGCGGCAGCTGCGCGCCTCGGCGCTGGTGGCGGTTCCGATCGTGAGAGCCGCTGTGGCGAGAATAAGAAGCGAACGTTGCATGGCTGTCATCCCTTGAACTGGTTCCCGCACAAAGCCCAGCCGGGCGCAATGTTCCAGACGGGCGGTGCTGCCAAGGCGATGAAAGGCCCGTCGGACGCGACGGGCGTTGCCTGACAGGCTGCTGGTGGTCAGACTGGAGCTTCGCGATCGAGGAGGACGATACCGTGAAGAAGACCCTCTGGCCGTTGGGCCTTGCCGCCGTCGCTTTGGCTTCGCTCGGCTGGACCGCGCGCGCCGCCGCCGCGCCCGCCGACATGCCGGCACCGCCGATGGTGGCCGGCTGGCAGGATTTCTTCGAGAGCCTGCGCACCTTGCCCGAGCGGATGCTGGCGAAACTGCCCGAAGCCCAGCGTCGCGATCCGCAGGTCCAGCAGGAGGTGGCGCGGCTCGCGCTCGAGGCGCTGGCTTCGCAGACGCTCGAGGCGATCGGCGGTGACGGTGATGCGCCACAGTTCCTGCCCTCGCTCGGGCAGGTGCTGAACGTCGGCCAGCCCAATGCCGATACGATCTACCGCAGCGCGACGATCACGCCGGGCGGCACCTATCGCTTGCGCGGTCAGCGGGGGAACGTGTCCCTGGCGGTGATGCAGCAGGTGTTGCCGCCGGCCGAACGCAACCAGGGCGCCGCCGCACAGCTCGACCTGTCGAAGCTCGCGGTCGACAAGGACGGTCGCTTCGACGTGCTGCTGAGCGCGACCAAGCCCGCGGGCCATGCGGGCGACTGGTGGGAGCTGAAGCCCAGCGCGAACCGGCTGATGGTCCGTCTCGTCAGCGCCGACTGGGGCAAGGAGGTCGAACCGACCCTCGCCATCGAGCGCCTCGATCGCCCTGCCGAGCGTCCGCGCCCGCCCGCGGCGAAGCTCGAACAGCGGCTGCGGGCGCTGCCCAAGCAGGTCGATTTCATCGCCCAGCTCTTCGTCGATCATGTCGAGAAGCTGCGCCAGGAGGGCTTCGTCAACAGCCTCAAGATCTTCAACCCGCCGGGCTCGATCCTGCAGGGCCAGTTCTACTACGAAGGCACCTACGATCTGAAGGATGACGAGGCGCTGATCATCGAATCGCCGATTCCGACCAAGTGCGACTATCGCTCGTTGATCCTGACCAACGAGATCTACGAGACCACCGACTGGTACAACAACCATTCGAGCCTCAACCACGCCCAGGCGGGTGCCGACCCCGACGGCAAGCTGCGCGTCGTCGTCTCGGCCAGGGATCCGGGCGCGAAGAACTGGCTCGACACCGCGGGCAATCCGACCGGGATCATCCAGGGGCGCTGGACGGGCTGCGACAGCCAGCCGATCCCCGTCACGCGCAAGGTCAAGCTGGCGGAGGTGCTGAAGGTATTGCCCCAGGGCGTCGCCACGGTCACGCCCGAGCAACGCCAGGAAATCATCCGCGAACGCCGGCGCGCGCTGCAGGAACGGCCGCTGTGGTGAGGCTTTGGAGATCCTCCCTCATCGGCGGAAGATCGAACAACGAAAAAGCCCCGGACTCGCGTCCGGGGCTTTCGTGTTTTCGCCTCTGCGATCCGATCAGAAATCGAATTCGAGGATCGGACCGTCGAAATTGCCGGCGAGCAGTTGATTGGCCTGCGCCAGCTTCTCCTGCGGAACGCCGGAGATGTAGCCGTCGATGATCCGCTGGTAGTTGCTGATCATGCCTTCGACGTCGCGCGACAGGCGCATGAATTCGAAGCCCTTGGCGTGCATGCCCTGCTGCTGGATCGGGATGTTCGCATAGTCCTGCCGCGGGATCGGCGGGAATTCCTGGCTGTCGTAAGGCAGGATCGTCGGCTCCATGACCGGCTCGGGCTCTTCCCCTTCGGGGAAGGTGGTGAGCGACCACAGTTCGAAGAAGCACGATTCCGGACCGAGCGGCCGGATGCGATAGGCCGAGAAGCTGCTGAAATAGGGCAGCAGGAAGTAGTGCGGGAACAGGAACTCGACCGACTTGATCGGATCGCTCTGGGTCACCGCGCACAGGTCCGGCACGGGCTCGCCGCGTGCCTGAAGCTGCGTGGAGATCTGGTGCATGACCATGCCCAGCCACTGGAACACGGCCATGTTCTTGTCTTCGGGCAGGCCTTCCTCGATGCCGACCATACCGCGCGCGATCTCGAGCTCCTTGGCGTGGAGCATGCCGGCCATGCCTTCGCTGAGCAGCGCCATCGATCCGACCTGGATCCGCTGGTTTTCGGTGTGCGAGAGCTCCGGATCGGCCATCTGCGGCATCGGGCCGCGCGGCTTCTCGTACATCGAGCCGTACATCTCGGGATGCGCGGCCTGAAGCTGCGGGTGGGTCTTCATCACGTGGTAGCCTTCCATGAAGGCTTCCATCGCGACCTTCCAGTTGGCCGGCAGCACCGTGCCGAACTGCCACTCGGCGCGCAGCTTGTGCAGGTTGTGCGCTTCGAGCCGATCGATCAGCGGGCCGATCGATTCACGAAGGCTCGGTGCGTCGTCGTCGAAGTTGATCCAGACGCAGCCGATCGCGGTGTCGACGCGGCAGGGGACCAGGTTGATATCGGCGGGATCGAGCTGCCGCTCCGAGAACAGATGCTTGCCGTAGACGAGCGTGTTTTCGCCTTCGGCGTTCCAGCGCCAGCCGTGGAACGGACAGACGAAGCCCGACTTGCGGCAGTTGCCATGACCGCCGCCGGTCAGGTCGTCCTTGAGCGGGTTGCCCGCAATGGGCACGCCGCGGTGGCGGCAGGCGTTGTGGAATGCCTTGATGCCGTCCTTGGTGTTGACGATCAGGACCGACTTGCCGACGTTCTGATATTCGATCCAATCGCCCTCGTCGGGGATCTGCTCGATGCGGCAGGCGTTCTGCCAGACGTGCGGCCACACGTGGTCGAGCTCCATCTGGTAGAATTCGGCATCGTAATACCGCTGAGCCGGGATGCGTTCGGGATCTTCGATCGGGAACGGCACGTCGCGCAGGCCCGTATTAGCTGATTTAAGCACTCCCACACCTCTTGGATTCGTTGTTCTGCTGAACAAGTGTACGACACCCCTCCAGCCCGTGCAAAGAGGGAGTTGCTCACTCGCGCTTGAGCGGGACTTTGCCACAGCCCCCGTTTCGTCTCAACCCGGGGTGTTCTCAGTCATCGCTGCAGCGAAGACGCGTCGCGGGAAAAGGCCTTGATCCGCAAGGAGCAAGCTCCTCTCAGCGTCGATGCGGGTCCAGTGCGGAGCGGCCCGCGGGCTGTGGCGCCCTCATCCCGGTCTCCATGCCCGTCATCGCGTTCAGTGCGGCGATCCGCTTGTCGGTGGCGGGGTGGGTCGAAAACATTTCCGAGACCGAGGTCGGCACGATGTAGAGCTGCGCGGCGGCGGGATTGCGCATCGCCGCCTCGCTTGGCCGCTGCTGGGCGGGGCCGGCGATCTTGGCGAGGGCAGTGGCCAGAGCGCGCGGGTTGCCGCTGATCTCGGCGCCGGCGCGATCGGCGCCGTATTCGCGCGTGCGGCTGATCGCCATCTGCACGATCATCGCCGCGAAAGGCGCCATGAACACCGCGAGCAGCGCGACCAGCGGGTTGGGGCGGTCCTCGCCGTTACCCCCGAAGAACAGGCCGAAATTGGCGATCATCGATACGGCCCCGGCGATCGTCGCGACCATGGTCATGACCAGGGTGTCGCGGTTGCGAACGTGGCCGAGCTCGTGCGCCATGACCCCGGCGACCTCGTCGCGCGTGAGCATGTTCAGCAGGCCGGTGGTGGCAGCGACCGCGGCGTTCTCGGGATTGCGGCCCGTCGCGAAGGCGTTGGGGCTGGGATCGTCAACCACGTAGACCTTGGGCATCGGCAGATTGCCGCGCCGCGCCAATTCCGCGACCAGGCCGTAGAAGTCGGGCGCGCTCGCAGCGTCGACCTCGCGCGCATTGTGCATGCGCAGGACCAGCTTGTCGGCGTTCCAGTAGGTGAAGAGATTCATGCCCGCGGCGATCAGCAGCGCGATCATCGCGCCGCCGGTGCCGCCGAACATGTATCCCAAGGCCATGAACAGCGCCGTCAGCGCCGCCAGCAGCATGGCCGTCTTCAATCCGTTCACGAAGAAATTCTCCCGTTCATCCCGGATGAATCTAGGATAGGAGCGTGAAGTTTCAACGCGTTTGCCCCGCCGGAACTTGGCAGCAAAGCTATGTAACATTAGGGATCGTCTTTCGGCGAACGGGGAGTACCAGGTGGCGAAGGCGCAGGGTGGCAAGAGCGCGACATTGACCGACCAGCCGCGCCGCAAGCGCCGTTCGTCCGAGGAAGTGGCCGACCGCATCCTCGACGCCGCCGCGGAGGAGTTCGAGACCGCCGGCTATTCGGGCGCCACGACCGCGGCGATCGCGCGCCGTGCAGAAGTGACCGAGGCGCAGATATTCCGCTTCTACGGTTCGAAGCAGGAGCTGTTTCGCGCGGCGATCTTCAAGCCGCTCAACCGCCACCTCGTCGCCTTCCACGAGGCGAACCAGGTGCCGCTCGGCGACAACACGACGATGCGCGAGATGGCGCGCCGCTACATCGGCGAGCTGCAGGACTTCGTCGAGCAGCATTCGCGCATGTTCATGTCGTTGATCGTGGCCTCGGCCTATTCGCCCGAAGCGACCAATCCGGTCAGCGACATGGAAGGCCTGCGCGCCTATTTCGAACAGGGCGCCAGCGTCATGACCAGCCGCGTGGGTGAGGGCGCGTCGGTCGATCCGCAACTGATGGTCCGCGTTTCCTTCGTCGCGGTACTCGCCAGCCTGATGTTCAAGGACTGGCTGTTTCCCGCCGGCATGGCCAAGGACGGCGACATCCGCGAGGCGATCGCCGATTTCGTCATCGACGGCATCATGGCCAACGAACGGCGCGCTAAAGCGTCGGATTGATCAGGAATTTTTCGCCGGTCGCCAGCTTCGCATAGGCCGCCATCGTCTCGCGATCGAGCACCTGCGCCAACGAGATCTCGCGCGTGAAATGGCTGGCGAAAGTGGTCCTGAGCCCGCCAAGCACGCGCGCGTTCATCGCGGCGATGCGTTCGGGCGGCAATTGGCCGAGCGTGCGCGGCAGCGCCCAGTTGCGGACGTCCCAGAGCATGCCGTAGCGCGCGTTGTGCAGCACGGTCGGCGTGCGGTCGAGGTGGCCGTAGATGTTGACCTGTTTCAGCGTTAGCGAGCCGTAAGGGCTGTAAAAGCCCATCGCCGCCGCGGCGACGTCTTCCATCGCTTCGAGCAGCAGGCCGGGCGAAGCCCCGCCGCCGATCGCGTCGAAGGCCACGGTCGCGCCGGTCGTGGCGATCGCGTCGCGAAGCTGCGCGGCGAAATCGGGATCGGCGGAATTGCAGACATGCTCGGCGCCGAGATCGCGCAGCAGCTGCGCCTGTTCGGCGCGGCGAACCACGTTGACCAGCGGCAGGCCGTCCTCGGCGCAGATCCGCACGAGCATCTGGCCGAGGTTCGAGGCGGCGGCGGTGTGGATCAGCGCCTTGTGCCCGTCGAGCCGCACGGTCTCGGCAATGGCCAGCGCGGTCATCGGGTTGCAGAAGGCGTCGGCGCCCTCGCGCGAAGACAGGTCCTCGGGCAGGGGCGCGCATTCGGCGGTCGTGACGGTGACGTACTGGCCGAACGTCCCCCGGCGCAGCGACAACAGCGTGACGCGCCGGCCGAGCAGATGCTGCGCGTCCGCGCCGGCCGCTACGACGGTGCCGGCCCCGGCCAGCCCGGGTTGAAGCGCCGCGCCGGTGCGTCCGGCATAGGCTTGCGCGGCTTCGGGTGGCAGCGCGATCGCCACTTCGGGCCGCGCTGCGCTGCCACCGAAATGCGCCGTCGCGGTATCGCCGCCGGCGAGCAGCGGCATCAAGTCCGAGGGGTTGATCGGCACGGCCTCGAGCCGGACGAGGACCTCGTCGGATGCGGGGGCATCGAGCGGCGCCTCGATCAGTGCCAGTCGCAAGGTTCCGTCAGCATCGAGCGTCGACGTGAGCTGCAGCCCGTGGCTGGGCGTATTGTCGTTCATTGCGGAATCTCCCTCTCGCCGCCAGAGATCATGCGGCGGCGAGGGGATCAAGCGCCGGGCTCAGCCCGCGTGCAGACCCGCGGCTTGAATGCCGGCGAGGGCGGCTCCTTCATCCTTGTCAGACAGGTCGCCGCTGATGCCGATGGCGCCGAGCAGGGTTCCGGCATCGTCGCGGATCAGCACGCCGCCCGCGGCGGGGATCAGCTTGCCGTCCCAGGCGACCGAGAGCGCGGCGATGAAGGTCGGGCGGTCGGCGGCCATCTCGCCGAGCACCCGGCTCGAGGTGCCCATGGCCAGCGCGCCCGCTGCCTTGCCTTGGGCGATCTGCGGGCGGCCGTATCCCGAACCATCCTCGCGCTCCGAGGCGACGACGTGGCCGCCGGCATCGAGGACAACGAGGGTCAGCGGCTTCAATCCGTGCTCGCGACCATGGGCGCGGGCGGCGGCGATGACGGTGCGGGCCTGTTCGAGCTGGATCATGACGACTCCCAAAATGTATCCGATCGGTGCTCTAGGCAGTCTATTCGCCGGCGGCAACCTCGGCCATGGCGCGCAACGCCTTCTTGTCGGGCTTGCCGACCGGCGTCTGCGGGATCGCGGCGACGAATTCGACGGCCTTGGGCGCCTGGAAAGAGCCTTTGCGTTCGGCCACCACGGCGGTGAGCGCGGCCGGATCGGCGCTCATGCCGGGGCGGAGCACGACGAAGGCCTTGACCGCCTCGCCCCATTTCGGATGCGGCACGCCGATCACCGCGACCTGGGCGACCGCGGGATGCTCGCCGACGATGTCCTCGATTTCGCGCGGATAGACGTTGAAGCCGCCCGTCACGATCATGTCCTTGGTGCGGTCGACGATGCGCAGGAAACCGCCCGGATCGCGCACCGCGACGTCGCCCGTATGCAGCCAGCCGTCGCGGAAGGTCTCGGCGTTGAGTGCGTCGTTGTCGCGATAGCCGTCCATGACCAGCGGCCCGCGCACGCAGATCTCGCCGGGCTCGCCGTCGGGCACGGGCTGGCCCGCGGCGTCGAGCAGCGCGAGGTTCACCCAGGGCGTCGGCCGGCCGCAGCTCGCGAGGCGGCGCAGGTCGGTCACGTCGTGCTCGGCCTTGCGCAGGATGGTCAGGGCCATCGGCGCTTCGGCCTGACCGTAGAACTGCTGGAACACCGGCCCGATCCGCTCGATCGCTTCCTTGAGACGCGCCGCCGCGATCGCCGAGGCGCCGTAGAATACGGTCTCGAGGCTCGACAGGTCGAACTCGTCGAAGCGCGGGTGATCGAGCAGCGCATAGATCATCGTCGGTACCAGCATCATGCAGTTGATCCGGTACTTCTCGATGTTCGCCATTACCGCGACGGGCTCGAAGCCCGGTTGCACGACCATCGACCCTCCCTTGAGCAAGGTCGGCAGGAACATGGCCGCGCCGGCATGGCTCAGCGGCGTGCAGGTGAGGACCCTGGGTTCCGCCGGCCATTCCCAGTCGGTCATCATGATCTGCAAGGTTGTCACCGCGACGCGCTGGATCGAGGGGATCGCCTTGGGCTTGCCCGTCGTCCCGCCCGAATAACCGAGGCGCATGACATCGCCGGGTTCGACCCGCGGCGCCACGAGCGGCCCCGGCGCGAAACCGGCGGCGAGCCGGGAGAGATCCGCAGCGATCGCGCAGGCGCCGAAGGCCATGAGTTTCAGGTCGGGCGCTTCAGCTGCGATCTCGGCGGCGCGATCGGCGAAGCGCTCGCCGTCGAAGATCAGCAGTTCGACCCCCGAATCGCGGATCACGTGCAGGTGGTCGGCCAGCCCGGCGAGCGGATGCATGGGCACGTAGACCGCCGCGAGGATCTGCACCGCGTGGCTGACATGAAGCACTTCGGGGCGATTGGGCGAGATCAGGCCGACGCGCGTGCCGCGGCCGACACCAAGGCCGGCGAGCGCCTGCACCATGCGGCTGGTCTCGTCGCGCACTTCTCCCGCGGTCAAGGTCGGGCCGCCAAGCAGGTGGAGCATCGGCCGATCGGTCGCGCTGCTCAGCGCGTTGACGAGCAGGTCCGCGGTGTGGAGCGGGCGGTGCAGCGCGTCGTCGGTCATCTCGGCTCCCCGGTCTGTTCTCTTCTGACGCGGTCGATAACAGGATTTGTCGATCGCACAAGGTTGGAACTTAAGTTCCATAATTCCGCGATTCCTCCGAATTGGATGCGCGCCGGATCGACAAGCCTCGGTGGGGAGCGTATTTAAATTCAGGGTCTTAAGGGCCTGGCGCGTCGAAGGGATCCGACTGCCTGGAAAAGGGTCGCAATCTGTCCCCGCTTTTGCGGGCCTTGCTCGATAATCTCGAGGAGGGCTTCATGGTGCTCGACGCGGAGGACCGCGTCTGGCTGTGGAACGGCGTCTTCCCCGAAATGCTCGAACTGCCGCTCGAATTGTTGAGCGAAGGCGCACCGGTCATGCCGCTGATCCGGGCCCTGGCCGATCGCGGTGAATATGGCCCCGGCGATCCTGCAGCCCTGGCGGACGCCATCGCGGCAAACATCCGTTCGCGCCAGCCGGCCCGCGGCGAGCGCGAGATGGTCAATGGCCGTGTGGTGGAAGTGGCCTGGATTCCGTTCGAGGACGGCGCTTTCCTGTTTCGCCTGCGCGACGTCACGGCCGAACGTTCGGCCGCGCGGTTCAAGGACGAGCTGGTCACGACCGTCAGCCACGAGCTGCGCACCCCGCTGACGGCGATCGTCGGCGCGCTCGGCCTGCTTCAGGGCGGGCTCGGCGGGCCGATCGAGCCGCGGGGCGAGCATCTGATCGACGTCGCAGGCAAGAATGCCGATAGGCTTGCGCGTATCGTCAACGACCTGCTCGAAATCGACAAGCTCGAGGCGGGCATGTTCGAATTCCGCTTCGAGCCGATCGACGTGATCGCGATGTTGCGCGATTCGATCGAGCAGAACCAGATCTATGCGCAGAGCCGCGGAGTCGAGATCGATCTCGAAGTGCCCGAGGCCCCGATCACGGCGGAAGTCGATCGCGACCGGATGTTGCAGGTGATGGACAACCTCTTGTCGAACGCCGCGAAGTTCTCGCCCGAGGGCAGCCGCGTGCGCGTACGGCTGCGGCCTGGTGCCGAGGGCTTGCGGATCAGCGTCATCGATCGCGGTCCGGGGATATCCGAGGAGTTCCGGCAGCGGCTGTTTTCGCGCTTCGCCCAGGAATCGCGCGATGGTCATGCGGGAGCCGGATTGGGGCTTGCCATCTCGAAGGGGATCGTCAAGCGACACGGCGGCCGCATTCACGTCAACACGCGCGAGGGTGTCGGTACCATCTTCCACGTCGATCTGCCGTTCGATCAGGCGCCCGCGGACAAATTGCTGCTGACCTGAACGCGCGCGACTGCGCGGAGCCGGCCTAGGCGGCGAGCGCCAGGCGATTGCGGCCTTCGGACTTCGCCCGATAAAGCGCGGCATCGGCCTCGGCCAGGAGCAGCGCCATGTCGATACCCTCGCGATAGACCGCGATGCCGCCGCTGACGGTTACGCGGAACCCGCGGCCATCAATGGATTGTCGTTCGAACTGCGCGAAGCCGACGCGCAGCCGCTCGCAGACCTCGTGCGCAGCCTGGGCCGAGGTCCCGTCGAGGATCGCGACGAATTCCTCGCCGCCGAAGCGCGCGATGACATCGTTCCGGCGCAATGTGCCCTGCAGGTGTTCGGCGAAGGCCTTGATGACGAGATCGCCGGTTTCATGGCCGTAAGTGTCGTTGATCGCCTTGAAGTGATCGAGGTCGAACATGACGACCGTGAACGGCGTGGCCGGGGCGCCGTCGGCGAACCGTTCGGCCAGGGCGGCGTCGAAGCCGCGGCGGTTGAACACGCCCGTCAGCGGATCGGTCTGCGCCTCGCGGACCAGCGCGCTTTCGGCGTCCTTGCGCGCCGAGACGCCATGGATGATGCTGACCACACCGGTCGCCTGGCCCATTCCGTCGACTGCGGCGCGGCTGTGGCCTTCGTACCAGGAATAGGAGCCGTCGGCGCTGCGCGCGCGGTATTCGACGATGAAGATGTCGTCGGGCCGCTGCAGCGCGAGCCGGTGAACGCGGATCGCTTCGTCCATGTCGGCGGGATGGATCAGCGAGTGCGGCATCTTGCCGGTCAGTTCGTCTGGCCCGTAACCGGCGATGATCTCGATCGCGGGCGAAATGTACTGCATCGTGCCGTCGACCGCGAAATAGATGATCACGTCGCCCGTGCGGTCGACCACCAGGCGCGCGACCGCCGAGGCCGCCTGGAGCTGGCCGTGGACGATCTTGCGGTGCTTGAGTTCGGCGGCGGCGGGCCAGGCGATCAGCACCGCGCAGGCCAGGTAGAATTGCAGGAACTGCGCGTGCATGCCGCTGCTTCCGGCGATCAGGTTGATCGGTCCGTAGCCATCGATCGTGCAGATCAGCGCGATCACCGTCAGCAGCGTGATCGTCAGGGCTGCACCCAGGCGGCCGATGCGGAACACCGCGATCATCATCGGCAGTATCGGCAGGAACAGCAGCGGCAGAACGTCCTGGCTGAATGACCCCAGGGTCACCAGGCCCATGACGAGGACGAGGAAGGTGGCCTCGATACGCTCGCGCGCATTGGCGCTGGCCGTCCAGTTGCGCACCTCGCCGCTCGAGGCGAGCAGGACCAGCGGGGTGAAGGCGATCGCGCCGAGGCCGTGACCGGTGAAATAGTCGAACCAGTTGCGCAGCATCGGCAGGCCGGTGACGGCGTTTGCGGTCAGGCCGGCGAAGAAGCCGGCGAGCGCGGGCATCAGAATGCCGGCCACGCCGAGGAATATGCCGATCTCGCGCAGCGACTCGAAGCGGTAGGAACGCGGCAGCAGTCGACGCAGAATCAGCGCGCCGCCGATCGCTTCGCCGAGGTTGATCAGCGCGAAAGGCAGGGCGGCCTTGGGGCCAAGGCCGAACATAATGGTAGCGATGACGCCCGCCACGCCGCAGGCGAGCGCCGGAATCAGCCATAGCCGTGTCGGACGGGTGACGAGGTAGGCGAGCAGCGGAGCCGTGGCGATCCAGATCAGCGCGACGCCGCCGTTGAAACGGGTGTAGCGCAAGGTCAGCGCCGCAAGCGCGAAATAGAGCGTGGCGAGCGCGAGCGCACTCAGCCAGTTCCGATTTCCTCTATCGCGACCATCTGCTTGTTCCACGCCTTCCAGAATACAAGGATCGTGGTTAACAACGCCATTATGACCCCCCTCGTATGCGACGAAACGAGCCGATCCCGCGCCGGCGGAATTCCCGCTTGTGCCAGCGGTTTAAGATTTTACAAGAATATCAGATCCTTGTCTCAAGTGTCTGAAAATCCGCAATCCGAAGGTTTCGCCGACCGTATTCCGGCGGCTCGATAGGACCCCGACTTCATGGACTATATCAACCTCGGAAAGACCGGCCTCAAGGTCTCGCGACTCTGTCTCGGCTGCATGAGTTTCGGCGATCCGTCGAAGGGCTGGCATCCGTGGATTCTCGACGAGGAGGCCAGCCGACCGATCCTGCGCCGGGCGGTCGAGGCGGGAATCAATTTCTTCGACACGGCCAATATCTATGCTGCCGGTTCGTCCGAGGAAGTGACCGGCCGCGCGCTCAAGGAGTTCGCCCGGCGCGACGAGATCGTCATCGCCACCAAGGCGCACGGCCGCTGGGGCAAAGGGCCGAACCAGTCTGGTCTTTCGCGCAAGGCGCTGTTCCAGGCGATCGATGACAGCCTGCGCCGGCTCGGCACCGACTATGTCGATCTCTACCAGATCCACCGTTGGGACGACGAGACGCCGATCGAGGAGACGCTCGAGGCGCTCAACGACATCGTCCGTGCGGGCAAGGCGCGCTATGTCGGCGCCTCGTCGATGTACGCCTGGCAGTTCCTCAAGGCGCTGAACATTTCGGAGCGCCGCGGCTGGGCACGCTTCGTGTCGATGCAGAACCACGTCAATCTGATCTACCGCGAGGAAGAGCGCGAGATGCTGCCGCTCTGCCGAGATCAGGGTATCGGCGTGATTCCGTGGAGCCCGCTGGCGCGCGGTGTCCTCACGCGTCCCTGGGGTGGGGATACGGCGCGTGCGCAGACCGACAAGATCCAGCACAACCTTTACAGCAAGACCGAGGAGAGCGACCGGGCGGTCGTCGCCGCGGTCGGGCGCATCGCCGCGGCGCGCGGCGTGCCGATGGCGCAGATCGCGCTGGCCTGGGTGCTGGCGCAGCGCGGCGTCACTGCGCCGATCGTCGGCGTGTCGAAGATGCGGCATCTCGACGATGCGCTCGGCGCGCTCGATGTCGCGCTTTCGGCGGAGGAACTGGCAGAACTCTCGGCGCCTTATGTTCCGCATCCCGTTGCGGGCATCGCATGATCTGGTTCGGCGGAACGCGCCCTTCGGCCGAGCGGCTCGAGCATGTCCGCAGTCGCGGGCTCCACGCGCATCTCGGCATGGAAGTGGTCGATTGCGGCGACGACTGGCTGCGCATGCGCATGCCCGTCGACGAGCGGACGCACCAGCCGTTCGGGCGGCTTCACGGTGGCGCTTCGGTCGCTTTGGCCGAGACCGTTGCCTCGATCGCCGCAAACCTGTGCATCGACGGCGAGAAATGGGTCGCGGTCGGGCAGGAGATCAACGCCAACCACATTCGCCCGGCCTTCTCGGGCTGGGTCTACGCCACCGCGCGGCCCGAAGCGCTGGGCCGCAGCACCCACGTCTGGTCGATCCGCATCGAGGACGAGGCGGCCAAGCTCGTCTGCATTTCGCGCTTCACCGTTGCGGTGATCGCGAAAGAGCGCGGGTGACCGCGCACAAGCATCCGCAGGAGCCACGGCAACTGGGCGGCCAAGAACGAGTTGCCCTTGGCGAAATATCGTCAGTTCGGATGGCGCAGCACGACTTCGCCATCGGCAACGCGGTCGACTTCCTGCTTACCGGCGTCTGATCCGCCGTTCGGACGGCGATTGCGGCCCGGGAGCATGGCGGCATCGGCCACAGTCAGCCGCAGCCGCGCATCGCCTCCCTATCGCGCTTGATGCCGCGATCGGCTTACACTAGCCGCACAAGGGAGAGGGGCTCGGCATGTCGATAGTCTACGACGAGCAGCAACAGGCGATTGCACGCGAATCCCGCCGCGTGCTCGACGCGCGCGTGGACAAGGCGCGGCTGCTCGGCTTGCTGGAGCGGACGAGCGAGTGGGACCGGACGTTCTGGGATACCGCGATCGAACAGGGTTGGACCGCACTCGCCGTGCCCGAGGCGCAGGGTGGGTTGGGGCTTGGCCTGATCGAACTCGGCCTCGTCGCCCAGGCCAGCGGCGCGGCGACCGCAGGGGCGCCGTTCCTCACCAGCAATTACGGGGCGATCCGCGCCTTGGCCGGCCGCGACGGCGAGGCGGCCTCGCACTGGCTGCCCAAACTCGCGAGCGGGGAAGCGCTGGCTGCGATCGCCTCCGCCGAGGGCAATGCCGTGCTGCCGTCGCTCCCGACCGTGACCTTCGCCGATGGTCGGCTCAACGGCACCAAACCGGGGGTCACGGCCGGTCTCTCTGCTCATTTCGCCGTGGTCTGGGCCTCGCACGGCGGCGAGCCGGCCTTGGTCCTCGCCACGCTCGACGGCGTCGCGCGCCGGGCAGTCGACAGCTTCGACAACGCCCGCCTCTTCGCCGATCTCGATTTCGCCGATAGCCCCGCCTCCTTGCTCGCTACGGGTGACGCGGCACGCATTCTCGCGCTCGATATTCTCGCCCGCCAGGCCGTAGTCACCGCGCACGAACAGGTCGGCGGCGCCGAGGCGCTGCTGTTCATCGCGCGCGACTATGCCAACGAACGCAAGGCCTTCGGCCAGCCGATCGGCGCGTTCCAGTCGGTCAAGCACCGCTTGGCCGAGCTCTACGGCCTCGTCGAGATCGCCCGCGCCAACGCAATCCATGCCGCGTCTATCGAGGGGCAGCCGGGCTTCCTCGCCGCCGCCGCCGCCGCGCGACTGACCGCGACCGAGGCTTACGACACGGCCGCGCGCGATGCCGTCCAGGTCCACGGCGGCATCGGCACGACCTGGGAAAGCGGGCTCCACCTCCACATGCGCCGCGCGCGGAGCCTGGCGATCGAGCAGGGCAACATGCTGTTCTGGGAAGACATTCTCGTCGACGAACTTGCGGGAGCCAGCGCATGAGCGAGATCGAGACATTTCGGCAAAAGGCCCGCGCCTGGCTGGAGTCGGTCGCCCCGGCCTTCGGCAAGGACGCGCTCAAGGGCCTGTCCGAAGCCGAGCATCTGGCCGCGGGCCGCGCCTACCAGGCCGCCAAGTTCGCAGCGGGTTTCGCCGGCATCCACTGGGATCCCGAACTCGGCGGGCAGGGGCTGACGCCGCTGCACAAGGTGGTGTTCGAGCAGGAGGAAATGGGCTTCGGCATGCCGATCGCCTATTTCGGCGTCTCGCTCGGCATCTCGGTCCCCGTCGTGCTCCGCTTTGCGCAGGATCGCGCCTGGGCGCGGGAACGCGCGATTGCCGCGCTGCGCGGCGACGAGATCTGGTGCCAGCTGTTCTCCGAACCGTCGGGCGGCTCGGACCTCGCCGGCCTCCGAACCAAGGTCGAGACCGAAGGAAACGGCTGGAAGCTCAACGGCCAGAAGCTCTGGACGACCTTCGCCCAGCATTCGGACTACGGCGTCATCATCGCGCGCAACGATCCCAAGGCGCTCAAGCACAAGGGGCTCACCTTCTTCTGGCTCGACATGAAGGCGCCCGGCGTCGAGGTCCGCCCGATCAAGCTCGCCGCGGCGGGGCACGACCACGTCAACGAGGTGTTCTTCGACGACGTCCGGCTCGACGACGGCCAGCGGCTGAGCCCGGTCGGCGGCGGCTTCGCGACGGCCATGGCGACCCTGATGATCGAGCGCTACTCGGCCTCCGATCCCGCCGGTTTCGGCCCGACCACGGCGACCTTCGTCGACCTGGCGAAAAGCAGCGAGATCAACGGGCGCCCGGCGATCGCGGATGGCCGCATCCGCTCGGCCATCGCGCGCAGCCACGCGATGCGCGCGGGGCTCGAAGCGATCACCACGCGGGCGATGCGGATGATGGCCGCGGGCATGGAGCCTGGGCCCGAGGGCGCGCTCAACAAGCTCGTGTCGGTGCGCAGCCGACAGAAGCTGTCCGAGCTGGCGATCGACCTCATGGGCCAGCTCGGGCTAGCCTGGGACCCGCTCGCGAGCAGCAAGGACGACTGGGTCGCCTCGTGGCTCGCCGCGCCCACCGGGCGCATCGCGGGCGGCGCCGACGAAATGCTGCTCAACACGATTGCCGAAAAGATTCTGGGCTTGCCGCAGGACCACCGTCCGGACAAAGGCGTGCCATTCGACCAAATACCGGCCTGAGCCGAACCCGCCAGATACCAGCCTAATTTCAGGAGACGAGACGCAATGGCCTTCAAGACGCGCATCACCGAAATGCTCGGTATCGAACATCCGATCGTCCAGGGTGGCATGCAGGGCGTCGGTCTCGCCGAGCTGGCGAGCGCGGTGTCGAATGCCGGCGGCCTCGGCACCCTGACCGCGCTGACCCAGCCGAGCCCCAAGGCGCTCAGCGAGGAGATCGAGCGCTGCAAGTCGATGACCTCGAAGCCCTTCGCGGTGAACATCACCGTCCTGCCGACGATCCTGCCGCCCGACTACAAGGGCTATGCCCAGGCGGCGATCGACGCCGGCATCAAGATCATCGAGACCGCGGGCACGCAGGAAGTGCGCGAGATCTGGGAAATGGTGAAGCCGCACGGCATCACCGTCCTGCACAAGTGCACCGCCGTACGCCACGCGCTCTCGGCCGAGCGTGCGGGTTGCGACATCATCTCGATCGACGGCTTCGAATGCGCGGGTCACCCGGGCGAGGACGACATCCCCGGCCTGATCCTGATCCCGTCGGCCGCCGACAAGGTGAAGATCCCGATGCTCGCCTCGGGCGGCATCGGCGACGGCCGCGGTCTGGTCGCCGCGCTGGCGCTGGGCGCCGAGGGCATCAACATGGGCACGCGCTTCTGCGCGACCAAGGAAGCGCCGATCCACGACAACATCAAGGCGCTCTACGTCCAGAACGACGAGCGCGGCACCAACCTGATCTTCCGCAAGTTCAAGAACACCGCGCGCGTCGGCAAGAACTCGGTATCGGACAAGGTGGTCGAGATCTCGGCCAACCCCGACGCGGTGTTCGAGGACATCAAGCCCTACGTCGCCGGCGCGGTCGGCCGCGAGATGCTGCAGAGCGGCAACGTCGACCAGGGCATTTTCTGGGCCGGCATGGTCCAGGGCCTGATCCACGACATTCCCTCGTGCCAGGACCTGATCGACCGCATCATCGGCGATGCCGAGGCGATCGTGAAGCAGCGCTTCGGCGGCATGGTGGGTTAACACTCACCGCTTGCCTTCATCGTCATCCTGAACTTGTTTCAGGATCCATCGCGCCTCCCGGCAAAGTTCGTGCGGGATGAGAAATGGACCCTGAAACAAGTTCAGGGTGACGGCTGAGGGGATGGGTGAGGTGAAGGAAGGTTCCAGGAAATGACCTACGAGAAAGTCCTCTATTCGCTGAACGACGACGGCGTCGCACGGATCTCGATGAACGATCCGGCCACGCGCAACGCCGGTTCGGCGCAGATGGGTGAGGAACTGGTCGACGCGTTCAACCGTGCCGCCTTCGAAAGCCGCGCCGTGCTGTTCACCGGCGAGGGCAAGGGCTTCAATTCGGGCGCCAACCTGGCCGATGCCGAGGCTGTGCTCGACGATCCCATGCGCGACGTCGGCCATCTGCTCGACCGCTACTACAACCCGATCATCACCCGCATGAAGGCGATGGAGCAGCCGATCGTCACCGCCGTGCGCGGCGCGGCGGCGGGCGTGGGCTGCGGCCTGGCCATGGCCGGCGACATGATCGTCTGCGGCGAGGGCGGCTTCTTCCTCCAGGCCTTCCGCCACGTCGGTCTGGTGCCCGACGGCGGTTCGTCCTGGCTGTTGACGCGTGCGGTCGGCCGCGTGCGGGCGATGGAGATGATGCTGCTGGGCGAGCGGCTCTACGGCGCGCAGGCGCTCGAATGGGGCCTGGTCAACCGCGTCGTCCCCGACGACGAGGTCGAGAGCGCGGGCCTGGCGCTGGCGACCCAGCTCGCCAAGGGGCCGCGCTCGCTCGGCATGATCAAGCGCATCGCCTGGGCTGCGGCCGATTGCAGTCTCGAACAGGCGCTGCAGAACGAACGCGCGGGTCAGCTCGCGGCGAGCCGGACCGAGGATTTCGTCGAGGGCGTGACGGCGTTTGCTGGTAAGCGCCAGCCCGAGTTCAAGGGTAACTGATCCGTATCCCTCCCCCTCGATGGGGGAGGGATACGGAAGCTTGGCAGCTTGCTGCCTAGCTGGAGTTGGGTAGGGGTGACGTCTCCGGCGAGCGCAGGGTTTGCGGCGCGCTCACCCCCATCCAGCTACGACTAGGGCGCAAGCGCCCAAGTCTTCGCATCCTTCCCCCATCAAGGGGGAAGGGGAGTAACTCAGACGATCTTCGCGTCTTTCAGCTCGGCGATGCGTTCGGCGCTGTAGCCGAGTTCGGCCAGGACCTCGTCAAGATGCTCGCCCAGCAGCGGCGGCGCGCGGCGGATCGCGGCGGGGCTCGCCGACATCTGCGCCAACGGGCTGGCGATCAGGTCGACCGAACCCGCCTTGGCATGGGCATGCGGCGTCGTCGCCTTGAGCCCGCGATGCTGGACCTGCGGGTCCTGCCAGACGTCGTCGAGCTCGTTGTACTTGGCGGCCGGAATGCCGACGCTGTCGAACTTGGCCAGCAGTTCGGTCACGGGGATCTTGCTCGACCACGCGTTGATGATGCGGATCAACTCGGCCTGGCCCGAGCGCGCGCGCTTGAAGTTGGAATCGAAGCGCTCGTCGGTGAACAGCTCGGGTTGGTCCATCAGCACGGTCAGGCGGCGATAGTGCTCGTCGGTGCCTGCGGTGAGATAGACGATGCCGTCGCTGGCGTGGAGCAGGTCGGCCGGGCCGCCGCCGTTGCCGCCGTTGCCCAGGCGCGGCGGCGCAACGCCGCTGATCAGGTAGTCCTGCATGATGTGGCTGACCATGGCCACCGAGGTGTCGAGCAGGGCGATGTCGATGTACTGGCCCTCGCCGGTGCGCTCGCGGTACATCAGCGCGCCGAGGATCGCGAGCGCGGTGTTGTGGCCCGTGATGAAGTCGACGAGGCTGGGTCCGGCCTTGAGCGGCCCCGCGCCGGGATGGCCGTCGGGCAGGCCGGTGACAGCCATCATGCCGCCCTGCGCCTGGAACAGGCCGTCGTAGCCGGGGAGCGCGGCGCTTGGGCCGGTCTGGCCGAAGCCGGTGACCGAGCAGTAGATCAGCCGCGGGTTGATCGCCTTCAGCGTCTCGTAGTCGAGCCCGAAGCGCTTGAGATCGCCGACCTTGTAGTTCTCGATCAGCACGTCGGCGGTCTCGACGAGCTTCTTGATGATCTCCTGCCCCTCGGGCTTCGAGTGGTTCAGGGTGATCGAGCGCTTGTTGCGGTTCGACACGGTGAAGAAGCTCGACTGGCGGGTTTCCAGGCCGTCCTTGCCCTCGACCCAGGCCGTGCCGTAGCCGCGGCCGTCGTCGCCGACGCCGGGGCGTTCGATCTTGATCACATCGGCGCCCAGGTCACCGAGGATCTGGGCTCCGACCGGCGCCGCGAAGACGCGGCTCATGTCGATTACGCGGATGCCGTCGAGGGCGCTGGGTTTGATGCTCATGTCAGCCTGTAAGCATCCAATCCGGCGAGGGGCAAGGGGCTACCATACGCCATGGCGATCAACAGCGTTGGTTATTTCGTCGCGGTGCCATTGCCAGCGCTACCAAAGTGACGATAGTCGCGCGGCAGGACAGGGAGAGAACGCATGATCGCTCGAAGCCGGCTGCCGTTGCTGGGCATGCTTGCCGTCGCGGCACTGGCACTGGGCAGTTTCGACGGTTTCGGGCTGGGCGGGGCGGCAGCGCCCGAAGCGCAATTGCTCGACGACAGCAGCGGCCGTGACTGGCCGGGTTATGGCCGGACCTATGGCCAGCAGCACTTCAGCCCGCTCGCCGCGATCGACCAGGCCAACGTCGGTACGCTCGGGCTCGCCTGGTCGATGGACCTGCCGCTCGGCAATGCCGCGACCCAGCCGATCGCAGTCGACGGCGTGGTCTACTTCGCCGCGGGACTTTCGGTGGTCTCGGCGGTCGACGCGGTCAGCGGCAAGCTGCTCTGGCAATACGATCCCGAGGTCGGCAAGGCCGCCGGGCTCAACCTGCGCGTCGGCTGGGGCGTGCGCGGGGTCGCGTACTGGCAGGGAAGGATCTACGTCGGCACCCAGGACGGCCGTCTGATCGCGATCGACGCCAAGACCGGCAAGCCCGCCTGGTCGCAACAGACCTTCGATCCCAAGATGGCCGCCTATATCAGCGGCGCGCCGCGCGTGCTCGGCGGGCGCGTGCTGATCGGCTACGGCGGTTCGAACGGGGTAAGCCGCGGCTATATCACCGCCTACGACGCGAAGACCGGCAAGCAGCTCTGGCGCTTCCACACGGTCCCCGGCGACCCGGCGAAGGGCTTCGAGAACGAGGCCATGGAAATGGCCGCGAAGACTTGGGGCGGCGAATGGTGGAAGTTCGGCGGCGGCGGCGACGTGTGGAATTCGATCGCTTACGATCCCGATCTCGATCTCGTCTATTTCGGCGTCGGCAGTCCTTATCCGTGGAACCACCGGCTGCGCAGCCAAGGCAAGGGCGACAACCTGTTCATCGACTCGATCGTCGCGGTCGACGGCAAGACGGGCAAGTATCGCTGGCACTACCAGACCGTCCCTGGCGACACCTGGGACTTCGACGCGACGATGGACATCGAACTCGCCGATCTCGAGATCGCCGGCAAACCGCGCAAGGTGCTGATGCAGGCGCCGAAGAACGGTTTTCTCTACGTCATCGACCGCACGAACGGAAAGCTGATCTCGGCCGAGCCCTACGTGCCCGTGACCTGGGCCTCGAAGATCGATCTCGCGACGGGGCGCCCGGTCGAGGTGCCCGGCGCGCGCTACGATCAGGGCAAGGCCGCGACGATCGCGCCGTCGCCGCTCGCTGCGCACAATTGGCTGCCGATGGCCTTCAGCCCGCAGACGCGGCTGGTCTACATCCCCGCCGTCGAGTTCGATGTCGACTATTCGGAGCCGGCGAAGGACTGGAAGCCGGCGACCGATCGCAACACCGATGCCGGCGCCAACATGATCGGCGGACCGCTGATCGGCCGCAAGCCGCCGGTCGGCGCGCTGATCGCCTGGAACCCGGTGACGCAGAAGCCCGTCTGGCGCGTCGATCATCCGACCTACGTCAACGGCGGCGTGCTGGCGACGGGCGGCGATCTCGTCTTCCAGGGCGCGATCGATGGGCTGTTCAAGGCTTATTCGGCGCGCGACGGCAAGGTGCTCTGGTCCTACGACACGCGCGCGCCGATGATCGCGCCGGCCATCACCTACGAGGCCAAGGGCACGCAGTACGTCACCGTGCTGACCGGCCTCGGCATGGCCTATCCCAAGAACATGGGCGCGCTCGACCCTGCCAATGCCGAACGCTACGGCCTCGATCCGCGCAGCCAGGCGCGGCGCGTGCTGACTTTCGCGATCGGCGGCAAGCAGGTCCTGCCACCGCGGGCGCCGGCTCCGCAGCCGCCGGCCGATCCGGGCTTCAAGCTCGATCAGGTGCGCTTCATGCCCGGGGCCATGGCCTATACGCGGCATTGCGGCGACTGCCACGGCAGCCTCGCTGTCGGTGCGATCCAGGCGCCCGACCTGCGCCGCTCGCCGCTGCCGCAGGACCGTGCGACTTTCGTCCAGATCGTCCGGGAAGGGGCGCTCGAAGCGCAGGGGATGCCCAGATTCGCCGAGCTGACCGACGCGCAGATCGACGACATCCGCTACTATCTGCGTGCCCGCGCCGCCGAACTGCGCGGCCAGGCGAAGGCGCCTAAGGATCCGGACGTCTCGCTGCATTTGAAATAGCCGCGACGAACGCCTAGGCAGCGCGCTGAACACGTGCACAGGCTACAGGGAAGAGACATGAGCGATACCAAGGTTGCGATCATCACCGGGGCGGGCAGCGGCATCGGCCTGCAGACCGCCAAGCTGCTCCACGCCGCGGGCCATGCGATCGTCGGCGTCGGCCGCGACACGGGCAAGCTGGCCAACCTGGAGCAGGAACTCGGCGGCGAGCGCGTCGCGACGATCTCGGTCGACGTCACCGCCAAGGATGCACCGAAGAGGATCGTCGAACTGGCGCTGGGCCAGTTCGGCCGCATCGACTTCCTGGTGAACAATGCCGGCGTCGGCAGCCCCAAGCCGCTCGACGAGACCGACGACGAGATGCTCGACTACTTCCTCGACATCATGCTCGCCGCGCCGTTCCGCCTCTGCCGCGAGGTCATCCCGCACCTCGGCGAGGGCGCTTCGGTGGTCAACATCACCTCGACCTTCGCGCATATCGGCGGCCGTCGCGGCGGCGCCTATTCGGCGGCCAAGGGTGGCCTCAAGTCGCTGACCGAGCACATGGCCTGCGAATATGGCCCGCGCGGCATCCGCTCGAACTGCGTCGCGCCGGGCGTCACGCGCACCGAGATGGTCGCGCACCGCTTCGAGGACGAGGCGTTCAAGCGCGTCAACGTCGAGACCACGCCCTATCCGCGCCTCGCCGACCCCGAGGACACCGCCGCGGTCATCGCCTTCCTCTGCTCGCCGGGCAGCGAGATGATCAACGGCCAGTCGATCGTGGTCGACGGCGGCTGGACCAAGACCAAGTACCTGAGCCCGCGCGTGACCAACACCAAGTGGGTCGATCCGGACTAATTGGCGATCGCACCGGGGCAAGCTCGTCCGCTTGCCCCGCCTTGGACCATCGCGGATAAGCGGGGCCAAAGCATCTGGGGAGATGAGACAATGATCCGTGGCATCCACCATATCGGCATGAACTGCCGCGACATCGATCGCATGAAGCGCTTCTACGCCGAGGCCTTCGGCTTCGAGCCGGTCGACGAGGGTTTCGATTGGGCGAACGAGCCGATGATGGATCACATCGTCGATCTCAAGGGTTCGGCGGCCAAGGGCGTGATGATGCGCGCGGGCACCTGCTATATTGAACTGTTCCAGTACAGCGCGCCCGCTTCGGACATCGACAGGCCGATGCGTCCCAACGATCGCGCCTACACCCATTTCTGCATCGACGTGACCGACATGGAGAACGACATCGTTCACCTGCAGAACTGCGGCATGACCTTCAACGATCGCGACTTCGTCGACGTCGGCCACGTCAAGACGCTCTACGGCTACGACCCCGAAGGCAACGTCATCGAGGTCCAGCAGACCGCACCGGGCAATTCGTTTGGGCTGGATATGTTGAAGAAGTAATCCTCCCCAGAATGGGGAGGGGGACCGCCGGCGAAGCCGGTGGTGGAGGGGGCTATCGGTTGGCGTTGGGTTTGCCGGCCGCCCCCCTCCACCACTCGCTTTGCGAGCGGTCCCCCTCCCCGTATCGGGGAGGATGAGAGGAGAAGAGTTTGAGCGATACCCAAGCATTGGCGCGGGCCGAGTGGCGCAGGCACTGGCCGCTCGTGCTGGCGGCATCATTCGCGTTCTCCTTCACCTCGGTCATGACCGCCTCGACCGGGCTGTTCATCGATCCCTGGACCAAGGAGTTCGGCTGGAGCCGGACCTTGCTGTCCTCGGGCATGTCGATCACCTCGGTCACGACCTTCCTGTTCTCGCCCGTGTTCGGCGTGCTGATCGACCGGATGGGCACGCGGCGCATGGCGCTGCCGGGGCTGGTGCTGCTGGCCGCGACGATGGCCTCGCTGAGCCTGCTCGACGGTTCGGTGTGGATGTGGTTCGCGGTGTGGACGGTCTATGCCGTCGCCGCGCTGGCGACCAAGTCCACGGTCTGGACCGCGGGTGTCGCGAGCGCCTTCGATTCCGGGCGCGGGCTGGCGCTGGGGCTGACCTTGTCGGGGAGTGCGTTCGCCCAGGCGATCACGCCGCCGCTGACCAACTGGCTGATCGACGCCTACGGCTGGCGCACGGCGCTGGTCTGCCTGGGCCTCGGCTGGGGTGGCTTGGCGATCCTGCTCTGCGCCTTCCTGCTGTTCGACGGCTACGACGCCAGCCGCAAGGCGCGCGCCGCCAGCGGTGAGGCGCCGTCGTCGAAGGCGCTGCTCGCCGACGCGCCGGGACTGTCGATCCCCGAGGCCTGGCGCAGCGTGGCGCTGTGGCGGATCGCGATCTCGACCTTCGTCATCATGGTCGTGACGATCGCGCTGGTCGTCCACCAGATCCCGATCCTGCAGTCGATCGGCGTGTCGCGCACCGCGGCCGCCAACTATGCGGGCATGGCCGGGCTCGCGGGTGTCGCGGGCAAGCTCGTCACCGGCTGGCTGCTCGATCGCTATCCGGCGCGCTGGGTCGGCGGTCTGACACTGGCGGCGACGGCGCTGACCTTCGTGCTGCTGCTCGTGCCAAACCGCACGATGCCGATCATCTTCGCGGCCATGTTCATCAACGGCTATGCCGCGGGGACCAAGCTGCAGATCGCCGGCTATCTGACCTCGGCCTATGGCGGGATGAAGAACTTCGGCGCGATCTTCGGGACGATGGCCAGCCTGATCGCCGCGGGTTCGGGGCTGGGGCCGCTGCTCGGCGGCTATGTCTTCGATCGCTACGGGACTTACGATCCCTATCTGTGGATCGGCATCGTCGGCACGCTGATCAGCGCTTTCCTGATCTTCGGCCTGCCCGGCTATCCCGAATGGGTGAAGCGCCCGCACGCCGCGGGCCGGGCACAGCCCGCCTGATCAGGCACCGGGTTTCGCCACCGAGGCGCGTTCGACGAATTCGAGCGGGAAGTGCGATGGCAGCGTCGCGGCCTGCTCGGGATAGATGATCTTGAACACGGCGGCGCAGGCCATGACCGCGATGGGCACGTGCACCGTCGTCAGCGGCGGCCACACGCGCGCCGAGATCGGCGTGTCCTCGAAGCCGATGATCGAGAGCTGATCGGGCACGCTGATGCCGTAGGAATAGGCAGCGTGGAGCACGCCCGCCGCCATGGCGTCGTTGACCGCGAAGATCGCGGTGGGGCGCGGGCTGACTTCGAGCAGCAGGTTGCCCGCGGCCATGCCGGCCTCGAAACTCAGGTCGCCGCTGGCGATGAGCGCGGGGCCGCGGTCGAGATCGTGGTCGGCCATGGCATCGAGATAGCCAAGCTCGCGCTGCTGCGCCGTGCCCGCCTCGTCGGGGCCGGCGACGAGGCCGACGCGCTGGTGGCCGAGGCCGATCAGGTGGGAGACTGCGGCCGCGGCTGCCTCGCGGTCGTTCGAGGTGATCGCCTTGGCATCGCGCACCGAGGCGCTGATCCGCACGTATTTGCAGCCGACCGCGGCGCAGACGTTCGCCAGCGAATTGTTCTCGGCCACGCCGGGCAGCAGGACCACGCCCGCGGGCCTTTGGGTTTCGAGGAAGTGCCGCAGGTCGTCTTCCACGCTCGCGGAACTGCGATCGACGGGGCGCAGGATCAGCGCATATTCGGTGTCGCGGATCGCTTCGAACACGCCGTGGTGCGCGGCGAGGACCAGTTCGGGGTTCGAATTGTCATGGAGCAGCGCGATCAGGAAATTGTGCCCCATCGCCAAGGCGCGCGCCTGCGGGTTGGGGACATAGCCGAGCTCGGCGATCACCCGCTCGACCTTCGCGCGCGTCTCGGGATTGAGCAGCGGCGAATTGTTGATGACGCGGCTGACCGTCTTCTTGGAGACGCCGGCGGCGGCGGCGACATCGTTGATCGTCGGCTTGGACATGCGCGGGTGCTACCGGTTTCCTATACGGAAACTCAAGGATGCATTTGGGAATTTTCCCCAGCGGACGGTTCCCCTCCCGCAAGCGGGAGGGGTTGTCGTCTCAATCGCGCGCCAGCAGCAGCGCTGCCGCCATCGGTCCGCCGCCCGAGGTCGCGACCGCGACCTTGGGATCGCCGGGGATCTGCCGTTCGCCGGCCGCGCCGCGCAACTGGGTCACCGCCTCGTGCGCGAAGCCGAAGCCGTGGAGGCGTCCGGCGCCGAGCTGGCCGCCCGCGGTGTTGAGCGGCAGTTCGCCGTCGCGGGCGATGCGCGTGCCGCCCTCGATGAACTTGGGCCCTTCGCCCTTCTCGACGAAGCCGAGCCCTTCGAGCCAGGTGATCGGCAGGAAGGCGAAGCCATCGTAGAACTGGACGGTGTCGACGTCCTTGACCGTGTAGTCGGTGTTCTTCCAGAGGTCCGGGCCGGCGTCGTAGGCGGCCGACCATTCGACCTGGTCCCACGAATAGCGGTCGACCGAGCCCGAGCTGGCGGCGATGCGGATCGGCGTGGCCTTGACCTCGTCGAGCGCGTCGCCGGCCGAGACGATGATTACGGTCGAGGCGTCGCTGAAGCGGTCGCAGTCGTAGAGACACAGCGGCGTCGAGATCATCCGCGCCGACATGTACTTGTCGAGCGTCAGCTCCTCCTTGGTGATCGCGCGCGCGTTCGGATTGAGCAGGGCGTTCTTCGAGCCGTTGATCGCGATCTGCGCGAGCTGCTCGCGCGTCATGCCGTACTTGTGGACGTGGCGCGCGGCGTATTGCGCCACCCAGCAGGCGGCCGAGGTCGCCCAGAACGGCGAGGTCCACTGTGACGAGCCCGAGGTCGTCTTCTGCTGGAGCGGCATGTACTCGGCCGGGTTCGCCATGCCGCCGGCTTCGTAGACCGTGCGGAAGCAGATGACGTGGCGGCAGATGCCTTCCTTGACCGCCCAGGCGGCCATGGCGATCGCCGAAAGCTGCGCGGGCTGCTCCATCGCGCCCATCTGCCACTTCGACTTGATGCCGAGGACCTCGATCAGGTCGTCGGTGCCCACGGGCGAGAAGGCGAGATAGCCCTGCGCCTTGCCGGGGAAGGAAAACACGCCGTCGATCTGGTCGAGCGTGAGCCCGGCATCGGCGAGCGCCACGTTGACCGCATCGACCGTCAGCAGCAGCGGATGGCGCGGCAGGCGGACGCCAACCTCGGACTGGCCGACGCCGGTGATATAGGCTTCGCGGGCCATGTCAGTTCGCCTTCTCGAAGAGGGGGTAGTAGATGTCGCCCTGCTGTTCGAAGGTGACGCGGACCTTGTCGCCGAAGCTCACCTCGTCGACCGGCGAATTGACCACGTTGGTGGTCAGGTAGACCCCGGGCACGCCGTCGAGCGCGACGCGCGCGATGACGAAGGGCACTTCGAGACCCGGCGCCCAGGGCTGGTGGTTGACCGTCATCGTGTCGATCACGCCGGTGCCGGCGACCGCCGCGGGCGCGACGTTCTCGGACTGGCAGTGGCGGCACAGAATCCGCGGCGGATGGGTGAACTGGCCGCAGTCACCGCACTGGGTGATGTTGAGCTTGCCTTCGGCGCCGCCGGTCCAGAACGCGCGGTTCTCGGCGTCGAGCTTCGGGACGGGCCGGGCCGGGGGCGACGATGGCGGCGGAGGGGCTGAAGACATGGTTTGTGGGCTCCGGTTCGGGAAAGTTCAGTTCGGGCGGGCGTAGCTGGGTGTCAGCGCGCCGGTGATCATGCCGCCGACATTGCCTTCGTCGGTCGCCAGCACCGCGCCGGTGACGGCAGCGTTGAGCGGGCTCGACAACAGCAGCAGCGACCAGGCCTGTTCCTCGGCGCTGGGCATGCGGCCAAGCAGCGGGTGCGGATAGGCGTCCATGAAGGCCTGGCCCAGATGCTGCGCGCTCGCCTCCATGAAGGGCGTGCCGGTGGCGCAAGGGGCGATGGCGTTGAGGCGGATGCGGCGGTCCTGCGCGAGGCCGATCGACGCCTGGTGGATCCAGACGGTCAGCAGTTCCTTCGAGGCGCTATAGCCGTCGCGCAGCTTGTCGGGATTGGCTTCGTAAAAGGCACGGACATCGCGCGGATCGAGCGCGACGATCTCGAGGTTCTCGGCCAGGTGATGCAACCAGCCGCGCGCGGCGGTCGAGGTGACGAGGCAAACCGTGCCGCCGTCCTTGACCGCGGGCAGCAGTTCCTCGGTGAACTGGCGCGTGCCGGCATAGTTGATCTGCAGGCAGGTCAGCGCGCCGACCGCATGCGGCGGCACGCCGGCGATCGGGAATAGGAAGTCGATCGGTCCCAGTTCGCGCAGCTTGGCGGTCGCGGCACTGATGCTCTCGGGATCGGACAGGTCGACGCGGGTATAGCTGGCGCAGGCGACCTTGGGCTCCGCGACGTCGGCGATGTGCACGGTCGCGCCGAGCTCGCCGAGCAGCCGCGCCGCGGCCTCGCCCATGCCCGAGGCGCCGCCCGTGAGCACGACGGTGGCGTCGCGATAGCCGAGCCCGTCGAGATTGCCGATTGCCATTATCCCGTTCCTCTCCCTTCCGCGAATAGCCGGACCGGGCCCTCGCCGGTCAAGCCTTTCGCATCATATTTCGAAAGCATCGCGTCAGCGGAGCGCCCGCTATCTAACCGCCGGCATGATCTCCTCGGCCACCCATTGCGTGTAGTCGTAGAAGGCCTGGAGATCGTCGACGTCGGGTGTGGTGACCGAACTCATCGTCACGCCGAGGTCCGCGAGCGCGCCGAGCCGGTCGACGATCCACTGCTTGTCGTGGCTGGGCCTGGCGTCGGGATCGTCGAGCACCGCATGGCCTTCGCCGACGCGGCCGGTCGACATGCCGTAGAACACGTCCGTCAGCTTGCCGGCATAGTCGGGCCGCGACTTGATGAAGTCGATCTTCGCCGGAATGTCCTCGGGCTTGGTCAGGAAGGGCCACCAGCCGGTGCCATAGCGTGCGGCGCGCCCCAGCACGGCGTCGGCATCGCCGCCGAACCAGATCGGGATATGCGGCTTCTGGATCGGCTTGGGCTCGAAGGCGACATCCTTGAACGAGACGTATTTGCCCTCGAACTCGGGATTGTCCTGGGTCCAGAGCTCGATGATCGCGCGCGTGTATTCCTCGGACATCGCGCCGCGTTCCTTGAACGGCACGCCGAGGATGTCGAATTCCTCCTGCAGCCAGCCAACCGCGAAAGTCACGGTGACGCGGCCGCTCGACAGCCAGTCCATCGTCGACAGCGCCTTGGCGGTGACGATCGGGTTCTGCAGCGGCAGGATGGCGATGCACGAGTTGACCCGCACGGTCTCGGTCGCGCCGGCGAAATAGGCCATGCCGGTATAGGCGTGGAAATAGTGCGGCCCGGAGAGGTCGACATGGGCGCGCGGGATGATGTGGTGCTCGGGCACGGCGATCATCGCGTAGCCGAGCTTCTCGGCCCATTTCGCGAGTTTGGTCTGATCGGCGCCGGTGACCGCAGCCTCCCAGGCCTTCTGCCCCATCGCCTTGAGCCGCACCATGTGCGGCATGCCGAATGCCAGTTCCATGATCTCTCCCGATCGCATGCGTCGACCGGGCGAATCTGCCTCAGTCGACGACCTTGCGCGCTATCAGATCGTCCAATCGCTCCTGCGACAAGCCCAGGATTTCGCGATAGACGTAATCGTTGTGCTCGCCGAGCAGCGGCGCGCCGCGTTCGACCTTGGGGCCTTCGGGGCTGATCCGCCAGGAAGGGCCGATGATCGGACGCGTGCCGTTCTTGTGGTCGCTGACCATGCGATAGGCCTCGCGGCCCCAGAGGAAATCGTCCGAACACAGGTCGATCGAACTCATCGACTTGAACGCCGGAACGCCCGCATGGCGCAGCTGTTCGGCCAATTCGGCGGCGTCCTGGTGTCCCGTGAGATCGGCGATCGCCGCGTCGAGCGCGTGGCGGTTCTCGAGCCGCTGGGTCAGGGTGGCGAAGCGCGGATCGCTGGACAGGCTGTCCTCGCCGAGCCCATCTTCGCCGAGGACTTGGCAGAGCGCCCGCCATTCGTCCTCGGTGCCGACGGCGAGGCTGATCCAGTCGGTGAGCTGGCAGGGGTAGGCGCCGTGCGGGCACATCTCGGGGTGGAAGTTGCCGTCGGGCTGGGGAACCTCGCCGGTGACGCTGTAGGAAAACAGGCTGTCGCCGAGCAGGCTGGTCATCGATTCGACCGCGGCGAGATCGATATACTGGCCTTCGCCGGTGGCCTCGCGGTGGTGCAGCGCGGCGATGCAGGCGAGCGCGGCGCAGGCGCCCGAGCTGGAATCGCCGTAGCGGATGTTCATGCCCTTGGGCGTCTCGCCCTCATGGCCGACGAGCGCGGTCAGGCCCGAAAGCGAGGCGAAGCTCGGCGCATAGCCAGTCTGATAGCCGAGCGGGCCTTCGTTGCCCCACATCTTGATCGAGCACTGGATGATGTCGGGCTTGATCTTGCGCAGGTCCTCGTAGCCGAGCGTCGATCGCTCCATCGCGCCGGGGCGGATGTTGTCGATGACGATGTCCGACTGCGCGACCATCTGCTTGACCAGGTCGAGGCCCTCTGGGGTCTTCATGTTGACCTGAACCGAGAGGATCTCCTGGTTGATCGAGGTGAAATAGGGCGCGGCGTTGATGTCGACGCCGCCATAGGCGCGCATCTCGTCGAGGTTCGACATCGACTCGACCTTGATCACCTCGGCGCCGAGGTGGGCGAGCATCTTGCCCGCATAGGGCCCGGCCCAGACCTTGGTGATCTCGAGCACGCGGACGCCGGCAAGCGGGCCGCCGGGGCCGCGAGTTGCGGGGTGCGGCATCACAGGGCCTCCACTTCGCTGTCGTGTGCGCCGAGCGCCGGGGCGGGACTGACGACACGTACGGGCGTGGCGCTCATCTTGTAGGAGACGGTCGGGTAGGAGACCGTGCCGAACACCGGATGCTCGGCCTGCTGGAAGAAGCCGCGGTGGATGAACTGCTCGTGCTGCGGCAGGTCGGCGGCGGTGTTGACCGGGACCATCGCGACGCCGCCCTTCTGCGCGGCCTCGGTGATCGCCAGTTTCTCCTGGCCTGCGATCCATTCGGAGAACTTCTCGCGGAAGCGGACGACGTTGTCCTTGGTGCAGTCGAACTCGAGCCAGTCCTCGCGGAATTCTTTCGCCCAGTCGGGATCGCCCATCAACTGGCGCAGCCCGTTCCAATGGCCCTTGGTGGTCATGAACAGGTAGATGTGCCCGTCCTTGCAGGCGAACGAGGTGCCCGGGCCGCCCATGTCGTAGGCCGTGCGCTCGTCGCTGGGATCGGCGTCGCCGGCGACCATGCGGTCGAGCACGCAGTCGATGCGATTGAGCTGCACTTCGACCTCGGACAGGTCGATGAACTGGCCCTTTCCGGTCCTGCGCTGGCGGTGGAGCGAGGCGAGCGTCGCCATGGCGGCGTCGATCGCGCTTTCGTAATCGGGCAGGAAGCGGCCCGCGCCTTTCAGCGGCGGCTTCTCGTGCGGCATCTCGCTGGGCGAGTGATAGGCCCAGCCGCCGGCGTTGATGACGTTGATCGAGCGTGCGTTCTGCCACTCGGCGGGGGCGCCCTGGCCGAAGGGGGTGATCGCGCAGTGGACGAGGTGGGGGTGCGCCGCTGCGACTTCTGCCGATGTCAGGCCGTGTCTGGCGCCCCAGGCTTCGTCGTGATCGTCGATCAGCCCGTTGGCGCGCGCGAGCAGCTTGTCGAGCGTGGCGCGGTCCTCGGGGCTCGCGAGATCGAGCACGACCGACTTCTTGTTGGTGTTGAGGAAGGCGAACAGTGCGGACTCGCCGTTCTTGAACGGGCCCATATGCCGCGTCGGCGCGCCGCCGGGACGTTCGACCTTGATCACCGTCGCGCCGAAATCGGAGAGCAGCTTGCCGGTGTTCTCGCCGGCCGGACGCTCGGCGATCTCGATCAAGGTGATGCCGGAGAGGGCGCCCAAAGTCTCACCAGGGCGTGTAGCTGTCATTTGCGGTGTGCTCCCAGCCGCTTGCGGACGAGGCCGTCGATCTCGACCCAGTCCGAGCTCGGATAGATCGGCGCGTTGCGCGTCGCTTCGTCGAGCCGCGCGAGGTCTTCCGCGTCGAGCACGACGTCGACCGCGCCGAGGTTGTCCTCGAGCTGATGGGTCTTGGTCGCGCCGAGCAGGACGCTGTCGACCTGCGGCCGCGTCAGCAGCCAGGCGATCGCCAGCTGCGCCATCGAGCAGCCCTTGGCCTTGGCGATCTCCTCGAGGATCGGCAGCAGCGCGAAGGCCTGGTCGCGGTCGAACTTCAGCCAGTCGAAATTTGCGAAGCGGTTGTCGTCCTTCTGCATGTCCTCGGCGGTGTATTTGCCCGCGAGGAAGCCGTAGGCGAGGGGGCTCCAGACGGTCATGCCGAGCCCGAAATGCCGCATCATCGCCGTGGTGTCGCGCTCGACGTCGCGGCCGAGCAGCGAATAGTACATCTGCCCGTGGCTGAACCGCGCGAGGCCCCTGGCCTTCTGCTCGGCGATCGCATTGGCCACTTCCCAGGCCGGCCAGTTCGAATAGCCGATATAGCGGACCTTGCCCGCCTTCACGACCGCGTCGAGCGCTTCGAGCGTTTCCTCGAGCGGGGTGAAGACGTCGGTCTTGTGGACGATGTAGTAGTCGATCCAGTCGGTGCCGAGCCGCTTGAGGCTCTGGTCGACCGACCACAGGATGTGCCGGCGGGAGAGCCCCGAATGCAGCAGCTCGCGGTTGCCCGCCCCGCGGTTGCCGACCTTGGTCGACAGGACCACGCGGTCGCGGTGCGGCTTGAGCGCGGCGCCGAGCAGTTCCTCCGACTGGCCGCTGGCATAGACGTCGGCGGTGTCGAAGTAGTTGATGCCGGCGTCGAGCGCCTTGCCGACGAGTTCGTCCGCGAGCTCGGGGCCGACCTTGTAGAAGGCGCCGAGCGACTTGTCGCCCTGGGTGAACGTGGATCCACCCAGGGCGAGACGCGAGACGATCAGGCCCGTCGAACCGAGCTGCGTGTACTGCATCAGGGCTTCGCGCGGCCGCCGAAGCTCAGGCGCCAGTCGGGCGGGAAGCGCAGATCGTTGTCCTTGACCGAGTTGGCCAGGCCCTTTTCCATGACGTCGTCGCCCAGGCCCTGGTCCATGCCGCCGGCGTCGTCGGTCATGATCGGCTTGAGGCCTTCGAGGAAGCCGGTCAGCAGCGAGCCCATGTATTCGCCGCGGTACTGCTTGTAGATCTCGAAGAAAGTCTTCTGCGCGACGACCGTGTCGTTCGGGCGCGTCATCGAGCAAGACAGCGCGTACTTCATTGTCTCTTCCTCGAGCTTCTCGCGCGGGACGACCGAGTTGATGAAGTTGCTGTCGTACATCTGCTGGGCCGTGAAGGGGCGGCCGGTGAAGACCATCTCCATGAACTTGCGCACGCCCATCATCTCGCACCAGGTCCACATGCGCGGCCCCCAGCCGACGTAGCGGAAGGCGGCGTGGCCGAACAGCGCGTCGTCCGACGAGACGACGATGTCGGCATCGCCCGCGAGGTAGAAGTGCCAGCCGTAGTTGTAGCCCTTGCACTCGAGAATCGAGATCTTCTTGAAGTTCTGCAGCGAGCGGCAGCCGAAGCTGTCGTCGGCGTAGAGGTTGGTGATCGAGCCGAGGAAGCGGTACGAACCGGCCGGCGGATACTTGACCGAGCCGTCCTCGGGGATCTTGAATTCGTGGAGCAGCGAGGTGCCCGGCTGCGGGTTGAGCATGCCGTCCTGTTCCTCAAGGTCGGCGCCCGAACCCAGGTGCTTGCCTTCGCCGCGGATCACCAGGACCTTGACGTCATCGTCGATGTTCGCGCGGTGGACCAGTTCGGCGAAGCGCAGGCGCGCGGCGATCGTCGGCGCGTTGAGCGCGTCGGGCCGGTTGAGCGTGATCGTTGCGATCTTGGTCTTCGGATCCTTCGAATAGAGGACCAGTTCCTCGGCCGGCGGCCGGCGCAGGGTTGCTCGCATGAAATCTCTCCCGGTTGGCGGACGGCAAGGGGGCGCCGTTCGCGTGTTTTGGTTCTTTGCGCAGTTCGGGCGCGCCCACCAAGGACGCGCCCGCAATTTCATCGACTAAGCGTGCGGCGCATCAGCAATCGCGCTGGAGCTTTTCCCAGTTCGGCAGCTTGGGGCCCATCGCCATGTACTTGTCGATCGTCTTCTCGAAGTGACGGACGCGGATTTCCTGATAGTCGCCGAGCGTGATGCCGGGCTTGGCGCTGGCTTCGAGGCCTTCCTGCTGGGCGTAGAGGTTGTCCGTGTCCTGATCGAGGATGTGGCCGAACCCGGGGTCCATGCCGACGGCTTCGGAGAACGACTGGTGGTCTTCGAGGATCTCGACCTCGGCGGTCTCGACCTCGGTGCCGTCCTTGGGCCGCGGGCGCATGAACATCACTTCGTAGATCGTGCGGCGATGGTCTCGCGCGTCGGGACGGAAGCGATAGATCATCGGCAGCGAGATGCCCGGGAACAGGAACAGGTTCGGGAAGAACGTGTAGCTGTATGTGTCGAGCAACTCGGTGTCCGAGACGTGGCTGAGATCGGTCTTGGTCGCGGTTTCGAACATGTTGCGGAACATGTCGGCCATGACCTGGCGCGCGCGCTCGCCGTCTTTCAGTTGCGGCTTCTGCCCGCCCATCGACGAGCTGTCGCCCATGGTGAAGTTCTCGACGATGTCCTGTTCGGAATACTTGCCGTAGAGCTTGGGGCTGACGACGCCGAGCGTCGAGATGAAGCGGTCGACGTGATCCTCGTACCAGTCGTACTGCGAGTTCACGTCGCCGTTGGCCGGTGCCACCTGCGGGTGCGTGTCGCCGACGTGGTAGGCCTCCATGAAAGCCTCCATCGTCAGCTTCCAGTTGGCCGGGTAGCTCTTCTGGACGTGCAGGTAGATGTAGCGGTCCTCGAGCTTCCAGGCCTTCATGTGCTCCATGATTTCCTTGCCGAGGTATTCGGCCAGGCTCGGCGCGTCGGGATCCATGTTGATCCAGACGAAGCCGCCCAGCCGCTCGACGCGCGCCTCGGGTAGGCACATCTTGCGATCCTGGGTATGGCTGAAATCCCACTTTTCCGGGATTTCCTTGAGACTGCCGTCGAGGTTCCAGGTCCAGCCGTGGAACGGGCACTTGAGGTTGTTCGAGAAGCCCGCGGTGCCCGAGGGCTTGAGCTTCGTGCCGCGATGCAGGCACGAGTTGAAATGGGCCTGGATCTGGTCCTCGCCGCTGCGCGTCACGACGAAGGAGTAAGGCCCGAGATCGTAGACGTAATAGTCGCCGACGTCGGGGATGTGCTCCTCGCGGCAGGCCATCTGCCAGGTGCGCGTCCACATGCGGTCGAACTCGCCCTGGGCGAATTCGGCGGTGGTGTAGCGTTCTTTCGAGATATCCTCGCTGCCGAGGTATTCGTAGCTCTCGCTGGCGGCCCAGGCAGGGGCGGCGACCTTGTCGCGCGCGATGATCTCCTGCGTGGTCTCGGCCGGGCACCGGGCCTCACCGGGCTTCAGCTTGCCGGTTTCGACGTTCATTAGGCGTGACTCCTTATTCCGCGGCTTCGAGCGCGGGGGAATGGTGGGATTGGTTGAGTGCGGGCGAGATCCGTTGGATCGCGCCATCCTTCATCACGAGCGCAATGCGCCCATGGTCCGTCAGGAGTGACACGTCGGCCAGCACGTCGCCATTGACCAGGATCAAATCGGCGAGCTTTCCGGCTTCCAAGGTGCCGAGACCGTCGCCGTCCATCATCGCGCGGCCGCCGTTGCGGGTGGCGCAGATCAGCGCTTCCGCGGCCGAGTAGCCGTAGTATTGCATGAACAGCGCGATGTCCTTCGCCTGCTCGCCCTGCTTCGACCAACCGAAGCCATAGTCGCCGCCGATCAGGTGGCGGATGCCGCGCTTGCGCAGTTCGGTGTGAGTCCTCGCCGAGTTCTCCAGCAGTTCGCCGATGCCCATGTAGCCGCCGATTTCGGCCGAAAGGCCGTTGCCAGCGGCTTCGCCGGTCATGATCTGGTGGAGCAGGCCGACCGTCGGCGAAACGAAGATGCGGTCTTTCGCCTCTTCCATCAGGTCGAGCATTTCCTCGTCGGAGAACTCGCAGTGGAACAGGCCGTCGACGCCGGCGCGGACGCAGTGCTTCGAGCCCTCGACCGAGCGCGTGTGCGCGTTGATCTTGCGGCCGAGCCCGTGCGCCGTGTCGGCCGCGACCTTGATCTCCTCGAAGGTCATCGGCGTCGAATTGCCGGGGGTCGAGGGGTAGAACGGGTCGCCCGAGACATCGAGCTTGATGTTGTCGATGCCCTCGCGGATCTGGAAGCGCACGGCCTTGCGCATTTCCTCGACGCCGTCGACGATCTGCGACGGGCCGCCGGGCCGGAGGTCGTGCTCCTTGCTCTCGTCGCCCATGGCGCCGGTGACGCTGAGTTCGAGCCCGCCGGCGCGAATGCGCGGGCCGGGCAGGCGGCCGGCGTTGACTTCGTTGCGCACGGCGACGGCGAGGCGGAGCTTGGCTTCCGAAGCGCCATAGGAACTTGTGAAGCCCATTTCGATCAGCGCCTTGGCACCGCGCGCGGCGGTGAAGACCTGTTCCTCGGGCGTCGGCGTGATCAGGTTCTCGGTCGCGCAGACACCTTCGAACGAGAGGTGGGCGTGGCCCTCGGTCATGCCGGGCATGCAGAACAGGCCCGTCGCGTCGATCTCGCTATCGGCCTGCGCGCTGGCTGCTGCCGCACCGACGGCGGCAATCTTGTTGCCATCGACGAGCAGGTTGCCCTGGAACGGCTTGGCGCCGGTCGCATCGAAGATGGTGGCGTTGCGGATAAGTGTCGTGGCCACTGGCCTCTCCTCGTCGCGGCGCCCGGGGAGCCCTAAGGCGCTGCAAATTTGCTGTTCTATCCAATAGGCTCAGAGCAGACTACGCCAAATGACTGGTAGGGCAGAAGTGGTTTTCCATGGCGGTGGCCAATCGATCACATCGGCCATCGGCAAATTGACAAGGGGGTCTGTACTGCTAAGAACTTGGTCAGCAAATTGAGGTCTGGCGGGTGCGCCCGCAGTCAACTGATGCCGCCCGCAGGAGCCTTTGCGCCGTGAGGGATTCTTGGGCATGGGGAGCAATGATTCCGCGAGGCGGATCGAGGAGGGTTGTCGAAGTGGGTAATCTCAAGGTCACGATGACGGACGTCAACGGCGTGTCCAAGACGTTCGATGGGGTCGAGGAAGGCACCAGCCTGATGGAACTGGGCAAGCGGAACGACGTTGCCGGCATCATGGGCGATTGCGGCGGCGGCTGCGCCTGCGCCACCTGCCATGTCTATGTCGATGGCGACTGGTTCGCCAAGGTCGGCGAGCCCGACGACATCGAGTTCGCCATGCTCGACATGGTGGCCGACGTCATGAAGCAGAACAGCCGTCTCGGCTGCCAGATCAAGATGTCGCCCGAGATCGATGGCATCGAGGTCACTGTCGCGCCCGCATCGAGCTACTGAAGGTCCGGCTATTGACCTTACGGTCGGGGCCGTATCGGGCCTCGGCCGCCAGGCATCGCTCGGGCGCTGAGCTGGGCCTTACCTCTTGGGACAAGCCGTGCTTCGAAGGTGGGCATGGCTTATCCGCGCGCCGGTTTCCATGATAGGATGAAACCCGAGTGGGGCCGGTCTTGCCGGCCTCGCTACGCATTGAAACCAGATTTTGGCGAGTAGGATCAGGGCTATGGCATCGACGACGGAAACCCAGACTTCGGAACGCCCGCCGTCCGAGAGGTTGCCCCTGAGCGCCGAAGAGCAACGCCTGATCGAAGAGGGCACGCTCAAGGATCACGCGATCCAGGCTCACCCGCGCGACTTCTATCGCGCCATGCGCAAGGGGCAGCCGATCTATCACGACAAGGGCCTGAACTCCTGGCTGGTCACGCGCCACGAGGACATCTGGGCGGTCCAGTCGGACCCGATCACCTTCTCGGTCCAGCACGGTTACCACGAGCAGCAGGCCCGCGGCATGCAGGACGAGTTCCGCAATTACCTGCGCGAGCATGGCGGCGGCTATTTCCCCGACGCGATCATGTCGGACCCGCCGTACCACACGCGCATCCGCAAGCTGATGGAGCGCGCGTTCACCGCGCACCGCGTCAAAGAGCTTGAGCCGCGTCTCCACGCCATCGTCCGCGACCTCATCGCCGAATTCGCCGACAAGGGTTCGTGCGATGCCGTGCGCGACATCTCGCAGCCGCTGACCATCCGCGTCATCGTCGAGCAGATGGGCCTCGACCACGGCATGGAAGACAAGATCATCGAATGGTCGATGGCGGTCACCGCGCAGATCGGCGCGATGCAGAGCCGCGAGACCATGCTGGCCAATGCCGCCAAGATCGCCGAACTCCAGCAGTACCTGATCGGCAAGATGAAGGACCGCGAGGCCGAGCCGCGCGAGGACATGATCTCCGACATCGTCCATGCCTCGGTCACCAACGAGGACGGCACGGTCGAGAAGCTGACCTTCGATGAGGCCGTCTCGCTGATCCGCGCGATGGTCATCGCCGGCAACGACACCACCGCGACCGCGATCGGCAACCTGTTCTACGTGCTCGCGACCAAGCCGGGCATGATGGAAACGCTGCTCGAAGTCGCCGAGGACGATCGCCGCATGAACCGCTTCGTCGAGGAGCACCTGCGCAACGAGCCGCCGGTGCGCGCGCTGTCGCGCATGGCCGTCAAGGATGCCGTGGTGAACGGCACGCTGATTCCGGCCGGTTCGCACATGCTGCTGGTCTACGATAGCGGCAACGACGACGAGACCGTGTTCCCCGAACCGCGCAAGTTCGACATGGACCGCCCGAACCTCGGCCGTCACGTCGGCTTCGGCGGCGGTCCGCACCGCTGCGTCGGCCTCGCGCTCGCGCGCATGGAGGTCAAGCTCGCGGCGCAGGAAGTCGCGCGCCAGCTCAAGAACATCAAGCTCGCGATCCCTGAGAGCGAGATCACCTATCTGCCGACCGTGGCCACGCACACCATCGAGTCGCTGCCGATCACCTACGACAAGCGGTGATCCGGCTCGGCGGGAGGCGTGCCGGTATGCCTCCCGCTTCGAGTGTTGCGCAAATGCTGCGGTGGCGTGTCGAAATCGCCCCGTGAGGCAAAAGGCACGTGACACTCGCGTTCCAAATGAATCAATAGAGCGGCAATAACCGAGGGCGTCAGAACGCTTTCGGAAAATAACGCATATGCTGTCGTTTCGATAAAACAAGATTTTACGCCCGAGCGTGAAATGAGGAGGAACCTATGAGGAAGTTGATCGTCGCCGGTCTTATGGCTGGGGTCTCGGTGCCGTTTGCGCCTGCTTATGCCCAGGACGTTGCCGATACGAGTGCCAGCGGTGATGAGATCATCGTGACGGCCCGTCGTCGCGAGGAAAGTCTGTCGAAAGTGCCGATCGCGATCACCGCGATCTCGGGCGCGGACCTCGCCAAGCGCGCGATCAACAACGAGAACGACTTGCAGTCGGCCGTGCCCGGCCTCGTCATCCGCCAGAACGGTGGCGTCCACTCGTTCAACTATTCGATCCGCGGCCAGAGCGTCGACACCTTCACCAACTCGCCCCCGAGCGTGCTGCCCTATGTGAACGAAGTGCAGATCGTCACGCACAACGCCTCGACCTTCTATGACATGGGCGGCATCCAGGTCCTCAAGGGCCCGCAGGGTACGCTGTTCGGTCGCAACGCCACGGGCGGCGCGGTGCTCTACCAAACCGCCAAGCCCAGCGACGAGTTCGGCGGCTACGTCCAGGGCCGCTATAGCTCTTACGATGCGCGCAATCTCCAGGGCGCGGTGAACCTGCCGCTGGGCGACATCGGCGCGCTGCGCGTCGCCGGCAGCCTGACCGGCGGCGGCGCCTTCGTGCGCGACTACTTCACCGGCGAGAAGTACGGCGATCTCGACCAGAAGTCGGTCCGCGTCTCGCTCAAGCTGACCCCGACCGCAGGCTTCACCAACACGACCGTATTCCAGTACACCGACGAGGACGGCACCAACACGCCGTACCAGCTGTGGTCGGTCAATCCGGTGAACTGCGCCAACCCGGCGAACGGGACAGCGGCCTACTGCCTGCTCAATCCGGCGACGAGCCCGGGTCTGGTCGCCTATCTCGCGACCCATCCGGCGGTGTTCCAGGGTGGCCTCAACGCTGCGGTTGCGTTGCAGCGCCAACTTGGCCCCTGGCAGAGCCTGGCGTCCTATCCGCCCTATCACAAGGCGAGCAGCACCTACGTCATCAACACCACCGAGTTCGAGCTGAGTTCGGACATCACGTTGAAGAACATCTTCGGCTACAACCGCGCCAAGTCCGACGACGGCTACGACTACGATGGCTCGCCCTACCACTTCTTCGAGACCCAGGGCACGCTGACGGCGAACGAGGTCAAGGTCGTCCCGACCAACGGCTTCCGCCTGAACACCCGCCAGATCTCCGACGAGCTCCAGCTCCAGGGCAAGGCGATCGACGGCCGGCTCGACTACGTCGTGGGCTTCTACTACCTCAACCAGCGTGACCGGATCGTCTCGAACCTGACCTTCGGTCAGCCGATCTTCGCGGCGCCCTTCGCCTACACCGCGCAAATCTCGACCGAATCGGTCGCGGGCTTCGCCCAGGCCTCGTTCAAGGTCACCGATCAGTTCAGCCTGACCGGCGGCTTCCGCTACACCCACGACAAGACCGAGATCTTCCAGCTTCCGGGCTCGGCCTTCCTGCCGTTCTTCCCGGGCACCGAGAAGACTTCGGCCAGCAAGCCGAGCTGGACCGTCAGCCTCGACTACCAGGTCACGCCCGAACTGATGGTCTACGTCGCGCACCGCGGTTCGTGGCGTGCCGGCGGCTACAACTATTCGGTCACCCCGCTCAACGTCACCGCGGCGAGCGGCGGGAACCTGTTCCTGCCCGAGACGACGCAGGACATCGAGGGCGGCATCAAGTATTCGGGCAGCAGCCTGGGCGTGCCGGTGACCTTCAATGCCGACGTGTTCAACCAGTGGGTCAAGAACATCCAGCGCTCGGCCTATATCCTCACCGCGAACGGCGTTTCGCTGCTGACGGTCAACGTGCCCAAGGCGCAGATCACCGGCTTCGAGGTGGACTTCTCGGTGCGGCCGACCGAGTACCTGCAGTTCGGCGCTTCGGGCAACTACACCAATGCCCGCTACACCAGCAACGCGGTGTCGATCCTGGGTTCGACGATCAACTACGGCCCCTTCGCCGACGTGCCCAAGTGGAGCGGCACGGTCTTCGCCGAAGTCGGCGTGCCGCTGGGCGATGCCGGCAAGCTGACCCTGCGCGGCGACGCCTATGGCCAGACCAAGATGAACTTCTCGAACGTCGGCGATACGGTGAACCCGAACACAACCCTGCCGGGCTACGCGCTGTTCAACGCGCGCCTGACCTGGTCGGAGATCATGGGCTCGAAGCTCTCGGCCTCGGCTTTCGTGCGCAACCTCGGCAACCGTCGCTACTGGTCGGGCGGCAACGCCGCGTCGAACGGCGGCAACACCAACGTCGTCAATCCCGGCCTGCCGCGGATGTGGGGCGGGGAACTCCGTTTCGAGTTCTGATAGTAACCACTATCGCCAGGGCGATCCAACTCGCGCTTGCAGGGGGCCGCACAACCGTCATGGTTGGGCGGCCCTTTCGCATGATGATTCCCCAGGAACGCCAAGGGCTGGAGAGCGCAGGATGGACGAAGCGGCATGGCGCGGCGGTTTGGCCGAGCATTACGACTACATGCTCACCGAGAAGCCCGAGGACCCGAACATGCGCGAAAGCGCCTCGGTCTGGATTTTCGAGGAGAACGGCGAGTTCGCCTTTCCCCGCAACGGGCTCGAGGCGATAGGCTCGGTCTGGGAAAACCACCGCTACGATTGCAACTTCGCCTTCGCCGATGGCCGCGCGCTCTTCGAAAGCAAGTTCGACGGTGCCAGCCATTCGCCGATCGGGCCTGATGGCCGCGCGACGATCCTGGGCTCTGGCGGGCTGCAGTTCGAATGCGTCGAACCCTACAAGCGTTGGAAGGTCCGCTACGAAGGCACGCCGATCGACACGACTTCGGCACATATCGCCGCGGGCACGGTCGATCGCGAGCGGACGACGCCGCTGCGCTACGAAGTCGACCTGGAGATGGTCGCGCCGGCCTGGGTGCAGGACAACACGCCCGAGGCCCTGGCGCGGATGAGCGAGCGCGAACGCACCGATGCCGGCCTGATGGGCTTCGGCTATCGCATGGAGCAACTGTTCCGCGGCACCGGCACGCTGTGGATCGACGGCAAGGAGTGCCAGTTCAACGCTGTCGGCAACCGCATCCACCGCCAGTCGGTGCGCCCGCTCGAGGCTTTCCGCGGACACTGCTGGCAGGCCGCCGTCTTCCCCGACGGTCGCGCGTTCGGCTATATCGCCTATCCGCCGGCCGAGGACGGATCGACCTACAACGAGGGCTACGTCTTCCAGGACGGCAAGTGGTATCCGGCTACGGCGACAACGATCCCCTGGCTCAGCGATCTCGATCCCACGGGCGGCAACACCTCGCTCGAACTGCAGTCCGAACTCGGCATCACCCGCATCGAGGGTGCGGGCTGCCTCAACACCTTCAAGGTGGGCAGCGAGGGCGAACTCGCGGGCTTCGCGCTCAACCAGGGCGGCACCAAGTATACCTGGGACGGCCAGACCGCCTACGGCATGATCGAGCGCTCGACCTGGCTCAACAAGGTCGGAGGATGAGCCGCATGGCGATGCCGCAGGACTGGGCGGGCGGGCTCGAATCCGAACTCGACGGGCAGATCCTGCCCGGACGGCCCGAAGATCCCGAGATGCGCGAGAGCGCCTCGATCTGGCTGTTCGAGGAGAACGGCGCTTTCGCCTTCCCGCGCATCGGCCTCGAGGCGCAGGGCGCGGTCTGGGATCGGCATCGCTACGACGGCAATTTCGCCTTTCCCGATGGACGCATCCTGCGCCTGAGCAAGCGCGCGCCGACCCTGCCTTCGGACACGGGCGTGCTCGGCGCCGGCGGGCTGCGCTTCGAATGCATCGAGCCGTTCCGCAAATGGCGCGTGCGGCTCGATGACGAAGCCTATGACAGCCGTGTCGAGGAGCAGATCGCCGGCCGCTTCCGCGTCTTCGCCGACAGCGAGGTCGATCCCGCGCTGCGCAAGGTGCCGGTGAAGTTCGACGTCGAGATCGAGATGGCGACCCCGGGCTGGACCCAGGATCTGCGCCCCGACAAGCTCGCCGGCATGACCGAGGCCCAGCGCACCGACGCCGGCCTGATGGGCTTCGGCTGGCGGGTCGAGCACACGTTCCGCGGCGAGGGCGAGTTCACCGTCGATGGCGAGACGCGCTCTTTCCGCGCGGTCGGCAATCGCATCCACCGCCAGTCGGTGCGACCGATGGGCGCCTTCCGCGGTCACTGCTGGCAGGCGGCGGTGTTCCCCGACGGCCGCGCCTTCGGCTATTGCGCCTATCCCCCGCGCGAGGACGGCAGCACCTACAACGAGGGCTACATCTATCAGGACGGCCGCATGTACGCGGCGCGGGCCACCAGGATCCCGTTCCTGCGCAACGTCATGCCGCGGGGCGACGACGTTTCGCTCGAACTCGAATCCGAACTCGGCATCACGCGGATCGCGGGGGAGACCACCTTGGGCACCTTCCACGTCGGCAATCCCGGGGTAAATGGCATGACCAACAACCAGGGCGGCGCGCGCTACACCTGGGACGACCAGTCGACCTATGGGATGATCGAAAGGTCGTCGCCGGCGGAGCTCTGCACGATCGTCGGGTAAGAGGCCTATGCCTGGGCGTGCTCGATCCCGAACTCGTCCATCTTGCGGTAGACCGTCGAGCGGCCGATCTTGAGGCGCCGCGCGACCTCGCTGATCCGGCCGTCGTAGCGGTTCACCGCGATGCGGATGATTTCGGCCTCGATCTCCTCGAACGGCCGCATGTGGCCATCCGCGGCGAAGAGCGAGAAACTGGCCTCGGTTTTCTGCGCGGCAGCTTCGCAATCACAGGCGGCGTGCGGGACGCAGATCGTCGCGATCCGATCGGCGAGGTCGCTGATGAACAGCGATGGTTCGGCATGTCGATATCGCGTGAGATCGTCGCCCCGCGCTTCGTAAAACCAGGACTCGTCCCAATGGGATGCGTCCATCACATAGGCTTCTGCGCTCCGAACCACGACGTAGCTCCCTTTTTTGGCTGGCCTCATTCGGCCGGCAGGGAGCTTTTCGCCGGGTTCGCTGTCCCAGTCTGTGACATTAGCCACACTCTGAATAATAAAGATTTTACCAAATCATCGGCGCGGTACGGCCGGATCTACCGCGGCGCGGCCCGCGAAGGTCACGAGGCTCTCCGCTCCGTCGCGGCCGACCGCGGCGACGCCGAAGAACAGATCGTCGACAGGCTTGTCTTCGAGAACGATCGTCGTCGCGCCTTCGACGATCTGCGAGCCAGTCCAGTCGCGCGCGTCCTGCTCGCGCCAGCGCACGACATAGCGGACGGCGCCGGGCACCGCCGCCCAGGCCAGCGTCGTGTTGCGGCTGAGTGCGCCCGCGGCCTGGACACGGGCCGGAGCGGCCGGTGCTTTCGCCAGCCGCGCGAGCGTGGCGACGTTGATCGCGGTGACCTTGGCGAGATAGTCGAAATCGACGCCTTCCACCGTGTCGCCATAAGCACGGCCGTTCTCGCTACGGACGTACTGGTGCTGGCGATCCCAGTTCTCGGCGCCGACGGTGAAGCGTACCGCCGGATAGCCGAGCGCGAGGAACGGCTCGTGATCGCCGCCGCGTCCGAAGCGATCGGGCCGGCGCGCGACGATCACATCAAGCCCACCGGGCAGGGCTTCGGCCACATGGTCGACCGCCTTGGCGAGGGCGCGGCTGGGGCCGTCGTCCTCGCTGCCGTCGCCGCGGCGCTGCTGCGCTTCGACCAGGCTCTCGGCCTTGCCGACGCCTTCGGAAAATACGCGGACCCGGTCGCCCGCCGCGACGCCGCCCTGGCCGATCGAATTGCCGACGATGTCGTTGTTGAGCATGGCGTCGACCTGCCAGCCGCGCGCCTTGGCGGTATCGGCGAGTAGGGTGCCGCCCCACAGGCCCTGCTCCTCGCCCGAGAAGACGGCATAGACGATCGTCGCCTCGAAGCGCTGCTTCGAGAGAAGCCGCGCCGCCTCGAGCACGAGCGCGACACCAGAGGCATCGTCGTTGGCGCCCGGCGCATCAGCCTTGGAATCCATCACGTCGCCCGCCATCGAATCGATGTGTGCGCCGACGATGACGTAGCGGTTGGGATCGGTGCCGCGCTGGATGCCCAATACGTTTTCGACCACGACGCCATCGGGCGCGCGCGGCCCGACGAAGCGCCGCGCGATCCGCTCGACCGTCACGCATTGCCCGCAAGCCTTGCCGATCCGCGCGAGTTCCGCCGCCGCCCAGTCGCGCGCGGCGCCGATGCCGCGCTTGGGATCGCTGGTGCTCGACAAGGTATGGCGGGTGCCGAAGCCGACGAGCCGGGTGACGTCGGCACGCAGCCGGTCGGGCGAGGGGCGTTCCTGCGCAGCGACGGGACTGGCGGTAACGGCAAGCAGGGCAGGGAACAGAAGGGCGCGCATGCGGGGGCTCCGGCTGGGCTGGGCGGTCATATTGCCCGCTCCGCGCCGAGGCGTCATCCCAGGATTGCTGCCGCCACCTCGGCCGGACGCTCGATATGGAGCATGTGCCCCGCGCCGACGAAATCGATCCGCCTCACCTGGGGGGCGGCGCCTGCGATCACGTCGGCGATGAGACGCATGTCGGCGACGTCGCGCTCGCCGGTGAGCAGCAGCGCGGGCATGGCGAGAGTGTGAAGCCGTTCCAGGTCGGGCAGTTCCATGCGCTGCGGATCGCGGATCCACTGCCTTCCGTGGTAGGCGTCGATCGCATGGCGCAGGTCTTCGGCGGCGGCGCTCTCGCGAACCACCGCAAACATCGGGTGCTGGAACCAGCGTTCACGCGCGCGCGCCAGGTCACCGTCGCGCGCCGCGCGCGACACCTCGTGCCAGAGGCCTTTCCACCCGGCCGACCACTCCCAGCCGACTATGGCCGGGCTGATCAGGATCAGCCGCGAAACGCGCGTCGGATGGCTGAGCGCGAAATTGAGCGCGACGCCGCCGCCCATCGACAAGCCGAGCACGGCGGCGCACTCGATGCCGAGGGCGTCGAGCACGGCGAGCAGGTCGTCGCTGTGCGAGTATTCGCGATCGTCGCTCGGCGAGAGGCCGAAGCCGCGCAGGTCGTAGCGAAGGATCGGATAGTCCGCGGGCAGCGCGGCGAGCAGGCGATCCCAGTCGCCGCGCTCGCCGGCCATGCCGTGGATCAGGACGAGCGGCGGGCTATCCGCACCGATCCGCTCGCCTGCCAGAGTGGCGCCTTCGACGTCGACCGTGAAGGCGCCCGTCATCTTAGGCCGAACCCATGTAGCGGCCGCCGTTCACGCTGATCGTCTGGCCGGTCATGTAGCCGCCCTCTTCCGAGGCGAGGAAGGCTGCGGCTGCGGCGATGTCCTCGCCCGTACCGATGCGCTTCACCGGCAGCGCGTTGCCATAGGCCTCGACAGCGCCCTCGCGCTGCATGATCTCGGCGCCGCGCAGCATCGGCGTGTCGATCGATCCCGGCGGGATCATGTTGGCGGTGATGCCGTGCTCGCCCAGCGCCATGGCGAGGCACTTGGTGAAGCCGAGCAGCGCACCCTTCGAACTGGTGTAATGCGTCTGCAGCGCCGAGCCCGACTGCACCGACGACGAGGTGATGTTGATGATCCGGCCCCACTTGGCCTCGATCATGTCGGGCACGCATTCCTGGGTGACGAGGAACGGGCCGATCGTGTTGACGCGCAGCACCTTCTCGAGCAGCGCCAGGTCGATCTCGAGGAACGGCGTGAACGGCGCGATGCCGGCGTTGTTGATCAGGATCGCGATCTTGCCCAACTCGGCGCGCGTCTGCGCGGCCGCGGCCTTGATCGCCGCCGGGTCCGAACAGTCGGCGGTAATGGCGATGGCCGTGCCGCCGGCGTCGCGCACCAGCTTGGCGGTCTCTTCGGCGCCTTCGCCGTTGATGTCCCAGATCGCGATCTTCGCGTCGTCTTCGGCCAGACGCAGCGCCATCGAGCGGCCCATGCCCGAACCCGCGCCCGTGATGACCGCGACGCGGCCGTTCAGTGATCTCGTCATCTTGATGCTCTCCCGATCGGATACAATGCTGTACACCCGAACAGCATCGGCATGGGCAGAGTCAAGTCCAGAGCTTAGGCGAGTTCGGCGAAACCGCCGTAGCGGCCGCGGTGGAACAGCATCGGATCTTCGTCGCGGGTGACTTCGAGGCCGAGCACGTTGCCCAGCACGATCCAGTGATCGCCGGCCTCGACCACCGAGTGGATCGAGCATTCGATGCGCGCGATCGAATTGGCGATCACGGGCAGGTTGTGCTGCGAGATCTCGTATTCGACGCCGACGAACTTCTCGGGCCCCTTGGCCGAGACCTGCTTGCAGACCTCCTGCTGGTCGCTGGCGAGAACGTTGACGCAGAAATGGCCGGCAGCCTCGATCTGCGGCCAGGAGGAGCTTTTCTTGTCGGGCAGGAAGCCGACCAGCGGCGGATCGAGCGAGACCGACGTGAAGGTGCCCACGACCATGCCGATCGGCTGGCCATCCGCGCCCATCGCCGTGACCACGCTCACGCCGGTCGGATAGCTGCCGAGCACTTGGCGGAACTGAGCGGAATCGATGCTGGGTTGAGTCACGCGGAAATCCTGCTGTTCGTCATCGTCGCTGCGTTCATGGCGAAGCGGCGGGGGGAGGGCAACAGGCTTGTTGTCTGGAATGTCGAACTCACGTTCCTATGGGGGAATTATCGGCAGCTTGAAGCGGCGTTACGCCGCACTATCTGAGCTGCAGCATAGTCAAACGACCATGCCGTTTTGCGCAACATGGCTTGCGGCGAATCATCTTGAACGCCGCTGGGCAAAAGTGCAGTGGCGGCGTGGAGCCGGATGCTTGAGAACCGGGCCGTTACGCGTGTGCGCGACGGTTGCGGGCTTCATCGACATCGCGGCGCACATCGAAGGATAGGACAAGAAGATGGCCGCTGCCCGCCCGATTGCCGACACGCCCGAAGCCAAGGAAGTCGCCGAACTCGTTGCACGCTCGCGCAAGGCGCAGCAGCAGATCGAGCATTACACGCAGGAGCAGGTCGATCGCCTGATCCGCGGCATGGTCTGGGCCGTCGCCCAGCCGGGCGTCGCCGAAGAGATCGCGCAGCATACGGTCGATGAATCGCAGCTCGGCAACTACGACGGCAAGTACCTGAAGATCGCGCGCAAGACCCGCGCCGCGCTGATGGACATCATCGACGACAAGTCGGTCGGCGTGATCGAGGAAGATGCCGAGCGCAACATCGTCAAGATCGCCAAGCCCGTCGGCGTGATCGGCGCGCTTTCGCCCTCGACCAATCCCGAGGCGACTCCGGTGATCAAGTCGATTTCGGCCGTGAAGGGCCGCAACTCGATCATCATCTGCCCGCATCCGCGCGCCAAGATCACCAACAAGATCATCTGCGACAAGATGCGCGAAGCGCTGGTCAAGCTCGGCGCGCCGGCCGACCTGGTCATCCCGATCGAGATTCCCTCGGTCGAGAAGACCAACGAGGTCATGCGCCAGTGCGACCGCGTGCTCGCCACCGGTGGCGGTCCCATGGTGCTCGCCGCCTACTCGTCGGGCACCCCGGCACTCGGCGTCGGCGTCGGTAACGCCGTCATCACCGTCGACGACACCGCCGATCTCGACGACGCAGCCGAGAAGATCCGCGTCTCGAAGACGCTCGACCTCGCCGCCTCGTGCTCGTCGGACAACTCGGTGATCCTGTTCGACAAGGTCTACGACCAGATGCTCGAGAAGCTGCAGAAGGAAGGCGGCTTCATCGTCGAGGGCGAGAACAAGCAGAAGCTTCAGGACACGATCTGGAAGGACGGCGCGCTCAACACCGCGATCGTTGCCCAGACCGCCAGCAAGATCGCCGGCATGGCCGGCATCGACCTGCCCGAAGGCAAGACCTTCCTGATCGTTCCCGAAAGCGGCTACGGCGCCGATCACCCCTTCTCGGGCGAGAAGCTGTCGGTCACCATGGCGCTCTACCGCGCCAAGGACATCGACGAGGCGATCGATCTGACCAATGGCATCCAGGCCTACCAGGGCCAGGGCCACTCGTGCGGCATCTATTCGAACAGCGACGAGAACATCCTCAAGCTGGCCGAGAACACCAAGACCAGCCGCGTCATGGTCAACCAGCCGCAGGCCCCGTCGAACTCGGGCAACCTGTGGAACGGCATGCGCCAGACCTTCTCGCTGGGCTGCGGCTCGTGGGGCGGCAACTCGACCAACAACAACATCACCTGGCGCGATCTGATCAACGAGACCTGGGTCTCGAAGCCGCTCAAGGTGACCAAGGTGATCCCGGCCGACGAGGACCTGTTCGGCAAGGACATCATCGCCGCTCTGGCCTGAGGCCCGATCGACGCAAACCAGGCCGCCCGCCTTTCTCACCGGAGAGGCGGGCGGTGCTGCGTCCGGGGACCACAAAAATCTCTCCCTGAGCTTATTTATAGGCGGGCAGGGTATTTAACCGAGCGGTTAAATCGGATAAGGCGCGCGGCATGACCGACCTTTTCAGCCTCACCGAAGACCAGCTCGCCATTCAGGAAATGGCCCGCCGGTTCACCGCCGACGCCATCACGCCCAAGGCGGCGGAATGGGACGAGACCAAGCACTTCCCGCGCGACGTCGTGCGCCAGGCGGGCGAGCTCGGTTTCGGCGCGATCTACATCTCCGAGGAGATGGGCGGGATCAATCTCGGCCGGCTCGAATCGGCGCTGATCTTCGAGGCGCTGTCCTACGGCTGCCCGTCGACCGCGGCTTTCATCTCGGTCCACAACATGGCCTCGTGGATCATCGACAAGTTCGGCGACGACCAGATCAAGCAGCGCTACCTGCCGCAGCTCGTCGGCATGGAGAAGCTCGGCTCCTACTGCCTGACCGAACCCGGTTCGGGTTCCGACGCTGCAGCGCTCAAGACCACCGCGCGCCTCGAAGGCGACCACTATGTCGTCAACGGCACCAAGCAGTTCATCACCGGTGGCGGCGTCAACGACTTCTACGTGACCATGGTCCGCACCGGCGACAACGGCGCGAAGGGCATCTCGTGCCTGGTCATCGAGAAGGACCAGGAAGGCGTCTCGTTCGGCGCCAACGAGAAGAAGCTCGGCTGGAACAGCTCGCCGACCGCGCAGGTCAGCTTCGACAACGTCAAGGTGCCGGTCGAGAACCGTGTCGGCGCCGAGGGCGACGGCTTCAAGTTCGCCATGGCCGGCCTCGACGGCGGCCGCCTCAATATCGGCGCCTGCTCGCTCGGCGGCGCCCAGCGTTGCCTCGACGAAGCGATCCTCTACGCCAAGGATCGCCAGCAGTTCGGCAAGCCGATCGCCGATTTCCAGAACACCCAGTTCACCCTGGCCGACATGGCGACCAATCTCGAGGCCAGCCGCGCGCTGCTCTATCTCGCGGCCGCCAAGGTCACCGCCGGGGCGCCCGACAAGACGCGCTTCGCCGCCATGGCCAAGCGCCTCGCCAGCGACAACGGTTCGCAGATCGTCGACCAGGCGCTGCAGATCTTCGGCGGCTACGGTTACCTGCGCGACTATCCGATCGAGCGCTTCTGGCGCGACCTGCGCGTCCACCGCATCCTCGAAGGCACCAACGAGGTCATGCGCATGATCATCGGGCGGGACCTGCTCAAGTGAGCCAGACCGAAGAGCTCATCGTTCGCCGAGACGGCGTCGCGGGCTTCCTGACGCTCAACCGCCCCAAGGCGATCCACGCGCTGACCGCGGCGATGGACCACGCGATGACCGACGCGCTGGTCGCCTGGAAGGACGATGACGCGGTCAAGGCCGTGATCGTCGATCACAGCGAGGGCCGCGGCTTCTGCGCGGGCGGCGACATCGCCTTCCTGCGCAATTCGGCGCTGACCGACAACGGCGTCTCGGGGCTGGCGTTCTTCTACGAGGAATACCAGCTCAACCACCTGATGACGGTCTATCCCAAGCCGATCGTCGCCTTCATCGACGGCATCACCATGGGTGGCGGCGTCGGCATCTCGCAGCCCGCCAAGTACCGCGTGGCGACCGAGAACACGCGCTATGCGATGCCCGAGACCGGCATCGGGCTGTTCCCCGACGTCGGCGGCGGCTGGTGGCTCTCGCGCCTGCCGGGCCGCCTGGGCCAGTACCTCGCGCTCACCGGCGCGCGGATCGACGGTTCGGAAGCGCTCTGGGCCGGCCTCGCGACGCATTACCTGCCCGTCGACAAGCTGGCCGAGGCCAAGGCGCGGATCGTCGGCGGTCATGAGATCGGCGGCGTCCTGTCGGCGCTCGCGGTGACCGCGCCCGAGCCCAAGCTGGCGGCGCACGCGACCGAGATCGCCAGGCACTTCGCTTCGGACCGCTACGAGCACATCCTCGCGAGCCTCGAGGCCGACGATAGCGAATGGGCGGCCAAGACGCTGGCGACGCTCAAGACCAAGAGCCCGCAGACCTGCAAGGTCGCGCTGCGCCAGCTCGCCGACAGCGCAAAGCTCGGCTCCTTCGCCGAGAACATGGTCATGGAATATCGCATCGCCGCGCGCGTGCTGACCCGGCCCGACTTCGCCGAGGGCGTCCGCGCCGTGATCGTCGACAAGACCAACGATCCCAAGTGGGATCCGGCGACGCCCGAAGGCGTCACCGACGAACTGATCGATTCAATCTTCGCGCCGCTGCCGGCCGACAAGGAATGGAAACCGCTATGAGCTACGAAACGCTTCTCGTCGAACAGCGCGGCGCCGTCACGCTGATCCAGCTCAACCGCCCGCAGGCGCTCAACGCGCTGAGCTCGACGGTGATGAAGGAACTGATCGACGCTTTCGCCAAGTTCGAGGCCGACGACAGCCAGGGGGCCGCCGTCCTCACCGGCGCGGGCGAGAAGGCTTTCGCCGCCGGTGCCGACATCGGCGAGATGGCCGACAAGCCCGCCACAGAATTCTTCGCCCAGGCCTTCTTCGACGGCTGGCAGAAGGGCATCGCGTCGGTCGTGCGCAAGCCCTGGATCGCCGCGGTCAATGGTTTCGCGCTCGGCGGCGGCTGCGAGCTCGCCATGATGGCCGACATGATCATCGCTTCTGAAAAGGCCAAGTTCGGCCAGCCCGAGATCAAGCTCGGCGTCGCGCCGGGCATGGGCGGAACGCAGCGCCTGACGCGCGCGATCGGCAAGGCCAAGGCGATGGACCTCTGCCTCACGGGTCGCATGATGGACGCCGTCGAAGCCGAAAAGTCGGGCCTCGTCGCGCGCATCCTGCCCGCCGAGGGCTTCGTCGACGCGGTGGTCGCGATCGCCACCGAGATCGCCGGCATGCCGCGCCTCGCCGCGCTGCTGAACAAGGAAATGGTCAACGTCGCCTTCGAGACGACGCTCGAGCAGGGCCTGCTCTACGAGCGCCGCACCTGGGGCATCCTGGCCGCGACCGAGGACAAGGCCGAAGGCATGAAGGCCTTCGTCGAGAAGCGCCCGGCGGTCTGGAAGGGCAAGTAAGCCATGGCGACGCCGCCGGTCTTTCCGCACAAGGGAGAGGCCCTGGCAATGCTCGACGAGGAGTTCGCCAAGGTCGATCTGCCGACTCCGGAGGCCTTGCCGATCGAGAAGCAGAAGCGCCCGGGCAGCCAGAAGCTTGCCTGGTGGCACGGCGATCCCGATGCGGCCGATGCCGTCGAGACGCTGACCAGCCTCGCCTGGCTGCGCACCTGGCTGCGCATCACCGGCGGGCGCGCGCTGCCGGCCGGTGGCCTGCGACTGCGCAAGGACCGCGTCTGGCTAGACCGGGCGATCGTGAGCCGGCTCGAACGCGACGGCATCCTCGCCTTCGAGCCGACCGGACATTTCGAGCCGAGCTTCGTGCTGACCGATCAGGGACGCGAATGGCTCGCCGCGACAGGAGACGTTTGACATGAAGATCGCTTTCATCGGCCTCGGCAACATGGGCGGCGGCATGGCCGCGAACCTCGTCAAGGCGGGGCACGAGGTCCAGGCCTTCGATCTCGCGGCCGAAGCGCTCGCCAAGGCCAAGGAAAATGGCTGCGCCGTCTTCACGACGGTGCGCGAGGCCGTGCAGGGCGTCGACGCCGTGGTCTCGATGCTGCCCAACGGCGGAATCGTGAAGAGCGTCTACGAGGCCGACGTGCTCGGTCAGGCGCCCGCGGGCGCGCTGTTCCTCGACTGCTCGACGATCGACCTCGCCACCGCGCGCGAAGTCGGCGAGGCGGCCAAGGCCGCGGGCTACGAGATGGTCGACGCGCCCGTTTCGGGCGGCATCGCCGCGGCCAACGGCGGCACGCTGACCTTCATGGTCGGTGGCACCGAGGAAGCCTTCGCGCGCGCGCAGGCGGTGCTCGAACCGATGGCCAAGGCGGTGATCCATGCGGGCGCGCTCGGTGCGGGCCAGGTTGCCAAGATGTGCAACAACATGCTGCTGGCGATCCACATGATCGGCACCTGCGAGGCGCTGGCCTTGGCCGAGAAGGCCGGGCTCGACATGCAGAAGTTCTACGAGATCTCGTCGAAGTCGACCGGCTACAACTGGTCGCTCAACGACTATACGCCGGCCCCCGGCGTGGGCGCGACGAGCCCGGCCGACAACGGCTACCAGGGCGGCTTCGCCTCGGCGCTGATGCTCAAAGACCTGCGCCTGGCCATGGCCGGCGCGCAGACCGCGGGCGCGAACGTGCCGCTCGGCGAGCATGCGACCAAGATCTACGAGGCGTTCAACGAAGCCGGCAACGGCGGCAAGGACTTCGGCGCGATCTTCACGACGCTGTAAGAACGCTCGTCATCATAAGAATGACCGTCATCCCCGCGAAATTGGGGAGGACGGGATTGGTGTCTGCGGGGAGGGATGGGCGTTACCGCCCCAGCAACCCCGGCCCCAGCAGGGTCAGCAATCGGACGTCGATCGCGCGGCCTTGCGCGCGCCATTCGGCGAGCGCGCGGTCGATGCGGTCGAGGTTTATGCGGTGGACGGTGATGTCCTCGCCCTCGACGCCGCCGCCTTCGCCCACCAGGGTCAGGCCGTGCGCGCGGAACAGGGTGAAGCTCTCGCTGACCATGCCCGGCGACGAATAGAACTGGCCGATCTCTTCCATGCGCTCGGCATGGTAGCCGGTCTCTTCCTCGAGCTCGCGCGCGGCGGCGACTTCGTCGGGTTCGCCCGCGTGCTCTTCGTGGTCGCCGATCAGGCCCGCCGGCAGCTCGATGCAGGGGCGGCCGAGCGGTACGCGGAACTGCTCGACCAGGATGACGTATTCCTCGCCGTCCTCGTCCTCCTCGATTGCGAGGATCACCGCGGCGCGGATGCCGCGGGCGCGGCTGACATATTCCCACTTGCCCTTCTTGCGCGCGGTGATGAAGCGCCCCTGCCACATCACTTCGTCGGGTTCGCTGCGATCGTGGTGGTCGCTCATACTTCAATCAGCCTGTCAGGGAGTTCGTTGCGGTCGTCGTCGGCGCGCGGGAAGTGCTGCGCGAGCACGGCGCCGACCTGCGTCACCGCGGCGATCAGGCCGTCGGCGAGATGGTCGCGCTTCAGCTCGGCCAGCATCCCCGCCATGGCGTCGCCCCAGGTCTCGGCCGGGACTATCGCGGCAATGGCCTCGTCGGCGACGATCTCGGCGCGGTGCTCGGCCAGCGACAGATAGACGAGAATGCCCGTGCGGCCATGGGTGCGGCGCTCGGCGCCGACCTTGAAGCAGGTGATCGCCCGCGCACGCACGCGGCGGTTGCGGATTGTCGCGGGAGTCAGCGCCAAGCGCAGTGGCCGCCAGAGCAGGATCAGCCAGGTCCCCGCGAACTTGAGCGCGACGACCAGCGCGGCCACGGCGAAGACCTCGCGCGGGCTCCATTCGTGGACCCAGGCGCCGGTCAGCCGCGCGTAGAGGCCGAGATAGAAGTCGGGCAGGGCGACGAGCGCCAACAGCGCCAGCAAGCCGACCGCCGCCGACCAGACGAGCGCGACGTCACCATAGTCGTCCGAGCGTTCGGCGAGGATCGTGACGATCTCGCCGGCGGACTGGCCTTCGGCGGCAGCCACGGCGGCGCCGACGCGGTCGCGGTCGGCTTCGGTCATCGGTGAGAGATCGGCCATCTTGCGTCTCCTACCACGAACCCGACGAGCCGCCGCCGCCGAAGCTGCCGCCGCCGCCCGAGAATCCGCCGCCGCCGCCGAAGCCGCCACCACCGCCCCAGCTAGAACCGCCCGAGTCCCAGACGATCGGTATGAAGCCGCCGCTGCGATAGCGGCGTCCACGCTTGCCGCGGAGCAGGGGCAGGACGAAGAAAAAGAAGAAGATCAGCCCGAAGACCACGAAGTGGCCCCACTCGATCGCCTCGTCCTGCTGCGGCGCCTGCTTTGCCTGGGCGACGACCTTGGCGGCCTCTTCGGGCGGCAGGGTCAGCTGGGTGACGATCGCGTCGACCCCGGCCTCGATCCCGCCGGGCATGTCGCCGGCCTTGAGCTTGGGCACGATCGCCTGGTTGATGATCAGCGACGAGAGCCCGTCGGTCAGCGTGCCTTCGAGGCCATAGCCGACCTCGATGCGCAGCTTGCGCTCGTTCGGCGCGACGATCAGCAGCGCGCCGTCGTTCTTGTCCTTGGCGCCGATCCCCCAGGCGCGGCCGAGCTGATAGCCATAGTCGGCGATCTCGTAGCCCTGAAGGCTGGGGATCGTCGCGACCACCAACTGGCGTCGCGACTGCGTTTCGAGCGCGGCGAGCTTCTGGTCGATCCGCGCCTCGACATCGGGCGGGATGACGTTCGCGGCGTCGACCACGCGCCCTGACAGCGGCGGGAAGCTCGGCGCGGCCAGCGCGGGGCCCGCCAGCAGCGCCAGCAGGAGCGAGGCAACGGCAACGAGGTGTCGCATTGGGACCGCTTTCAGAGCTTCCCTTCGAGGCTCGGCGCGACCTCGGCACCCGGCGTCGCGGCCTGGTAGGGCACCATGACCTCGGCCCCGCGGATCTTCGCGCCGATCATCTCGGGGAAGGTGCGAACGCGCGTGTTGTAGTCCTGAACCGCGCCGTTGTAGTCGCGGATCGCCACGCGGATGCGGTTCTCCTGGCCCTCAAGCTGGCTCTGCAGCATCTGGTAATTGGTGATCGACTTGAGCTCGGGATAGGCCTCGACGTTGGCGAGCAGCCGGCCGAACCCTGCGAGCGAGCTCGAAAGTTGGTTCTGAGCTGCCTGAAATTGTGCCATTTTTTCTGGATCGGTCAGGTCATTGGCGTTGAGTTGGATCGAGGTCGCCTTGGCACGCGCCTCGACCACGCCGGTGAGGATGCCCTTTTCCTGATCGGCCGCGCCCTTGGCCACGGCGGCGAGGTTGGGGACCAGGTTGGCGCGCTCCTGGAAGGCGGCCTGGACGTCGGCCCACTTGGCCTTGGCGTTCTCCTGCGCCGTGGGGATCGAGTTGATGCCACAGGCGGAGAGGCTCGCCGCGGCCAGGGCGGCGAGGGCGAAGCGGAACAGGGACGAAGCGGTCATGCGAGGCGGCTCCCGAGGCGCCGCGGCGAACTGCCGGGCATCGTGCGGCGAATGTAGAGCCGATTGCCGGGGGTTCAAGCGCTGCGTGCGCTTGTGACCATTCGCCTTACGTGGCAGCCTTCCGCGCGAGGATACGGTACAGGAGGAGTGGCTATGCTCAACGAATTCAAGGCCTTCATCGCGCGCGGCAATGTCATGGACCTCGCCGTCGGCGTCATCATCGGCGCGGCTTTCGGCAAGATCGTCACATCGCTGACCGAAAGCGTGATCATGCCCGTGGTCGGCTGGCTCACCGGCGGCGTGGACTTCACCAACTACTTCGTCGCGCTGGGCTCGCCGCCCGCCGACTACAAGGGCTCGCTGACCGACTATGCCGCGCTCAAGGCGGCCGGCGTGCCGATGATCGGCTACGGCGATTTCATCACCCAGCTCGTCAACTTCCTGATCGTCGCCTGGATCATCTTCCTGCTGGTCAAAGGCGTGAACCGCGTCGTCGCCAAGAAGGAAGCCGAAGCCGCGCCTGCGGGGCCGAGCGAGGTCGATATCCTTCAGGAAATCCGCGACGAACTGCGCAAGCGCGCCTGACGACGGGGCTGTGCAATAGCCGGCCGCTAGTCACTTCACATTAAGCGAGGACCGCCTATATAGGTCCTCGCCGGTTTCGACCGGCTATGGTGATAAATTGCGGCGTGCAATAGGCACAGCGGACCCGGGGGCGGTACCCGGCGGCTCCACCATTATCATCCTGAACCGGGATTTTCCGGGGGCAGGAGCCCTGTTGTCGCAGGGATAATGACGGGGCCGAACTAGGATCGACGTGTGTTGAAAAACGCTGTTTTTGCCCGGGCTGAGTAACCCGTTCAAGGCTCAAAACTCATAAGTGCCAACGACAACGAAGCACTTGCTCTCGCGGCGTAATTCTAGGGGCTAACGCCCTGAAGTTACAAAGTTAGAACACGGTTGGACCGACCGGGTAACAGAACGGAGACCAGCGGTACGGGGCGCACCGGGCAACAGAAGCGTCCCACTTATTTCTCAGGCGTGATATGGTCTGGCCATGCTGCCCACCGAAACGCCCATCCTGCTGCTGACCACCGGCGGGACCATCGACAAGATCTACTTCGACGCGCTCTCGGACTATCAGGTCGGCGAGAGCGTCGTCGCGCGCCTGCTAGAGATCGGCCGCGTGCGCCGGCCGTTCCGCGTCGAGGAAGTGGCGCGCAAGGACAGCCTCGAGCTGACCGACGCCGATCGCGCCTCGATCCACGAGCGGATCGCCGCAGCGCGCGAGGCGCACATCGTCGTCACGCACGGTACCGATACGATGACCGAAACCGCCAGAGCGCTCGCCGACATTCCGGGTAAGGTGATCGTGCTCGTCGGGGCGCTGGCGCCCGCGCGGTTCAGCGAGAGCGATGCCAGCTTCAACCTCGGCATGGCCTTTGCCGCGGTCCAGTGCGCAGAGCCGGGGGTCTACATCGCCATGAGCGGCTCGGTCTTCCGCGCCGATCGCGTGGTCAAGGACCGCGCCAAGGGGCTGTTCGTCGCGACCGGCGACTAGGCGGCCGTCTTCTCGGCAGCGGCTGCGTCGCGCGCCTGTTCGAACTTCAGGCAGTCGAGGATCTTGCCGCCCGCCATGAACACCGCGGCGGTGCAGGCGAGGAACAGCAGCTTGCCGCCCCAGCCGGGGAACTGCTCGAGATAGACCGAGCCACGCTCGGTCGCCCCGAGCGCCAGCGCATAGATGATCAGGAACGCCTCGAGACGCGTCTTGATCACGAACAGCCTGCCGATCTTGCTAAACATCGTATTCCCTTCGCGGGCTTCAGTAGCAACCACCATGCCAGAGGCTGAAATCCGCGCAAGAGCGTGGTTAACCGCGCGCTAACTGTAAATTCGTCCGACGGCCGGGGCGGGTGTGACGGCCACTTTGGTCAGGTTGCCAAGCCTGCAGGCTTGGGCCATAGGCCCGGCGTTCCTTCCCCAGGGATTATCGGCAGATTCCCGGCCGCCCCGCATCCTGGCGGCCGCGGCCCAAGCATGGTGAGTGAGGCAAATGACGGACAGGATCGATCGCGCGGGACTTCAGGTCGACGCGAAGCTGGCGCAGTTCATCGAAGGCGAGGTGCTTGCACCGATCGGCAAGTCCGCCGACGCTTTCTGGCAGGGTTTTGCGACTCTGCTTGGCGCGTTCGCGCCGAAGAACCGCGCGCTGCTGGCCAAGCGCGACGATCTCCAGGCGCAGATCGACGCCTGGCACACCGCACGCGCCGGCAAGCCGCTCGATGCCGCCGAATACCGCGCCTTCCTGGCCGAGATCGGCTATCTCGTGCCCGAGCCCGAGGCTTTCACCGTCACCACGCAAAACGTCGATGACGAGATCGCCGCACTGGCCGGCCCGCAGCTCGTCGTCCCCGTGCTCAACGCGCGCTTTCTGCTCAACGCCGCCAATGCGCGCTGGGGCAGCCTCTACGACGCCTATTACGGCACGGATGCGCTCGACGCCCCGGCGGCCAGGCCCGGCGGCTACGATGCCGAGCGCGGCGCCGCGGTGATCCGCGCCGGCCGTGCCTTCCTCGACCGCGCCGTGCCTTTGGCTTCGGGCTCCTGGTCCAACTGGGACGGCGCCGGCGATCCGCCGCTGGCCCATGCCAGCCAGTTGGTCGGACGCAAGGAGGGAGGCCTTCTCCTGCAGCACAACGGGCTCCACATCGAGCTCGTGCTGGATCGCTCGCATCCGGTGGGCGCCACCGACGTCGCGGGCATCGCCGACATCGTGCTCGAATCGGCGCTGACCACGATCGTCGATCTCGAGGATTCGGTCGCGGCGGTCGATGCCGAGGACAAGCTCGCCGCCTATCGCAACTGGCTCGGCGTGATCCGCGGCGATCTGACCGACACCTTCGAGAAGGGCGGCAAGAGCCTGACCCGCGCGCTCGAGCCCGACCGCATCTGGAACGGCGGCGCCAATGAAGCAGGGGGCGGCCAGATCAGCCTGCCGGGCCGCAGCCTGCTGTTCGTGCGCAACGTCGGTCATCTGATGACCAATCCGGCGATCCTGCTCGCTGACGGCAGCGAGATCCCCGAGGGCATCATGGATGCGGTGATCACCTCCGCGATCTCCACGCAGGACGTGAAGGGGCTCGGCACGCACGGCAACAGCCGCACGGCCTCGATCTACATCGTCAAGCCGAAGATGCATGGTCCCGAAGAGTGCTCCTTTACCAATGACTTGTTCGACGCTGTCGAGGATCTGCTTAAGATCCCTCGCCACACCGTCAAGGTCGGCGTGATGGACGAAGAGCGCCGTACCAGCGTCAATCTCGGCGCCTGCATCCATGCGGTGAAGGACCGGATCGTCTTCATCAACACCGGCTTCCTCGATCGCACCGGCGACGAGATCCACACCTCGATGCGCGCGGGTCCGATGATCCGCAAGAACGACATCAAGGGCTCGAAGTGGATTTCGTGCTATGAAAAGCGTAATGTTGCCATAGGTTTGAAGCACGGTCTTTCGGGACGTGCTCAGATTGGCAAGGGCATGTGGGCCGCGCCCGACCGCATGGGCGCGATGATGGCCGAGAAGACCGTCCACCCCAAGGCCGGCGCGAACACCGCCTGGGTGCCTTCGCCCACCGCGGCGACGCTCCACGCCATGCACTACCATGACATCGACGTGTTCGACGTTCAGAAGGAACTCGCCGGCCAGCCGGTCCCGGGTCTGGACGACCTGCTGACCGTGCCGCTCGCGCAGGGCACCAACTGGTCCGAGCAGGAGATCCGTGAAGAGCTCGACAACAATGCGCAGGGCCTGCTGGGCTATGTCGTGCGCTGGATCGACCAGGGCGTGGGCTGCTCGAAGGTGCCCGACATCAACGACGTCGGCCTGATGGAAGACCGCGCGACCCTGCGCATCTCGAGCCAGCACATGGCCAACTGGCTGCTCCACGGCGTCTGCACCCAGGAGCAGGTCCTGGAATCGCTCCAGCGCATGGCTGCCAAGGTCGACGCGCAGAACGCCGGCGACGCACGCTACGAGCCGATGGCGGGCAACTGGGAGACCAGCCTGGCCTTTCAGGCGGCCTGCGATCTCGTGTTCAAGGGTGTCGAGCAGCCCAACGGTTATACCGAGCCGCTGCTTCACGCCTGGCGTCAGAAGAAGAAGGCGGCCGTCGCGGCCTGACTGGGCTTGCGTCCCCGCCTCGGCGGGGACGCGAACCGATCGGTTTCGGGACCTTAGCCCGCGGTCTTGGTGGTCTTGCGCGGCTTGGCGCGCTTGGGCGGGGCCGCGCTTTCGCGGGCCGGTGAGAGCTCGCCGGCGGCACCTTCCTCGGGCGCGACGAAGACGTCCTCGCCCTTGGTCTTCTTGCCGATCGAATACTTGTAGATGACGTAGGCGGATGCCCCGGCCAGGGTCCAACGCAACAGCTTCATCCGGTATCTCCTAAGTCTGTCGGAACGCATGCAGGGGGAGGGCGTTCCGGGATACTCTACAATTCGCCAGCCAGGCTGACGAATTCCGCGACGCTCAGCGTCTCGGCGCGCCGCTGGGAATCGATCCCCAAGCGGTCGAGCGCCTCTAGCGCCCCGGGCAGGCCTTTCAAGCTCTGCCTTAGCATTTTCCGCCGTTGTCCGAAGGCCGCTTCGGTGACGCGTTCGAGCTTGCGGGCCGAAACGCCAGCCGGCATCGCGCCCGGCACGACGTGGACGATCGCCGACATGACCTTGGGTGGCGGAGTGAAGGCGCTGCGGTGGACCTTCATCGCGATCTTGGCCTCGGCCCGCCACTGCGCCAGCACGGCGAGGCGGCCGAATTCCGAGGTTCCGGGCACGCCTATGATGCGGCGGGCGACCTCTTCCTGGAACATCAGGGTCAGCGAAGCCCACTGCGGCGGCCAGGTTTCCCCGGACAGCCAGCCCGTGAACAAAGCTGTGCCAACGTTGTAAGGAAGGTTTGCAACGATATGATATGGTTCGGAAAAGAGATCGGCTGGAGAAATCTTCGTGGCGTCTCCTTCGATCACGCGGAGCTGGCCGGGAAAGGCCTCCTCGAGCTCGGCGAGCGCGGGCAGGCAGCGGCGGTCCATCTCGATCGCGGTGACGCGGGCGCCGGCGCGGAGCAGCGCGCGGGTCAGGCCGCCGGGGCCGGGGCCGACCTCGAGTACGGCCTGGTCCTTGAGATTGCCCGGAATTCTGGCGATCCGGCCGAGCAGTTGCTCGTCGAGCAGGAAGTTCTGGCCGAGCGCCTTGGTGGCCTGGAGGCCGTGGCGGGCGATGACCTCGCGGATCGGCGGGAGATCGGGCAGGCTCATGACGTCATGGCCCGGCGCGCGGCGCATTCGCCGGCCATGCGCAGCGCCGCGATCGTCGCGCCGGGGTTGGCGAGGCGCTTGCCGGCGATGCCGAAGGCGGTGCCGTGATCGGGCGAGGTACGCACGATCGGCAGCCCCAGCGTGACATTGACGCCATTGTCGAAATCGAGAGCTTTCAAGGGGATGAGTGCCTGATCGTGGTACATGCACAAAGCGACGTCATAGTCGCCGCGGGCGTGGGGCGCGAACATCGCGTCGGCCGGGTGTGGCCCGGTGACGGTGATTCCCAGGGCCCGCAGCGCGGCAATGGCAGGAGCGATGATCTGCGCTTCCTCGCTGCCGAAGCGGCCGTCTTCGCCGGCGTGGGGGTTCAGCGCCGCGAGCGCGAGGCGCGGATTGGCCAGTCCGAAATCGCGCTGCAAGGCCGCTGCAACGATGCTGCAACGGCGCTGGATGAGCTCTGCGCTCAATGCTCCCGAAACCTCTGCGAGCGCGATGTGCACGGTCAGCGGCACGGTGCGCAGACTCGGCCCTGCGAGCATCATCACCGCGTCCTCGAGTGCCACTCCGCTCGCCGCGGCGACGAATTCGGTCTGGCCGGGATGGGCGAAGCCCAGTTCGGCGAGCCGCGACTTGGCGATCGGGCCGGTGACCACGCCGCCGGCCTCACCGGCGACCGCGAGACGCGCGGCTTCGGTCAGCGAGGCGAGCGCGAGTTCGGCGCCGGCACGATCGGGTTGACCGGGCTTGTAGGAACCATCGGCATGATCGAGCACGGGCAGGGCCCGCGCGAAGACCTCCGCCGCCTGGGCCGGATCGGTGATGCGCTCCACCGGGGCTGCGATGCCGCGGATCGCCGCGGCTTCGGCGAGGACCATAGCGCCGCCGACGGCGAAGAAGGGCGTGAGCCCTTCCTCTGCGCGGCGGGTCCAGGCCTCGGTCAGCAGCTCGGGGCCGACTCCGGCCGGGTCGCCCAGGGAGACTGCCAAGGGTAACATGGCCGGCGCGGTCATCCGCGCACCATCAGTTGTAGTCGATGATCGCGTCGCGGCGGAGATCGCGCAGGTACATCTGCGCGCGCTTGTTGACGCGCTCGTCTTCCATCTGCGCCATGACCTGATCGAAGTTCAGGGTGTTGTTGCTCTGCGGATCGTCGCGACCGCAGAGCATCAGCACGCGGACGCCGTCGGCGATCGAGCCGAACGGCGGCGAGGTTTCGCCCACGGCCATGCCGAGCACCGCATCCTGGAGCGGCCCGGGCAGGTCGCGCGCGCGGATCTGGTCGTTGGCGACGACCTGCGCGCCGAGCGCGCGAGCGACGCCGTCGACCGCGCCGCAGCCACGCGCTTCCTTCATGGCATTGGCGAATTCGCCGGCCTTCCTGGTGGCATCGGCCTGGGTCGTGCCCGCGGGGAAGCTGATCGAGATCTGTTTGAGCGCGAGCACCGCGTCGCGCGGATCGGCGGTCAGCACCTGGCGCTTGTCGATCAGATAGACGATTGAAAAGCCGCCGGGGACCTCGATCGGGCCGACGAGCTGGCCGGGCTGCAGTTCGCGCGACGCCGTGGCGAGTTCGCCGGGAAGCTGGCTGAGCCGGATCCAGCCGAGATCGCCGCCCACTGCGGCGGTCGAGGCCTGCGAATACTGGCGCGCATAGGCAACGAAAGAGCCGCCCTGCTTGAGCTGGTCGACGATGCGCTTGGCATTCTCGAAGACCTGCTGCTTGGCGTCGGGCGAGGCCGCGAGATAGATCTCGCCGATGCGGTACTCCTCGGTGCCCTTGTCCTGCTGCTGGCGCGCGATGACTTCCTTCACTTCCTCTTCGGAGACGTTGATGAAGGGCTGGACGTTGCGGCGCAGCAGGCGCTGCCACGAGAGCTCGCCGCGGATCTGGCGCTTGAGCGAGGCCGGCGAGGATCCGACGCGGGCAAGGTAGGAATCCATCGCCGCGACGTTCTGGTTGAAGTTCTGCTGCGCGACGCGCGCATAGGTCTGGTCGATCTCGCCGTCTTCGATCGTGATGTCGGAAGCCTTGGCCTCCTGGATCTGCAGCGTTTCGTCGATGAGGTTGCGCAGCACCTGCATGCGCAGGCGCTCCTTTTCCTCGTCGCTGATCTTGCCGTCATTGGCTGCCAGGATCAGCGCCAGGCGCTGGTCGACGTCGGTGCCGGTGATGATGTCGCCGTTCACCAGCGCGGTCGCGCGGCGCATGTTGGGATCGTTCTTGCCGAAGATCGTCACGCCTTCGGGAATCGAGATCGTGCCCTGCGCATCCGAGGGCGCGCCCGCCGGATTGCTGGGACCGGCAGGATCGATCTGCTGCGCGGGGGCGGCGATCGCCATCCCGAGCGCGGTGAGCCCGAGGGCGGCAAGCCGGCCGTTCTTCAATGTCGTGCGAATAGTCTTATCCACCGTGTCGTTGATCCCATCCCGCGAGCGCGGCCTAGGCCGGCGCTTTGCCGCGGCCCGGCTTAACCAATACTGAGTGCGCCGGATAGGGTGTTTGGGGGAAGGGGACAAGGACCAGCAGAGCCCCGCCCCCGCGCGGCTCGCCGGCAGCCGATATCACCGGACGCCGATGTTCTTGACCGCGAAATAGACCTGGAAGACGTTGCCCTTGCGCGCGTCGCCCGTGGCGACGTAGTCGCGCCGCCAGGTGAAGGCGAGTTCGAGGCAATCGTCCTGATAGGCGACGCCAAGGCGCGTGCGCAGCGGCTGGAAACCGTCGGAAAGGTTGGACGGGTCCTCGTTGCGGTCGGTCAGGTTGACCACGGCCGAGCCGAACAGCGACCAGTATTTCTTGAACGCGACGCGGCCGGCGACACGCAGCTCCTCGCGATCCTGGAGATCTTCGATCGTCTGGATGTTGCGGTTGAGACGAACGTAGCCGATTTCGGCATAGGTCTTGTTGTCGCCGATCGTCGCGTCGAATTCGTTGCGGCGGATCGCGAAGCTGTCCTTGTCGAGCCGGAAGCGGTGCGTGACCTTGAGGAAGCCGCGATAGTGAACCTCGGTGCGGCCGACGATGTCCGAGGTGCGGCTCGACAGGCCCGTGCCGTCGGGCAGCAGCGTCTGTTCGGTGGTCAGGCGATAGGACTGGCCGATCGTGGTCTTGATCTTCCAGCGCGGCGCCTCGAACTGCCAGTCGAAGCCATAGGTGAAGCGCACGCCGTCCTCGACCCGGTCGTAGCCGGGGAAGCGGTTGAGCGCGAACAGGTTCGAATCCTCGAGATCGACCGCGCGCGCGTCCTCGTTGGGCACGGCGAGGTTGCGGATCGACGGCGTGGCGACGAGCTGGACGCGCGGCGTCAGGACCTGGGTGCCGCCGAAGACCGCGCCGACGAGCGGCCATTTGACGTCGACCGCGGCCGTGGCGATGCCGCGTCCCTGCCAGCCGGACTCGCCGCGATAGATCGCGGTCGAAGTCAGCGCATTGTCGTCCGAATGATAGACGTCGCCGCGGACGAGACCGGTCAGCGTGATCTGCTGGCCGAGGCCGGTGATCCGCGTCAGGTCCCAGCGCGCGCCGGCGAAGGCGCGCTGCGTGTCCTGCCCGTTCGAGCGCAGGATCGCGAGGCTGTTGACCTGCAGTTCGAGCCGTCCGCCGACCAGCGGATCGGTGAAGCGGTGGCGATAGTCGATCGCGGGCAGCGCCAAGGGCACCTGGCCCTGATCGTCGTTGACGCGCAGGGTCTGCGTCGACCAGCCGGCGATCGACAGGTAGGAATTGGGCGCGATCCGCTCGATGTCGACCATCGAGCGCAGGCGATCGTCGCGGCTGATGTCGTAGCGGCGCAGGAAGGTGCGGTCCGTGCTGCGGCGGATCGAGCTGGTCACGCTCCATTCGGGTGAGAGCTGGAAGCGGCCGTTGGCGTAGACGTAGCCGCGGAAATTGCTTTCGGCGGCGTTGCTCGGTTGCCCCGAAACCGCGATGAGATCGCTCTTCGTGGCATAGCCGGTGATCTGGTACGAACCCTTGCTCGTCAGCGCGCGGTACTGCCCCGAGACCATCGGCGGCGCCTTGGTATAGACGTAACCGGTGGCGGTCAGGTCGCTGCTGTCGGAGAGCCGCAGGTAATAGCCTTCGCTGATCTCGACGCCGTTCGAGGCCGAGAGGCGCAGATCGGGGATCAGTGGGCCGGAAATGGCGCGGCCGTCGGTGGCGACGAGCAGGCCGGGCAGCGGCATAAGGCGGATGCCGAAGATTTCGAGCCGCGCGCCCTTGAAGCGCACGCTCTTCTGATCGTCCTGATAGATCACCTGCGAAGCGGTGATTCGCCAGGTCGGCTGCTTGGGGCAACCGTCGGCATCCTCGACCTCGCAAGCCGTATAGGACGCGTGGCTGAGCACGACATCGCCGTTGGGCAGGCGCTGGCCCGACTGCGCGGCGAGCCGGCCGCCTTCGCGCAATGCGAGCAGCAGGTTTTCCATCGCGCCGGTCTTGAGCTCGTCGGTCAGCTCGACGCGATCGGTGAACAGCTGGTTGCCGTCCTCGTCGACGAGACGGATATTGCCCGTGGCGACGATCTTCCCGGTGTTGCGATCCCAGGTTACCTGATCCGCGCGCACCGACTGGTCGTCGCGCCGCAGCACGACCGCACCTTTGGCGGTGACCGTATCGGCCTTGTCGTTGTATTCGACCTCGTCGGCCTCGAAGCCGATCGGGCCGTCTGAGAGGTCGGCGGCCGGGGCCGCATCGGCCGTCGGACCGGCGGGCTGGGGCGTGGTTTGGACAGGCAGGGCGGCCGGTCCGTCCTGAGCCCAGGCGGGCTCGGCCAGCATGGCAAGGCCCGCCGCCATCGCCAGCAGATGCCAGGGGCGCAAGCGAAGGACACGGGCTTGCAACTGGGTCCGCGGGGCAGGGAGCATCCCTTGCCTATCGCACCGCACGTGCTTAACTGCAATCCGCCCCGGCAATTGGTGGGTCCCAATTCGGCCCAACCGAGGAGAATTCATGCAAATCCAGTTCCTTGATGCGTCTGCCACGCCTTCCACCCGCCTTATCGCCCGCCTCGTCAATCAGGATGCGATCCCGGCCGAACTGGAGCCGGTGCTGGCCGAAGGTGCGCGCGCGACCCGCTTTGCGGGCAAGGCCGGGCAGATCTTCGAGGGCTTCGCCGAACGCGGCGGCACCTTGGTGCGCGTCGCCCTCGCCGGGATCGGCAGCCCCGATGCCGATGATCGTATCTCCGCGCTCGAACGCGCGGGCGCCGGACTTGTTGCGCGATTCCTCACTTCGGGCGAGCCGTCGCTGACCTTCGACCTTTCGGGCGCGGCGCTTTCGGCCGACGAGGTTGCCTCGGTGCTGCTCGGCGCGCGGCTGCGTGCCTGGCGTCACGACACCTATCGCACGAAGCTGACCGACGAGCAGAAGCCGTCGCTCAAGGAGATCGCGGTCGCGGGTGCACCCGACGGCGCAGCGGCCGCCTGGGAGCGCGAGAGCGCCGTGGCCGAGGGCATCGAATTCACCCGCCAACTCGTCACCGAGCCGGCCAACGTCATCTATCCCGAAAGCTTCGTCGCCCGCTGCCAGGACCGCATGGCCGGTACCGGCCTGACCTTGCGCGTGCTCGACGACGTCGAGATGAAGGCGCTCGGCATGGGCGCGCTGCTCGGCGTGGCGCAGGGTTCGGAAAAGCCCGCGCGGCTGCTGGCGATCGAATGGAACGGCGGCAAGGCCGGCGAGAAGCCGCTGGCCTTCGTCGGCAAGGGCGTCACCTTCGACACCGGCGGCATCTCGATCAAGCCTGCCGCGGGCATGGAAGACATGAAGTGGGACATGGGCGGGGCCGGTGCGGTCGCGGGTACGATGCTCGCGCTCGCGCTGCGCAAGGCTTCGGCCAACGTGATCGGCGTGGTCGGCCTCGTCGAGAACATGCCCGACGGTAAGGCGCAGCGTCCCGGTGACGTCGTGACGTCGATGTCGGGCCAGACGATCGAAGTGATCAACACCGACGCCGAAGGCCGCCTCGTGCTCTGCGACGCGCTGACCTGGGTACAGAAGGAATATGCGCCGACGACGATCGTCGACCTGGCGACGCTGACCGGCGCGATCATCGCGGCGCTGTCGACCGAATATGCCGGCCTGTTCTCGAACGACGACGATCTCGCGGCCAAGCTCACCGCCGCAGGCCAGGCCACGGGCGACCGGCTCTGGCGCTTCCCGATGGGCACGGCCTACGACAAGATGATCGACAGCCCGATCGCCGACATGAAGAACGTCGGCCCGCGTCTGGGCGGTTCGATCACCGCCGCGCAGTTCCTGCTGCGCTACATCGAGAACAAGACGCCCTGGGCGCATCTCGACATCGCCGGCACCGTCTGGGCCGACAAGCCGGGCCAGACCTGGGACAAGGGCGCGACCGGTTTCGGTGTGCGTATCCTCGATCGCTTCGTTCGAGACAATTTTGAAGGATAGGCCGTAAGGTTCTGATGCGCGTAGATTTCTACCAGCTCAGTCGCGATCCTGCCGAGGCCGTGCTGCCGCTCATCGCGCGCAACACGCTCAAGGCGGGCGAGCGGCTGCTGGTGGTCTCCGGCCGCGAGGACCAACTCGGGGTTATCAGCCGCGAGCTTTGGGGACGGGTCGCTGATTCGTTCCTCGCGCATGGCTTTTCCGGCGGCGACCACGATGCGCGCCAGCCGATCCTGCTCTCGGGCGAGATGGCGGCGGGTAACGGCGCCAAATACCTGGCGATCGCCGACGGCGTCTGGCGCGACAGCGACACCGGGTTCGAGCGCACCTTCTACATCTTCGACGACGAGACGCTCCAGCCCGCGCGCGAGTGCTGGGTCATGCTGGGCAAGCGCGGGGGGATCGACCGACGCTTCTGGAAGCAGCAGGGCGGCAAGTGGGTCGAGGGCCCGTAAGCGAGTGCATGGCGTGAGCGAGTCGACCGCCGATTTCATGCATCCCGATCGCGACCGCGTGATCAGCTTCGTCCGCGACGCCGCGGGGCGCGTCGGCTTCAATGTGCTCGCGCGGATCGAACCGCTCGAATTCGAAGGTCTGCAAAAGGTCTACTGGCGCAAGATCCACCGTTCTGACTTCCACGAAGACGTCGATTCGGCCTTCGCCGCGGCGCGCGAGCAATTCGCCTGGGTCGATGCCCGCTGGCGGGACACCTTGCAGGTCTGAGCGACCTTGCCTCGCCGCGCTTTCCCGGCTAGGGGCGCGGCCATCCAACGACAGACACAAACCTCGCAAGGAACCCTATCATGGCGGTGACCCGCACCTTTTCGATCATCAAGCCCGACGCCACGCGCCGCAACCTGACCGGTGCGGTCACCGCGAAGCTCGAGGAAGCCGGCCTGCGCGTCGTCGCCTCGAAGCGCATCCAGATGAGCCAGGAACAGGCCGAGGGCTTCTACGCCGTCCACAAGGAGCGTCCCTTCTTCGGCGAGCTCGTCAGCTTCATGATCTCGGGCCCGGTCGTGGTCCAGGTTCTCGAAGGCGAGAACGCGATGCAGGCCAACCGCGACATCATGGGCGCGACCAATCCCAAGGACGCGGCCGAAGGCACGATCCGCAAGCTCTTCGCCGAATCGATCGAGGCCAACACGGTCCACGGTTCGGACAGCGACGAGAACGCCGCGGTCGAGATCGCCTATTTCTTCAAGCCCGAAGAAATCGTCGGCTGATAGCCGTCGATCTGGTTCAGCCTAGCTGAACCAGGCGCAACCCACGCAAGTGGACAAAAAGGCCGCCGGAGCGATCCGGCGGCCTTTTGCATTTGTGAGCCACAGTCGCTATTTTCTCGGCAAAGGAGACACGCGATGCAAGGCATGGGCGAAACGGGCGAGAACTGCCCGTTCGAATTCAACTTCAAGCCGGAGACCTTCAAGGCCGGCGACACGGTCAGCTACCGCGTGACCGGGAGCCTCGAAGGCTTTCCCTTCGTCGGCACCCTGCTCGAGGTCCACGACGACCATGTCATCATCGCCGGCGACGCCAACGATCCCACCGCGCGCTATCGCGGCACGCGCGAGGACCGTCCGGTCGTCGATTACGCGGAGATCTGATGCGTTATTTCCTCGACGCCGAATACAACGGGTTCGGCGGCGAGCTGATCTCGATCGCCCTGGTGCCCGAGGATGAGGCGACGGCGCCGTTTTACGCGGCGCTCGTTTGCGCGGCGCCGACGCCGTGGGTGGCCGAACACGTGCTGCCGATGCTCGACACCATGCCGGTCAGCCGCAGCGAACTCGTCGATCCGGTGCTCATCGACCCGATCGTGCCCGGCGCTCGCCCGCACAATGCGCTGAACGATGCGACCGCGCTGCGCGCCGCGGTGCTCGCCCACGAGCGCCGCAGCTAGGCCCCGCTCAATTTCTGCACGGCGTTGATCCAGGCGTCGATCTTCGCTTCGAGCACGGGCAGCGGCAGCGCGCCCGAGCCGAGCACCTGCTCGTGGAACAGGCGGATGTCGTACTTGTCGCCCAGCGCCGTCTCGGCCTTGGCGCGCAGCCGCTGGATCGTCAGCGCGCCGATCTTGTACGACAGCGCCTGGCCGGGGATCGCGACATAGCGCTCGACCTCGGCCGTGGCGTCGGTGCGGCCCATGCCCGAATTGGCGAGCATGTAATCGATCGCCTGCTCGCGCGTCCAACCCTTGGCATGGAGCCCGGTGTCGACCACCAGCCGCATCGCCCGCAACATCTCGTCGTCGAGCGTGCCCCAGTGCTGCATCGGGTCCTTGTAGAAGCCCATCGGATAGCCGAGCGTCTCGGCATAGAGCGCCCAGCCTTCGACGAAGGCGTTGTTGCCGTCGAAACGCTGGAACCCGGGGAGGCTCTGATCCTCCTGCGCCAGGCTGATCTGGAAGTGATGACCGGGGATGCCCTCGTGCAGATAGAGCGTGGCCATGCCGGTCAGGAAGCGGCTCGGCAGGTCGTAGGTGTTGAAATAGAAGATGCCCGGCCGCGTCCCGTCGGAGGCGCCCTGGTTGTAGCTGCCGCCGGCCTCGTACTTGGCGCGAAATTCGGGGTAGGGCTGAATCAGCAGCGGGGTCTTGGGCACGGCCAAGAAGAACCGCGGGATCTGCGCATCGACCTCGCGCGCGATCTTGGCGAAACCGTCCTTGAGCTCCTGTGCGGTCTTGGGATGGAACCGCGGATCGGTGCGGATGTGGTCGAAGAATTCGCGCAGCGAGCCGGCGAAACCCATCTCGCGGCGCACCCCGTCCATGTCGCGCTGGATCCGCGCCACTTCGGAGAGGCCCAGCTTGTGGACCTCTTCGGGATCGAGCTTCAGTGTGGTCTCGCGCTCGATCAGCCGGCTGTAGAGCGTCGCGCCGCCCTTCATCGCCGAGAGCCCGACCTGATCGCGCGCCGCCGGCAGGTATTCTTCCGACAGGAACTGCCGCAGGCGCGCATAGGCCGGATAGATCGTCTGGCGGATCGTCGCGGCATAGGCGGCGCGCAGTTCGGTGCGGCGCGGTTCGGGCAGGCTCGCGGGGAACTTGAGCACGGGCGAATAGAACGGCGACTGCTCGACCGGCTGCGCGGTCATCGCATCGAGCTGGCCGATCATGTTGGTTACCGTGAGCTTGGTCTCGACCACGCCGCTTGCCATGCCCTGGCGGAAGCGGCCGATCGCATTGTCGATCACCCGGCCAAAGGCCGCGTCGAGCAGGAGGGCGTCGCGATAGTCGGCCTCCTTCTCGAAGCGGATCGCGCCTTCGCTCGACATCAGCGAGGAGAATTCGACGTGGAGCCCGCCGAAATGGTTGAACGGACGCACGCCGGTCAGCGCGCGGATGTCGGGCTGGAGCCAGGCGACCTGCTCGCGCTTCGATCGCGCGAAGACGTCGTAGGAAATCTGCCGCTCGGGCGTGAGGCGGGTGCGGTCGATCTGGCCGAGCGCGCGCAGGCTCTGCTGCGCCGAGCCGAGGATGCGGCGGTCGAGCGAGTCGGTGTAGAGCTGCGCGAGGACCGTGGGGTCGACCCGGGCGCCGCGATAGAGCGCGTCGAGCGGATCGAGCGCATCCTCGCGGCGCGCATCGTCGGCGAAGACACGATCGAGCCGGGCTTCTTCGTCGAATTCGGCGCCGGCGTGGGATGGGCTCGTCGTCTGGGCTTGGGCTAGCGCGGGTGACGCGAGGATGAGCAACGCGGTCAGCGGCAGTGATTGTATCGAGATTTTTAGCCCCACGGACGCGTCCTGAACCATTTTGTGATGACATATTTGACGCCGTCGGTAACCGGCTGCGCCGCGTGACGGACCTTGGGATTGGGCGTTCCGTCGGGCCGCATGTTGTTCCAGATCAGCAGCGCGCCAGCCTGTGGTTGGACGCTGAAATGGAGGTCGGGAAAGTCGGTGGCGCCGCCTTCTTCCATGTCGTTGAGATAGGCCATCGCGGTCCAGCTTCGCTGGCCGCCGCGCTTGATCTCGCCGGGGCCGTAAGGCGTCTTGGGATCGAACCAGTCGTAGTGGGCCTGGAATTCCTGGCCGACCTGATAGCGCTGGCCCTGGAAGGTCTCGGCCCAGGTCGGATCGATGCCCAGTAGGTCGCAGAGCCGTCGCTCGATCATTCGCGCGAAGGAATCGTTGGGATCGACGTCGCCCGAATAGGAGGTGCGATAGCGCGGGCCGGTCTCGGGGTCGAAGGTGCGCGATGGCTGGGCCACGCGATCGATCGTCGCGATCAGGTGCGCGCATTCGGTGGCGTCGAGAAAGCCGCCGACCACGAAGACCTCGGCCTCGTCCACCGGAACGCGATGGACCGCGGGATCGACCTCCAGCCTTTGGCGCACCGAAGCGCCGATGCGCACCAGCGCGGCCCGATCGGCAGCGGCACTCATGCGGTCGAAGCGGAAGGGCAGGTCATCGTCCCGCCATGCCTAGTCGAAGCGAGGCGAAGGGCAAGGCGGGAATGGCAGAAACGCGTCGAGCCCCCGCACCTTGCGGGCAGGGGCTCGGTACCGGACCACTTACCGGTAAGGCGTCACCAGAAGAAGTCGTAGATCACGTCGACCACTTCGCCCGAGTAGGTGTCCACGAGCATCGCGTCGTCGTAGTAGCGGATCCAGCGATAGGGTCCGTAGGCCGGCGGCAGGCGATACTGCCACGGATCGTTGATCCAGTAGCGGCTGCCGAAGAACAGCGTGTCGAGATAGAACCCCGAGTTCAGCCGCCGGTACGAGTAGTTCCGATAGGGCGAGGCATAAGCGCCCAGGCGGTAGATATCGCGATTGGAGCTGCGGTAGCCGCGCCAGTCGTAGCGATTGTCGCGCCGCCAGTCGCGGTTCCAGTTGCGCGACAGGCTCTGACGGTCGTTGTTGCGCCAGGTCTCGCGACCGCTGCCACGCCAGGCATCGTTGCCGCGCCAGTTGGAATTGTTGTCGTTGCGCCAATTCTGGTTGGAGGCGGCGCGATCACGATTGCGGTCACGGTCGCGCCCCTGCCACTGATTGGTGCCGTTTCCGTTCCAGGCGCGGCGCTGGGCTTCGACCTGGCCGGGCTGTTGCTGGACGGGGGCCGCCTGCGCCTGGTCGGCCGGACGATTGCGCGAACCGTTCCAGCGGTTGCCCCCATCCGTATTGGCGCCGTTGCCGCGACCCTGCCACCGGGTGGAGCCGCCGGTCACACCGCCGTTGGTGTCACCGCGCGACCAGTTCCGCTGCGGCCGGGCTTCGATCGGTGCCGGGGCTGCTGTAGCGCCGGTCGACTGTTCGCTGCGGAAGCCGCGATTGCCGCCACCACCGCGCCAGCCGCCACCCTCGCTACCGCCGCCATTGCCGCGCCAGCTTGGCGTGCCGCCGTTGCCACCGTTGTTCTGCTGCGCGGTGGCATTGCCGCCACCACGACCGCCCCAACCGCCGCGCTCCTGCGCCTGCGCCGGAACCGCCAGTACCGCGAGACCCGCGACCAGCGCCGCGATTCCGCTCGATTTCATGAACTTGCCTACGGCCATGGCCGCCCGCTCCATCATCCCTGCGCCGCGCCATCGCGGCGACCGTTGATGAAGAAATACCCGATTCGCGCTGTCGAGAGCGTGAACCGGGTACATAGCCTTCTGTTCAGGTTAAAGGGTGGTTTTCTGAACTTTAGCGCGTCAGCTTCTTGTAGGCGAGGCGCGTCGGACGGTCGGCGGCGTCGCCCAGGCGGCGGCGCTTGTCTTCTTCGTAGGCCTCGAAGTTGCCTTCGAACCATTCGACGTGGCTGTTGCCTTCGAAAGCCAGGATGTGCGTCGCCAGGCGATCGAGGAAGAAGCGATCGTGGCTGATGACCACGGCGCAGCCGGCGAAGTTCTCGATCGCCTCTTCGAGCGCGGCGAGCGTTTCGACGTCGAGGTCGTTGGTCGGTTCGTCGAGCAGCAGCACGTTGCCGCCCTTCTTGAGCATCTTGGCGATGTTGACGCGGTTGCGCTCACCGCCCGACAGCTTGCCGACGTTCTTCTGCTGATCCTGGCCCTTGAAGTTGAACGCGCCCACGTAAGCGCGCGTCGACTGGTCGTGGCCGTTGATCTTCATGTAGTCCAGCCCGTCGGAAATTTCTTCCCAGACGTTCTTGGTGTCGTCGAGGTGATCGCGGCTCTGGTCGACATAGCCGAGGCGCACGGTCGAGCCGATGTCGATCTCGCCCTCGTCGGGCGTCTCCTGACCGGTGATCATCTTGAACAGCGTCGACTTGCCGGCGCCGTTCGGGCCGATCACGCCGACGATGCCACCCGGCGGCAGCAGGAAGTTCAGGTTCTCGAACAGCAGCTTGTCGCCATAGGCCTTGGTCAGGTTCTTGGCCTCGATCACCTTGCCGCCAAGGCGCTCGGGCACCTGGATGACGATCTGGGCCTTGCCGGGACTGCGGTTGTTCTGCTGCTCGACGAGCTGCTCGAACTTGGCGATACGCGCCTTGGACTTGGTCTGGCGTGCCTTGGCACCCTGCCGGATCCATTCAAGCTCGCTCTTGATCGCGGTCTGACGGCTCGATTCCTCGCGCTCCTCCTGCTCGAGGCGCTTCGACTTCTTCTCGAGGTAGGTCGAGTAGTTGCCTTCGTAGGGGAAGTATTTCCCGCGATCGAGTTCGAGAATCCAACCGACGACGTTGTCGAGGAAGTAGCGATCGTGGGTGATCATCAGCACCGCGCCGGCATATTCCTTGAGGTGCGATTCGAGCCATTCGACCGACTCGGCGTCGAGGTGGTTGGTCGGCTCGTCGAGCAGCAGGATGTCGGGCTTCTGGATCAGCAGGCGGGTCAGCGCGATGCGGCGCTTTTCACCGCCCGAAAGGCTGTCCACCGGCCAGTCACCCGGCGGGCAGCGCAGGGCTTCCATCGCCAGTTCGAGCTGGTTGTCGAGCGTCCAGCCGTCGACCGCGTCGATCTTGCCCTGGAGGTCGCCCATCTCGTCCATCAGCGCGTCGAAATCGACGTCCTCGGGCGGATCGGCCATCAGGTTGCTGATCTCGTTGAAACGATCGACCAGGTCGGCCGTGGCGCGCGCGCCGTCCTTGACGTTCTCGAGGACGGTCTTGCTGGTGTCGAGCTGGGGTTCCTGCTCGAGATAGCCGACGGTGATGTTCTCGCCGGGCCAGGCCTCACCGGTGAAGTCGGTGTCGATGCCGGCCATGATCTTGATCAGGGTCGACTTGCCGACGCCGTTCGGGCCGACGATGCCGATCTTGGAACCCTGGTAGAACTGCAGGCTGATGTTGTTCAGCACCGGCTTGGGAGCGCCGGGGAAGGTCTTGGTCATGCCCTTCATGACATAGGCGTATTGCGCGGCCATCGGATTCCTCTGGGGATTGCAATTTCGGAAGATTTGCGGGCGCCTCTACAGGCCCGCGCCGACGCCCGCAAGCGGGCGCTCGTTGCAGCGGTCAGATGGGGGCCTGAAGCGCCGATTGCAATCGCGTCGCGCTGGCCTAGCCTGTCCTCCGGGAGAAAAGCGATGGCAGAAACCGATATCCGCTTCGAGGGCCGGGCGGTGCTCGTTACCGGAGCGGGCCGCGGGCTGGGCCGGGCGACGGCGCTGCTGCTGGCCGCGCGCGGTGCGCAGGTCGTGGTGGCGGACAACGGCACGGCGATGGACGGCGGCGAGACGAGCCAGGCACCGGCAGAGGCGGTCGTTGCCGAGATCGTCGCGGCCGGTGGCCAGGCCGTGGCCTGCACCGCCGACCTCGCCACCGAGGCCGGCGCCGAGGCGGCGGTGGCAGCCAGCGTCGCGGCTTTTGGCCGGATCGACGGGCTTGCCCACTTCGCCAGCCCGTGCCCCGATCTCAAGGCGGTCGATCGCCTGTCGAGCCGCGATCTCGAACTGGTCATGCGGGTCAATCCCTTCGCCGCGCTGTGGATGGCGCGCGCCGCCTGGCCGCACATGGCCCGGCAGCACTACGGGCGGATCGTCTTCATGCCCTCGGGCGCGATCTACGGCGCGATGGGCAACACCGACTATGCTGCGGCCAAGGCGGCGTACCTCGGCATCACGCGCTGCCTGGCGCTCGAGGGGCTCAGGGACAACGTCCGGGTCAATGCGGTCTCGCCTTCGGCGACCACGCGGATGACCGAGCGGTTCCATCCTTCGGCCTATGCCGCGTGGTTCCACGCGACGATGCCGCCCGAGAAGGTCGCCGCCGGCGCGGCCTATCTGCTCAGCGAGGACTGCGCGGTGAACGGCGAGATCTTCGCCATGGGCGGCGGCCGGATCGCACGGATCACGATCGCCGAGAACGAGGGCGCGATCGGCGAGATCGGCTCGATCGAAGAGGTCCGCGCGCTGATGCCGCAGGTCTTGGCCGACGAGGCCTTCTTTCACCCCAAGGACCTCGGCGAGCGGTCGGGCAAGGTCGCCGCGCTGTTCGGGTTCGACGGGCGGCTATCCTCGGACAAGGAATTCGCGGTCAAGCCGAATGGCTAGGCGGCGCGCGTCCAGCGCAGCGAGCGGCAGATCACGAGCACGCAGCCGGTGACCTTGAGCGAACCGTCGGGATTGAGTTCGAGCGTCGCGCGATAGGAGCGGCCGGTCTTGGGGTCATAGGCGCGGCCGCCTTTCCACACGGCGCCCTCGCGGGCGAATCCGGTCAGGGTCGGCAAGCCCAGGAGCGGGCGGTTGCGCAGTTTGGGATCGGGATTGTGAACGTCGGTGGTCGGCACGCCGGGGCGTCGGTCGAGCACGCCGGCGATCCAGCCGCAGGTCTGCGCGCCGCAGCGGCCGATGCGGACGAGGCCCTTGCCGTCGTCGGTGCGCCAGGTGGCCTCGACGCCGGCCGGCGCATTGGCGAGCAGGAGCGGCAGCAGAAACGGGAGCAGTTTGCGGCGCATCAGCGGGTTCTCGTCAAAAGAGCGGCGGGGGCGATGAGGCGGGGCGCGAGCCGTAGCAAGGCCATCAGCGCGGCGCGGCTGATCGGTCGTTCCACGCCGTGCCGAAAGACTTCGGCCAGCGCGCGCTGGCGACCGGTGCGCCGCGCGAATCCGCCCTGCCAGCGCTGGGCGCCCGCGGGACCTTCGGCGAGCAGGGCCTCGGCACCGCCGATGCCGCCGGCGAGCGCCATGGCGATACCGTCGCCCGCGAGCGAGGCGATCACCGCGCCCTGGTCGCCCAGGCGGAACAGCCCTGCGGTCGTCGTGTCGGCGGACCAGCCATAGGGCACGCCGGCGATTGCGGTGACCTGCGCGGGCAGGTCGCGACCAAGCCGCTCGGCGAGCGCAGGCAGCGCGCCGGCCAGTTCGGCCAGCAGCGGGAGCGGGCCGCCGGCTTCGGCGAGCCGGCGTTGCGAGACCGACAGGCAGAGGTTGGTCGTGCCGTCCTCCTGCAGCAACAGCCCGGCATAGCCCTGGTCGAACAGGTGCAGCTCGATCGTATCCGCGAGCGCGGCGTCGCGTGCGGACTCGGGCGGCAGGGCGGTGCGCAGGCCCACGGCGAGGCTGTCGCGCCGATCGGCGAGCGGGCGCGCGACACCGCGCAATTCGTGCTTGCCCGTGGCGAGCAGCAGCGCGTCGCAGGTCAGTTCGCTCTCGTCGTGCAGCCGGACCACGCGCCGTTCCGGGTCGGCCGAGCGCACGGTCGTGCCGCGCAGCACTTCGACACCGTTGTGCTCGGCCGCCGCCAGCAGTGCGGCGTCGAGCCGGCGGCGCGAGAGTCCCGCGGCGGTATGGGGCAGCGCGGCTTCGACGCGGCGCGCGCCTGCGATCAGGCGCACGCGCGTGATGGGCCGCGCCCCGAGCGAGGCGGCGTCGATGCCGAGCCGGTCGAGCAGCGCGAGCGCGTCCCATCCGAGAAAGCCGCCGCAGACCACGTCGTGTTCGCCCGACGTCCGCTCGATCAGGCGGCAGGCGTGGCCGCCACGCGCGAGCGTGATCGCCGCCGCCGCGCCGGCCGGGCCACCACCGACGATCAGCGTCGTCATGCGCGCTGGAAACGAAAGCCCTCGGCGGCGAGGCCGGGGCCGAAAGCGAGCGCCACACCATCGCCGGCGCTCGGCGCGGCGAGCAGGTCGGCGAGGATGAACATCAAGGTCGAGGACGACATGTTGCCGTGACGCGCGAGCACCGCGCGCGACGTCGCGAGGTCATCGGGGGCGAGATCGAGGCCATGCTCGACCGCGTCGAGGATCGAGCGCCCGCCGGCGTGGACCGCCCAGAGCGCGATGTCCGCGGGCCTTTGCTCGCCTGTGAGCTCGGCGCGCACGGCCTCATCGCGCAGCGCCGCCTGGATGCGTCCGGGCACTTCGCCCGACAGATGCATGACGAAGCCGGTGTCGCCGATCGTCCAGCGGATCAGTTTGGCCGAATCGGGCAGTTGCACCGCGAAAGGCCGGCCGATCGCCAGGCCTTCGCCATCCGCCGTCACCAACGCCGCCGCGGCGCCGTCGGCGAACTGGAGCATGGCCAGCAGCGGTTCGATCGCGTGGTCGTCCTGAAGGTGGAGCGAGGAGAGTTCGACCGTGACGACGAGCACGCGCGCTTCGGGTTCGGAGCGGACGATGTGGCGCGCCGTGCGCAGCGCCGCGACCGCGGCATAGCAGCCCATGAAGCCCACCAGCGTACGCTCGACCCCGACCAAGCCCAGCGCATCGGCGACGATCTGGTCGATCCCCGGCGCGACGAAGCCCGTGCAACTCGCGACCACGAGATGGCTGATGCCGTCGAGCGCGACCTGTTCGCGCAACCGTGCGATCGCCGCGAGCGCGAGCGCCGGTGCCTGCTCGGCATAGACGCGCATGCGTTCGGAGGTCGGCGGCATGCCTGCGCCATAGAAACCGCCCGGCGCAGTCGGCGAATGTCCTTCGGGCAGTACGGACCAGCGGTGATCGATGCCCGAGCGGTCGGCCATGCGGCGGAACAGCGCGCGTTCGCGGGAATCGACGATCTGCGCTTCGGCCCAGTCGATGAAGGCCTGGTGGACGTCGTGCGGAGGAACGGCGCAACCGATCGCATTGATCAGGACTTGGGGGGCGGCCATGCGGCTCCTATCGGTTGTCGGGGTTGTACCCGGCTGACGGCGCCAGACAATCACTATACGCAGCCGTCATGCGTTCAGCCCGGATCAATCGCCGGCGGGCGAAAAGGTGCCATGCGTCGCGCGATCGTCTTGCTTGCCGTCGGGCTGGTTCCGGCCGCGTCCGCCGTGGCGCAGGAGCCGGACTGGAGCCGTGCCGAACCGGTGACGGTGATTCTCTCGAGCTTCGACTTCGCGCCGTCTGAAATTCGGTTGAGGGCCGGGCGGCCGGTGACGCTTCACCTGGTAAACCAGGGCGATGGCGGCCACAATTTCAGCGCGCCCGAATTCTTCCAGGCGGCGACGATCCGCCCCGAGGATCGCGGCTACCTGTTCCGCGGCACTGTCGAGCTCGCGGGCCACCGCGACAAGGCGATCACCCTGGTGCCCCGCCGCGGCGTCTACAAGCTGCGGTGCACGCATACGATGCACGGCATGCTCGGGATGAAGGGCTGGGTGGTGGTCGACTGATCAGCGCTGGTTGAAGCGCGCGATCCGTTCCTTGTGGTCGGGGGCGTTGCCCGGATAGGTCGCGCGTTCGCGCGCCAAGGCTTCGGCCAGTCCCATGCCCTCGGTCTCGCGCAACATGCGTTTGGCGTGGAAATTGGTATGCCACGAATTGGCGAGGATCTCGGCCGCGAGGCTCTGCACCAGTGCGTCGAGCCCGCCGGCTTCGACAAGCATGTCGACCAGGCCCAAGTCGCGCGCCTCGTCGGCGAGCACCGGGCGCGCGGTCATCATCAGGCGCTTGGCGGCGGGCGTGCCGATCCGGCGCGACAGGCGTTGGCCCATGCCCCAGGCGCCGACGAATCCGAACTTGCCGTGGGTGTCGGCGAAGCGCGCCGTGGCATCGGCGAGGATGAAGTCGCCGGCCAGCGCCAGTTCGAGCCCGCCGGTGTAGCAGACGCCGTGCACTGCCACGATCACCGGCTGCGGCAGCGCCGCGAGGCGGTCGATCACGCCGGGCTTGAACGCGGGGTCGACCGGCTGGCCGTGCCGATCGAGGCCCACGGCGCCGAGGTCTGCCCCGGCGCAGAAAGCCTTGCCCTGGGCGCGCAATACGATGCAGCCGACGGTCTCGGTTGCGGCCTCCAGCGCGGCGCAATGGGCGTCGAGTTGCTCGAAGGCTGCGGTGTCGAGCGCGTTGAGCTTGTCGGGCCGGTTCAGCGTCAGCGTGCAGAGCCCGCCGGCATCCTCGCGGGCGATCCGGACTTGGTCCATCAGCCCTGTGCCAGCGCTGCGCGTGCGGCTTCGGCCATGTCGGGTATCGCGCAAGCCGCGACATATTCGCGCTGCAGGCGGGCGACGAGCTCGGCCACGCTCGGCAGGTCGTCGATCAGGGTTATGCCCTGGCCGCCGCTCCAGATGTTGCGCCAGGGGGTCTTGCCCGCGGGCAGGTGGCTCGTGTCGTGGCGCGGCGGCACGGGGCCGGGATTGTCGGGATCGAGCCCGGCTTCGCGCATCGAGGCCTTGAGCCACGAGGCCGGCATGCCGTTGACCGCGGCGGTATAGAGCACGTCGGTGACGCCGCCTTCGACGAGCATGGCCTTGTAGGCCTCGGGCGCCGACGATTCGCGCGTCGCGATCATGCGCGTGCCGACATAGGCGAGATCGGCGCCGAGCATCTCAGCCGCGCGGATCACCGCGCCGGTCGATACCGCGCCGGCCATGACGATCATGCCGTCGTAGATCGCGCGGACCTTGGGCACGAAGGCCAGGTGGCTGATCGTGCCGGCATGGCCGCCGCCGCCCGCGCCGATGCAGACGATGCCGTCGGCCCCCGCCGCTGCGGCCTTCTCGGCGAAGCGGATCGTCGTCGCGTCGTGGAAGTGGAGCAGGCCGTATTCCTGAACCAGCGGCGCGTTGAGCGTCGGATCGCCGACCGAGGTGACGATGATGCGCACGCCGTAGCGCTTGCAGCATTCGAGGTGACGGCGGAATTCCTCCTGGCTGAAGTTCGGCGAGATGTTCATCGCCAGCGGGCCGACGGTCTTGCCCGGATGTGCGTCGGCGAAGCGGTCGAGCGCCTCGCGCACGGTCTTGAGCTGGGCCTCCATCTCCTCGAAGTCGCGCGTGTGGTTGCGCGTCAGCGAGCCGACGATGCCGGCCTGGCAGCAGGCGATCGCGAGTTCTGGGCCGCTGACGAGGAACATCGGCGCGGCGAAAGCCGGCAGGGTCAAATTCGCGCGCAGGTCTTCCGCCAGAGCCACCGTGTTCTCCCATCCAGCCGGTTGATCGGCCGCAACGGTAGGGGCGGGTCGGGACGATCACAATATCCGCAATCCGGGCAGCGCGGTGATCGTCGCGACGATAGCGCACGAAAAAGGGCGCGGCACCGTGGCGCCGCGCCCCCAATCTCTCTCAGCCGTGCGGCAATCAGCCCAGGCGCTGTTCCAGTGCGGCCTGCTCGTCGAGCAGGGCCTGCGGCACCTGGCCGAGCTTGGCGAAGTCCTGCGCCGAGGCCTTGGCCTCTTCGCGCCAGACTTCGGCATCGACGCGCAGCAGCTCGGCCATGGCCGCGTCGCTGATGTCGAGGCCGCTGGTGTCGATCGCGCCGCTGACGGGCAGGCGGCCCGTGGCGCTGTCGACCGCGTCGGCCGTGCCTTCGCGGCGCTCGACGATCCACTTGAGCACGCGCACGTTGTCGCCGAAGCCGGGCCAGAGGAACTTGCCCTCGGCGCTCTTGCGGAACCAGTTGACCAGATAGATGCCCGGCAGCTTCGACTTGTCGGCCCTCTCGCCCAGGCGCAGCCAGTGGTCGAAGTAATCCGAGATCGCATAGCCGCAGAACGGCAGCATGGCGAAGGGATCGCGGCGCAGCTGGCCGACCTTGGCTTCGGCCGCGGCGGTGGTTTCCGAGGCGACGTTGGCCGCCAGGTAGACGCCGTGCTGCCAATCGAAGGCTTCGGTCACGAGCGGCACGGCCGTCGCGCGGCGGCCGCCGAACAGGATCGCCGAGATCGGCACGCCGGCGGGATCGTTCCACTCGGCCGCGATCGCCGGGCACTGCTCGGCGGGGACGGTGAAGCGCGCATTGGGGTGTGCGGCCGGGGTGCCGGTGGCCGGCGTCCAGGCCTCGCCGCGCCAGTCGATCAGGTTCTCGGGCGGGCTGTCGGTCAGGCCCTCCCACCAGACGTCGCCGTCGGTGGTGAGCGCGGTGTTGGTGAAGATGGCATTGCCCCACAGCGTTTCGACCGCGTTGCGGTTGGTCGCGTAGCCGGTGCCCGGCGCGACGCCGAAGAAGCCGGCTTCGGGATTGACCGCGTAGAGGCGGCCGTCGTTGCCGAAGCGCATCCAGGCGATGTCGTCGCCGACGGTCTCGGCCTTCCAGCCCTCGAGCGTGGGCTGGAGCATCGCCATGTTGGTCTTGCCGCAGGCGCTGGGGAAAGCGGCGGCGATGTAGTGGACCTGCTGTTCGGGCGAGGTCAGCTTGAGGATGAGCATGTGCTCGGCCAGCCATCCCTGGTCGCGCGCCATGACGCTGGCGATGCGCAGGGCCAGGCACTTCTTGCCGAGCAGGGCGTTGCCGCCGTAGCCCGAACCGTAGGACCAGATCTCGCGCGTTTCGGGATAATGGACGATCCACTTCTCGTCGTTGCACGGCCAGGCGACGTCGCTGACGCCCTCGGTCAGCGGCATGCCGACGGTGTGGATGCAGCGCACGAAGAAGCCGTCGTCGCCCAGCATATCGAGCGCGCCGGCGCCCATGCGGGTCATGATCTTCATCGACAGCACGACATAGGGGCTGTCGGTCAGCTCGACGCCGATGACGCTGGCCTCGGAGCCGAGCGGCCCCATGCAATAGGGCACGACGTACATCGTGCGGCCTTCCATCGCGCCGTCGAACAGGCCGTTCAGGCGGTCACGCATCTCGGCGGGTTCGGACCAGTTGTTGGTCGGGCCGGCGTCGGCCTCGTTCTCCGAGCAGATGAAGGTGCGGCTCTCGACGCGGGCGACGTCGCGCGGGTCGGAGCGGGCATAGAAGCTGTTCGGGCGCTTGGCGCTGTCGAGGCGGGTCAGGGTGCCGGCATCGACGAGCAGCGAGGACAGTTCGTCCCACTCGGCCTGCGAACCGTCGCACCAGCGAATCGCGGCGGGCTTGACGAGCCCAGCGACCTGCTCGACCCAGGCGATCAACTCGGCATGCCGCGTCGGCGCGCCTCCGTCATGCTGCCCGGTCGGGATCGCTTTCTGCTCGGTCATTCAAGTCTCCATAGCCTTTGCGCATCCTGTTCGGACGTCGCAATCTACCGCGGATGCTGCCACCCACGAAATGCGTTAGCAGGCACCGCCAATGGATTCTCCTTAGGAATCCTTTGCTCGCCCTTTGGCGATGTTTTGGCCGTGCTGCAATCAATGTAACACAAAGGTCCGCACAGGCCTTGTCCCATCGCGGCTCAGGGCATGCCTGGCGCGCGGAACCCCACCTGCCGGACCGCTGATTGCCGCCGATAGCGACGATGCGAACCGTTTGCAATTCACCCGATCAGGGGCGGCGTAGCGCAGCTTTCAATTCGCCTAGCATATGCGGTGCAGCGGATGCGAATTGCGCCGAATCGAGCGCGTTCGCCCGCTGCGCGACGGTGATTGCGGCATGGCAGAAGCGCACGGGCGATGCCTGGTTGGCGAAGGTGTTGTAGACGCGCGTCTGCTGCCGGTCGAACGTGCCCAGGCCCTGGCGCCCCTGTTCCTCGCGATGGGCGGTCGCAAGCAGGCCGCGATGACGCATGAGCATGCGCGCATAGGCGGGGGCCACGGGCGGGCGTCCGCGCCCGCGACAGGACAGCGCCGCGACGTTGAGCCCGGCGCGCAAGCCCCAGATCGCCTCGCTGCCTTCGGCGCGGCGCTCGAAGAGTGCCGGACGGGCGACGGCGCGGCTGACGGCGGGTTTGACGGGCTTTTCGAAGAGGCCGCAGGACCCGAGCATGAGGCTCGTGCCGGCCAGTCCAGCTGCCGCGATTGCGGCGGGTATGTCACGCTGCATGAGATCGTGCCTTTCACTCCCGGAACCGCGGGAATGGTCGGCATCGGCTGGTAAACACCGGGTAAGCGGACGGCCGAAGCGTGCGGCGGCCGAGGCGGGACGTGGCTTGGCGGTCGCGGCTAGGCGGTGGCGAAGCTGGCGCGCATGCGCGCGACGTCGGCCGGGTGGCAGGTCATGATCTCGAAGGCCTTGGCGGCCTGGGCGATGACCATGCCACTGCCGTTGAGCACGCGGCAGCCCTTGGCGCGGGCCAGGCGCAGCATCTCGGTCTCGAGCGGGAAGTAGACGATGTCGGCCACCCAGTGGCGCGGCAGGATCAGCTCGGGCGCGATCGCCGACTGCGGATTCGCCGCCATGCCCATCGGCGTGGCGTTGACGATGCCGTCCACCGCGTCGGTGCTCAGCGCGGCGCTGTCCTGCACGGCGACGCGGCCGGCGCCGAAGAGCGCCTCGAGCGCTTCGGCCAGCGCCTGCGCGCGCGCGGGGTCGACGTCGGCCAGGATCAGGCGCTCAACCCCCAGCGACAGCAGCGCGCAGCCCACGGCCGCGCCGGCGCCGCCGGTGCCGAGCTGGAGCACGCGGCCCATCGGCGCGCCGGGCAGGCCTTCGCGCACGCTGTCACGGAAGCCTTCCATGTCGGTGTTGTGCCCGGTCAGCCGGCCGTCGCGGATGGCGATCGTGTTGACCGCGCCGACCAGCGCGGCGCTTTCGGCCAGCTCGTCGAGCAGCGGAATGATGGCCTGCTTGAACGGGTAAGTGACGTTGACGCCGCAGAAGCCTTCGTCGCGAAGTCGGACGAGCAGGTTCGCGAGATCGCCGTCGGCCAGGCCGAGCTCGTCGAAGTCGAACAACCGGTAGCTGAGGTCCAGGCCCTGCGCGCGCGCCTCCTGCTCGTGGAGCAGGGGAGAGCGCGACTTGGCAATGGCACGGCCGATAAGCCCGGAACGAAGCATCTGTGTTTCAACCAAAAAAGTGCCGGACCCGTTCCGATGGTGCGGGTCCGGCATGAGGGGTGGTTAGAAGTTGACCTTGAGGCCCATGTAGAACGAGCGGCCGATGGCATCGTAGAGCGCTGTGTCGGTGCCGTTCTGCGAGCTCGAAACGATCGGCAGGCCGCGGTCGAGCAGGTTGTTCACGCCGCCGCGCAGCTCGAAGCTGTCGCCCACCTTGACCGATCCGAACAGGTCCCAGAGCGCGTAGGGCTTAACGCCGATCTGCGCATTGGCCGGGGTCAGCACGGCGCTGTTGTCCTTCATGCCGCTCTGATAGCGCCAGCGCAGGCCGAGCCCGACGACGTCGGACCTGTAGCCGAAGGTGGTCAGCGCGCGCCATTTCGGTGTGGCGCGCGGCGGCACCGAGCCCGGATTGGCGCCGCCGATGCTGACACCCGTGTAGTCGAGGAAGGCCGCGCCCGGCAGGAGCTGGACCTCGTACTTGTGGAGCCAGCCGATCGACGTATCGACGTAGAACTTGCCGCTCTCGCCGACGAAGGGCGCGGCCACGCCCCAGCGCGCCTGGACTTCGATGCCGTCGGTGTTGACCTGGCCGAGGTTCTGATAGGGCGTCGCGACGTTGAGGATCTGCCCCGTGGTCGGATCGCGGCTGATCAGCGCGCAATAGGCGTTGGCGTTCGAATAGGTCGTGTTCGAGCCATCGAGATTGAAGCACTTCGACAGCACGGTGAGCCCGGGCACGGTCGAGATCACGTCCTTGACCTTGATGTTGTAGTAATCGACCGACAGCGAGAAATCGCCGAAGACACCGCCGCCGCGTGGGGCGTTGAACACGAAGCCGACGTTGAAGGTCGTGGCACGCTCGGGCGTCAGCCCCGTGTTGCCGGCGACGACCTGGCCGGTCGCCGTGGTCGGGAACTGATAGGAGCCGATCGCCGCGGCGGGGACGCCCTGGGCAACGCAGAGCGCGGCGACCTGCGTGGCGTTCGCGCCGACACGCGCGGTCGAACGCGAGTCGCAGGGATCGCCGAGTGCGCTCGGCGGCGTGCCGATGACGAGCTGGGTACCCTGCGGCGGCGCGAAGAGCTCACCGATGTTCGGCGCGCGCACCGCGCGCTGGTAGCTGCCGCGGAACATCAGGGCGTCGATCGGTTTCCAGCGCGCGTCGAGTTCGAAGCTCGTGACGCTGCCGGTCACCGAATAGTCGGAAACGCGGAAGGCGCCGCCGATGCCGAGTTCGCGGAAGAACGGCTTGTCCGAAATCAGCGGCACGTCGATCTGCGCGGCGAGCTCCTTCACCGAGATCGCCTTCTTGCCCACCGGCAGCGTGTTCACCACGCCCTCGATGTTGCCGCCCGGCGCGAAGGCCCCCGCGATGAAATCGGTATCGGGCGAGAACGAATAGGTGTTGCGGCGGTAGTTGGCGACCATGGCGAGCTGGACCGGTCCGGCACCCAGGTCGAACAACTTGCCGTTGACCTGCAACTGCGCCTGGGTCTGCCCGAGCTTCTCCTGGCTGAAGGCGTTCTTGGTGATGAAGGACACGCACTGCGGCGACAGCGAGCGGGCATTGGCGTCGCCGAACGGATTGAACCCGCCGGCACAGAGCGAGGCGCCGCCGTCTGGCGCGCTGAGCAGGCGCTGGACCTGGCTCTTGAGCACGGCGTTGCGCATCGTCTGGTCGTGGTTGGATTCGTCGTAGGAAGCGAAGGCGTCGAAGGTCCAGCCCTCGGTGATGTCGCCGCGCATGCCCGCCATGTACTGGAGGACGCGGTAGCTCTCGTCCCAGTTCTTGTCGGGCACGCCGACATAGCGCGCATTCCACGAGAAGTTGGCCGTCGGGTTGGGACGCGAGGCAAGCACCGTGCGCAGCCCCGCCGGAATGAACGGGTTGGTCACCGGGATCGTCGTCAGCGTCGGGAACTGGGTCAGGCTGCCGCCGCTCTCGGTGTTGACGTTGAGATCGACGTACATGAACTGGCCATAGGCGGTGAGCGAGGGCGAGAGTTCGTAGTCGGCCTTGAGGAACGCGCTCTTGCGCTTCATCGCGTTGAGGAACTGGATCTGCTGGCCGACGGGCATGCGGACGTTGTTGGCCACGAGCAGGTAACCGTTGCCGTTGGTCGGTCCGCGATAGTTCTGGCCGCCGTTCTGGACGAACAGCGTGCCGTCGTTGTTGAAGCCGAGATTGGCGAGCTGGACGTTGGCGGGCAGGGCGCTCACGCCGTAGCCGGCGAACAGTCCCTGGATCACCGCCGCGCTGGGCGCGTTGGTCGCGCTCGGCACGAAAGTGCCGGTGCCGATGAACGAGGACGGCGTCTTGTCATAGAAGAACGACCGCTTGGAGCCATCGACCGGATCCTGATTGGCATAGCTGAAGGCGGCGATCAGATGGCCGCGATCGTCGGCGAAGTTGGTGCCCAGCGCGAGCGAGCCGTTGAAGCGATAGGCATCGCCGCGCTCGCTGATCGAGTTCATCAGATCGACCTTGACGCCCTCGAAGCTCTTGATCGTCTTGAAGTTGACCACGCCTGAGATCGCGTCCGAGCCATAGACCGCCGAGGCGCCGCCGGTGATCGTGTCGATGCTGCCGATGATTGCATCGGGCAGGATGTTGACGTCGACGTTGCCGAAGATGTCCGACACCGGAAGCCGCTTGCCGTCGAGCAGGACGAGATTGCGGTTGGTGCCGAGGCCGTGGAGGTTGATCGAAGCGCGGCCGCCCGTGCCCTGGCCGCCGGTCGCGGCGTTGCCGCCCACGGTGAAGCTCGGGATCTGGTTGAGCGCGTCCTGCAAGGTCGGCGTGCCGCTCTCCTTGATGGCGGTGTCGCTGATCGAGATGATCGGGCTGACCGCGGCGTTGTTCGGCCGCTGGATCAGCGAGCCGGTGACCACGATTTCGCGCGCGGGCGTGGCGTCGGCGTCCTCGGCAGGCGCGGCATCCTGCGCGAAGGCGGGGCCGGCGAGCGCGATGGCGCAGGACAGAGCTGAGACGGAAAACGCAAGGCGAGTGCCGATGGTACGCATGAAGATCCTCCCCCTGCCGGCGTTATCGCCGGCCAGGACTCTGCATTTATGTTACGAACTAGTTCCTGTCAATTTATTCATGCATCGGCCGCACGGCGCGCGACGCGATTGACCAGGAAGGCGCAGGTCGCGCAGGCGAGCAGCGGCACGCAGTAGGCGCCGAACAGCACGGGAAGCGGGACCTTGGCGGCCATCAGCTCGCCGCCGAGCCAGGGGCCGACGATCGCGCCGCTGCGGCCGATGCCGATCGCCCAGCCCACGCCCGTCGCGCGCACGCGCGCCGGGTAGGTGCCCGCGGCCAGCGGCCAGACGCCGTTGTAGCCGCCCTGCAGCAGCATGCCGATCAGGAAGGCGTTGGCCATCGTCGCGCCGACGGGCATTGCCACGGCGCCGAACCAGAACATCGCCGCGGCCGCGCAGACGAGCATCGTCGGCACGAGTCGTCCGAGCGGGACGCGCACGGCCAGCACGCTCATCGCGACGGTGCCGATGAAGGCGCCGAGGTTGTAGAGCGCGCCCGCATAGATGCCGTCGGTTTCCGACAGCCCCGCCTCGATCGACAGCTTGGGAATCCAGCTGACGATGAAATAGAGGACCATCAGCCCGAAGAAGACCGCGCCCCAGAGTGCCAGGGTGCGCGCGCGGAATTCGTCGGCGAACAGGCCGCCGACTCCACTTCGGTGCCCTCCCGTTTCGCCGTCCATCGGCACTGCATCGGTCAGCAATACCCAGGCGATGGGGAACAGCAGGACCGTGGTCGCGCCGGCCGCGGCAAGCAGCACGTGCCAGCCGTAGAGTGGCAGCAGATGCGCGACGATCAGCCCGGTGAAGACTGCGGCGAAGGGATAGCCGGCCTGAACCAGCCCGACCGCAAGATTGCGGTGCCGGTCTGGTGCGGCTTCGGCGGCGAGCGCGGCCATGGCCGCCAGCACCGTGCCGATGCCCGCGCCGACGAGCACGCGCATGGCGAAGAACTGCGCGACGCTGGTGACGAAGCCGCTGGCGATCATGCCGATCGACATCAGCAGCAGCGCGGCGAGGATGATCCTTCGCCGTCCCAGCCGGTCGGCGAGCGGCGCGATGAACATGCCGCCGATCGCCATGCCGAGCAGGCCGGCGCTGAACAGCGTGCCCATGACGTCGGCGGCTATGCCCCAGTCCGACTGGATGCGGGGCGCGATGAACGAGAGTATGGTGACGTCAACGCCGTCGGCCATGTTGATCGCGAAGCACAGCGCGACGATGGCCAGGGCGCGGCGCGTCCAGTGGACCGGCGCGCTCGCGGCCGGGGTGTCGATTGCAATGGCAGCCACTTTTCCCTCTTCCCGTTGTGCCCGGGAGAACGGACGCAGGGCTGCCGTGCCGTTACCGGCGCCGGTCAGGCCGCGTGCGTCACCCAGGCTATTATGATGTCCGCAACCTGCTTGGCGCGCCGCTCCACCGCTTCCGCACTCGTCATGTCGATCCCGAAGTTGTGCGAGAAGGTGAACTGGTTGGAGACGTTGTAGAAGCTCAGCGCGCTCATGTTCATGTGCAGTTCGATCGGGTCGATGCCCGGCCGGAACGTGCCTTCGGCCTCGCCGCGCGCGACGATGCGCGCAAGGATGTCGATTACCTGGCGGTTGTGTTCGGGCAGACCCTCGATCTGCTTGAGATGTTCGGCGCGATGGATGTTCTCGTTCATCACCAGTCGCACCAGTTCGGGGTGCTCGCAGTGATAGCGGGCGTCGTGCTCGATCAGTCGGCGCAGCGCGTCGATCGCGGTGCCGTCCTCGATGTCGACGGCGCGCTCGCTGTCACGAACGCGGCGATAGGCGCGCTCGAGCACGGCGCGGTAGAGTTCGTCCTTGCCCTCGAAGTAATAGTAGATCTTCCGTTTGGTGGCACGGCCGGCGATCTCGTCGATGCGTGCGCCGGCAAGCCCCTTCTCAACGAATTCCTGGGTCGCGACGTCGATGATCTGATTCATCGCCTGCTCGCGCGCTTCGGCATGCGAGCGGCGCGGCGGCTTGGCGGGCTGGTTCAAGGAAATCCCTCCGTGAGACTGGATGCGCCTCGGCCCTCGGCGCGGTGATCCGCGACCGATAGCGCCGATTGCGGCCTTCGTCTCCCGTGCAGTGGTTCGATATCCTTGCATATATGTAACGAACTAGTTCCTATCATTTTTGCTTTTGTCAAGGAAGGGCTCGTGTTAGGCCAAGGCCGACCGGGCATGTGACTCCGGGTTTTGGGAAGCGGCAGCCAGACCATGAAGACCTCCATCGCCACCGTTTCGATCAGCGGCGCGCTCGACGCCAAGCTGCAGGCGATCGCGGCCGCGGGCTTCGCCGGCGCCGAAATCTTCGAGAACGACCTGCTCTCGTCGCATCTCAGTGCCAAGGAAATCGGCGCGATGATGCGCGACCTTGGTCTCGCCTGCACGATGTTCCAGCCGTTCCGCGATCTCGAAGGGCTACCGGAGCCGCAGCGCGCGCGGGCCTTCGACCGGCTGGAGCGCAAGTTCGACGTGATGGCCGATCTCGGTACCGACCTCGTGCTCGTCTGTTCGAGCTGTTCGCCGCTCGCCGACGGCGATCGCGAACGGACGATCGCCGATCTGGTCGAGGCCGGCGAACGCGCCGCGCGCCGCGGCATGCGCCTGGGCTACGAGGCGCTGGCCTGGGGTCGTCATGTCGCCGACCATCGCGAGGCCTGGTCGATCGTGCGAGACGCCGATCATTCCGCGGTCGGGCTCGTGCTCGACAGTTTCCATTCGCTCGCGCGGCGGATCCCCGCGTCGAGCATCGGCGACATCCGCGCCGACAAGCTGTTCATCGTCCAGGTCGCCGACGCGCCCATGCTCGAAATGGACTATCTCGGCTGGAGCCGCCATTTTCGCTGCATGCCGGGGCAGGGCGAGTTTCCGCTCGACGATTGGGCCGAGGCGATCCGCCGCATCGGCTACGACGGCTACTGGAGCCTCGAGATCTTCAACGATCGCTTCCGCGCCGGCTCGGCCAGCCAGGTCGCGGTCGACGGCTATCGCTCGCTGCGCATGCTCGAAGGCGGGATCGAGCGGCCGGCCGCCGCCGCGGTCGAACTTCCCCCGCGCATTTCCACCACAGGCGTGGAATTCATCGAGTTCGCCGCGAGCCACGAGGAGGCCGACGAGCTCGGCGCCATGCTGCGCCCGCTCGGCTTCCGCCCGACCGCGCGCCACCGCAACAAGGACGTGACGCGCTGGACCCAGGGCGCGCTCAATCTCGTTATCAACTGCGAGCCCGAGGGCCTCGCGCATTCGTTCGACGTGGTCCACGGCGCCTCGGTCTGCGCGATCGGCCTGGCCGTGCCCGACGTCCCCGCGGCGCTCGCGCGCGCCGACCTCTTGCGCATCCAGCGCTACGAGCAGGCGGTCGCACCCGACGAATGGCCGATTCCCAGCGTGCGCGGGGTCGGTGGAAGCCTGCTCTACCTCGTCGACGCGGCGACGCGCGCGGCGATGTGGGCGCACGAGTTCCCGCATCCGCTCGAACCGACGGGGCCAGCGCTGCTCACGGGCTTCGATCACGTCGCGCAGACGATGCAGTCCGAGGAATTCCTGTCCTGGCTGCTGTTCTATCTGGGCCTGCTCGACATGCGGAAGACGCCGCAGGTGGAGATCGCCGACCCCATGGGGCTCGTCCTGAGCCAGGCGGTCGAGACGCCGGGGCGCGAGGTGCGCTTCACGCTCAACGGCTCGCTCGCGCACCAGTCGCTGTCGTCGCGCTTCATCCAGAACTATTTCGGGGCGGGGGTCCAGCACATCGCTTTCGCCTGTCCCGACATCTTCGCCGCGGCCGATGCGGCAATCGCGCTCGAGGTCGACCGGCTCGAGATCCCGCGCAATTACTACGACGATCTCGAAGCCCGCTGGGGGCTCGATCCCGAACTCGTCGAGCGCATGGCCGCGCGCGGCATCCTCTACGACCGCGACGGCGAGGCCGAATACTTCCAGTTCTACACCCGTGCCTTCGCGCGCCGCGTCTTCTTCGAGGTCGTCGAGCGGCGCGACTACGCGGGCTACGGCGCGATCAACGCGCCCATCCGGCTGGCCGCCCAGGCGCGCCACAAGCCGCCATTCCTCGATTGAGCCCAACGACAAGATACAGGGAGAGAAACCATATGATCCGAAACGCAATCTGCGGCGCGATGAGCCTTGCCACGGTGCTTGTCTCCGCTCCGGTTCAGGCGGCCCCGGCGCGCGATTTCCCGACCGCGGCCGAGCCGGTGCTCGAAGATCGCTTCCCCAATCCCGCCGTGAGTTTCCCGGGTGGCGTCTCGGCCTGGCGCGACGTGGCCTACCAGACCCTGCCCGGCTACCGCCCGCAGATCGTCGACGTCTACGTGCCTGCGGGCAAGGGGCCGCACCCGCTGGTGCTCTATATCCACGGCGGCGGCTGGATGGGCGGGCACACGCGCCACTCGGGCGCCTTGGCCGATTTCCCGAAGGTGCTCGCCAGGCTCGCGGCCGAGGGCTTCACCGTGGCGAGCCTCGAATACCGGCTTTCGGGCGAGGCGCGTTTCCCGGCGCAGCTCCAGGACGCCAATGCCGCGCTGCGCTTCCTCCGCGCTCATGCCGCGCAGTACAAGATCGACACCACGCGGGTCGGTCTCTGGGGCGGCTCGGCCGGCGGCCATCTGGCGGCGCTGACCGCGCTGACCTGCCGCGATACCGCGCTCGATCCCGCCGCGGCGCAGGACGGCTGCGTGCAGGCCGCGGTGACCTGGTACGGCGTCTACGACTTCGCGACGATGCGCGAGGCCACCACCCCCGACGCCCCCGGCGCGCGGTTGCTCGGTTGCACCGGCCCCTGTCCCGCCGAAGCGCTACGCAAGGTCAGCCCGGACAGCTACATCGACGCCAAGGACCCGCCGTTCCTGCTGATCCATGGCACCGAGGACAAGGTCGTTCCCGTCGGCCAGTCGCACGTCGGTGAGGCTGCCCTGCGCCGGGCCGGGGTGCCGGTCGAGGCGATCTACATCGACGGCGTCGACCACAGCTTCATCGGCAAGACCCCGGCGCAGACGCGCGAGGCGACGCTGCGCGCGACCAATGCCACCTTCGACTTCTTCCATGCGAAGCTGGGAGTTCCGGCAAAGTGATCCGCCGCGCGCTTACTGCCGCGCTGTTGGCGCTGGCCGCGCCGCTCGCCGCTCAGCCCGTCGCGGTCGACGGCGGCGCGGTCGAGGGCGTGACGCTGCCCTCGGGCGTCAAGGCCTGGCTCGGCGTGCCTTTCGCCGCGCCGCCGCTGCGCGAACTGCGCTGGAAGCCGCCGCAGCCGGTCGCGCCTTGGCAGGGTGTGCTGCACGCCGACCGCTATGCTGCCGAATGCCTGCAGCCGCTGCGCTCGCCGCGGCAGAACCACTATTTCGGCAACGAGGCGACGAGCGAGGATTGTCTCTACCTCAACGTCTGGGCGCCCGCCGGCGCGCAGAAGCGGCCCGTGATCGTCTGGGTCTACGGCGGCGGCTTCAACATCGGCTCGGCGAGCATGGCCAACTATTCGGGCGAGCCGCTGGCCCAGGCCGGCGTCGTCCGCGTCAACATCGCCTACCGCGTCGGGCCGCTCGGCTTTCTCGCGCACCCCGAATTGAGCCGCGAATCCGGCTATGGCGCCTCGGGCAACTATGGCCTGATGGATCAGATTGCCGCGCTCGAATGGATCAAGCGCAACATCGCCAGATTCGGCGGCGATCCCGATAACGTGACGATCGCCGGCCAGTCGGCGGGCTCGATGTCGGTCGCGCTGCTGCAGATGAGCCCTGCCGCGAAAGGCCTCTTCGCCCGCGTCGCCGGCATGAGCGGCAGTCCGTTCGGCGGCATGCTCGGCCCTTCGCCGCTGGCCAAGGCCGAAGCCCAGGGGCTGGCCTTGCAGAAGGACCTCGGCGCTGCCTCGCTCGCCGATCTGCGCGCTCTGCCCGGCGACAAGGTCACCGCGGCGCTGACGCCGCGCGATCCGATCGTGATCGACGGCCGTATCGTGACCGGCAGCGCCGAAGAGGTTTTCGCTGCCGGCCGCCAGAACGACGTGCCGCTGCTGATCGGTTATACCCGCGACGAGAGTTTCGGCCCGCTCGGTCCGGTCAAGGACGCCGCGGCCCTGGCCGATGCGGTCCGCGCGCGGTTCGGGGCCGAGGGGGATGCGATACTCGCTGCCTATCGGAACGGCGATCCCGCGCGCGCCGCCGCCGACATCGCGCGCGACGCCAGCGTCGGGCGGCAGATGGCCGACTGGGCGCGTTTCCAGCAGAGCCACGGCAAGGCGCCCGCCTATGCCTATCTGTTCACGCGCCGGCAGCCCTATGCCCCTGGCGTGACTTTCAGCGATCACGATCCGGCGACGGTCGGCGCCTATCACACGGGCGACGTGCCCTACTGGCTGCGTACGCGCGAGGCGCTGAACCTGTTCCGCACGACGCGTACCTGGGAGCCGGCGGACCTGTCGCTCGAAGCAGAGATGTCGGACGCGCTGCTGGCCTTCGCGCGCGACGGCCGCCCGGTCAGCACGAAACTAGGCGCCTGGCCGGCTTTCGTGCCGGGCAAGCCGCGGCTGGTCTGGCTCGGCGAGGAATCACACCCCATCGCCTGGCCGCACTATGCCGACATGGCCAAGCTGCGGACGGCCTCGCCGGCAGCCCGCACGCCGGGCAGGCCACGCGATTGATCGGGCTCGTCCTCGCAGCGGCGCTGGCCGGTGCAACGCCTGACGTCGCTTGCGGGGCCGACAGCGAGTTCGCCTATGTCTGCGGCCCGGAGCGTCCCGAGGACGTGCTGGCTCTGCCGGGCACGCCCTGGCTGATTGCCAGCGGCTTCGCGCGGGGCGCCGGGCTCAAGCTCGTCGACACGCGCGGGCGGTCCTTCCGCAAGTGGTTTACGGGCACGCCCGATCAGATCGCTCCCGACCGCAAGCGCTTCGCGCAATGCCCGGGGCCGGTCGATCCCGCGCTGTTCAACGCGCGCGGACTGTCGCTGCGCGAAGTCGCACCCGGCCGCTGGCAACTGCTCGTCGTGAACCACGGCGGTCGCGAGTCGATCGAGGTGTTCGAGGTGCGCGCCGGGGGGGCCGAGCCGAGCGTGACCTGGCGCGGCTGCCTGCCGATGCCCGAGGGGCAGGTGGCCAACAGCGTCGCGAGCTTCGCCGACGGCACCGTCCTTGTCACCGTGCTCACCCGACCGGGCACGGTCATCGCCGATTTCGTCCAGGGGCGGACGACCGGCGCGGTCTGGCAATGGGCGCCCGGCGCCAGCGGCTTCGTCCAGCTTCCCGGCACCAAGCTTCCCGGCAACAATGGCCTCGAAGTCGACCCCGACGACCAGCGCTTCTACGTCGTCGCCTTCGGCTGGCACGCGGTCATGGTGTTCGACCGGCGGCAGCCTGGCGGCCCGATCGAGCGGATCGAGGCGCCGGACTTCATGCCCGACAACATCCATTGGACCGGTGGTCGTCTGCTGCTGGCAGGCATGCGCTACGACGAGCCGGCCTGCGGTGGCCTGCGCAAGATCGTCGACGGCAAGGCCGATCCCATGCTCTGCCATCGCGGCTGGGTGGTGGGCGAACTCGATCTGCAGAACCGGCGCATCGCGACCTTCGCTTACGGCCGCCCGCAGGCAAGTTTCAACGGCCTGTCCAGCGCTGCGCTGCTGAACGACGAGCTCTGGCTCGGCTCGTTCCAGTCCGACCGGCTTGCCGTCCTGCGCCCGGCAGATCGGCAGGACGGGCCGGCACAGTAGCCCCTTACTGCGGGCGCGCGGCCTTGGCGTCGGCCGGCGTCATCCGGTCCTTGTAGCGGTTGCCGAAATGGGTGCGGACGTAGTTGGTGACGTCGGCCGCCTGCTCGTCGGTCATCATCCGGCCGAGCGGCGGCATGCCGTTCATGCCTTGCATCATCACCGAGAGGACGTAGCCGCCCGCCTCGAGCTTCGGGTTCTTGGCGAGCGCGGGATACATGCCGGCGCCCTCCGCGCCTTTGGCATCGGGCATGTGGCAGGCTGCGCAGACGTTGCGATACATCGCCTCGCCGCTGGTCTCGCCGAACTTGTCGCGGCCGGTGAACACGCCGGTCGCGGCGGCGTCGCCCTGAAGCGGGGCCGGCGCGGCGGCGATCTCGGTGGTCATCGTGCCCAGCGCGGTGGCTGCGGCGGCGATCAGGAAAAGGGTCTTGCGCTGCATCTTGATCGTCATGGGGATCAGGCCGCCTGTACGTGTTGATGGAGCCGGGTGATGGCGTCGATCGCCGAGGTGATGCCGCCTTCCTGCCAGCCGCCGTAGTAGGAGGCGTGTTCGCCCGCGAGCATGATCCGGCCGTCCATCGCGCAGAGGTTCTTGTAGTGCTCGGCGCGCGCTTCCTCGCTCCACTGGCCGAAGCAGCCGAGCACCCAGGGCACGCGGTGCCAGCCGACCGAGACGCCGCCGACGAACTCGCTCTTGAACTGCGTATGGATCTGCGAGCCCCATTCGAGCACCCGCGCGATGCGTTCCTGCGGGCTCAGCGCGGTCAGCTCGTAGCCGGGCACGCCGCCCGTATAGGCGGCGAGCAGGACGCCGGGGCCTTTCGCGCCGTAATTGCTGCTCGGATAGGAGATCTGGCTGTTGGGCAGGTCGGTATAGGAAATGCCGCCATAGATCTGGTCGTCCTGCTCCCAGAAGCGGCGCTTGAACTCGAGGCCGACCTTGCAACTCGTCGAATAGGGGATCGAACGGATCGCCGCGGCGAGTTCGGGGCCGACGTTCATCTCGATCTGCGCCAGGATCGGCAGCGGGATCGTGCAGATGCAATAGTCGGCGCTGGCGGTCATCTTCGCACCCGACTTGGTGTCGAGGTAGTTGACCGTGACGCCGGCCTCGCTCTGCTGGATCGCGGTGACCTTGCTGTTCAGCCGCACGACCTTGCCGACCGCGCGCTCGAAGCCCTTGGCGACCTCGCCCATGCCGCCGACCGGCTGGAAGATCGAGAACTCGTGATCCCAGGTGAGATTGCCGGCGATCGAGCGCCACAGGCCCGAGCGCAGCACGGTCTCGGCGGTCATCGGCTGGGACGGGATCGGCTCGGCGGTCAGGCCGCCGCCGGGCTCCTTGTCCCAGCCGCGCCGGTTGCTGGACTCGCGGCCCTTCACATAGCGGAAGTCCTTGTCGAGCGCGCCCCAGGAGCGAAGCGACTCGAGCAGGATCTCGCCGTCTTCCTTGGATATCGTGTCGGCCAGCGCGCCCTTGTTGACCGCCTTCGACAGCAGTTCGCCGACGTGGCCGTAATAGTCGGCCTGGATGTGCCGGAAGCGTTGCGGCTTGCCGTCGAAGGCTTTGGTCGAGTGGACGTAGGCGTTGTAGTTGACCTGCATGAACGGTTCGAGGCCGATGCCCAGCTCGTGGCAATAGTGGATCAGGCCGTGGTGGTGCCAGGGGATGCGCCAGGGACCGGGGTTGATGTAGTTGCCCGCCGAGAAGCCGACCTTCTGCGTCGCGCCGCCGAGTTCGGTGTAGGTGTCGCCGCCCGCCAGGGTCCACGAACGGCCGCCGACGCGATCCTGGTATTCGAGGATCTGCACCTGATAGCCGGCGCGGCCGAGTTCGAGCGCGGCGGTCATGCCGGCCACGCCCGCGCCGAGGATCAGCACCGACTTGCCTTTGGCGCTGCCGTCGAGCTTGACCGGTCCCTTGAAGTTCGAGGCCTTGGCCTGGTCGAAGGCGCCCATCGCCATATACATCGCGGTACCGCCCGCCGCGGCGCCGATGAGGCTGAGCAGATCGCGCTTGCTCATCCCCGGGTTGAGGTTTTGCGACATTGTTCGTTTTGCCCCCGTGTGCGGCGCCAGCGGCGTCGCCTCGGCACCGACATCGGGCGGCGATCGGCAAATGTTGATACGCCTTTGTGCGCATTTCGGGCGGCGCAGTGCAGCGCGAGACTGCCGTCGCCCAATGCCTCTCCAGCGGCTCGATTCGGGAATTTCCCCCAATTGGACCTGTCGAGGTTGAAGCAATTCCGCGGTCGGGCGGTCTGAAAACGAAGCGCTTGCCAAGATGGTTGTGCGGTGCAACATTCGTCACGCAAGTGCAAAAATGAAGATCCCCGCTTGAGGGCATTGGGTTTCATGGGTCGCAGTCACGCACGTCGCAGAACGTCGAGTTGGTCTCGTCCGAATGTCGCATCCGCGATCGGGGAGCTCTGACTCTCCGATGATGCTGCGCCGCAATACGAACTGGCTTCGACGCGGCATGCAGGCCCCGGAAAACCCCTGGCGCATCGGCATGCTCCGCGCCGCGCCGATGTTCGCGCTGGCCCTGGCTTTGATCGCCATCGCCGCCAATTTCGCAGCCGAGTTCTCCACCGCCGACGACACGCAGATGCACGTCCTCGGCCTCGTCTGCCTGACCGCAATCTGCGTCGTCACCGCCGCCGCGCTGGTGCGCGAGGGGACGCGGCTGGGCGTCGCCGTGGCGACCGACGGGACCGCGGACCTGCTGAGCCGGGAGAAGCAGGCGGCGGAAGCCGCCAACCTCGCGAAGAGCCGCTATCTGGCGGGCGTCAGCCACGAGATCCGCTCGCCGCTCAATGCCATCTATGGCTATGCGCAGCTGATGGAGCGCGGCGATCAGGTCTCTTCGCGCGAGGCGGCGCGGGTGATCCGCCGCTCGGCCGAACATCTGACGAGCTTGGTCGACGGGCTGCTCGACATCAGCCAGCTCGAGAACGGGATCATGCGCGTCAAGCACGACACCGTGCGCTTCGAGGAGTTCCTCGACCAGATCTTCTGGATGCTGCGGCCCAGCGCCCAGGCGAAAGGGCTCGAGTTCCGCGCCGACTATCCCGAGCGCCTGCCCGAATATGTCCGGATCGATCAGAGCCGGCTGCGGCAGGTGCTGATCAATCTCCTGTCCAACGCGATCAAGTTCACCGAGGCCGGGTCGGTCGTGTTCAAGGTCCGCTATGCCGGTCAGATCGCGACGTTCGAGGTGATCGACACGGGTCCCGGCATACGCGACGAGGATCGCGAGCGCATCTTCGATCCGTTCGAGCGCGGCGGTCATGCCGGCGGGCCGGTGCAACCCGGCGCCGGGCTCGGCCTGTCGATCACCCAGGCGATCGTCCAGATCCTGGGGGGCGACCTCGCTTTCGAAAGCATGCCGGGTGAGGGCAGTCGCTTCAAGGTGGCCCTTATGCTCGGCCAGGTCGCGGGGCGGGTGGGGGAACTGGCCCCCGCGCGCAGCATCGTCGGCTACGAGGGGCCGCGCCGTTCGATCCTTGTGGTCGACGACGACATCCAGCAGCTCTCGTTCCTGCGCAGCCTTCTCGAATCGCTGGGCTTCGACGTTGCCGCGGTGCCCAACGGCGAGACCGCGGTCGCGCTCTGCGCCGGGCGCGGCTTCGATCTCGCCGTGCTCGACATCTCGCTGCCGGGCATGTCCGGCTGGGAGACCGCGGCCTATCTGCGTGAGAAGCTGGGCCGGGAGCTGCACATTGTCATGCTCTCGGCCAACGTCCAGGAATTCCACAAGCCCGAGACGACGGTGATCGTCCACGACCTCTTCCTGGTGAAGCCGGTCGAGTTCAACGCGCTGCTCGACGCCCTGGGCGGCCTGCTCAAGCTGTCGTGGCGCTGGGAAAGCCGCGAGGCGGCCCCGGGCCCGCTTCGCGCGCCGATCAGCGGCCTGTCCGAGCTGGCGATGGTCCACGTCGAGCGGCTGCGCGACCTGCTGCGCATCGGCCACATCCGCGGCGTCGAGGCAGAGATCGTCGCGCTCGACGATGCCGCTCCCGAAGCGCGCGAACTGATCGCGCAGCTCTACGACTATCTCGATCGCTTCGACCTTTCCGCCATGAAGAGGAAACTGGACAATGTCTGACATGGCCGTGGCGCCGCGGCCCGACACCGTGCTCGTGATCGACGACGAGCCGGATTCGCTGCGGATGCTGACCGCGATGCTCGAAACCGCCGACCTGACCGTGCTGATCGCCACTTCGGGTGCCAACGCGCTCGAGGTGCTCCATCACGTCAAGCCCGACCTGATCCTGATGGATGCGGTCATGCCCGGGATCGACGGCTTCGAGACCACCGCGCGGATCAAGCGCGATCCCGTTCTGACCTCGATCCCGGTGATCTTCATGACCGGGCTGACCGAGCCCGAGCACGTCATCGAGGCCTTCGAGGTGGGCGGCGTCGACTATGTCCGCAAGCCGATCCAGTGGCAGGAACTGCTGGCGCGCGTGCGGGCACACATGGCGCAAAGCCGCGCGGTCCATGCCAGCGTCACCGGTCTCGACGCGACCGGGCGGATGATGATGGCGACCGACGGTGACGGTCGGCTGCTCTGGTGCACGCCCCTGGCCGAGCGCGCGATCGGCCGGGTCGCGCCGGGCTGGACCCGCGGCGACACGGTGCTGCCGCCCCTGCTGCGCGGCGGCGTGCGCCGGCTGCTCTCGCAGGAGAACGGCAACGGCGCCACGTTGCGCATCGACCAGCCGCACGGCGCCTTCGAACTCGTCGTGGTCGACAAGCTGCGCGGCGACGAGGTCTTGATCCAGCTCACCGAGCTCGATCCCAAGCGCGACGTTTCGCGCCTGCAGAGCGGCCTCAACATCACCCAGCGCGAGGCCGAGGTCCTGCTGTGGGTCAGCTACGGGAAGTCCAATTCGGATATCAGCGACGTGCTGACGATCAGCCCGCGCACGGTGCAGAAGCACCTCGAGCACATCTACGAGAAGATCGGGGTGGAGACGCGGTCCTCGGCCGCGGCGGTCGCGATCAAGATGATCGGGCGGTGATCCTCCCCGTGCCGGGAAGGAAGAACGCTCACCCAGCGCGCTTGGCGGCGATGGCCTCGATCTCGATCAGGTAGTGCGGGCCGACCAGCGCCGCCACCTGGAATGTCGAGCGGGCAACCGTGACCGGCGTCTCGGGCGTGCCGAAGAAAGCCTTGAAGCCCTCGTTCGCGCCGGCGAAGTCCATCTTGCCGGTCCGCGGATCGGGAGCGACGAACAGCGACAGCTTGACCGTGTCCGACAGCTTGTAGCCCTGCGATTCCAGGATCTGGCGGATCTTGCCGAGCGCGCTGATCGTCTGGGTCTTGGTGTCGCCCATCTCCTCGAGCGTCTTGACCTCGGCCATCGGCTTGGCGGGGTCGACGGGCGAGGCGAGCTGGCCCGAGACGAAGATCAGTTCGCTGTCGCCGCTGACCTTCGCGGCGTCGAGGATCACGGCCTGTGGGTTGCTCTTGATCCGCGTCACCTGGGCCTGGGCGGCGGCGGGCAGCAGCGCGGCGGCGACCAGCGTAGGGATCGCGGCGGACAGAAGCTTGAAGCGCATGGGTCTTCTCCTTGTGATCTGGGGCGCGGTCTGGGTCAGAGCGCCGCGGCGGCGGGCCTCGGCCGGAAGGCGCGTGCGACGACCTCGATCGAGGCGCGCGCGGCGGCGTGGTCGGGCTCTTCGTTGGGATCGTTGAAGCCGAAGCTTTCGTCGGCGCCGAGCGCCTGGACGAGGATGCCGTCGCGCCGCGCCAGCAGCGAGACGTGGTCGTACTGGATGCCATAGTCGACCTGGCTCTGCGGCAGCAGCCAGGCGATCTGGCCGCGTACGGGGATGACGCTCTCGTCCTTCATCAGCGCGCGGGCGCCGTAGCCGGTGCAGTTGACGATCACCTTCTCGCGGATCCGCGCAAAGTCGGCGGGGGCCTTGAATTCCATCGGCACGAAGCGCCCGCCGGCCAGCAGGAAATCGCTCTCGAGCTGGTGGAACAGGTCGGCGACGTTGAACCGCATCGTGCTCGTCCGCCGCGCGAAGGACACGGGGAAGGGGTGGCTGCCGCTGGTCAGATCGTCCTGCCGCGGCACGAGGTCGCTGACCCGGTCCTTGTAGTCGACGAAGCTGTCGTTGCCGCCGCCGGGCATGGCGATGACGGTCTTCGGCCGCTTCTCGAACGGGGTGTCCGAAAGGGCATATTGATCGACCCATTCGACCGGCGTTCCGGCAAGGCCGAGGAACGACTGATGCACCGTGAACGTACGCCGGGTCATGCGCTCCCAGCGCGTCGCGAAGGCCTCGGTCGCGGCGCTTTCCATCGCCACGCGGCTATAGGGCGACCAGGTCCCGGTCGCGCGCGCCGAGCGCACGTCGGGGAAGCGGTCCTTGGCGTAGATCGTGACCTTGAGGCCCATGCGCTGCGCCGTGATCGCGGTGGTCATGCCGATCGCACCGGCACCGACCACCGCGATTTCGCGCGCGCCGGTCTGCATCACCAGCGGCAGGGCCTCCATGGCCGAGCCCCACGACAGCGACCAGCCGCTGCCGCCGTGGCCATAGTGATGCAGGACGGTCTTGCCCGCGATCGGCTCGATCTCGATCCGCGGACCTGCCGCGCGGAAGGGGCGCAGGCAGACGGTGACGCGGAACATGCGGTCGGTTCTGGCGGCGACCGGCATGAGGGCGGGCGGCGGCGAGAACAGGGTCTGGGCCAGGGCCGCCTGGCCGGACGCTGCCAGGCCAAGCGTGGTCAATCCCGCATTTCGTAGAACGGCCCGCCGATCGACCATGCCTCTGCGCACTCCTGCGGCTCCCGCTTCGCTGCCGCGGATGGCACGATTCGAGCGGGGTCCCGGTGCATCACTCTAGGTATCGCTCCGAAATGGACCCTACGCAGATCGGCGTATGGGCAAGCCCGGTGCTTTCGAGTGGATTGAAAGCTCAATCGGGTAGTCGCCACCTCGGGAGGGAAGCGTACTCGAGAGCAAAAGAGAAAAGCAGGTCGCCACTCGCTAAGTCCCGAGTGACCGAACCTGTGAAATGACGGGAGAGATGCGGCGAAACATGGGGGTCAACCAATGTCGCGTATCTCTAAAGTTGCCATAGCTGTTCTTATGGGTTCTACGGCGCTGGCCGTGAGCCAGGCGGCAAATGCCCAGTCCGGATCGATGGAAGTGCAGACTTCCGATACCACCTCCGGCGCAGATGATATCATCGTCACCGGCACGCGCGAGGTGGGCACCAAGGCGGCCGATGCGGCGGCGCCGATCCAGTTGCTCAGTTCAGCAGCACTCGAAAGGGTCGGCCAGCCGAACCTCAATCAGGCGCTGACTCAGATCGTCCCCTCGTTCACGGCGCAGACGCAGGGTACCGACATGGCCAGCTTCTCGCTGTCCGCGCGGCTTCGCGGCGTCAGCCCGAACCACACGCTGGTCATGGTCAACGGCAAGCGCCGTCACGGCAATTCGATCCTCCAGGTGATCAACGGTGCCTTCGGCGGCTCGGCCGCACCCTCGATCGACCTGATCCCGCCCGACATCGTCCAGCGCATCGAAATCCTTCAAGACGGTGCCGCTGCCCAATATGGCTCGGACGCCATCGCCGGCGTCATCAACATCATCCTCAAGAGCCAGGATTCGGGCATCACCGCGAAGGGCACCGTCGGTCAGTATTACGACAGCGAAGGCCTGCAGTACGCGATCAGCACCAATTTCGGCCTGCCCATCGGCAGCTCGGGTTTCGTCGACGTCAGCCTGTTCCACCGCTGGAACGACTTCACGACGATCGGCGACGGGCAGTTCCAGGCGGTCAACCTGACCGGCAACACCGTCACCAACGTCTCGGCCGCGTTCAAGCCGATCTACGACGCACTGAACGCGCGCAAGGGCACGGCCGGCATCAACGGCGGCCAGCCGCGCTCGACGCTCAACGTCATGTTCGTCAACGCCGGCTACGACTTCGGCGACGTCCAGTTCTATGCCTTCGGCGACGTGTCGCGCCGCCACGGCAAGGCGCTCCAGGGCTATCGCCAGCCGAACCGGGTCTGCGTCGACACGGCCAATCCCGCGACCTGTCTCCAGCGCACGATCACCGACGGCATGGTGCCGTGGATCGAGGTGATCTCGAACGAGTTCTCGGCCACGGGCGGTTTCCGTGGCGAGGTCAGCGAGTGGAACTGGGATCTCGGCTTCACCTATGCCGAGGACAAGGCCAAGATCCTCACGACGCATTCGGCCAATGCCTCGATGTTCACCAACACCTTCAACAGCGCCCGCGCCGCCTATCTGGCGGCCAACCCGGGCGCGAGCGCAACCTCGGCCGCGGCGATCGCGGCTGGGCAGGCCGGGGCGATCACGCCGTCCGATTTCTACGATGGCGACTTCAAGTTTACCCAGTTTGTCGGCCAGCTCGACGTCCGCCGCGAATTCGACGTCGGCTTCTCCGATCCGCTGACCTTCGCGGTGGGCGGCGAATATCGGCGGGAGACCTACACCATCGGCGCGGGCGACGACGCCTCGCGCTATTTCGAGGGCGGCCAGTCCTTCCCGGGCTACGCGCTCAGCGACGCCGGCAGCCTTAAGCGCGAAGCCGTGGCCGTCTACGGCAACGTGATCTTCAAGCCCGTGCCCGAATGGACCGTCGATATCGCCGGCCGCTTCGAGGACTATTCCGACTTCGGCAACACCGCGATCGGCAAGTTCACCACGCGTTACGACTTCAGCGACGCCTTCGCGCTGCGCGGCACGGTCAGCACGGGCTTCCGCGCTCCGTCGCTCCAGGAATCGGGCTATTCCGCGACCAACGTCGGTCCGACCAGCGCGACGATCCAACTCGCGCCGAGTTCGCCCGGCTCGGCCGCCGCCGGGTTCGGTGCGCTCAAGCCGGAAAAATCGTTCAACCTGTCGGGCGGCATGGTCTTCCGGCCGATCCCGCGCTTCGTCCTGACGCTCGACGGCTACTTCATCCGGATCAAGGACCGCATCGTGTCCTCGGGCTCGATCACCGGCCAGGATTCGCAGCCGTTCCCGACACCGGGCATCCGCCGCACGAACATCATCAACGGCGTCACCGCCTACGAACTCGTGCAGAACGCGATCCGGGCCAGCGGCAAGGCGCTCGATCCCACGGTGCTCCAGTCGGGCTCGCTGTCGATCCAGACCTTCACCAACGGCATCGACACCGAGACCTGGGGTCTCGAACTGTCGGCGCGCTATCCGGTCGAGACGAGCTTCGGCAAGCTCGACCTGTCGCTCGGCGCCAACTACAACAAGACCAAGGTCACCAACAGCCGCCTGGGCGCGCTGTTCAACCTGCAGTCCGAAGCGATCATCGAGCGGTCGAGCCCCGACTTCAAGACCGTGCTCGGTGCGCTTTTCACCAGCGGCGGCTTCTCGGCCAACGCGCGCGCGACCTATTACAGCAAGACCGTGGCGCTGGTTCAGCCCAACGGATTTTCGACCACGGTGCGGCCGGTTACCGGCGACGGCACGCCGGGCTACTACGAAGGCGTCATCAAGCCTGCGGTCATCGTCGACCTCGAGCTTGGCTACGATCTGACCGAGTTCCTCAACATCGCGGTCGGCGCGAACAACCTGTTCGACAAGAAGCCCGAGATTCCGGCGCTGGTGGCCGATTACAATGCATCGACGGCAGGCTGGTTGCTCGCGGGCCGTTCGCCTTACGTCAACGGCTCGGGCACGATCAACGCGCCCTATACCCACGGACCCTACGGCACCAACGGCGGCTACTACTACGCGCGCCTCACGCTCGATTTCTGACCAGGGCCGGGCAGGCGCGCAGCCCGCGCCTGCCCGGTGCTTCATCTTAGTCTCCGGGAGAAGATCATGCGAAATTCCAAGAGCCTTGCCGTTGGCCTCGCCGCCGCCTGCGCGCTGACGGCCGGTGTGGCCGAAGCCGCCCCTGCCAAGGCTCCGCTCGTGGTCGAGCGTACGGGCCAGCCGACGGGCGTCATCGCCAGCACGGCAACCGTGCCCGACGGCATGAAGACGGTCTACATCTCGGGTACCACGCCGTCGCCGCCCGATCCGGCCAAGCCCGAGGAACTCGGCGACACGCGCGCGCAGACGCTTTCGATCCTCACCAAGATGAAGGCCACGCTCGAGGGCATGGGCATGTCGATGGGCGACGTGGTGAAGATGACCGTGTTCCTCGTAGCGCCGACGCCCGGTGGCAAGATGGACTCGGCGGCGATGAACGACGTGTTCAAGACCTTCTTCGGCACGCCCGAACAGCCCAACAAGCCCACACGCTCGACCATCCAGATCGCCGCGCTGGGCCGCCCGACGATGTACGTCGAAATCGAGGCGATCGCCGCAAAGGCGCCCTGACGCTCTGCGAACTGACGAGACCACCCCGGGAGAAAGGGGCCTGAAAGGTACCGCCGAACAAGCGAGGGTACGGCGAAGCAGCAACTGCACGCCATAGATGATCGGAGACTACCGCGACTGAAGAAATTGCGCCATCGATGCGGCACGCGCCGCCGATTGCGACCGATACGATCCTGTGGTTGCGCCGGCGGGCGGCGCTGGTTGAAGGCGCACGAGTTTAACAACGAAGGACGAGTGGTCAGTGAAGATGAAGATGCGAATTGCCGGGGCTTTCAGCATGCTCGTAGCGGCCGGTTGCGCCACGGTTTCGCTGGCAGCGGGACCGGCGGGAGATCCGGTCAAGGGCAAGACGATCTTCGCGCGCTGCATGGCGTGCCACAAGATCGATGCCAGCAACACGTCAGGGCTCGGCCCCAATCTCAATCGTGTGGTCGGTCGTCGCGCCGGCGCCGTCGCGGGCTTCCGTTATTCGCCAGCGATGATGGCATCGGGTCGAGTCTGGAATGAGGCGGCGCTCGACGCCTATCTGGCTGCGCCGGCGCGCAATATTCCGGGCAATCGCATGGTCTTCCCCGGGCTGGCCAATCCGGTCGATCGCCAGAACGTGATCGCCTACATCAGGTCCGCCGCGAAGTAGCAAAACAGCGCTCGCGCACGCGCTACACACAAACGAAAACGCCGAAGCGCGCGAGCGCTCCGGCGTCGTTCGAGCGATCCGTGGGGCGTGCCATCCAGCCGATGGCGCGCCGGATCAGCGCGGGGTCACAGTCCCGTGTTGGAACCGAAGCGGCTCTGCGTGGCCCGGGCGGCGATCTGCTGCATCGTAGGCTGCACGTTGGACGCCATTTCGCGACGGCACTTGTAGTCGGGCGAAAGGTCCGCGCCCACCCGGTCACCGGGGTTGCAGGCGGCGGCGATCGCCTTGTCGATCCGGCCCTGCAGCTTGGCTACGCCATCGGGCGAGGTCAGGTCGAGGTCCGCGGACGAGACGTTGATCGAAACGGGCTCACGCGCCTTGGGGGCATCGGCCATGACGGCCGAGGACGCGAGCAGGGTAGCAGCCGCGATGGCGGCGCCGAGGTACTTCATACTACTCTCCTGCGAGTTATGTGTTCTTGATGAGATCTTGTTTTTTCGGATTTGCGTCAGGCTTATAGTCGGATTTTGACTCGACCTGCCTGTCAAGCGTTCTCGATTGCGCTCGGCCCGTGCTTAGTGAGAGTGCACTGCACCAACAAGCGCTAATTCATGCTGCACCGCAGAAATCAGCCACTTTTTAGACTTTATTGCCCTCGCGTGAGGACGTTTTCGTCAGAAAGTCAGAGCACGGCGACGACATGCATGATGTAATGGTTCGGCAACAACTATGGAGTTGTATGAAGTAATACTGTGATCGGTAATACCGTCGGTTAGCCGACGCGGCGCAGAGGTTCGCTGCCGTCCCAGTCCCTGGCGGCGTCCTTCATCATCTGGAACAGGCCCTCGGAGCCTTCCATCGGCTGGAGCAGCTCGATGACGTGGCCCGGTCCGCCGCCGGCATCGACGTAGATCACTTCGCCGGTGTCGCCGACCTTGCCCTCGACCAGGATTTCGGCGCCCACCGCGGCGCAGGCAGCGCGCGCCTCGGCGATCGACTTCACGAACACGCAGACGTGGTGCATCTGGTCCTTCACCGCATATTCGCCCGAGTAGATCGACGGCGCGTCGTTCTCGGCGCGGATCAGCTCGATCTGGATGTCGCCCCAATAGCCGATGGCGATCGAGAACACCGCGTCGCTGGGCTGGCCGCGGTACTTCATCTCGCCGAGCTGGACGTTCTCCAGCAGGAAGAACGGGCCAACGCCGACCACCTCGGTCCAGTATTTCAGCGTCGCGTCGAAATCGGAGGGCAGGTAGGCGATCTGGATGATCTCGCCGAGCGCCTTCAATGGGCCCCGAGTTCCTGGGCTGCGTGCGGTCATTATGGCGTTTCCTTTTTAGGCGAAGAGCTGTTCGGGATCTTCGATCAGACCTTTGAGCGTCGCGAGGAACTGCGCGCCGGCGGCGCCGTCGATCGCGCGGTGGTCGACCGAGAGGGTCAGCGCGATGCGGCTCTCGAAGGCGAGGTCACCACCGGGCAGCTCGACCGGCTGCCGCGTCACAGCGCCGACAGCGAGGATCGCGGCCTGCGGCGGATTGATAATCGCGTCGAACTCTTCGACCCCCATCATGCCCAGGTTCGAGATCGAGAAGGTGCCGCCGTCCATGTCCTCCATCGACAGGCGTCCGGCCTGGGCCTTGTCGATCAGCCGCCGCGTTTCGGTGGCGAGCTGGTCGATCCGCAGCCGGTCGGCCTGGCGGACGATCGGCGTGACCAGACCCTTGGGGCTGGCGACGGCGATAGCGATGTCGGCGTGCGGGAAGCGGTGGATCGCCTCGCCGTGGACCTGGACGTTGACCTCGGGGTGGCGGACCAGCGCCAGGGCCGAAGCCTTGACCAGGTAGTCGTTGATCGAGGCCTTGGCGCCGAGCACGAGATTGGCGGTCTTGCGCAGCGCCACCAGCGCATCGGCCGCGGCCGAGACACGCAGGTAGAAGTGCGGGATCTGCTGCTTGGCCTCGGTCAGCCGCCGCGCGACGACCTTGCGGACGCCGTCGAAGGGCACGACCTGCGGGCGGTTGTCGACGGGCACGAAGGGCGCCGCAGCATTCACCGCTGCGGGGGCTGGGATCAGCGCCAGCACGTCGCCCTTGGAGATGCGGCCGCGCGCGCCGGTGCCCCTTACGCCCGCCAGATCGACGCCATGCAGGGCGGCGAGCCGACGGGCGAGGGGGGAAGCGAAAACGGCGCTTCCACGGGGGGCTTCGTCAGGCAACAGGGCGGTGCCGCGCAGCGCAGGCCGCGCTTCGGGGCGCAAGGCCTGCTGGACGTCCTGATAGGTAATGCGGCCGTCGCGGCCCGAACCCTCGATCGTCGCAAGGTCTGCGCCTTCGAGCTCGGCGAGCTTGAGCGCTTCGGGGCTGATCGGGCGGTTGGTGACGATCTTCGCGGGCTCGGCGTGCGCTGGAGCCGGCGAGGGCGAAGGTGTGGACGTAGGCGCACCGGCCTTGGCCGCGACCGCAGTGTCGGCGGGGCGGAAGTTCGCGACGAAAGCGTCGATCTCGTCCTCGCTCGCGCCGGCCTCGGCGAAGACCGCGAGCAGCGCGCCGACGGGCTGCGCCTCGCCGCCGGCCGGCACCAGCACGCGGCGCACGACCGCGTCGTATTCGGCCTCGACCTCGTTGGTGATCTTGGCGGTCTCGATCAGGCACAAGGTCTGGCCGCGCTTGAAGGCATCGCCTTGCGCGACCTGCCATTCGGCGAGCACGCCTTCGGTCATCTCGATGCCCCACTTGGGCATGCAGAAGGGGCGGATGTCGGCCATGGCCCTATCCTCCCTCAGCGCCAGGCCAGGAGCTTGCGCACCGCGGCCTCGATCTTGTCCGCCGAGGGCAGGTAGGCGCTTTCGAGCTCGCGCGCGAAGGGGACGGGCGTGTGCGGCGGGGTCACCGCCTGCGGCGGCGCCTTGAGGCTGGCGAAGGCCTTGTTAGCGACGAGCGCGCAGATGTCGGTCGCGAGGCTGCAGCGCGGCGGCGCCTCGTCGACCACGACGAGGCGGCCGGTGACTTCGACCGAATCGATGATCGCTTCCTCGTCGAGCGGGCTGGTGCTGCGCAGGTCGATCACGTCGCAGCCGATCCCTTCGGCGGCGAGCTTGTCGGCGACCTGCTCGCAGAAACCGAGCAGCAGGCCGGACGAGACGATCGTCACGTCCTCGCCCGCGCGGGAGAGGCGCGCGTGGCCGAAGGGGATGACGAAGTCGGGATCGTCGGGCACTTCGCCGGTGACGCCATAGAGCGCCTTGTGCTCGAGGAAGATCACCGGATCGTCGTCGCGGATCGCCTGGCGCAGCAGGCCCTTCACGTCGGCCGGGGTCGAGGGCATGACGATCTTGAGGCCCGGCATGCCGGTGAGGATCTGGTGGACCGACTGGCTGTGCTGGGCGGCGGCGTTGTAGCCCGCGCCATAGGCCATGCGGATCACCGCCGGGCACTTGGTCTTGCCGCCGAACATGTAGCGGAACTTGCCCATCTGGTTCCAGATCTGGTCGAGCGAGACGCCGATGAAGTCGGCGAACATCAGCTCGGCGATCGGCCGCTTGCCCGCGAGCGCGAGGCCCGAGGCGGCGCCGATGATAGCGCTTTCGGAGATCGGCGTGTCGATCACGCGGTCCTTGCCGAACTTGCCGTAGAGCCCGGTCGAGGTCGACCAGATCCCGCCGATCGCCTCGGGGCCGCCGGCCGTGCCCATGCCGCCGACGACGTCCTCGCCGAGCACGACGACATTGGGATCGCGTTCCATTTCCTCGGCGATCGTCGAGACGACGGCATCGCGGTACATCATCTTGGTCATGCTACGTCCTCAGTACGCGATGTAGACGTCGGCGAGGACGTCGTCGGCGGTCGGGCGCGGCGCGGCGCGGGCGGCCTGGACTGCGGCTTCGATCGCATCCATCACCTCGGCGTCGATCGCGTCGAGATCGCCGCCCTCGAGGAGCTTGGCTGCGGTCACGCTCTCGCGGAACTTGGTCAGGCAGTCGCGCGTGGCGCGCAGCCGGTCGACCTCGCCGGGGCCGCGATAGCGCTGCGGATCGCCCTCGAAGTGGCCGAAGAAGCGCTCGGTATCGAACTCGACCGCGGCCGGGCCGCCGCCGTTGCGGACGAAGTCGAGAACCTCGCGCATCGTGGCGTGGACCGCAAAGAAGTCGGTGCCGTCGGCGCGCCAGACCTTCATGCCGAAGGCTTCGGCGCGACTGGCGATGTCCTTCTGGGTGCCCACCGCATATTCGACGCCGGTGTGCTCCGAATAGTGGTTGTTCTCGAAGACGAAGATCGCCGGGGCCTGGGTGACCACAGCCATGTTCATTGCCTCGAAGGTGGTGCCCTGGTTGCAGGCGCCGTCGCCCGAGAAGGCGATCGAGACCTTGCCCTGGCCATCGAGCTTGGCCGCCAGCGCCGCACCCACCGCGATCGGCGCACCGCCGCCGACGATGCCGTTGGCGCCGAGCATGCCCTGGTCGACGTCGGCGATGTGCATCGAGCCGCCCTTGCCCTTGCACAGGCCTTCGCGGCTGCCCCAGATCTCCTTCATCATGCCGTCGAGATCGCAGCCCTTGGCCAGGCAATGGCCGTGGCCGCGGTGGGTCGAGACGATCTTGTCAGCATTGTCGAGATGCTCGCAGACGCCCACCGCCACGGCTTCCTGGCCGCAATAGAGGTGGGTGAAGCCGGCGATCTCACCGGTCTGGATTTCGGTGTGCAGGCGCTCCTCGAATTCGCGGATCACCTTCATCTGGCGGTAGGCGCGCAGCAGCGCCTCGCGGCTCAATTGCATTTCAGGCTCCCGATCATTCTGTTTTGCATCAGCCGCCCAGCCCGAGCACGGACCGCGCGATGATGTTGGCCTGGACTTCGTTGGTTCCGCCGAAGATCGTCCAGGCGCGGCTGTTGAGATAGCGCGGCGCGGCCATTTGCGCATCGCGCGAATGCACGGGCGCGGGCGCGTTGTCGCCATAGAGCGGGCGCGTCCATTCGAGCTGCAGCCCGGCCGGGCCGTAGAGGTCGACCGCGAGCAGGTCGATCTCCTGCCGCAGGTTCGAGGCGAGCAGCTTGGCCAGCGAGGTCTGCGGCCCCGGCTTGCGGCCCTGCGCCAGCTCGGAAATGATCTTGAGCTCGATCATCTCGAGCGCCTGGACGCCGAGCCGCGCGCGCGCCGCGCGGCGCTGCCAGTGCGTCTCCTGCGCCATCGTGCCGCCACGGCCGTCGCTCTCGCCCTTGGCCGCCTGCAGGAGCTGGTCGAGATCGTAGATCAACTTGGGCGCGTGGCACGATCCGCCGCGCTCGTTCTCGAGCAGGAACTTGGCGATCGCCCAACCCTGGCCTTCGTCGCCGACCAGATCCCGCGCGGGCACGACCACGTCTTCGAGAAACACCTGGTTGACCTCGTGGTCGCCCGCGACGGTCAGGATCGGGCGCACCGAGATGCCCGGCTGGTTCATGTCGACGAGCAGGAACGAGATGCCCGCCTGCTTCTTCGCGCCGGGATCGGTGCGCACCAGGCAGAACATGCGGTTGGCGTGGTGCGCGTGGGTGGTCCACATCTTCGAGCCGTTGAGCACGTAGTGATCGCCGTTCAAGACGGCGCGGCACTGCAGCGAGGCGAGGTCCGAACCGCTGCCGGGCTCGGAGAAGCCCTGGCACCAGTAGTCTTCGCCGCTGAGGATGCGCGGCAGGTAGAAGGCCTTCTGCGCCTCGGTGCCGAAGGTCCAGATCACCGGTGCGACCAGTTTGAGCCCGAGCACGGTCAGGTTCGGCGCGCCCGCGAGCGCGCATTCCTTCTCGAAGATGTAGCGCCGCAGCGGCGACCAGCCGGTGCCGCCGTGCGCTTCGGGCCACTGATAGCCGAGCCAGCCCTTGGCGTTGAGCACGGCGTTCCAGGCCTGGCCGATCTCGGGCTCGACGAAGACGGTTGGCGAGGCGGCTGCACCGGCGCGGATCGCTTCGGGCAGGTGCGCGGCCAGGAAGGCGCGCACCTCGTCGCGGAAGGCGGCATCTTCGGGAGGAAGGTCGATATCCATCAGCGTTCCAGGATCGTGACGGCGGATACGCCGGGGGCGCCATAGACGTGGCTGTAGGCGGTCTTGGGATCGCCCGGCACCTGCCGGCCAGCCCCGTCGCCGCGCAGCTGCACGACGTTCTCGTAGACCTGGCGCAGGCCCGAGGCGCCGATGGGTTCGCCGCAGGCGAGGCATCCGCCGTCGGTGTTGACCGGCAGCGCGCCGCCGATCTCGGTGCGGCCCTCGGCCAGCCACTGTTCCTGCTCGCCGTCGCGGCAGAAGCCGTTTTCGGCCAGGTGCATGATCTCGGCGCCGGCCTCGGTGTCCTGGAGCTGCGCGACCGCGATGTCCTCGGGGCCGATCCCGGCCAGGCGGAAGGCGTCGGCCGAGGCGATGTTGGTGGCCGAACCGCCGCGCGTCACGTCGATCGACGGCGCGAAAACCTCGAACGAGCCCGGCGGACGCGTGCGCATCGCTGCGGCCTTGAGGCGGATCAGCGGCTTGCCCAACTCGCGCGCTTTCTTCTCGCTGGCGAGGATCAGCGCGACCCCGCCCTCGGCGGGCGAGCAGAACATGAACTTGGTATAGGGATCGCTGACCAAGGGCGCGTCGAGGATGGTCTGCAGGTCGACCGGCTCGCGCCGCCAGGCGTGCGGGGCGTGGACGGCGTTGCGGAAGGCCTTCTCGGCGACGCGGCCGAGCGTGGTCTGTAAAATGCCGTGCTCGTGCATGTAGCGGGTGATCTTCGCGGCGAAGAACTGCGTGGTGATCATGTAGCCGGCTTCGCCGTACCAGTCGGGCAGGCCATATTCGCTGGGCAGCGCGTTGAAGGCGCCGCGCGGGTGCTTGTCGAAGCCGACCGCGAGGCCGAGGTCGAACTGGCCCGACTGGATCGCCATCGAGGCCGAGGCGAGCGACGATCCGCCCGCGGCACAGCCGTTCTTGACGTTGATGAACTGGATGCCGGTCAGGCCCAGCCGCTCGACCATCGTATCGGGATTGCCCGCCGCGTCCGAGCCGCCATAGGCGAACTGGATCGCCGGCCAGTCGATGCCGGCATCGCCCAGCGCCTGGCGCACGGCGAAGACGCCCTGCTCGATGCCCGAAACGCCGTCGGTGCGGCCGAAGGGGTGGATGCCCACGCCGACGATGCAGACGTCGCTCATGCTGCTGCTCCGATCGGCTGGAATGCGTGGGTCAGCACCGGCTCGGCCGCCGCGGGATCGAGCACGATCTGCGTCAGTTCGAGCGGCATGCCGATGCGGATCTCGTCGAGCGCGACGTTCGCCAGGCGTGCCTCGACGATCGTCTCGCCGGCCAGCTCGACATAGGCGATAGCCCAAGGGGTGAAGGCCTCGGGCCCGGCGTATGGCGGCGACTTGGGGCGATAGCGCTGGATCGTGAAGGACCACAGCGTGCCCTCGCGGCGCAGCGGGTGGGGTTCGTAGTCGTGGCCCTCGGGGCAGGGGAAGACGATCCGGCCCGTCTCGCGGTTGCGCCCGCCGATCAGCCGCGGGGGCGTCTCGTCGGTAAACAGGCCTTCGGCGATAGCGCGCATCGTTCTCCCACCCCGGTGCTATTTGGTCCGGATGGGTAATGTGTAGGCCCGGCAGGTGCGCCTTTCCGACTCATCAAAACGCTAGGGTAGCCTTTGTGCCAGTCCATGCGAGGTCATGCCTCGGGAGACGGAACATGGCCGAAAATTGGGACTACATCATCGTCGGCGCGGGCTCGGCCGGCTGCGTCATGGCCGAGCGTCTGAGCGCCGACGGCCGGTCGCGCGTGCTCGTGCTCGAAGCTGGGGGCGAGAACGTTTCGTTCTGGGTGACCCTGCCCAAGGGCGTCGCCAAGCTCGTCCAGAAGCCCGAGCACATGTGGACCTATCCGGTCAGCCAGCCGCGTGAGCCTGGCGGCCCGCTCGGCGAGGTCTGGATCCGCGGCAAAGGACTCGGTGGTTCCTCGTCGATCAACGGCATGATCTGGAGCCGTGGCGAGCCCGAGGACTATGACGCCTGGGAACGCGAATCCGGCGCCACCGGTTGGAACGGCGACACCATGACCGCGGCCTTTCTCGCGCTCGAGGACCACGCCGCCGGCCCCGGCCTGATGCGCGGGGTCGGCGGCCTCGTCCACGTCGACCCGGCGATCTACTCCTATCCGCTGGCCGATCGCATGATCGAGGCGGGCGAAGCGCTGGGCATGACCCATGTAGACGACCTCAACGGCAGCACCGGGCCGCGGGTGGGCCTGTTCAGCCACAACATCCGCAAGGGCAAGCGCGAGTCTGCCGCGCGCACCTATCTCGCCGCCGCGCGCAAGCGGGCCAATGTCCAAGTCGTCACCGGTGCGCTGGCCGAGCGCATCGTCTTCGCAGGCCGTCGGGCTGTCGCGGTCGAGGCCGTGGTCAACGGCCAGCCGCGACGGTTCGACTGCTCGGGCGAGATCGTGGTCTCGGGCGGCGCGATGGAAAGCCCGCTGCTGCTCCAACGCTCGGGCGTGGGGCATGGCGATCGGCTCAAGGCTGCCGGCGTCGAGGTCGTCGCCCATTCGCCCGATGTCGGCGAGCGGATGATCGAGCACCTGTCGCTGTCGATGCCCTATCGGCTCGAGCAGGGCAAAGGCACCAACACGAGCTTCTTCGGGATCGGTGCGGCACTGGCGATGGCACGCTATCTGCTGCGCCACGACGGTATCATGGCAACCGGGCCTTTCGAGGTCGGCGCCTTCTGCAACGTCGCGCATCCCGACGGGCGCACTGACACCCAGCTCTATCTGGGCGGCTATACGTTCAAGGTCGGGGATGACAACGATCCGGTCCCGCTCGACAAGATCGATCCGCGCCCCGGCGTGACGATCTACGGCCAGTTGTTGCGGCTCACCAGCGAGGGTTCGTTGCGGATCACCGGCGCCCGGAGCACCGACGCGCCCGAAATCCTGCCGAACTGGCTCTCGACCGAACACGACCGGAAATCGGCCGTCGCACTGATGCGATATATGCGCGCCTATATGGCCGCGCCGCCGCTCGGGCAGATGGTCGGGGCCGAGATGGTGCCGGGGCCGGGTGTCGAGAGCGACGAGGACCTGCTCGCCGCCTTCCGCAAGCTGTCGTCCTGCGGGCTCCACGCGATCCGCTCGTGTCGCATGGGCGGCGACGCCGAAGCCGTGGTCGATCCGCGGCTGAGGGTGAACGGCGTCGAGGGGCTGCGCGTCGCCGACTGTTCGGTGATGCCGGGGCACGTCACCGGCAATACCAATGCGCCGGCCATGGCCGTGGGCTTGCGTGGCGCCGGGCTGATGCTGGAAGAGCGTCGGGGCTGAAAGGCCTCAATCGGTCCGGGTGATCCGGATGTGCACCTTGTGCAAAGGAACCCCCGCTGCGGTCGCGACCAGCGACCGGGCCAGGTCCATCACCTGATAGATCGACGCCGAAACGTCCGGGTGCGCGGGTCTTTGCAACCGGCTGTGCTTTGCGCGCGGCAATGGCATGAACGGGCTCCTCGGCGAGGAGACGCCGGTAGGGACTGCGGCGCTTCGCCGCAATTGGACATTGGTCGTAGAGGTGGCCGCTCCGGGCCCTAGCGCGAGTTGTTCAGCGAGATGTAGCCGAGCTGTGCGGCCTTGAACACGGTCTGGCTGCGGTTGACCGCGTTGAGCTTGGTCGCGGCGTTGTGGATGTGGAAGCGCACCGTCGCGCGGCTGCGCGAGATGATCATCGAGATCTCTAGGTCGGTCTTGCCGATCGCCGCCCAGCGCAGGCACTCGACCTCGCGCTTCGACAGCCGCGATGCGGCCGGCAGCGCCTGAGCCGAGCCCATGACCTGGACGTAGGTCGAGATGAAGGTGCGCGCATAGAGCCCCAACGCGTCGCCGAGCGCGAGGAAATCCTCGGCAAGGTCGGTCTTGTCGCGTTCGAGCGGGTTGAAGCTGACCGCACCGATCTGGCCGAAGGGCAGGTGCACGGGCACGCCGATCGCCGCCCAGGTCAGCGCGCGCTGCTCGAAATTGGTGAGGTCGATCGCATCGAGATAGGCGTTGGGCTGGCGCGTGCGGAAACCCTCGGCATTGACCCAGAACGGCTGGCTTTCGAAGCGGCAGGCCGTGGTCAGCGGCGAATCGAGCGCGATCCGCGAATTGCGCCACCAGACGCGGTCGTCGTCGTTCCAGCCGAACACGTCGCGCGCGAGCAGGTTGCCTTCGGCATCGACGGGCGTGCGCTTGTCGGCGATGTCGTGGGCGGGAGCTGCGCGCATGCCGCAGGACATCGCAATCTCATGCAGCGCCTCGGCCGCGCGCCGGATATCCTCGGTGCCCGAGACCCGGACCGCATCGATGTTGGCCTGCGACAGCAACGACATTTCTCTTCTCCCCGCCTGCGCGTTGTACACGGGAAACCGCTGCGGAGAACGACGAATTCGGACCTGCGACCCTAACCTTTTGCTCAGCGGGGCCGGCGCGCCGATGATGATACATCCGTCCCGACAACCAGGGAGCGGATGGGTGAATTTCGATCTCAGCGAAGACGAGGAAATGGTGAAGGCGCTGGCCGAGCGTTTCGTCGTCGATCATTACGACATCGAGAGCCGCCGCCGCTTTCTCGCCGAACCCGATGGATTTTCCGCGCGCAACTGGTCGCTGCTCGGCGATCTCGGCCTGATCGCCGCGCTGTTCGATGCCGAGGCGGGCGGGCTCGATCTCGACGCCACGGGCATCGCAACCCTGTTCGAGGCGCTTGGCCGCGGCCTCGTGGTCGAGCCTCTGATCGAGAACATTCTCCTGGCCGGCCGGCTCTTCGCCGCCACCGCGCCCGAACCGCTGCGCGAAGCCTGGCTGCCTGACCTGCTCTCGGGGCGCCGCCGGATCGCGCTCGCCCATGTCGAGGCCGGCGGACGCGACGCCAGCGGCTGGATCGAGACGCGGCTCGCCGCCGACGGCACGCTCCATGGCGCAAAGGCCTATGTGCCTGCCGCGGGTGGGGTCGACGGTTTCGTCGTATCGGCACGGCTGTCAGGGGCGCCCGACGATCGCGAGGGTGCCGGCCTGTTCTTCGTGGCCACCGATGCCTCGGGCCTGACGATCCAGCCCTGGCGCATGGCCGATGGCTTGGTCGCGGCCTCGCTGCGTTTCGACGGTGTCGAGGCTCGGCGCCTGGCCGGCGGGCTCGCCGAGATTGCGGCGGCCGAGGAGCTTGCGAGCCTTGCCCGTGCGGCCGAAGCCCTCGGCATCATGGAAAGCCTGCTCGCCGAGACGCTCGAATACCTGCGAACGCGCGAGCAGTTCGGCGCGCGGCTCGCCTCGTTCCAGGCGCTCCAGCACCGCATGGTCGCGCACTATGCCGCGACCGAACAGGCGCGCGGCCTGCTGAACCTGGCGATGGTGTCCTGGGGGCAGCCCGCCTTCGCCAGCGCTGTGCTCGGCGTGCGGGCCTTCGTGTCCGAAGTCTCGGTCGCGTTGGGCCACGACATGATCCAGTTCCACGGCGGCATGGGCGTCACCGACGAACTTTCGATCGGCCACGGCCACAAGCGCCTGCTCGTCCTGTCGCGCTGGCCCGACGGGCCCGATGCGGCGCTCGACCGGTTCGCGGCGGCGGGGGGCTAGGGTGACACAAGTCACCCCCTGTCACCCAAGGTAGGGCCAGGAATTCTTTTGTAAGTAACGATTTGCAGGGACGGGCGACACCCTTGCGGATCGCTTTACCTGTCAAAGAGCCGGCGTGCCGATGAAGGCGTAGCGCCGCGGCATCGTGTGAGGCCGATGGCGTGTAGGAGAGCGGTTTCGCGGCCTTGTCGTAGGGTCCGGTCAAGCCGGTTTTAGAGCGAATTTCGGATTGCCTGTCGTCTTGGAGGACACAGGCAGACGCGGAAGTAGAAGCGTCCGTTCTGATTTTCGGTGTGATATGGACGTCCTGCCGACATCAGGCGAACGGGCGCTAGGCGCTAATGCCAGTCGCGTCCGGCTCCGCGATGATCGAACATTCCCGCGCCGCCCCGGAGCCTTGCGCCTCCGCCTCTCGTGACGATCGCTAACGCGGGCTCGAGGCCTCGCGCAGAAGTGCTTTGAAGGTTTCCGCCAGACTTTATACGAGCACCCGATTGGTTAGTTCAATCGCATCGCGCTCGGCTTCCGCGCCCAGCTGCGCGTACAAGGCAAATCGGCAGGATCTTGAATCACAATGAATTATCGCCACTCCTTCCATGCCGGCAATAGCGCCGATGTCGTCAAGCACAGCCTGCTGATCGCCCTCGTGCGCGCCTTGCAGCAAAAACAGAGCGCGCTGACCCTGATCGACACCCATGCCGGCCGCGGGCTGTACGACCTTAACGGCGATGAGGCCCAACGCACCGGCGAGGCCACGCAGGGCGTGATGCGGGCCTTTGCCGACCCGAACCCCTTGCTGAACGACTACCGCGCTGCCGTACAGGCGGTGAATGTCGGAGCCGAACTGCACCTCTACCCTGGCTCGCCGCAGGTTCTGGCCCAGCTTCTGCGCCCGCAGGATTTCCTGGTTCTGAACGAAAAACATCCCGAGGACGTCTATGCCTTGCGCAGCGCGATGCGCGACACATCCGCTGCCGTGCATGAGCGCGACGCCTACGAGCTTTGGCTGGCGATGGTGCCGCCCCGCACCGCGCGCGGCGTGGTGGTGGTCGACCCGCCGTATGAGCAGCCGGACGAACGCGCCCGTATCACCGCCACCCTCGCCGCGGCTTGCCGCAAATGGGCGCATGGCGTGACGGTGATCTGGTATCCGCTGAAAGAGCGGCCCACGCATGCGCAGTGGAAGCACCAGTTGCGCAAGCTCGGCATTCCGAAATTGCTGTCGGTGGAGCACTGGTTGTACGATATCGATCAGCCCGGCATCTACAACGGCGCGGGCCTTTATATCGTCAACCCGCCCTACGCCTTCACGCAGGCGCTGCCGCCTCTGCTCGAAGCCCTGCGCGCCACGCTGGCACCCGGGGGGCATAGGGGCGAGATCACAGCCAATTGGTTGGGCGATTAAAATACGCCCTCATCGCCCCGTTCTCCCATGTCGGCGGGGTCAGCCCTCGGCCTCCGCCGCCTCGCGCTCCTTGAGCCAGCCGATACCCCGGCGCAGCAGGTCGTAGAACACCGGCAGGTCCCAGGCGCAGCGGTCGACCGTGGGCCACCAGTCGGCCATCGGCTGGAGATCGTAGTGCCCGCGGCAGTGGCCGAGCGTCAGGTAGAGCACCGCGCCCGCGCCGTGTCGCTTGATGTAGCAGACCGGCTGGGTGCCCGGCGCGTCCTCGGCCTCGACGAAGCCGGTGCCTGGTTCGGTGCACTCGGTTTCGAGCAGGACGTGGAGATCGCCGTGGCGCTCGACGTGATAGAGCTCGTCGGTGGTCTCGAAGGGTTCGACCCCGGCCACGAGGGGATGGCCGGGGTCGGCGACCGTCACCGTGTAGGGTGCGATCGGGGGATGCGAGAGAAACTGGCTGCCGAGCAGGTCCATGAACAGCGGCGCCCAGCGCGGCGCGTCCCACAGGCCGCTTTCGAGCAGGCGCAGCACCGAATTGGTACCGTGCAGCGCGTACCAGCGCCCGCCCTTGGCCAGCCAGTCGCGCAGCACCTCCTGCGCCGCCATCGAGGGGGTGACGTCGCAGGTATAGGTGATGATGATGTCGGCCTGGGCGAGGGCTTCGACATTCTCGTAGTCCTCGAACACGCGCGTGCGCACGCGCTGGTCCTCGGCGAGGAGCTTGAGCAGCTCGAGCCGCGCGAAGTCCATGTCGTGCCAGACCCCGCCGCAGATCAGGACGCAGTCGATCCGGGGGGGATGGGCCTCGCTCACGCCTTGGCTCCGAGTTCGCCCGACAGGTACTTGTCGAGCGTCTGGTGGAACTGGCGGATGCGGACCTCCTGATAGTCGCCGAGCTGGATCTCGCCGGTCTTCGAGGCGTGGAGGCCTTCCTGCACGAAGGGCAGGTTGGCCATGTCCTGCTCGAACACCGAGCCCAGCACGCCGAGCTCGGGCGCGTCGGTCCAGAGTTGGTCGTTGCGCAGCAGGTTCATGGGCACGCCCTTGGGCAGCGGCTCGCCCTTCTTGCCGCGCGCGAGGATGCGGACTTCCATCAGACAAGTGTCGGGGGTCTTCCCCGGCCGCCAGCGGTAGACGACGTTGGGCATGAAGCCGCCCCAGGGCGAGAAGTTGGGGAAGACGTTGTAGACCAGCGCGTCGAGCAGTTCGGCGTCGGTCGCGCTGTCGTGGTCGTAGCCGGTCTGCGCTGTATAGCCCGCGCGCATGGCATCGCCGAGCGCCTCGCGCGCGGTCTTGCCCTCGGGCACCTGGACCGCGAAGGGATCTGCCTCGGCGGTCTCGTAATTGTCGGCCGAGCGCCCGTTGAACTTGACGAACTGGTCGACGATCCACTGCTCGGGCTGGCCGGTATCGCCGAGGTGCGGCGAGACGATGCCGAAGGGCACGAGGTTGACGTTCACGTTGTCGCCCCAGGTCCAGTAGGCGGCATTGCTGTCGCCGGTGAAGGGCAGCAGCTGCGGGTGGGTTACGACCGTGTGCCAAGCTTCCATGAAGGCTTCGGCGGTGACCTTCCAGTTGGCCGCGACTTCCTTGGCCACCCAGATCACCGTCGTGCACTCCTCGTGCCGCCAGCGGGTGAAATGCTCGGGCAGGGGGGCGAGGAATTCGGCGAGGCTGGGACCGCCCTTTTCCTCGCGCAGGAAGATGTAGCCGCCCCAGGACTCGACCTCCGCCTCGGGCAACTGGAGCTTCTCCTGGCTCAGGTGCTGGAAGTCCCACGAGCAGGGCATCTGGCGGAACGAGCCGTCGGTGTTCCAAGAAAAGCCGTGGAACGGACAGGTGAAATTGTCGGCGTTGCCGTCCTCGGCGCGCAGTTTGCGGCCGCGGTGGAGGCAGACGTTGTGGAAGGCGCGGACTGAAAGGTCCTCCTGCCGGGTGATCAGCCACGAGCGACCGGCGTTCTCGAACACGGTGTAGTCGCCGGCCTCGGGAATGTCTTCTTCGCGCGCGGCGAACTGCCAGACGTGGGGCCACATCTTTTCGCGTTCGGCCCTGGCGAAATCTTCGCTGATGTAGCGGCTGACCGGCAGCGGCTCGGAGCCGAGATATTCGTAGCTCTCCTCGGTCAGCGAACTGGGCGCCGGACGCGAATCGATCGCCATCAGATCGGTCCAGCTGATCCCCCGGTTCTTGTCGTCGTTAAGCCCCGGATCGCGCTCGGCCATGGTTCGACTCCTCTTTTCCCGCTTATGGTTCTCCGACGGTTTTGACGCTCCGGCAAGCGGGCGTCACCTTGTCGAAAGCATAGGTGGCAGCCGGCGCGGAATCGGTCACACCGGCTCGACGAACAAATGGGAGAACGCCGTGACGAAACGGCTGGATGGCAAGGTCGCGCTCGTTACGGGCGGCACGTCGGGTATCGGCGCCGGCACGGTCGAACGGCTGACGGCCGAGGGCGCGAAGGTGGTTTTCACCGGCTCGAACGCCGCGGCCGCCGAGGCGCTCTGCGCGGCGACCGGCGCGACGTTCCGTGCGCACCGCGTGCAGGATGCCGCGGCCTGGCCGGGGCTGATCGAGGCGATCCTGGCCGAGCACGGCCGGCTCGACATCGCTTTCGCCAATGCCGGGACCGAGCACGGCGACGCCAGCGTCGAGGACATCGGCATCGAGGGCTGGGACAACGTGATCGCGGTCAACCAGACCGGCGCGATGCTGACCGTCCAACACGCGATCCGCGCGATGGCGCGCAATCCCGACGGCGCCACGGGCTCGATCATCATCAACTCGTCGATGAACGCGCACCGGGCCATGGGCAATTTCGTCGCCTATTCGGTGTCGAAGGCGGCGGTCGTGGCGCTGGTCAAGTCGGCCGCGGTCCACTGCGGCAACCGCGGCTACAAGATCCGCGTCAACGCGGTGCTGCCCGGCGTGGTCGAGACGGGGATCATCCGCGGGCAGATCGAGAACGCGCCCGATCCCGCTGCCGCCCGCGCGGCCTACGAGGGCATGTCGCCGCTCGGCCGCATGGGCGGGGTCGACGAGATCGCCGGGCTCGTCGCCTGGCTGGCCTCGGACGAGGCGCGCTTCGTTTCGGGCAGCGAATACGTGATCGACGGGGCAACCACGGCAGGGATGATGGGTGTATGACGGATCTTGGGTCTCAGCGGCTGACCGGGAAGGTCGCTTTCGTTTCGGGTGGTTTGCGCGGCATCGGCCTTGCCTGTGTCGAGCGCTTCCTCGCCGAAGGCGCCGAGGTCGTGCTGTCCGATCTCGACGCGCCCGACAGCGCGCTCGCCAGCGAAGTGCGCGGCCGGCTGGGCCAGGCGGCGAGCTACGTCCAGGCCAATGTCACCAAAGAGGAAGACTGGCAGCGCGCGCGCGACGCCGTGCAAAGCCGTCACGGCAAGCTCCATATCCTGGTCAACAACGCCGGCATCGACCTGACCGGCCCGGTCGAGAGCCTGACGATGGAAGGCTGGCGGCGGATCATGGACATCAACGTCGACGGCGTGTTCCTCGGGGTGAAGACCTTCGTGCCCCTGCTCGCCGAACACGGGAAGGAATTCCGCGGCGGCGCCTCGATCATCAACGTCAGCTCGATCATGGGGCTGGTCGGCTACACCGACACTTCGGCCTACAACGCCAGCAAGGGCGCGGTGCGGCTGTTCACCAAGTCGATCGCGGTCGAGTTTGCCAAGAAGGCGATGCCGATCCGCGCCAATTCGCTGCACCCCGGCTTCGTCGTGACGCCGCTGCTCCAGGAAGGTTTCCAGCGCTGGGTCGACAAGGGCGCGGCCGAGAAGCCGCAGGACCTGGTCGACGCGGTCGCCGCGCAGACGCCGCTCGGGCGCCTCGCCGATCCTGCCGAACTCGCCGCGGGCGTGTTCTTCCTCGCCAGCGAGGACAGCGCCTACATGACCGGCGCCGAACTGGTCATGGACGGAGGATGGACGGCACAATGATCGGGCTCGAAAACGTAGTTGCGGTCGTCACCGGCGCCGCCGGCGGCATCGGCCGCGCGGTCGTGCAGCAGATGAAGGATGCGGGTGCGACGGTGATCGCCACCGACATCGCCGACAGCGCAGACATTCCCGGCGCCGACCACTATCTGCGCCACGATGTGACCAGCGAGGGCGACTGGCAGGCGGTCGAGGCGCTGGTACGCGAGACCTATGGCCGGCTCGACGCGCTGGTGAACCTCGCGGCGATCTCGATCGTCGGCAAGATCGAGGACACGCGGTTGGCCGAATGGCACCGGGTCAACGCGATCAACGTCGACAGCATCATCATCGGCACGCAGATCCTGCTGCCGCTGCTCAAGGAGGGCGGCAAGGCGCGCAAGGGCGGGGCCTCGATCGTCAACTTCTCGAGCGTCGGCGGCCTGCGCGGTGCGGCGTTCAACGCGGCCTATTGCACGAGCAAGGCGGCGGTGAAGATGTTGTCGAAGTGCATGGGCGCCGAGTTCGGCGCACTTGGCTACAACATCCGCTGCAATTCCGTGCATCCGGGCGGGATCGAGACTGGGATGCTCGACAGCATCATGGACCGCTACGTCGAGCTCGGCGCGGTGCCTTCGCGCGAGGTCTCGTACAACGCGATGGTCGCGAGCCATCCGATCGGCCGGCTCGGCCGCCCCGACGAAATGGGCGGCGGCGTGGTCTACCTCTGCTCCGAAGCCGCGAGCTTCGTGACCTGCAGCGAATTCCTCATGGACGGCGGCTTCAGCCAGGTCTGAGCCAGACGCGGGAGAGACAAGAATGTCGGAAGATCTGAACTGGGACCGCGAGGCCGACGTCGTCGTCCTCGGGTCCGGCGGCGCGGCCATGACCGCGGCGATCGCCGCGAAGGATTTTGGCGCGCAGGACGTGGTCATCCTCGAGAAGAGCGGGATGGTCGGCGGCACCACGGCGATGTCGGGCGGCATGCTGTGGATCCCGAACAACCCCTACCAGGTCGAAGCCGGCATCGCGGATTCGGACGAGGACGTGGTCGCCTATCTCGATGCCCTGGCGCCGGGCCAGCTCGATCCCGAAACGCTGGGGGCCTTCCTCGAAGGCGGGCCCGAGCTCATCCACTACCTGCGCGACAAGACGCCCGTGCGCTTCCACGCCTATGCCGACTTCCCCGACTACCAGCCCTATCTGCCCGGCGCCAAGGCCGACGGCGGGCGCTCGCTCGACAACGAGGCCTTCTCGTTCGAGCGGCTCGGCAAATGGGCGACGCGGGTCAATCCGACCAAGATGGCCTACCCGGTGCGCGGCAGCCTGATGGAAGCGATTAACGGCACGCTCGATGAAGCCACGCTCGCCGAACGCGAGGCCGGCGACTACCGCGGCCTCGGCCAGGCGCTCGCCGGCTCGCTGTTCAAGGCCGTGCTCGACCGCGACATTCCCGTCGAGTTCGAGAAGCGCGCGCGCAAGCTGGTCAAGGACGGAGACCGTGTGATCGGCGTGATCGCCGAGGACGCCAACGGCCGCGACTTCCGCGTGCGGGCGCGCCGCGGCGTGGTCATCGCCACGGGCGGGTTTGAGTGGAACGAGCAACTGGTCAAGACCTTCCTGCGCGGTCCGTTGACGGGTCCGGTCTCGGTCCCCGAGAACGAGGGCGACGGCCTGCTCATGGCGATCGAGGCCGGCGCGCAGCTCGGCAACATGCAGCACGCATTCTGGCAGCAGAGCGTGCTGGAGTTCAAGCCGCAGCACCGCGCGGCCAAGCCCAACTACCTGCTCGGCTCGGACGAGCGCGCGCGGCCCGGCGCGATCCTGGTCAACGCCAAGGGCAAGCGCTTCGTCAACGAGGCGGCGAACTACAACGCGATGGGCAAGGCGCTCCACGCTTTCGATGCCGGCACCCACGCCTATGCCAACCTGCCCTACTGGCTGATCCTCGATCAGCGCTATCGCGACAAGTATCCGCTGTTCAACGCGATGCCGTCCTCGCCGCTGCCCTCCTTCGTGATCCAGGCCGATACGCTCGCGGCGCTGGCCGAGAAGGCTGGGATCGATGCCGCGGGTCTGACGGCGACGGTGGAGCGCTTCAACGGCATGGTGCGCCAGGGCCACGACGACGATTTCAACCGCGGCGACAACACCTACGACAACTTCTACATGTGGGGCGACGCCGACTTCGAGCCGCCGTACCGCACCCTGGGCGTGATCGACCAAGGGCCGTTTTATGCGGTGAAGATGGAAGCGGGCGCGCTCGGCACGGCCGGCGGCCCCAGGACCAACGGCGACGCGCAGGTGCTCGACTGGCAGGGCGAGCCGATCCCCGGCCTCTACGCGGCGGGCAATGCCATGGCCGCGGTGCTCGGAGAGGGCTACGGCGGCGCCGGCGGCACGCTCGGCCCGGGCATGACCTTCGGCTATCTCGCCGGAAAGCACCTGGGCACGCATTTGCCGAACCATTGAGATTGGCGGGCGGATTTCGCCGCGTTCCGCTCGTCCGCAGACTTACCCACATCCCCGCGCAGGCGGGTCAGGACGAGTGATAAATCCCAGCCTTCGCGGGGATGACGATGCTTTGGAAGAAATGAAGTCCGAGGCTTTGCGGCTTACGGAATCAAAATCGTCACGCCCACGCGCGCGATCTTCCAACCATCGTCTTCGCGCGCGACGTCGAAGGTGTAGCGCGCCTTCACCTCCAGTTCGCTCCCGTCGGTGCCGCGGCTGAAACCGTGGACATAGGCCTGCGCGCTGGCGCCGTCCGCAGCATAGTCGGCCAAGGCGAAGTTGCTCAGAAAGTGGGCGTTGTGCGCCATCGTCGGGAAGGCGCCGGAGAAGAAGCCGCGGATTGCGTCGCGTCCCTCGAAGCGGCCGAGACCGAGTTCGGCGAGATCGTAGACCCCGCCTTCCGTGAACAGCGCGGCGACGCCCTCGACGTCGCCGATCCGATCGACCGCGCTGCAGTAGGCGACGGCGAGGTCCTCGATCGCCAGGCGGTCTTCTATCGGCGCCATCACTGGCCCAGCACCATGTCGTTGAGCAGTTCGTGGAACCGCTGCACGCGTTTCTCCTGCAGCGGCAGCAGGCAGCCCTTGAAGCCGCGCGAGTTGAGGCCCTGCTGCTGGCTGGTGCCGATCGACAGGTCCTGGTCGGCGACATAGCCGACCGAGACGCCGTCGCCGTAGACCGAGTGCCGCTTCAGCGCATCGTGGCGCAGCGGCAGCGGGCCGACCGGGGTCTCGACTTCGGTCATCCCCGGAACCGGCGGATAGAGGCACCAGTGCTGGAACACGCATTTCTCGGGATCGGTCGGGTGCGGCTCGGTGCGCAGGATCTGGCACTGCTCGGGCGACATCGTGATCGTCAGGTTGGGGAACAGCGTGCAGTGGAAATAGTCGACGAGCTGCTGGTCGGTCATCTGGTCGTAATTGGCATAGCCGCGCTCGGCGCCGAGCCGGCGCTTGGCCTCGACTATGGCCGCGCGCACCTCGTCGGTGCGGCCCTTGTAGGCGGCGGGATCGACGCCCCAGGCCTGGGCGATCGCGTCGAGCGGGGTGGGCACCTCGCCCGAGGCGTAGTCCTTGCGCGTGGTCGCCTGGTGGCCCTTCATCCACATCGCGTTGTGACCCGAAGGATACATCTCGAACAGCGTGTCGGGCAGGCCGTCGTTGATGAAGGTCGCCAGCTCGGGATGGATCGTCGGGAGGTGGTAGGATTCGTTGAAGTTGTCGCGGATGATCTTCCAGTTGAACTCGCAGTCGGCCGAGACGTTGAGCACGCGCACCCAGTTTTCCAGGCCATAGCCCGCAAGCCGCTCAGGGAAGGGCGCCAGCCATTCGGCCAGCGGCGGGACGTCGTCGTCCATGCACCAGAAGACGAAAGGCCCCCAGGTCTCGCAGCGCAGCTCGGACAGGTGGACGCGGCCGCAGGGATTGCCGCTTTCGAAGTCGTCGGGGTCCTGGACCTGGATCAGGGTGCCGTCGAGGTCGTACTTCCAGCCGTGGTAGCCGCAGGTGATCGCGGGCACGCTCGTCGTCTCGCCCAGGATCAGCCGGTTGCCGCGGTGCGGGCACGAATTGTAGAAGGCGCGGACCGAGCCGTCCTCCTGCTTGACGAGGATCACCGATTCCTTGGCGAAGTTGTGGCGCACGATGTCGCCCTCGTCCTCGAGATCGGCGAGCACTCCACCCAGGTGCCAGACCTTGGGCCAGAGGTTCCTGATCTCGAGATCCATCCAGTCCTTGGAGATATAGCGATCGGCGGTGATCGCATCGCCGCGGACCGGCTGGTCGAAGTCGGGCGAGTAACGGGAAACCTTGCTCTCGGCGTTCATCTTGGCATCCTCAGGATCGCGATCAGCGCTGCCATGAGCGCGTGTCGCTGAAATCTTCTCCACGGCGTCCGGCGCGGTTGGTCGTGGGGTTTGCGGCAAAGAAGCCGTGGTCGGCCGGATCGTCCTTCACCCAGTCGGTGATAAGCTTGCGCTTCGCGATCCTCCACTCGCCATTCTTACAGGCGTAGTCGTCGATATAGCGGCCGGCGATGAACAGGTCGCGCGGGTTTCCGGCTTCGTCGCGAATGCCGTGCCAGGCCTGGAAATAGCACTCGCCGCGCGCGCTATCGCTGCCGTCCGTCTCGATCCGCACCTGGCCGAGCAGGTGGTGCGAGGCGTCCATCGCGCCGAGGAAATCCTGACAAAAGCCGACGAACGCCGCGGCGTCGCCTCTGAAAATTCCCGCGTCGATCCAGGCGTCGGCGTGGAAGGCGGCGCGTTGCAGGTCGGGGGCGAGCCGGTCGAGCCCGCGCATGTAGCGGTGCACGGCCTCGGTGATGTCACGCCGCGCGGCCAGGTCGCGGACTTCGGCTTCGAGGTCGAAGGACATGGATTCTCCCGCTGGTTCTTGCGGGCAGTCTGCCACCGGCGGCGGCGCGGCATATCTGGCACTTCGGCCAGTTTTGCCGCCTTGCCCGGGTCCTACGATGGCCTAGGGTCGCGCAAGGGCGACGAAGGAGACGAGCAATGGCGAATGTGGCGATCACCGGCGCGGGGCGCGGCATCGCGCTCGAACTCGTGCGCCAGCATCTGGCCCAGGGCGACCGCGTCTATTCCCTGGCCCGCGATCCGGCGGGCGCCGCGGAGTTGAATGCGCTGGCGGCGGAATCGAGCGGCCTGCTGACGGTCCATGCGATGGACGTGGCTGACGACGCCTCGGTCAAGGCTGGCGCGGCGGCCACGGGTGCGGCGCCGATCGATCTGCTCTACAACGTTGCGGGCATCCTCGGCACGCCGGCGGCGCAGCTCGAAAATGTCGACTGGGCGGAGTTCGACAAGGCGGTCGAGGTCATGGTCAAAGGGCCGCTGCGTGTGCTGCTCGCCTTTCTGCCGCGGATGAAGGCGGGTGCGAAGGTGATGAACATCACCAGCCAGCTTGCCGCCTCGACCTGGCCCTATGGCGGGTTCTACGACTACGGCGCGGCCAAGGCCGGGCTCAACCGGCTGATGCGCTCGGTGGCGATCGACCTCAAGGATCGCGGCGTGATCGTGGGGCTGATCCACCCCGGTTACGTCCAGACCGACATGGGCGGCGCGGGCGCCGACATCACTCCCGAGGACAGCGCCACGGGGATCCGCGAGCTGGCCGAGCGCTGGACGCTCGATCGGTCGGGCGATTTCTACAAGTGGAACGGCGAAGAGCACGCCTGGTAAGGCCAAGATCCTCCCCTGCAAGGGGAGGGGCACCGCCCGCATAGCGGGTGGTGGAGGGGTGTCCTGCTATCGAGAAGGCGACACCCCTCCGTCAGCGCTCCGCGCTGCCACCTCCCCTTACAGGGGAGGATCTCCAATTCTCACATCACCGGTTCGGGCAAGGTCGGATCGTCCTCGAGATACCAGTTCAGCCATTCGTGGAAATACTGGTTGCCGCGCTCGTTGCGCCCGAAGGTCAGGTCGTCGTGCGCGCCGCTTTCGAGGCCCTGCTGAATCTCGAGCCCGATCACGTAGTCCTCGTTGTAAGTCACGTCGCGGAAGAAGTTGATCATGCCTTCGAGGCTCTCGCGGTCGGCATCGTCGCGCGGCGCTTCGCGGCGCAGGTAGTTCAGGACGGTGCGGTTGCGGTCGGGCGTCGGCCCGGGGAACAGCTGCGCGATCTGGGTGATCTCGGGGGCGATGAAGATCGACACGTTCGGGAAGAAGATCCGCACGAAGTCGTAGCCGTTGTTCTCCTGCTCTCCCCATTTCGCCCGCGGCACGTCGCTCAAGGCCTCGGCGATGCGCCGCTGCGGGAAGCCGATGCGGATGTTCGGGCCGAAGCCTTCGTAGTGCGTGCAGTTCGACGGCGTGCGCGGGTGGATCGTCTCGGGGTGGAGCGAGGCGAAATGGTAGCCTTCGAGATAGCCGTCGAAGGCGATCTTCCAGTTGGCGCCGATGATCTCGCGCGAGCCGAGATAGGACCAGTTGGCGAAGTCGAGCGCTTCGAAATCCTCGAGGAAGCCCTGGAAATAGTGGTCGAGGTCGATCGGCGCATTGGGCGTCAGGCAGACGAAGATCATCCCCGCGCGCTCCTCGCAGGGCAGTTCGCGCAGGCCGTGTCCCGGCTTGTCGATCTCGCCGAAGGTGCTCGCCTCGGAAATGCCCAGCAGCTTGCCGTCCTGGCCATAGGTCCAGGCGTGGTACTTGCAGGTGAAGCGCGCGCAGTTGCCTTTGCCTTCCGCGACGGGCGCGCCGCGGTGCGAGCAGACGTTGAGGAAGGCGCGCGCCTTTCCGTCCTTCGCGCGGTTGATCAGCACGGGCAGGCCGACCGCATCCATCGTCTTGTAGTCGCCGGGATTGGGCAGTTCGGCGGTGAAGGCCAGCATCAGCGGCACGCGCTTGAACACCAGCTCCATCTCGGCGCGCCACTGGTCGCTGTCGGTATAGGACCGCGTCGGGACGGTCATCGGCTTGGCGGTCTGGAAGGTCGTCTTGTTCTCGACGTAGTCGAGCATGATCTCGGCAACGTCGCCAAGCTGTTCCACGCGATCCACGATTTTCTCCCGTATGGTCTTTCGGGGAGGAATTGAGCAAAGCCCTGGGGCGCCGACAAGCTGCGAGAGGTAACAGGTAGCTTGGCCTTTTCGCCAGTTGGCCGCGCGACGGGGGAGGGGCAGGTCATGCGCCATGAGTGAGAGGATGACACCGACCTGGGCCTGGCTGGAAAGCCCGGCGCCGCACCAGCGCGAATTCGCGGGGCAGGGCCTGTGGGACGAGCGCACGATCGCCGACCAGGCCTATGTCCTGGCGAGTGCCGATCCCGATTTCGTCGCTTTCGTCGAGGGCGAGGCGGTATCGACGCGCGCCATGCTTCTCTCCGCGGCCGAGGCGCTGAGCACGACCTTGTACGCGCGTGGCCTGCGACCGGGGGACGTTATCGCTTTCCAGGTGCCCAACTGGCGCGAGGCGGCGGTGATCAATCTCGCGGCGGCGATGTCGGGCCTGGTGATCAATCCGATCGTCACGATCTACCGCGACCACGAGGTCACGCAGATGCTCGGGGATTGCGGCGCGCGCGCCTTCTTCGTCGCGGCCTCATTCCGCAATTACGACTTCGCGGCGATGGCCCGGCGCATCGGCGATGTCCTGCCTGATCTCGCGCATGTCTTCACTGTGCGTGGGACGGGCGCCGACGACATGAGCGCGCTCGTTGCCGAAGGCTGGGGGCGGGGTTTCGCGCGGCCCAGGGTCGATCCGCTCGGGGTCAAGCTGGTGCTCTACACCTCGGGTACGACCGGACGGCCCAAGGGCGTGCTGCACAGCCATGTCACGCTCCAGCGCATCCTTGCCGAATCGGCGCGCGCCTGGGGCGTACAGCCGGGCGAGGCGACCTTGATGCCCTCGCCGGTCACGCACATTTCGGGCTATGCCAACGGGCTCGAGGCGCCACTGGTCTGCGGCACGCGCACCGTGCTGATGGAAAGCTGGGACGCGGCCCAGGCGATGGCGCTGATCACCAGGCACCGCTGCGTCGGCACGACCGCGGCGACGCCGTTCCTCGTCGAGCTCGCGGCCGCGGCGCGCGAGAGCGGTAACCGGCTACCCTCGTTCCGCTACTTCGCCTGCGGCGGCGCGGCCGTGCCTGGGGACCTGATCCCTGCCGCCAATGCCGCTTTCGAGAACTGCCGGGCCTTCCGCGTCTTCGGTTCGTCCGAAGTGCCGCTGGTGACCTTCGGCTGGCCGCGTGACGCGCATCTGGCCGCGACCACCGACGGCGAGATCGTCGACTACCGGGTGCGTATCGTCGACGCCGACGACCGCGACCTGCCCGACGGCACCGAGGGCGAGATCCTGGCGCGCGGACCGGGCATGATGCTCGGCTATGCCGACGAGGCGCAGACGCGCGAGGCGATCACGTCCGACGGCTTCTTCCGCACCGGCGATCTCGGCGTGCGCACGCCCGACGGGGCGCTGACGATCACCGGTCGCAAGAAGGACCTGATCATCCGCGGCGGCGAGAACATCTCGGCCAAGGAAATCGAGGACGTGTTGCACCTGCACCCGATGGTGCGCGAGGCCGCGGTCGTCGCCATGCCGCACGCGCGGCTGGGCGAGGGGGTCTGCGCCTATGTCATCGCGCAGGATGGCGAGGTGCCGCTACCCGCTGCGCTCGCCGCCCACGTCGCCGCAAGCGGCCTCGCGCGGCAGAAGATCCCCGAGCGGTTCGAGCTGGTCGCCGACTTCCCGCGCACGGCCTCGGGCAAGGTACGCAAGGATCAGCTCCGCGCGGACATCAAGACGAAGCTGGAGCGCTAGCCGCGGCCACGGCCTTGGCGATCTCGGCGTTGCTCGGGTTGCGCCGCAGGGTCAGCCCGCCGTTCACCTGCAGGTTCTCGCCGGTCATGAAGCAGCTGTCGGCCGCCAGCCAGACGGCGGCTGCGGCGATGTCGTCCGATGTGCCGATGCGCCCGAGCGGATAGCCCGCGAGGAAGGCGTCGAATAGGCCGGGTACCTCCTTGGCCCCGGCCGTCATCGGCGTGTCGGTGAGCCCCGGCGAGATCGAGTTGGCGCGAATGCCCTCGTGGCCGAATTCGTGCGCGACGCAGCGGATGACGTGATCGGTGCCGGCCTTGGTGCCCATATAGGCAGCGTGGTCCTCGAGCATGATCGTCGCCGTGGCAGAGGAGATCTGGATGATCGATCCGCCACGTCCGCCACGGCTCCTGGCCATCTTGCGGACCATCGCCTGGTAGAAGTGGAAAGGGCCGACGAACTGCAGCGCGGTCATCGCCAGAACTTCGTCGTGCGTGGTCTCGAGGAAAGGCTTGAGCAGGCCCCAGCCGGTGGCGTTGACGGCGATGTCGATGCTGCCCAGCTCTGCCGCCGCGGTGTCGGCGAGCGCGGAGACGCTGGCCTCGTCGGTCAGGTCGCAAGCCGCCCAGGTGCAGTCGGTCCTGTTGGCGAAGCTGTCGAGCACTTCAGCCTTGCGCCCCGCAACGAGCACCCTGGCGCCTTCGGCGAGGAAGCGGCGGGCGATGTGCTGGCCCATGTTGTCCGGGCTGCTGGCGCCGAGCACCACGGCGGTCTTGCCGGCAAGCTGTCCCATGCATCGTTCCTCGTCTGGTTTCTGCGGGGGCTAGCATGTCGCGCGCCGCGCCCATCCTGACCAAAAAAACAGTGGTTCGGCAGGAGGCGAGGGGCGAGAAGGCGGCTCGACAAAACGTTATGGTGAGGAGCGCGCGATGGATCTCGGACTGAAAGGCAAGAAGGTCATTCTGACCGGCGGCAGCCGCGGCATCGGCCGCGCGGCGCTGGAAATCTTCGCCGAGGAAGGCGCCGACGTCGCTTTCTTCTCGCGCAATGCCGAACAGGTCGCGGAGACGGTCGCCTCGTTGTCGCGCCACGGCGGCAAGGTGATCGGCGAGGCCTTCGACATGAGCGACCTCGATGCCTATGCCGGCTGGCTCACGTCCGCTGCGGAAAAGCTGGGCGGCTGCGACGTCTTCGTCGCCGGCGCCAGCGCCTCTGGGTCGGGCGCGACGGGTGATTGGGACACCTGCTACAACGTCGACGTCAAAGGCACCGTCGTCGGCTGCGAGACGCTCGAGCCATATCTCGAGAAGTCGGGCACTGGCGCGATCGTCATCATGTCGAGCACCGCGGGCGTAGAGACCTTTCTGGTCCCGCAGGCGTTCAACGCGCTCAAGGGCGCGCTGATCACCTATGCCAGCCAGCTCGGCCAGCAGCTCGGCGCCAAGGGCATCCGCGTCAACACGGTCTCGCCGGGGCCGATCACTTTCTCCGGCGGTAACTGGGAAGCGATCAAGGCCGGCGCGCCCGAGCTTCACGCCGCGACCGAAGCGCAGTTCGCGCTTGGCCGCTGGGGTGGGCCCGAAGAGGTCGCCAAGACCATCGCCTTCCTGGCCAGCCCGGCGTCATCCTATACCACCGGAACCAATGTCGTGATCGACGGCGGCTATACCAAGCGCGTGCAGTTCTAAGCGGCTTTGGTTCCACTCCGCACCTGGCGCGGCGGGTCTTCGGGCCCGCCGCGTTTTTTCTGTCCTTCCCCCTTGATGGGGGAAGGATGCGAAGACTTGGTGAGCGTAGCGAACCTAGTCATAGCTGGATGGGGGTGAGGGGGCCGGTGGGTGCGGCGTCCGCACGCGAGCGCACCCCCACCCAACTCCGGCTAGGCGACAAGTCGCCAAGCCTCCGTATCCCTCCCCCATAAAGGGGGAGGACCTGAAATTACCCGATCTTCAGCACCAGTTTCCCCGTATTCGCCCCGCTGAACAGTCGCATGAACGCGGGATAGGCGTGCTCAAGGCCTTCCTGGATATCCTCGTCCATGCGCAGCTTTCCGTCGGCCACCCACTGCGCCATTGCCGCGGCGCCCTCGCCGAAGCGGTCGACATAGGCGGCGATGAGGAAACCGTGGATCGTCGCCTGGCGGGCGATGACCTCCCAGAGATTGCGGATGCCGATCTTCTCGGGCGCGTTGTACTCGCTGATCAGCCCGCAGAGCACGACGCGCGCGTTGAGCGCTAGGTTGAGCAGTTCGGCGTCCATCACGTCGCCGCCGACGTTCTCGAACACGATGTTCGCGCCATCGGGTGCAGCCGCCGCGATCTCGGCGGAGAGTGCGGCGACCGTCTTGCCCTTGTAGTCGATCGCCACGTCGAAGCCGTAGTCCTCGATCAGCCGGCGGCACTTGTCCGCGCCGCCGGCGATGCCGATCACGCGGCAGCCGGCGATCTTGCCGAGTTGGCCGACCACCGAGCCCACCGCGCCCGCCGCGCCCGAGACCAGCAGGGTCTCGCCCGGCTGCGGCTTGGCCATGTCGAGCAGGCCGAAGTAGGACGTAAGCCCCACCGCGCCGAGCACCGAGAGGAAGTTCGACGGCGAGGGCACCAGGCCGACGTCGATCGGCATGGTGAAGCCGCCGGGCAGGGCGATCGAATAGTCCTCGAGCGCGTTGACGCCGAGCACCCACTGGCCCGGTTGGAAGTCGGGATTGTCCGAGGCGTGGACCGTGCCCACCGTCGTCGCGCGCACCGGATCGCCGAGCGGGATCGGCGGCATGTAGCTTTCGGCATCGTCCATCCAGCCGCGCTGCGCCGGATCGAGCGAGGCGAAGCGGTTGCGCACGATGAAGCCGCCCGGCGGCGGTGTCGGGATCGGGGTATCGACCAGACGGAAATCTTCGGGGACCGGCGCGCCCTGTGGCCGCCGTACTAGCAAGAATTGACGATTCCCGGTCATGAAGGCGCTCCGTAAAATGACGGCTAGACCTCGCGCGGTGACGGGAAAGACGCACCTATTTCTTTTGGCAGTTAATCCCCCTCGGCCGATCGTAGCATACCCTGTTCGTACCAGCGGGCAGAAGTCCCGCGGACCATTGGGGGACTGATCTCATGCGCTTCGCATATCGTCGTTGCGCGCTCGTTGTAGCGCTTTCCACAACTGCGCTCGTCGGACTCGCGGCGCCCGCATTCGCCGAAGGTGTCGCCGAGGAGCAGGCCTCGGATGCCACGGTCGATCCCAACGAGATCATCGTCTCGGCGCGTCGTCGCGACGAGACGCTGCAGGACACCCCGATCGCGATCACCGCGGTCAATGCGGCGATGATCGAGAACAAGGCGGCGATCAACCTCGGCGACCTGATGGGCGCCGCGCCGAACCTCATCATCACCAACCAGAATTCGGGCGCCGCCGCCGCCAACCTGTCGATACGCGGCCTGACTTACGCCGACATCGAGAAATCGCAGGAACCGACTGTCGGCGTCGTCGTCGACGGCATCTTCATCGGTACCAGCACCGGCCAGTATTTCGACTTCTTCGACATCGAGCAGATCGAGGTCCTGCGCGGGCCGCAGGGCACGCTGTTCGGCCGCAACACCATCGGCGGCGTGATCAACATCCGCCGCTCGCGCCCCACGGGCGAGTTCGGCGCGAAGATCGAGGCCTCCTATGGCCGGTTCAACACGCTGGCGACGCGCGCGGTGATCAACGTGCCGCTGGCCGGCGAGACGCTGGCCGCGAAGGTCTTCTATTTCCACAACGAGGCCGACGGCTGGTACAAGCAGGCGCAGACCGGCAAGCCGCGCGGCTTCTCGAACAACGAGAACTACGGCGGCTCGCTGCAGTTCAAGGCGCCGGGCGGCAATTTCGACGCGCTGATCACGGTCGAGCAGCAGGAACAGAAGATGGACCCGGTGGTCGCCGAGATCACCAAGACCGGCGAGCTGTTCTGCACCTTCATCCCGGCCAACGAGTGCAACCGCAACCAGACGACGGATATCTACACGGTCTTCGGCCTGCCCAACGTCTCGCTCTACAAGGCGCCTTCGGTAACGGGTGAGATGAACCTCGACCTTGGCGGGGTGAAGCTGACCTCGGTCACCGGCTGGCGCAAGATGACCGAGACGCAGACGCAGGACTTCGACGGCTCGACCGCCGATCTCTACTACGTGCTGCGTCAGCAGACCTACGACCAGTTCAGCCAGGAACTGCGCGCCGCGGGCAAGATCGGTGACAGCTTCGACTACGTCGTCGGCGGCTATTACTTCCGCTCGAAGTATCAGCTCCAGCAGTGGACACGCCTGTTCGCGTTCAATCCCGCGATCGCACCCGAGGTTTTCGACACCAACCCGCAGCAGGTGAACGGCAAGACCACGTCCTATGCCTTCTTCGGCGATTTCAACTGGCAGTTCGCCGACCAGTGGCGCCTCTCGTTCGGCGGCCGCTTCACGCGCGATCGCAAGTCGCTGCGCAACGCCTTCGGTGGCGTGCAGATCGGCCAGGGTTCGGACACGTTCAAGAAGTTCACGCCCAAAGTCGGCGTCGACTTCCGGCCCAACGACGACATGATGGTCTATGCCTCGTGGTCGCGCGGCTTCCGTTCGGGCGGCTTCAGCCCGCGCGCCGGTTCGCCGGCCTCGGCCAGCCGATCCTACCAGCCCGAGACGGTCGATTCCTACGAGGTCGGCGCCAAGTTCGAGCTGTTCGACCGCAAGCTGCAGTTCAACGTCGCGGCGTTCTATTCCAAGTACAAGGATCTCCAGCAGAACACGACCTTGTTCTGCGCGGTCTGCGCGACGCAGAACGAGACCGTCACCTCGAACGTCGGTTCGGCGACGATCAAGGGCCTCGAGCTCGACTTCACCGCGCGGCCGGCGGAAGGGCTGCGGATCACCGGCTCGCTCGGCCTGCTCGATTCCAAGTTCAAGGGCTTCGTGGTCGGCGGCATCTCGCCGGTGACCGGCCTGGTCATCCCCTTCGACTTCTCGAACAACGACCTGATCTACAACCCCGACGTCACCGCTTCGATCGCCGCGGACTACGAAGTGCCGACGAGCTTCGGCAAGGTCGTTGCCAATATCGGCTACCGCTACATCGGCCGCTACGACCAGCAGATCTCGACCAACACGCTGACCGGCAATCTCACCACGGGCCCGGTCGTGGTCACGGGCAACGATCCGCGCGTCCGCACCGATCCGCAGGGCCTGCTCGACGCCAGCCTTTCGGCCCGCTTCACCATCGGCGACGATACCGAAGCCTACCTGACGGTGTTCGGTCGCAACCTCGCCAACGACAGAGGCATGACCCACGGTTTCACCGTCGGCGGCCTCTGGTCCTTCGCCACCGCCCGCGAGCCGCGCACCTACGGCGTGACGCTCGGCGTGAAGATGTAAACCCCACGATTGGAGACACCATGAGCCGCCTCAAGGACAAGATTGCACTGGTTACGGGGGCGGCTTCGGTGCCGGGGCTCGGCAGCGCCACGGCGCAGCGTTTCGCCGAAGAAGGCGCGATCGTCTGGCTGACCGACCGCGATGCCGAGGGCGCCGAAAAGGTGGCCGCGGCGATCCGCGAGAAGGGCGGCCGCGCCCGCTCGGCCGGGCACGACGTGACCAGCGAGGCCGACTGGGACCGCGTGATGAAGGACATCGACGGCGCCCACGGGCGGCTCGACGTGCTCGTCAACAACGCGGGCATCGCCGTGCTGCGCCCGATCGAGGAGATGACCCTGGCCGAGTGGAACCTCCAGAACGAGGTCAACCTGACCAGCGTGTTCTTGGGTTCCAAGCGCGCCGTCGCAGCGATGCGCAAGGCGGGCAACGGTGGCTCGATCATCAACATCTCGTCGGTCGCCGGCCTGTTCGGCGTGCCCGCCTGCGGCGCCTATGCCGCCTCGAAGGGCGGCGTCCGGCTGTTCTCGAAGGTCATCGCGGTCGAGGGCGCCAAGGACAAGATCCGCTGCAATTCGGTGCATCCGGGCATGATCCTGACCAACATGCAGGACGTTGCGGCCGAGGACAACGCCGCCAACTATGATGCCACGGTCGCGTTGATCCCGATGGGCTACATGGGCGATCCGATCGAGATCGCGAACATGAACCTGTTCCTGGCCTCGGACGAATCGCGCTATGTCACGGGGACCGAGATGATCGTCGACGGCGGCATGTCGGCGCAGTGAGCGAGCGCCCCTCCCGCTTGCGGGAGGGGCATCACCCCACCTTGACCACGACCTTGCCGATGTTCCCGCCGCTCAGCATGTGGGCATAGGCCTCAAGCGTCCGCTCGATTCCGGCGAACTCGTCAAACAGCGTCGCCAGCCGGCCGGCCTCGTGCCAGGCGCGCAGCTGCGGCAGGAATTCGGCGCCGCGCTCGAGGAAATCGGGAATGAAGAAGCCCTCGACGCGCAGCCGCCGCATCAGGATCTGGTCGAAGCGCGCGGGGCCGGGCATCGGCTTGTCGCCGTCGTAGCTCGCGACCAGGCCGCAGATCGCGATCCGGCCGTAGTGCGCCATGTTGGGCAGCACCGCATCGAGGATCGGCCCGCCGACATTGTCGAAATAGGCGTTCACGCCGCCCTCGACCGTGGCCAGCGCCGCCGCGACGTCCTCTGTGCGATAGTCGATCGCCATGTCGACGCCGATCTCCTCGCGCAGGAAGCGGCATTTTTCCGCGCCGCCGGCGATGCCGATCACCCGCGCGCCGAGATTGCGCCCGACCTGGCAGGCGAGGCTCCCCGTCGCCCCGGCCGCAGCCGAGACCGCGAGCCATTCGCCGGGCTTGACCAGAGCGACTTCCTTGACCCCGACATAGGCGGTCCAGGCGTTCATCCCCAGCGCGCCGAAATGCTGGCGCGGATCGGCCAGGCTCTCGTCGAGCGCCTCGAGCCCGGCGAGATCGGGCAAGACGTCGGCATAGTCGGCCCATTGGCCGAAGCCGCGCACGAGCGTGCCTTCGGGAAAGCGCGGATCGCGGCTCTCGGCGACGCGGCCCAGGCACAGGCCGATCATCTTCGAACCGAGCGGCAGCGGCGGCTGGTAGCCGTCGGTGCGCGGGCTCATCCACATGCGCGTGCCGGCGTCCATCGACAGCCAGAGCGTTTGCACGCGCACCGCGCCTTCTGCGAGCGGCGGCAGTTCCTCCTCGCGCAGGCTCAGCGCAGCGGCGAAGTCGCTGCCCTGCGGATGGCGGTCGAGTTGCCAGAAGCGATTGGTCGTCATGTCGGTTCTCCCGGCACAGGGCCTGCCGATCCGCCGTCCAGCGAGAACCTGCTCAAAGGGATAGGCCTATTATTTTCGTCAGGAATCAAAGCGACGGTGCGCGCCTAGAACCGCTCTCAAGTCAAATAATTGGGAGGTATTAGGATGTCGCTTGCCAAGGCAGGCCTGCTCGCTTCGAGCATTCTCGGTCTTTCGCTGTCGGCCGTGCCGGCTCTGGCACAGAGCGCGGACCCGGCCACCGATCCCGCGGTCGAGGAACAGGGCGGCCTGTCGGACATCGTCGTGACCGCGCGCAAGCGTCAGGAAACCGCGCAGAGCGTCCCGGTTGCCGTGACCGCGATCTCCGAGGAGATCATCCTCCAGCGCGACATCACCTCGATCGAGAAGATCGCCTCCGCCACGCCGAACCTCACGGTCGGCCGCGCCTCGAACGGCTCTGGCGCTCAGCTGACCCTGCGCGGCATCGGCTCGTCCTCGACCTCGATCGGCATCGAGCAGTCGGTCGCGGTCGTCGTCGATGGCGCCTACTACGGCCAGGGCCGCATCATCCAGGAGGGCTTCTTCGACCTCCAGCGGGTCGAGGTGCTCAAGGGGCCGCAGGCGCTGTTCTTCGGCAAGAACGCCACGGCCGGCGTGATCTCGCTGACCACCAACGATCCCGGTTCCGATCCCGAATTCATCGCCCGCGCCGGCTACGAGTTCCGCTCGCGCCAGTACCAGGGCGAGATCATCGCCTCGGGTCCGCTGTCCGACACCTTCGGCGTGCGCCTCGCGGTGCGCGGTTCGAAGATGGACGGCGGCTATTTCCGCAACGTCTCGGTCAACCGCACCTACGTCACCGCCGACATCCAGAGCCTGCTTGCGGGCGGCAACGGCAATCCGATTAGTCACACCGCTACCCCCGCCGCGTCGCGATCGCCGGGCGAGGATGAACTGCTCGCGCGCCTGACCCTGAAGTTCACGCCCAACGATCGTCTGACCGCGACCTTGAAGGCGGCCTACGACTACAACAAGGTCAACAATTCCTCGTGGAACTACGTCGCGTTCGACTGCGGCCTCGCCAGCGGGCTCAGCCAGCTGACCGGCTATCGCTGCGAGCGCGACTTCGTCACCCACCAGAACAACATGCCGGCCGACATCGCCGCGAACTTCCCCTATGCCGAAAAGGACGGCTCGCTCTACAACCGCTATCGCTCCTGGGCGCTCAACGGCAACATCGCCTACGAGCTCGACGGCCTGACGATCAGCTCGGTCACCAACTACAACACCAACAACAACCGCTGGGCCTGCGCCTGCGACTTCCAGACGAGCAACACCGGCCAGTGGGCGACCGAGAACTCGACCTGGAAGGCCTTCTCGCAGGAGCTGCGCGCGCAGACCACGCTCGACGGTCCGTTCAATGGCATGATCGGAGCGCTCTATCAGAAGACGCGGCGTGACTTCGGCCAATACATCGCCTTCGCCGGCCTGCGGAACAGCGCCGCGCCGGGCAGCGACCTCTACGTCGCGACGCGCAAGACCAGCTACACCAAGGGCGAGACCTTTGCCGTGTTCGGCCAGCTCTCGTGGAAGATCGTCCCCACGCTCGAGCTCGCGGGCGGCGTGCGCTACACCCACGAGACCAAGGACAGCTTCTTCACCCAGCCCTACAACAACCCGGGCGTGACCACGATCTTCCGCCCCGAGACCGATCCCGACGGGCTCGGCCGGATCACCGCCGACCAGACCTTCAACAACTGGTCGCCCGAAGTCACGCTGACCTGGAAGCCCAGCGACGACATCATGGTCTACGGCGCGTTCAAGACCGCCTACAAGTCGGGCGGCTTCTCGAACGGCGGCATCAACTCGAAGTTCTCGACCAATCCGCTGGCCGACCTGACCTTCGATCCCGAACGCGCGCGCGGTTTCGAGGCGGGCATCAAGACCACGCTGGCCGACAATCAGCTGCGTCTGAACCTCACGGCCTTCACCTACAAGTACCTCGACCTGCAGGTGGACTTCTTCAACTCGCCGATCTTCGCCTTCCAGACCCTGACCGCCGATGCGAAGACCTCGGGCGTCGAGATGGAATTCGAATATGCGCCGCGCAGCGTCGACGGGCTGAACCTGCACGGCTCGCTCAACTATACCGACGCGAAGTACACCGATTTCCCCAACGCGCCCTGCTACGCCGGCCAGACGATCGCCGAGGGCTGCACCTTGATCGGCGGGATCTTCTCGAACCAGAACCTGACCGGTGCGGCGCTTTCGGTGGCGCCGAAGTGGACGGGCAATCTCGGTGTCGCTTACGATGCAGCCGTGGGCGACGGCTTCAAGTTCGGCATCAACGTCGATGCCCGCTACAGCGGTTCCTACCTCGCCTCGGGCTTCGGCAATCCGCGCTCGCGCCAGGACAAGTACGTCACGCTCGACGCCGGCGTGCGCTTCGGCGCCGAGGACGGCAACTGGGAGATCGCACTGGTCGGCAAGAACCTGACGAACGCCTTCTACGTCAGCGGTGTGGTCGACGGCCCGTCGACGGGCAGCGGCACGGGCACGGCGGTGGGCGTCAAGGCCGACCAGCTCGGCTTCGCCAACCTGCCGCGCACGGTGCGGGTGCAGGTGACCAAGCGGTTCTAGTTCCTCACCGCGCGTGATGCCGGAAAGGGCGGGGCTTGGCTCCGCCCTTTTTCGCTTGGGCGAGGGTGAGCGACCTGGTCGACGTAAGCCGCAACCACGCCATTTTCCCGCGGACCAACTTGCGGCTAGTTCCCGTCCGCGTCGACCATGAACACCATGGGCTTGCCTCTTGAGCCAGGGTCCCATCCGGCCAGCAAGGCTGCACGGATGCCCCGGGAGATCGTGGCGTCGCTCATCTGGAGGCGGCCCCGCTGCATTCCTTTCATCAGGCGCTTTGGCGGAGGGAATTCCAACAGCGCTCCGCGCGGTCCATCGCGCTGCAGCAGCGCCACGGTCATCCCTTTCCAGCCCTCGGTCTCGCCCCACTGCGGCTCGCTCCGGAGTTCCCATTCGTATCGTAGCCCGTCTACATCAACGGTACCGGCAAGCCTGTGGATCTTCGTCATGCCAACGTGCCTAGCATGTCTCTGACCGTAAACCACCCGATGGCGTTGATCGTGGCGCTGTGAGCAAAGCCCACGTCCACTCTCGGCGTCGGATGCCGAGGCGCTTCAATCCCGCGCCATGTCGCGGATTATTCCGCATGTCGGGCAAACGCAGGCATAGGCCGCGTCTATGCGCCACATAGGCCTTTTGCCGCTGGCCTGGTGATGGCGCATTTGGAATGCCGGACCGGCAACGCGCATTGCGCCGTGGCGCCAAACTCACAGTTCAAGGGGCGATGACGTTGAGACTTAGGGACATAGGCGCAGGGCTGATTTTCGCGAGTCTGGCGATCGCCGGATACCCGGCCTTCGCGGAGGTGAGCGAAGCGACCAAGACGGTCGCAATGACGGCATCTGCGCCGCAGCCGTCCTTCGTCGCGGCGGATTTCGCCGTTCCGACGCTGATCGAGGGGCCGGGCTTCAAGCTCGTCCCGCTAGGCCCCGATCTCGTGAAGGTCGATTTCGACGCCTACATGTCGTCGATCGAGCATTTGCAGCGGACCTTTTCCCGTAGCGACCGTTGGCCGCGTCAGGGCATCACCGATGCAGATGCCCTGCGCGACATGGAAAACGAGCAGTCGCGCTTCGCGGGCCGGAAGTCCTTCGCCTATGCCGTGCTCACGCCCGACGGAAAGCGCGAGCGCGGCAGCGTCTATGTCTCTCCGAGCCCGGTGAAAGGCCATGATGCCACGGTCCGGATGTGGGTGACGAAAGCCGACTACGACGCGGGCTTCGACGCCGAGCTGTACAAGTGGGTGACCGCCTGGGTGCAGAAGGACTGGCCGTTCAAGAGTGTCGTCTATCCGGGACGCTCGATCGAATGGGCCACCTGGGATTCGATGGTTGCCGCGAGCAAGGCCGGACCGGCCGTATCCAAATAGCCAAGTGGCCCTGGGTAGGCCGCAGCGTCAGTCAGAGATACGTGTCGACTGCCAAGGCAGCCGTGCTACAGCGTTGTGTCGCTGACCTATTCCGGCCCGTCAGCGTCTGGGCGACTTAGCGCGCTTCCGCCGCAGCGAGGAGCGTCACGTGAACAATGCCACGACGAGCGGAGCGCGCCCCACCATCCTTCTCCTGGAAGATGAGATGCTGCCGGCGCTCGTCGTCGAAGGGGTTCTCAGCGATGCCGGCTATGATGTCGTGGGTCCGGTCCCCAATGTCGAGCAGGCGCTGGAACTGCTGCGCGGCAGCAGGGTGGACGCGGCCATTCTCGATCTCAATCTTCATGGCACCTTCTCCTACGACGTCGGCAATCGCTGCGACGCGCTGGGTATCCCTTGGGGCGTCACCACGGGTTACGAGCCGCAGACGCTCGACCTGGCGGCTCGCGATATCCCGATCCTGGTAAAGCCCTTCACCGAGGCGCAGTTGCTCGCAATGGTCGCGGGCTTGCTCGGTCGCTAGCTGTGCTCAGACGCCCGTCGGCGCGTGCTGGCGGTGGATGTTGCGGAAGGTGCGGCTCTGGAACAGCCAGCGGCCGTCGCGCTTGACGCAGATGTCCTCGTAGGCGCCGCGGTCGCGCTTGGTCAAACCGTCCTGGTCATAGATTTCCGAGGTATAGCTACGCATCGTCGCGCGGTCGCCGGCGATCTCGATCGAACCGGGCCAGGCCTCGAACATGATGCCCGGATAGGCCTTCATCGCCTCGATCCACATCGCGACGATCGCTTCGCGGCCCTTGGTGGTGCCGAGCTCGGGATAGTCGGGCAGCGACCATTCTCCGTCCTCGGCCCAGGTCGCGCCCCAAGCCGCGGGATCGTTGCGCGTCACCGCATCGGCATAGGTCTCGAGCAGTTCGCGGATCGCCAGGCGGTCTTCGCTGGGGCCGGTGAATGGCATCTCTGGTCTCTCCCTTTTTGGTTATGAATTCGGATGCCTAGATCCGCACGATCGTCTTGCCGATCGTGCGTCCGGACATCAGGTCGATGAAGGCTTCGGGCAGTTTCTCGAAGCCGTCGCGGACATTGGCGAGCGGTTTCAGCCGACCATCGGCGACCCAGCCGTCGAGCTCGCGTTGCGCGCGTTCGAGAACCTCGGGATAGTCGTAAGTGATGAAGCCCTGCATCTTGATGCGGTTGACCACGAGCTGCCACAAGGTGGTCACGCCGTGCGGGTGATCGGCGTCGTTATATTGGCCGACCATGCCGCAGACGGGTACGCGGCCGTGCAGCCGCATCAGCGGCAGCACGGCTTCGAGCGTCTCGCCGCCGACATTGTCGAAATAGACGTCGATCCCTTCGGGCGCGGCCTTGGCGATCTCTGCGGCGATGTCCGGCGTGGCGCGGTAGTCGATCGCCGCGTCGAAGCCGAGGTCGCGGATCACTTCGGCCTTCTGCGCCGAGCCGACGAGGCCGACGACCTTGCAGCCCCGCGCCTTGGCGATCTGGCCTACAGTGGAACCCGTTGCGCCGGCGGCAGCGCTGACGAGCACGGTCTCACCCGGCTTGGCTTCGCCGACCGCGAAAAGGCCGACCCAGGCGGTCAGGCCGACCGGACCCAGGGCGCCCATGTAGTGATGGAGGTCGGTGCCTGGCTGGGGACTCACCACTTCGAGGCCAAGCGCATCGGCGCCGATGACGTAATGATCGGACCAGGTGGCGAAGGCGCGGACCAAAGTGCCGGCCGTATAGTCCGGATTGTTCGAGGCGACGACCTCGCCGAGCGACATGCCGGCAATCGGTGCACCCAGCGCAACGGGGGGCAGATAGCTCGGCCGGTCGTCGAGAAAGCCGCGGATCGCCGGATCGACCGAGCCGACGCGCATCTTCACCAGGATCTCGCCGTCGCCGGGCTGGGGCATCGGCGCTTCGGCGAGCGCGAAGTCGTCGGGCTGGGGCACACCCTGGGGGCGGCGGACGAGGACGATCTGGCGCACGGTCTCCATGACCGGTTCATAGCGCCCGCGCGCGGCCGGCACGGCTAGTTTAATCGCTAGGTTTCGCTGCCGCGCGATTGTCCGCAATCTCCGCCGATCAAGGAGAGACGCCATGGCCATGACTCACGAAGACATGATCGCTTTCGTCGACGATCTCTACGCCGCAACCGGGGTAGGGGACTGGGACAAGGCTGCGGCGATGCTGACCGACGACTTCTTCATCACCGAAGCCGAGTGCCTGCCGATGGCGGGCGTCTATCGCGGTAAATATGCGCTGCGCGACCTGTTCATCAAGGTGATGGGCATGCTCGACGTCGCCGCGCTCGATCGCACGCAAACGACCGCGGGCGGCGACTATGCCGTGACGATCCTGACCATGCGCTTCGCCGATCCGGCGATCCCGCCCGCCGAACTGTGCGAGCTGTTCCGCTTCCGCGACGGCAAGTGCTGCGAGATCAAGCCCTACTATTTCGATCCGCAGGCGATCGTCGCGGCGGCGCGCGCCAAGACCACGGAATAGGAAAGCGACCGAGACAAGGGCACGGCTTGGCGAGAGGCAAAGAACCCAGGCTTGAAAATGGGGCACGAATTGGCTGGATCGGCGTTCTGTGCATTATGCTGATCGCTCCACGGGGCGGTGCTGCCCCTTTCGAGAAAGCCGCCGCCCATGTCGGTCATTCGCGTCCTTCTGGTTGAAGATGAGCAAGGCATCCAGTTCATCGTCAAACTGTCGCTCGAAAGAACCCAGCGTTTCGACGTGACGTCGTTCGATTGCGGCGCCACAGCGCTAGAAGATCTGTCCAACTGCCCTGGGCAATACGATCTGGCTCTCGTCGATTTTCGACTGCCCGCGATGCACGGCGTCGACTTCATACGAAAAGCGCGCACCACGAGGGGCTACGAGAATCTGCCAGCGATCATCATCTCGGCCGCCCTGATGGATCCCGAGCTCAAAGCGCTGGAGAAGACGGAACTGCTCGGCGTTATATCCAAGCCGTTCAGCTTTCGGGCCCTGCCGGAGCGAGTGATGGAGCTCTATGCCGGTCGGCAAGAGCAGACGCTCCCCAACGATCGCGGGTTCTGATCAGGCCCGGCGCGCAACCGGCGGAAGAGTAAGCGACGGCGGCAGAGCGGGCTCCTAGTTGCCATTTGCCGAGGCTGCGTGCTCCTGCCAGCCGCGGACGTTGCGACCGGCCTCGGCACGAAACGCCTCCAATTGCGCTTGAAGCTTCGCGCGTTCATCCCGGTGCCTAGCGGACACATCGTGGGCTTCATTGTCGTCGACAAGCGAATAGAGCGCCGTACGCGCGGCCCCACCGCGCGGAGGCGAAATGAGCGTCCCGTCGGTCACGGGGTCCCGGAACTTGAACGCGCGGTCGCGCACGGCTTCGTACTGGCCGCTCCAGGTTGAAACATAGAACAGACGGTCGTGGAGCGACTGTCCGCCGCTCAGGATCGGGGCCATGTCGGCGCCGTCGATGATGCGGTCGCGGGGCAAGGTTATGCCGAGGCTCGACAGGAGCGTGGGCAGGATATCGATGTTCATGGCCATCTCGGCGCTCGTGCTGCCCGGCGAGGTGCGGCCCGGCCAGACCACGATGGCGGGAACGCGCATGCCGCCTTCGAAGGTCTCGGTCTTGCGGCCGCGCAGATTGCCGACGCTGCCGTCGAAGTCGCCGCCGTTGTCGCTGGTGACGATCACGATCGTGTCGTCGTCGAGCTTCAACTCGTGGAGCTTGGCCATGATCCGCCCGACCTGGCTGTCGAGATCCTCGACCACGTCGCCGTAGGTGCCGCCGGCCGAGATGTCCTTGTGCCGGGGATTGGCAACGTGCGGCCTATGCGGCGCGCTGAACGGCACATAGGCGAAGAACGGTCGTGCCGCGTTGCGATCGAGGAAGCCGATGGCCTCGTCGGCGATCCGCTCGTTGATCGTCGCCTGGTCCATCTGCGCCGCCGGAGTGACGATCTCGTTCCCGCGCCAGACGTTGGTCGGGTTCATGTCGTTGCTGTAGAGCAGGCCGAAATAATCCTGGAAGCCGAAGTCGGTCGGCCGGTGGCCGGGAATGTCGCCGAGGTGCCACTTGCCGAAGGCGCCCGTGCGATAGCCGGCACGCTGGAGCACTTCGGGGAGCAGGATCTCGTCGCGGGGCAGGGCATTTGCCCAGCCACGACTGGCGCGGAGCGTTGCCGTCGGCGTGCCGGTCGGCATGTAGACGTGGTTCGCGGCATGCGCACGCGTCGGATAGCGCCCGGTGAGGAGCGCGGCGCGCGACGGCGTGCAGACCGGCGAACTCGAATAGAACTGGTCGAACTTGAGGCCGCGGGCCGCGATAGCATCTACGTTCGGCGTCTTGATCAGGCGATTGCCATAGCTCGACAGGTCGCCCGCGCCGAGATCGTCGAACAGGATCAGCAGGATATTCGGCTGTTTGCCCCGCAGCGGCTTCACGCCGCGCAGGTAGGCGGCCTTCTGCGCCAGATGTTCGGGCGCAGGCTCGACGTTGAGCGCGGCGGCGCGGCGGATGAGGTCGTTCGGTCGCAGTTCCAGGGTGCTCGTGGCGTTGCCTTGTAGCGGAACTTCGATCGTCCGCGTCTCGCTGGCGAGCCCCGCGCTCGTCACGGTGATGCGGACGGGGCCTGCGGGAAGCTGCGCGATGCGGAAGCTGCCGTCCGCCTGCGAAATGGCGCCGCGCTGGAGATCGTCGACCAGCACCCGCGCGCCGGCCAGGGGCTTGCCGTCGGGTCCGGTCAGGCGTCCTTCGATTTCGCCCGCATGGGCCGTGCCGGACAGCGCGATCGCCGCCGCGCCGAGCAGAAGGGGACCAAGAGCGCGCATGGGTGAACTCCATCGTGAGCGCGGCGCCTAAGGGCGCCGACGAAGCGGGTTTTCAAGATCGTGCGGGGAGGAGCGCCTGGCGTGGTCGCCCGGGCACGGACGCAAGCTAAGGGATCGATCGCCGCCCTGGCAAGCGGGCGGCGGAGCAAGCTTCGCTTTCGCCGGGTTTAGAAAAACTCAATTGTCCTATAAATCTACTATATCGATAGACATTCGCGTCCGTCAGGACGGGACCACCCGACTGATCTGCTTAAAAGCGTTCAGGAAGGGTTTGTTTTCTCATGTTTCTGCGAAATGACTGGCGTGCCGGTGCCTCCGGTGCGGTGCTTGCCGCTGCGCTCCTTCTGCCGACCTCGGCGATGGCCGACGACGTCGCGGCCGGAGATGTCGCAGCGGAGATCGGTGCCGACGAAGCCGGCGGCGAGATCATCGTTCAGGGCATCCGCGCGAGCCTCGATCGCTCGCTCGACGTCAAGCGCGCCGCGGCCAGCGTCGTCGATGCGATCAGCGCCGAGGACGTCGGCAAGTTCCCCGACGTCAACATCGCGGAATCGGTGCAGCGCATCAGCGGCGTCCAGATCAACCGCACGCGCGGCGAGGGCCGCACGGTCAACATCCGCGGGCTTCCGGCAAACTTCACCCTGACCACGTTCAATGGCCACGTGCTGCCCAACGCCAACGGCGATTCCGCCGGCAGCCGCGTCTTCGACTTCATGGTGCTGCCGCCCGAATTCGTGCGGACGCTGTCGGTCTACAAGTCGACGACGGCGGATCTGGAAGAGGGCGGGCTGGCCGGTACGGTAGACATCCACACGCCTCGGCCGTTCGAGATCGGCAAGCGCGTGCTCTCGGCCTCGGTCCAGGGCGAGTACGAGACCAATTCGGGCAAGATCGCCCCGCGCGCCTCGGCTTTCTTCTCCGACACCTTCGCCGACGATCGGTTCGGGATCTCGGTCGGCGTGTCCTACACCCGCCGCAAGCCTGCGACCCACGCCGCGAGTCTCGGGTATACGACCTCGACCGAGGCGAGCGGCATTCCCGCCGGCAGTGGTCCCGACGATCTCAACGGCAACGGCGTGATCGAGCCGAACCTGCGCGTGCGCTTCCCGAACCAGGTGAACTATCACATGTTCGAAGAGGACAACGAGCGCATCTCCGGGATCGCCTCGCTGCAGTTCAAGGCGAGCGACGCGCTCACGCTCTCGCTCGACGGCTTCTACAGCGAGCTCAACGTCAAGGCGAACACCAACGAGTTCCTGCAGATATTCGCCAATGCCAACCGCGTGATCAGCGCGACGACACAGGTGCTCGACGGCCTGCCGACGACGACGCGGCTTCGTGTCGCCGACGTCGACATGCGCGGTGGCAGCCGGACCGAGGACCGCCAGTCCCGGCTCTACTCGCTGACGGGTAACGCCAAGTACGAGGCGGACGGTTGGACGGCTTCGCTCGAGGGCAGCTACGCTTCGTCCAAGCAGGAGCTCGACCAGCTCAATATCGCCGACATCACCACGGGCGACGCCGAATTCGTATCCAACCCGGGCGACTCGCTCTGGAGCATGATCTTCAACAACGGCTTCGATCAGGCGCGTTTCAATCCGAACACCTATCGCGTGGCCAGCCTCAACGGACCGTTGAACCAGAAGGCTTCGGACCGCGTGTGGCAGATCAAGGGCGACGTCGCGCGCGAGTTCGGCGACGAGGGCCTGACCGCGCTGCGCTTCGGCGTGCGCTATCTCGATCGCAAGGTCTATCAGGACAATTCGCGGCTCACCGTCACCGCCGCCGGCGTCTCGGCGCTCTATGGCGGATTGCCGGCCGGTCCGATCGCGGGTTCGTTCAGCGCCGCGCCCTTCATGCGCGTGGTCAGCCCCGGCAAGGGGGCCTACCTCGGTTCCTACAGCGGCGATGCCGTCTTCGCGGGATCTTGGCTGGCCTCCAACACGCTGGCCTTCGTCTCGCGCTTCACCGACGCCCAACTGATCGCTGCATCGCCGGGCAGCCTGACCAACGACGCGACGGGCATCACCAATGTCCAGGAGAAGACGCTGGCCGGCTATGGCCGCGCCGACTTCGCCTTCGGCACGCTCAGTGGCAATCTCGGTCTGCGCGCCGTGCGCACGCAGCAATCGACGATCGGCGTCAGTCCCGATCTTGCAGGCATCACGATCCAGCCCGACGCGGGCAACATCACGCGCGTGCCGGCCTCGGCTCCGCTGGCGGTGAAGCGCTCCTACTGGGACTTCCTGCCGAGCTTCAACCTCAAGTGGCAGCCGACCGAGGAACTGCTGTTCCGCCTCTCGGCCTCGCGCACGGTTTCGCGTCCGAATCTCGCCGACGTCTCGCCGACCACGACGGTGAACGGGCCGGCGCGTACGGTCACGCAGAACAATCCGCTGCTCGATCCCTTCCGTTCGAACAACCTCGACCTGACCGCCGAGTGGTATTTCAGCAAGGATGGCGTGCTCGGCACTTCGCTGTTCTACAAGGACCTGCGCTCGCTGATCCGGCGCGAGACGACCGTGCAGAGCCTGCCGATCACCTATCTCTACTCGAACGGCACGCAGCAGGCCGCGACGGTGGACTTCACGGTGAGCAAGCTGGTCAACGGCAAGGGCGTCAAGGTGAAGGGCTTCGAGGCCTATTACCAGCAGGCTTTCACCTTCCTGCCCAAGCCCTTCGACGGTCTGGGTGCGGTGCTCAACTACACCTTCATCGACAACAGCGATCCGCAGCAACTGACCGCAGCATCGAAGCACAATTTCAACCTCACGGGGTTCTACGAGAAGGGCCCGATCGGCGTGCGCCTGTCCTATTCGTGGCGCAGCGGCTTCCTGTCGACGGCGGCCGTGGCGCCGGCGATGAGCCAATATACGCTGTCCTACGGCACGCTCGACGGCAGCATCAACGTCAAGGTCACCGACCAGATCTCTGTCGTGCTCGAAGCCGTCAACATCCTCGACACCGATGAGCGCGTGCGGTTCGTCGGCAGCAACCTGCCGCAGTCCTACCTCGACGCGGGCAAGCGGCTGTTCGGCGGCGTGCGGTTCGCGTGGTGAGCAGCGTGCCGGGGCTCGATCGCCGCGCCTTCCTGCGCTCGGGCGTCGCCGCGGCGGCGCTCTGGGCCGGGGCGGGCGCTGTCGCCGCCCCGGCGCGGCAGCGCCGGCCGAACGTCGTCGTGGTCCTGCTCGACGACATGGGGATCGGCGATGCGGGGGCCTACAATCCCTGGTCGGCGATCCCGACGCCGAACATCGACCGGCTTGCGCGCGAGGGCATGCGCTTCACCGACATGCATTCGTCCTCGGCGGTCTGCACGCCGAGCCGGTACAGCCTGCTGACCGGGCGCTATTGCTGGCGGTCGCGGTTGAAGAAGGGCGTGCTCGACGGGACGGGCACCAATCTGATCGAGCCTGGCCGGCTGACCCTGCCGGGTCTGCTCAAGCGCGCGGGCTATCACACCGCCGGGGTCGGCAAGTGGCACCTCGGGCTCGGCAGCGGCGAGACGGCCGACTATACCAAGCCGCTGCGGCCCGGCCCGCGCGATCACGGGTTCGACTACTATTTCGGCATCCCGTCATCGCTCGACTTTCCGCCCTATCTCTATTTCGAGAACGATCGCGTGGTCGAGGCGCCGACCGCGCATACCGATGGCAGCGCCACGCCGCGCGGCGTGTTCTGGCGCGCCGGTGCGATCGCGCCCGGCTTCCGCATGGAGGAGGTCGTGCCGACCCTGACCGACAAGGCCATCGGCGTCGTCCGGCAGGCGGCGAAGGCCGGCAATCCGTTCTTCCTCTATTTCCCGCTCCCTTCGCCGCATACGCCTTGGGTGCCGCTGCCCGAGTATCGCGGCAAGTCGCAGGCCGGCGACTATGGCGACTACGTCGTCGAGACCGACGCGATGATCGGCCGCCTGCTCGACGAGATCGATGCGCGCGGCATCGCCGAAGAGACCATCGTGATCGTCACCAGTGACAACGGCGCCGACTGGAAGCCAGAGGATGCGGCGCGCTTCGCCCACCGGGCGAACCAGGCCTGGCGTGGTGAGAAGGCCGATGCCTGGGAAGCGGGGCACCGCATTCCCTTCGTCATACGCTGGCCGGGAAGAGTCGCGCCGGGATCGGTCTCGAACGAGACCGGATCGCTGGCCGACGTCATGGCGACACTGGCCGGGGCACTCGGACTGGCGCTGCCCGACGATGCCGCGGAGGACAGCTTCGACCTGACGCCCGCGCTCGAACAGCGGTCAGGTCCGCCGGTTCGTCCGAACATCGTCGACCACTCGCTCGACGGCCTGTTCACGATTCGCGAGGGCAACTGGAAGCTGATCGTCGGGCTCGGCTCGGGCGGCTTCACCGCCCCCAAGACGGTCGCACCGGCTGCCGGCGGTCCGCAAGGGCAGCTCTACGACCTCGCTGCCGATCCGCGCGAGGAGGACAACCTCTACGACCGGCGTCCTGAGATCGTCGCGCGCCTCTCCGCGACGTTGGATGTCTTGCAACGCGAGGGCCGCAGCCGGCCGCGCCGAACCGGCTGATCTCGTCACGCCTCAACCTCTGTTTCCCCCTCCGATCGACCACGAAGGCTCGTTCCCATGACCAGAAGCATCCGCCTCCTCCTCAGCGCCGCGGCGATCGCGACCGCCGGCCTCGGTCTTGCCCCGGCCGCGCTCGCCAAACCGGCCAGCGTGGCTCAGCCTGCTCGGGCCGCGCGGCCGAACATCCTGCTGATCGTCCTCGACGACGTCGGTTTTTCCGATCTCGGCGCTTTCGGCTCGGAAATCCGCACACCCAACATCGACGCGCTCGCCGCCAAGGGGCTGCGCTACAACCACTTCGATACCAAGGCGATCTGCTCGCCGACGCGCGCTTCGCTGCTGACCGGGCGCAACAACCAGACAGTCAACATGGAGGACCTCGCCGCGGGTCAGGCGCCCGATCCGACGCAGAGCGCCGCCTCGCGCGGCGAACTGCCGCGCAATGCCGAGATGGTCCCGCAGGCCCTCAAGGCCGTGGGGTACCAGACCTTCGCGATCGGCAAATGGCACCTCGCGCCCGGCTATGACGCCAAGCCCGGCAATACCAAGGCCTCCTGGCCGCTGCAGCGCGGGTTCGACAGTTTCTACGGCTATCTCAGCGGCTGGACCGATCAGTACAAGCCGGATCTCGTCAAGGACAACGAGCCGATCACCAGCCCGAAGACGTCCGGCTATCACCTGACCACGGACCTGGCCGATCACGCCATCGCGGCCTTCGGCGCGCGCGACACCGCGCCCGAGGGCAAGCCCAAGTTCGTCTATTTCGCGCCGACCACGGCCCACGCACCTATCCAGGTCGCGCCCGCCTACATCGATGCCTACGAAGGTGCCTATGCGAAGGGCTGGGACGCGATCCGGACCGAGCGCTTCGAACGGCTGAAGGCGCAGGGCGTCATCCCGGCGAATACCGAACTTCCGGCTCGCGCGGAGGGCGACAAGGCCTGGGCTGATCTGAGCGCCCAGGAGAAGACCGTCTTCGCGCGATTCATGGCGACCTATGCCGGCTTCATTACCCACGCCGACGAGCAGATCGGCCGGATCGTCGCGCATCTCAAGCAGACCGGCCAATACGACGACACGCTGATCGTGCTGCTGTCCGACAACGGCGGCGCCCCCGAAGGCAACGAGACCGGCGGTTTCAAATATCCCTACAGTTACCGCGCCTATGCGCGCCAGGACGGGACGAGCGTCGCCGACATGGCGCGCGAGCTCGACAAGCTCGGTGGCCCGGAGACGCAGGCGCTCTACCAGCGGCCCTGGGCCGCGGCGAGCTCGGCGCCGTTCCACCGCTACAAACTCTGGCCGTTCGCCGGTGGCTCGCGGACGCCGCTGATCGTGTCCTGGCCCGATCGCATCAAGGCGCAGGGTGAACTGCGCGGCCAGATGGTCGACGTGATCGACGTCGGGCCGACCCTGCTCGACGCCGCGGGCACAGCGTTCCGTGACCAGGTCGACGGCGTCCGCCAGATTCCGGTCGCGGGCCGGTCGATCTCGGCGAGCTTCACGTCGAAGACCGCGGGCGCCCGCAAGGTCCAGTTCTTCGAACTGCGCGGCAACCGGGCGATCACTTCGGGGCGCTGGAAGGCCGTCGCGATCCATCGTTTCGACACCGACTTCGCCCAGGACAAGTGGTTCCTGTTCGATACCGCAACCGACTTCGCCGAAGCCCATGACGTGGCGGCGCGCTATCCCAAGAAGTTGCGTGAACTGCAGAACCTGTGGTGGAGCGAGGCGCGCAAGTACAGCGATCCGCCGCTGGCCGAGCCCTCCAAGGCGATCCGCTCGATGCGCCAGTTCGACGACGAACTGGGGGACTGAGTCATGACGGGGCTACGGCGAATGCTCCTGGCCGGTGCCGCCTTGGCGCTGGCCGGGGTGGCGGGCCAGGCCGGCGCCGGCGAGATCGTCGGCGCGGTCACGGGTCCCGACGGCAAGCCGGTGTCCGGCGCGAAAGTCATGGTCGAGGATCTGCAGCGCGGCAACGTCACCGGCAAGGATGGCCGCTTCCGCATCGCCGCCGTGCCCGGCGGGCCAATCAGGGTCTCGATCACGGCGACGGGCCTTGCGAGCGATTTCTCGACGGTGGATGTACCCGCGGAAGCCACTGCGCAGCTCGTGGTGACCTTGCGCAAGAACGACCTGATCCGCCGTTCGGCCGCGCTTGTCGCCGAGCCGCAGCCCGAGCATCTGGCGCAGAAGGCGGCCTATCTCGCCGGCCTGCGCAAGCCCAAGGGCAAGGTGCCGAACATCGTCCTCATCCTGTTCGATGACCTGGGCTACGGCGACCTGTCTTCGTTCGGCAACCGGCTCATCAAGACCCCCAACATCGATGGCCTGGCGGCGCGCGGGATGAAGCTTACGGCGTCCTATGCGAGCTCGCCGGTCTGCTCACCGTCGCGCGCGGGACTGCTGACAGGGCGCTATCCGCTGCGTTCGGGGCTCGCGACGCATGTCCTGATGCCGACGGGTTCGAACGAGGCGGCCTATCGGCGCAGCCGCGGCCTCACGAACGCACTGCCCGCGGACGAGATTCTGCTGCCGGAGGTGCTCCAGCGCGCGGGTTATCGCACCGGTTTGTTCGGCAAGTGGCACCTCGGCGACACGCCCGGCCATCTCCCGACCGACATGGGTTTCACCGAGTTCTTCGGCCTGCTCTATCCGAACGATACCGAGCCGACCGACCTGTGGCGTGGCACGAAGATCGAGACGCCGGCCGCCCGCTTCGACCAGGCGACGATCACCGAAAAGACCGCTGACGAAACGATCGCCTTCATCGATCGAAGCGCCGGCAAGCCGTTCTTTGCCTTCGCCTCGTTCACCGCGCCGCACCGGCCGCACTTCGCCAATCCGCGCCACATGGGTCTATCCGAAGGCGGGCTCTACGGCGACGTGGTCGAGGATCTCGACGACAATGTCGGGCGAATCTTGACGGCGCTGCGCGAGCGCCGGCTCGACGACGATACCATCGTCATCGTCACGAGCGACAACGGCGGCGACTTCCTCGCCAGCGTCGGCGATCTGCGCGGCCGCAAGGGCGATACTTTCGAGGGCGGCATGCGGGTACCGGCCTTCGTGGTCTGGCCCGGCTTGACGAAACCGGGTTCGGTCAGCGACGAGATGACGATGAACATCGACCTGCTGCCCTCGATCCTCTCGGCGCTCGGCATTCCGCTCCCAAAGGACCGGGTGATCGACGGCAAGGACATTGCGCCGATCCTGACCGGCGCGAAGTCGCCACATGACCATCTCTATTACACGGCGTCCTGGGCGGGCCGGATCGAGGCGGTGCGCGATGCCGGCTTCAAGCTGCGCGATCCGGTGAGCGACGACGATCTGATCGCCCGCCAGCGCGCGACCGGGGGGCAGGGCGGGCTCTACAATCTGGCGGCCGACAACGAATCCCACGATGTGACGACCAGGCATCCGGCGGAGCGGCGGGAACTGCAAGGCGCGCTCGACACGATGCGCAAGGCCGTGGCGGGCAATCCGCGCGGCTGGCTCGGAAAGGACCGCTAAGCCGATGGCCCAAGGCATGATCCACCTGCCCGGCGGCGCATTCGCCATGGGCTCGGACCGTTTCTATCCCGAGGAGGCGCCGGTGCGGCGCGTGCGCGTCGATCCGTTCTGGATCGACGAGACGCCCGTCACCAATGGCCAGTTCGCGGCATTCGTCGCGGCGACGGGGCACGTGACGCTGGCCGAGACCGCGCCCGATCCCAAGGACTATCCGGGCATGGATCCTGCGCTCGCGCAGCCGGGCTCGGCCGTTTTCGAGATGACCGACCGCCCTGTCGACACGGGCGTGCCGAGCTGGTGGCACTTCCGCTTCGGTGCGAGCTGGCGCGCGCCGACCGGACCGGGCAGTTCGATCGCGGGACTTGAGGATCATCCGGTAGTCCATGTCGCCCACGCCGACGCCGAGGCCTATGCCGCCTGGGCGGGCAAGGTCCTGCCGACCGAGGCCGAATGGGAATTCGCCGCGCGCGGCGGAGTCGACGGCGCCGACTATGCCTGGGGCAGCGAACTGGCGCCCGAAGGCGTGATGCTCGCGAACTACTGGCAGGGGCTGTTCCCCTTTGCCAACCAGTTGACCGACGGCTGGCTGCGCACTTCGCCGGTGCGAACCTATCCGGCCAACGGCTACGGTCTCTACGACATGATCGCCAATGTCTGGGAATGGACCGCCGACTGGTATGGTCAGCCGAAGCTCGAGCGGAAGGCCAAGGGCTCATGCTGCGTCCCCGCCAATCCGCGCGGGGGCACGCGCGGTGGCTCGATCGTCAAGCAGGACCTCGCGAAGATGCCGCGCAAGGTGCTCAAGGGTGGTTCGCACCTCTGCGCCGAGAACTACTGTCAGCGCTATCGCCCCGCGGCGCGCTACGCCCAGCCGGTTGACACGACGACCGGCCACGTCGGCTTCCGCTGCATCGTGCGCGATCCCGGCTGACGCGACAGGGGCGTATGATGCGGCATGCTCCTGACCGTCGGTCCGTGCTCGCTGGTCTCGCGATGTCGGGTCTCGCTGCCGGATGGGCATCCGGCGCCCAGGGGCGCACAGCGCGGTCTCCCGGGATCGCCGTCACCATCGACGATTTCGATCTGACCGACACGCCGCTGATGAGCGGCGAAGAGCGCGATGCCGCGATCCGCGCGGCCCTGGCGCGACACCGGGTGAAGGCGGCCGGCTTCGTGGCCGGGAAGTATGTCGGTGATAGTCTCGACCCTGCTGTTCTGGCGCGCTGGTCGGATGGTGGACATATCCTCGGCAACCATAGCTTCTCCCACCGCTATTTCGGTGGTGAGGATCCCGCTGGCTTCATGGCCGACGTCCTGAAGTGCGAGCCATTGCTCTCCGGCTACGCGGGCTTCCGCCGGCTGTTCCGCTTTCCCTACCTTGCCGAAGGCAAGATCGCCGCGGGACGCGACACCATGCGCGCGCTGCTGAAGCGGCATGGCTATCGCAACGCGCCGGTGACCATCGATACGTCGGACTGGTACGTCGACAACCGCCTGAAAGCCCGACTGCTGGCCGATCCGCGGCAGTCGATGGAGCCCTATCGGCGCTTCTATCTCGGCCATGTTTGGGAGCGGGCGACGTTCTACGACGGTCTCGCGCAGTCGCTGTTCGGTCATTCGATCGATCACACGATCCTGCTCCACCACAGGCTCACGACGGGGCTGTTCCTGGATGACATGCTGGCGATGTTCGAAGAGCGCGGCTGGCGCCTCGTCGATGCGGACAAGGCGCTCGCGTCGCCGCTGCTCGCACGCGAGCCCGAAGGGCTTCCTGCGGGGCAAAGCCTCGTCTGGGCTCTGGCCAAGGCCGACGGTCGATATGAGGGCCGGCTGCGGTATCCGGGGGAGGACGGCGCCTACGAAGCGCCGAGGATGGATGCCCTGGGGCTTTGATCCTCGGCGCTGAGCGGTCAGAGCGTGAAACCTCCGTCGATGGTGAGGCTGGCGCCGGTCATGAAGCCGGATTCGTCGCGGGCAAGGTACGCGATAAGTCCCGCGATCTCTTGCGGCGTGGCGACGCGTCCCAGCGGAACCATGGTCGCCAGCACCTCGAGGCTCCCCGCATTGATGTCCGTGTCCGTGGGACCGGGCTGCACGTTGTTGACGGTGATCGCGCGCGGCGCGAGGTCGAGCGCGATGCCTTTGACCATGGCACCGAGCGATGCCTTGGTGAACTGGTAGACGCTCGAACCCGGCATGCCGGTGCGGATCGCGACGTTGCTGCCGACCGTTATGATCCGGCCGCCGTCGTTCAGATGGGGAACGGTGGCCTGGATGGCGAGGAAGACGCCGCGCACATTGACGTCGATCATCCGGTCCAATTGTTCGAGCGGAACGGCGTCGACTGCACCCAGCTGGAAGATGCCGGCATTGACGACCAGGACGTCGATCCTGCCGAACCGCGCAACCGTTTCGCCGACCGCGCTGAGGATCTGTTGCGGATCTGCGCTGTCGGCCTGGATCGCAAAGGCCTCGCCACCCTCTGCCGCCACGGCGTCGACCAGTTCGGCTGCCTTGTCGGCGCGCGCGAGATAGCTGAAGGCGACGCGATGTCCGTCCCGCGCGAGGCGCGCGACCGCGGCGGCGCCTATCCCTCGCGAACCGCCGAAGACCAGGGCGACCTTGTTCGTATCCGTATTCATCATGACTTCCTTTCTTGAATGATCATTCAATTATGGGGCAAAAAAATATCAGGCGAATGCGCGCAGCGTGATGCGGGCGAGCGATCGGAGCTGGGCTTCGTCGGCGCCGTCACGGGCGGCGATGCGGATGCCAGCAATGCTGGCGTTGAGGAAGGCGGAGGCCTCCTCTGGCGAGACGTCGGCCGCGATGTCGCCGTCCGCCTGCGCTGCGCGCAAGGCTGCGACGAAACCGGCGTGGAGCACCCGGCCGGCCGCTTCACGGATTTCGGTGAGCTCTGTATTCGCCTTGCCGAACTCGCAGATCGAGTTCACGCCGAGGCAGGCGGTATGGGCCTCGCTTGCGACGCGTTCGAGCATCAGGCGAAGCCCGTCATACGGCGTCTCCCCGCTGCGCAGCGCATCGAGATGCGCTTGCGTTTCCGCCCGCGCATAACGCTGAACCGCCGTCGCATAGAGCCGCCACTTGTCTCCGAAGGTATCGTAGAGGCTCTGTCGCCCGATCCTCATGGCATCGGTCAGCATCGCCGCGGAGGATCCCGCGAAACCGTGCTCGCGGAAAACCGCAATCGCCGCGTCGAGTGCCTGGTCGCGATCGAATTGCTTGGGTCTTGCCATGGAGGCTAGGTGGGGGTTCTGGAACGAATGGTCAAGTACCCGTCCGCAATCAACCGAAGGTGAACACATAGACCCGCGCTCCCGGCTGTTCGAACTCGATCGTTACTGTCCTGTCGGCGATGGCTCCAGTCTGGCGCACGAGCTGGTAGAGCCGGTCCTGATGCACCTCTCCCCAACCGTCGGGATCGACGTCGGTGCCGTGGTTTGCGCCCGGTGCCTTGCCGTCGATCAGCATGCGAAACCGCGCGGTGCGGCCATCCTGCGGAGTGCCGAGGACGAGATGGAGATCGCGGGCGTGGAAGCGCATGCGGATCCGCGCCGACGGCTCGTCGGGCGTCGCGAATTCGCCGCCTACGGTCCACCGGCCGGAGAGGTCCCAGTGGTTGAGTGGCAGGTCGGGCGCGGGGCTGTAGGCAAAGGAGCGCCGCTGACGAAGGCCTCCGGGTGAGCGAAAGTGGATCGCCTTGTCAAAGCCGACGTAGGTCTCGGGCGAGGCGAGGTCGGCCCAGTCGGGCGCTTTCTCGATGCCCTGACCGTCGACCGTCGGGATATCCCCCGGCGGCGCATCGAGCAGCCGCTGGATCGCTGCATAGCCGCCTTCGCCGACGCGATAGCCGCGCACCCGGCCCTGCGGGTTGATCACGTAAAACCCCGGCCAGCCCTGATTGCCGAACTGCCGCCAGAGCGCATAGTCGCTGTCGAGCACGACGGGATAGTCGATGCCGAGATCGGTCAAGGCCCGGCGCACCTTGGCCGGGTCCTTCTCGAAACCGAACTCGGGCGTATGGACGCCGATCACCACGAGACGGTCGCGGTACTTCGCCTGCCAGGCGCGCAGGTAGGGCAGCGGTCGCAGCGAGTTGATGCACGAGTAGGTCCAGAAATTGACGAGCACCACCTTGCCGCGCAGCGTTTCCGGCGTCGGCCGCCCGTTAAGCCAGGCCCGGCCTGCGAGCAGGAGCGGGATCGGATCTGGCGGCGTATCGGCGATGGCGGTGCCGTCGAGACCGACGGGCGCGCCAGGGCTGGCCAGGCAGATCGCGGTCGTCGCGACGCCGGCGAACAGGGCGATCGCGGTGAAACCCAGCGATCGGCGTTTGTTGAACATGTGAACTTCCTTTCCCGGGCGCCGGTGAAGCGTTTCCGCGCAAAGGAGACATAGGAGAGCGAATGGCGGAACACGCGTTAGGCATGATGTGGTTGCGTTAGTTCCGCGTGGCCGGCGGCTCACACGCCATCACATGGCATAACGAGCCCTGGCTCATCCGCAGGCCTATTTACCTGGCACGCCGCCGTCGCGGCCTCAGGAGATGGACTTTGGACGATAGCCTCACCACGTCACGCCGCCAGTTCGTGGCCGCCGCGGCTTTGGCCGGCGCGGCCGGCATAATCCCCGCCGCGGTCCGCGCCCAGGTCGCCATGCCGCCGATCCGGCCTTTCAAAGTTGCCGTTCCCCCCTTCGAGATTGACGACATGAAGCGCCGTGTCGCCGCGGTGCGCTGGCCCGAGCGCGAGACCGTCGACGACGACAGCCAGGGCGTTCAGACCGATCGGCTCCAGCCGCTGATGCGGCATTGGGCGGGCGCCTACGACTGGCGCAAGCTCGAGGCCAAGCTCAACGCTCTGCCGATGTTCCTGACCGAGATCGACGGGCTGGACATTCATTTCATCCATGTCCGTTCGCGGCACGAAAACGCCATGCCGATGATCATGACGCACGGCTGGCCGGGTTCGATCCTCGAGTTCCTCAAGGTCATTGGTCCGCTGACCGATCCCGTGGCGCACGGCGGCCGCGCCGAAGATGCCTTCCATCTCGTCGTGCCTTCGATTCCGGGCTTCGGTTTCTCGGGCAAGCCGGCGGGCAAGGGCTGGGGCTCCGACCGTATCGGCCGCGCTTGGGCCACGCTGATGCGGCGGCTCGGTTACGATCGCTATGTCTCGCAGGGCGGCGATTGCGGCTCGGTCATCTCGCAGCGCATGGCCTTGCAGACAGTGCCGGGGCTCATCGGTATCCATCTGAACATGCCCGGCACCGTTCCCGCCGAGATCGCCGCGATCCTCAAAGCTGGCGGACCCGCGCCAGCGACGCTTTCGACGAAGGAGCGCGCTGCTTTCGACGCGCTCGAGACCTTCTACCGCGACAGCTCGGGCTATGCCGGCATGATGCTCACGCGGCCGCAGACGATCGGCTATTCGCTGGTGGATTCGCCGCTCGGCCTCGCCGCGTGGATCTACGACAAGTTCGCCACCTGGACCTACAGCGGCGGCGATCCCGAGCGGGTGCTGACGCGAGACGAGATGCTCGACGACATCTCGCTCTACTGGCTGACGCGCACCGGCGCCTCGGCCGCGCGGATATATTGGGAAGACCACAGCAATAATTTCAACGCGATCGACATCGCGGCGCTGCCGGTCGCGGTCACCGTTTTCCCCGGTGAGATTTACCGCGCGCCGCGGACCTGGGCCGAGCGTTGCTACCACAATCTCGCCTATTTCAATGAAGCAGCCAATGGCGGACATTTCGCGGCTTGGGAGCAACCCGCGATCTTCACCGAAGAAGTCCGTGCTGCCTTCCGTCCGCTGCGTTGATCGTCCCTATCTTACCCGCAAGGAGACCCGTGATGACCCAAAGTCCCAAGACGCTCTACACCGCGCATGTCCACGTCACCGGCGGCCGCGAAGGCGCGGCGCGCAGTTCCGACGGGCGGCTCGACATCAAGCTCGCCGCGCCCGGCGGTACGGGTGGGGGCACCAACCCCGAGCAACTCTTCGCCGCGGGCTGGTCCGCCTGCTTCGAGGGCGCGATGGGCATCGCCGCCAAGCAGCAGGGTGTCAGCCTGCCGGCCGACCTGGCGATCGACGCCGAGGTCGATCTGCGTCTCGGCGACGACGGCTACACCTTGGCCGCGCGGCTCAAGGTCAGCCTGCCGGGGCTCGATCCCGCGCAGGCGCAGGCGGTGATTGACGCCGCCTCGCGGACCTGCCCCTATTCGAAGGCGGTCGCCGGCAACATCGACGCCGCCGTCATTCTCGTCTGATTCCGATTCCGAAGGGATATTGCCATGAAGAAGGCCGCTTTCGGCGCTCTCGCGCTGACCGCCGCATTGATCGCCCCCGTTGTCCAGGCACAGACGTCGGCCACCAAGCCGACGATCGTGCTGGTCCACGGCGCTTTCGCCGATTCCTCGAGCTGGAACGGCGTGATCCGCATTCTTGAGCGTGATGGCTATCCGGTGGTCGCCGCCGCCAATCCGCTGCGTAGCGTGCACGGCGATGCCCGCGCGGTCGGCGACGTGCTCACCAGCATCCCGGCGCCGGTCGTCCTCGTCGGCCATTCCTACGGCGGTTCGGTGATCAGCGAGGCGGCCGAAGGCCATGCCAACGTCAAGGCGCTGGTCTATGTCGCGGCTTTTGCGCCCGAAACCGGCGAGACCGCTGCGGGCCTCAGCGGCAAGTTCCCCGGTTCGACCCTGGGGCCGGCGCTGGCGCCGCCGGTACCGCTCGCGGGGGGCGGCAACGATCTCTACATCCAGCAGCCACGCTTCCACGATCAGTTCGCTGCCGACGTGCCTGAGGCGGAGGCCAAGCTGATGGCCGCGGGCCAGCGGCCAATCACCGACGTGGCGCTCAACGAGGCTTCGACCGCCACGGCCTGGAAGCACGTGCCGGCTTGGTTCGTCTATGGCGACAAGGACAAGAACATTCCGCCGCAGGCGCTGGGCTTCATGGCCGAACGCGCGCGTTCGCGGCAGACCGTGGTGGTCAAGGGGGCCTCTCACGTCGTGATGGTCTCGAACCCTGCGGCGGTCGCTGCGCTGATCGAGAAGGCCGCGGTCGCCAACTGAAGCGGGCCGCAAGGCAAGGCGATGGCGGCGTGCCCCGGAGGCACGCCGCCATTCGCTGTTTCAGAAGTCGGTGGACTGGCTGACCGGAAGCCAGGCTGCCATCTCGCGGCGGCGCAAGTCCTCGCTGGCGGCGAAGGCTGCGAGCGCATCGGATCCGAGGATCAGATGGGCCGGCAGGTCGTCGCGGCGCGAGAGGTCGACAATGACCTGCGCGATCCTGACGGGATCGCCAACCTCGCTGCCGGTATGTTCGGCGAGCCGGCGGTGCGCCACGCCGACCGAGCCGTCGTAGTCGGCGGGAATCGGGGTGTCGTCCTCGGTTGCGCCGCTTCCCCAGTCGGTGCGGATGCCGCCAGGCTCGACCGAAACCGCTCGCACGCCGAAACCGGCGGTTTCCTTGGCCAGGATTTCGGTGAAGCCCGAGACGGCCCACTTGGCGGCTTGATAGGCGGACAGCCCCGGCGTGGTCACGCGCCCGCCGACCGACGATACGTTGATCACGTGGCCGGCCCGCTGGCGGCGCATGACCGGAAGGACCGCGCGGACCAGGTTGATCACGCCATAGAAGTTCGTGTCGACCTGATTGCGGAAGTCGCCCTCCGCAATCAGCTCGAATGGCGCGAGATGGGCATAGCCGGCGTTGTTCACCAGCACGTCGATCCGGCCGAACGCGGCGACCGCGAAGTCCGCCGCCTCTTGCGCGGCATCGGCGTCGGTGACGTCGAGCGCAAACAGGCGCAACGCGTTCTCGTGCTCTGCCAGCAGCCGCGCCAGAGTGCTGGTATCGCGCGCGGTGGCGACCACGCTGTCGCCCGCAGCGAGCGCCGCGCGCACGACTTCGAGCCCCAGTCCCCGGCCGCTGCCGGTGACCAGCCAAACTTTTGACATCGCTATTTCCTTTCCTTGGGAAGATGGCTGCCCGGCCCGATCAGGGCGCGTAGCGGGTGAAGACGTAGTCGTGGCCTTTCACCAAGCCTTGGTGGCAGGCAAAGCAGGTCTCGTGTTGCGCCCGATCGACGGGCTTGCCGTTCACGAAGCGACCGAAGCCCCAGCCGCCGGTGGCGGCATAGCGCTTCGCGTCCTTGACCATGACCTGGACGGTCGTCGCCGCGCCGGGGATCGAAGCTGGCCCGAACTCGGGTGAGGGCACATGCTTCCAGGCGAGCTTCACCAGCACCGTCCCGTCGGGGAAGGGCAGCTTGCCCTCGCGGTAGGCCTCGATCGCGGTCGGATTGCCAAGGGTGACGCGCAGTTCGTCGAGCGGTGCGGCCTCTTGGGCTGGCGCGATCAGTTCCCAGCTGCGATAGCCCTGGGGCAGGGTTACCCCGTAGATCGGTGATGCCAGCGACGCCTCTGGCGTGCCCTCTGCTTCAGCAGAGGCGGTCACGGCCACGACTAGCACCGCGCTCAGTCCCAGGCCGGCCGCAGCGGCGCGCAGGCGGTTGATCGTGCGAGGCATCACAGCGAGCCCACGTCGATCACGGCCTGGGCGAAGGCTGCGGGGGCTTCCTGCGGCAGGTTGTGGCCGATCCCGCCGGTGATCAGGCGGTGCGCATACTTGCCTGTGAACTTCCCGGCATAGCTGGCCGGATCGGGATGCGGCGCCCCGTTGGCATCGCCTTCCATCGTGATCGTCGGGATCGCGATGGTCGGACCCGTCGCGAGTCTGGCTTCGAGCGCGTCGTACTGTGCCTCGCCCTCGGCCAGGCCCAGCCGCCAGCGATAGTTGTGAATGACGATGTCGACATGATCGGGGTTCACGAAAGATGCCGCCGAGCGCGCGAAGGTGGCGTCGTCGAAGGCCCACTGGGGCGAGGCGAGTTCCCAGATCTGGCGGTTGAAGGCACTGGTGTTGGCGGCATAGCCGGCGCGACCGCGCTCGGTGGCGAAGTAGAACTGATACCACCACTGCAGTTCGGCCTTGGGCGGCAGCGGCTTGGCATTGGCCGCCTGGCTGCCGATCAGGTAGCCGCTGACCGAGACCAGCGCCTTGCACCGTTCGGGCCAGAGCGCGGCCATGATGTCGGCCGTGCGGGCACCCCAGTCGAAGCCCGCGACGATCGCCTGGCGGATGCCCAGCGCGTCCATCAGCGCGATGCCGTCTGCGGCGATCGCCGCCTGCTGGCCGTTGCGTGGCGTGGCGGCATCGTGGAAGCGCGTGGTGCCGTGACCGCGCAGGTGCGGCACGATCACGCGGTAGCCCTTCGCCGCCAATATGGGCGCCACTTCGGCGAAGGCGTGAATGTCGTAAGGCCAGCCATGGAACAGCAGCACCGGCTTGCCACGCGCGGGTCCCATCTCGACATAACCGACGTTCAGCGGACCGGCATCGACCTGCTTGAGCCCGGTGAACGGCGCGGCGACGGACGTGGCCAGTGCGGAGCCGGCGGGCACCAGCGCGGCGGCCGTGGCGAGCGTCGCCAACCCGAGGAAGTCGCGGCGCTGGAAATCGAGGCTGTTCGATGCGTCGAAGATGGTCATGTCGTGCATCCTTCCGGTGGGGTCTTCGCTGCCTATCGAGCTAGGCGGCATTGGTCGGAAAAGCCCGTTATGCGTCGTGAGATCGTGCATGCCGCGCCAGTCGCGCGCGCTAACATCGGCTAACTGGTCGCGGGCGGCAAAGCGGGCATTGTCGGATGGTCGACGATGAGCAGGAAGCCGTCATGCCCCCAGGACAGTCCGAACTTGCGCTGGTGCCACTGGCCGCCGCCATTGACCTGTGTCCCGCAAGCGAGGAAAGCTCATACCAATGGATACTTGGGCTGAGCTGCCCACGGCGCGATACCGGCGGTCTCAAGGCCCTGCGCGGCGCTAGCTGGAAGGCATCTGATTGTGGAGGACAGGCCTGCTCTTTCCTCGATCGGAAACGTGGCCTTCGGTCCTTTCTGCCTCAACCCGCGCGAACGCTCGCTGACGCGCGCGGGCGAGCGCATCGAGATCGGCGGGCGATCGCTCGACCTGCTGACGGCCCTGGTCGAGCAACCCGGTAAGGTCTTGTCCAAGCGCGAACTTCTTCAGCGCGTCTGGCCCGACGTCATCGTCGAGGACGGCAGCCTGCGCTTCCATATGGTCGGCCTGCGCCGGGCGCTGGGCGATGGCGAAGGCGGCGCGCGCTACATCGCGACGCAGGTCGGTGTGGGTTATGCCTTCGTGGCACCGGTGCAATCGCTGCGATCGCCACCCGTGGCCGAGCCGGCCGCGGCGTCCGAGATCGAGCATGTCGGAAAGCCGGTCAACCTGCCGCCGCGGCTTTCGAAGCTCATCGGCCGTGAACCCGATCTTGCGCTGCTCGAGGCGCGCATTGTCGAAACGCCGCTCTTCACCATCCTGGGTTCGGGTGGCGTCGGCAAGACTTCGCTGGCGATCGAGGTCGGCCATCGGTTGGTCGATCGCTTCGAAGGCCAGGTCGTGTTCGTCGACTTCGGCATGCTCGAGAATCCGGCGCTCGTGCCGTCGATGATCGCGGGCGCCATGGGTATCGGCGTGCTCAGCGAGGATCCGCTCGCGGTGATCCTCGGCCATCTGCGCGACCTGTCCTTCCTGCTCGTGCTCGACAACTGCGAGCACATCATCGAGCCCGCCGCCCGGATCATCGAGCGGATCATCGACGAGTGTCCTGGTGTGCGGGTCCTGGCCACGTCGCGTGAGCCGCTGCGGATCCGCGACGAGCACATCCACCGGCTCCACGCGCTCGACTATCCCGAGGATTCCGCGCGGCTCTCGCGCGAGGAATTGCTCGCCTATTCCGCCGTACAGCTCTTTTGGGAGCGCGCCTCGGCTGCCGACAGTTCAATGGTCTTCGATGCCGAGGCCGCGCGGCTGATCGGCGACATGTGCCAGCGGCTCGACGGCATGGCCCTGCCGATCGAACTCGCCGCGGTGCGCGTTGCCACGCACGGCATTTCCGCGACCGCGCATCAACTGGGCGAACGCTTCAGCCTCTCCTGGTCCGGTCTCCGCACGGCGCAGCCGCGCCAGCAGACGCTGCAGGCCATGCTCGACTGGAGCCACGATCTGCTTTCGCCGGTCGAACGGCTCGTCCTCGCCCGGCTTTCGGTCTTCGTCGGTCCCTTTTCGATCGATGCGTCGCTCGCCGTGGTGGGCGATGGGGATCTGGGCTCCGACGTAGTCGTTGCTGCGCTCGATGCACTCGTCGCCAAGTCCTTGGTCACCCCCAATCGCGCGCGCAACGGCACCTATCGCCTGCTCGAAATGACGCGCGCCTATGCGCGGGAAAAGCTCTCGTCCCAAGGGAGCGAGGCCGTCGCGGCCGTCGCCCGGCGTCATGCCGCTTACTACCTGAGCGAGCTTGAGGCGATCCCCGAAGAGGGCGAGAACGCGCTCGAAGACATGGCTCCGCTGCGCCAGCAGTTGGGCAACATCCGTGGCGCGCTCGCCTGGAGTTTCGGCGACGACGGCGACAGCGCAATGGCCGTGCGCTTCGCCGCCGCGAGCGCTCCGGTATTTCTCAACCTCTCGCACCTGATCGAATGCCGCGGCTGGTGCGCGCAGGCGCTCGGCCAGATCGAGGATTCCGGGCGAGGGACCGCGACCGAGCTCGAATTGCAGGGCGCGCTCGGCCTCTCGCTGATGTTCACACGCGGCAACAGCCATGCGGCGGGTGCCGCGCTCGATCGCGCGCTCGAGATCGCGACCTTGCTCGAGGATCGCTGGAACGAGCTGCGGATGCTCGGTCGGCTCCATATCTTCCACGAGCGGATCGGCGACTACGCCATCGCCGTAGAACATGCCGAACGGGCCGTGCGCGTGGCCGAGCACATCGGCGAGCCCGAGGCATTCGGTATCGCCTATTCGCTATCGGGGATCTCGCAGCATCTGGCCGGTGACCAGGCGCGGGCGCGCCGCGAGCTGGAACTATCCCTCGCGAACAGCCCACCGTCGCAGCGCAGCCGCACGATCCACTATGGCTTCGATCATCGCAATCGATCGGGCATCGCGCTGGCCCGTGCCCTGTGGCTGTCGGGGCATCCGGACGATGCGCGGCGGGTCGTCGAACGAACCGTAGCCGAGGCCGAACGGCTCGATCACCCCGTCACACACTGCATTGCCCTGATCTGGTCGCTGACGGTTCATCTCTGGGATGAGGATTTCGCCTCGGCCGACACGGCGCTCGCGGCTTTTGCCGCATGTGCCCATGCCAACGCGCTCGGTCCCTACATCGCCGCGGCCGTAGGGTTTCATGGCGAACTGGCGATCGAGCGCGGCGCCACCGGCGAAGCGATCGACGCACTTGAGGAGAGCCTGTCGCGGATGCGCGACGCGCGCTACGAACTGCAGACCACGCTTTTCTCGCTCGCACTGGCCCGCGCGCTGACGCTCGACGGCCGGTTCGACGAAGCGCGCGCGGTGGTCGATACGACGATGGCCGGCTGCAGGCTGAACGGTGAACTCTTCGCCATGCCCGAACTGATGCGGATCAAGGCCGAGATACTTCACGGCGCGCACGGCGATCGCGCCGCAAGCGAGGCGCTGCTCCGCGAGGCGCGCGACCTGGCGCGCGCGCAGAGCGCGCAGGCCTGGGATCTGCGCGCGGCGACGGCCCTGGCCGACCTGTTGCTCCAAGACGGCAGGCAGGACGAGGCGCGGAGCCTGCTGGCGGATCTGATCGCGACGTTCCCCAGTTCGGAGCGGAGCCCTGGCCTTATGCGGGCCCAAGCGCTGCTGACCTCGGCAAATGGGATTTCCTGACCGGCTATTTCGCGATCTGACCCTGGCCAATGGTCGCACTAGGGTCTGATGTGAGCGGCAACTTGAATTTATCCCACCACAGCGCGCGTTCGGTTCAAGCGCGCGAGCAAGGGTGAAACGTCCGCCGCCGTCGCTGGCCAGTCTTCGTGCAGGCAGGCGTTGCCGCGCCCGCTCAGAAAAGCTGAGAAGATCGCGGCATCGATCGCCGAAATGCTCCGCTCTTCGCCGAGGATCGCCTGGAAGTAAGGCCCTGATGATCGTCCACGAAGATAGCGGAGCTGTGCTGCGAAGCCGGCGAAGGCGGGATCGCGGGCCGTTGCCACGGACAGTTCTTCCAGGCCCAGCGCGTTCTCGCGCCGGGCATAGGCGTTTTGCAGGAGGTCGGTCGCTTCCTGCCTCGGCATGGGTTTTGGTTCGCGTGTCTCCTCGGTGGGCACCATCCGGCAGTAGATGGCTTCGAACGCGGCGTTGAGCAGGTCGGCACTGGTGCGGTAGCGGTGCGAGACCACGCCCAGCGTGACGCCCGCTTCGGCAGCGACGGCGCGGTGAGTAAGCCCGACGATACCGTGCCGCTCGATCGTGCGCGCCGCAGCGGCGGCGATGCTCGCGGCGTTGGTCTCGGCCGGGGCCAGGCGCTGTGCGGCGGCGAGAGCCGCAGCGGCGTCGCGCGCGCCGTCGAACCACGGCGATGGCCCGGCCAGGTGGCCGTCCAGCCAGTCCGCCCAGCCATGGCAAAGCTCTTCCAGGGCAGCGCGATCCACCGGCCGGCGCCAGCGCAGCAGATGCAGCGCGATCGCGCCTTCGAAGAACCACGCCGTGGCCAGCGCCACGTCCGCAAGGTCGAGATGCCCGCAGATCCTCTGCCACAGCGATCGCCAGGCCGCGCTCCAATGTGCGCGGGTGGGGCGATGCTGCAGGTCGCGCAGGGCCATGAGCTGCGACTGGCGAAAGGCGAATGCCAGCGTCCGCTGGGTTTCGCACCAGTCGTCGATGATCGCGGCCAGCAGCGATCCCAGCGCCGCGGGCCCTTTCGCCCGGGCGCCGTGCACGAGTTCGACCTGCCGGTAGCACCAGCGGTTCGCAGCCTGCAGGGCATCGTCCTGCGCGGCCTGTAACAAATGTTCCATATCTCCGAAGTGATGATAGATCGAAGAGACAGGGATGTGGGCCAATGCGGCCAAATTGCGCGCCGTAGCACCGGTGGTACCCTGCGTTTCCCACGCAGAAAGAACCGCTGAAACAAGCCTTTGTGGCGTTTTTTCGGCATTATCCAAAGCGTTCGAGAACTCGCCCAGCATCCCGCTCTCCCCTCTGTGCCGACATATTCGGACATCGCAGTGGCGAAGACAAGCGTCACATAAGGGAAATACAATCGTTCTAGTGGCCCGCCAACTCAAGAGCGGGGAACCCTAATATGCGACCGACCTCTTCATCCGATCCGCGCGCCTGGCTGCTGGCCGGTGCCGCGCTTAGTGCCATGTTCGGCGCGACCGCAGTTTCGGCCGCGGAGCTTTCGGATTCCGCGACCGCGGCGGCGATCACCAGCGCCGACCTTGCCGAGACCGCCAGGGCAGAGGCCGAGGCCGGTAACGCCACGGTGGGTCTCGAAAGCATCGTCGTCACCGCGCAGAAGCGCGAGACCAACCTCCAGGAAACGCCGATCGCAATTTCGGTCCTGGGCGGCGACGACCTCAAGAACCGTCGCGTGCAGAGCCTACTCGACCTGATCGACGGCAGCGTGCCGTCGCTGCGCATCGCGCCGTTCTTCTCGCGCCAGTCGGCCGTGAGCGTCGGCATCCGCGGCATCGTCCCGTCCGACGCCAACCAGCCCAGCCGCGACCAGGGCGTCGGCGTCTATCTCGACGGCGTTATCCTCGGCCGCTCGCAGGGCCTCGGCGCGGCGCTGTTCGACATCGAGCGCATCGAGGTGCTCAAGGGCCCGCAAGGTACGCTGTTCGGCCGGAACTCGACGGGCGGCGCGGTCAGCATCGTCACGCGCGAACCGAGCGGCAAGTTCGGCCTGCGCGCGACCGCCGGGGTGGGCAACTACGGCGCGCATCGCGTCGAGGCGCATCTCGACCTGCCGAGCTGGAATAACATCGCGGTCAAGATCGACGGCGTGCTGACCAAGCGCGACGGCACGGTCAAGAACACGCTCGAGGGCGAGGACGACTTCAACGCCTACGATCGCCGCGGCCTGCACCTCGGCGCCAAGTGGGTGCCGAGCGACAGCTTCTCGGCGCGCTACGACTTCGACATCTCGCAGGACCGCACGACGCCGATCTACGTCCAGCTGATCGACCGCCACCCAAGCGCCCCGGCCGCCAACTTCGCGCCGCTCGTCCAGGTCCAGGCGCGCCGCACCGACGTGGTCGACGTCGGGCTGCCGCAGCAGGAAAGCATCGGCAACATCCACGGCCACATGCTGCACCTGTCCTGGCATCCGGCCGACGACATCGAGGTCCGCTCAATCAGCGCCTATCGCAAGCTCGACCAGAGCCAGTTCGACAATTCCATCGGCGCCCATTCGGGTCGCTTCGTGCCGAACGCGCAGTTCGCGCGCTACAGCCTGGCCTCGCTGCGCCAGGAGCAGTTCAGCCAGGAACTGCAGGTCCTCGGCAAGTTCGACAGCCTCGAATTCGTCGGCGGCGTCTTCTACTATCACGAGAAGGGTGACGACGACGCCTGGTCGCCCAACACGATGGTGTGGAACGCCACAGGCACGGCGGCAACCCGCCTGCCCACGCTCGCAGCCGGCGCCGCGACGGTGTTTCCCGACCGCGCCAGCACGGCCAAGACCGACTCGATCGCGGTGTTCGGCCAAGCGACCTGGACGCCCCCGGTGCTCGACGAACGCCTGCACCTGACGGTCGGCGGCCGCTATACCAGCGACAAGAAGGAAGGCGCGCTGACCAAGGTCAACGGCACCGTGCCCGTGCTCAACGGCGTGACCGGCAACATTCCGTTCAAGGGCAAGTGGGACCGCTTCGACCCGATGGTGACTCTGGCCTTCGATCCGACCGACGCAGTCCACGTCTATGGCCGCTGGGGCACCGCCTATCGCGCCGGTGGCGCCAATTCGCGCTCACTGGCCTATCGCGCCTTCGACCCCGAGACGGTCTCGACGATCGAGGGCGGCATCAAGGCGGAACTGCTCGACCGCCGCGTGCGCCTGAACCTCGCCGCGTATCACACCTCGTTCAAGGACATTCAGATCGACTTCAACGCGGTCAATCTCGGCGGCAGCAACCGTACGACGATCGAAACGGTCAACGCCGCGGGCAAGGGTACGATCGACGGCTTCGAAGCCGACCTCACGATCGCGCCGGTCGAGGGCCTGACGCTGACCGGCTCCTATGCCTATACCAAGAGCAAGCTGCCGCCGGCGGACAATCCCTTCGACACGAGCACCGCGCTGGTTCCGTCCTATGTCGTGTTCACGCCGAAGAACGCGCTGAGCACGGCGATCGACTACGAACTGCCGCTCGGCGGCGCGACCTTGCGCTTCCACCTCGATGGCAATTTCGCTGACGGCTATCGCGTCGCCTCGGGCACCGACGTGCTGTCCGATCCCTCGACGATCTTCAACGGCCGCATCTCGCTCGGCGACATCGAGCTCGGCCGCGGCGCGACTTTCGAGCTTGCGGTCTGGGGCCGCAACCTCTTCAACGAGGACCATCTGTTCTACCGCGGCGGCCCCAATCCGACGCTCGGCTCGTTCGGCATGTTCAACGATCCTCGCACCTACGGCGTCGACGCCACGGTCCGGTTCTGAGCGAAGGGAGGATGACCGTGCGCTACACGCTTCTTGCCCGCGCGCTTGCCGGGATCGCCCTTGCTGCTCTGCCTGGCGTCGCGCCGCTTCACGCCGCGCCCGCCCGGTCGTTCGAGGCGCCGCCGCCAGCCGTGGCGCCAAGCCGCTCGCTGCTGCTCCAGGGTGGGCAGAACTTCCGCGACCTGGGCGGATACAAGACGCTCGACGGACGAACCGTGCGGTGGCGGACGCTGTTCCGCTCGGGCGCGATGAACCATCTGACCGCGGCCGATTTCGACTATCTCGCCAAGCTGAACCTGCAAACGGTGGTCGACCTGCGCAGCACGGAGGAGCGCGCCGCGGCCCCCGTGCCCTGGCCGGAAAAGGCCGCGCCGCAGATCCTCGTCCGGGACTACGGCCAGGGCGCGATGGGGCTGGAAAACGTGGATCTGGCCAAGCTGACCGGCGAGGGCGCGCGGGCTCGGATGGCCGCGATCTATCCGGGGATCCTCGACAACTTCAACGATCAGTACCGCAGCCTGTTCGATCGCCTGTTGGCGGCCGATGCGCCGCTGGCGTTCAATTGCTCGGCCGGCAAGGATCGTACCGGCGTGGCGGCAGCGCTGATCTTGACGGCGCTGAACGTCCCGCGCGAAACGATCATCGAGGACTATCTGCTGTCCAACCAGCGCTTCCGGCCGGACCTGACCACGGCTGCCGCCGATCCGGCCATGGCCATCTGGCGGCAGGTCCCGCCCGAGGTGGCGAAAGCCTTCATGGGTGTCGACCGTAGCTACATCGAGGGCGTGTTCCGCGTGATCGACAGCCATCCGGGCGGCGCCGAGGGCTATCTGCGCGACCGGCTCGGGCTGGATCATGCCGATCTCTTGGCCCTGCGAAAGCGCTACACGACGGCTTGATCAGGTCGCTGGAAGTTCGCGCCGATACAGCTCGGATCCGGTCATGTCGTGGATGGACATGGTCAGCGCACGCGTGACCGGATCAACTTCGCCCTGGCCGAAGAACTGGAAGCCGGAGAGCGGGCTGGCATCGGTCAGCGTTTCGGGCACGGCCTTGAACACGACTTCGGCGCCGAAGGTCGTGTCCACCGGGTTGCCGGCCAGCGTGCCCGTCCCGGCGTTGATCGGCCCGGCGACGAATTCCCAGAACGGATCGAAATCACCGAAACGCGCGCGACCGGGTTCGTACTCGATTGCCGCGGCGTAGTGGACGTCGGCGCTGATCCAAACGGTGTTGCGGATCTTCTGGCTGCGCAGGAACGACAGGATTTCGGCCAGCTCGGCTTCGCGACTGCCGGGGGCGTCGGGTTTGCCGTCGGCCAGGCCTTCGATCGATCCGGCCGGCATGTCCTTGTTGAGATCGGGCACGGTCAGCGACAGCGGGATGTCGGTGGCGATCAACTTCCAGGTTGCTGTCGATCGCCGCAGGCCGGCTTTGAGCCACGCCACCTGGCTGGGGCCGAAGAGCCGCGCGCCGCCGCCGGCCTGGTTCGCCGAGCGGTGGCTGCGCGCGTCGAGCAGGAAGACCTCGATCAGTAGGCCGTGGCGGAAGCTGCGATAGAGGCCCGGCGCGTTCGGGGACAGGCGGATCGGGTTGAATTCGTGCAGCGCGCGGCGCGCATGGCCGACGAGTTCGGGCATGTCGGGGCCTTGGGTGAGCCGCTTTTGCGGAAACCAGTTGTTGCGCACCTCGTGATCGTCCCACTGCACGTGCATCGGCACTTGGGCGAGGAAGCGGCGCTTGTTTTCGTCGAGCAGGTTATAGGCATAGGCGCCGCGAAAGTCGTCGAGCGTTTCGGCGATGTGCGACTTGGCCTCGGTCATCAGATTGCGCCAGACGCGGCCGCCGGGCAGCACGGTTTCCGGCTTCAGCGGGCCGTCGGCATAGATCTGATCGCCCTGGTGGATGAAGAAATCGGGCGCCTGGCGTCGCATCGCTTCGTAGATACGGTAGCCGCCGATGTCCGGATTGATGCCGAAGCCCTGGCCGGCCTCGTCGCCGGCGAAGGTGAAGCGCACGGGACGCCGTGCGATGGTGGACGGCGTGCGGAAACGGCCCGTGGTCCATTCGCCGATCGCGCGGGAATCGTCGGGATCGTGGAAAGCGACGCGGTAGAAGATCTGGCGATCGGCGGGCAGGCCCGTCAGGTCGAGCTTGGCCGTGAGACCGCTGTCCGGCGATGTGAGCGGACCGGCGAGGCGATGCGCCTGGCGGAACGACGCGTCGTCCGACCATTCCACGACCATGCGGGCAGGGCGATCGGCGCTGCTCCAGATCATCGCGCGGTCCCCGGCGACATCGCCGCTCATCACACCGAGGGGCGCGATAGGGCGCCGTCCGTCGGACGCGACGATCGCGGGCGCGGCCGCCGGGAGCATCAGGCCGCTCGACAGGAGCACGCCGTTCTTGAGCAATTCGCGCCGTCTCATCGTGAATTCCAGTCCATCCAGGGCAGGGTCGGGGTATTGTCGCGGTATTGTGACAATCGCGGGATAGCGTGACGGTCGATCGACCGGAGTTTCCCATGCTGCGCCAAGCCCCGCCTCTCGAAGCGACCGAAGCCTTCCTCGTGGCCGCGCGCTCGGCCAGCTTCCGCGCGGCGGCGCAGACGCTGGCGCTGAGCCCTTCGGGTTTCTCGCGGCGCATCCAGGCCCTCGAGAGTTTCCTCGGTATCGCGCTGTTCGATCGTTCGGGGCCGGCCATTGTTCTGACCGCGGCGGGCCTGCGTTACCGTGACCAGATCGAACCCGCGATGGACGCGATCCGTCGGGCGACCAGCGCCTTGCGCGACAGCGGGCGCGGGCGGCGGTTGCGGCTCGCGACCTCGCATTCGCTCGCGGTCGGCTGGCTGATGCCGCGCTTGGCCGGCCTGCAGCAGCGCCACGGCATAGAGATCGAACTGGTGATCACCCGCGACGCCCAGGTCCTGCGCATGGGCGCGGCCGACCTGGCGGTCTGGGGTGGGTTCGACGCTGATGCCGACATCGTCGGCGAAATGCTGATAGAACTGGCCGGCGTACCCGTGGCGACGAAGCGGCTGGCCGACGGCCGGCCGGCGCCTGTAACGCTCGGCGATCTGGCGGAGCACAGGCTGCTGGGCGTTCGCGCGCCCGCCGGGATCTGGCCGCGTTGGCTGGCCGCTGCGGGCTTCTTCGGGGAAGTGCCGCCGGTGGCCATGGTCTTCGACACCAACGACCTGATGTACGAAGCGGCCGCCTGCGGCCTCGGCGTCGCGCTGGCCGTGCCGCTCCTGGTCGAGCGCTTCCTCCAGGATGGCCGGCTGCGGCCGTGCCTGGCCGAGGCGGTTCCCGTGGGCATGGGCTACGCGCTCTATCACAGCAATGCCGAGGTCCGCGCGCGGCCTGTGGCCCGAGTCTTCGTCGACTGGCTGCGGCACGAGATCCGCGCTTCGGCAGACCGGTTCGACCGCTGGTGCGAAAGCGCCGCTCCCATCCAATCGCTCGCGCCGCTCGCGCCGCTCGCGCTTGCCGCGTCAGAAGCGTAGGGCGACGCGAGCATACCAGGTCCGTCCGTTGAGGCCGATCGGGGTTTCCTCGCCGGTCGGGAAGGAGCCGCCGGTCGAGGCGATGGCGGCGGCGGTGTAGACGATCTCCTGCGGCCGAACGTCGAACAGGTTCTGGACGCCGCCGACGATCCGCAGGGCCCCGGCGGTGTAGCCGAGCGCGGCGTCGGTGGTCGACTTGCCGGGGAACGCCTGCTGCTGGGTCAGCGGCAATGACTGGTACTTGCCGAAGGCCGCGTAGTTGACCTGGAGGTCGACCGGGCCGTGGGTCAGCGTCAGCTGCGCGGTGAACTTGTCCTCGGGCTGTCCCTGGGTGAGGAGCAGGATCGACTTGAGCCCGAGCAGCGGCAGCGTGGGCAGCACCGGGTTGGCACGCAACCGGTCGAGCCTGGTGTCGAAGATGCCGTAGCCCAGACCGAGATCGAAGCGCGTCTCGGGCCCGAGATCACCCCGCCAGCGGGCGCTGACCTCGACGCCTTTCGTGGTGGTGTCGACGGCATTGGTGAAGAAGCGGGCCTGCTGGAAATTGGCGATGCCGGCGGCTTGCAGGATCGCTGTGACCGCCGCCCCGCCGAGCTGCTCGGACAGGGCGATGCGATCGCGGATGCGGATGTGGTAGAAGTCCGCGGTCAGTGACAGGCGGGGGGTCGGCGTCACCACCACGCCCGCCGTGACGTTGCGCGAACGCTCGGCCTTGAGCGGCGAGGCACCGAGCGCGCGCGAAACCGGATCGGAGACGGGCAGGGTGCCCACCGTCACCAAGGTCGCGCCGCTCAGCGCGCCCTGGACGGCGCTGAAATACTGCTGCTGGAGCGAGGGCGCCTTGAAGCCAGTGCCGATCGTCCCGCGCAGCGCGAAGCCGTCGATCAGGTCGAGGCGGCCGGTGGCGCGCCAGGTCAGCTTGCCGCCGAAATCGTCGTAATGGTCATAGCGCAGCGCCCCGCCGAGCAGCAGCTCAGCGACCGGGCGCAGCTCGAGATCGGCGAAAGCGGCCCAGGCGTTGCGGCCGGCGTCGGTGGGATTGCGCGGGTTGAAGCCGGCGAAGCCGTCGGCACCGGTGCCCGAATAGGCGGCGGGCTCGCCGTTGCCGATCTCGTAGGTCTCGTGCCGATACTGTCCGCCAAGGGCGATGTTGCCGCCCGCCAGCACGCCGTCGAGCGGGCGTGACAGCACGGCGTCGGTGACGAATTGCTGGTAGGTCACCGTGCCCGCATCGAACGCGGTCGGGCTGGCCAGGCCGAGCGAGACGTTGGCCGTGTCGAACACGCGGAAATGCGCGTCGTTGTAGCCCCAAGTCTGGCTGAGGTCGGCTTTCCAGCGGTCGCCGAGATAGATGCGGTAGCCGAGGGTCGCGGCGGCATCGTCGATCGTCGGTTCGATGATCGGCAGGAAGCCCCAGGGATAGAGCGGCGAAAAACCCGGAACGCGGAAGCCCGCGCCATTGTTCGATCGCTTGTGGGTATAGGTTCCGAAGCCGTAGATTTCACCACTGCCGAGCGGGGCGGCGAAGTCCAGCGCCAGGCTGCCGACTTCGCTCTTGGGATCGCCGATGCGGTAGGTCACGCGGCCGAAGCGCTGGTCGACGAGCGCGCGGTTGGTCGGCTCCTCGATGCGGTAGAGCGCCGAGAGGGTGAGGTGCCCCTCGTCGCCTAGGCGCAGACCATAGGTCAGCATCGCCGTGCCGTTCTCGCCGTCGCCTTCCTCGGTCGCGCCGCCCTGAAGGCTGATCGATCCGCCTTGGGCGTCGGACTTGAGGATGATGTTCACCACGCCGGCGATCGCGTCCGAGCCGTACTGTGCGGCTGCTCCGTCACGCAGCACCTCGATGCGCGCGATCGCGCTTGCCGGGATGGCATCGAGGTCCACCGCCGCGGTGCCGCGCCCGATCGAATTGTTGACGTTGAGGATCGCGTTGGCGTGGCGGCGCTTGCCGTTGACTAGCACCAGCGTCTGGTCCGGCGACAGGCCGCGCAGGGTGATCGGCCGGACGTTGGCCGCGGTCGCCGTCGTCGCCGGCCGCGCGAAGTTAACTGCCGGCTGGAGGAAGTTCAGCGCACGGCCGAGGTCGGGATAGCCCGTGGCCGCCAGCTTCTGCGCGTCCACCACGTCGACCGGCGCCGAGGACTTCAGCGCCTCGCGCCCTTGCGAGCGCGTGCCCGTGACGATGATCGCATCGCCTTCGTCCCTGTCGGCGGGGTCCGAACCGGTCTGCGCCAAAGCCCCGCCCGAAAATGCCGTCGCCAGCGCCAGACCACTCACAAAGCAAGCCGTTCTCAACATTCTTTCGCCCCCAAGCTGCGTCGGGGGAGCGACTAGACCGGGAGCGACGGCAGGGCGTATCGCGAAGTCGGCAACCTGCGTCCCACTTCCTGCAATGGGCCACGTCGAGCAATGAGATTGCCGGGCCCCGACGTGACCGACTATAGTGGTCGTGCGAGGTATGATGCAGACATGGACTCATCTCAGCTACGCGCAATCACGCTTGCGGCAATCGATGTCGAAACCGCGGGCCTCGTGATCGAGACCCACCCGCAGATCCAGGCGGCGCATCGCGCTGCCATCAAGGATCTGAAGGATAGACTCCACGCCATCGAGAATTCGACGCGGCTGGCCGACAAGGCCGTGGTCGCGGTCTAGTCGGCGCTGGTCGAGCCGGCGAGGCTCAGGGGGCGGCGACGGTGCTATGGTCGACGATCGCGGCGGTCCCACTCGAGCGAGGACCGATCACTTTTCGGCCGAGCCTTGCGCGCGGCGTCAGCGGGGGCGTCGCGACATAGTGCGGCAATCCGGGCGTCAGCGGATAGAGGCCGAGCGTCGACCAGACGTACCAGGCCGACATGGTGCCGGCATCGTCGTCCATTCCGTCGGCAAAGCCTTGCGGCGCGAGCGCGAAGCTCGGGCCGATCCAGGGTTGGGCGCGTACGCCGGCGTTCGTGTAGCGATGGGGGACGGGTCGGCGCATGTAGCGATCGATGATGCTCTGCGCCTCTGCGCGCGCGCCGGCCCAGGCCAGCAGATAGGGCACGTGGATGTCGGGCTGGTTGGTCATGTTGAACAGGTTGTCGGTGAAGAACCGCGCGAGCTCGGGCTTTAGGCGCGGGCCGAGCGTCTGGGCCAGCCAGGGCAGGTCGAACACCGGCGCCCAGCGGTATTGTGCGAGCGTTCCCTGGTATAGGCCGCGCGCGTGGACCACGTCGGCATCGGTGCCGAGATCGCGGAAGGTCGCGAGCCACATCGTACGATAGGACAGCGCCTTGTCACGGAACTGCGCCGCGACCTCCGTCTCGCCGAGATCCGCGGCGAGTTCGGCGATCGCCCAGTCGTCATAGGCGGCTTCGATCTGCTCGTCGGGCGTCTTGCGCGCGAGAGTGGCGCTTTCGGCGATCATGCCGGCCAGCGCGGCGCGCGCGTCGAAATCGACGATGCCCTTGCGCCGGAAATCCAGCAGGACGATCCCGGCATGCTCGGTGCGGACCGTGAGAAAAGGTTCGTCGTGCGTGGCCCAGCGCTGCTTGCCGGTCTGGTACAGGCGCACGAGCGAACGGGCGATTGCGCCCGCCCGCTGCCGATCGACGAGCGCCAGCAGCGGCATCTGCGTGCGGTAATTGTCCCAGAGCGCCCAGCTCGTGTAGTGCTGCTCGCCCGCGGGCAGCGTGGCGATCCGGCCGTCGCTGCCGCGGAAGCGGCCGTCGGGATCGGCGATGGCGACCGGGGTTTGCAGCACGCGGAACATCGCGGTGTAGAACAGCGCGCGTTGCTCGCGCGGGCCGTCGATGGTCAGCCGCCCGAGCTCTCGATTCCAGTCGGCGAGGGTCTGCCCGGCGATCGCGGCGAAAGGGAGGTCGCCCATTTCGCGCTCGCGCACCTGAGCCGCCGCGGCGGGGTCGATCGACGAGAGGCCCGTGCGGACCTCGATCGTGTCGCCGGCGCGCACGTCGAGCCAGGCGCGTGCCTCCCCTGACCCTTGACCTTCCCAGCGCAGGTCCAGCGGCCGACCCGCGCGCAGCAGGCGCGTCGCCGAATGGAGATGATAGGCGCCGGCATCGCAGACCGTGCCCGCCGAGAAGCTCGCGCGCAGATCGCCGTCTTCGTTCTGCCAGCGCGAGTCCAGCCGCTTGGAATAGCCGCGGTCGAAGGCGACCGCGATGGCGATCCGGCCGCTCGTCGGCAGGCTGTAGCGGATCACACCTGCGCCACGCGTGGCGGTCATCTCGGCCACGATCTTCGCGCCATAGCTGACGCGGAAAAAGCCGGCGTGCGCGCGTTCGCTGGACTTGTCGATCGGCGCCAGCGCGGGTGCGCCGGCATAGTTCAGCGATACCCGCACGTCGCCGCCCGCGCCGCTGCAGCCCACGCCAACGGCGCGGGTGTGCGAGAAGCCGGCCAACTGCGTCGCGGCGTAGTCGTAGCCAGCGTGGTTTGCGGGGCTCGTGTCGGGGCCGAGCTGGACCATGCCGAACGGCGCCACCGCGGCCGGGCTCAACTGCCCGAAATCGGCGAGCGTGCCGACGAAAGGATCGACCAGCCGGCCGAGTTCCTCGGCCTGGCTCGGCGAGGCCAGGCCCATCATCGCGCTGGCGGCGTGCCCGAGCAGAAACCTCCCAGTGTGCGTCATGGGTCGAGCGGATCGACAGCTTCGACGTGGAAGGCGACAGGATCGGGGGTGAAGCGCGCGGTGAAGCGATCGGGACCCGGCGCCATGCGGCCCGGTTGCACACCCATCTCCCGCAGGTTTCGCTGCGCGAGTTCCTCGCCCGCAATATATTGGATCGTGCGATGATCGGAGACGATCAGGGCAGGGCGGTCGGTCGGAAAGCCGGCTGCCAGCAGCAGCCTTGCACAGTTGCGGAGGTTGGTCGTGGTATGGCGCGCGTGTGGTTCGATCAGCACGCGGTCGGCGGGCACGCCGTGCTGGCTGACGAGCAGCCGTTTCATCTCGATCGCCTCGTTGAACGGCGTGCGGTTGGGATGGACGTTGCCGCCGCTCACCACGATGAACGGGGCGAGGCCGCGCGCGAAGAGATCGGCGGCGATGCGCATGCGGATATGGCCCATGACCCCGGTGCGCGACTGAGCGTCCTCCGGCCCGTGCCCGAAGACGAGGAGTGCGACATAGGGTTTGACGCTCCAGTCGGTCACCTTGACTGCGGCGGTGGCGGCTGCGTTCTCGCCGGCCAGCAGCGGGCGGTATCCGGCCGCATCGGTGCGCTCGTTGATCTGGAGGAGACCCACCGCGTAGCGCTGGGCAGGATCGAAGAACAGGTCGCTTTCGCGAGCCTGGCCGGCGGTCGCGACGCCGTGGGCGCTCAGTACCTGTGTGTATTCGGGCACGGCGAGGTCGAAGATGAACCCGTCGATCTTGGGATAACGCGGTGCTTCGCCTTTGGCATAGACCGCGATCGTTCGGTTGATCGCCGCGGCGGCATCGCGCCAGGCCGCGCCGACGAAATCCCCATCGGGCAACGCGGCGTGGGCGGCGAAGCGACCCGAAGGCCGCATCTGGCGAGAGATCAGCGCCGCGGCCAGGTCCCGGTCGTGCAACAGCGCGCGCAGGCGCGTCTCGACCAGGGCCACGTCGGCCGGGGTCCAGGTCCAGGCATCGGCCAGGCACAGCGGCGCGGGCGAGCATGTCTCCTGCGCCGCGCGGGCGGCGCGATCCGCCGCCAGTTTGCGCAGCGCCGGATCGCGCGCGAGCGCCTGCGGCCAGCCCGGCGCCGCGTGCAGCATCGCGAACAGGGGGAAGACCCGCGTTTCGAGAGTGTCGGAAAACGGCGCGGCATAGCCGGCCGGGTCCTGCGCCGAGGCTGCCGCCGGCATCATCGCAGATGCGGCAAGGCAGGCGATCAGCGCCGCGGCGCAGGACCTGCGCATATTACCAGCTCCGGCTGAGGATGAAGCGGAAGTTGCGGCCGAACAACGGACGCCCGTAGATCGCATCGCTGGCGCCCTGACCGGCGAGTTGGTCGGTGCGCGGGTTGCCCTCGGTCAGTCCTTTGGCATTGGTCAGGTTGTCGCCGACCACCTGGAAACGCCAGCCGCCCTGGGTGACCGACACCGAGGCGCCGATCGTCTGGAAGGCGGGCAGCCCGGTCAGGTTGAACAGATCGACATAGCGCCGGCCGGTCCATTCGTAGCGGCCGGAAACCTCCAGTTCGCCGTCGCCCACGGGGAAGTGGAGGGTGGGGCGCAGATTGCCGAAGAACTTGGGCTCGCGGATGATCTGGTTGCCGTTGACCGCGCTGGGATCGGCGCCCGCAGTGTTCGCCAGGTTGCGATATTCGGGATCCTGCCAGGTGACCGAACCGGCCAACTCGAACCACGAGGTCGGCGCGAGGCGACCATCGACTTCGACGCCCTTGGACACGGCCTCGCCGATGAACGGCACGGCTTGGTCGTTGCGGCCGGTGATCGGGTTGAACGCGACGAACGAGGCGTTGAACGGATCGAACTTGGTATAGAAGCCTGTGACGTAGAGATAGTGTGGGCCGAAGCTGGCCTTGAGGCCCACTTCGTACTGGCGGGCCTTGGTCTTGATGATGGTCGGCGCCGTGCTCGTCGTGACACCCAGGTTGGGTGGAACTTCCAGGTTCGAGACGCGACCATAGGCGCCCAGATTGCCATTGAAGTCGTAGTTCAGGCCAACCGTCCAATTTGTCGCCGAAGGCTTGAGCTTGTTGGAAACGATTGCGCCGGTGAAGGCGCGGGTGGTGTCGTCGGCCAGGGTCGTCGCGTCGCCGAGGTTGGCATTGGCCGAGAGCAGCGCGAAGCCGTCGAGGTCGTACCATTCCTTGCGGATGCCGGCGTCGAGGCGCAGGCCGCGGGTGATGTCCCAGGTATCGTTGGCATAGACCGCGATCATCTTGGCGTCGCCTTCGCCCTGGTTGAGCGTGGTGGTATAGCGCAGCACGCCCTTGTCGGTGACCGAGCCGAGCACCGCGCCCGTTGCCGAATAGGCCAGGAGATCGAGCGTGCGCGGCTGACCGCGGACTTCGATCAGCATGTCCTGATAGACCTGCAGGCTCTTGTTGCCATAGATCGAGCCATAGGTGCCCACGCGGATGTCGTGCGTGCCGAAGCCGGTCTCGAACTTGCGGGTGACGCTCAGATCGGCCTGGGTCGAGTGGAAGTCTGCCTCAACCGCGCGATACTGACCCGACATGACGAGGCCGGAGGCCGTACTCGGATCATAGGCCGTGGCGCCGTTGGTGCCCGCGATCGCATAGCCCATCCGTGCCACGCCCGCGCCGAAGGCGGTGCGCGCAGCGGCGAGATAGCCGTTGGCGAAGGTGGTGGCATCGGCCGGGTTGGTCGTCGAATAGAACGCGTCGAAGCTGCTCTTGCCCTTGGTGAAGCCGACCTTGGCGGACACGGCATAGTCGCCGAATTCGCCCTGGTAGTGCAGGTTGGCGTTGAAGAAGCGCATGTGGCGACCATCGGCGAGATCGCGGTTCAGCCCCTGCACGGTGCCCGAGCCATCGCGGTACTTGATGTTGACGTTGCGCAGCGCCGGCGAGTTCATCGTGCCGCGATGATAGTCGATGTACCGGTCGAGAGAGACCGCAGGGTTGCGCGGATCGGCGATCGGGATCGGCAGATAGAAAAGGTTGTGGTCGTTGACGTAGGTCACGGCCACCTTGACGAAGCCGTTGTCGAAATCGTGCTTCAGGTTGGCGCGGATCTGGCCGCCCTTGTCGCTGGGGAAGCCGCTCTTGCGATAGCCGTCGTGCTGGCGCAGGAAACCGCCGATCGCGTAGTAGGTACGCTCGCCGAGCGGGCCCGACTGCACCGCATCGAGGCGGTAGAGGCCGGTATCGCCGATCGTCACCTGAGCGCGCCCGCGCGCCTCGTCGGTGCCGGTAACGGTGATGTTGTTGGCTATCGCCGCCGCGCTCGAGGCGTAAATCGGCGCCGGACCACCGCGGACGATCTCGACCCGCTCGGTCATCAGGTCGTAGCGGTTCATGCCTTCGCCCGAGTTGAAGAACACGCCGTCGATCTCATGGTACAGCGGCAGGCCGTCCTGCTGGAAGATCATGTAGCCGCGGTCGGTCGGGATGCCGCGGATGCGCGTGATGTTCTGCACTTCGCCGCCGGTCGCTTCGACCTGGATGCCGGGAACCGTGCCTAGCAGGTCGGCGAAGCTCTTGGGCGCGATGCGCTCGACCTCGGCCTGCGACAACGAATTCACCGCGTAAGGCACGTCGAAACGGCGCTGCGCGCGCGCGGCCCCGGTGACGATGATGTCGCTTTCGCCCACCGCGGGAGCGGCATCGGCTGCCGCTTCGGCCGCTGCTTCATCGTCGCGCGAAGCCGCTGAGGCCGGCAGTGCCCAGGCCAGAGCGGAGGCCGAGGCGAGAAGCGAGATAATCTGAATCTTGTTGGCTGCGACATGCATCGTAACAGTCCCCCTCATTGGATGAAGGGGCTGCTAGGAGCTATTCACTACAGCCAAATGACATCGTTGTCTTTTATGGGGCGAGGGCGACCTGTCCCATTCACGCGTTGCGATCGGAATCGGAAAGGCGCGCTACCGCGACCTGTCGATACCGTGACGCACCTTGGCTTGGTGGCTGATTTCCACTAGGGGCTGGCCGATGCCCCGGAGCAATCTTGGGCATGCCATGAATGTGCCGGTGTTCCGCGAGGAACTTAATCGGGAATGCGGTGCGGGGCTCGCCCCCAAATCCGCGGCTGTCCCTGCAACTGTGAGCGGATAGCGAGATGCACGAGTCCGAAAGGGCAGCCACTGGACGGATATGATCCGTCTGGGAAGGTGTGCATCGAGCGACGACCCGCAAGCCAGGAGACCTGCCGGCGCTCTGGTCGCTCTTGCCCTGACCCAGGGATTGGTCGCGGCACGGTCCATTCCCGTCTGGGCGACGAAACTGTGCGGCTGGGGCTGCACGGTCGCGTTGCGACGGGTGCCTGCCGCGCCTGCCCGCCGCCGCGCGTCGACCGGTCTTCCGGCAAGCCCCGCCATTCGTCGTTCGGCGCGGCGGAGATCGGGTGTGAGCCGCGAGGCCGAAGCCAGCAGGAACGTTGCGGTGAGGGGCTGGTGCCCCGACGCCTGGCGTCCGATGATGGCGGGTGACGGGCTGCTGGTCCGCGTGAAGCCGCGCCTCGGCTGCCTGACGTCCGACGCGATCACAGAACTGTGCGCCGCAGCCCGTGAACACGGCAACGGCCTGATCGACCTGACGCGCCGAGCCAACTTCCAGATTCGCGGGGTGACCGAGGCAAGCTGGCCCAAGCTGCTCGATCGCCTGCTCGACGCGGGGCTCGTCGATGCCCAAGCCGAGCACGAGCGCGCCCGCAATGTGCTGATCGCGCCCGAATGGCGCGAGGCCGACGACAGCCATCGCCTGGCCTGCGAATTGCTCGAACGCATCGGCGAGCTTCCCGAACTGCCGGGGAAGGTCGGCTTCGTGATCGATGCCGGCGTCGCGCCCGTTCTTGCCGACGAACCTGGAGATTTCCGGCTCGAACGTGCGGCCGACGGTGGGATCATGCTTCGTGCCGATGGTCGGCAGGTGGGAATGCCCGTCGATCGCGGCGGCGAAGTCGATGCCTTGATCGGGCTCGCCCATTGGTTCGTCGCCAGCGGCGGCGGCCGTGCAGGACGTATGGCCCGGCACGATGCGCCACTTCCGCCGTGGGCTGCCGGCGCCGCCCGGCTCGCATCGCCGGGACCGCACTTGCTGCCGGGACCTTGGCCGCGCGGCATGGCCTATGGTCTCGCTTTCGGTCGCGTCGAAGTCGAGGCGCTGCTGCGCCTCGCCGATGGGCAGAGCGGTTTCCGCGTCTCGCCGTGGCGCATCCTTCTGGTCGAAGGCGCTCACGTCGCGATCGAGGCTCCGGACCTGTCGACCGACCCCGCCGCGCCGCTGTTGCGTGTCGATGCCTGTTCTGGCCAACCGGCCTGCCCGCAAGCGGGCGTGGAGACCCGAGCGTTGGCGCGCCACCTCGCCCCCCATGTCGCGGGACGCCTCCACGTCTCCGGTTGCGCCAAGGGCTGTGCGCGGTCGGCCCCGGCCGACGTGATGCTGACCGGGCGCGCGGGCCGATACGACCTTGCGCTGGACGCCCGCGCCGATGCCGAACCTTTGCGCGCGGGCCTGACCGCCGCCGATCTCCTTGCCCATTTCGGAGCCTGTTGATGCCCCATGACTACGAGAAGGACGGCGCGGCGATCTATCGCCAGTCCTTCGCCACGATCCGTGCCGAGGCCGATCTCGCGCTCTTCTCGGCCGATGAGGAGCCGGTCGCCGTGCGGATGATTCACGCGGCGGGCATGGTGGAGCTTGCGTCGTCGATCCGTTTTTCGCCCGGTTTCGCAACGGTGGCGCGCGACGCCCTGGCGCAGGGCGCGCCGATCCTCTGCGACGCACGTATGGTATCCGAAGGCGTCACGCGCGCGCGTCTGCCCGCCGACAATGCCGTGATTTGTACGCTCCATGACGCCGCGGTGCCCGACCTGGCGCGTGTGCTGGGCAACACCCGCTCGGCCGCCGCGCTCGAACTCTGGCGGCCGCATCTATCCGGTGCGCTGGTCGCGATCGGCAATGCCCCGACGGCGCTGTTCCACCTGCTGAACATGCTCGAAGATCGCGATTGTCCGCGCCCCGCCGCGATCATCGGCTGTCCGGTCGGTTTCGTCGGCGCCGCGGAATCGAAGGCCGCGTTGTGGCAGGCGCAGCCGGTACCGTGCTGCGTGGTCGAGGGGCGGCTGGGGGGCAGTGCGATGACCGTCGCGGTGATCAACGCGCTGGCGAGCGGCGCCGAATGAGCAAGACGGGCACGATCTACGGCGTAGGCCTCGGCCCCGGTGCGCAGGACCTGCTCAGCGTGCGCGCCGACCGGCTGGTGCGCGGCGGGCGGCATATCGCCTATTTCCGCAAGGCCGGGCGGCCGGGCCAGGCGCGGCGGATCGTCGAGGGTATGCTCCACGCCGATGTGGTCGAGCTGGCGATGGAATATCCGGTGACCACCGAGATCGCGTTGACCGATCCGCGCTACAACGAATGCCTTTCCGCCTTCTATGCCGAATGCACGCAGCGGTTGCTGGCGGTGGCCGAGACCGGCGCCGACGTCGTCGTGCTCTGCGAAGGCGATCCCTTCTTCTACGGCTCGTTCATGCACCTGCACAGCCGGTTGGCGGGGAGCGTGCCGGTCGAGGTGGTGCCCGGCATTACCGGCATGGCGGGCGCCTGGAACGCGACCCAGGTACCGATCACCTGGGGCGACGACGTGCTGACCGTCGCCATGGCGACGCTGCCGGAAGCGGAACTGGTGCGGCGCATCCGCGACACCGATGCGCTGGTGGTCATGAAGATCGGGCGCCATTTGCCCAAGCTGCGCCGCGCGGTCGAGGCCGCCGGCCGCGCCGAGGCCGCCTGGCTGGTCGAGCACGCCGCCATGCCGGGCCAGCGGGTCACGCGGTTGGCCGAGGTCGATACGGTCACGCCCTATTTCTCGATCCTGCTGATCCACGGACAGGGGCGTAGACCGTGAGCGGCTGGGTCGCGGTCGCGGGCCTCGGGCCGGGCGGCGAAGGGCTGGTGACCCCCGAGGTCGGCACCGCGCTGGCCGAGGCGACCGACGTGGTCGGTTATATCCCTTACGTTGCCCGCGTGGCGCCGCGCGAAGGGCTGGTGCTGCATCCTTCGGACAACCGCGTGGAGATCGATCGGGCCGCGCAAGCGCTCGAAATGGCGGCGGCGGGGCAGCGCGTGGTCGTGGTCTCGTCGGGCGATCCGGGGGTCTTCGCCATGGCTTCGGCGCTGTTCGAGGCGCTCGAAGCCGGACCCGCGTCGTGGCGCGATCTCGACATCCGCGTGCTGCCCGGCATCACTGCGATGCTGGCCGCGGCGGCGCGGGCCGGAGCGCCGTTGGGGCACGATTTCTGCGCGATCAACCTGTCGGACAATCTCAAGCCCTGGGCCGTGATCGAACGGCGGCTGCGGCTGGCGGCCGAGGCGGACTTCGCCATGGCCTTCTACAACCCGCGTTCCAAGGCGCGGCCCGAGGGCTTTGCGCGCGCACTGGCCGTGTTGCGCGAGACTTGCGGCGATGCGCGGCCGATTCTCTTCGCGCGCGCGGTGACCACGCCGGAGGAGTATCTGCGGATCGTCAGCCTCGGTGAGGCGCGGCCAGAAATGGCCGACATGCGGACCATGGTGATCCTGGGCTCCAGCCGCACGCGCGTCATCGAGCGGGCGCGCGGGCCGATCCTCTACACGCCGCGTTCGATCCCGGACGAAGTGCCATGATCGAGCCAGTCCAGCACCTGCTCCGGCCGGTGAAGCTCGATCCGATCGGGCAGCGCCGGGCGATCGATCATCAGCACCGGCAAGCCCAACGCGCGCGCAGCCGCCAGCTTCGCGACGGCGCCGGGGCCGCCGGCATTCTTGCAGACCACGAGCTCGATGCCGTGCTCTTGCATCAGCAACTGGTCGCCTTCGATCGTGAAGGGGCCGCGATCGACGATCAGCCTGTGCGTGGGCAGGGCCGGGGGGACCTCGGGCGCGTCGACGAAGCGCAGCAGATAGTGATGCTGCGGCCGGGCGGCGAAGCGATCCACATGCATGCGGCCGAGCGCGAGCATGACCTTGCGGCCCGGTCCATCGAGCGCATCGACCGCGGCGGCCAAGTCGGGGACATGGCGCCAGCGGTCGCCCGCCTCGGGACGCCAGGCCGGGCGGGTCAGCGCGACATGGGCCACGTCCGTCGCGCGTGCGGCCTCGAGCGCATGGGCGCTCATCGTCGCGGCGAAAGGGTGTGTGGCATCGATCAGGTGCGTGATGCCGTGGCGGCGCAGATAGTCGATCAGACCCGTGACGCCGCCGAAACCGCCGACACGAAGCGGCAGCGGCTGGCCGCGCGGGTTGGTCGTACGCCCGGCATAGCTGAACACCGCCGCGTCCCCGCGCGTGGCGAGCAGATGCGCCAATGCGCTCGCTTCGCTGGTGCCGCCCAGAAGAAGGATATTCGGCGTGGCTGACACGGATGCTCCGCCCTGGTTGACGATCGTCGGCATTGGCGAGGACGGTGCGGATGGCCTGTCCATAGCGAGCCTGGCGGCGCTGTCGGAGGCCGAGCTGGTCATGGGATCGGCCCGGCATCTCGCACTGCTGCCCGCGCTTAGCTGCGCGCTGGAAGAATGGCCAGTGCCCTTCGCCGAGGGCGTAGAGCGCCTGCTGTCGCGGCGCGGGCAGCGCATCGTGGTGCTGGCCTCGGGCGATCCGTTCTGGTTCGGTGCGGGGAGCAGCATCGTGCATCGGCTCGATGCCCACGAATGGACGGCTTATCCGGCACCATCCACTTTCGGCCTGGCCGCGGCGCGGCTGGGCTGGGCCATCCAGGACACCGCCTGTCTAGGCCTTCACGCAGCACCGCTCGAACGCCTGCGCCCGCATCTCGCGCCTGGCGCTCGCGCGCTGGTGCTGTTGCGCGACGGTGATGCGGTGAAACGGCTTGCTGACTATCTGTCGATGCAGGGCTTCGGTCCCTCGCAATTGCACGTCCTGGAGCGTCTGGGCGGTCCGCGCGAAAGGCGGCGTGTCGTCGAGGCGGGCGCGATGACGCTCGCCGACATTGCGCATCCCGTGGCGGTGGGCTTGGAGGTTTACGGCGAGGGCTCTGTCCTGCCCGCGACCGCCGGGCGACCAGACGCCTTGTTCGAACATGATGGGCAGATCACCAAGGCGCCGGTGCGCGCGCTCACCCTGTCCGCGCTCGCGCCGCGTGCGGGCGAGATGCTGTGGGACATAGGCGCGGGATCGGGCTCGATCGCGATCGAGTGGCTGCTGGCCCATCCCGCCAACCGTGCTTGCGCGGTCGAAGCCGATCCTGTCCGCGCCGATCGTGCGCGCGCCAATGCGCTGGCCTTGGGCGTGGACCGGCTCGAAGTGCTCCATGGCATCGCGCCCGAAGTCTTGCCCGAAGGCCCACCGCCGCAGGCGGTGTTCGTCGGGGGCGGACTGTCGCAGGGCCTGCTCGAAAGCCTCGAGACCCGTCTGCCTTTTGGCACGCGGCTGGTCGCCAATGCCGTGACGCTCGAATCCGAAGTGCTGCTCGCGCTCTGGCACGAACGGCGCGGCGGCAGCCTCCTGCGTATCGAACTGGCCGACGCGGCGCCGCTCGGCGGCCGTCGCGGCTGGCGGTCGCGCTATCCGGTTGTCCAGTGGAGCGTGACGCTGTGATCGTCGCCGGCTTCGGCTTCCGCTCTGGAGCGACGGCGGCCTCGCTGCGGGCGGCGCTCGACGCAGCGCGGATCGCTGGTTGGCCGGTCACCCATCTGGCGACGATAGAGGACAAGGCCGAGGCGCTGGCCGAGCTCGCGCGGTTGCTGGTGCTGCCGCTGATCGCGGTCACACCCGCGCGCATCTTCGGCCTCGCCACCCCGACGCGATCGCTGGCCTCGCAGGCGGCGCGCGGCGCGGGCAGCGTGGCCGAGGCCTGCGCGCTCGTTGCGGCCGGCCCCGGCGCGCGCCTGTTGGCTCCCCGCAGCATTTCACACGACCGCATGGCGACTTGCGCCTTGGCGGCAGGAGTTTCGACATGACGGTTCATTTCATCGGCGCCGGCCCTGGCGCGCCCGACCTGCTGACCTTGCGTGGGCGCGACCTTATCGCGGCCAGCCCCGTGTGCCTCTATGCCGGTTCGCTGATCCCGGAGGCCGTGCTCGATCACTGTCCGCCGGGCGCGCGGATCGTCAACACGGCACCGATGGACCTCGACGCGATCGTCGCCGAGATCGCCGCGGCTCATGCCGCCGGGCAGGACGTGGCCCGCCTGCATTCGGGCGACCTTTCGGTCTGGTCGGCGATGGGCGAACAGATCCGCCGTCTGCGTGCGCTCGACATTCCTTTCACCGTGACGCCCGGCGTACCGGCCTTCGCCGCTGCCGCTGCCGCGCTGGAGGCCGAACTGACGCTGCCGGCACTGGCGCAGTCGCTCGTGCTGACCCGCACGCCGGGCCGTGCGAGCACGATGCCGCCCGCCGAAAGCCTTAAGAACTTCGCGGTGACGGGAGCGACGCTGGCGATCCACCTGTCGATCCACAATTTGGCGAAGGTCGTGGCCGATCTCGCCCCGGTCTATGGCGCCGACTGCCCGGTGGCGGTCGTCTGGCGCGCGAGTTGGCCCGACCAGCGCATCGTCCGTGCCACCCTGGCGACCATCGAGGCGGCGGTTGCGAGCACCATGGAGCGGACCGCGCTGATCCTGGTCGGCCGCGCGCTCGATGCCGAGGATTTCGCCGAAAGCAGCCTCTATGCGCAGGGGTACGACCGCCGGTTTCGGCCGCAGCATGTGGAATCGCGCTACGCCGGATCGGCCGAGTGACACCGCCGGGCCTGCTGATATCGGCGCCGGCCTCGGGCAGCGGCAAGACCACGGTCACGCTCGGCCTGCTGCGCGCGCTGCGCGAGGATGGTGTGGCGGTCCAGCCGTTCAAGTGCGGGCCCGACTACATCGACCCGGGCTTTCACCGCGCCGCCTGCGGGCGGGCATCGTTCAACCTGGATAGCTGGGCGATGGACGCCGCGCTCATCGATGGCATCGCCGCGCAAGGGCAGGGCGCCGATATGGTGCTGGCCGAGGGCGCGATGGGGCTGTTCGACGGTGTCTCAGGGAACGGCGCGAGTGGCCACGGCACGGCGGCCGACATTGCCCGGCACATGGGCTGGCCGGTCGTGCTCGTCGTCGACGTTTCGGGCCAGGCGCAGTCCGCTGCCGCCACGGCGCTGGGCTTTGGCCGTTTCGATCCCGGCGTCGCTGTAGAGGGTGTGATCTTGAACCGCGTCGCCAGTCCCCGGCACGAGCGGCTTGTCCGTGCGGGCTTCGAGGCGGCGGGCATCCGCGTCTTCGGCGCCTTGCCGCGGCGCAACGACCTTGTCCTGCCCCAGCGGCATCTCGGTCTGGTCCAGGCCGAGGAACAGGCCGGTCTCGATGCGATCATTGCCAGCTATGCGGGGCTGCTGCGCGAGCGGGTGGACCTTGCCGCCCTCCGCGACGCCGCGCGCGTCGGGCGCGCGGCCTGTACCGAGGCGGGCCTGTCCGATCCGCCCGCGCAACGCATCGCCATCGCGCACGATCGAGCCTTCTCGTTCCTCTATCCGCATCTGCTGGAAGGCTGGCGGCGCGCGGGCGCGGAACTCCTGCCCTTTTCCCCGCTGGCGGACCAGGCCCCGGCGCTCGATGCCGATCTCGTGTGGCTGCCGGGCGGCTATCCCGAACTGCATGCCGGCCGGATCGCCGCGGCCGAGACGTTCCGGGCGGGCTTGCGTCGTCATGCCGAGAGTCGCCCGATCCACGGCGAATGCGGCGGCTACATGGTTCTGGGCGAGGCGTTGATCGACCGCGACGGCACGGCGCATCGCATGGCGGGCTTGCTCAGCCTCGTCACCAGTCATGCCGAACGCCGGCTGCACCTCGGCTATCGCCGCGCGGAACTGCTTTCGCCGCTCGCCGGCCTGCCCGCGGGCGCCAGGCTGCGCGGGCACGAGTTCCACTATTCGACCACGGCCCGGCAGGACGATCCGCCCCTGATGCGCGTGACCGACGCCGATGGCGCGGCAGTCGCCGAGGCGGGATCGCGGCGCGGTCTGGTCAGCGGCACCTTCTTCCACATGGTCGCGAGCGAGCGATGATCGAACTCCAGCTCATCGGCATCGGCACGGGGAATCCCGATCACCTGACCGCGCAGGCGGCGCGGGCGATCAACGAGGCCGATCTCGTCCTCGTTCCGCGCAAGGGCGATGCCAAGTCGGATCTCGTCGACCTGCGCCACGGGATCTGTGCCGCGGTGCTGACCCGGCCGGTGCGCGTGGTCGAATTCGACCTGCCCGTACGCGCGGCCGGCGGCGACTATCTCGGCGGCGTCAACGCCTGGCACGATGCCATCGCGCAGGCCTGGGCGGAGCAGATCGCGCGGCACCTTCCCGATGGCGGCAGGCTGGCGCTGCTCGTCTGGGGCGATCCCTCGCTCTACGACAGCAGCCTGCGCATCGCCGATCGGCTCCGGCATAGCGGCGTGGCGATCAGCGTCCGCGTCGTTCCGGGCATCACCAGCCTGCAGGCGCTGACCGCCGCCCATGCCATCCCGCTCAACGATCTCGGCGCACCGGTCGTCATCACCACGGGTCGGATGCTGCGGGCACAGGGCTGGCCCGAGGGGGCCGATACCGTTGCGGTCATGCTGGATCAGGGATCCGCCTTCGCGGCGCTGGCGCCGGGTGGCGTAACGATCTGGTGGGGCGCCTATCTCGGCATGGCGCAAGAGGCGCTGGAGAGCGGCGCACTGGAGCAGGCGGCAGGCCGCATCACCCGCACGAGAGCAGAACTGCGCGCTCGGCACGGCTGGATCATGGATATCTATCTGATGCGGAAAAGCCGGCCCGATTGAGGCGGCACTGGGCGCTCCCGGCCGCCCGAGGTGCAGCCCTTGTTGCCGGGACCGGGCGGATCCCTGAAAACAAAGGGAATCCGCCGATATTCAAGGCAGTGAAGTGGTCGGGGAAAGAGGATTCGAACCTCCGGCCCCTGCCTCCCGAAGACAGTGCTCTACCAGGCTGAGCTATTCCCCGACCGTTCGCGTAACGCCGTGCCGAAGCAGGCGTCCGTGAGGCAGGAGCGGGCCTATAGTCAGACGAACCCGGGGTGGCAAGGGGCATCTGCTACGCCAGTAAAAGTTCCGGCTCACGCCGCCGCGCGCAGGCTTCCCTGGGGTATGGCGCGTGCGCTGGCCTCGCTCGTCGATGTTTGGAAGCGCGTGACGAGTTCGGCGAGATTCGCCGCCTCGTTCGACAGGGTGCGCGCCGCGGCCGTGGTCTGTTCGACCATCGCTGCGTTCTGCTGGGTGTTGAGATCGAGCTGCTTGGTGCGGGCATTGACCTTGAGCAGTTCGCCCGCCTGTTCCTGCGAGCTCACTGCGATCCGCTCGATCGCATCGCCGATCTGGCCGATGTCCTCGACGATCGCGCGCAGCGACTGGCCCGATTCTCCGACGAGGGCGACGCCCTGCGCGACCTGCGCGGCCGAAGCCTCGATCAGCGTCTTGATGTTGCTGGCCGCCTCGGCCGAGCGCTGCGCGAGCGCGCGGACCTCGCCGGCGACCACGGCGAAGCCCTTGCCGGCCTCGCCCGCGCGTGCGGCTTCTACGCCGGCGTTGAGCGCGAGCAGGTTGGTCTGGAAGGCGATGCCGTCGATCACCGCGATGATCTGGCTGATCTCCTGCGCCGAGGTCTCGATCTGGGTCATCGCCGCAACGGTGCGCTCGGCGACGCTGCCGCCCTGGACCGCATCGTCGCGCGTGCGGCGCACCGTCGCCTGGAGATCGACGGCGCTGCGCGCGCTGTCCTGGACCGTGCCGGTGATCCGGTCGAGCGCCGAGGCCGTGGCTTCCAGAGTGGCGGCCTGCTGCTCGGTACGCTGGGCGAGATCGGCGGAGGCGCTGCGGATCTCGGTCGAGCCGACGTCGATCGCACCGGCCGAATCGCTGACCGCACGGACCATGCGGTTGAGATCGGCGGCGGCGGCGTTGAACGAGGCGCGCAGGTCCTCGTAGCTTTCGGGAAAGCGCGAATCGAGCCGCGCGGCGAGATCGCCTTGGGCGAGGCCCTTGAGGCCGCCGCCGATGCTGTCGATCACCTGGCGCTGTTCGGCCGCGGCGCGGCTGCGTTCCGCGCCGGTCTCGGCTTCGAGGCGGTTGGTTTCGGCATGGGCCGAGGCCTGGCCGATGACGAGCTTCTCTACCTGGCTCGCGACCATGACCAGCACCGCCGTTTCGGCGACGACGACCACGGCGTGCAGGATCACGCGTTCGAGATCGGCACCGCCCGGGAAGACCAGGCTGGGTGCGACGAAGTTGGTCAGCAGGTGGTGGACCGCGGTCACCCCGGCGCCGAGCACGATCGCGCGCCAGTCGGCGAGGACGGTCAGCATCGCGATGGTGACGAAGAAGACCATATGGAAGTCGAGCATCCATGGCTCGCCGGTCCACTGCCAGAGCAGCAGCGCCGGATAGAGCGGCAGGGTCACACCGAAAGCGAGTCGCGAAGCACCCGTGCCCCGGTCCTGCCGGGCCAGGAGCGTCGGTACGATCGACACTGCTATGGCCGCGACCAGCGGCAGCCAGCGACCGAGGTGGACCCCGCCGGCGGCGAGGCCGAGGACGAAGATCCAGCAGGCGGCGGTCAGGCCATAGGCGCCCGTGCGGCGCAGTTGGTTCAGCTCATGCATTCCACGGTCTCAACGATAGACGGGTTTGTCGGACGGCGCGGAGGCGCCGCATAGCGGGTTCGGAACGGACAGCAGCAGCGCGCCATCGGCGGCCGCGGCCAGCGCGAGGCCCGAGGCTTCGGCCTGGATCAGCAAGGAGCCGGGCAGCGGCCCACGGCCCAGCAGCCGGCCGCCATGGTTGCGAGTCCAGGCGACGGATTGGGCCTGCGAAGCGGCATGCAGCGGAAGATAGAGCGCGGCTTCGCCGGGGGCAGGGCTCTGGCAGAACACGAGAATCGCAGGCACGACCGCGGCCTGGGCGCCAAGCGCCCATCGTGCCGCCGGAAAGCCTGCGCCCGATTTCGTGGTAAACATCGCGTTTGCCATAACACCCAGGGGCTTGCCGGAGCTTTGTCGCGCGCGTCCGGGATGGTTACGAGGTGGCCGGCAAGTTCGCGTTAACCCTCGGGCTCTCCGGCTTCCGCTGGCGGGTCGGCGCGGCTAGGGTCCGGACATGGCGAGCACTGCGATAGACACCGATTCTCTTGGCGCTTCATCGGACCGGACCCATTGGGAATGGCAGTATCTCGATCTGATGCGGCGGATCTGGGAGCACGGTGACGAGCGCGTCGACCGCACCGGCGTGGGCACGCGCTCGATCCTGGGGGCCGAGCTGCGCTTCGACTTGGCGGACAACCGCATGCCGCTGCTCTCGACCAAGCGCGTGTTCTGGAAGACCGCGACGCGCGAGATGTTGTGGTTCCTCACGGGCGACACCAACATCCGTTCGCTCTGCGCGCAGGGCGTGGAAATCTGGACCGATTGGCCGCTCGATCGGTACCGGCGCGAAACCGGCACCGAGATCAGCCGCGAGGACTTTTCCAAACGCGTGGTCGCCGACGAGGCCTTCGCGCAGGCATGGGGCGATCTCGGTCCGGTCTATGGCAAGCAGTGGGTCGACTGGGCGGTCTACGAGCCCGTTGCCATCGAGGGCCACGAAGGGCTCTTCCGAAAGCGCCCCAAGGGCGTGAACCAGGTGGCAGAGGTCGTCGCGAGCCTGCGGGACAATCCGGGCAGCCGCCGTCACATCGTCGAGGGCTGGAACGTCGCCGAACTGAACGCGATGGCGCTGCCGCCCTGCCACAAGACCTACCAGTTCCACGTCGCCGACGGCAAGCTTTCCGGCCTGCTCTACCAACGCTCGTGCGATCTCGGCCTCGGCTTCGCCTTCAACATCTGGTCGGCGGCGCTGCTTGTGCGGATGTTCGCGCAGCAGGCGGGGCTGGAACCGGGCGAGCTCGTGTGGGTTGGGGGAGACGTGCATCTCTATCTCAACCATGCCGCGCTCGTGGAGGAACAGCTCGGCCGCACCCCTTCGGGCGCACCACGGCTCGAAATCGCGCGCCGGCCGGAATCGATCTTCGACTATCGCATCGAGGACTTCACCGTCGTCGATTACACCCCGCAAGCGCACATTTCGGCGCCTGTGGCGGTCTGAAGCAAAGCATTGTTGCGTACGGGCGCGGGAAATCGCAATTGAAATAATATAACGTACTTGTAAAACTTTGCTTCGATCTTGCGCAACCTATTGCACAGGCGGGAGAGAGCGAGAGAATGGCCAAAGTGCCCAAGACCCCGAGCCGGAAGCGTGGCAACCTGCCACCGCTCGAGCTCCACGTGCCCGAGCCCAAGTACCGGCCCGGCGACGCGGTCGACTATTCCGATCTGGTGATCCCGCCCGCTGGTGCCCAACCGCGTCCCGACGAAACCTGCGCCGCGGAAGAGACCTATCCGCTCTGCACCGATCTCGTCCGCGTACTCGGCGACGACGACAAGGCGGTCGGCCCGTGGGATCCGCGTCTCGACGCCGAGACCCTGCGCCGCATGCTGCGCGCGATGGCGCTGACCCGCGCCTTCGACGATCGCATGTATCGCGCCCAGCGCCAGGGCAAGACCAGCTTCTACATGAAGTGCACGGGCGAGGAGGCGATCGCGATCGCCGCGGCCTTCGCGCTGGCCGACGACGACATGGTGTTCCCCTCCTATCGCCAGCAGGGCATCCTCGTCGCGCGGAACTATCCGCTGGTCGAGATGGTCAACCAGATCTACTCGAACCGCGCCGACCGGCTGAAGGGGCGCCAGCTGCCGATCATGTATTCGGCGAAGGAATACGGCTTCTTTTCGATCTCGGGCAACCTGACGACGCAGTATCCGCAGGCGGTCGGCTGGGCGATGGCCTCGGCGATCAAGGGCGACACGCGCATCGCCACGAGCTTCATCGGCGAGGGCTCGACCGCCGAGGGCGATTTCCACGCGGCGATGACCTTCGCCACGGTCTACAACGCGCCGGTCGTGCTCAACGTCGTCAACAACCAGTGGGCGATCTCGAGCTTCTCCGGGATTGCCGGGGCCGAGCGCACGACCTTTGCTGCGCGCGCGATCGGCTATGGCATGGCGGGCATCCGCGTCGACGGCAACGATGCACTGGCGGTCTTCGCCGCGGTGCGCTGGGCGGCCGACCGCGCGCGGGCCAACAAGGGCCCGACCCTGATCGAGCACTTCACCTATCGTGCCGAGGGCCATTCGACCTCGGACGATCCGAGCTCGTATCGCTCGGCACAGGAAAGCGTCGAATGGCCGCTCGGCGATCCGATCGCGCGGCTCAAGCGCCATCTGATCGCGCTGGGCGAGTGGTCCGAGGAGCAGCAGGCCACGATGGATCGCGAAGTCGCCGAAGAGGTCAAGGCCGCGTCGAAGGAGGCCGAGAAGAATGGCATCCTCGGCCACGGCCTGCACCATCCGTTCAAGACGATGTTCGAGGACGTGTTCGAGGAATTGCCCTGGCATCTCGAGGAGCAGGCCGAACAGGCCATCCGCGAGCGGCGCGTGAAGTGGCCGGATTGGAAAGAATGATGACCCAGGAGGAATCCCCCGTCTCGCTGGCTGATGCGCCGACCCGCCGCCTCAACATGATCGAGGCGATCAACGACGCGCTCGACATCATGATGGAGCGCGACGCCAATGTCGTGATCACCGGCGAGGACGTCGGCTATTTCGGCGGCGTGTTCCGCGCCACGGCCGGGCTGCAGGCAAAATACGGCAAGACCCGTGTGTTCGACACGCCGATCAGCGAATGCGGCATCATCGGCGCCGCCGTCGGCATGGCCGCCTATGGCTTGCGCCCGGTGCCCGAGATCCAATTTGCCGACTACATCTATCCGGGGCTCGATCAGCTCGTGTCCGAGGCGGCGCGGCTGCGCTATCGCTCGGCCGGCGAATTCACCGCGCCGATCACCGTGCGCTCGCCTTTCGGCGGCGGCATCTTCGGCGGGCAGACGCACAGCCAGAGCCCCGAGGCGCTGTTCACCCACGTCGCGGGCCTCAAGACCGTGATCCCGGCCACGCCGCACGATGCCAAGGGCCTGCTGATCGCCGCGATCGAGGACAACGACCCGGTTATCTTCTTCGAGCCCAAGCGCATCTACAACGGCCCCTTCGACGGCTATTACGATACGCCGGCGAGCCCCTGGGCCAAGCATCCGGGCTCGGTCGTGCCCGAGGGCTATTATTCGATTCCCTTGGGGAAGGCGCGGATCGTGAAGGAGGGCGAGGCGCTGACCGTGCTCGCCTATGGCACGATGATCCACGTCGCCGAGGCGGTGCTGGCCGAGAAGGGCGTCGATGCCGAAATCATCGACCTGCGCACGCTCGTGCCGATCGACATGGCGACTGTGGAAAAGTCTGTGAAGAAGACGGGGCGTTGCCTGGTGATACACGAGGCGACACGGACCTCCGGCTTCGGCGCCGAGCTGTCTGCGCTGGTGCAGGAGCGCTGCTTCTACCACCTCGAGGCGCCGGTCGAGCGCGTCACGGGCTTCGACACGCCTTATCCGCACAGCCTGGAATGGGCCTATTTCCCCGGTCCCGTCCGCATCGGCGAGGCGGTCGACCGCCTGCTGGGGGCCTGAGGCGATGGGCACCTTCACCTTCCGCCTGCCCGACATCGGCGAGGGCATCGCCGAGGCCGAGATCGTCGCCTGGCACGTCAAGGTCGGCGACCGGATCGAGGAAGACTCGCCGATCGCCGACATGATGACCGACAAGGCCACGGTCGAGATGGAAAGCCCTGTCACCGGCGTGGTCCGCGAGGTCGCGGGCGAGGTCGGCGATACGGTCGCGATCGGTTCGCCGCTGGTGGTGATCGAGACCGAGGGCGGCGAGGCCTATGCGGAGCCGGCACCGGCGGCTGAGCCTGAGCCGAAAGCAAAACCCGCCGTGAACTCCGCACCCGCTCGTGCCGAGCCTGTCGAAGCACCCGCCGCCAGCGGGAAGGGGCGTTTCGTCTTCCGCCTGCCCGACATCGGCGAAGGCATCGCCGAGGCCGAGATCGTCGCCTGGCACGTCAAGGTCGGCGATCGGATCGAGGAAGATTCGCCGATCGCGGACATGATGACCGACAAGGCCACGGTCGAGATGGAAAGCCCGGTCACCGGCGTGGTCCGCGAGATCGCGGGCGAGGTCGGCGCGACGGTTGCGATCGGTTCGCCGTTGGTGGTGATCGAGACCGAAGGCGGCTCCTACGAGGCGCCCGGTCCCGATGCCGAGGAGGTCCGAGAGCGGATTGCGGCGGAAACACCCGATGCCGAAGATGTCGAGCGCGCAGCGTCGCGGCTGGAGAACGAAAGCGCACCGTTGCGGCCGAGCAAGCCTGTGCCGCCACCGGTCGTCCGCAGCGCCGGCGGCAAGGCCTTGGCCTCGCCGGCCGTGCGCGCCCGTGCGCGCTCGCTGGGCGTGGACCTGGCTGCGGTAACGGGCGGGCTCGACGGCGTGGTCCGGCACGAGCATCTCGACGCTCATTTGCTCGCGCAAAAGCCGGTTGCTCCCGCCAAGGATGCGCCAGCCGCCAAGCCCGAGGCCAAACGCGCGCCCGAGCAGCAGATTGACGGTGCCGGCGAGCAGATCAAGGTCATCGGCCTGCGCCGCCGCATCGCCGAAAACATGGCCGCTTCGAAGCGCCATATCCCGCACTTCACCTATGTCGACGAATGCGACGTCACCGAGCTCGAACGCTGGCGCGGCGAGTTCAACGACCAGCGCGGCGACAAGCCGAAGCTGACCTTGCTGCCGTTTCTGATCACCGCGATCTGCCGCACCCTGCCTGAGTTCCCGATGATCAACGCGCGCTACGACGAGGAGGCCAATGTCGTCACGCGCTACGATTCGGTGCATCTCGGCATGGCTGCGCAGACGCCCGCCGGGCTGATGGTTCCGGTCATCCGCAATGCGCAGAATCTGACGCTGTGGGCACTGGCCGCCGAGATCGCGCGGCTGGCCGAAGCGGCTCGCGAAGGCACGGCCAAGTCGGAAGAGCTCTCGGGTTCGACTCTGACCGTGACCTCGCTGGGACCGCTGGGCGGCATCGCCACGACGCCGGTTATCAACCGGCCCGAAGTGGCGATCATCGGCCCGAACAAGATCGTCGAACGGCCGGTCTACGTCTCCGACGGGCAGGGCGGCGAACGCATCGAGAAGCGCAAGCTGATGAACGTTTCGATCAGCTGCGACCACCGCGTCGTCGACGGGTGGGACGCTGCGAGTTTCATCCAGGCGCTCAAGCGACGGATCGAGGCGCCCCTGATGATGCTGGCCGGTTAGCGCACGATGCCGCTGTAGGCGATCTGACCGCGGCCGCGCTGGGCCTGGGTCGCCGGCACGCGCCAGCGCATGTGGGTGACGTCTTCGGGCGTGGCCAGGCGCTGTCCGACTCGCAGCATGCCGAGCTGGCCCCAGGTGCGGCCATTGTCGACCGAGACCTCCTGATCGTCCCGCGCGCTCGCCTGATAGGCGATGGCCTGCGGGAGCGGATTGGTGATGGTGAAGCCGCCGTCGCCGCCCATGCGGTACCAGTTCACGATCGTCACGACCCGGTCGCCGCGGTTGAGGCGGCTTGCCGGTTCGAGGCTCCGCGTGGTGCCGCCATCGACGCGCTCGACGAAGACGGCGCTGTCGGTGGCCACGGTCGGCCCGGCTGCGTTCGACTGGGCCGAGGTGGTGGCCGGCAACGTGATCGAAAGTCCGGTCAGGGCATATCCGACCCAGGCATAGAACTTCACGGTATTCCCCCTGTTCGGTCCACGGTGGACCATCGAGGGCAGTATCTTCGCGCAAACCAAAGGAATGGTTAACGCCGCCTTGACCATGTCCAGGCCGTGGAATCCTGCCGGAAACGGGCCAAATCCCTGGCTGTCACGGGCTTGCAAAAAATCTCTTTCCAACCGTGTTGACAGCCCCGGAACTCTCGCCTAGTTCGCGGCCTCCCAAGTGGCTGCGCGGGTGTAGCTCAGTTGGTTAGAGTGCCGGCCTGTCACGCCGGAGGTCGCGGGTTCGAGCCCCGTCACTCGCGCCACTTGGGAATTTCACGACATCGAGAACCTCGCTACGGCGCTGCCCGATTGCCAGCAGCGCGCGTCCGTGGCGTGCCGTCCACGCGGCCTTTAACTCGGCGCAGGGGGCAATGTGGCTATTGGCGCGGCGCGCTCCAGCGGCCAGTTTCCATCCAGATCAGGAAGCGTCCGAGGGGCAGCAGCCAGATGACGCCGAGTACGAGATAGATCGGCGCCTGGATCAGAGCATGCCAGCCGGCGATCACCGGCGCGAGATAGATCGCGATGACGAGGGCGTAGATGCCGAGTCCCACGACCAGGCCGAGAATGCCGACGGGGATTCGCCAGGTCGGCTCGCGACGATTGCCACGGATCTTCGGAGGCATCAGGATTCGCTTTCGTAGAGCCGCGTCGGCGTGACGACCGCGCGCAAGGGCTGGTCGTGATCCTCCATCGGCAAATGGTCGACGAGTTGGCTGTCCCAGCCGAGGCCCACGGCGAGCGTTTCGGGGTGGGCAGCGAGCCAGCGGTCGTAGTGGCCGCCGCCCTGGCCGAGCCGTCCGCCCTGTGCGGTGAAGGCGAGCAGCGGCACGATGACGAGGTCGGGTACGGCCGGATCGGCATCGGCTGCGGGCTGAAGGTGGCGATAGGGGCCTTCTTCGAGGTCGCTGTCCTCGAACGGATCGCGCCAGAGGTGAAAGGCCATGGCATCGCCGCGTGCGGTGAAGCGGGGCAGGGCGATCTGGCGGCCGTTCTCGTAGAGCCACCTGGCATAGCCGCGCGTCGGTGCCTCGTTGGCATTGGCGTGATAGAGCCCGACCACGCTGCCCTCGGGCGCGAGATCGGCCAGCGGACGCGGCGGGCGCAGGAACAGCAGCGCGCGCGTCGCATCGGGCAGGGCGGCGACGTGCTTGCGGCGCAGGTCGCGCATCCGCGCGCGGAGCTTGTGCTTCTCGTCCACGCTGTATCCTTGAAACGTGTGGGGGGAGGGTGACGGGCCCACCATGGGTCGTTGCCGAGAAATCCACTGACGCGTTCACGTCAGGTGGGGACCATGTGTGTCAGACCCCAATGGAAACAGAGTGGTCCAACCAGGGACAGCCCCCAAGGATTTGCTTATAGCCTCAGGGATGTTCGAACGGCTCGTGCCGGGCAGATCCCGTCGAGAGCCTATCTAGGGGTTGCGGGGCTAGCCCTCAAGCCTGGAGGCGAGATTTTCCAGTCGCTCGGCAATTGAGTCGAGCTTTTGTGCGCTCGCCGGTGACAGGCCCGGCTGCGGATTCGCGCCACCCGTACGCGAGTTGGCGTCATGAAGCTCGTCGGCGAGGAGCAGAGCGGCGAACAGCAGCATACGGCTTTCGCTCTGGCCGGTGACGTCACCCATCGTCGCGATCTTGGTAGCGATCATTTCGCCCAGACCAGTGACGTGGTCTTCCTCCCCCTCGGCGCAGGCGACGGTGAAATGGCGTCCGCCGATCTCCAGCTTGACGTTGCTCATGGCCTTTGACCCGCAAGCAGCGTGTCGAGCTGATGCAGCGACAGTGTAACAGCCTCGCGCAGGCGTTCATGCCGCGTCGCAAGTTCGTGATCGGCCTTGGGTGGCAGTGATGCAGCCCGCTCGATACGGCTCAAGGCTGCTTCTATCCGTCCCAATGCTTTTTCGATGGATGCCCCTTCCATGCCCCAGCGCTAGCGCAAAATCGCGCCGCTGCAAAGTGTTGTGCGCCATGGTGGTGACGTCAAATCGTCATTATCGGTACATATTCGCGGCTTCCTTATGGGGGCAGGGCGCTTGACGGGGCGCCCCCTCACCCTAAAGGAAGCCCCCATCGAATCGGCGCCTCCTGCCGACCTCGGGAGCATTTTCCAGATGAGCCTTGATCCCGCCCGCCTGGGGCCCATGGCAAACGCCATCCGTGCCCTCTCGATGGACGCGGTCCAAGCGGCCAACAGCGGACACCCCGGCATGCCGATGGGCATGGCCGACGTCGCTACGGTCCTTTACAGCAAGTTCCTCAAGTTCGATCCCGCTGCGCCCAAGTGGGCCGACCGCGACCGCTTCGTGCTGTCGGCGGGCCACGGCTCGATGCTGATCTACTCGCTGCTGAACCTCACCGGCTACGCCCGGCCGACGATCGAGGACATCCGCGACTTCCGCCAGATCACCAGCCCTTGTGCCGGTCATCCCGAGAACTTCCTGCTCGACGGCGTCGAATGCACCACGGGTCCGCTGGGCCAAGGCCTGGCCATGGCCGTGGGCATGGCGCTCGCCGAGCGTCACCTCAACGCCACCTTCGGCGACGACCTCGTCGATCACCGTACCTGGGTGATCGCCGGCGACGGCTGCCTGATGGAAGGCATCAACCACGAGGCGATCGGCCTTGCGGGTCACCTCAAGCTCGGTCGCATGATCGTGCTGTGGGACGACAACCGCATCACCATCGACGGCGATACCAGCCTGTCGACCAGCGAAGACATCCCCGCGCGCTACCGCGCTTCGGGCTGGCACACCGAAGAGTGCGACGGCCATAACTTTGCCGACATCGAGCGCGCGATTGCCGCGGCCGTGGCCGATGGCCGCCCCTCGCTGATCGCCTGCCGCACCGTCATCGGCAAGGGCGCGCCCAATAAGCAGGGCAGTCACTCGGTCCACGGCAGCCCTCTCGGCGCCGACGAGATCGTCGCGACGCGCGCTGCCATCGGCTGGACCTCGCCGGCCTTTGAGATCCCCGAGAACATCGCCGCCGACTGGCGTTCGCTCGGGGCCAAGGGTGCGGAAGCTCGCGCAGCTTGGGAAAATCGTCTCGCAAGCAATGAAGAAGGCAAGGAATTCGTTCGGCGCATGTCTGGTGAGCTGCCTTCGGGCGAAGCCGCCGCCGAAGCCTTCAAGGCCTGGCTCGGCCAGTCGCAGAAGGTCGCTACGCGCAAGGCCAGTGAACTCGCGCTCGAGATCCTGACCCCGGCGATCCCCGAGATGATCGGCGGCTCGGCCGATCTCACCGGCTCGAACAACACCAAGGCCAAGGCCACCGGCCCGCTGACCGCCGACGACTACTCGGGCCGCTATGTCTATTACGGCATCCGCGAGTTCGGCATGGCGGCGGCGATGAACGGCATGGCGCTGCACGGCGGGATCATTCCCTATGGTGGCACCTTCCTGGTCTTCTCCGACTACTGCCGCAACGCGATCCGCCTCTCGGCGCTCCAGCACGCGCGGGTGATCTACGTGCTGACGCACGATTCGATCGGCCTCGGCGAAGACGGTCCGACTCACCAGCCGATCGAGCACGTCATGTCGATGCGTCTCATCCCGAATCTCGAGGTCTTCCGCCCGGCGGACGTCATCGAGACGGCCGAATGCTGGCAACTGGCGCTCGAGAACGCCGACAAGCCCTCCGTTCTGGCGCTAACCCGGCAGAACCTGCCGCAATTGCGCACCGAAGGTGGTTTGCAAAGTGCGAAAGGCGGCTATCTGCTGCGCGGCGCCGAAGCCGCGCGCAAGGTGGTGCTCGTTGCCACCGGTTCGGAAGTCGAACTGGCGGTCAAGGTGCGCGAGGCTCTCGAGGCCGAGGGAATTGGTGCAGACGTCGTGTCCATGCCGTCCATGTCGCGCTTCCTGGCGCAGGACGCGGGTTACAAGGCGACGCTGCTGCCGGGGGACGTTCTGAAGGTATCGATCGAAGCCGGCGTCACGCTCGGCTGGGAACGCATCGTCGGCTCCGATGGCATCACCATCGGCATCGACACCTTCGGTGCCTCGGCGCCGGCGGAAGTGCTGTTCCCGCACTTCGGCTTCTCGGTCGAAGCGATCGTTCCGCAAATCAAGGCTAAGCTCGGTAGCTAATCAGATCGGGCACTTAGGAGGAGTTTTTCATATGGCGACGAAAGTTGCGATCAACGGTTTCGGACGTATCGGGCGCAATGTGGCCCGCGCTATCCTCGAACGGACCGACCATGATCTCGAGCTGGTCTCGATCAACGATCTCGCCGATGCGAAAGCCAACGCCCGCCTGTTCCAGCGCGATTCCGTCCACGGTCCGTTCTCGGGCACGGTCGAAGTCGACGGCAACGATCTGATCATCAACGGCAAGCGCATCCAGGTCACGGCCGAGCGCGATCCCGCCAATCTGCCGCACAAGGCCAACGGCGTGGACATCGCGCTCGAGTGCACGGGCTTCTTCACCAACAAGGCCGGCGGCCAGAAGCATCTCGATGCCGGCGCCAAGAAGGTGCTGATCTCGGCGCCCGCCAAGGAAGTCGACCTGACCGTTGTCTTCGGCGTCAACCACGACAAGATCACCGCCGAGCACACGATCATCTCGAACGCGTCGTGCACCACCAACTGCCTCGCGCCCTTCGCCAAGGTCCTGCACGAGGCGATCGGTATCGAGCGCGGTCTGATGACCACGATCCACGCCTATACCAACGACCAGAAGATCCTCGACCAGATCCATGACGATCCGCGTCGCGCTCGCGCCGCCGCGATGAACATGATCCCGACGAGCACCGGCGCCGCCGCCGCGGTCGGCCTGGTTCTGCCCGAGCTCAAGGGCAAGCTCGACGGTTCGTCGATCCGCGTGCCGACCCCGAACGTCTCGGTCGTCGACCTGACCTTCACGCCGAGCCGCGACACGACCAAGGACGAAGTCAACGCACTGCTCAAGGCGGCGGCCGAAGGCCCGCTCAAGGGTATCCTCGGCTATACCGACGAGCCGCTGGTCTCGATCGACTTCAACCACGATTCGCACAGCTCGACGATCGACAGCCTCGAAACCTCGGTCATCGACGGCAAGCTCGTGCGCGTGCTGTCGTGGTACGACAACGAGTGGGGCTTCTCGAACCGCATGATCGACACGGCTGGCGCGATCGCCAAGTTCCTGTGACATGACGGCCGGTCGCCTCGGAGGGATTGCGCGACACGCTAGGTCGCAGGGTCCTATCGAGACGATCGGCCACGTTTCCGTCACGGCGGCCGAAGGCGTCCACGGCGATTTCCGTGGGGCGATGGCCGCGACGAAGAAGACCCGCAAGCGCCAGGTCTCGCTGATCGAAGCCGAGAGCTGGGCCGCGGCGCTGGCCGATCTGGGCCTCGCACCGGGCGAGGGGCCGCCCTGGTCCGATCGTCGTGCCAACCTGTTGGTCGAAGGGCTGCGCCTGCCGCGTGAACCCGGCAAGATCATTGCCATCGGCGCGACGCTGCGGATCGAGACCACGGTAGAGACCGAGCCCTGCGAGCGCATGGACGCGTTGCTTCCCGGCCTCAAGGCGACGCTGATGCCGGATTGGCGCGGCGGGGTCTGCGGCCGGGTGGTGACCGACGGCGACATCGCCATTGGCGACGAAGTGAGGATCGAGGAATGACCGCTTTCAAGACGCTTGACGATCTGGGTGACGTGACCGGCAAGGTCGCGCTCGTGCGTGTCGACCTCAACCTGCCGATGCAGGACGGTTCGGTCACCGACGACACGCGCATCCGCGCGGCGCTGCCGACGATTCTCGAACTGGCCGATAAGGGCGCCAAGGTCCTGCTGCTCGCGCATTTCGGTCGGCCCAAGGGCGAGCGTGTCTCGACCCAGTCGCTGTCGATGGTGGTCGGCGCGGTCCAGGCGACGCTCGGCCGCGAAGTCATGTTCGTGCCCGAAATCTTCGGCGATGTCGTCAAGCAGTCGATCGGCATCCTGCGCGCCGGTGACATCGCGATCCTCGAGAACACGCGCTTCTGGCAAGGCGAGGAAAAGAACGACCCCGAACTCGCCAAGGCGATCGCCGCCAACGGCGATTTCTACGTCAACGACGCCTTCTCGGCCGCGCACCGTGCGCACGCCACGACCGAGGGCCTGGCCCACGTGCTGCCTGCCTATGCCGGGCGCTCGATGCAGGCCGAGCTCGAAGCGCTCGAAAAGGCGTTGGGCAATCCCACGCGCCCGGTCGCGGCCGTGGTCGGCGGCGCCAAGGTCTCGTCGAAGCTCGACGTGCTCAAGCACCTCGTCGGCCAGGTCGATCACCTGATCATCGGCGGCGGCATGGCCAACACCTTCCTCGCCGCGCGCGGGGTCGATGTCGGCAAGTCGCTCTGCGAGCACGATCTGACCGGCACCGCCGAGGAGATCATGGACGCGGCCGACAAGGCCAATTGCACGATCCATCTGCCTTACGAGGTGGTTGTCTCGAAGGAATTCGCGGCCAATCCAGCGTCCTTGCGTACGGCCAACGTCCACGAGGTCGCGGCCGACGAGATGATCCTCGACCTCGGCCCGACCGCGGTCGAGGCGCTGGGGGACGCGCTCAAGACCTGCCGCACGCTCGTCTGGAACGGGCCGCTCGGTGCATTCGAGACCGTGCCATTCGACGCCGCCACCGTCGCGCTCGCCAAGACCGCGGCGGCGCTGACCAAGGAGGGCGTGCTGACCTCGGTCGCGGGCGGTGGCGACACCGTCGCGGCGCTGCACCATGCGGGCGTGGCCAACGACTTCAGCTATATCTCGACCGCCGGCGGCGCCTTCCTTGAATGGATGGAAGGCCGCGAACTTCCCGGCGTGGCCGCGCTGCAGCGCTGATCACCGCTCGAATATTGCGGGGAAGCCCTCGCACCGATAACCAACCGCTCATTCGGAAACGCACGAAACCTGGGGATTTGACACGATGAACACCTCCGAGATGACCGCCAAGATCGCCGCCGGCAAAGGCTTCATCGCCGCCCTCGACCAATCGGGTGGCTCGACCCCCAAGGCGCTCAAGGGCTATGGCATTGAGGAAGGCGCCTGGAGCACCGAAGAGGAGATGTTCGGCCTGATCCATGACATGCGCAGTCGCATCATCACCTCGCCCGTCTTCACCGGCGAGAAAGTGCTCGGCGCGATCCTGTTCGAGCGCACGATGGACGGCCAGGCTGGCGGTCAGCCGGTGCCGCAGGCGCTGATCGAAAAGGGCATCATCCCCTTCATCAAGATCGACAAGGGTCTCGAGGACGAAGCCAACGGCGTCCAGCTGATGAAGCCGATGCCCGAGCTCGACGCGCTGCTCGCCAAGTCGAAGGCGCTGGGGGTCTATGGCACCAAGGAACGTTCGGTGATCAACTCGGCGAACCGCGAAGGCATCGCCGCGATCGTCGCGCAGCAGATCGAGATCGGCCTGCAGGTGCTCGCCGGCGGCCTCGTGCCGATGCTCGAGCCCGAGATCAACATCAAGAGCGATACGCGCGCCGAGTGCGATGCGATCCTGCTCGACGAACTGACCAAGCAGCTTTCGGCCATGCCGGGCGAGGCCAAGGTCATGCTCAAGCTGTCGCTGCCGGTCGAGCCGGGCAAGTACGACAGCCTGGTCGATCATCCGCGCGTGCTGCGCGTCGTCGCGCTGTCGGGCGGCTACCAGCGTCCCGAGGCCTGCGCCGAGCTGGCTAAGAACCGTGGCATCATCGCCAGCTTCAGCCGCGCGCTGCTCGAGGACCTGCGTTCGCAGATGAGCGACGACCAGTTCAACGCCTCGTTGGGCGGCGCGATCGACGAGATCTACAAGGGCTCGACCGAAAAGACCGGCGCTGCCGTCAGCGCCTAGTCGCCAATCAGTTCCAGCGCGGGACGGCCGCGCTGGAACTCGAAGCCGAAGCGATAGGCACGCGGCGCGATCGCGCGCTGTGGCGTCGTCCGCTCGGGCACCACGGCGCTGAGCTGGATCGCCCCGCCGCGCACCGCCAGCGGCTCACCCAAGGTCAGCTCACGCACCGTGCCGGCCACCCGCGCCGAAATCCGCACGCGCCCGGCCCAGATGCAGCGCGCGTTCTGCGGGCAGCGGCTATCCTCGATCACGCGCAGCGGCGTCACGCGCAGGCCGTGCACGCGTACGGTCTCGCCGAGCCGGGCGAGCGCGCGGTCGGACGCGGGCGGCGCGGCATCAGCCAGCGAAGCGGTGAGGAGCAGAGGGGCGAACAGGGCGGCGGCTTTTCTCATGTGCGCGTTTCAACGCCAGATCGCCTGAACATTTCCCGAATGGCTTCACACTGGCGCAAGCGCGACAGCGACATTATGAGCGCGGGATGATCGAACCCGCAGACGACAAACGCCCCGCCTCGAAGCTCTATCTGATCTCGCCGCTCGACGTCGGCGGTGCCTTTCCCGATCGGCTGGCGCGCGCGCTCGATGCGGGCAAGGTGGCGGCGTTCCAGTTTCGCGTGAAGGGGATCGATGATCATGCCGCCGCCCTGCTGGCAGAGCCGCTGCAGCGCATCTGCGACGATCGCGAGGTGGCCTTCATCGTCAACGATTCGATCGGCTTGGCCAAGCGCCTGGGTGCCGACGGCGTGCATCTGGGGCAGGAGGACGGCGACGTCGCCGACGCGCGCGAGCGCTTGGGCCGCGACGCGCAGATCGGCGTGACCTGCCATGCCAGCCGCCATCTCGCGATGGAAGCGGGCGAGGCCGGCGCCGACTACGTCGCTTTCGGCGCCTTCTTCGAAACCACGACCAAGCAGACCGAACACCGTGCCGAACTCGAGACGCTAACCTGGTGGCAGGCGGTGTTCGAGATCCCTTGCGTTGCGATCGGCGGGATCACGCCGGCCAACTGCGCGCCACTGGTCCAGGCCGGCGCCGATTTCCTGGCGGTGTCGGGTGCGGTGTGGAACGGCGAGGAGGCCGCTGCCGTGCGTGCTTTTCACGAGGCGATTGCTGCGGCGCGGGCCTGAAAGGCGCTCGGCGCCTCAGCGCATCATCAGCATGATGCCCCAGGCAAGGCCGGTCGCGGCAATGAACAGCGGCCAGGACCATTCGAAGGCTTGCCCAGCGATCGCGAGTTCGTGAATTTTCAGGAAGCCGCCGGTCGAACCGCCGCTGTGGATCACGGTTGATACGACAAAGGTCAGGATGCCGCCCAAGAGCAGCGCTTTGATCAGCGACATTCGTGCCTCCCTCAGGCCTTGCGATCGATAGTCTAGCCGCTCGTGAAGCTTCGGCCAAGCGGTGCCTAGCCGCGGCTGGCCTTGGCCATGCGCGTGACGAGCAGGCAGTTGATCGCCATCACGCTCAGGAAGAACGGCCAGGACCAGAAGACCGGATAACCGGCGAGGTTCGCGTTTTCCAGGGCCAGGAAGCTCGAGCGGGCCGCACCGGATCCCGAGGCTCCGACGAGTGCGGCGACGAACAGGGTCAGTATCGTACTGGGCACGAGTGCTTTCATCAGGCTCATGGTCTTTCCCTCCATTCCCTTGGCCCCGACGTAGTCCCACGACAGTCGATAGACTTACGTGGTTGGGGCGGAATGAAGCGATGGCCTTAGCGGCGGAGTAACCGTGTTCGGACCGCAGCCTGTATCATTCGGGCCACTCGGGCTCGCGCGCCAGCGCGCGCAGCACTTCGGCAGCGATGCGCAGTTCGGTCGCGTCGAAGCCCGGCAGGCGACGGTGAACGATCGCGGAGAATTCCGCGCGGACCTCTCCACTCGCCTGCTGGCCCAGCGGGGTCAGCGTCAGCTCGGTCTTGCGGCGATCGTCCTTCCCCGGCCGCGATTCGATCAGTCCGGCATCGGTCAGGCGGACGAGCTCGGCCGTGATGAGGCTGCGGCCGACGCAGAACACCGAAGCCAGTTCGAGCGGATAGGTGACCCCGTTCGAAACGACGTTGAGAATCCAGGCGCCGCGCGGGCCGAGATTGTAGCGCTCGGTGACCTTGGCCGTGGCTGCACGCAAAGCACGTTGGCCGAACGCCAGCCCCTCTGCCAGGAAGGCGACCTCGCCGGCCGAAAAATCCGCGCCGTCGGGCTTCGCCGGACGCTCTGGCGTCTGACGGTTGAGCTCGCTCGAGAAGTTGCGCAGGGTCTTTTCGCGGTCGACGTGGTTCACGGCCACCTCATTGCGCGCCGCGTCGTCGCAGGCAAGAGCTTTGGTGCTGCGCCGGTTTAGCGAAAAGACGCATCTATTCCGCGGGTGCGGGTTGGGCGGAAAGGTCATCCGGCGACGTTGGTGCGGTGAACCGCGGGTAGGGGCCGAGACCGGCAAACAGCATTGCACAGACGAACATGACCGGCGCGGCGGTCCACAACAGGCCAGTGTAGCTGCCTGTGGCATCGTGGATGGCACCGGCAAGCAGCGGGCCGAACGAGGTGCCCGCCATCATGGCGCTGGCGATCGTGCCGAAGATCGCTCCGAAGTTCCGGAGCCCGGCATAGCGCGAGATCAGATAGGTGCTGACTTGCAGCCCCGCGCCGCCGGCAAAACCGAGGCAGAGCGTGCCGAGCAGGAGTTCGCCGCGCGTGCCGAAGGTGTCGAGCAGCAGGAAATAGCCCAAGCCGCCGATCGCGAAGCTGCCGACGGGGACCAGGCTGCCCTGGAAACGGTCCAGCAGCCAGCCGGCCAGGAACTTGCCGACGAGACCCGCCACGCCGGCGCTGGCGGCGATCTCGACAGCCTGGCCGCGGGTCATGCCGGTTTCGGTGAGGAGTGGCACGAGATGCACGGTGACCCCGGCGCCGGCGAAAGCCATCAGCAGGTTGGCAAGGGCGATGCGGATCACGCGAGAATCGCGGCAGGCTTCAGCGATCGTGAGCCCAGGCAGGCGACCGTCACCGCCCTTGGCGGCGGCCGCCTGGCGTTGGCCCAGCGCGTGGGCATCGTGGAAAAACAGCGCCACCAGCAGCGCGCCTAGGCCCGCCCAACCCAAGCCGATGTAGAGGTAGGCCTCGCTCCAGCCCTGGCTCTGGATCAGGGCGTTGGCGATGAGGGGGGCGAACACCTGCCCCAGAGCGGAGCCGCTCAACACGGCCGCGAGCGCGAGGCCGCGGCTGGTCGAGAACACGCTCGAGGTGCCTGCGCTCCAGACCGTCGACTTGATTGCTACCGAGCAGAGCGAAAACACGAGCCAAAGTCCGAACCACTGCGTCAGCGAACCATCGGCGAGGCTGAACAGCGAGAAGGTGGCGCCGGAAAGGATCAGGCCGTAGAGCGCGATCCGGCGCGAGCCGATGCGATCGAGCACCGCGCCCATGGGTGGACCGACGAAGGTGGCGGTGAGGCCGAAGATCGTCAGCCCCACGGAGATCTCTGCGCGGCTCCAACCGAAGGCTTTTTCGAGTGGCTCCATGAAGGTGCCGAGCGAATAGGTGACCATCGAATAGAACGAGAAGCCGACGAGCCCCGCGACGATCAATGGCCAATGCGCCTTCCATTCCTGGAGCGCCGTCCGTTCCGCCTCGATCATCGCGGGCTTCCTTCCCTGAATGGGCCGGTCCTTGATGAACCGGTCCCTGTTGACTCATGCCATCGTCAGTCGACCTTGCTGATCACCTCTTCGCCGAACTGGCGAGCGAGGTCGCACCATTCGCTGCGGCTCGTGGCGAGCACGCTCGCGCCCGAGCCCTGAACGCCGATCGACTTCATGTGCGCGTAGTGGTCGATCGCCTCCTGCGCGTTGAAGCCCGGCTTGATCTGGAACGTGCTCGAAGCGATCACCGGCGGCGGTACGGCGCGGCCGACCTTCTCGCTATGCACCTTCATGTATTCGATCGCTTCGATGATGTCGTCGTCGCCGTCGATGCTCGCGGTGCGTGCCGTGTCTGTCACCATCTTGGGGACGATGAACGGGTGCCAGGCGTCACCGAGCTCGACGGTGCGGCGCAGCGCGCGCTTCGAATTGCCGCCGACGAGCAGCGGCGGGTGCGGCGTCTGTACGGGGGTCGGCAGCACACGATTGCCGACGGCGGTGTAGCCGGTGCCCTCGAACGAGAAGTCCTCGCCGGTCCAGGCGAGCTTCATTGCGCGCATGTATTCGTCCATCAGGTCGTTGCGGCTGTCGAAGTCGACGCCGAGCGCCTTGTATTCGGGCTTCAGATAGCCCGCGCCGAGACCCAGGATCACGCGACCGTTCGAGAAAGCGTCGAGCGAGGAGACCGCGCGCGCTGTGATGAACGGGTTGCGGTAGGGCAGGACGACGATGTTGGTCTGGAGCCGCAGCCTGGTGGTCACGGCCGCGACCATCGACAGCATGACGAAGGGATCCTGCGCATAGTGGCCGCCGTTGTCGAGCCAGCGGTAGGACGGCACCGGGTGATCGGTGACCGTGCCCGACCAGAAGCCGGCGTCCTCGGCCGCCTTGGAGCATTCGTGGACCGCCGCCATCGACACGAACTCGTCGCCGTGCTGGATGTGGTCGAAGGGAAGGGTTACGCTGAGTGTGAAGGTCATTGTTTAAGTCCTAAAGATATCTGAAAATTAATCGGTGACTTCGGGCGGCAGGATCCAGTCCTGCTGGCTGTTGCGAACCCAGCCGCTCGAGGCCCAGGAGCCGCCGTCCACGGGCAGGATCGTGCCCGTGACGTAGCTGGCCATCTTCGAAGCGAGGAAGACCGCGGCCATGCCGCATTCGGTGTCGATGCCGGCGCGGCCCGCGGGCACACGCGCGGCGACCGAGGCTTCGGCGCTCGGTCCGGGGACGTACCACTTGGACTCGTCGACCGGGCCGGTGAAATTGCCGCGGATGCCCGGGGTGATCGTGATGTCGGGCGCGATGGTGTTAACACGGATGCCGTATTCGGCGAGTTCGAGTGCGAGCGTGCGCGTCAGGTTGTTGATGCCCGCCTTGCAGGCCGCATAGACCGCGTAGCCGGGTGCCGCGCGCGAACCTTCGATGCTGGACACGTTGATGATCGAGCCGCCGCGCTTGCCTTCGATCATGATCGGGATTGCGGCCGAAGTGGCAGCCAGGTTGCTGACCAGGTTGAGGTCGATGTGGCGGCGCCAGTTCTTCTCCTGGAGGTCCTTGAAGTGCCGCCGTGCGACGCCGCCGGCATTGTTCACCAGAATGTCGAGTCGGCCGAACTTGGCACCGGTTTCGGCTACGGCCTCGGCGACTTTGTCGGTTTCCATGACGTTGTAAGGGAAGGTCAGAACCTCGCGGCCGCGCTCGCGGACCCGCGCGGCGACTTCCTCGCAGCGCTCGGGCACGTTGTCGATTACGGCGACGTTGGCACCCATGTCGGCCATGCACAGCGCGATCGCGCGGCCGATGCCGCCGCCGCCGCCGGTGACGAAGGCCACCTGGCCGGAAAGGTCTATCGCGCTGGCATCCATGTTTCCCGTATCCTCTTTTCTAGCTTGCCGGTTTTAGCAAGTCCGCCGCATCGGACAGGTCTTCGGGCTCGTCCACGTCGCGGGATAGCCCCGGACTGTGTATCTCGCTGATCCTCAGGCCCATCCGCCCCGCTTCGGCGTTGTGCAGGGCAAAGCTGTCAGTCCCGAAGGCGAATGAAAAGCCCCTTGCCGCGGGCAGGGGCAAGGAAATCGCGTTGGTACCGGTACCGTGGCGGTCGGGGGCAATCGCGATCTCACCTTCGGGCGCGGCGGCGAGCAATTCGAGATCGCGCGCGGTCACCAGTGGCAGGTCGCCGTGGATCACGATCAGCCGTGAAGCGCGGCCATCGGCCGCCGCCAATGCAGCGGCGGCAGCGGCGTTGAGCCCCTGGCCGGGGTCGACCATGATCATCACGTCATCGAGGATCGTGCGCGCCGATCCGATCAGCCGCACTTCCTCGACATTGCGTGCACCGCGCGCCGCGTCGAGCACGCGCGTGAGCATCGCGTCGACCAGCTCCGCGCGCGCGGTCTCGTCGAGCACGCCGGCCAGCCGGCTCTTGCTTTCCGGCGTGGCCCTGAGCGGAATGATCGCCCAGACCGACATCCTATGGAAGCGCGGGGGCCGTGGTCAGGCCGGTGAAGCGGATGCCCGCGCCGTCGGCCTTGTAGGTCTTGTTCATGTAGATCAGCAGCGAAGTGATCGCCTCTGCCGCGGCCGAATTGACCAGCGCGCCGCCCGAAAGCCCGCGCAGGTCCATGTCGTTGACCAGGCCGACGACGGTATTGCGCGCTTCGATGTCGTCGCTGAACACCAGCACGTCGCAATCGACCTTCGCGTCGGTGTCGAGGATGTGCGCCGCGACGTTGTGGAAGGCGGTGACGAACCGGACGCCGGGACCGAGGTGTTCGCGCGCTTCCGCCGCGGCGCTGCCCGCGGCCGGAAGCTGCACGCGCATGACCTTGGGCGGGACCAGCGGCACGGTCGTGTCCACCACGATCGCCGAGCCGACCTTGTCCTTGATCTGCTTGAGCGTGGCTTCTTGGTTCTCGTAGGGCACGGTGACGATGACCACGTCCTTGCCCTGCGCCGCGTCGTCGTTCGACGCGCCCTTGGTGCCGAGACCCATCTCGGCGGCGATGCCTTCGGCCTTATCCGCCGCGCGCGAACCGATGGTAACGTCGTGTCCCGCCTTGGCGAGACGGCGGGCGATGCCCTTGCCGAGGTGGCCCGTGCCGCCGATGACCGCGATGGTTGCCATGTGAACTCTCCGGATTCTGTCGTTGCTTGCAGGGGCTCATGCCGATAGCGGCAGGGAAGGCCAAGCCATAAAAACGAAATTGCGAAGGATTTTTCCTGTGAGCGAACAGAACGAGGCGTCCCGATCGCTGACGGTCACGCCTTTGCACGGCATGCCGCTGTTCTCTACCGGAACTTGCGTCGCGCGTGAAATCGCCGCAGCGATGGCACGCGAAGGGGATGCGCTGCGCGACGGCGACGTGGTCGTGGTGGCGCAGAAGATCGTGTCCAAGAGCGAGGGTCGCACGGCGCGGTTGAAGGAGGTGGTGGCGGGCGCAGAGGCCGTGCGCATCGCCGGAGAAACCCAGCGTGACGCCGCCGCCGTCCAACTCATCCTCGACCAGTCGAGCGAGATCATGCGCGCGCATCCCGCCGCGATCATCGCGCGCCACAAGACCGGGCACGTGCTGGCCAATGCCGGTATCGACGCCTCCAACGTCGAGGGCGGGGAGGACGATACGGTGCTGCTCTGGCCCGTCGATCCCGACGCCAGTGCCCGCGAGATCCGCGCCGAGCTGCGCGACCTGACGGGCGCGACACCGGCCGTGGTGATCGCCGACTCGATGGGCCGCGCCTGGCGGATCGGCACGTTGGGCACGGCGATCGGCTGCGCGGGGCTCTGCGTGGTCGACGATCGCCGCGGCGCGGATGAAGACCTGTTCGGAAGGACCTTGCAGGCGACGATGATCGCCGTCGCCGACGCTGTCGCGGGAGCGGCGGTGCTGGCCATGGGCGAGGGCGCCGAGGGCACGCCCGCGGCGCTGGTGCGCGGCGTGGGGCGCTGGGTATCGACCGAGGATGGGCCGGGGACGACCGCAGGTCTGCGCCCGGTGGAACAGGATATGTTTCGATGAGCGGACACATACTCGCGCTTTCGGGCGGCGTCGGCGGTGCCAAGCTGGCGGCGGGTCTCGCGGCGGTGCTGCCGCCCGAGGACCTGACCATCGCGGTCAACACCGGTGACGATTTCGAACACCTGGGCCTGACGATCTGCCCCGACATCGACTCGGTGACCTATGCGCTGGCCGGGCTCAACGACACCGTCCGCGGCTGGGGCGTGGTCGACGAGTCCTGGCGGACGATGGAACGGCTCGGCGCGCTGGGCGAGGAGAGCTGGTTCAACCTCGGCGATCGCGACATGGCGATGCACCTGGCGCGCTCGTGGCGGCTGCGCGCGGGCGAGAGCCTGTCCGAAGTCACCGCGCGGCTGACGCAGGCGCTCGGCATCGGGCCGCGCGTCGTGCCGATGAGCGACGCGCCGGTGCGTACCCAGGTCGAGACCGAGGACGGTTGGCTCGACTTCCAGCACTATTTCGTGCGCGAGCAATGCCGTCCCGCGGCAAGGGCGATCCGCTTCGACGGGACGCCGGGCGCGGCGATGTCGCCGGGGCTGGCCGAGGCGCTGGCGCGGCCCGATCTTGCCGCGGTGATCCTCTGCCCGTCGAACCCGTTCCTCAGCGTCGATCCGATCCTCGCGGTCGACGGCGTGCGCGATGCCCTGGCGGCGCGCAAGGTGCCCTTCATCGCGGTCTCGCCGCTGGTCGGCGGGCAGTCGCTCAAGGGGCCGCTGGGCAAGCTGCTCGGCGAACTCGGCCGCGAGAACAGCAACGCCGCGATTGCCGCGCACTATGCGGGGCTGCTCGATCACCTGATCATCGACGAATCCGATGCGGCCGACGCCGAGGGCTTGCGCGCCATGGGCATTTCGGTCACGGTGGCTCCAACAGTCATGTACGGAGCCGCTGAACGGGAGCAGCTCGCGCGCGTAGCACTGTCAGCAGCCCGACTTGGATAGGATGACATGGCTCTTGCTGACCGTGAACTGATTGCACGCGTACTCGACACACCGCTGAACGACCTCCTGGCCGAAGCCCGCGCCCGCCGCGATGGCCGTGCAGGTCCGTTGACCCCGGCGCGGATGACCTATTCGCCCAAGGTCTTCATCCCGCTGACGCGGCTCTGCACCGACGTCTGCCACTACTGTACCTTCGCGACGACGCCCTCGCGGCTGCACGCGCCCTACCTGAGCCCCGAGGAAGTCCTCCAGATCGCGCGCGACGGCGCCGAGGCGGGCTGCAAGGAAGCGCTGTTCACGCTCGGCGACGCGCCCGAGCGCCGCTATGCCGCCGCGCGCGAGTGGCTGGCCGAGCACGGCTTCGAGCGCACGATCGACTACGTCCGCCATTGCGCCGAACTGGTGCTCAAGGAGACGGGCCTGCTGCCGCACGTCAACGCCGGCGTGCTCGAGGAAGATGACTACCGCATGCTGCGCCCGGTCGCGGCGTCATGCGGGCTGATGCTGGAATCGACCTCGGAACGGCTGCTCGAAAAGGGCCAGTCGCACCACGGCTCGCCCGACAAGGTGCCCGCCGTGCGCCTGGCCTCGCTCGAAGCCGCGGGTCGCGCCAGGGTGCCGATGACCTCGGGCATCCTGATCGGCATCGGCGAGACCGCCGAGGAGCGCATCGAGTCGCTGATCGTGCTGCGCGACCTGCATCTGGCCCATGGCCACCTGCAGGAAGTCATCGTCCAGAACTTCTGCCCCAAGCCGGGCACCAAGATGGCCGGAGCGCCCGAAGCGACCGAGCAGGATTTCCTGCGCGTGGTCGCCGCGGCGCGGATTATCCTGCCCGATGAAGTCTCGGTCCAGGCGCCGCCCAATCTCAACGACGAGCGGCTGGTCGAACTGATCGACGCGGGCATCGACGACTGGGGCGGCATCTCGCCCGTCACCGCCGACCATGTTAACCCCGAGGCCGCCTGGCCTGAGATCGAGCGGCTCGAGGCCATCTGCGCCAAGGCCGGCCTGCCGCTGGTCGAGCGTCTGACGATCTACCCGCGCTTCGTCGCCACCGACGACCGCTCGTGGATCGACGCCAAGCTCCATCCCTTCGTGCTCAAGCTGTCCGACGCCGAAGGCCTCGCGCGCGATAGCCTTTGGAGCCCGGGTCTCTCGGATCATGCGCCCGCCAGCCCGGCCCTGCCGCTGGGCAAGCGCCATTCGGGTCCGACCACGCCGGCGCTGCACCGCATCCTCGACAAGGCGGCGGGCGGCAACGAGCTGTCGGTCGACGAGATCGTCGCCCTGTTCGCCACGCGCGGCGCGCAGGCGCAGGCGGTGGTCGAGGCGGCCGACGACCTGCGCAAGCAGGCCAAGGGCGAGACGGTGACCTATGTGGTCAACCGCAACATCAACTATACCAACATCTGCACGCACACCTGCTCGTTCTGCGCCTTCTCGAAGACCAGCTCCAAGGCCGGCTTCCGCGACAAGCCCTACGACCTCGACCTGTCCGAGATTGCCGACCGCGCGCGCGAGGCTGTGGCCAAGGGCGCGACCGAAGTCTGCCTCCAGGGCGGCATCCACCCGCGCTACACCGGCGATACCTATGCGAGCATCGTCAAGGCGGTGAAGGATGCCTGCCCGGACCTCCACGTCCACGCCTTCTCGCCGCTCGAGGTGACCCAGGGCGCGCAAACGCTCGGCGTCTCGGTCAGCGACTATCTCAAGCGGCTCAAAGACGCCGGGCTGGGCTCGTTGCCCGGCACCGCGGCCGAGATCCTGCACGACGACATCCGCGCGCAGATCTGCCCCGACAAGCTGACCACGCGGCAGTGGCTCGACGTCGTACGCGACGCGCATCTCGTGGGCCTGCCGACGACCTCGACGATCATGTACGGCCACCTCGAACGCACCGAGCATTGGGCCGCGCACCTGCTCGAACTGCGCCGGCTGCAGGTCGAGACCGGCGGGTTCACCGAATTCGTGCCGCTGCCGCTCGTCCACATGGAAGCGCCGTTCTATCGCAAGGGGCAGAGCCGCAAGGGCCCGACCTGGCGCGAGGCGCTGATGATGCACGCGGTCGCGCGCATCGTGCTGTTCGGCCAGATCGACTCGATCCAGTGCTCGTGGGTGAAGCTCGGCGTCGACGGCGCTTCGGCCGTGCTCGCGGCAGGGGCGAACGACCTCGGCGGTGTGCTGATGAACGAGTCCATTAGCCGCGCCGCGGGCGCAAGCCATGGGCAGGAGTTGACGGTGGATCAGCTGTTCGAAGCGGCCTCTGCGGCGGGGCGGCCGCTCAAGCAGCGGACGACGTTGTACAAGGATGTGGTGAAGCTCGAAGACGCGTGAGATCCTTCCCTTGCAGGGGAGGATCGTTCACCCGCGCATGTAGACCGTCAGCGAGGTAATCTTCCCCGCATCATCGAACCGATAGTGATTGGTCGTGTTCCGCACGGTCCCATCGGGCAATTTCGCCTCGATCTCGACCGCGATCCCCTCCGCGCCCACGAACCGCGCGCCGGGCGTGGGGAAGGGCGAGCCCGATCCGAACACCATCTGCTGGAACTCGCGGATCGCCGGCTTGCCCTGAAAACTCTGCCCATTCGGCAGCGCATAGCGGGCGTCCTCGGCGAACAGCGCGATCCAGGCGTCCATGTCCTTGGCGCGCACCGCGGCGAAATAGGCGTCGACCGTCGCGCTGGGATCGTTCGGCCGCGGCTGGCCCTCGGCCTCGGCCGCCGCGCGCCGGATGCGGGCGAGCATCGCGTCGCACGATGCCAGCAGCGCCGACAGCGCGGTCGTTTCCGAGACGTCGAGCTCGCGGCAGTGGTCGACGTCCTTCTTGAGCAGGTCGTGGAGCCCCTTGAGCGAACCCGTCGCGCCGGTACCCTCGCGCGGCTGGACCATGCCGGGGCCGACGCGCAAGGCGAAGCTTTGCGCCGAGCCCGCGTTGAACGCGTCGATCAGCTGCTGGCGATCGAAGCCCATGTCGACGCCAAGATCGACGATCGCCGCCGACATGCCGTAGTTGGCGATCGAGATCAGGTTGTTGAGCAGCTTGCCCTCCTGCCCGCGGCCGACCGGGCCGAGGTGCGCGAGGTTTCGGCCGATGGCTTCGAGCCACGGCCGCGCCGTCTCGACATCGGCGGGATCGGCGCCGACGAACAGCGAGAGCTGCCCCTCGATCGCCGCCGGGCCACCGCCTGAAACGCCGACGTCGACGAAGCCGACGCCGTGATCTTTCGCTTTCGCCGCGAGCTTCTGCGCGAGTTCGGGCGCGACCGTCGAATGGAGGATCACGGTGCCGCCTTCACCCAGCGCCGCGAACAGCGCGCCATCGCCGCACAGGCTTTCGAGCTGCGCGTCGGTGCGCACGCAAATGCCGAGCATGTCGGACTCGCGCGCCGCCTCCAGCGGGTCCTTGGTCTTGTGCGTGCCGGGCTCGTCGAAGGCCGCGAGCATCTCGTCCGACAGGTCGCAGCCGATGACGTCGAACCCGTTGCGCGCGAGCCGCCGGGCGATCGGCGCGCCCATCGAGCCGAGGCCGATGAAGCCGGCACGCAGCTTGCTCACGGCCGCATCACCCAGCCGCCGTCGATGTGGATCACCTGGCCGGTGATCCAGGCGCCGGCCTGAGAGCTCAGCATGATCGCCGCGCCGACCAGTTCTTCGGGCTCGCCGCGCGGGCGGGTGGCGCAGGTCATCTGCAGGAACTGGATGAAGGGGCTGTCGTCGGGCACCAGCATCTTGCCCGCGTCGGACTTGACGTTGCCCGGCGCGATCGCGTTGCAGGTGATGTTGTCCTTGCCATAGCGCTTGGCCAGCGAGGTGGTCAGGCCGACGAGCGCGAGCTTGGTGATGCCGTAGAGCCCGGTGGCCGGGAAGGCGCCGCCCGAGGTCTGGTTGATGATGCGCCCGCCGCCGCGCTCGCGCATCGAAGGGGCGACAGCACGCGCGCAGAGCAGCGCGCCGGTGGTGTTGACCGCGAAAGCCTTGTTCCAGGCGTCGATGCCTACGGTCTCGAGATCGTCGTAGGACACGTCGACCATCAGTGCGGCGTTGTTGATCAGGATGTCGACGCCGCCGAAGGCTGCCTTGGCCTCGGCCGCCATGGCCAGGGTCTGCTCTTCGCTGGAGACGTCGACGCCCACGGCGATCGCCTTGCCGCCGGCGCCGATGATCTCGTCGGCCACGGCCTGGGCACCGTCCTTGTTGAGGTCGGCGACGACCACCGAGGCGCCGGCATTGGCGAAGCCGAGCGCATAGGCGCGGCCGATCGAATTGCCGCGGCCGCCGGCGCCGGTGACGACGACGACTTTGCCATCGAGGCGGAACTGGTCGAGGGTGAATGCCATTATTGGGTAACTCCCTAGGAGGATTTTGGGGGATTGGCCGCGGCGAGGAAGCGCGCGGAAATAGCGGCGATCTCGTCAGCGCCGTCGTGGCCGGGCAAAATCGCCTTCAGCAGGTTCATGTCCTTGAGCAGCATCGGCGCGCCGGTGGTGAAGGCCGCGGGCGAGGGCAGGCGCGCGAAGACGCCGAAGCCGAAGGAGTTGCCGCTGCTCGCGCCGATCAGCTCGATGAAGGCCTTGCGGTCGATGTCGAGCGCCTGGGCGGCCTCGATCGCCGCCTGGGCGACGCCCATGTGCGCCGAGAGCATGGCGTTGTTGACGATCTTGGCACGCTGGCCGGCGCCGGCGGGGCCGAGCAGCGGGATCAGCCGGCCGAAGGTCTGGAACACCGGAAGTGCCGCTTCGTAGGCCTCCTGCCGACCGCCGCACATGACGGTGAGCGTGCCGGCCTCGGCACCCGGCGAGCCGCCGCTGACCGGGGCGTCGATCAGGAACAGGCCTGCCGCGTCGCATTGCTCTTCGAGCTTGGCGACGGTCTCGGGCAGGATCGTCGAGTGGATGGCGATGCGGCCGCCGCGCTTCATCACGGGCACGAGCTGGTCGGTGATCGACAACACGTCCGTGTCGTTGACCACGCAGATGCCGACATGGTCGCAGTCCGCGCCGAGTTCGGCGACGGTGGCTGCGGCCTTGGCGCCTTTGGCGGTATAGGCCTCGAGCACTTCGGGGCGCCGCGCCCAGACGACGAGGTTCATGCCTGCGTCGACGATGCGATGCGCCATGGGGCCGCCCTGACTGCCGACGCCGATGAAACCGATGGTTTCGCTCATGGTATCAACCCGCCGTGATGCCGGCATCGATCGAGATGCAGGCGCCGTGATAGGAACGGCCCGCCGGCGAGGCGAGCATGGTGATGAGGTCGGCGACGTCGTCCACCTCGACCAGGCCGCGCAGGCCCGAGAAGCGCTTGATCAGCTCGTAGTCGACGCCTTCGGGCATGGTCATGCCATTGGCGATGTTGGTCATCATGCCGCCCGGCGCCACGGCGTTGATGCGGATCGGCTGCTTGACGTATTCCATGGCCATCGCCTTGGTCATGTTCACGATGCCGGCCTTGCTCGCACAATAGGCGGCGGCATAGGCCTCGCCGATCAGCGCCGCCGAGCTGGCGCAGTTGACGATCGCGCCATTGGTTTCGAGCAGGTGCGGTATCGCCGCCTGCGAGAGGAAGAACGGCGCGTTGAGGTTGATCGCGATGGTCAGCAGGTAGAGCTCCTGGTCCATCTCGTGACTGTTGGCGAACTTGATGATGCCTGCGATGTTGCACAGCGCGTCGAGCCGGCCGAAGCGGGTGACGGCGGCGGCCACGGCGTTCTTGCAGGCCGCCGGATCGGCGAGGTTGGCGACGTGCACCAGCACCTCGGCGCCGCCCAGCAGCCCTGCGGTCTCGGCCAGCGCCTCGGCGTTGACATCGACGATCACCAGGCTCGCGCCGGCTTTCGCCAGCTTGATCGCGGTCGCGCGGCCCAGGCCCGAGGCGGCGCCGGTAACCAGCGCGACCTTGTCCTTCATATCGATTGGTAGTGCCATTGGTTCACCCGTGCCAGGGAAGGCCGGCTTCGACCTTCTTTGCCATTTCCATGATCACGCCGTTGACCAGCGACGCGCGCGGCCAGCCGGCGTGGACGCCGTATTGCAGCGAGAACTCGAGCATCTCCTCGCGCGTGCAGTTGCCGCTCGCCATGCCGGCGTGGAAGTGCGACTTGATCGGGATCTCGGCGGCGCTGTTGGCCACGCCGACCAGGGTGATCCAGCGGCGCGCGCGCTCGTCGAGGCCGGGACGGCACCACATTTCGCCGAAGACGAAGTTGTTGATCGCTTCCTGGAACGGGTTTGACGAAGGACCGCCGGGAAAGGTCATGGTCTTGGTGAATTCGGCCTGGCCCTTCTCGCCGCGGGCGACCGGATCCCAGGCCTCGGCGCGGATCGGCGGGCAGTCCGCGGGCTTGAGCCCCAGTGCCTGCTGCGCGCGGCTGTTCGCCGCGTCCCATTCCAGCCCGCGCGGCCAGCCGCCGTAGACCGAGAGGTGCAGCGCGCCTTCGCGCAGTTCCGCGAGCGTCAGTTCACCGCTCCTGAGCGCGCCGCGGACGTAGCCGTCGATCATCGCTTCGGGCGCGGCGCTCATCACCGCGCTGGCGATCGAGATCAGGTAGCGCGAGCGCCGGTCGAGACCGGGCCGGCTCCACACCTCGGCATAGACGAAGTCGCGGATCGATTCCTCGACCGGCGACACCGGCGCCTGGGCCGGCTGGCCGTTGACTTCGGCCTGCAGCGCAAGGCCGCGGTCACTTCTTTCCTTGGGATCGAGCAATGCCATGGGTCAGCCCTCCGCCGCGATGTTCATCCAGATGTTCTTCGGCTGCAGGAAATCGTGCAGTCCTTCAACGCCGCCGAGACGGCCGTGGCCGCTCTGCTTCCAGCCGCCGAACGGCACATTGGGTTGCATCGCCTCACCCGATCCGTTGACGTGGATCTGGCCGGCCTGCAGTTCCCGGGTAACCGCGTGGGCGCGGCGCAGGTTCTGCGTGTGAACATAGGCGCCCAGGCCGTAGTCGGTGCCGTTGGCCAGGGCGATCGCCTCTTCCTCGGTGTCGAAGGGGGTGACGACGAGGACGGGGCCGAAGACCTCCTGCTGGGCGATCTCGCTGTCGTTGCCGACGTCGGCGAGAACGGTGATCGGTAGGAAATAGCCATCGGCGTGGTCGCCACCGAGCCGCTCGCCGCCGACCACGACGCGTGCCCCCTGGTCGATGCCGCGCGAGACCATGCCCGAGATGCGGTTGAGCGCGGTCTCCGAGATGACCGGGCCCATGAAGGTGGTCGGCTCGAACGGATCGCCGACCGAAATATGCGCGGTCATCGCCGCCAGCGTCTGCAGGTAGGGCTCGTAGATGCCGCGCTGGACCAGCAGGCGCGTGCCGTTGACGCAGCCCTGGCCGTTGGCGCTGACCGCGCCCGACATGCCGCGCTTGGCCGCGCCGACGAGATCGGCGTCGTCGAACACGATCACCGCCGACTTGCCGCCGAGTTCGAGCCCGCAGGGCTTGAGCGTCTGCGCGGCGTTGGCGAGAACCTTCTTGGCAGTGTTACCCGAGCCGATGAACTGGATCTTGTCGATGCCCGGATGCGCGACCATTGCCTCGCCGGCCTCGATGCCGCCGGTGACGAGGTTGACCACGCCGGCGGGGAAGCCGGCCTCGAGCAGCAGCTCGACGAGCTTCATGGCCGAATAGGGCGCGAGGTCGGGCGACTTGAGCACGACCGTGTTGCCCGCGGCGAGCGCCGGCGCGAGGATCATCGTCGAGGCGAACAGCGGGCCGTTCCACGGCACGATCGCGCCGATCACGCCGAACGGCTCGTAGGACACGTAGTCGTGCGCCTGGCCCTGCCACATCGGGATCGTACGGCCGTGGATCTTGTCTGCCCAGCCGCCGAAATAGCGGAACTTCTGCGCCGCATCGAAAGCCATGTGGCCCGAAGCGATCGAGATCGAGCCGTTCTCCGAAGTGAGCGAGGGCGCGAGTTCGGCCGCCTTGGCTTCGATCAGCGCGGCGAACTTGAAGAACAGGTCGCGGCGCTTGTCGCCGGGCATGGCGCGCCAGGCAGGGAACGCTGCACGCGCGGCCGCGACCGCGCGATCGACGTCGGAAGCGCCGGCGAGGGCGATCTCACGCGTAACCTTGCCCGTGCCCGGATAGATGTGCGCGATCGTTTCGCCGCTGCCCTTTTCCTCGAAGGAATCGCCGATGATCAGCGGATAGCGCGGCAGCGCGTCGAGCGCCGGTTGCCTGAAGGCCATGATATCCTCTCCATATCGACGCGGCATGCCCGCGCCCGAATCGAACCGGACTTTAATATGCTTGTTTTTAGGCTGGCAAGCGGATTCGGTTCGGCATATCTTCGGGATGATCGATAAAAACATGCATATAATTGGAAATTGCCGATGGTCGAAGAGGTTGAGGTCAAGAACGCGGGCAAGCGGCAACTCGTCCAGGCGACGACCGAGCGACTGCGCGAGCTGATCTATGCGCGCGAGCCCGACGAACTGATCGGCTCGCTGCCCGATCTCGCGCGGCTGCTGGGGGTCGGCATCGTCACGGTGCAGCAGGCGGCGCGCCTGCTTGAGCACGAGGGTGCGCTCGAAGTGCGACGCGGGCCGGGGGGCGGCTACTATGGCCGGCGGCCAGATGCGGCGGCGCTCGAACGCTCGCTGGGGGCCTATCTGCGCACGCGCCCGCACGGCTGGGAGGAGGCGCTCGACATGACCTCGCTGCTGTTCAACGAGCTCTGCGCCGCGGCCGCGCGCGAGGGCGATGCCGCGTTCCACCCCGAACTGCGCGCGATCGCCGATCGGGTCGATCTCTGCGAGCGCGACATCGATACGGGCGAATGGGAAGAGGCCTTCCAGGACCTGCTGTTCCGCATGGTCGAGCGCCCGCTATTCGAGTTGCTCACGCGCGTGACCTTGCGCTTTGCCACGAGCCGCCCCGTGGGGACGCCGTCGATCTACCACGACGGCGCGTCGATCGAGGGGTGGAAGGCGGGGCGTCATCGCATCATCGATGCGATCCTCGCGCGCGACGGCGCGCTGGCGCGGTTCGAGGCCGATCGCAGCAACCGCCAGGTCGTGCTCGGCTGGATCGAGCGGCAGCGGGGGTAATTCCTCCCCGGCACAGGGAGGAATTAAGCTACATCGCCCGGATCTGATCCCAGGCGGCGTCGGTCATCCAGGTATATTCTAGGTAGTGGCCGAAGAGCTTGCGGCCGTCGAGGTAGAGGAACTTGAGATTGTCCCCGCCCATGTCGCGCTCCATCGCGAGCGGCAGATCCTGCTCGTCGACGCGCTTACGGAAGTCGGCCCAGTCCTTCACGCGGAAGCAGACCTGGTGGAAGCGCAGCGGTCCGCCGTTCGACGGAGCATTGGCATAGATCCCCAGCGGATCCTCGATCGCCTGGATCAGCTCGTACTGGATGTCGCCGATCCAGATGAAGCAGAGCCGCACCTTGTTGATCACTTCGCGTCCGTCGGGGCCGTTTACCGGCTGGTCGACCTCGATGATGTGCGGTTCGTGCGTCATGCCGCGGTCGCGGAACGAGGCGATGCCTTCCTCGAGATTGTCGCAGACGAAGCCGAGCTGGTAGAGCTGTCCTTCGAGCATTCGATCACACTCCCATCCGAATAAAGATCAACCGTCATCCTGAACGTGTTTCAGGATCCATCGTGCAGCCTGCGTAGAGGCCTGTAGGAAAGGCGCGACCGCGCCGCCGTTCCATTCCTGAGGGCTCCGCCGAGAACCGAGGAATGGACCCTGAAACGCGTTCAGGGTGACGGGATTGGATCGGAGATTCCGCCTACTTCCCCTCGGGCTCGACGTCGTAACGCGACAGATAGCGTTCGAACTGCGGCTCAAGCGCTTCCTTCGACAGGCCGAACTGCGCCAGCTTGTATTCGTGGACGCCAAACTTGTCCTGCGGGTTGTCGTCGACCCAGCGCTGGATGCCGGCTTCGGCCTCGGGCGTGAATTCGTCGCCGAGCGTCGCGTAGAGCGCCTTGGTCGTGCCGACGGGATCGCGCATCAGGTCGGCGTAGTGGACGTCGACGATCTTGTCTTCACCGAACTTGTCGCGGAAATCCATGATCCGGTTGGCGTGCTGGACCTGCTGCCACGAGTAGTTCTTGCCGAGCCACTCGTAGTCGGGCGCGCCGAGGAACATGCGGTGGCTGAGCTGGATCAGGCTCGCGAGCGAACCGGTCGCGGTATAGGGATCGCGGTGCGTCCAGATCACGCGCGCGTCGGGGTAGACCTTGAACAGCGTCTCGAGGAACAGCGAGTGCGACGGCTTCTTCAGGTTCCAGGTGCCGGGCGCATTGTGCTGGAGCACCTGGAGGAACTTCTTGTGGTACTCGTAGGACGAGGTCATGTCGCAGTTGAAGATGAACTCGCCGTACTTGGGCAGGATGCCCTTGGACTCGATCATCAAGGTCTTGAAATCGCCCGCCATCATGAACACGCATTCGTTCGGATAGACCGCCGAGCCGCGGTAGAACTTGCCCGCTGCGGGGTTGGCCGCGAGCATCGCGCGTTCCTGTTCGAGCCGGGCGAGGGCGCGGGGATCGGTGTAGAGCGTGTCGGGCGTCGCCGGCGGCACCGGATCGTCGATTTCCCAGGTCAGCGGCGAGCGGCGGCCCGGATCGGCGGCGAGCAGGTTCGACATCAGGGTCGTGCCCGTGCGCGCCATGCCCATGACGAAGACCGGGCGCTCGATCGGGCGATCGAGCAGTTCGGGGTTCTGCTTGAGATAGTCGGCGATCTTCAGGCGGCTGCGCAGGTAGTGCAGCGTATCGGCCTTGGCGCGCTCGATGCCGGCCTCGGTATAGCGGCCGATCGCGATGCCGTCGTTGAAGTCCTCGACGAAGACGTCGAGGCCCTCGCGATAGGTCTCGGCGTCGAACGCGTCGATGCCGGTGTCCTTGTGCGCCTGTTCGACGAGCGCATCGGCGTTGATGAGATTGGCCAAGGTCAGGTTGTCCTCTTCCCGGTGTCTTGCTTTGGGGCGCGGTCGCCCGTTGGGTGAGAGCTAACGCCTTGCGGGCAGGGGTTGGCAATGTGGTTCCATCGCCGGATCTGGCCAGTGAATCGAAATCAGGACAAGACCGTTCAGGCCGTCCTTATACCCCGCGTCTGCCGCTGCCGGAACTGGCTCGGGCTGATCCCCACCGCTCGGCGGAAGGCGAAAGTGAAGCTCGAGGGCGAGGAGAAGCCCATGGTGAAGGCTATCGTCTTGACGTTCTCGCCGGCCACCAGCAGGCGTTTGGCGCCTTCCATGCGGCGGCTCTCGATGTAGTCGCCGATCGAGCAGCCGCGGCTGACCTTGAAGCCGCGCGTGAGCTGTCGGACCGAGATGTTGCAGAGCTCGGCGAGCTCGCCGAGCGCGGGTGCGACAGGATTGTCGGCTAGGCGTTCGTCGATCAGCCGCAGCCGCCAACCGGCGAGACCGCCTGTGGCCGGGCGTTCGTCGACCTCGAGGCAGAAGCGCGCGAGTTCGATCGCCAGTTCACCGGTCAGAAATTCGAGCATGCGGTCGGCGGCGAAGCCGGGGTGACGCACCTCCTGGGTCAGTCGAAACAGCAGGGCCCGCACGCGCGCGCTTGTCAAATCCGCCGTGGCGACGAGCTTCTGGTCGTTCCAGGTGAGGTCATAGCCGATCACGGCGTTGACCGCAGCGCGATCGAGAAAGCAGAGCAAGGACGCTTGACGACCGCTGTCGCCCTTGATGTGCAGGGCCTCGCCCGGCGGGATCATGAAGATGTCGCCCAGCCGCTCGAAGCGGTGCGGACCCCAGTGCTCGTGATAGCAGGCGCGCGCGTTGAGCGGGCGCGGCGTCAGGCACATGTTGATCTGGTAGCAGTCGGGATCGCGCAAGGTGGACTCGGTCGGCGCGGGGATGTCGTAGCGCACGAGCTGGGCCACGGCGTCCTGGCCGCGCAGTTCGGCATCGACGATGATCGTCGCTTCACGGGAGATGACCGGATCCTGTCCCAGCGGCATGGCGCTATTGTGTCTCTAATTTGATTGTCTGGCCGGGAATCTACAGGCAGCGCGGTTGCGGCACAAGCGGCGCGGGAGGAAGTCTCAGGGCATGACGCGCCCGGAACACCGGCGCATGTTCCGACACACGAGGAGAGACTGATGGCTAAGGGCTTGTTCGACTGCACCGGCAAGGTGACCCTGGTCACCGGCGGCAACGGCGGCATCGGCCTGGGCTTTGCCAAGGGCATTGCCAAGCAGGGCGGCGACATCGCCATCTGGGCGCGCAATCTCGAGAAGAACGCCGCCGCCAAGGCCGAACTGCTCGAAGCCGGCGCGGGCCGCGTCGAGACCTATGTGGTCGACGTGTCGTCCGAGGACGCGATCCTCGCGGGCTACGAAAAGTTCATCGCCGATTTCGGCCGCATCGACTGCGTCTTCGCCAATTCGGGCGCTTCGCCCCGCTACGACTCGGTGTTCGACATGCCCACCGATCACTGGTTCGAGTTCCAGAAGACCGCGCTGCACGGCGCCTTCTTCACCTTGCGTGAGGCCGCGCGCCACATGAAGTCACGCGCAGAGGCCGGCGAACCCGGTGGCAGCCTGGTCGCCTGCGGCTCCGGCTCGCTGTACCAGGGCCTCGCCGGCAAGATGGAATATGCCGGCTCGAAGTGCGCCGTGGCCGGCGTGATCCGCAGCCTCGCGGTCGAGATGGGCCAGTACGGTGTGCGCGCCAACGTCGTCGCCCCGGGCCTCATCATCACGCCGATGATGGGCGCGGCCGATGGCCCGGCGGCGCAGTATCTCGAAAAGACCTACGGTCCGCAGACGCCGGCCAAGCGCGTCGGCTATCCCGAGGACTTCGAAGGGATCGGTGCCTATCTCTGCTCCGATTCCTCGAGCTTCCTGACGGGGCAGACGATCTACATCGACGGCGGATACCAGATCCGCCCCTGATCGACGTAAAACCAAGAACAGATCGGAAGGAGAGACCGCCATGCCCATCCTCAACATCCATGAGGTCAACGACGTCCGCCTCGATCCGAAGGAGCCGCCGGTTCCGGGCGACAAGGACGTGGTGATCAAGGTGAAGGCCTGCGGCATCTGCGGCAGCGACCTGACCTACATCAAGTATGGCGGCATCATGCGGCAGCCGGGCGGCGTCACCCCGATCGGCCACGAGGCCGCAGGCGAGGTCACCGCCGTGGGCAGCGCGGTCGAGGGCGTGTCGGTCGGCGATCGCTTCGCGATCAACCCGATGAACACGCCGAGCAACATCGGCAGCGGCGGCCCCGAGGGTGCCTTCACCGATCAACTCCTCGTCGCCGAGGCGCGCGTCGGCGACAACCTGCTGCCGATCCCCGCCGACGTGCCGTACGAGATCGCCGCGATGACCGAGCCGCTTTCGGTCGCGCTCCACGGCGTCAACCGCGCCGAGGCGAAGGCGGGCGACAAGGTCGTGGTCTTCGGCTGCGGCCCGATCGGTCTCGGCATGGTGCTCTGGCTGGTCGATCGCGGTGCGCATGTCGTCGCGCTCGATCTCTCGGACGAGCGCTTGGAGCGCGCCAAGGCGCTCGGCGCCAATGCCGTCATCAACCCGTCGCGCGAGAACGTGCGCGAGCGGCTCGAGGAACTGCATGGCACGGCCCAGCTGCTCAACCGCAGCGCGGTGGGCACCGACGCCTTCATCGATGCGGCCGGCGCGCCTAACATCCTTATGGACGTGGTCGGCATGGCCAAGTTCCACGCGCGGCTGGTTGTCACTGCCGCAGTGATGAAGCCGGTCGAGCTCAACCTCGGCACGATGCTCACCAGCGAGATGACGATCACCACGGCCATGGGCTATCCGACCGAGATGCCCGAAGTCGTCGCCGCGCTGCCGCGGCTCAAGGACAAGATCGCGACGATGATCAGCCACCGCCTGCCGCTGAGCCAGGTGCTCGACGGCCTCAAGATCGCGGCCACGCCCGAGAGCTGCAAGGTGATGATCCACGCGGACGAGGACGCCTGACCATGAGCGAAGCCAAGACCCAGCCCAAGCTTGCCGATCTAGTCCGTTCGGGCGATGCCCAGACCGAAGCGGTCGAGATCACGCCCTTCGTGTTCCTGGCGCGCGGCATATCCAACGCGCACCTCGTCACGACGAGCGACGGCGACGTGATCGTCAACACCGGCATGCCGGAAGACGGTGAACGCGCTGCCAAGCTGTTCGCACCGCATCGCACGGGTCCGATCCGTTACGTCATTCTGACGCAGAGCCACGCCGACCACTTTGGCGGTGTGCCCGAATTTCAGGAAGCTGGCACGCAGATCGTCGGTGGACCCGGCTACAACGACGCGCTCGGCGACATGATGGGGCTGCAGTCGTTCTTCGGTCAGCGCACCTTCAAGCTCTGGGGCTCGACGCTCAAGCGCGACACGCCGCCCAAGCCGATCCCGCAAGTGAAGCCCGATATCCTCGTCGATCGCGAGCTGACGCTCGAGGTCGGCAATCGCACCTTCCAGCTGATCTCGGCGCCCGAGGGCGAGACGATCGACAACATCGTCGTGTGGATGCCCAAGGAGAAGATCGTCTTCACCGGCAACACCTTCGGCCCCGTCTGGCTGTCGATGCCGTTCCTCAACACCCTGCGCGGCGACAAGCCGCGGCTGGTCAAGACCTACCTCAAGAGCCTCGAGAAGATCCGCGACCTCGGTGCCGAGATCGTCGTCACAGGCCATGGCGAGCCGATCGTCGGCAAGGACAAGATCCGCGAGGACCTCGACCGGATGCACGCGGCGGTCAGCCATGTCCGCGACTACACGCTCGAGGGCATGAAGGCGGGCAAGTCGGTGCACGAGCTGATGCGCGAGTTCGCCTGGCCGAGCAATCTCCAGATCGGCGAGTTCCACGGCAAGGCGAGCTGGGCGGTGAAGTCGATCTGGCGCGAGTATTCGGGCTGGTTCCACTACGAGGACGGCACCACCGAGCTCTACGGCGTGCCGCGCTCGTCGGTCGATGCCGACCTGGTGGAACTCGCCGGCGGCGCGGACAAGCTGGCCGAGCGGGCCAAGGTCCGGCTCGATGCCGGCGAGGCGCTGGAAGCGCTGCATCTCGTCGCGATCGCACTCGGCGCCGAGCCGGCCAATCGCCCGGCGCTGACGGTCAAGAAGGATGCCTCCGCGCTGCTGCTCGAACGCTCGGGCCAGAGCAATCTGAGCGAGACCATGTGGCTGCGTTCGGAGATCTCCGCGGTGGAGAAGGCGCTGGAGAGCTAAGGCTCTCCAAGACCACAACCGTCACCCTGAACTTGTTTCAGGGTCCATCGTGCCGCCTGCTCTCCGGTCGCGGGATATATACGGCGGCTCGGTTGCGCTTATCGATCGAGCGCCGTGCTGGCGGAGAAATGGACCCTGAAACAAGTTCAGGGTGACGACCTGGGGAAGGGGAGGCAGGCTGCCAAACCCTCACGCAAACGGCGCGAGCCCGGTGAGCATCATGCGCACCAGGTCGGCCTGGCCGCTGGCGCCGGTCTTGGCGTAGATTCGCTTCGAATAGTTGCGCGCGGTCTCCTGCGTGAGCTGCAGTTCCGCGCCGGCTTCGACGATCGAGCGGCCTTGGCTGATCGCTTCGGCCAAGGCTGCCTCGCGTGTCGACAGGCCTAACGTGGCCGCGACCACCGGCGTCGCGCTCTGGGCGTTCTCGCGCCGGTCCTGCCGGACGAGGCCCACCGAATAGCCGCTGCTGAGTGGGCTGTCCGACGCGACGGGCGCACGGCGCAGCAATACGTCCTTGCCGAGCCTCTCGTCGAAACGCACCGTCCGCCGCGCCTCGGGTCGCGCGGTCGACAGCTCGCGGCAGGCGGCGTTGAGCGCCTGCGCAGCAACGGCGCGGAGCTGGGCGCGGCCCACCGACTGTCCGGTGTTCTGTATGTCGAGTTCTTCGGTGGCGATGGCATCGGCGATGATCGCTTGGCCGGCGGGGTCGAAAATCGCCTGGCCGACGCCGAGCAGCGCCAGCGCGTCCTCGGCGATCGTCGCGCGCAGCCGCAGGCCGCGCAGTTCCATGAGCATCGCCAGGGCCAGCGCGAAATGGGGCGCCAGCGATGAGAGCAGGGCGCTGTCGCCCGCACCGAAGTCGAGCCGGTCGTGAAGCAGCACCAGCCAGGCGTTGTGATCGCCCTTGGCGACGATGCGGATGAAGCGTGCGTGCGCGACCCAGGCGGCGTCGAGCACGCCGCGCTGGCGCTGCATCGCCTCGGGGCTCTCGGGAAGCGTCGTCTCCTCGAGCGAGTAGACGCGGTTGGGGCGCAGCGAGGCATAGGGCAGCAGCCCGGCCTCGCTGAAGGCCTCGAGATCGAAGGGCGTCGCGCTTGGTGCATAGCCATGGACGCGGATCGTGCGCCGGATCGGCGGCATGCCCGACATGCCGCCGGGGCGGATGAACAGATGCAGCCGCTGCGCGCGCGTCCGTGCGAGCAGGCGATGTAGGAAGGTGTCCCACAGCGGCTCGTCTTCCAGCCCCGTGAAAAGTGGCAGGAGAAGGTCGCGTTCGTCTGTCGTTCCGAGCGCCATTACACTTTGCTCCCATATGGGAGCGTTGGGGTCAAGCGCGACTCGTCATGGAACCAGAGACCGCACAAGCGGAGAGGGACGAATGACCATCATTTCACCAACCAGACTGACTCACCTGCAGCGGCTCGAGGCCGAGGCGATCCACATCATGCGCGAAGTCGTCGCCGAGGCCGAGCGCCCGGTGATGCTCTATTCGGTGGGCAAGGACAGCGCCGTCATGCTGCACCTGGCGCGCAAGGCGTTCTATCCGTCGCCGCCGCCGTTCCCGCTGCTGCACGTCGACACGACCTGGAAGTTCCAGGAGATGTACAAGCTGCGCGATCGCATGGCGACCGAGAGCGGCATGGAGCTGCTGGTCTACCAGAACCCCGAAGCGGCGGAGCGCGGGATCAACCCGTTCGACCACGGCGCGCTCCACACCGACATGTGGAAGACGGAAGGTCTCAAGCAGGCGCTCGACAAGTACGGCTTCGACGCGGCCTTCGGCGGCGCCCGCCGCGACGAGGAGAAGAGCCGCGCCAAGGAGCGCATCTTCTCGTTCCGCACGGCCTCGCACGGCTGGGACCCGAAGAACCAGCGCCCCGAGCTGTGGAACCTCTACAACGCCCGCAAGAACAAGGGCGAGTCGATCCGTGTCTTCCCGATCTCGAACTGGACCGAGCTCGACGTCTGGCAGTACATCCACCTCAACGATATCCCGATCGTGCCGCTCTACTTCGCGGCCAAGCGCCCGACCGTGGAGCGCGACGGCATGCTGCTGATGGTCGATGACGATCGCTTCCCGCTCAAGCCCGGCGAAGTGCCGGTCGAACGCTCGATCCGCTTCCGCACGCTCGGCTGCTATCCGCTGACCGGCGCGGTCGAGAGCGAGGCCAAGACTCTGCCCGAAGTCATCCAGGAAACCCTTCTGACCACCACGTCGGAGCGCCAGGGCCGCGCGATCGACAAGGACGCCGGCGGTGCCGGCATGGAAGTCAAGAAGCAGCAGGGGTACTTCTGATGTCGGACATCGAAACCAAAGCCAACGGTCCCGTCTACGTCACCGAAGCGCTCATCGCCGACGACATCGACGCCTATCTCGACCAGCATCAGCACAAGACGATGCTGCGCTTCATCACCTGCGGTTCGGTGGACGACGGCAAGTCGACCCTGATCGGGCGCCTGCTCTACGATTCGAAGATGATCTTCGAGGACCAGCTCGCCGCGCTCGAAACCGACTCCAAGAAGGTCGGTACCCAGGGCCAGGAAATCGACTTCGCGCTGCTCGTCGACGGTCTCGCTGCCGAGCGCGAGCAGGGCATCACGATCGACGTGGCCTATCGCTTCTTCAATACAGAGAAGCGCAAGTTCATCGTCGCCGACTGCCCGGGCCACGAACAGTATACGCGCAACATGGTGACCGGCGCCTCGACCGCCGACCTTGCCGTGATCCTGATCGACGCGCGCAAGGGCGTGCTCGTCCAGACCCGCCGGCACTCGTACCTGTGCCACCTCATCGGCATCAAGAACCTGGTGCTCGCGGTCAACAAGATGGACCTGGTCGACTACGATCACGCCGTCTTCGACTCGATCGTCAAGGACTACACCGAGTTCGCGCGCTCGATCGGCATCGAGAACTTCACGGCCATGCCGATCTCGGGCTTCAAGGGCGACAACATCACCGGCCCGTCCGAGAACACGCCCTGGTACAAGGGGCCGAGCCTGATCGAGCATCTCGAGACGGTCGAAGTGCTGAGCTCGGTCGACGTCGCCAAGCCGTTCCGCCTGCCGGTGCAGTGGGTCAACCGCCCGAACCTCGACTTCCGCGGCTTTTCGGGCCTGATCTCGACCGGTTCGGTCAAGCCGGGCGACGCGATCCGCGTGCTGCCTTCGGGCAAGACCAGCACGGTCACGCGTGTCGTCACGCTCGACGGCGATCTCGACGAGGCGGTTGCCGGCCAGTCTGTCACGGTCTGCTTCGCCGACGAGATCGATTGCTCGCGTGGTGACGTCATCGCCACGGCCGACAATCCGCCCGAGGCGGCCGACCAGTTCGAAAGCACGATCGTCTGGCTCAACGACGAGCCGCTCCACGTCGGCCGCGCCTATTGGCTCAAGCTCGGCACCCAGACCGTCTCGGTCACGGTGCGCGAGCCGAAGTATACGGTCAACGTCAACACGATGGAGCAGATGGCTGCCAAGACGCTCGAGCTCAACGCCATCGGCGTGGCCGAACTGTCGACGGACAAGCCGATCGTGTTCGAGAGCTATGCGGACAACCGCACGCTCGGTGGTTTCATCCTGATCGACAAGATCACGAACGCCACGGTCGCGGCAGGCATGCTGAACTTCTCGCTGCGCCGCGCCCAGAACGTGCACTGGCAGGCGGTCGACATCAGCCGCGATGCCCATGCCGGCCTCAAGAACCAGAAGCCTGCGGTGCTCTGGTTCACGGGCCTCTCGGGCTCGGGCAAGTCGACGATCGCCAACCTCGTCGAGAAGAAGCTGCACCGGATGAACCGGCACACCTTCCTGCTCGACGGCGACAACGTGCGCCACGGCCTGAACAAGGACCTGGGTTTCACCGAGGCCGACCGCATCGAGAACATCCGCCGTGTCGGCGAGGTGGCGAAGCTGATGACCGACGCCGGTCTGATCGTCATCACGGCCTTCATCTCGCCGTTCAAGGCCGAGCGCGAGATGGTACGGGCGATGCTGCCCGAGGGCGAGTTCGTCGAGGTGTTCATCGACACGCCGCTGAGCGTGGCCGAGGAGCGCGACGTCAAGGGCCTCTACAAGAAGGCCCGTGCCGGCGATCTCAAGAACTTCACCGGTATCGATAGCCCCTACGAGGCACCGGCGAAGCCCGAGATCCGCATCGACACGACCAAGATCACGCCCGACGAGGCGGCGAACCTGATCGTCGACGCGCTGCTGGGCGACGCCTGAATTGGGGGTGGGGGCGGGCTTCGGCTCGTCCCCTGCCTGCCCGAGCCACAAGAACAATACCGGTCTTCGACAAGCTCAGGGCGAGCGGATCGGGACTGAGTTGGGAGCATAACATCATGAGCATGACCGACGCCGAACTCGCTGCGCATCTTGCCGAGGTTTCGGGCCAGATCCTCTTGCAGGTGCGTGCCTCGGGCATGCTGTCGTTGAAGGCGCTCGGCAAGGCGGGCGATGCCACGGCCAACCAGTTCCTCTGCCATGCGCTGCGCGAGCAGCGACCCGACGACGGGCTGCTGTCCGAAGAGGAGAAGGACAATCCCTCGCGGCTCGAGAAAAGCCGCGTCTGGATCGTGGATCCGGTGGACGGCACGCGCGAATACGGCGAAGCGCGCACCGACTGGGCGGTTCACGTCGGGCTCGCGATCGACGGTGTGGCGACGGTGGGTGCGGTGGCCCTGCCCGGGGTCGGCGTGGTGCTGCGCACCGATACGCCGGCGGCCGTGCCTGCGGCGCCCGAGAGGCTGCGCATGGTCGTCAGCCGCACGCGTCCGGCCAAGGAGGCGACCGACGTCGCCGAGCGGATCGGTGCCGAACTCGTGCCGATGGGTTCGGCCGGCGCCAAGGCGATGTCGATCTTGCGCGGCGAGGCCGACATCTATCTTCATTCGGGCGGCCAGTACGAATGGGACAGCTGCGCGCCGGCAGCCGTCGCGCTGGCGCACGGCCTGCATGTCTCGCGGATTGACGGCAGCCCGCTCGTATACAATCAGGCCGATGTTTACATGCCGGACCTGCTGATTTGCCGCAAAGAGCACGCCGAACGTATCCTAGGCGAGATCGCGCAACTGGCCTGACCGCCGCGCGACTGACGTTAACGCTACCATAGAATCCGGCCAAGAGCGATCTTGGTCGGGTCTGCGCGACTATGGCGGATTTGTCACACCTGCAAAAAAGGCGAGGACATCTCGTTTTGCCCTGTTGGCAAACGAACGGTTCATCTCTTTAATCATTCTCGATCGATTGGATCATTGGGGTAAACGTCGATCGCGCAAGAAGCGCGACGATGAATGCAGGTAACTGGTCTGGCCAGTTCGAGGGAGGATTGAAGATGAAGGGCATCCGTGCATTCGCTTTGGCTGGCGTCAGCTTGCTGAGCGTGGCCACACCGGCTTTCGCGCAGGACAAGGTGGCCAAGGACGCCGACGAAGTCGGCTTCAGCGACAACGAGATCGTGGTTTCCGCCCGCCGTCGCGAGGAATCGCTGCAGGACGTGCCGCTGGTGGTCAACGCGGTCACCGCCGAGACGCTCGACAAGCTCAACATCCGGGAATTCAAGGATGTCGCTTCACTGGTTCCGGGGCTCCAGCTCGGCCAGAGCCAGAACGGCATCGGCGCCCAGGCCACACTGCGTGGCGTCGCCTATGACGTGAACGCCAGCGGCAACAACGGCACGATCGAATTCTACCTCAACGAAGCGCACATCTCGGCCGGCCAGTTGTTCATCTCGATGTACGACGTCGGCCAGATCGAAGTCCTGCGCGGTCCTCAGGGCACGTTGCGCGGCCGCGCCTCTCCCTCGGGCTCGATCACCGTCGGGACGCGCAAGCCGGTGCTCGACCAGGCCGGCGGCTACCTCAACGGTTTCGTCAACGACATCCACGGTTGGAACATCAACGGCGCGATCAACGTGCCGATCATCGAAGACAAGCTGGCGATCCGCGTTGCAGGCGTGATGGACCAGAACCAGGAAAACCGGGTCCGCAGCATCAACAATCCGCTCGATCCGCATCAGGAGACGCAGTCGGGACGCGTGTCGATCCGTTTCGAACCGTTCGACTTCCTGACGCTCAACGGCAACTATTCGCGCACCCAGCGCAAGTCGCGCAGCTTCTACCAAGCCGAGTCGGCTAGCCTGCGCGATCCGGCGCAGCCCGCGAGCGCGGTTGTGATCCGAGCCGAAGACCGGCTTTCGACCATGAATCAGCCCGCCCGCTACACGCAGGACTACGAGGTGTTCAACTGGTCGGGGCAGCTCCGTCTCGCCGGTCAGAAGCTCGACTATGTCGGCGCGGTCAACAAGCAGAAGTATGTCACCAATATCCCCAGCGATACCGGCGGCTTCTACGACGCCCGCTATTCGCTCGCGCTGCGTAGCGCGAACCAGGCCACCAACACCTCGGGCAAGGAAGTCACGCACGAGTTCCGTCTTTCCAACGAAGAGCGGATCGGGGGCATGTTCGACTATGTGGTCGGTTATTTCTACGACAAGCTGGATTCGCCGACGGCGCTGATCCAGCAGACGCCGGTGTTCGGCGGCATCGTCTCGCCGAACACGCTGCTGACGATCGCCAACACGCCGATCACGCGCGGCGGTGGCTCGGTCGAGAAGTCGTTCTTCGGCAACCTCACCGCGCATATCGGTGATCAGCTCGAGATCTCGGGTGGCCTGCGCCATATCAAGTACCATTCGGACGGGTTCCTGACGATCGCCGGCGCGCCAGTCGCCGCTGCGGCCGAGAATCGCGACCTCAAGGCCACGATCTACTCGGCCTCGGTCACCTACCGCTTCACCCCCGATCTCATGGTCTATGCCTCGACCGGCAGCTCCTGGCGTCCCGGCTCCAGCACCAACCCGACGATCCTGCGCGAGATCGCCAATCCGAGCCCGTTGCTCTCGTCGTTCTATTTCCCGCAGCCCGAGCGTTCGAAGTCGTATGAAATCGGCCTCAAGTCCGAATGGTTCGACAAGCGCCTGCGCCTGAACCTCACGGCTTACCACCAGGACTTCGAGAACTACGCTTACAGTTCGCGCAACATCTTCATCGCGGCCTCGCGTTCGGTGAACGGTGCGCTCGTGCCCAACGTCTTCACCGCGGGTCCGGCGATTGCTGTGGGCGTGCCGGCGAAGGTCGAGGGCGTCGAGGCAGAGATCGGCTTCCGCGTCACCGACCGCTTCGACATCGGCGCGACGCTGTCCTACGCGCTGAGCAAGATCAAGAACGGCCGCATCCCCTGCAACGACTACTCGCCGCGTGATGGCGTTCCCGATGCTGCAGGCAGCGTGCCGACCTTCGCGCAAATCCAGACTGCCAACGGCGGCGAGCAGGTTGCGGTTTGCTCGGTCAACTATCGCGCCGGTGTCGGTGCGCCGTTCAGCGCGACGGTCACCTCCGAATTCTCGCAGCCCATCGGCTTCGGCGATGCCTATCTGCGCGGTCTGTTCACCTACCAGGGTGACTCGCAGAACGATCCGGCCAATGCCTTCGACAACGTCAAGGCCTATGGCCTGCTGAACCTCTTCGCGGGTATCCGCTCGGATGACGGCAGCTGGGACATCGGCGTCTACGGCAAGAACATCACCAATGTCGGCCGCGTGCTCAACACGCCGGCGTCGGTGCAGAACGTGACCTATCAGGTCGCCGGTGCGACGGGCGTTGTCGGCGGTGTCGGTCTGACGACTTACCGCCAGGTCCAGCTCTACACCAACCCGCGCGAGTTCGGCGTCAACTTCACCGCTCGTTTCGGTTCGCGCTGAGCCCAGAAACGGACTTCACGGGAGGCCGGCGGGAAACCGTCGGCCTTCTCGTTTCCCGGAAATCTCCGCCGTGTCTGTGCCCGTCCGTCCGCGCCCGCGGCCGGCGAATGTTAACCTATTGCTAAAATGTCACAGCCCGACGGAAACTGAGGCAGCCTCATTTTGTAATTGGTAAATCTCCGCCGCTCCCCCTAGTGACCCGCCCTCGCATCAGAGGCGCCGGCTGTGAGGCCGCGCGAGCGGCACGAGCCACTGGGCGATCTAGGATGCGGTTTTATCAGACCGATCATGCGGAGAGAGGTTACCTATGAAGAGCGTGCGGACTTTCGTGCTGGCCAGTGCCAGCCTTCTGAGCCTGGCCAGCCCGGCTTTTGCCCAGGATACGGCGGCCAAGGATGCGGATCAGGCCGGCTTCGGAAACGAGGACATCGTCGTTCAGGCACGCCGTCGTGACGAATCGCAGCAGGACGTGCCGCTGGTCGTCAACGCCGTCACCGCCGCCTCGATCGAGAAGCTCAATCTTCGCGAATTCCAGGAAATCCAGACGCTCGTTCCGGGCCTCAATCTCGCGTCGAGCGCAAACGGCATCGGCGCCCAGGCGTCGCTGCGCGGCGTCGCCTACGACGTGAACGCCAGCGGCAACAACGGCACGATCGAATTCTACCTCAACGATGCGCCGCTTGCCGCGGGCATCCTGTTCCAGTCGATGTTCGACGTCGGCCAGATCGAGGTCCTGCGCGGTCCCCAGGGCACGCTGCGCGGTCGCGCGTCCCCGTCGGGTTCGATCACCGTCACCTCGCACCGTCCTGACATGAACGAGGCCGGCGGCTACCTGACCGGTACGATCAACGACATCGGCACCCGCAACCTCAACGGCGCGATCAACGTGCCGATCATCGAGGGCATCCTCGCCCTGCGCGTCGCCGGCGTCTACGAGGAGGGTGACGGCAATCGCGTCAACAGCCTCAACAGCACGGTCGATCCGTATCAGAAGACCCGCGGCGGCCGCATCTCGCTGCGCGCCGAGCCGGTCGACTTCCTCAGCCTGTCGGCCAGCTACACCGCGACGAACCGCCAGGTCGCACAGTTCGACCAGGTGGAATCGCTGTCGCAGACGGTTGTCGGTGGTCCGAACGGCCAGGCGCTGATCACCGCCGGCGATCGCCAGTCGGTGCAGTTCATTCCGCGTCGCTACGAGCAGGACTTTAAGGTCTGGAACTGGCAGGCCCAGGCTCGCTTTGCCGGCCAGAAGCTCGACTACGTCGGCTCGGTCAGCGATTCGAAGCTCGACAGCCTCGATCCTTCGGATGACGGTGCCTTCTTCGGCGCGACCTATCCGCTCGCGCTGCGTCAGGCTGCGCAGGTGACCAACACGCGTTCGAAGCAGACCACGCACGAACTGCGCCTGTCGAACGAAGAGCGCATCAGCGGCATTTTCGACTACGTCGTTGGCGGCCTCTACAACAAGCTCGACGCGCCGACCTCGCTGGTCACGCAGACGCCGCTGTTCGCCGGCTTCTTCATCCCGCAGGCCGCGTTCCCGAACTTCGTGCAGACGAGCGGTATCGTTCCGGGTGCCGGCGTTTCGTTCGCGCAGCTGGTCAACACCACGGTCACGCGTCCGGCCTCCACCAAGGAGCAGTCGCTGTTCGCCAACGTCACGGCGCACCTCGGTGAGGCAACCGAGCTTTCGGCCGGCACGCGCTACATTGACTACAAGTCGACCGGCAGCCTGACGGTCGGCGGCGTGGCGGTTCCCGCGGCGACGCAGAACCTCAAGACCAGCCACTGGATCTACTCGGCTTCGCTGAAGCACAAGTTCACGCCCGACATCATGGCCTATGCCTCGTTCGGCAGCTCGTGGCGTCCGGGTTCGGCCACGAACCCGATCCAGTTCCGCGACCTGACCAACCCCGGCGCGCTGCTCTCGTCGTTCTACTTCCCGGGAGACGAGACCTCGAACTCCTACGAGATCGGCGTCAAGTCGACCTGGCTCGACAACCGTCTGCGCGTGAACGTCACGGCCTATCGCCAGGACTTCAAGAACTACGCGTTCTCCGCCCAGAACATCTACGCCGCTGGTACCGACGCTCAGGGCGCTCAGCGCGTGTTCCTGGCAGCGCCTGCTCTCGCGGTCGGCGTGCCGGCCAAGGTTGACGGCGTCGAAGGCGAGATCGACTTCCGTCTGAGCGATCGTTTCAGCATCAGCGGTACGGCGAGCTACGCCCTCAGCAAGATCAAGAACGGCGTCGTTCCCTGCAACAACTACGGCGGCGGTGTTCCCACCTATGCCCAGATCCTGGCCGCCAACAACGGCCAGCAGATCGCGACCTGCAACGTGAACTATCGTGCCGGCACCTCCGCGCCCTTCGCGGCGACGGTGCAGTCGGAATACAACCACCCGATCGGCGCGAGCATGCAGGGTTACATCCGTGGTCTGATGACGTTCCAGGGCAAGTCGCAGAACGATCCGGCGAACACCTTCGACGACATCGACAGCTATGCTCAGGTCAACCTGTTCGCCGGCATCCGCGATGCCGACGGCGCTTGGGAGCTGACCGGCTACGTCAAGAACGTGTTCAACGTCGAACGCGTTCTGACCCGTACGGCGCAGCCGCTGGGCGTCAGCTATCAGCAGCTGTTCTGCTCGGCCGCCGTGCCGCAGTGCGCCGGCGTTCTGCCGGCCGGCGTTCCGGCCATCACCTATGGTCAGTCGGGTTCCAGCGCTTATCGCGGCATCACGATGACCGCACCGCGCGAATTCGGCGCCACCTTCACGGTGCGCTTCGGCTCGCGCTGAGCTCGGCCTCAGGCTTGAAAAGGGAAGGCCGGCGGGAAACCGCCGGCCTTTTCGTTTGAGCCCCCTTTTCGTTTGACCGGCGCGCATGCCGCTAATAGGCGACAGTGCTGTTCATAACGCAGCGCGCACGAGGGTAGGACGAGGATGGAGAGTCGAGCCAAGCGGCGCCCCCGCGATCCCGATGCAACCCGCGAGGTCATTCTCGAGGCCGCGCGCACGCTGCTCGCCAAGGACGGGCCCGAAGGCATCAGCCTTTCCGAGGTCGCCCATCTCGCCGGCGTCAACCGCGGTACTGCCTACCAGCATTTCGAGACTCGTGAGAAGCTGATCGAGGCGACGGTGGCCTGGGCTTCGGACAAGCTGTTCCGCGCCGCCTTCGGCGATCCCGAAACGATCGGCGAGCGCCGGGTCGAAGAGATCGATATCGCCGCCATGACCGAACGGCTCGCTGCCTTCGCCATGGAGAACCACGAGCTCTGCCGCGTCTGGCTTCTCCAGGTCCTCGCGTCACCCGATCCGTCGCAGGACCCGTTCTGGCGCGAATACTGCGGCTCGCTCGAGCGCTGGGCCGCCAGCGACCTGGCCGTGCCCGGGATCGATGCCGAGGTTCTCTCGGTGATGAATCTGGCCGGCATTTTTCTCTGGCCGATCTGGGCGCGTGCCCATGCCGAGAACGACGCTGGGCGCGACGCGCTGGCGCAGCGTTTTGCCAAGGAAACGCTACGCCTGTCGATGTATGGCTCCTTGCGGGCCGATGCCTACCCCGGCATAGCGGACCGGCTTCGCGGGGGCGGCGAGTAGAGACTCACACGCCGTCGCATGATCCCATTTGACTGTTCGATAGACCGACCATTGCCCAAGGGAGTTTGTATGTTTTCTGCGATCCTGATCGAAAAGACCGACGATGGCCAGAAGGTCTCGGTGAGCGAGCTCGACGAGAGCCAACTGCCTGAGGGCGATGTCACCATCGACGTCGAATATTCGACGATGAACTACAAGGATGGCCTTGCCATCACCGGTGACGGTCCGGTCGTGCGCCGCTGGCCGATGGTTCCCGGCATCGATCTCGTCGGTACCGTCAGCGACAGCTCGAACCCGAACTTCGCAGCGGGCGACAAGGTCCTGCTCAACGGCTGGGGCGTGGGCGAAGTCCACTGGGGCGGTTTCGCCCAGAAGGCACGCCTCAAGGGTGACTGGCTGGTCAAGCTGCCGTCGGCCTTCACCGGCGCTCAGGCGATGGGCATCGGCACGGCCGGCTACACCGCCTCGCTCAGCGTCGATGCGCTGATCAACTTCGGCGTGAAGCCCGAGGACGGCGAAGTCCTCGTCACCGGCACGCCGGGCGGCGTCGGTTCGGTTGCGGTCGCGCTGCTCAAGAAGGAAGGCTTCACCGTCGTCGCCTCGATCGGCGACGACAGCGAGAAGGACTACCTGACCGGCCTCGGCGCGGACTCGTTCATCAACCGCAGCGAGTTGTCGGATGCCGGCAAGCCGTTCCAGAAGGAGCGCTGGGGCGCGGTGGTCGACTCGGTCGGCAGCCACACCTTGGCCAATGCCATCGCCCAGACCAAGTACCGCGGTACGGTTACGGCTTGCGGCCTGGCCCAGGGCAGCGACCTGGCGACCACGGTCATGCCGTTCATCCTGCGCGGCGTCTCGCTGCTCGGCATCGACTCGGTGATGTGCCCGCAGAAGCCGCGCCAGGCTGCCTGGGACCGTCTGGGTCGCGACCTCGACATCTCGCTGCTCAACACGATCGCGACCGAGATCAGCCTGGCCGAGACGATCCAGGGCGCGCGCGACCTCATCGACGGCAAGATCCGCGGCCGTCTGATCGTCGACGTCAACCGCTGAGCCTAACGGGGGGCGCGTCCGGCCGTTCGAAGCCGGGGCGCCCTCATCGGTCGCGGTGAATTTTTCAGGGAGTGGTGGCAGAGATGAGCAGCAAGGTCGAAGTCGCGGAAGGTCTGTCCATCGCCCGCGGCATCCCTTTGGCGGAAGAAGCCGGCATCGGTCCGCTGACGCTGGGGCGATACGTCCGCGAAATCGCGCAGCGCTTCGGCCCACGCGAAGCCGCGATGATCGATATCGACGGTCAGGTCGAGCGCTGGACCTATGACGACCTGCTCGCCAAGAGCCTCGAAGTCGCCAAGGCTTTGATCGCCTGCGGCACTGGCAAGAGCACGCGTGTCGGCATCATCGTCACCAACCGCCTCGAATTTCTCTCCTGCACCTTCGGATCGGCGCTCGCGGGCTGTGTCGCCAACCCGATCAGCAGCTTCTTCACGCCCTCCGAGATGGACGAAGTGCTCAAGCTTTCGGGCTGCTCGGTGCTGTTGATGGAGCGCAAGGTCCTCAAGAAGGACTTCGCCGACATGCTGCTCGGCCTTGAGCCTGCCATTGCGACCACGGCGCCCGGCGAACTGACCTCGACCCGCTATCCCTTCCTGCGCCACCTGGCGATGATCGACACCGACGTGGCCGAGGGCGGCATCGAGGGCTGGGGCCAGTTCCTGGCGCGTGGCCAGGACGTGGCCGACGACCTGGTCGAAGCTGCGACCGCGGCGGTGACGCCGGCCGATCCGGCCGTGCTGATGTTCTCCTCGGGCTCGACCGGCAAGGCCAAGGGCATCCTCAATTCCAACCGCGGCGTCTGCCTGCAGCTCTGGCGCTGGCATCAGTGGTATAACATCGATCCCGCGCATCCGCCGCGCACCTGGTCGGCGAACGGCTGTTTCTGGTCGGGCAATTTCTGCCAGGCCTTCGGCGGCACGCTGTCCTCGGGCGGCACTCTGCTGCTGCAGCGCTGGTTCGATCCGGCCGAGGCGCTCGAACTGATGGACAAGGAGCGCTGCTCGATGCCGCTCGCCTGGCCGCATCAGTGGCCGCAGCTCGCCGCCGCACCGAACTACGACAGCGTGAACCTCTCGGCGATGCGCTATCTCGACAAGACGATGCTGCTGGCCAAGCATCCCAGCGTGCACACCGAGTGGCTCGAGCCCGGACAGGCTTACGGCAACACCGAGACCTTCACCCTGATCACGGTTTTTCCCTCGGGCACATCGCCCGAACTGGCCGTGCCGCTGAGCTACGGCCATCCGACCGCAGGCTCGACGATCAAGATCATCGACCCGCTGACCGGCGCAACCGTGCCGATCGGCGAACGCGGCGAGATCGCGGTCAAGGGGCCTACGCTCATGCTGGGCTACTTGGGCATTCCGCTCGACGAAACGCTCGATGACGAAGGCTTCCTGCGCACCAACGACGGTGGCTATATTGACGTCGACGGCCGGCTGTTCTGGGAGGGACGGCTCAACGACATCATCAAGACCGGCGGTGCGAATGTCTCGCCGCTCGAGATCGATGCCGTGATCCGTGACCATCCGGGGGTAAAGCTGACCCAGACCGTCGGTATCCCCGACGAATTGCTCGGCGAACTCGTGGTCGGCTGCATCGTGCCGCACGAGGGCGTCATCCTCAGCGAAGACGAGATCAAGGCCTGGGCCAAGGAAAAGCTTGCCTCCTACAAGGTGCCGCGCCGCGTGCTGTTCTTCGCCGAGACCGAGCTTGAGACCACGGGCAGTTCGAAGATCAAGACCGCCGAGTTGCGCAAGCTTGCCGGCGATCGCCTCGCGGCGGAGTTGGCGTGATGGCAGGCGCTCCCGATTTTGCCGACTGGCTCGCGATCACCGAACTCAAGGCGCGCTATTGCCGGCTGCTCGACACCAAGGATTGGGAGGGCTGGGGGCAGCTCTTCACCGAGGATTTCCATCAGGACGTGACGGGCAGCGGCGGCGGCGTGTTCGATGGTCGCGACGCGGCAGTCGCGGCGACGCGTGCGTCGATCGGCACGGCCAAGACCGCGCATCAGGTCCATTCGCCAGAGATATCGATCGATGGCGACGCGGCTACGGCAATCTGGGCGCTGCAGGATCGTGTGATCTGGGATGGCGACCGTGCGCTCACCGGCTATGGTCATTATCACGAGCGTTATGTCCGTACCGCCGATGGCTGGCGTATTGCCGAGCAGAGGCTGACGCGACTGCACATGGATTTCGATGCCTGATACCAGGCTCCGGTGCGGCACGGGAAATCGCTGATCAGGCTCAAAATAAGTCTGGATTATAGTAACCTTAGCAAGTAACTCTCGTCCATGGACGAGACGATCGGTACGATGTTGGCGCAAGTGTCGCGTCTTTTGCGCAGGCACTTTGATGCGCGCGCGCGGGGCGTGGGTGTCACCCGTCCGCAATGGCAGGTCCTGAGCCTGCTGAGCTTCAACGAAGGCATCAACCAGGGCGGTTTGGCTGAACTGCTCGAGGTCGAGCCGATCACGCTCGGGCGGATGGTCGATCGGCTGCAGGATGCCCAGCTCGTCGAACGCCGTCCCGATCCCACCGATCGCCGCGCTTGGCGCCTGTTTCTGACCGACAAGGGGCAGATGCTGCTCGATCAGCTTCTGCCTTGTGCGCTCGCCACTTACGACATCGCGCTCGAAGGCGTCGAGGAGGAGGAGCGCGCGGTGATGATGACGGCGCTCGGCCGGATGCGTTCCAACCTTTCTCGCCGGCAGACCCTCGACGTTGCGGTTGCCGATTAAATCCTTTCGAATGAGGCAGTTGATCGCGACGTTGGCCAACGTTTCGGGGTAATAGGCGAAGTCTGCTTCATTTTCGTGCCAAGCATCGCCCGCGCGTTGTGCAAATCCCCTTGTCGTCGCTCTGGCTTTCTGGAAACCGTGCAGCCCCGACAGTCATCAAGCGAGTTGCAGTGTGGGCAAGACCATAGTCATTACCGGAGCCGGATTGGGCCTGGGCCGCGCGCTCTCGCGGCGCTTTGCCGAAGAGGGTGAGACCGTCGTCCTTTTGGGGCGGACTCTCAAGAAAGTGCAGGAACTGGCCGACGAACTCGGCGCGCCGCACTACGCGGTCGAATGCGATGTCAGTTCGCCCGATTCGGTGCGCGCCGCTTTCGCCACGATCGCCGAGCGCAGCGGCAAGATCGACGTGCTGATCAACAATGCCGCGGTCTACGAGCCGTTCTTGGTTAAGGACGCGACGGACGAGCAGATCCTGTCGATCACCAATACCAACTTCGCCGGGCCGATCTACACATGCCGCGCGGCGATTCCGCTGATGGAGAAGGGCGCCGCGATCCTCAACGTGACGAGCGAATCGGTCGCCTTCGAGTTCCCGATGCTGTCGCTCTACGCGAGCACCAAGGGCGGGCTTGAGCGCTTCACCGAAACGCTCTCGAAGGAACTCGAGCCCGACGGTATCCGCGTCACCACGGTTCGCGCCGGGCCGATGTACGAGATCGGCAAGGACCAGAACATGAACTGGGATCCGGCCGCCGCGCAGCAGTTCCACCAGCTCTGCGTCGCTTCGGGCATCGACCTTATGAAGCGCCCGATCAGCAACGTCACTTCGGTGACGGGCGTTTTCCGCGCGCTTATCGATCTGCCGCCCGACGTTCGCGTCACGCATGCTTCCATCGAAGCGCGCCGAGCCTAAATTAACCGACAATCATTCCAAAAGGGAACGAGGACCATGACGACACTTCCCGACGCCAAACTCTACATCGATGGCCAGTTGCGCGACGCCACCGGCGGCCGCACGTTCGACGTCATCAGCCCCTGGACCGGTGAGGTTGCCGGCAAGGCAGCCGACGCCACGGCCGAGGACGTCGAGGCCGCGATCGTCGCCGCCCGCCGCGCCTTCGATGACACCGACTGGTCGACCAACAAGGAAAAGCGCTTCGCGCTCGTGAAGAAGTATCGCGAGCTGTTCGAGGCCAACCGTTCGCGTCTCGGCGATCTCGCCGTGCACGAAGCCGGGGCCGCGCAGGGCGCGATCGACAAGGCCCACGTTTCGATGGCCCTCAACGGCTGGGACGACTATCTGGCCGTGTTCGACAAGGTCCAGTGGGAAAAGGACTACGGCAACAAGGATGCCTTCGGCTTCACCAGCCACCGCATCGCCGTGCATGAGCCGGTCGGCGTCGTCGCCGCGATCACGCCGTGGAACGTTCCGCTCTACGTCAACATCGGCAAGGTCGTTGCGGCGCTGCTCGCCGGCTGCACCGTGATCCTCAAGCCCGCTCCGGACACCCCGGGCATGGGCGCGATCTTCGGCGAACTGGCCAAGGAAGCCGGCTTCCCCGACGGCGTCATCAACGTCGTGTTCGGCAGCGATCCGGCCCAGGCCGGCGAGATGCTGGTCCATGATCCGCGCGTCGACCTGATCTCGTTCACCGGCTCGACCGCGGTGGGCAAGCGCATCATGGAGCAGGGCGCTCCGACCTTGAAGCGCGTGTTCCTCGAACTCGGCGGCAAGTCGGCGAAGATCGTCCTCGACGACGCGCCGAACTTCGCGATGGAAGTGGCGATGACCATGCTGGTGTTCCACGCCGGCCAGGGCTGTGCCGTGCAGTCGCGCCTGCTGGTGCCCGAGAGCCGCTACGAGGAAGCCAAGGCGATCCTCAAGGGCGGCTATACGAACTTCGGCGACAACTGGGGCGACGTCACCAACCCCGAGCACATCATGGGCCCGGTCGTCAGCAAGAAGCAGATGGAGCGCGTGCTGGGCTACATTCAGCTTGGCAAGGACGAGGGCGCCACGCTGCTCCACGGCGGCAGCGCGCGTCCCGACAAGGGCAACGGCTTCTTCGTCGAACCGACTGTTTTCGTCGACGTCACCAACGACATGCGTATCGCGCAGGAAGAGATCTTCGGCCCGGTGCTGGTCGTCATCCCGTTCAAGGACGACGAAGACGCGATCCGCATCGCCAACGAGAGCTCCTACGGCCTGTCTGGCGGTGTTTCTTCGGGCGATCACGATCGCGCGATGAAAGTCGCCAAGCGCATCCGCACGGGTTCGGTTTCGGTCAACAACGGCATGTGCATCGCCGGTGACATTCCGTTCGGTGGCTACAAGGCCAGCGGCATCGGTCGCGAATGGGGCGTAGAGGGTATTGAAGAATTCCTCGAAACCAAGATGATCGCCTACCCCGTCAAAGCATAGCGGGAGCTAGAGGGGGGAGGATGACGGAAACGGCCAATGTGACGACGGATCGGGCGGAGCCCGATCCGGCCGATGCGTCTGGGGGGGCGCTCGGCGATGTCAGCCACAATCTCAACGGCCAGCGGCTCGGACGCAAGGGGCGGGGAACGCGCGAGCGAATCCTCGCGGCTTGTGTCGACGTGCTGGCCGAGAGCGACGTGCCGATCTCGATGAGCGCGGTTGCGCGGCGCGCCGCGCTTGGCATGACGTCGCTCTACAATTACTTTTCCGATCTCACCGAACTGCTGCTCGCGGTGCTCGAACCGGTGATGGCGACGGCTGAGGAAAGTTATCTCGCGATGCTGCGCGAGCGCTGGCCCGACGATGGTCTCGGCGAGCGGGCCTATGCCTTCATGAGCGCCTATCATGACTTCTGGGCGCGCAATTCGCGGCTGCTCCACTTGCGCAACACGATGGCGGATACACGCGACGAGCGCATGATGATCCATCGCGTCAGCTCCACCCAGCCGCTGATCGGCCTGTTCGTGACGCAGATGGGGGGCTCGGGCGACGAGATGATGTCGCCGCTACGGGGCATGGCCACCGTGCTTATGACCGGGATCGAGCGTACCGTCACGGTCTCCACCGACACCGGCCTCACCAGTCTTTTCGGCGAACGCGAACGCCGCCAGCCGGATCACTACATGGTGCCAGAGGCGCGCCTGATCGAACTCGCGATCGCCGACACGCGCGCGCGCGTCGCACGGGGCGAGTTCGGCTGAATATTCGAGGCATTCCTTCCCCCGACAAGGGGGAAGGATGGTGCTGGCGGCTTACTTGCCCTTGCCGCCCACGCCTTTGAGATACTCTTCCATGCCCTTGATGTAGGACGGATTGAGCATCAGGCCGCTGTTCGCCATGCGCTCGATGTGGCGACCGGCATCGCGGCCGGAATCGGCAATGAGCTCGATCGCGACCTTGGCCGCGCCCATCTGCTCGCCGTTCTGCTTGGTCAGATGGCGGCAGAAGTCGAGGGCGTCCTGCTCGAAGGTCTCGTCGGGATAGACCTCGTGGACCAGGCCCATGGTCAGCGCCTTGTCGGCCGAGGCGGGCTTGTTGGCCATGACCAGCCAGCGCGCCCAGTGCGGACCGCAGAGGCGTGTCAGGCGACTGACCCCGCCCGAGGCCGGCAGCACGCCGAACAGGCCCTCGGGGAAGGCATAGCCGGCGCTCTTGGCGGCCAGGCGGAAATCGCAAGACAGGCTCATCTCGAGACCGCCACCGACGCACATCGCGTGGTGCGCGACGACGATGGGCTTTTCGATGTGCTCCATCTCGTCCCACAGCTGCTGCATGTTGTTGAGATTGAGGCGGTGGTTCTCGCGGATCGAACGCGCGGACTGCACGCCGCTGACCGAGGGCGATACGACGTTCTGGTTGCCGGCCTTGAGATCGGCGCCAGCGCTGAAATAGCGGCCCGTCGAGCGGATCAGCATGACCTTGAGTTCGTCGGCGTCGCGGAAGCGCAGGACCGCTTCGGTGAGCAGGTCCATCATCTGCCGCGAAATGGCGTTGAGCTTGTCGGGGCGGTTGAGCGTGGCGATGAGGATGCCGTCGACTTCCTCGGTCAGCAGGTGCGGTGCTTCTTCGGTCATGGGTGTCTCCCTTTAAGATCCTCCCCCTTAGGGGGAGGGGGACCGCCCGCGAAGCGGGTGGTGGAGGGGTGTCCTGCCATCGTGAGCGGGATACCCCTCCGTCAGCCCTGCGGGCTGCCACCTCCCCTTGCAGGGGAGGATCGGTATCGTGTTGCCGTTACTGGCGCGAACGCGGCAGGCCGAGGCCCTTTTCGGCGACCATCGAGCGGTGAACCTCGCTCGAGCCGCCGTAGATCGTCGTGCCGTGGGCATGGCGATAGGCCTGGTTGAGCTTGCCCGCCGGACCCTTGCGCTTCGACAGCGAATAGGGCGCGGTGAGGTCGAGCAGGTCGCGCGAGTCGGTGGTGAACTTCTCCGAGGAGAACACCTTGGTCATCGGGCCATAGGCGAGGTTGGTCTTGCCTTCGACCTGGACCCAGTTGGCGCGGTACTGCAGCAGTTCGGCCGCCAGGTAGTTGGCATAGGCGCGGGCCAGGCGGGTCTGGGCGTTGGGCTGGTCGATCAGCTTGCCGCCACCCGGGGCCTGGATCTCGCGCGCCAGCTCGACGGCTTCCTCGACCAGGACCTTCTGCACCTTGGCGAAGCCGCCGCCGTGCTCGAGCTCGAGGCTCGCGGCCATCGTCCGCGCACCGCCGTCGACTTCGCCGAGGCGCCAGGAATCGGGGATCTGGACGCCGTCGTAGAAGGTGATGTTGGTGCGCTCGTCCATGAAGGTGTGCACGGCCTGGATCGTCACGCCATCGGCCTTGAGCGGCACGATGAACATGGTCAGGCCTTTGTGCTTGGCCACTTCGGTGTTGGTGCGCGTCAGCATCAGCACGTAGTCGGTCAGGTTGGCGCCCGAGGTCCACATCTTGGTGCCCTCGATCTTCCAGCCGTTGCCATCGGGGATCGCGCGGCACTGCGCGGCGAAGACGTCCGAGCCCGAACCCGGCTCCGAATAGCCGAGCGAGCAGATCGCGTCGCCCGACATGACCTTCGATAGCACCTCCTGCTTGAGCTCGTCCGAGCCGAAGCGGTGCATGATCAGCGAGACCATCTGGGCGACACCGGCGACGGGGTTGTTCCAGCCCTCTTCCTCGAAGGCATCGCGCGCGGCGGTGACGGCATAGGCGTTGAGGCCACGGCCGCCGACGTCCTTGGGCATCTGCAGGTAGGCCAGGTCGTTCTCGACCAGCAGCTTGTGGATGCGCGGGTTATGGCCTTCCCACGAATAGTGGAACTTGGCGCGCTCCTCGTCGGTGACGTGCTTGTCGAAGAACGCGTGGATCTCGGCCTGGACCGCGCGGGCCTCCTCGCCGAGGTCGAATTCGATCGGCAGGTCGCCGACGTCGGGCAGGCTTGCCGCCTCGTTGCCGTAGAGGCGGCGGCCGGCTTCGGCGAGGAGCTGCTGAGGGTCGCCGAAGGCCAGCGGCCAAGCCTTGGCGCGCAGGTTGAACAGGTGGATGTCGTGCTCGGTGGTGAGGCCGATGCCGCCGAAGGTGTGGAGCGACTGGGTGACCGTCCGCGAGGCGGTCTCCGCGGTCCACCAGCCGGCCAGCGAGACCTGCGCGGCGGCGTCCGCATCGCCATCGGCGATGGCGCGGATCGCCTTCCAGACCATGAACTTGCCGCTGTCGACCTCGGCGATGAGATCGGCCAGCGGGTGGCTGATCGCCTGGAACGTGCCGATGAAAACGCCGAAGGCCTTGCGCTCGCCGGCATAGGCCGCGGCCAGGACCAGCGCCGCGCGCGACAGGCCCGAGAGCGCCGCGCCGATCAGCAGCTTCCATTCCTCGAGGCCGGCGGCGAAGGTCGCCAGCGCGGCGTCGCCGCTGCCGAGCACGGTGGCGGGCAGGGCGGCGAGATCGATCTCGGCGATCGGCGTCGAGGCGAGGTTCTCCTCGGCGACGCGCGCCTCGGCGGGGACCGCGATCAGGACGACGTCGTTGCCCTTGCGCGCGACGACGGCTTCGGCGACGAGTCCGCCCGAAACCCACTGGCGGCCGAATTCGGCGACGTCGCGCATCGCGATCGTCACCACCGCCTCACCGCCGATGGCCTTGCCGAGCAGGTCGTCCTGGCCGCCGAGCAGCGCGAGCAGGCGCGTCGCGACCAGCGCCTCGGCGAGCGGGCCCGAGGCCAGGGTGCGGCCGGCCTCTTCCATCACCACGGCGGCGTCGAACAGGCCGAGGCCCAGGCCGCCGGCCTCTTCGGGAACGCGCAGCGCGAAGGCGCCGAGCTCGGCCAGGCCCTGCCACAGCGCCGGGTCGAACCCGCTGGGCAGGGCGGCGCGCACGCGCTCGCCCGAGGAGTTGTCGTCGAGGAAGCGCGCGAAGGTGTCGCGCACCATTTCCTGTTCGTCGGTGAGGTCGAAATTCATGGAGCTGTCTCTTCCCGGTCTTCTGATCTGAGTGCTGCACGTTCGTTCAGCAGGCCCAGCCGCATCAGCACGGAAAGGCGGGTCGCGGCAATGGGAATTTCGCCCCATCGCCGCCGCGATCCAAACAAAAGCGGCGCCTCCCGAGGGAGACGCCGCCTTCAGTCTAGCGACCCGTCCGCCAGGCTTAATTGCCGAAGCGGTACTTGATGCGCGCGCCCCACATGCGCGGTTCGCCGACGATTGCCGAAACGAAGCCGCGGGCCGAGTTGTCGTTGATCTGCTGGATGACGTGCTCGTTGGTGACGTTCGTCATGAACACCGAAAGATCGATCGGCATCGAGGCGACGTTGGCCCAAGTGGCGTTGAGGTTCAGCACGCTCGACGACGGCGCGATGCCGCGGCCGCTGCCGGCGATGCCATCGGCGACGATGCGGCGCCGCGACTGGTAGACGAAGGTGGCACCGACGGTGAACTTGCCGAACGACTGGTCGAAGGGCAGCGTGTAGTTGCCCGAAGCCACGACCTGGTGCGGTGGACCCGAGTTGGCGATCGTGTTGCACTGCTCGCCCGTGCAGCCCTGCGCCAGCGGCGGCGTGATGTCGTTATACGGTGCCGGCACCACCGGGATCGTCACCTTGAGCAACTTGGCGTTGATGTAGCCATAGGCCAGGTCGAGCCGCAGGCCTTCGAACGGCGAGACGTTGAGGTCCGCCTCGAAGCCCCAGATGCGCGACTTGCCGGCATTGATGATCGTCGCGTTGCCCGAGCAGATCACGGTGAAGCCCGGCCTGGCGGGGTTGCAGGCGACGCCGAGCTGGAGCTGCTGATTGCGCAGCGTGTTGTAATAGCCCGAGACGTTGAAGCTGCCCGGTACTGCGCCGCGCCAGCTGGTCTTGGCGCCGGCTTCGAACGAATCCACCGTTTCCTTGTCATAGGGCTGGATCGGATCGGGTCCGAAGATGGCCAGGCCGCCCTGACGGTAGCCGCGCGACCACTTGCCGTAGATCATCACGTCGTCGACCGGCTTGAAATCGGCCTGGATCAGCCAGGTCGGCGCCTTGGTGTCCTTCTTCAGGTTCTGGCCGCAGAAATTCAGGTGGTTGGCCAGGGTGTAGGGGGAAGTTGCCTGGTTGGCGGCCGAGACCGGCGAGACGAACCCGGGGGCGGTCAGGTTGGTGCAGCCGAACCGGGTGTTGGCGGGATTCGTCTGATAGACTGCGGTCTGGTTGATCAGATAGGTCCGCATCTGGTCCCAGGTGTAGCGCAGGCCGCCGGTCAGGGTGAGCCTGTCGGTCAGCTTGTAGCTGGCCTGGGCATAGAGCGCGTAGTCGCGGAACTTGGTCTTCTGGTACGAGAAGGAGCCCGTTCCGCCAGAGATCGTGCCGAGGCCGGTGCCCGCAGGGAAGGCCGGGCCGCCGACCGCGCTCGAGGGCAGGCAGACGAAGTTGCCGATGTCGGTGCAGCCGGTGAACGAGGCGGTCGAGACGCCGGAAAAACCGAGCGGATCGTTGATTTCGGCATAGCCGCCAGCCTGCCAGGTGAAGGTGCCGTCACCCGGACGCCCCTGGAACTGCAGCTCGGCGACCAGCGAGCTTTGCGCGTTGGTCCGCTTGGTGTTCGGATTGTCGTGGGTGAAGGCGAAGCCGCGAACCTGCTGGCCGGTCTCGGTGCCGTAGGTCACGCCGGGCAGCAAGGCGTAGTTGCCGAAAAGGTCGAGATTGGTGCGGCCACGGAATTCGCCGTAGGACAGGATGTTCTTGACCGTCAGGCTGTCGCTGGCGGTCCAGGTCAGTGTGTTGATCGCCTGCCACTGCTCGCTGATCGAGTGCGAGTCCGGCGCGCGGTTGGACACCGACCAGAAGCCGAGCGGCGCTTCGCGGGCGATCTGCGCGGCCGACTCGTTGCCGAAGAAGGCCTGGTTCGACGTGCCGGGGAAAGCCGCGATGATCTTCGGGATCACGCCGTTGCTCTGCGAATGGGTGTATGAGAACACCGTGTAGTTCTCGAGGTTGGGGGCTAGGTCGCCGATCATGCTGAGGCGCGCCGCCCAGTAGTTGACGTCGCCAAGGCCGCGACCTTCGAAATCGCCGTCGCCCAGATTGCCGGCGTTCCGCAGATAGCCCTTGCGATCCATGTGATCGACACCGGCGCGCACGCGGAAGGTGTCCGACAGCGGGATGTTGATCACGCCTTGGGTGCGCCACATGTCGTAGTTGCCGGCGCTGCCCTCGATATAGCCCTCGAGGTTGTCGGTCGGCTTTTGCGGCACCAGCAGCACGGCGCCGCCGGTGACGTTGCGGCCGAACAGCGTGCCCTGTGGTCCCTTCAGGACCTGGACGTTCTGCAGGTCGAACAGCGCGCCCGGACCGGCGCCGTCGCCGCCGAAGGTCGCGCCCGAACCGCGCGGTGCGACGACGTCGGCGAAGAACACGCCCACGGTCGCGAAGCTGCGCTGCTCCTGGTAGAAGCCGCGGATCGTGAAGGTCGTGTTGTCGGCGCCGTAGCGGCTGTTGACCGCGAAGCCCGGCGTCAGGCTGGCCACGTCCTTCAGGTTGCTGATGTTGTTGTTCATCAGCTTGGCCTGATCGACCACGGTGATCGAGATCGGCACGTCCTGCAGGCGCTGTTCGACGCGCTGCGCGGTGACGATGATGTCGTTGCTCGAACTGGTGTCCGTCTCGGACGTCTGCGCCTGGACCGCCGCCGAATTGAAGGCGCAGAAGGTCGTCGCGGCCAGCAAGGCCGCTTTTGTCTTGGTGTTCACTGGCATCTTCCCCCGCTATTCGCCCCGGTCACCCTGGATGGGTTTTATGTACCGGGCCGACCTATTGGGTACGCCTCGTGCAGCGATTGCCAATGAGCAAACGTAACAAGGGTGTCAGTTTTTCGGGAAGCGTTGCTTGTATACAACGAAGCGCAGGCGTTGTGAGATGAGGTGTATCTCTACTGCTATCATCTGAGATGATCAGCTACTTTATCATTACTCTTCGACGATCTCGATCACGCGTTCGGGGCAGGCGCGGGCGCCGCGCTTGGCGAGTGATTCTTGCCCCTCGGGAACGTGGAAGTCCTCGATGGCGATGTATCCCTCCTCGTCGAGCGGATAGAGCTCGGGCGCCACGGCCCAGCAGCGTGCGTTGCCGACACAGCGCGCCTTGTCGATCCGGATCTTCATGCCTCTCTCCATCGCTGGCGCCGCCTTTGCGGCCGTCGATCGCCTATTTGCCATTCGCAGGGCTGCCTTGTCGATGCGATCGGGTCTTGGCCGACGGCAATCGCGCGGGCGATGGGGCTTGTCAGGACGGTCGACAGGCCTCGGCGGCTGTGAAATCCTCTGTCGATCATGACCGAGGTCCAGGATTTACCCGGCTATCGCCGCCGCATCCGCATCGAGCCGCGAACCAGTGCGGAAGGAGGCGCGGTGCTGGCGATGCTCGAAGACGACATGCATTGCATGGCGGTGACGCTGCGTCACGAGGGCGGGGTGGTCACGGCGGTCGAGCCGGTGATGGAGCGGGCACCTTGGACCACCTGCCCCGGCGCGCGGGCGCAACTGATCGCGACATTCACCGGGCAGCCGCTGAGCGAGGTCACGGCCAAGCGCGAGAAGCGCGCCAACTGTACCCATCTCCACGATCTGGCGGTCTTCGCCGCGGCGCATGCGAGGGGACGGCCGCTGGTCTATGACGTGCTCGCCAGCGACCCGATCGCGGGCGAGCGCCTGCTGGAGTTGCGGCGCGACGGTGCGCGGCTGTTGTTGTGGCGCGAGCGCGCGAGGCTATTGGTCGAGCCCGAGAGCGCGAGCGGCCTCATGCTGCACCAGTTGCGCGACTGGATCGCGGCGCTGCCGGCGGACCTGCAAGAGCCGGCACGTGTGCTGCAATGGGCGGGACTGGTCGCACATGGGCGCACGATTCCGATCGAGCGACAATCGCGTGCGGCCGATCTGCCGCCAAATTGCTATACCTTCCAGCCCGAGCGGGCGGTGATCGCAGCGCGTGTCGGCGAACTGCGCGATTTCAGCAAAGGGCCGGACGAACCGCTCGCCCACATTGCCGGGCGGCAGCTCGCCCGCCTTTAACCGGTCAGGCGGCGGTCGGCAGCTTTTCGACCTTGCTAAGCGAGGCGAGGCCCTCGATCGCATCGTCGAGGCAACGCAGCAGGCTCTCGCGGCTGACGCGGTCTTCCTCGCCGTAGACGATGCCGATGGCCAACGGATGGCTCTCGTCCTGGCCGGGCAGCAGGGCGGCGACGACATCGGCCTGTGAACCGAAGCCGAGCTTGCCACGAACGTGGCCGCTCTCGCGGCAGGTCTCGATGCGCGCGGTCATGTCGGGGACGGCGAATTTGCGATCCTCGGCAGCTTCGGCATTGAGCCGGCGCAATACGCCGTCGCGGCGCGTCGGAGCGATCGTCGAAAGCAGCAGCCAACCGGGGGCGCTGTCGCAGAGCGGTTCCTGCAGGCCGCCGTGAAGGCCGCGCATGGCCTTGCTCGAGGCGCGCGGGCCTGCATGCCACGAGACGATCTGGCTCTTGAGGCCAACGCGGCCGAAGACCGCGACCGAAAGGCCGGTCTGCGCCGCGAGACGATCGACCAGGCCGACGAGACGGCCGTCGCGGACGATACCGGTCTGGCCGGCGGCGCCGATCAGAGCCGCGCGGGGCGCCAGACTGTAAGAGCGCGAATTGGGATCCTTGTAGAGCAGGCCGAGCTCGACGAGGCTCGACAGCAATTCGGACGTGCTCGACTGCGGCCGGTCGTAGCGGCGCACGATGTCCATCACCGTGGCTTCACGATGCGTATCGTCGAAAAATTCCAGAACCTCGATCACGCGACGCGCGATCTTCGCCTTGTTCGAAGGGGCTGACCCGACGGGCATGGACTCTCTCCTCCACCTCTTATGCGTCGAGATTTGCTCCATAGGCGAGCAATGTCAACGAAAATGAGAATGTCTCGTTTATTCCTGACCTTGGTTAGCTTACATTGCAAGGCCCTTGGTGTTCAACCCGTTCAATTTGCGCGATGGATCGTCTCGGAACGGCGAGCGATTCGCCCCGGAGATCCGCGGAAATGGACATCGGCGAACTGACCGTCGCGGCGGAACGGCTCTGGCGTGGCGAGGATTGGTCCGGGGATGGGATCGGCCGGCCGATCGCTTTCGTCGATCTCGATCGGGCCGCGAGCCTGCCCGAGTCGCTGGCGCTGCCGCCATGCCCGGTGATCGGGCTGGGTGATGCCGGCCATCCACTCGCGGCTCATCTCGATGCCGTGATCGAGCCCGCCATTGGCGCCGAGGCGATTGCCCGCCAGGTCATGGCCCATCCCCGCGCCGCGGCGGTCATCGTCCAGCTTCTGCGCCTGCTGCCCGCGCTGTCGACCGAAGAGGGACTGACCGCGGAATCGCTGGCCTATGCCGTGCTCCAGGGGAGCGACGAGCACTTGCGCTGGCGTGCGGTCCAGCCCGTGCCGACACCGCGCGGCGAGGGACGGCTGCGGGTCGAACGTGGCGACGACGGGCTGACGCTCACGCTTGCGAGTCCTGAAAACGGCAACGCCATCGACCGCCCCTTGCGCGATGCGCTCTATGAGGCGCTGTCGCTGGCCGCGCTCGATCCCGATGTCGCCCGGATCGCGCTGCGCGCAGAGGGCAAGGCTTTCAGCCTCGGCGCCGAACTCGGCGAATTCGGCACGACTACCGATCCCGCGACCGCCCATGCGATCCGGCTGGCGACCTTGCCGGCGCGACCGGCTGCGCGCTGTGCCGATCGGCTCGAGGTCCACATCCAGGGCGCCTGTGTCGGCGCCGGGCTCGAACTGGCGGCCTGGGCGCGGCGGATCGTCGCGACGCAGAACGCCTGGTTTCAGCTGCCCGAACTGGCAATGGGCGTGCTGCCGGGGGCGGGGGGCTGCGTCTCGCTGACACGGCGGATCGGGCGGCAGCGGACCGCGCTGCTGATCCTTTCGGGCAAGCGGCTCAGCGCGAAGCAGGCGCTAGACTGGGGCCTGGTGGACGAGCTCGCCTGACACGAAGGTCGCGCGCACGGTGTCGGCCGAGAGGCTTTCACGCGCCGCAGTCCAGGGGCGATCGAGCAGGCAAAGATCGGCGGTCGCGCCCGGTTCGACCCGGCGCTGGCGGGTGAGATCGAGCGGATCGGCGAGGTAGAGCGCCAGCGCTTCCTCGGGCGTCAGCGCCTCCTCGGCGCCGATGACCTGGCCGTCGCGCGTTCGGCGCGAGACCGCCGCGGCCATCGCCTGCCACGGATCCGCGTCCCCGAAAGGCGCGTCGCTGCCGCCGGCGAGCGGAACACCGGCATCCGAAAGGCTGCGCAGGCGGTAGAGGTCGCCGTGGTGGCGCGGTTCGACGTCGGCGAGGTAGCGGTCGCCGCGCTCGGCAACGAAGTGCGGCTGAACGCAGACCGCGAGCCCCAGCGCCGCGATCCGCGCGACGAGTTCGGGCGAGGCGACCGAAGCATGCTCGATGCGGTCGCCCGGTCGCGCGCCCGCAGCCTCGATCGCGGCGAGCGCGAAGACGAGCTCGATCTCGGACACGCAATGGACCGCGAGCCCGCGATGCTGGTCATGCGCCGTCGCGATGAAGGCGACCGTCTCCTCGAAATCGGGGAAGGCGGCTTCGTGGAGGTGGAGCTTGGCCGGGCCGAGGGTCCAGCCGCCGAGGGTTCCCGCGAGCAGGGCGTGCTGACGGAGTGATCGCGCTTCGCGCTGCCCTGCGAAGTGGCGCGCGATGACGGGATCGTTGCGCGGGCTCATGTCGGTGACGCCGGTCACGCCGAAGCGCGCGAGGTCGGCGGAAATCGCGGTGAAATCCGGGGGCGTGCTCGCGAGTGCGGTCTGCAGCCAGGCGTCTTCGTCGAACAGGTGGCCTTTGTCCCGATCGAGCCCGTCGGGTGCTTCCGCCCCCGCCAGGACCGTTTCGAGCCCCAGCGAATTGAATAGCCAGAGCCGTCCGGATCGGTGCTGGATCCGCAGCGGCCGATCGGGAGCCAGCGCGTCGAGCTGGCGCCTGTCGGGCAGCCCCATCACGCTCTCGTGATAGCCGATCCCGCGGATCCAGCCGCTGCCGGGGCGACGGAGTCGGGCCGCGAGCTCGTCGGCGTCGTTCACCTCGGGCGGACCGCAGGGCACCGAGGCGGCGCGAACGGCCAGGCCCGCGAGGTGGATGTGGTGATCGTGGAGTCCGGGCAGGAGAGCGCCGCCCTGCGCATCGATTATCCTCCCCGGCACGGGGAGGGGGACCGCCCGAAGGGTGGTGGAGGGGGGGCTCCGGCGAGCGCCGTGTTGACCGAGGCGCCCCTCCACCGCTTCGCGGTCCCCCTCCCCGTGCCGGGGAGGATGGAGAGCGGCGATCCTGCCGCTTTCGATCTCCACATCGGCCAGCCCATGCCCCCATACCTCGGCGTTGCGGATCAGCATGCGAGCCATTCCGCGGTGTCGGCGCCGAGCGCGCGCACTTCGCCCTCCAGCGCGCGCCGCGGGACCTTGGGGAAGGGCTGTCCGACGGCCTGCGCCCAGCCGAGCAGTTCGCCGTGAAGCCGCGCTGGATCATGCGCCCGCTCCTCGGCCAGCGCCTGCGCGGTAATCGCGCTCATGGCGAGTCCGATGCGCCGGGCCGCGCCACTTTGGTAGGCGCGCCAGCCTTCGAGTGCGCCGGTGATCCCGGTCAGCGGATCGGCGATCGCGTCACCGACATAGCCGATCGTGCCGCTGGCGTCGGCGAGTGCGCGGGCGAGGCCGCCGGCGACCGCGCAGTCGTTGCCGATCCCGGTCCAGCCCGCCGCCTCGCCGCTGGCGCCGTGGCCCGTGACGCTGAGCCAGACGAGCCCCGGCACCTCTTTCACCAGCGCCTCGGCATCGATCCCGAGCTGCTTCAAGGCCCGCACACGCGAGCTTTCTATGACGAAGTCGGCACGGCGGATCAGCGCGATCAGCGTCGCTTTCTCGGTCTCGCTGGCCATGTCGATCAATGCCGAGGCCTTGCCCTGGTTGATCAGGTCGAAGGTCGCGGGATCGTCGCGGCGGATCAGGTCGGGGCGGTTGCGGCTCTCGATCTTCACCACCTCCGCGCCGGCGAGCCAGAGCAGGTGCCCGATCAGCGGCCCGGCCCAGATCGCCGAAAGATCTACGACGAGCGGCACGTTATCCGGCGAACGCTCGCGGCGCGGCCCTTCGATCAGCACTTCGACCGGTTGAGAAACGGGCGCTTCGTCGGCCGAAGCTACGGGCAGGCCGAGCAGGCGGCCGCGCATGACGAGGTCGGCACAGTCGTGCCGCGCCACCGCCTCGGCGATCGCCTCGGGGCTGTGGATGTCGACGCTATCGTCCAGGAAAAGCGCGGGCAGCAGCTCGCGATCTTCAGCGCGGATCAGCGTCAGCGCGAACCAGCCCCCGTCGCGCGTCGGCATCAGTCGGCTGCCGCCGAGCCCTGCCGAAATCCGACCGTTGATCGTGTAGTCGCCGTTCGAACCCCGTTCGCCGACGATCGTCTCGCCGCTCAGCGCGGCGATGCGAGGGGAACCGGTCTCCTCGGCGAGGAGGCGCAAGTGACGGTCGGCCCAGCGCGCCAGCGGGATCGCCGGGCCGAGACCGTCCTCAGTCGGCAAGGATCTTCTTGACCTCGCGGCGCAGCAGCTTGCCCATTTCGTTATAGGGCAGCTCGGCGACGAAGGCGACCTTGTCGGGCACGCGGCTCGACCGCAGGCGGCCGCGGATCAGTTCCTTGAGCTCGTCTTCGCCCGGTGCGCCATGACCTTCGCGCACGACGACGGCGATGCCGACGGCCTCGCCCCATTCGACCGAAGGCACCGCGCAGGCGCAGGCGTCGGCGATGGCGGCATGAGTCAGCAGCACGTCCTCGATCTCGCCCGGCGACATGTTCTCGCCACCACGGACGATGACGTCGTCGGCGCGGCCGGAAAGGAAGATGTAGCCGTCTTCGTCGATGAAGCCGGCATCGCGCGTCGGGAACCAGCCGCCCTCGACGAGCGCGCTCTTCTCTTTGTATTCGCCCGAAACCTGGTCGCCGCGGACGTAGATCTCACCGGCTTCGCCCGTGGGCAGCACCTTGCCATCCTCGTCGCGAATCTCGATCTCGACCGTCGGCAGGGCCTGACCCAGCGAGGTCAGGCGCGCGCGCACCTTGGGATCGTCCGAGGCCAGCGCGGCGCGGTGGTCGTCGGGGCCGAGCAGCGCGATCGTCGAACTGGTCTCGGTCAGGCCATAGGCATTGGTGAAGCCGGTGCTCGGAAACAGCGCCAGCGCCTTCTGGATCACTTCGAGCGGCATCTTGCCGCCGCCGTAGGAGATCGCGCGCAGCGACGACACGTCGGCGGGCGTCGTATCCATTGCTGCAATGATGCGGCCGAGCATGGTCGGCACGACGAAGGCATTGGTCACCTTCTCGCTATCGACCAGCTTGAGCCAGCCCTCGGGACTGAAGGCTGGCAGCATGACGATGCGGCGGTTCGAATAGACCGACGACATGATCGCCGAGATACCGGCGATATGGTAGGGCGGCACGACCATGATCGCCGCGTCGCTCTCCTCGGCCGAGGCGAATTCGACCGTGCCCAGGATATAGCCGAGCAGGTTCGAGTGCCGCAGGATCGCCGCCTTGGGCGCTGCCGTCGTGCCGCTGGTGAACAGCTGCACGGCCACGCCTTCGCCCTCGTCGTAGACGCGGTCGTCGGCCGGGACGGCTTCCTGCGCCTGGAGCACGAACAGCTCGCGCGCCAGCACCGTGTGGCCTTGGTCGCCGGCGATGCGCGCGACGCGCTCCTCGTCGCCCACGACCAGCGCCGGCGCTATGCGGCCAAGCAGCGCGGCCAGGTCCTCGTCGGCGAGGCGATAGTTGAGCGGGCAATAGGGCACGCCGGCCAGCGCCGCGCCGAACAGAGCGATCACCGCCGCCTCGCTGCTTTCGTCGAGCAGTGCGACATATTGCGCGCCGCTCTGCTCGATCAGCTCGTAGGCGCCGCGAGCGGCGGCGAGCAGTTCGGCATAGGTCCAGCGCTTGCCGTCGCAGACGAGCCCGACGCGGTCGGGCGCGGCCTCGGCGGCCATTTCGAGAAGCAGCGAGATGTTCATAAGGCGGCGATTTCTATCCTGGTAGGAGGCCTGGCCGGAATGGACCCGGGTTTCGGCCGATCAGTCCGAAGCGGGAAGCGGCTTGGCGTCCTTGATCACCAGCGCGACGCCGTCGACCGAAAGCGAACCCTTGCCGGGCTTGACGCAGAGCAGCTCGTAGGCGCCGTCGGCATCGACATAGCGCTTGCCCATCAGGGTGCCGGCCGAGAAGTCGGCGGCGAGAGGGGCGAGATCGGCAGGCTTGGCTTCAGCCATCGGCGAGCCGCCGCATTCGATCGTGCCGCCACCGGTGCGGATGACCATGACTTCGGTATCGTCGGCGACGCTCTTCAAACGGGTTCCGGGCTTCATCTCTCGTGTCCTTCGTATCTGTAATCAGGAATATATGTTCGCGATCAGGCGATCGCACCGGACGCCTTTAGGCGCTCGATCCGCTCCCAATCAAGGCCGAGCTCCAACAGTACCGTCTCAGTATGTTCGGAATGCTCGGGCGCGCGGCGGGTGTCGACGGCGGTGTGGTCGAACTGCACGGGATTGCGTACCACGCGGAAGGCGGGCGAGCCGTCGATCGGATCGACGGTGAAGAACGCGTCGTTGGCGATCGCCTGGGCGTCCTCGCCGAGGTCGAGCAGGCTCTGCACCGCGGCCCACTGGCCCTTCATCGTCTGAAGATGTTCGCGCCAATAGGCGAAGTCGCGCGCGGCGAAGGCGGCGACGATCAGGTCGTTGATCTCGGCATGATGCTCGGCCAGGCCTTTGGCATCGGCGAAGCGCGGGTCGATCGCGGCGTCGGGCAAGCCCAGGTGCTCGAAGGTATCGCGGATGTAGGGATCGGGCACCATGATGAACAGGCTGATCACCCGCCCGTCACTGGTCTGGAAATGGCCCATGAACGGGTTGACTGCGGCGCCGCCGACCTTGGGCAGGCCGACGCGCATCATCGATCCGCCATGGAGGTAGGGGGCGATGACCATGCCCGACATCCACATCGCGCTCGACAGCAAGGAGACGTCCACCTCGGTTGCTTCGCCGGTGCGTTCGCGGTGCAATAGCGCTGCGGCGATGCCGCCAGCCAGGTTCATGCCGCTCAGCGAATCGCCCATGCCGCCGATGCCCATCTGCAGCGGCACGTCGAACTCCTGCGGGGTCATCGCATGGGCAACGCCGCTGTGGATCCAGAAGGCCGTCATGTCGTAGCCGCCGCGGTCGCGGTCGGGGCCCTTGTCGCCATAGCCGCTGCCGCGTGCGTAGATGATGTCGGGATTGGCGGCGCGGATGTGTTCGAGGTCGATCTTCAGCTTCTGCCGCGCGCCGGGGAGGTAGTTGGTCAGGAAGACGTCGGCGTCCTTGGCCAGTTCGTAGACCAGTTCCTGCCCCTCGGGCTTGGAGACGTCGATCGCGATCGAGCGCTTGCCGCGGTTGGGATGCTGGATCATCGGATTGGCGACGGCGTCGAAGGTCATGCCGCCGATCGAGCGGGCGCCGCGCTGGGCATCGCCGCGCACCGGATGCTCGACCTTGATGACGTCGGCACCCCAGTCGGCCAGGACCGCGCCGGCCGCAGGCACGAAGACGAACTGGGCCACTTCGAGGACCCGTATTCCCTTCATTACCTGCGTCATCGCGCGGCCCCTCCCGACCTAGGGAAAGTGCCTCAGGCGATCGCGCCCTTGGCCTTCAGTTCCTCGATGCGATCCCACTCGATGCCCATTTCCATGAGCACGATCTCGGTGTGCTCCGAAGCCTGCGGCGCGCGCGTGGTTTCGGTCGGCTCGCCGTTCCACTGGACGGGGCCGCGAACGAGGCGCATCGGTGCGCCGCCGTCGGCGCCCTCGACCTCGATGATCATGTCGTTGGCCACGGTCTGGTCGTCGGTGATCAGGTCGCGCATGGTCTGGATCGGCGCCCACTGGCCCTTCATCGTCTTGAGATGCTCGCGCCAGTATTCGAACGGCTTCTTCGAGAAGGCGTCGACGATGTAGCCGCTGGCGATCGCCGCGTTCTCGAACAGCGCGCGCGGTTCGGAAAAGCGCGGATCGTCGGCCAGTTCGGCGAGGCCCAAGTGCTCGAACATGTCGCGGATCAGCCCGGTCGGGCTCAAGGTGCAGAGGTTGATCCAGCCGCCGTCCGAGGTGCGGAAGTTGCCCATGAACGGATTGACGCTGACCCCGCCCGACTTGGGCATCGAATTGGGGCTGTAGATGTCGGTCTCCATGACCTGCGCGAGCAGCGCGCCCGATGCCCACCAGGCGGTGGACAGCAGCGAGACGTCGATTTCGGTCGCCTCGCCCGTCATCTGGCGGTGATAGAGGGCGGCCGAGATGCCGCCCGCGATGAACATGCCGCCGATCGAATCGCCGAAGGCGGGCATGCCCTGGCTCAGCGGGCCGTCGAGCTCGGCCGGGGTCATGGCGTGGGCGATGCCGCTGCGGTTCCAGAAGCAGGTGCCGTCGAAGCCGCCGACGTGGCGCTCGGGGCCCTTGTTGCCCAGCGCCGAACCGCGCGCATAGATGATGTTCGGATTGACCGCGCGAATGTGCTCGACGTCGAACTTGTTCTTCTGGCGGTGCTGGGGAAGGTAGTTGGTCAGGAACACGTCGCACTGCTTGGCCAGTTCGTAGAGCAGTTCCTGGCCTTCGGTCGTCGACAGGTCGATGCCGACCGAGCGCTTGCCGCGGTTCGGGTGCTCGATCAGCGTATGGCGCAGCGGGTCCAGCTTGACGCCGCCCATGTTGAGAAAGCCGCGCTGGGTGTCGCCGCGCACCGGATGCTCGATCTTGATGACGTCCGCGCCCCAGTCGGCGAGGATCGCGCCAGCTGCCGGCGTGAAGGTGAACTGCGCCACCTCGAGAATGCGAACGCCCTGCATCACCTTGGTCGTCATTTGGTCCTGTCCCTCTGTCTCTATCTGGGAAAGGGGCGGTCTGTCGCGCCCCTGGCAAGCGCCGTCCTGCGCGGATTCGCGGCCGCGATCAACCGTCTGGCCATCGCAGTGACGATTAAGGCTTGAAATCTGCCTGCTGCAGCGCGATATGCTGCACCGCAACATCTAATAAGCTTGCTTAGTTGTTTGCGAAAAATGCCACTGATGTTGCATTCTATGCAATTGACACAAAGCTTATACTAAACTAGGTTAGCGTTCAGAAGTTGATCCTCCCCCTTTCGCCTCAATCGGAGATTTCTCATGACCAAGTTCATCCTTCCCGCCGCCGTCGCTGCTCTCGCCGTTCTGGCCGCTCCGGCCGCCGTTTTCGCTGCTGAGTCGTCGCAGTCGGTTCGCGCCGCCACCGACGCCGCCGCTGGTTCGGTCGCCATCAACGCCGGCAAGATGCTCTACTCGAGCAACGGCCAGCGCGTCGCTGCGATCTATCGCGTCACCGCTGACGGCAACCCGCAGGTCATCCTGAACGGCAAGCTGGTCACGGTTCCGGCTTCGACGCTTTCGGACGTCAACGGCAAGGTCACGACCTCGCTGACCAAGATCGAGCTCGGCCGCGCCAAGTAAGCGCCCGACGCAACTGATACGGAAAGGGCGGCGCTTAGCGCCGCCCTTTTTGTTTGTGTGCAATGCGAAAGATTAAGCGACCGTGCTGCTGACGCGCAGGCGGTTTCTTCGCGTTCAGCCCTTGAGGACGTTGGCGTAGAGCTTGTCGAGATAGCTCTGGAGTCGCTCGAGTTCTTCGGTTTCGAAACCGCGGAACATGCGCTCCTCGGCGTCGCGGGCGATCGTCGCCAGCTTGTCGAGCAGGGGGCCGGCGGCATCGGTCAGATAGACCGCGCGCGCGCGGCGATCGTCGTCGCGTTCGCGGCGTTCGAGCAGACCATCGGCGCAGAGGCGATCGATCAGGCGTCCGGCCGAGGCTTCCGACATCTCCAGCGCTTCGGCGATCACGCGTTGGGTCGCGCCCGGGTGGCGCGAGACCACTGCGATCATCGCCCATTGCGAGCGCGTGACGTGCAGACCCACGACCTGGCGGTCGAAGTTGTTGCGCAGCAAGCGGGCGAGCACGGTGAAGCGAAGGCCGATAGCGCGCCGCATCTCGTGATCGTTCTCTATCGTGACCTCTATTGTCTTTCCCCGCAGTTAGCGCCGCGCCGATCCGGGCAAACTACCCGGAGCGGCGCGGAAATGCACGGCTTATTCAAGATACGAACGATGTGATACAGCGTGTATCAAGCGTTCGCTTCAAACCCGTTCGATGATGATCGCGGGTGCCATGCCGCCGGCGGCGCACATGGTGATCAGGCCATAGCGACCGCCCGTGCGCTCGAGCTCGTCGAGCGCCGTGCCGATCAGGATCGCGCCGGTGCCGGCGATCGGGTGGCCGAGTGCGATCGAGCCGCCGTTGGGATTCACCTTGGTGCGGTCCAGGTCGAGGTCGCGGATGAACTTCTCGACGACGACGGCGAAGGCCTCGTTGACTTCCCAGACGTCGATATCGTCCTTGGTCAGGCCGGCCTTGGCCAGGACTTTCTGCGCCGCGGGGACGGGGGCGTTGAGCATCAGGGTCGGATCGTCGCCGATCTCGGCCATGGCGACGATGCGCGCGCGCGGCTTCAGTCCGTGCTTTTCGGCATAGTCCTTCGAGGCGAGCAGGATCGCGGCGGCGCCGTCGACCACGCCCGACGAGATGCCGACGTGGTGGATCGGCTTGATGTCGACGTCGGGGTACTTCTGCTGGATGAGTTCGCCGTAGGTCTTGCCGCCTTCCTGCGAGGGCATGTTCAGGAACATCTCGAAGGCGGGCTTGAGCTGGGCGAGACCTTCCTTGGTCGTCTCGGGACGCGGATATTCCTCGTGGTCGAGGATGACGTTGCCTTCGTCGTCCTTCACGACGATCGTCGACTTGTCGAAGCGGCCTTCCTTGAGCGCGACGGCGGCGCGGCGCTGGCTCTCGACGCCCATCTCTTCCAGCTCTTCGCGGGTGATACCCTCGATCGCGGCGATCGCGTCGGCGCAGACGCCCTGGTTCGACTGCGGGTGCTTGGCCTGGAGGCGCGGATTGCCCGTGCCCATGCCGCCGCCCGAGAGGCCGGCTTCGCGCATCTTCATGCCGTAGTAGTTGACGTAGGACAGCATATCCATGCCGCCGGCGATCACGAGATCGTGCATGCCCGACATGATCATCGCCGCGGCGAAGTTGGTCGTGGTGATCGACGAGCCGCAGAAGCGGTTCATCGTCACGCCGCCGGCCTTGACGTCGTAGCCCGCGTCGAGCGCGGCGTTACGGCCGATGTCGCCGCCCTGCAGGCCGATCGCGCCCGAAACACCCCAGATCACGTCGTCGACGTCGGCGGTGTCGAGGTTGTTGCGATCCTTGAGCGCCGTCAGGACTGTGGCCGAAAGATGTTCGGGGTGCATGGTGGAGAGGGCGCCTTTGCCCATCTTGCCGATGCTGCGGAAGGTACGGACGGCGTCGATGATATAGGCGTCGGCCACGGGTCTTCTCCTCAGTATTTTTGCTTGGCCGTTCCATGCTTGGCCGGCCGGGGTTTTGCAATCCGTATGGCATCGCCGAGGCGATTGCGGCTTGTTCCTATGTGTTCTCGCGGGGCGAAGGTTCAAGCCGTGCGAGCATTCGTCGGGGACCAACCGCGCGCTCGTGCATTTTGGCCGGAGAGGGGGCCTTGACGCGACCGCGCCGGGCGACAACTACAGGTTCTCAATGGAGGGGAATTGATGGCGACCAGCGCTGACACGCCGAGCGAAGCGCGTACCGGTGCCTTTGCCCCGCTGCGGGAGAAGACGTTCCGCACGATCTGGATCGCCAGCCTGTTCTCGAACTTCGGCCAGCTCATCCTCGGCGTCGGCGCCGCCTGGGAAATGACCCGGCTCAGCAACAATTCGCCGAGCATGGTCGCGCTGGTGCAGACCGCGATGATGGTGCCGCTGATGCTGGTGGCGCTGCCCGCTGGCGCGGTTGCCGACATGTTCGACCGGCGCAAGATCGCACTCGCGGGTCTGGCCTTCTCGGCGCTGAGCGCGGCTGCGCTGACCGCCCTGGCCATCATGGGGCTGACCACGCCCTGGCTGCTGCTCGGCTTCTGCGTGCTGATCGGCGGCGGCGTGGCCCTCTACGGTCCGTCCTGGCAGGCTTCGATCGGCGAACAGGTCAGCGCGCAGAACCTGCCCGCGGCCATCGCGCTGGGCACGATCAGCTACAACATAGCGCGAAGCTTCGGCCCTGCGCTCGGCGGCATCGTCGTGCTGCTGTTCGGCGCCCAGGCCGCTTTCGGCATCAATGCGGCCTTCTACATTCCCTTGTGGGTCGCCTTCTTTTTCTGGACGCGTCAGCACACGCCGTCGCGCCTGCCGCCTGAACGCATCGATCGCGCGATCATTTCGGGCGCGCGCTACGCGCTGCACGCGCCGCCGGTGCGTACGGCTCTGGTCCGCGCTTTCGCTTTCGGCCTCGCCGGCGCCACGGCTTCTGCGCTGGCGCCGCTCGTCGCCAAGGAAATGCTTCAGGGCGATGCTTCGGTGTTCGGCATCCTGCTCGGCGCGACCGGTGTCGGCGCCGTGCTGGGCGCCTTGTTCGTCAGCGATATCCGCGAACGCATCGGCAGCGAGATCGCGGTGCGGGTCTTCGCGCTCGGCACGGGCGCCTCGCTGATCGTCATCGGCCTCAGCCATTCGCTGATCCTGACCTGCGCGGCTTTCTTCGTGATCGGCGCCTGCAACATCCTGACCGTCGCGCTGATCAATGTCAGCGTACAGATGTCGGCGCCGCGCTGGGTAACGGCGCGCGCGCTATCGCTCTACACCTCGGCGATCACGGCTGGCATCGGCATCGGCGCCTGGGCCTGGGGCGAAGTGGCGTCGCATTGGAGCGTCGCCATTGCCTTCATCGCGTCGGGCGGCGCGGTCGCCGCGACGGCGCTGCTCGGCCGTCTGTTCCCGCTCGCCAGCGACGAAGAGGTCGATACCTCCTCGGTCGACATCGGTTACGAGCCCGAGGTTTCGCTGGGGCTGACGATGCGTTCGGGGCCGCTAGTGGTGGAGGTCGAATACGACGTCGACCCCGAGCAGGCCCGCGAGTTCTACGACGTGATGGTCCGGCTGCAACGGGCGCGGAACCGCATCGGCGCCTTCGACTGGTCGATTTCGCGCGACATCGCCAATCCCGCGATCTGGGTCGAGCGCTATCATTGCCCGACCTGGGGCGACTATCTGCGCATGCGCGACCGGTATACGCAAACCGAGTTCGAGCTCCAGGAACTGGCCGACAGCTACAACCGTACGGGCCATGGTCATCGCGTCCGCCGGCGGCTCGAGCGGCCGTTCGGCTCGGTGCGCTGGAAGGCGGATTCGCCCGATCCGTACCGCGGCAGCACGGTCACCTATATCGGACCATGAGCGAATATCGGTATTGCATGCCGATAGTGGCCTTGGCGACACATAGGGTGGCAAAATCGTCCTGGTCCGTATCGTAAGCTGGACAGTTCGTCAGCCTATACGATAGCCCGCGCCCAAACCTGTGCAGACGTACAGAACCACGCGAGGGAGGAAGCCATGCGCAATCACATCATCCGCACCACCACGTCCATTTTCGGCCTGATCGGCCTTGTTGCGGTGAGCGCGCCGGCCTTCGCTCAGGCCGATGCCGACGACGCCAGCGTGTCCTCCGAAATCGTCGTGACCGCGCAGCGCCGCCAGGAACGCTCGGTCGACGTGCCGATCAGCGTGACGGCGCTGGGCCAGGAAACCCTCGCGACCGCCAACGTTCAGGACCTCTCGGACATCTCGCGCGTCACGCCGTCGCTGCGCTTCGACACTACGGGTGCTTTCTCGCAGCCGACGATCCGCGGCATCGGCACTTCGATCACCACTTCGGGCGGTGGCGCCAACGTCGGCATCTACGTCGACGGATTCTACTCGCCCAACCCGCTCGCGGCCGACATGCAGCTGCTGAACGTCCAGTCGGTGCAGGTGCTCAAGGGGCCGCAGGGCACGCTGTTCGGCCGCAACACCACGGGCGGCGCGATCCTGATCCAGACTGCCGATCCGAGCGAGGACACCAGCGGCCAGTTCAAGGCCTCCTACGGTCGCTTCAACGAACTCCGCCTCCAGGGCTATGCGACGACCGCGATCGCCGAGGGCGTCGCCGTCGACATCGAGGGCGCCTATCGCCGCGGCGACGGTTTCGTGACCAACATCATCGGCAACAACGACAAGGTGGGCAAGTTCGAGTCCTGGAACGTCCGCGCCGGCCTGAAGCTCGATTTCGGCCCGGCCTCGCTGGTCGTCCGCTATCAGCATGGCGATGTGAACGATCCCACCTCGCTGATGTCGAACACCTATGTCGATCCGGTCTTCGGCGAGATGAAGCCGGGCTTCGTGCCCGATATCACGCGCGGCATTCTCTACACGACCGATCCCGACCAGGTCGCGCTCGACCGGCCGACCTTCTTCCGCTCGAAGAACGACATGGTTCAGGCGACCTTCAAGGCCGATCTCGGCTTCGCCGATCTGACCTCCTACTCGCAGTATCGCGGTGAGAACGTCGACGCCTCGCAGAACCTCGACAACACCGGCGCACCGATCTTCCAACTCGGCCTGCCGGTGAAGAACGACACCTGGAGCCAGGAACTGCTGTTCAACTCCAAGCCGGGCAGCGCACTGCAGTGGACCGGCGGCCTGTTCTACTTCAGCAACCGCGACACCTATTTCACCTATGTCGACACGGCGGTTTCGTCGCGCGACCCGCTCGGTGCGACGCGCTCGGGCGGTTCGAGCACGACCACCAAGAGCTATGCTGCCTTCATCGACGCGACCTACGAGCTGTCGCCGCAGCTCTTCGTCACGGCCGGCGTGCGCTATGCCCACGATGCGGTGACCAACGCCTACTTCAACGCCGGCGCGCCGCGCACCTACGTGCCTTCGATCAGCAGCGATCGCGTCACCCCGCGCGTCGTCGTGCGCTACAAGCCGAGCGAGGAATCGAGCGTCTATGCTTCGTTCACGCGCGGCTACAAGGCGGCGCTGCTCGACGTCGGCGGCACCTGCCAGAACGTGTCGAACATCCCGACGCCGACCAACCCGACCGGTGCCGGCCGCACCTGCAACGACGTCAAGCCCGAGACGATCAACGCCTACGAGGTCGGCTTCAAGTACGACGACCGCAAGCTGAGCCTCGATCTCTCGGCCTTCTATTACGACTACAAGAACCTGCAGGTGTCGCTGTTCCTCGCCAGCCAGGCGAACATCATCAACGCCGCGCAGTCGAAGATCTACGGTCTGGACGGTTCGATCCGTTACGAGCTGTTCGACGGCTTCCAGCTGAGTGCGGGCGGCTCTTGGACTCACGCACGCTACAAGGACTTCGGCATCGCCCCGGTCTACGTGCCTTGCACGGCCGCCAATTCGGCGACGCTGCGCTGCACGCCCGGCCTGTTCGGCGTCCAGCTGACTCCGCTCGATGATGTGACCATGCAGCGCGTTCCCGAGTTCACCGGCAACATCGGCGCACGTTACAAGACCGAGATCGCCGGTGGCGCATTCGTCCTTTCGGGCAATCTCTATTACACCTCTGAGGTCAACTTCGGTCCCTCGGGCGTGCAGTTCCCGCAGAAGGCCTACGAGGTCGCTTCGGCCCGCGCGCAGTGGACCGATTCCAGCGACACGTTCACCGTCGCGGTCTGGGGCGATAACCTGACCAACAACCGCTACAAGACCGCGGTGCAGTACAACACCATCGGTCTGGGCGCGAACTGGTCCTCGCCGACGACCTATGGCGTCGAAGTCGGCGTCAAGTTCTGAGCTGACGCGCTAGCCAAACAAAAACCTCCCCGGAGCGGTCTCCGGGGAGGTTTTTTGTTGCCGGTTCGGAACGCGGGGTCAGCCTGCTGCGATCTGCTCGGCGACTGCCACCAAACGCTGCGCCTGCTCGAGATGAAGCAGTTCGACCATCTTGCCCTCGACCTGGATCGCACCCTTGCCCTGGTTCTCGGGCAGGGCGAAGCCGGCGATCACCGCGCGGGCCCAGGCGAGTTCGTCCTCGCTCGGCGAGAACACGGCGTTGCATGGATCGATCTGGTTGGGATGGATCAGGCTCTTGCCGTCGAAGCCGTAGAGCAGGCCCTGCTCGGCCTCGGCGCGGAACAGGTCGATGTCGCGGAATTCGTTGCAGACACCGTCGAGGATGGCGACGCCGTGCGCGCGCGCCGCGGCGACCGCCAGCGACAGGAAGGGCAGGAACGGCGTGCGCTCTGGCGTCAGCCGGGCGCGCATTTCCTTGGCAAGATCGTTGGTGCCCATGACGAACAGGGAGAGCCGCGTCGAACGCGCCTTGGCGGCGATCGCGTCGAGCTGCGGCAGGCAGGCGCAGGTCTCGATCATCGCCCAGAGCTGGAGACTATCGGGGGCCGCCGAGAGCGCGGCCTGGCAGGCGTCGATGTCGGCGGGCGAGGAGACTTTGGGCACGAGCACGGCATCGGCACCCGACAGCGCGATCGCGGCGAGATCGTCGGCGCCCCAGGGCGTGTCGAGCCCGTTGGCGCGGATCGCCAGCTCGCGACGGCCGAAGCCGCCCTCGGCGACGGCGGCGAGCGCGGCGGCGCGCGCCGCTTCCTTGTGCTCGGGCGCAACCGCGTCCTCGAGGTCGAGGATGACCACGTCGGCGGGCAGGGTGCGCGCTTTGGCGAGCGCCTTGGCGTTCGTGGCGGGCAGGTACAGCGCGCTTCGGCGCGGGCGTTCGATCTTGCTCATGGAAGGCCGGATAGCGGCTCTCCGATTGCCTGTCAGTAGCCCATGCTCGCCAGCAGAATCTCGCTCTCGTCCCAGAGCCTCCGGGCGGCGGCCGGGTCCTTGCCATGGGGTTGCACGGCGTGTTCGGCCATCTGATAGAACATCCGTCCGCCGTCCTTGCCGGTTTCGGGCGCCGTCGCCATCCAGACCAGGGTTTCCGCCACTTCCTCGGGCGTGAGCGCCTGCACGGTCTTCTCGTAGGCCTGCATATTCTCGTCGCCGTGCTTGAAGAAGTTCGTCGCCACCGGACCGGGGACCAGGGCCTGCGACACGATGCCCCTGTCGGCAACGCGGCGGGAGAGCTCGACGTTGAACAACTGGTTCGCCAGCTTGACTTCGCAATAGGCGGCGCCGGCCTGGAACTCGCCTTGGAGCCGTTGCAGGTCGTCCCAGTTTAGCCCTTGTTGCGGCTGCAGATAGGCCATCGAAGAGACCGCCAGGACCCGCGCGCTGCCCGGGCCGTTCGCGGCCGCGGCGGTTTCGAGCAGGGGCATCAGTTCGCGGGTCAGCAGGAAGGGGGCGAGGTGGTTGGCCGAGAAGGTCTCTTCGGTGCCCTCGCTCGTCACGTAGCGCTGGTCACGCACGCCGCCGGCATTGTTGATGAGCACGTCGACGCGGCCCGTCAGGCCCTTGATCTGCTCGGCGAGTTGCCTGGTCTCGGCCATAAGCGACAGGTTGGCACGCAGGAAGTCGACCTTGCCGCCCTGCGCGGCAGTCTCGCCGATGGCCGCTGCTGCCTGGGCGCTGCGCTCGGCATCACGGCCCTGGCCAATGACGTGCCAGCCCAACGCAGCGAAGGCCTTGGCGGTCGCCAGGCCGATGCCCGAACTGGCTCCGGTTATGACGACGACGCGCGTGGCAGGAGACTGGCTCATTGTTATCCTCTCTATGCGGAATGGGTCAGCGCGGCCGCGCGCCGTTCAGGAACAGGTCGACGCCAAAGGCAATGCGCCGGTCGAGCTCTTCGGTAGACAATGGTATCGCAGCGAGGATCAGCTTTACCGGGCCCGTGACGACCATCGAGATGAAGGCGTTGGCTGCGGTGAAGGTGTCCTCGACCGCGAGATTGCCCGCTTCGGTCTCGCGCCGCAGCAGCTTGGCCAGGAACTTGATCGTCGGCAGCGCGCCGATCTCGTAGGTGTCGGTGAAGATCTCGGGAAAGCGATAGCTCTCGGTCTGGATGATCCGCTGCAGTTTCAGGCCCTGCGGCGACGAGACGAGATCGATGCGCAGCATTGCGATGTTGGTCAGCGTTTGCGCGAGATCGCCGGGGATCTCGGTCGCGTGGATGCGATCCTCGGGTATCGCATAGCGTTCGATCGCACGGCTCACGGCGGCGCGGAACAGCGACGCTTTGTCCGGATAGCGCGCATAGACCGTGCGCTTGGTCATGCCGACATCGGCGGCGATCGCCTCGATGGTCGCCTGTTCGAAACCCTTGTCGAGGAAATGGTCAAGCGCGTGGTCGAGCAGTTCCGCGTGCCGCGCCTCGGCCTGCTCGCGGGTGGGTCGTCCGGCGCCGGGCCGGGAAATCGCCGATGCTTCATTCATGCTTCGTCACTGGTCCCTGGTTCCCGGAGGCGAATCACGAATAATGAGACGGTCAAGTTGCCATTTTATGGGCGATCCGCGCGAAAGCAAGATCAATAGGGCGCGCGAGCGGCAAGGCAAGTCGGCGCGGGTCCGAAGAACAGGCTTGCCTGGTGCTCGGGTCCGGCCATAATGACACGGATAAGTATCCATTAATCGAGTCGGAGGGAATGCGATGGGCGAAGTTGCCGAAAGCCTGCTGAAGCACATGCCGGACGCTTCCGGTTTCGACATTCCCTTCGCCGAGCTGCGCGACCGCCAGGTCGCGGCGATGAACGAGCGGTTCCAGGAACAGGTCGGCCGCATCAAGCTGGTCAAGCTGCGCGCGCAGGATGCCGACGTCACCGAGATCGCGAAGCTCGAGGACGTGATCCCGCTGCTGCTGCCGCACACCGCCTACAAGTCCTATCCCGAAAGCTTCCTGACCGAGAAGAAGTGGGATCGGCTTACCAAGTGGCTGGGTACCGTCTCGGCCTATCCGACGGACGGCGTCGACCTCTCCGAGGTCAGGGAGATCGACGACTGGGTCGAGGCCTGCGCCAAGGCCGGGCTCTTCGTCGCCTGTTCGAGCGGCACCACCGGCAAGTCGGCGATGCTCGTCGCCTCGCGCAAGGACCTGGATTTCGCCAGCCAGGACGGCATCAACGCGGTGCAATGGGGCTCGGCGATCCGTGCGGGCGACATGCGCACCTCGGCCGGCGCGGCAGGGGCCGTGGCCTATACGCACAAGAACGCGGCGATGGGCATGGCGATGATGGGCGCTTTCGTCGATCCCGACGCGCCGCGCTTCCAGTCGGGTCTGCCGCCGGTCACGGTCGGATCGCTGACCAAGATGATCACCTTGCGCAAGGCGATCGCCGACGGCACGGCCAAGCCCGGCGAGATCCAGGAATACGAGACCGAGACCGAGAGCCGCCAGAAAGGGCTCGACGATGCGCAGGTCCGCGCGGTCGAGGACATCATCGCGAAGCGCAACGAGAAGCTCTACATCACCGGCATGTGGGGCGCGCTCTATCCCTTCGCCGATGGCGGTACGCGCCAAGGGCTACGGCGCCAAGGACTTCCACCCGCAGAACGGCGTCTATCTCGGCGGCGGGCTCAAGCGCGCGAAGCTGCCCGACGATTACCGCGAATTCGTCTACGAGACCTTCAATCTCCAGCCCGAATACATCTACCAGATGTACGGCATGCAGGAACTCGGCAGCTCGATGCCGCGCTGCCAGCAGGGGCAGCGCTATCACGTGCCGCCGTGGCTGGTCTGCCTGCCGCTCAACAAGGAGGGCGATGCGCTGGTCCCCGGGGTGGGTGAGGGCAAGGTCGAAGGCCGCGCCGCCTTCTTCGACCTTTCGATGGACGGCCGTTGGGGCGGGGTGATCTCGGGCGATCACATCGAGGTCGACTACAGCCCCTGCGCCTGCGGCAACCGCTCGCCGTCGATCGCCGACAACGTCTACCGCTATTCGGACATCGAGGGCGACGACAAGATCGGCTGCGCGGGTACGGTCGATGCCTATGTGCGCGGCCTGTCGTGACCGCTTGCTCCGCCGGCGATAGGCGGTAAGACCCGCCGAAACCAAACCTCGGGAGACCTGCGATGCCCTCAGCCTATGCCATCTTCATCCGCGAGGGCGAGATCGTCGATCCCGAGGCCATGGCCGCCTACAAGGCCGGAAACGCCGGCGTGCCCGTGCCCGGGCTGACGCCGCGCGTCGTCTATGGCGCGATGGAAACGGTCGAGGGCGAGGCCGCCGACGGCATGGTCATCCTCGAGTTTCCGTCGATGCAGGAGGCGCGCGACTGGTACTACGGCGAGTACAACGAGCGCGCCAAGCTTCGCCAGAAGGCAGCGCCCTATCGCGGCTTCCTCGTCGAAGGCCTCTGACACCGACGGGAAGGGCTGGACAGGCGGCGGCAAGCAGGCGCAAGATCGCTTCATGACCAAACTCGCTCGCACCGCCGCCGCCCTGCTCACCCTGGCCATTCCCGCGGTCGCTCAGGCCGAATTGCCGGTCGGCGCGCGGGCACCCGACTTCACCGCGCAGAGCGCGATGGCGGGCAAGGTGCAGAGCTTCAACCTGCGCGCGGCGCTGCGCCGCGGGCCGGTGGTACTCTATTTCTTCCCCAAGGCCTTCACCCAGGGCTGCACCCTGGAAACCCGCGCTTTCGCCGAAGCGAGCGCGCAGTTCGGCGCCGCCCACGCGACGATCGTCGGGCTTTCGGCCGACGATATCCCGACCCTGCAGCGTTTCTCGACCGAGGAGTGCCGCAGCAAGTTCGCGGTGGCTTCGGCGACGCCCGCGATCGTGCGTTCCTACGACGTGGCGATGAAGACCGACAGGCTGCTGCCCGAGCGCCGCGCCGCGATGCCGGCGAACATGACCGGGCGTACGTCCTACGTGATCGCGCCCAACGGCCGCGTCAGCTTCGTCCATTCGGACCTCGACTACCGCGAGCACGTCCGCCTGACCTTGCAGGCGGTTCAGGCGCTCAATCACCGGCACTAAACCCCGTCCCCATGCTTTACAAAACGTGGCGCTCCGCTAAGCGGAGCCCTCGTTTTTGGAGTGCCGTGCCATGCGTGCCGAAGGGCAGGCTCATATCGACCGGATCGACGCCGCGCTGGCGCTCGTCCGCAAGTCTCTCGACTGGGATCGCGCGCTGCGGCGGCTCGACGAGCTGAACGCGCGCGTCGAGGATCCCAAGCTTTGGGACAATCCCAAGGAAGCCGAAGCGGTCATGCGCGAACGGCGCCGGCTCGACGCGTCGATCGGCACGGTCAAGACGATCGCCCAGGAAAAGGCCGACGCGATCGAGTTCGTCGAACTCGGCGAGTCCGAAGGCGATGACGGCACGGTGGCCGAGGGCCTGGCTTCGCTGGCCGCGCTGGCCGAGCGCGCCGATGCCGACAAGGTCCAGGCCCTGCTCGCGGGCGAGGCCGATGCCAGCGACACCTATCTCGAAGTCCATGCCGGTGCGGGCGGCACCGAGAGCCAGGACTGGGCGCAGATGCTCCAGCGCATGTACACGCGCTGGGCCGAGCGCCACGGCTACAAGGTCGAGCTGGTCGACTATCACGCGGGCGAGCAGGCCGGCATCAAGAGCGCGACTCTTCTGATCAAGGGCGAGAACGCCTATGGCTATGCCAAGACCGAGAGCGGCGTCCACCGCCTGGTCCGCATCAGCCCCTACGACAGCTCGGCGCGCCGCCACACGAGCTTCAGCTCGGTCTGGGTCTATCCGGTGATCGACGACGACATCGAGATCGAGATCAAGGAAAGCGATCTCAAGATCGACACCTACCGCGCTTCGGGCGCGGGCGGGCAGCACGTCAACACCACGGACTCGGCGGTGCGCATCACGCACATTCCCACGGGCATCATCGTCGCCAGCCAGAACGACCGTTCGCAGCACAAGAACCGCGCGACCGCGATGGGCATGCTCAAGGCGCGGATGTACGAGGCAGAACTGGCCAAGCGCGAAGCCGAGACGCTGGGCGAGTACCAGGCCAAGACCGAGATCGGCTGGGGCCACCAGATCCGTTCCTACGTTCTGCAGCCCTATCAGCTGGTCAAGGACCTGCGCACGGGCGTGACCTCGACCGCACCCGACGACGTGCTCGACGGCGCGCTCGATCCCTTCATGGCCGCGGCGCTGTCGCAGCGCGTGACCGGCGAGAAGGTGGCCGTGGAGGACGTCGATTGAGACTCGCTGCACGGTCGGTCGGCGTTGCATTGCTGAGCCTGGGCCTGTTGGCCGGCTGCGGTGCGAAGCAGGACGATCAGTCCGGTCGGCCGGCGACCGCGCGCGCCTTTCCGCGTCCCGATCGACCGGTGTCGCAGGCGGGGCAGACCGCTTTCTCGACCGAAGTCCAGCGCGACAGCGTCAACGAGGCGCAGACCGTGATGGATCTCGCCGACATCCGCGAAGGCATGACCGTGGCCGACATCGGCGCGGGCGAGGGCTACTACACCGTCCGCCTGGCCATGCGCGTGGGCAAGAAGGGCCGCGTCCTTGCCCAGGACATCGATGCCCCGGCGCTCCACCGGCTGGGCGAACGCGTCGAGCGCGAGCGCTTCGACAACGTCTCGATCAAGCCTGGCGCTATCGACGATCCGCGGTTGCCACAGGCAAGCTTCGACCGCATTTTTATGGTCCACATGTATCACGAGGTCACCGAGCCTTACGCCTTCCTCTGGCGGTTGCGTCCGGCACTGCGCCCGGGCGCGCGCGTGATCGTCGTCGATACCGATCGGCCCACCGGCCAGCACGGCATCCCGCCGTCGCTGCTGTTCTGTGAATTCAGCGCAGTGGGCTTTCGTTTGACCCAATTTATTCGTAAGCCGGAGATGCAGGGTTACTACGCGCAGTTCGAGGCCGTGGGCGATCGGCCCGCGCCCGAAGCGATCAAGCCCTGCCGGCAGGCGGACAAGCCAGCGGCCGCGCGCTAGCCGCACCGCGATAGGAAAGAAAGTCGCATGAGTTTCAAGGGTCTGAAGCCGATTCTGTACGGCGGCCGCGAAGTATGGCCACTGGTGGAAGGCGGCAAGGGCGTGTCGGCAACGAACCATGCCAGTTCGGGTGCCTGGGCGGCGGCCGGTGGCATCGGCACGGTCAGCGCGGTGAATGCCGACAGCTATGACGCCGAGGGCAAGATCGTTCCGCAGGTCTATGAGCAGCTGACGCGCAAGGAACGGCATGAACAGCTGATCCGCTTCGGCATCGACGGCGCGGTTGCGCAGGTTCGCCGCGCGCACGAGATTTCGGGCGGGCAGGGTGCGATCAACATCAACGTCCTGTGGGAAATGGGCGGCGCCCAGCCGATCCTCGAAGGCGTTCTCGAACAGACCCGCGGTCTCGTGACGGGCGTCACCTGCGGCGCAGGCATGCCTTACAAGCTGTCGGAAATCGCGGCACGGTTCGGCGTGCACTATCTGCCGATCGTCAGTTCGGGCCGCGCCTTCCGCGCGCTGTGGAAGCGCGCCTATCACAAGGTGCCCGAACTGCTCGGCGCGGTGGTCTACGAAGATCCCTGGCTCGCCGGCGGCCACAACGGCCTGTCGAACGCCGAGGACCCGACCAAGCCCGAAGATCCCTATCCGCGCGTCAAGGCGCTGCGCGACGTCATGCGCGCCGAGGGCGTTCCCGACGACGTGCCGATCGTCATGGCCGGCGGCGTCTGGTTCCTGCGCGAGTGGGACAACTGGATCGACAATCCCGAACTCGGCTCGATCGCCTTCCAGTTCGGCACCCGCCCGCTGCTGACGCACGAGAGCCCCATCCCGCAGGGTTGGAAGGACATGCTGCGCACGCTCGAACCGGGCGACGTGCTGCTCCACCGCTTCTCGCCGACGGGGTTCTATTCTTCGGCCGTGCGCAACCCGTTCCTGCGCGGCCTCGAGGCGCGCAGCGAGCGTCAGGTGCCCTATTCGAAGGTCGAGGCGGGCGAGCACACGGTCAAGCTCGACGTCGGCGTCAAGGGCAAGAACTTCTGGGTCGCGCCCAAGGACCTCGAACGTGCGCGCACCTGGGCCAATGCCGGCTTCACCGAAGGCCTGCGCACGCCCGACGATACGATCATCTTCGTCGATCCGGCCGAGCGCGACTGGATCCGCCAGGACCAGGCAGACTGCATGGGTTGCCTGTCGCACTGCGGCTTCTCGTCGTGGAAGGACCACGACGACTACACCACGGGGCGTTTGGCGGATCCACGCAGCTTCTGCATTCAGAAGACGCTGCAGGACATCGCCCATGGCGGACCGGTGGACGAGAATCTGGCCTTTGCCGGGCATGCTGCCTACCGCTTCAAGCAGGACCCGTTCTATTCGAACAACTTCACCCCGACGGTGAAGGAACTGGTCGACCGCATCCTGACCGGCGACTGACCGGACGCGGCCCTAGGCCGCGAAAAGCGCGCGCTCCGCGTCGAAGAGTGCGGCGAGGCCTTCGGCCACGGTCCGGATCGCCAGATCGCCGCGGTCGCGTCGCCGGATCAGCATCCAGGCGTCGCGCGGCGGCGGCGCGACGTCCAGAGCGCAGCCGCGCAGGCCCGGTTCGCTCCGACCGATGTAGTGCGGCAGGAGCGCGAGACCAGCGCCCGAGAGCGCCGCCATGGCCTGGGCGAACTGGTTGCTCGCGCGAAAGGCCACGCGCCTGCGCGGATAGTGGCGCGCCAGCCAGCCGGCTTCGGGAACATGGCCATCGGCTTCGTCGAAACCTATGAACACGGGCTCGGCCCCGTGCTCGACGGCGAGGCAGGCGGCGGGCGTGCCGTAGAAGCCATAGCCCAGGGTAACCAGCGGACGCGCGATCACGTCGCCGTCCTCGGGTCGGCTCAGGCGGATGGCGATGTCGGCCTCGTGGCGTTCGAGGCTGATGCTGCGTATGTCCGAAGCGAGGTCTATGTCGAGCGCCGCATGGCGGACCGTCAATCCCGCCAGACGGCGCGCGAGAAAGCCGTGTGCCAGCGCCGGCGAGGCGTTGACCCGGACCAGCCCTTTCGGCGCGTCGTCGGTTCCGCTGCGCCCGATCGCGCGCGCAGCGGCTTCCATGTCGCCGGCCGCGGCAAGCGCTTGGTTCCCGGCCGATGTGAGGGCATAGCCCTCGGGCCGGCGCTCGACGAGTTTCGCACCAGCGCTCTGTTCGAGCGAACGGATGCGGCGGGCGATGGTCGCGTGGTTGACCCCGAGCGCTCTCGCCGCAGCGGACAGGCTCCCATGCCGGCCGAGCGCCAGGAACACACGTAAGTCCTGCCAGTCGACATCTGTGCGTTTTCGATCAGCCATTGTGAAATCATAGCGAATTTTCGCTCAGGCGTAAGCGCCCTAACTCCAGGCTCTGTTCGACAAGGCCAACACGGAGTTCATCATGACCACTGACCGCAAAGTCGCCATCGTTACCGGAGCCTCGCAGGGGCTCGGCGCCGGTATCGTCGAGGGTTTCCGCGCGCGCGGCTATCGCGTCGTCGCCACCTCGCGCTCCATCGCGCCATCGCAGGATCCCGATCTGTTGACCGTGGCCGGAGACATTGGTGATCCGGCGACCGGCCGCAAGGTCGTCGAAGCCGCCCTGGCGGCCTTCGGACGCGTCGATACGCTGATCAACAATGCCGGCGTGTTCGTCGCTTCGCCGTTCACCGACTACACCGAAGCGCAGTATCGCACCAAGCTGTCGACCAATCTCGACGGTTTCTTCTTCATCACCCAGCAGGCGATCGCCGCGATGGAAAAGCAGGGAAGCGGCCATGTCGTGCAGATCACCACGACTCTGGCGGAAAAGGCGGACGCGCGCGTGCCTTCGGTGATCGCCGCGTTGACCAAGGGCGGGCTCAACGCCGCGACGCGCAGCCTGGCGATCGAGTATGCGACGCGCGGTATCCGTGTGAACGCGGTTTCGCCCGGAGTCATCAAGACGCCGATGCACGTCCCGGAAACGCACGAGGCGCTGGCCGCGCTGCATCCGATGGGCCGTCTGGGAGAGGTCGACGACATCGTTCGCGCGGTGCTCTACCTCGAGGACGCGCCATTCGTCACGGGTGAGATCCTGCACGTCGACGGCGGTCAGTCGGCCGGTCACTGATGCGTCATCGGGAGTAGAAATCATGCCGATCGTGACGATCCAGGTTACGCGCGAAGGAACCGTTCCCGGCGCGGACCGCACGACTGCCGAGCAGAAGGAAGCGCTGTATAGCGGCGTTTCCGACCTGCTCCGAGAGGTGCTGGGGAAGGATCCCGCAGATACCTTCGTCGTCTTTCAGGAGGTCGAACTGGAGAATTGGGGCCGCAACGGCCTCAGTGTCCCGGCTTACCGCCGCGCCACTTCGGCCGCAACGAGCGGATAGCGCCGTGGGGCGGAGAGATGCGCGGAGTGGGGGCAACTCGCTCCGTCGCATTCTCGGGGAATTCCGACTTTCAATGCCGGCGGAATCTCCTATGAGACAGGTGGGTCACGGAGAAAAAATGAATAGTCGCGCCTACCGTGTTACCGTTACCGACCTTGCCAAAGATGCCGATGCAACCCGGAGCTTCGAGACCACCGGGGTCGAAGTTTGTGAAGACGGGTCACTCTATCTGCCTATGGTTTTGGGTGCCGAAATCGTTTGCGAGAACGACTGGGGCAGTGTGACGGTCACCAAATTGAACGACAGGTCTGCCGAACGCTTGCGCTCCGAGCCTGTTTGAACTTGCTCTTGGGGAGGCTGTCCGGCTTCGTCGGGCAGTCTTTCTCTAGCCGAGTTCCCATTCTGTATTGCGCCTCAACGCTTCGGTCTGGTCCGGGGTCAGTTGACCGCTGGCAACAAGATCATCGCGAAGCGCGGTCAGTATCCTGGTACGCGCCACGCGGAACTGTGCTTCGGGAACGAAGGCATATTCCTGGCGTACGCCTTGCGCATACCATGCATAGATCTGCGCATCCGGTTGCCAGAGGATGCTGAGATCGGCCTTGAGCAGGATATCGATGGCCACATCACGCGGCATGTCCTGCCCGCGGAAGTGATGGCTCTCGGTTGCGAGGATCATGTCTGAGACCAGCGCCCTATCGAGCGGAGTCCCGGGCGCGAGCAGGTCGGCAACCGACAGGAAGATTTCCAGCGACAGGTCTTCGTTGTCCGATCGGGTCGGGTCGTAGACGATGTCATGGAACAGTGTGGCGGCGATCATTTCCCGCGAAAACGCCGTGTCCTTCGGAATCTGACGCAGCATCAGGTCGATGTGACGGAGCGTATGATAGTGCCGGTGCGGCTCGCCATGGCGCTCGACGATCATCCCGCGGACCTGGTCGGGCACGCCGAGCCGGTCGAAGGCGTCACCGAGCGAAGGGGAGGGAGCATTCATCGGGCCTGGCCTCGGAAACCGGGACGGATCATGGCGGTTCTGAGCACGAGCGGCGAAAATCCGCTTGTGCGACCGCGCGAGTCCTGGCCCCTTGGAAACACCATGAGCGTATATGTAGATGCCGCCATACATCCCCTGCGAGAAAGGCTCATGTGTCACATGTTCTCGCCCGACTTGGAAGAACTCCACGCCATGGCGGACCTGATCGGCATCCAGAGGCGCTGGTTTCAGAATCCGCTGACGATGCGCGTCTCCTGGCCGCATTACGATATCGACCAGGTCCGCCGGTCGCTCGCGGTCGGCTTCGGCGCGATCGAATGCGACAAGTACCAGACCGTCGCCATGGCGGCGATCATTCAGGGAAGGCCTGAGAAACTGCTGCGCATCCGGTCGCTCGCCAGCCCGAACCGGGACTTCGCGCCGGCGGCGCACGTACCGGAGTGGCTCGCCGAGCAGGGGTTCCCGCAAGCCTGGACCTGGTCGGACGCCGACTGAGGGCTAGGCGAAAGGGGTGGCGAATTCGAGGCGAATGCCGCCGGGGATGAAGACCAGGAAATGACGCGTCGTCGACCCGGGCCGGATCGGGCATGGCGACACGTCGACCACGACTTCGGGATGGACACTCACCTTGTCCCAGACCGCTTCGAGCGCGGCATCGTCGGTCACCGCCAGCGACAGATGATGGAGGCCGATATTCGCGCGCCGGTCGAAGGCGCGCGCCGCCAAGGGATCGGCGGCGCGCCACAGGGTCAGGAGTGTCACTCCGTCGGACACGAAGATCGACGGGTAGTCGGCGACTCCGCCGACTTCGTCGAAGCCAAGCAGGCCGCAGAAGAAGTCCCGAGCCTGGTCCAGGTCCGGGACCGTGAGACCGACGTGGTGGACGCCTCGGGTCAGTTTCTCGGTCATGGCTTTTCTCCTTCCAGTTCCGCGACGCGCGCGCGCAGTCGGGCCAGTTCGTCGAGCAGGGGTTGGGTGCCGCGCCGGATCTCGGCTTCGGTGAAGCGTGGGGTGATGTGCTGCGGGCAGTTCCAGTCGAAGCCGACGACGTCGATCACGAAAGCCCGCTCGGGCTCGGCCGCGTAGTCGACCGGCATGACGGCGGCGATGTCCGCCGGATCCTCGCTGATTTGCGCATGGCCGATCAGCTTGAGGCGGCGCTGGTTGGGATAGTCCATGAGGAACAGCGCGACGCGATCGTCGGCGGCGAGGTGGGCGGTCGACAGGTACTGGCGATTGCCACGGTAATCGGCGAAACCGATCCGATTGCCGCCCAGCCGCTTGAGAAAGCCCACCGGTCCGCCGCGATGCTGGACATAGGGCCAGCCGTCTTCGCTGACGGTCGCCATGTAGAAGCTGTCGCGGGCGGCGATGAACTCGTCCTCGCGCGCGCCGAGACTGTCGATCTCGCCGGCCTGGGCTTCCATGCGCGCATAGGAGCCGCGCGAACCCGCGATTTCCTGCAAGGCGCGGCTGCCGGGGCCGAACATCGTGTGAAGGAAGGTCTGTGCCATGCGCAGAGACCTATTCCTATAAAGGTTTTATGATAATTCCTCTTGATTGGCGTTCACTGTTGCAGTTTGGGGAATAATGGATCGGTTCGAAATGCTCTCGGCTTTCGTCGCCGTGGCTGACCAGCGCGGCTTCGCAGCCGCTGCGCGCACGCTCGAGGTTTCGCCGCCGGCGATCACTCGCGCCGTCGCGGCGCTCGAGCGGCATCTGGGCGTCACGCTGTTCCAGCGATCGACACGGGCGGTATCGCTGACCGAGGACGGCGCGGCCTTTCTCGATCGCGCGCGGCGCATCCTGATCGACCTGCGCGAGGCCGAGCAGATCGTGATGGGCGGCCGCTCAACCCCGCGTGGACAGCTTTACGTCACGGCCCCCGTGATGTTCGGGCGACTGCACGTGCTGCCGGCGATCAACGCCCTTCTGTCCCGGCACGAGGGCCTGAGCGCGCGGATGATGCTGCTCGATCGCAATGTCCGGATCATCGAGGAGGGCATCGACGTCGCGGTCCGCATCGGCGCGCTGACCGACAGCGCGCTACGCGTGGTGACGATTGGCGCGGTCCGGCAGGTCGTCGTCGCCAGTCCCGACTATCTGTCGCGACACGGAGAGCCGGCCCATCCCGCCGATCTCGGCGACCATCGCTGCATTGCCGGAAGCGGCCCGCGGCTCGGCAGCGCCTGGCCTTTCGGTGCTCGGGGCGAGACGTTGGTCGAGGTGGTGCCGCGCCTGATCGTCAACACCGTCGATGCTACGATAGCTGCAGCGGAGGCAGGGGTGGGGCTCGCCAACCTGCTCAGCTATCAGTTGCAGGACGCGATCGCCGCCGGCCGACTGGTCGAAGTGCTCGCCGACCATGCGCCGGCGCCGATGCCGGTGAGCCTCCTCTACGAAAGCGGGCGCGCGGCGATGCCGGCGGTGAGAGCCTTCATCGAAGCCATGCGCGAACGCGCGCGGCACAGCGCCTGGGGCGAAAGGTAAGGCCGGCCTGCATCGCGATCGTCAAGCGGCCGGAGCGATCGGCGATTGTCGCCCGGCGCTCTCGCGATCGGCATCGACCAGCAGTTGCTCGAAGTTGCGCGTGAAGGCTTCGGTGTCGAACAGCGGATGCGTGGTCCGGTTTGCCGCGAGCCGTTCGTTGACCTCCTGCAGCCGCGCGAAATCCGTGGCGAGTTCGAGCGCCAGACTTTCGTAGGCTTGCAGCGACTCCGTCACGAGATCGGGCAGGCCGATCGCTTTCAGCAGGCTGCCGGCAACCCGCGAAGAGAAACTTCCGCCAAGCTTGGTGATCACCGGCAGACCGATCCACAGGGCATCGCTCGCCGTCGTGTGGGCGTTGTAGTTGAACGTGTCGAGGAACAGGTCCGCGCAGGCCTGGCGGGCCAGGTGCTCGCTGACCGGCATGCGTTCGGCGAAGACCAGGCGCTCTGGGGCGATACCGCGGTTCCCGGCCTCGCGACGCAGGTTCTCGATCGCCCAGGGATTGTCGGCCAGCAGCCAGAGGACGCTGCCTTCGACGCGCGTCAGCAGACGCATCCAGATGTCGAATTCCGCCCGGGAGATCTTGAAGCTCCCGTTGAAGCAGCAAAACACGAATCCCTTCTCGGGAAGGCCCAGTTCGCTCCGGGTGAACCTCCGCGGGGAGATCGGTCGCTCGTCGTCGGTCACCTGATAGCTGTGCGGGATGCGCAGCACCCGCTCGGAATAATGCTTCCTGCTGTCTTCGGGGACGACGATCGGGTCGGCGATGATGTAGTCGAAATAAGGTGCGCCCATCGTGCCCGGATAACCCAGATAATCGATCTGGCACGGCGCGGCGTGGGCGGCGAAAATGCCCGTGCGCGCATCTTCGGTGTAGCCCTTCAGGTCGATGGCGACGTGGATGCCCAGGTCGCGGGAAAGCTGCGCCGTCTCTTCGTCGCTGATTCCGCTGACGTCGTGGAACGTGTCGACCGCCTGGATGACACGCTCGCGCATGGGATCCTGCTTCTGCGGACCGTAGGAGAAGGCATGGATCTCGAAGCGGTCGCGGTCGTGCCGCTCGATCATCTTGATCATCAGCGCCATGGTCGCGTGGTTGTGGAAGTCGGACGAAAAATAGCCGATCCGCAGCGTCGTCCGGTCTGCCGCCGCGGCAAAGGCGGCGGGAGCTCGCGCCGGGAAGTTCTGCTCGGCCCAGCGCCGAGCATTCTTGAGTTGGAGCGCTCCATCGTCGGTGATCGCTGCCAGGTGAAACGGCGAAACGCTGCCTTGATCGTGCAGACGACGCAGGAGCTCCTGCTTGAGATCGTCCTCGACCCACAGGCCCATCTGCGCGCGGAGGAAGACGACCTCTCCGAGGGCGATGTCGTCGCTCGGGTCGAGGCCGAAAGCCTTCTCGAAACAGGGCAGGGCTTCCGAGAAACGGCGTGAGCCCTTCAGGGCGGTCCCCAGGTTCCGATGGGTCAGGGCATGCGACGGCGCCAGGCCCAGCGCCGTGACGTAGCTGTCGATGGCCTCGGGCAATCTTTTGAGATGCAGCAAGGTGCTGCCCAGATTGCTGTGCGCGGCGAAGTAATTCGGATCGAGCGCGATGGCCCGGCCATGTGCGATCACGGCCTCGTCATAGCGATGCAGGTCTTGAAGGATGTTGCCCTTGCTCGTGCAGGCCTGCGGAATATCGGGATTGAGCCCAATCGCCATGTCTATCTCGACCAGCGCTTCCGCGAACCGCTTCTCGGCGCGCAGCGTGATCGCGCGATTGATCCGTGCCTCGACATATTCGGGCCAGAGGGCGATCGCCGCGTCGAAGCTCGCGAGGGCCTCGCTCGTGCGCTTCAGGTCCCGCAACACGTTGCCGCGGTTGTTGTAGGCTTCGACGTAGTCCGGAGCCAGCGCGATGGCGCGATCGTAGATCGTGACGGCCTCGTCCCGATAGCCGGCCGCGGCCACGACGACACCGCCGATGTTATGCGTGATTTCGCAGTCGGGGTACTTTTGCAGGAGCTCGGCGGCGAGCGTGACCGCGTCATCGAGCCGCGACTGCGAATAGAGTTGAACGAGAGCGTCCAACTCTGCTTGCGATGCGTTCGAAGACGATGAAGGGCCATCCGCGGGCGTGGTCATGTGCAGCCTTGTTCCGATGTGCGTCGGAGCGACGACCGCGGGAAGGGCTGGGCGACGGCTCCGAATTTCGGCCATGCTATCGGCCGAGCGTGGATCCGGCAACGCCCGACGCGATCCTCAAAGGCGGGGTGGCAAAACTGCGTCGCGGGGCGATCAGGCGGCCTTAGGTAGCTGGCTCAGCGTTTCCAGCACGTCTTCGATGCTGCCCGGCCGGGCGAGCAGATAGCCCTGGGCGTAGTCGAAACCCGCCGCGGTGGCGTCGACGAGCTGCTGTTCGGTCTCGATGCCTTCGAGCACGCAGCGCAGCGAGAGCGTCTCGGCGAGGCCGCGGATGGCGCCGACGAGCCGCCGGCCGGTCGCATCGGCGAGCTGTGCGGCGAAGCTGCGGTCGACCTTGAGGATGTCGAGCGGCAGATTGTGCAGCGACGAAAGACTCGAGAAGCCCGTGCCGAAGTCGTCGAGAGCGACCTTGGCGCCGACGCTGCGCAACCGCTGGAGCGATTGCCGCGCGGTCTCCATGTCCGAGATCAGCGAGTTCTCGGTGATTTCGAAGACGAGGCGGGTGGAGGCTACGGGCGAGAGCGTGAGCTCGTCGAGGATCATCGCGATCGTGGTCTCGTCGGCGAGATCGACGGCCGAGAGGTTGAAGTTGAGATGGACCGCCGCAGGCAGACGCGAGGCGCCGGCGAGCGCTTTCTCGAAGAGCTTGAGCGTCGTGCGCCGCGCCATGCCCGCACGTTCGGCCGTTGCGATCAGCCGCTCGGGCGAGACCACGCCGATCGAGGGAGATGTCCACCGCGCCAGGGCCTCGACCGCGACCACGCCGCGCGTTCTGGTCGAGAAGACGGGCTGGAAGACGACCGAGATCTCGCGGTCGATATCCGCCGCCTGGAAGGCGCTCTCCACGGCCCGCTCGGAGCGGATCATCTCGTCGAGCCGGCTGGTGAACACCACGCAGCCCCCGCGGCGCTGGGCCTTGGCGTGATAAAGCGCGAAGTCCGCGCGATCGAGGAGATCCTGTGCCGAACGCCCCGCCTGCGGATAGCCGGCGATGCCGATCGAGCAGCCGACGACGACGTTCGCACCCGTCAGGGGGACGGGGCGCTTGATCGCTTCGCAGATGCGCTGGCCGGTCTTCGCGGCCCGATCGGCGTTGCCGGCGAAGAGGATGCCGAACTCGTCGCCGCCGAAGCGCGCGACCATGCAGTCGCTCGCGAATTCGCGCAGCCGCTCGGAGATGATCTTGAGCAGGCTGTCGCCTTGTGCGTGCCCGTAGGTGTCGTTGACCGGCTTGAACCCGTCGAGATCGAGCAGCGCGACGGCGAAGCCGTCCTCGCCCGCCCGAAGCCGTCGGTCGAGCTCGTCGAGGAAGAACCGCCGGTTCGGCAGCCCCGTCAGCGTATCGGTGCGCGCGAGCGCGACGTTGGTCTCGATCAGGACCTCGGCTTCGGATTGCTTGTGCGCAAGGTCGCGCTGCGACAGTTCGAGCCGAAGGAAAGCCGCGAAGGAATCGCGCAGGACCTTGAGAATGACGAGCGCGACGAGCGAGATGTTGACGGCGACGACGATGCCGACCTCGCTGCCGCGCGCGAAGCTGTAGACGAGGAAGGCCCCCATGACGATCACGCAGACCAGGAAGGCGGCGGTCGGCAGATAGCCGAGGCAGAATATGCAGGCGACCACGGTCATGGCGATGAACATCGAGACGTGGCCGTGCTGGTCGGGCCCGCCATACTGGTCGAGCGCGAGTGCCCAGGCGAGGAAAGCGACCGCAATGAGAGCGGCGAGGAAGGTCGTCCGGCGAAGCTTCGCGCGGGCATCGGGCTTGGTCGGTGCCGGCTCGCCCGCGGCGAAGAGCCATCGGACCGAGCGGATCATGCAGGCGGCGATCAGGATCGCGGGTATGACGACGGTGAGGCTCGCGGGTGCGAGGTCGCGATGCGTATAGGCGAGCGAGGCGGCGCTGACCGAGAGCAGCGCATAGAGCGGCGCGATCTGGCGCTGCAGGTTGGCGACCTGGGCGATCTCGAAGTCGGAGGTCCGCACCGCGTCCCGGTAGAGTTCGTGTAACGTGAAGAGCGCCCGCATAGGGCGCCGTCTAGCCCGGGCACCTTTGCCGATCGGTATAGCGCGCGCGTGTATTCGCCGCGATCGGCGCTAAGGTCTTGGTAAGGCCCAGTCGGCTGTCGTCGTTCTCTCCGGGGGCGCCCGTCAGTTGAACGGGCGGTAGGTCAGGCGCACGAAGACCGATCGGCCGGGGCCGTCCGCGAAGCACAGCGTCTCGGCCCACCCCATCGGGCCGGCCACCGAGCCGCCCGTATAGGCGCCGCTGAATGGCAGGACGATGCCGCCGGCGCTGTTCGAGGCCGAACAGTTCGACGAGACCAGCTTGTCCGTGAGGTTCTTGCCGATCAGCGCGATTTCCCAGCGATCCTCCGCATCCCTCAGCGCGATGCTGGCATCGACCCGGAAATAGCTGTCCTGGACGTTGTCTGCATTGGGACGCCCATTGGCGAGATAGGCCGGATAGCTCGACGAATACTGGTTGTTGTTGGTGAGGCCGAGCTTGAGGCCCGATCCGACCGGCAACTCGTAGTCGAAGCCGAAATTGGCCGTCCACTCGGGTGCGCGGATCATGCGCTGGCCCGAGATGTCCTGCGCGTTGTAGAAGCCGTAGACGCCGTTGCGCGTCACGCCGACGCCGGGTGGCAGGCCAAGCTGCGCGCCGCTCGGCGGAGCGAAGAAGGTGTTGCAGCCCTGCGCGAAGGTCTGGTTCGCGTAGCAGGGGATGTTGTTGAGCTCTTTGTAGCGCGCATGGTTCCAGTTGACCGAGGCGCTGAGCGAGAGCCCTTCGATCGCGGGCGGGCGATACATCAGGTCCACGTCGACGCCATAGGTGCGCGCCTTGCCCGCGTTGACCGTCGTGATCACGGGGACGCCGCCCACCGAATCGGCGATGCCGCCGACCTGCAGGCCCTTGTAGGTGTAGTCGTAGAAGGCGAGATTGAAGAGCAGGCTGCGATCGAAGAAACGCGACTTGAGGCCGACCTCGTAGCCCTGGACCTCTTCATCGTCGAAGGCGTTGTCCTCACCCGGCGCCGCCGGCACTGCGACCTTGAACGAGCCCGACTTGTACCCCTTCTTGTACGAGGCGAAGATGGTGAGATCGTCGCTCGGCGTATAGGTCAGCGTCGCTTCGGGGGAGAAGTTGCTCGAATGGACGCGTGGCTCGGGCAGCAGCCCGGTGATGTCGCCGAGCGCCGGATTGGCGTAGGTCACGCGTTCGGTACGCGTTTCGTCGTTCCAGCGCACGCCGCCCGCGAGTTCGAGCTGGTCGGATAGCTTGTAGCGCAGCTGGCCGAACAGCGAGTAGGTCCTGATATCGACTGTCGTCGCGGCATCGAGCTCGATCGAGCCCGGCGGCAGGAAGCCGAGCGGCGCGCCGATGGTATAGGCGCGGTTCTGAATGAACCGCACCCGGTCATAGAGCATGCCGTCTTCGTAGAAGCCGCCGAGCGTGAAGTTGAGCGGGCCCGAAAAGTCACTTTCGAGACGCAGTTCCTCGGTGAACTCGCGGCGCCGGAAATTGTTGGTAACGGCGAATGTCGGGCCGGCGGCCGTGGTCAGCGTCGGGTTCACCGAGCTGCTCGACACCAGCTTGTAGTAGGCCGTGGTCGAGGTCAGCGAGAGCGCTGGCGAGAGATCGTAGTTGAGCTCGAGCGTCCCGAAATTCTGCTTGTTCTGGAGATAGGGCGTGCCGCCGTTGGGCAGCCCGGGGAAGGCCGCCGGATCTAGGAACACCTGGTTGGCGTTGCGATCGTACTTGCAGTCGTCACCGCCGATGAAGGGAATGTTGGGAAACAGGCCGGGCACCGGCGAGAACGATTGCCCCGCGCCGTCGGGACAACTTGCCAGCTGCTTGAGATCCGAATTGATCGTCTTGTCGTAGGAATGGTTGATCTTGAACCGTGCCGAGAAGGTGTCGGTCGGATTCCACAGCAGGGTGCCGCGGACGATGAAGTTGCGCGGTTGGGGAACGCGGTCGGGCGGGGTGATCGCCCCCGTCAGCGGCGTCGCGACGGCACGATTGCGGAACCAGCCTTCGCCCTCGGAATAGGTCGTCGCGAAGCGCGCCTTCAGCGTTTCGGTCACCGGACCCGAGGCGATGAGCTCGCCGCGCCATTCGCGGGCGTAGAACTCGTAGCTGCCACGGGCGATCACTTCCACTTCGTCGGTCGGATCGGCGGTGCGCAGCGAGATCACGCCGCCGGGACTGCTCTTGCCATAGAACAGCGCCTGCGGACCCTTGAGCACTTCGACCTGGCCAACGTCGAACATGCCGCTGCCGAAGGCGAGGCCTTGGCCGAGCGAGAGCCCGTCGATGTTGAGCGAGATCGACTGGTCCACGCCGGGATCGAACGAGGACGTGCCGACGCCGCGGATCGTCACCTGCGGTCCGATCGATAGCAAGTTGCCGGCGATGACGAGGCCCGGGACCAGCCGCGGCAGGTCGGTCACCTGGGTCACCTGCGCGCTCTCGAGCGTGTCGTTCGAGATGGCGGTGACGACGACGGGGACCTTGAGAATCGATTCCTGGCGCTTGCGCGCAGTGACGATGATGTCGCCATTCTCGATATAGCTTTGGGCGGTCTGTGGTGGCGGCGATCGCGGGGCCGTTTCCTGCGCCGCTGCGGGCAGACTCCAAGCCAGGGTCAGCAGTGACGCGGCGCCGAGCATGCCGGCAATGGAACGATCATGCCGCTCGTTACGACGTTGTTTGAAGACGCAACCCGGCCTCGCTGCCCGAACAGCTTCCATCCTCTGCCTCCACGCGCGCAGGTGCGCGCTTTCTTATTGTTGTGGCGCGAGGTTGGGCAATCCGGAGATAATATTCAATAGTGTATCATTGCTTTTCTACGGCGCCGTTGCATTTTTATTCGGATGCGCTTCAGCTCGGGCCCGGCATCGGCGCTTCGCTTTTATCCGAAGCCCTGGCAGGAGCGGCAGGCAGGTAGAGCCTTACGGTCGTGCCTTCTCCGTATCGGGAAATGATCTCGGCGTGGCCTCCCGATTGGCTGGCAAAGCCGTAGACCATGCTGAGGCCGAGGCCCGTGCCGCTGCCGATGCCCTTGGTGGTAAAGAAGGGATCGAAGGCCTGCCTGGCGATTTCCTCGCCCATTCCCGCCCCGTCGTCGGCAACGAAAACCCTCACATAGCGGCCGGGACGAAGCTCGGCGTGCAACGTGCGGCTTTCACCCGTCGCGAAATGCTCCGCGCCGATCGCGATGATCCCACCGTCGGGCATGGCGTCGCGCGCGTTGATCACGAGGTTGAGCAGGGCCATCTCGAGCTGGGTCGGGTCCACGAAGACGGTGTTCGGAAGCGAAGCGGCCTGATGTCGGATCGCTATCTCGTTTGGAACGGAGCGGCGGAGCAGGGGCAGGAGGCCGTCGATCAGGCTATCGACGTCCACGAGGCAAGGGGACAGGGCCTGCTTGCGCGCGAAGGAAAGCATTCGTCCGGTGAGTTCGGCCGCGCGTTCGCTGGTGGAGAGGATGAGGCCGGCCAGTTCCAAGTGCTCTCGATCTCGCAGATCCTCGACCAGATCCTCGCTGCTGCCGATGATCACGGCCAGAAGATTGTTGAAGTCGTGCGCGATGCCGCCGGTGAGTTGGCCGAGCGCTTCGAGCCGCTGACGCTGCGCAAGGCGTTGTTCGAGATCGGCACGCTCCACGAGCATCCGGTCGATCGCCAGGCCAAGGCGGCTGGTCTCCTGAAAGTCGTGGGCGGAGGCCGGGATCTGCCTGTCCCGCAAGGTCGGATCGCTTCGCCCGACGCGGGCGAAGTATCCTTCGAGATCGGCCAGCGGACGGCCGAAGCGGCGTCCGATGCGCAGCGACAGCAGGCCTATCCCCGCTGCGGCGGCCAGGCCGAGCAGAAGCGACTGGATCAATTGCCGGTGCAGTATCGTGTCGAAGAACTGGGCCGGGCGGGAAACGACCACCAGCCATCTTTCGCCACCCGCGATCGGGATCTGTCGGGTGGCGACCCACTTCCGGCTGCCGTCGAGCGCCATCTTTCCTACGAACGGCGTGCCTGCTTCCCGGGTCAGTGCGAGGAGATCCGCGGGCGTGTCCCGCGGCGTCGTTGTTAGGCCAGGGCCTGCGATCAGTCGGGGCTTGGGGCCGAGTTGCAGGACCTGGATCTGTCCGTGATATTCGTTCGAGAGCGCCCGCACGAGGCGGTTGAGCGCGGGCATGTCGAAGTCGGTGTCTATCACGCCGCGAATGCTGCCACGGTCGTCGCGCAGAGCCTTTACGAAGCTGAAGCCCCACAGCGGCTGCTCGGGCCTTGCATAGTCTCGCCACGGATAGATAGGCATCCAGCCCCCGGCGGCCGGACCGTTCACTGCTCCTCGGTAGAACGGACGCGTGCGCGCATCGTAACCGTTGCTGGGATAGGACCGGTCGGCAACGAAGCCCTCTTCGACGAGCGTGAAGGTCCGCACGAGGGCATCGCGTCGCCGTGCTTCCGGGTAGAGGACGAGTCCGATCCTGCCGTTCGCCTTGCGCTCCAGGAGGCCGTATTCGCCGGTCGTGGGAACGATGATCCCCATGTAGCTGAGGTAGGGATGCTGCTCGAAGGCGGCGAGCAGCTTGTCCAGCGAAGGACGCAGCGAGCCGCCATCGATGGGATTGTCGAGCGCGACGCGTTCCAGCGAACCCGCCGCCAGCTCGGCGGCATGGACGAGTTGACCGATCCGGCTCGCGGACCCGTCGAGCATCTCGGTGATCCCGCGCGCCGCGGCTTCGTTGGTGCTTTCCGTGGCCTGCCAGGCCATGATCGCGAGCGAGCCGAGCGCCAGGGCGCCGTAGAACGCGATGATGTTCACGAGCAGCGCACGGCTGAAGGACGACGGTTGCTTCCCCGGTCGTGTCGTCATGATCGGAGCCCCCGGCACAGACGAATGACTACGTCGCGCGGAGTCCCCCCGGACCCGCTGAACCACTATGCGCCAAATCGGCTGCTTGTGCACCCAAGATACTGTGCGATCGCGCTTATTCCAAAGCAGATCCTCGCGCTCTGTGGTTGTCAGAGCATCGTGGTTCCACCTTCGACGCCGATCGTCTGGCCTGTGACGAAGCCGGACTCGTCGCTCGCCAGGAAGATCGCGGTCGGCGCGATGTCCTCGGGCTCGCCGAAGCGGCCCATCGCCACCTTGGCCAGTTCGAGATCGTAGGTGCCGCTTTCCTCGAGATACCAGATCGACTTGGGGGTCAGCGCCGAAGGCAGGATCGTGTTCACCCGGATCTTGTGCTGGCCCCATTCCCTGGCCGCGGTCTTGCTCAGCACCCGGATTGCTTCCTTGGTCGCGGCATAGGCGAGGAAGCCGGGTTCGCAGCGGATCGAAAAGCCGGTGCCCATGTTGATGATCGAGCCGCCGCCCTGCGCGACCATGTGCGGGAAGCATTGCTGCATCAGTTGTAGCGAGCCGAAGAAGGCGGACTGGAGATCGGTGCCGCAGTTTTCTTCCATCTTCGGATCTTCGATCGGCAGATAGTCGGTGAAGGTATGCGCGTTGTTCACCAGGACGTCGACCCGGCCCCACTCGGCGATAGCGCGATCGACCGTGCGCTTCGCGTGATCCCGGTTGCCCGCCAACGCGTCGATGCCGATGGCGGTGCCGCCGGCCGCCGCGATCCCGGCAACGACAGCGTCGAGCTTGTCCTGCGTGCGGCCGGTGATGATCACCTTGGCGCCCTCGGCGGCATAGGCCACCGCGATAGCGGCTCCAATCCCTTGACCAGCGCCCGTGACGATCGCGACCTTGCCCAGGAGGCGATTGGACTCATCGCTCATATGGCACTCCCCCGTTTGTTCGTCACATTGGTAGCGGGGAGCCGGAGTGCGGTCAATCTTCGTGCGCGGGCGATCTCCGCGCGCGGTTAGTCGGTGCCGGAACGGGACCGGGCCTTGGGGGAGGCGGGGCATCGTGGCATCGTGGCCTCGATGGAGCAGAGCGATCGGCCCGCCCTGTCACTGCTCACGATCGCGTGATCGGCTCAGGCCCGGCTGGGCGCGAGGTCCAGGGTGCTCGTGGCTTCGTCCGACAAGTGCTTGCGCACTCGCGAACGGAACAGGTGGTTCTCGAGAATTCGGCCGATCATCCACAAGGCGAAGAATATGCCCATGAAAACGTAAGCCGTGGTCATCGATGGCTTGCGGTTTCTCTTGCCCATTTCTTCGCCGCCCTTCTTTTTTTCGGGCGTGGGCGCGCCGAGCATCTGATCGACCGCGTTCATCGGCACGTCATCGGGCTTGACCCGCGACCGCTTCTTCGCGGCTTCGGCCTTGGCGGCGGCGACCTCGGGCGGATTGCGCCACTTGTCCATGGCGACACCGATATGGCCGACGGCGAAGAACAGCAGCGGTGCCAGGAAGCAGGCCAGCAGCGCCTTGCTCATCATGTCGTAGCGCAGGACGCCCTCGGTGACGCGGAGCGTGCCGCTGTCGAAGACCGACATCTTGTCCTGGGGGCGTTGGCGCGACTTGCTGAAGGTCAGCGTGTCGCCCTCGATCCAGTGGGCTGTGTTTTCCTCTTGGAACAGGCTGTCGAGCTTGCCGAAGACCGCCGCAGGCGACCGGCTCGGTCCCGTCTCGATGGAGCCCCTCACGCGCCAGATCCAGTCGATGAAACGTAGGTTCACAGGTCTTCCTTCGAGATAGCGACGCGTTGATGTTTTCTCGGGATTGCGAACTTCGCGGCGCTAGCTGCCCCAGATCAGGAGACTGGCCCGTGCCGCGAAGTCGCTGGCCTCACTCGGCGGGGATCGCGACCATTCCGCGACGCTGGCCGAACCGTTCCTTGAGCAGCTTGTACGGCTCGGAAAGGGTGTAGTGCATCGTTTCCCAGATCGACATGCGGCGTCCGCCTTCCTGGCCCAGCAGTTCGGCTTCGCCGTCGCGGCAGGTGCCGTGCATGCGATCGATGAAGATCCAGGTGCCGGCATAGTTGCTGCGGGTGCTGTCGTAGTCCTGCGCGTGGTGCAGGCTGTGGTGCTCGGTCGTGTTGAAGATCTTGAACCACCACTTGGGCGTGTTGAAGCGGATGTTGCAGTGCTGGTAGGTGCCGACAGCGAGGCCGAAGGCGCCCGCGAGCAGGACCGCACGCGGCAGGAAGTCGAACAGGCCACCGACGCCCAGGCCGATCAGGAAGATCTCGATCGGATTGCCGACGCTGCCCTTCTGGATGTTGAGCTGCGTCACGAAGTGGTGCGGCGCGTGGGTGACCCACAGCGGGTACCAGTTGTGCATGCCGCGATGCATCCAGTACTGGAAGTAGTCGCCGATGAACGAGATCGCGAAGGCCTGAAGCAGCAAGGGCAATCCCATGAACCAGGCGAACTTGGCGAGATCGAAGGTGTCCTGGAACCAGGTGATGATCGCATCGCTGTTGATCGGCGCGAAGACCACCCGGACGACCATCATGCCCATGGCGACGTAGAACGTGTCGCAGGCCAGTTCCTTCCAGGTGTGCTGCCAGCTCTTGTAGCGGGGGCTGACCCATTCCATCGCCAGCATGAAGAACTTGACGCCGAGGCCGATCCACAAGGTGACCGACGGCTTGATCCAATCGGCCGGTGCGTAATAGTAGAACGCGACGACCGCGAGCAGGAAAGCGGGCTGGAAGTGGGTGAAAAAGGCCTGCTTGGCCGGGCCGCCTTCGACCCTGCCGAGGTTGTCCAGTCCCATGGTGACGGGTGCGCTTACCATGTAGGACGGTCTGTCGATTGTGATCGCTTCACTCATTGGCGGAACCCTTGATGAGGCACTAGGCGTTGATATCAGGCCCTACTGGCATCCTCGCGGTATTGCGGGCCGCCGGGGTGATCAGACATTTTGGAATAATGTAAAAAACCAAGGCAAAGTGGCAGATACTTGTCGCCGATGATCGGCATAGATCGTCCCTATGACCCGGATGCTGTGATCGCGCAGATACGCGGTTCGGCGTGGCTCCGGGCTTTGTAGGCTGGGGGCATTACCGGGACCGATGGCTGAACTCCGCCTCCGCCCCGGGCGCGATCCTCAAGAAGTCGGGGCCTGCTCGACCGGCAGGCCCCGAAAGGTCGGAGTATTAGTAGCGGAAACGGAAGTCCACGCCGACACGCCGCGGCGCGAGGATGTTCCGGCCATAGTAACGCTCGACGATGCCATTGCGGACTTGGTTGAACGAACTGATGTCGTTGCTGATTCCGGTCGTGGCATATTTGTTGAAGATGTTGTCGGCGTAGATCCCCAGGTCGAAATGCTCGGCCCGGTAGGTGATCGCCGCACGGTGCGTGGTGTAGGCGGGGATGACCTCGCCGTTTCCGCGCAGACCGATGCGCGAGTAGACGTCGCCCTTGTAGGTGACGGCCCAGTTCGCCTCGATCTCGTTGCCGTTGGCGAGCGGCTGCGTGTAGGTGACCTGCGCGGAGCCCGCGTGCTTGGACGATCCCGGCAGGCGGTCGCCGGCGAAGGCGCCATAGGACTTGCCCTGGCTGACGACGAGGCCGGGAGCATCGGCGGTCAGGTAGGCGTCGGTGTAGCTGTAGTTGCCCTGGAGCGAGAGGTTCGGCGTGACCTTGATCCGGGTGGTGAATTCGACACCCTTCGAGACCGCGCTGCTGCCGTTGACGGTGATGCCGACCGCGCCGTTGACCGTGCGCGACGGGACCTGGAGGCCGGTCCATTTGACGTGGAAGACCGAGCCGGTCATCTGCAGGCGCTTGTCGAACAGCGAGGCGCGGACGCCGAGTTCGATGTTGCGGGTCTTGTCCGGCTGATAGGCCAGTTCGCTCGGCAGCGCGCAGACGTTCTGGCCGGCCGGCAGCGGGATGATGCAAGGCGCAACGCGGTTGACGTTACCCGTGCGATAGCCCTTGCTGTAGGTGAAGTAGGTCATCAGGTCCTCGCTGAACTTGTACGAGGTGTTGGCCTTCCACACGAAGCCGTCGGCGGCCGTCGATCCCGACCTTACGCGGCTCGGAATGATCTGGGCGAGAGGGTAGGGTGTCCGGATCTGGCCGCTCGCCGTCAGCGGCGTGTCCGTGCCGCCCTCGGCGAAGGCGTCATACTTGAAGTAGCGGACGCCGCCGGTCACCTGCCACTTGTCGGTGATGCTGAAGGTGCCTTCACCGTAGACGGCCTTTTCCTTGGTCTGCGTATTCACGAAGGAAATGTATTCGAGGTCGTCGGGACGGTTGATCGGTGGGCGCGGCAGGCCTGTGCTGGCAACGATCGTGCCGGCGCGGGTCGCGTTGTACCATGCGACGTAGCCAGGCAGGACTTCCTTGCCGTTCGAGCCCGTCCGCAGGTTGTTGTAGAAGCCGCCGACGACCCAGCTGAACGGACCGCCATGGCTCGAGACCAGGCGCAGTTCGGCATTGAACTGCTTCGTGCGGTTGTTCGACTGGGTATAGGCCGAATAGTTCGGGAACTGTTCGTAGCCGTAGTTGAGATCGAGCAGCAGGTCGGTCTGGTCGCCGAAGGTGTCGGTGGTCTGCTTGGTCCATGCCGAGGTGGCGACCACCTGGGCGAAGCCGAGGCTGACGTTCGCTTCGGCGGCAAAGAGGTCGGACGTGCGGGTCGAGGGCTCCTGATAGCGCTTGGCCGACTCATACCGTCCGGTGCCCAGAACGCCGGCCTGGACCGTCTGCGCGCCGCCCGTCTTGGTCTGCTGGTGCGCATAGGTGAGATACAGCTTCGCGCCGGGATTCAGTTCCAGAAGCAACTGGTTGCGGGTGGTGAAGGTCCGCTCGTAGTTGAGGTCCTTCTTCGAATAGAAGTTGGCCGCCTGTTGCGCCGCCGTGCCCAGGCCCGCCTGGGCCGCGGTCGTGCCGCGGACGGGCTGCGGATTGGAGACGCCCGGCTGCTTCAGCAGGTAGTTGTAATCGATGAAGCCGGGGTTGTCGTAATAGCCCACGACCGAGCGGAAGGCGATGTGATCCTGCACGATCGGCACGTTCACGGTGACGTCGCCGTTTACGCCCGCATCCTTGCTCTGCGACTGCCCGAAGGCGCGCATGTGAGCGTCGATCGACCAATCGCTGCTGTCGGGACGATTGGGCATGTAGCGGATCGCGCCCGACAGGGTGCCCAAACCGTAGAGCGTGCCTTGCGGCCCCTGCAGAACTTCGACGCGGTTGATGTCGAGCAGTTTGAAATCGAGGTAAAGCGGCACTTCGCCGAGATATACGCCGACCGCGCTGTTGGAATTGGCGCCGTTGCCGGCATCCGACGACGAGATGCCGCGCATGATGATCGTGCCCGCGGTGCGCGGACCGGTTTCGGCCACGGTCAGACCCGGCGTAAAGGCGGCCAGACCCTTGGCATCGTCGATGCGCTGCTTCGAAAGCTCCTGCGCGCTGAGCGCGCTGATGTTGATCGGCGCGTCCTGCAGCGAGGTGGCGCGTCGGGTTGCCGTCACGACGATTTCATCGCCCTTGTCGGTGGCGGTAACGTCTACGTCCTGTGCATGGGCCTGCGTGACGCCCACGCCCATCAGCATGGTCGCAGACAGTAAAGTGTTTCGAATCAATCTCATAAGTCACTCCGACCCCTAGCTGTTTAGCCTATCGTGAAGTGACATCCCTCCCTTGGCGCTCTGGCTATGCCGGCGCCTTGTGGTCGTTCTGGTATTCTTTTGTGTTGAGCCCCCGCCCTACTTTCATGGGCGACGAGGGATAAGGTATGGATATTACGAATGTGGTCAAGCGTAATATTTCCGCACCTGCTCAGTATGAGCGCTGCTCGTGCTGCACCGCACAAATCCTTATTTTTTCAGGGAAGGTGGGAGTGTCTCGCGGCGTCGGTGCGATTAGGGCCGTCAGCGAAAACGCGCCGATGCCATGATCCTTGACCGATTTTGGCAGTCCGGCCGAATCACGTTCCGGAAAGGCGGACGTCGTCTCAATGTCGCAACAGGCGGTCCGAGGTGGGCTCGAATCGCAGATGCCAAGCGCGAAATCGCCCTTCTGCCTTCGCGTTTCGAGGTCGACGCAGGGAGATGCGCTAGGACAAGGTCCGGTCCTGGGCGCTATTGCGTATTCCAGCGGGGAAGGTGCCGACTATGAGCGGCTCTCATTCGGCGCGCGGCGCCGAGCGATCTTTTGCGGCTTCTTCGAAGATGCTGGTGTCGACGATCGACGAGACATCGACATGCGCCGGCAGCACGCCCTCGGCGTGAAAGCGGTCGGCCACGTGCTGCAGCTCGCGCATGATCTCGGGGGAGGGCGCCACGAGCTGAGGGTTCTCACGGGCGACGACGGCTCGCGCGACTTCCGGCGTGACGCGGGTGACCCGCTGGAAGACCTCGGCATATTCGGCAGGGTGCTCGATCGACCAGGCGTTTGCGGCCCGCTGCCGGCGGATATAGTCGACGATCGCGCGACGCTTGACCGGATCCTCGAGCGCGGCGTTCGTCACCGCGATGAAGGCGAGCGACGCGTTGATGCCGCGGCCGTCGCGCAGCACGCGTGCGCCGCGCGTCTCGGCGGTCGCCTGATAGGTGCCGAAGGTCGCCCAGGCGTCGATCCGCCCGGCGGTGAAGGCGGCTGTCGCCTCGCCGGGCAGCATGAAGCCGATCTTCACCTCGCGCGGATCGACCTTGGCTTCGCGCAAGGCGCCGAGCAGGAGATACTGGGCGACGCTGCCGCGCGCCGACGAGACGATCACCTGCTTGCCGCGCAGATCGGCCACGCTGCGGATCGGCGAGCCGGGCGGGACGAGAATTGCAACGCCGCGCCCCGACGAGCGCGTAGCGGCGACGATCTTGAACGGCGTGCCCGCCGCGGCCGCGGCGATCACCGGGGTGTCGCCGGCCGGGGCGGTGTCGACCGCACCCGCCATCAGCGCCTCGAACAAAGGTGCGGCGCCGGGGAACAGCGCCCATTCGTAGTCGAACGGCGCGCCGTCGAGGGCCTTCGCGGCTTCGATCTTGGCCTTGCTCAGCCCGACCTGGTCGCCGAGCACCAGCTTGGCGCGGCCGGCAGGCTGTTCCTTCCCGCATCCGCCGAGCAGCGTGAGGCCGAGGAAAAGGGCGGTGACCGGGCGCGACCTGCGGGCGAGGGTGGTCATCAGAAGTCCAGCGAGACCTTGCCGTAATAGAACCCGCCCGCCGCGGAGAAGGGCGACTGGCCGTAGACCGAGGAGGCCGAACCCGTCGATGTCGTCACCTGGCCGTTCTCGTCGGGGCGCACGTCGAACAGGTTGGCCGCGCCCACGGTCAGCCGCAGCTTGCTGGCGAAGGTATAGCTGACGCTGAGATCGGTGATCCACTTGGCGCCGTAGCGCGCGTCCTGCGACGCCAGTTCGCTGCGGATGTACTGATAGCCGCCGAACCGGGTGAGCTGGGCGTTGAGGTTGAAGGCGTCGACGTCCCAGTTGCCGCTGAAGATCAGCTTGGTCTTGGGCTGGGTGACGGTCAGGTCGCCGCGCACCGCGCGCGTCAGGTAGATCAGGCTGCCGCCGGTGTTGGTCGGCACCAGCGCCGTCAGCGCCGCGGGCGTGTCGGCGATCTTGAGGATCTTGGTCTCGTTGTAGTTGAACGCCGCCAAGAGTGCGAGTTTGCCCGCGCTGCCGAGGTCGCGCGTGGTGTCGACCACCACGTCGACCCCGCGCGAGCGGGTGTCGGCGATATTGGCGAAATAGGTGATGTATTCGCCGCCGGTCAGGCCGTTGGCGATCAGGATGCGGCCGACGGCCGGGCCGAGCAGGGTGCCGGTGCGGCTGATGCGGTCGCGCACGGTGACCTGATAGCCGTCGATCGTGACGTTGAGCCGGTCGAGCGGACGCAGCACGAGGCCGAGGCCGAAGTTGAACGACTTCTCGGGCTTGAGATCCTGGGCGCCCAGCGCTCGCCCGATCGCGGAATCGGGGGTGACGATCTTGCTCAGCGACGGTCCCGATACGCCGGTGACGGGATTGATGCCCGTGCGGCTGTCGGTCTGGGCGTAGCCGATCTGCGACAGCGACGGCGCGCGAAAGCCGGTGCCGATGGTCCCGCGGATCGCCACGGCGGGGGAGAAGTCGTAGCGCGAGTTGAGCTTGCCGCCGACCGTCGTACCCGAGCTGTCGTCATAGTTCTCGACGCGCGCCGCCGCGCCGACATACCAGCCCTTGGCCGGGTAGATGCCGAGGTCGAGATAGCCCGCGACGCTCTTGCGCGTGAGCCGGACCTCGTCGGCCGGGGACAGGATCACGCCGGCCTGGGCACCGACCGAGGCGGGCTTGCCGACGTTGGGGTTGCCGTCCTGGTCGCCCGCCTTGAACACGTAGCCGCCATTGCGATAACCGTCGGCGTCACCGGCGAAGGTCGAGAACTTGTCGACGCGGTATTCGACGCCGGCGGAGACCTGCAACGGCTCGCTGAGGCCCACGTCGAAGCCGCGCGTCAGGTCGAGGTTGGTGACCCATTGCTCGAACTGGTATGTCGCCAGATTGTCGAACCGGGTCGGGCCCGTGGGACCGAGCGAGGGGTTGATCGTGAAGTCGCTGTACTGGCGGTTGTGGTTGCGGCCGAAGGTGCTCGACAGGTCCCACTTGAAGCTACCGGTCTCGCCACGCAGGCCGACCAGCACCTGGTAGTCCTTCTCGTCGGTGTTGTTGAGCGGGTAGTAGCCGTCGGGAAACAGCACGTCGAAGCTGGCGAGGCCGTTGGGCCGGCGGTAGTTGTTGCCGATCACGGTGTCGCGCTCGCCATAGGTGCCGAACGAGTAGAGCACGGTGTCGCCGCCCAGCGGCAGCTCTGCGTTGTAGGCCAGATTGAAGGCGCGGACCTCGGGATCGCCGTTGTGTGCGCCGTCGCCGTTCCAGGTTGCGTTCTTGGGATTGCTCGCGGGCGAATAGGGCAGGTCGGCCGAATAGAAGTTCCACCAGGCAATGCCGCGCTTGCGCGCGTCGCCGCTGAGGTGGAGGAAGCCGCCGTCGCCAAGCTTGAAGCCCACGTCGGCCTCGGCCTTGTAGACCCACAGATCGCCCTTGCCGCCATAGAGGCTGCCCGCCGATGCCGCGGCGTGGAAGCCGCTGTTGCCCGACTTGAGCACGACGTTGACCACGCCGGCGACCGCGTCCGAGCCGTACTGCGCCGCGGCGCTGTCCTTGAGCACCTCGACATAGCCGACCGAGCTCAGCGGAATGATGTCGAAGTCGACCGGGTTGACGCCGCTGGTGTCGCCGCCGCCGTTGGTCAGCAGCGCGCCGTTGTGGCGGCGCTTTCCGTTGACGAGGACCAGGGTGTAGGCCGGACCGAGGCCGCGGTTGCTCAACGGGCGGACGACCGAATTGATGCCCGCCGTGGTCTGTCCGAAGTTGATCGAGGGCAGCAGCCGCGAGAGCGATTCCGCCAGATCGGCACGGCCGGTGTTGTTGCTCAGCGCCTGGCCCTGGATGACGTCGATCGGCGCAGGGCTTTCGGCCACGGTGCGCGGCTTGCCGCCGCGGACGCCGGTGACGATGATCGTATCGCCCGGAGCGCCATCGGCTGCGGCTTCGGCGGCGCCGTCCAGCGCACTCGCCCAGGCCAGACCCGGCGTGCTGGCCAGGAGCGCTCCCACGAGCACGGCAAATCTGTGGCTGCGGACGGCGGACTTGGTGAACATGAAAACCCCTGATTCGTGAATTCGAACGGGGAGTGCGGGATGTTCTTGGCCGATCCAATAAAGATTAAATTTCTTCAATATTACTCAACGAGAGCAACGAATTCCTAATATTGGGCTCATCATAATAACGATATAAGCAAGTCTTATAGTTCGATTGCGAGCGGCGTTGTCTCTAACCGGCGCGGGGCCTGTCCCTGGGGGGCTTGACGAGGCGGGGCGAGTTGATAGGGCGCGAGCTCGGCTGAAGCGCGCGAAGTGCCGCTGGTCGCAATTCCGGCCCCGAGGCGTCCACGCCAGGGCCGATGTTCCGGAGCTGCCGCCCTTTGGAAAAAAGCGATAATCTGCATGGTCTCTAATCCTTGCTTCTTGTCTGCCTGCTCGAGCGATGAGAGCCTCGGCACTGGCGAAGACGTCGGCGATCTCGGCCCTATCACGGCGGCCTTGCGCGCCGCGCGCGAGGACTGGCGCCTGTCGCAGGCGCGGCACGTCGAATACGGCGAGCACGGCTTCCCCTCGCGCCACGCGATCGCGCGGATCGTGGAATCGCTGAGCGCGGCGCTATTCCCGATCCGGTTGGGGCCGGCCGAACTGACCCCCGACAACGAGGATGCCTTCGTGCTCGCCTCGCTCGAAAGCGCATTGCCGCTGCTCACCATGCAGGTGCGGATGGAGCTCGCCTACAGCAGCGTCATCCTGTCCGACGCGGGGCGCGATGCCGAAGCGCGCAAGATCATCGCCGGTCTGGCCGGCCGGCTGCCGCAGATCCGGCGCCTGCTCGATACCGACCTCGAAGCCGCCTATTCGGGCGATCCTGCCGCGCGCAGTGTCGACGAGGTCCTGCTCTGCTACCCTTGCGTCACCGCGGTCATCCACCACCGCATCGCGCACGAGCTCTACCTGCTCGGCGCGCCGCTGGTCGCACGCATCATCGCCGAGATCGCCCATTCGCGCACGGGTATCGACATCCACCCGGGCGCGCGCATCGGCGAGAGCTTCTTCATCGATCACGGCACCGGCGTGGTGATCGGCCAGACCGCGATCATCGGCAATCGCGTGCGGATCTACCAGGCGGTGACGCTCGGCGCGCGCAGCTTCCGCACTGACGAGGCGGGCAATCTCGTCAAGGACGATCCGCGCCACCCGATCATCGAGGACGACGTGACGATCTATGCCGGGGCGACGATCCTCGGCCGGATCACCATCGGCAAGGGCTCGGTGATCGGTGGCAACGTATGGCTGACGCGTCCGGTACCGCCGGGCAGCCAGGTGCGTCAGCACAAGCCCAGCGTCGAGATCGCCCACGGAGATCCGTTCGAATAGCGCGAAGGCTCTCCCGGAGCCTCTGTCCGACTCGATGCTCGTCCTCAAAAAAAAGGCCGACCCCGAAGGGCCGGCCGGAAAGTTTGGGAGAGGATGCCAATAAAGGCAGGGACATTTCTACTGATTTGGTTGAGTTTGTCGCTTCAGTGATTTTTGCCCCTGCCGTAGATTTTCTTGGGCGCGCGGTCAGATCGATCGTCAGGCGCACGTTCCGCGGATTTTCTGCCGTTTCTATGACTTCTCCTCAAGCTTTGCAGGGCTGAACTCGTTTGTTCGCAGCGGGGCTGCGGGCCGATAGCCGACCGCCGGCGCGCGCTTCGATCGCGTCCGCATTGGAGGTCGAATGCCCGTTCAGTTCATCGGTGCGATCGGTTCGAACGGCGGCTCGGAAAGCCGGGTCTCGTCGCGCGCCGTCGTCGACAAGGTCTATCTCGGCGCGATCGCGCGGGCGCACGAGGCAGCGGGCTTCGACCGCGTGCTCGTCGGCTATTTCAGCGGCGCGCCCGACGGCTTCCAGGTCGTCGCCTATGCCGCGCAGCAGACCGAGAAGCTCGCCTTCCTGCTCGCGCATCGTCCGGGCTTCGTCGCGCCGACGCTGGCCGCGCGCCAGCTCGCGACGCTCGACCACTTCTCCAGCGGGCGCCTCGCGGTCCACATCATCACCGGCGGCTCGAACGCCGAGCAGCAGCGCGACGGCGACTTCCTGACCAAGGAGGAGCGCTATGCCCGCACCGACGAATATCTCGAAGTCGTGCGCCAGTCCTGGACCGCGACCGAGCCCTTCGATCACGAAGGCGAGCACTACCACGTGGTCGACAGCTTCTCGGGTGTGAAGCCCGTGCAGCAGCCCTATCTGCCGGTGTTCTTCGGCGGTTCGTCGGACGCGGCGATCGCGGTCGCGGGCAAGCATGCCGACGTCTTCGCGCTCTGGGGGGAGACCCTGGCGCAGACCGCCGAGACGATCGACCGCGTGCGCGAGGCCGCGGCGAAGCACGGTCGCGAGAACCATATCCAGTTCAGCCTGTCGCTGCGCCCCGTGCTTGGTCGCACCGAGGAGGAGGCCTGGGCCCGCGCCGACCGCATTCTCGATGCGGCCAAGGCGCTGCGCGGCACGGGCCGCCAGTTCGGTCGCCACGACGGCAGCGCTCCCAGCGTCGGCTCGCAGCGCCTGCTCGAAGCGGCGGCGGGCGGACCCGTGCGCGACAAGCGGCTCTGGACCGAGATCGCCGCGCTGACCGGTGCCGGCGGCAATTCGACCGGCCTCGTCGGGACGGCCGAGCAGGTCGCCGAGAGCCTGCTCGACTACCACGACCTCGGCATCACCAACTTCCTCATCCGCGGCTTCGATCCGCTCGAGGACGCGATCGAATACGGCCGCGACCTCATCCCCCTCGTGCGCGCGGCCGTGGCCGAGCGCGACGCCCTGCCGCAGGCCGCGGAATAGGAGACCGTTCGATGACCACCCACCAGCGCAAGCTCCACCTCGGCGCGATCCTCAGCGGCGTCGGCACGACGCAGAACGACTGGCGCCACCCGGACCTGCCCGGCGATGCCAGCGTCGACATCGACTGGTACATCGCGAACGCGAGGCTGGCCGAGGCGGCCAAGTTCGACCTCGTCTTCATCGTCGACTCGCCGTTCATCACGCCCGACACCGCGCCGCATTTCCTCAACCGGCTCGAACCGCTGACCTTGCTTTCGGCGGTCGCGGTCAGCACGTCGAAGATCGGCCTCGCCGGCACGCTGACGACCTCGTTCTGGGAGCCCTACAACGTCGCGCGCCAGTTCGCTTCGCTCGACCTGATCAGCAAGGGCCGCGCTGCGTGGAACGTCGTCACCACCGGGCTCGAAGGCGCGGCGGGCAACTACGGCCGCGAGGCGCATTTCGACCACGCGGACCGCTACCGCCGCGCGGCCGAGTTCCTCGACGTGGTCAAGGGCCTCTGGGATTCCTACGAAGACGACGCCTTCCCGCGCGACAAGGCGGCAGGCACATTCCTGGACAAGGCCAAGCAGCACCGGCTCGACCACAAGGGCGAGTTCTTCTCGGTCACCGGCCCGCTCAACATCCAGCGCTCGCGCCAGGGCCAGCCGGTGATCTTCCAGGCCGGCGAATCCGAAGAAGGCCGCGCCTTCGGCGGCGCCATCGCCGAGGGCATCTACGCCAATGCCGAGAGCTTCGAGCAGGCGCGCGAATACTATGCCGACGTCAAGGCGCGCGCCGCCACCCGCGGGCGCAATCCCGATCACGTGGTCATTCTGCCCGGCCTGATCCCGGTGATCGCCGAGACCGACGCGGAGGCCCAGGCGATCGAGGAGGCGCAGAACGGCAAGCTCGATCTCGCCAAGGCGCTGGTCCAGCTCGGCCGCCCGCTCAACTACCACGACTTCGGCCAGTACGATCTCGACGCGCCGTTCCCCGACCTGGGCCACCTGACGCTCAACAGCTACAAGGGCGGCGCCGAGCGCATCATCCGCACGGCGCGAACCGAAGGCCTGACCCTGCGCGAGACCGCCTGGCGCTTCGCCGCGCGGCCGAACCCCTTCGTCGGCTCGCCCGAGACGGTGGCCGACGAGATCGAGCGCTGGTTCCTGGGCGGCGCCTGCGACGGCTTCAACTACCGCGTGACCAACCCCGCGGCTTTCGCGCTGTTCACCGACCGCGTCGTGCCGATCCTCCAGGAACGCGGCCTGTTCCGCACCGAATACGCAGGCGAAACCCTGCGCGAGCACCTGGGCCTGCCGTTCCCCGAGAACCGCCATGCCCCGGCCTTCGAGGAGGCCGTGGCGGCCGAGTGATCAGGCCCTTCTGGTTCATTCCCGCGCACGGCGACGGGCGCTGGCTCGGCTCGGGCGAGGGGGCGCGGCCGACCGAGTTTTCCTATCTCTCGCAGGTCGCCCAGGCGGCCGACCGGCTCGGCTTCGAGGGCGTGCTGCTGCCCACGGGGCGGACCTGCGAGGACAGTTGGGTGCTGGCGAGCGCGCTGGCGCCGCTGACGCGCGATCTCAAGTTCCTCGTTGCAGTGCGGCCCGGCGTCACCTCGCCGCTGTTCGCCGCGCGCCAGGCGGCGACGCTCGACCGGATCAGCGGCGGGCGCCTCCTGATCAACATCGTCACCGGCGGCGACCAGCGCGAGCTGCGTGCCGACGGTGTCGCGCTCGACCATGCCGATCGCTACGCGCTGACCGCCGAATTCCTCGAGATCTGGCGCGGGCTGATGGCCGGCGAGGCGATCAGCCACGAGGGCGAGCACCTGTTCGCCGAGGAGGCCGAGCTGCTGTTCCCGCCGGTTCAGCCCTTCGGCCCGCCGCTCTATCTCGGCGGCTCTTCCGATCCGGCGATCGCCGTCGCGGGCTCCTATGTCGACTGGTACCTGACCTGGGGCGAGCCCGTCGCGGCCGTGGCCGAAAAGGTCGCGCGCGTGCGCGAGGCGGCGGCGCGGCAGGGGCGGCACGTGCGCTTCGGCATCCGCCTCCACGTCATCGTGCGCGAGACCGAGGAAGCGGCCTGGGCCGAGGCCGACCGCCTGATCAGCCGGCTCGACGATGTCACGATCGCGCGCGCGCAGGCGGCGCAGCGCGGTAGCGAGTCCCACGGCCAGCGGCGCATGCAGGCGCTCCACGGCGGCGATCGGTCGCGGCTGGTGGTGGCGCCCAACCTCTGGGCCGGGGTCGGCCTGATCCGCGGCGGTGCGGGCACCGCGCTGGTCGGCTCGGCCGAGAACATCGCCGCGCGGATCGCCGAATATGCCGAGGTCGGGATCGAGAGCTTCATCCTCTCGGGCTATCCGCATCTCGAGGAAGCCTACCGCGTCGCCGAGCTGCTGTTCCCACTGCTGCCGATCGCGCGCGAGACCGCCAGCGCCGTTCGCGTCGCACCCGGACGCGCGGGCGAGGCTGGCGGTCACGCACTTTCGCGCTACGGAAGCGTTCTGCCTACCGGACCGTCCTGAACAGGAGCCCATGCCCTTGGTCGATCAACCTGCCTCTCCGACGCGTTCGCGCTGGCCTTCGTTCGGCGTCCAGGTGCTGGTGGCGCTGGTGATCGGCCTCGCGCTCGGCTTCGTCGCGCGCGCGATCGGTCCGGGCGCCGACGGCGAGGCCAATGCGCTGGCGGTGACGCTCGACCTTGTCGGCTCGACCTTCGTCCAGCTGCTCAAGGTGCTGGTCGGCCCGCTGGTCTTCACCGCGATCGTCGCCAGCCTCGCCAACCTGCGCGAACTCGAGAACGCCGCGCGGCTCGTCTGGCAGACCCTGCTGTGGTTCGCGCTGACCGCGTTGATCGCGGTGGTGATCGGCATCGTGCTCGGCCTGGTGCTCGAGCCGGGCGCGCACGCCGGGATTGCCCGCGAGGCCGCGACCGCGCCGCGCTCGGTCGGCACCTGGCTCGATTTCCTCAAGGGGCTGATCCCGGGCAATGCCCTGGGTCTCTACGCCTCGACCAAGATTGCCGAGGGCGGCGCGGCGACGACCTCGCTGGGGTTCAACGTGCTGCAGGTGCTGGTCCTGGCGATCGCGGTGGGCGTCGCGACCCTGAAGGTCGGCGCCGCCGCCGATCCGTTCCTCGCCGTGGTACGCTCGGCGCTGGCGGTGCTGCGCAAGCTGCTGTGGTGGGTAATCCGCCTGACCCCGCTCGGCACGATCGGCCTGCTCGGTACGGCCGTCGCCGAATATGGCTGGGACACGCTGGGCCAGCTCGGCCGCTTCGCTTTCGCGGTCTATCTCGGGCTCGGGCTCGTGCTCTTCGTCGTCTATCCGCTGCTGCTGCTAAGCCAGGGGCTGAGCCCGCGGCGGTTCTTCGCGGGGGCCTGGCCGGCGATCCAGCTCGCCTTCGTCTCGCGCTCGTCGATCGGCACGCTGCCGGTGACCGAGGCCGTGACCGAGGAGAAGCTCGGCGTGCCGCGCGCCTATGCGGCCTTCGCCGTGCCTTTGGGCGCGACGACCAAGATGGACGGTTGCGCGGCGATCTATCCGGCGGTGTCGGCCCTGTTCATCGCGCAGTTCTATGGCCTGCCGCTCCACGCCGCCGACTATGCGCTGATCGTCTTCGTCTCGGTGATCGGCTCGGCCGCGACGGCCGGGCTCACCGGCGCGGTGGTCATGTTGACCCTGACCTTGTCGACCCTGGGTCTGCCGCTCGAAGGCGCGGGGCTGCTGCTGGCGATCGATCCGATCCTCGACATGGGCCGCACCGCGGTCAACGTCGCCGGTCAGGCGCTGGTGCCGATGATCGTCGCCAAGCGCCAGGGCCTGCTCGACAGCGAAGCGCCGGCAGCGGACCTTGTGGCGACGCCCGCCGAGTAGCATCTGGCGGCGATGACCCAGACCCTCCAGGCGATCGCCAGCTATCACGCCCACGTCTATTTCCAGTCGCCCGCGGAGCGCGAGATTGCCGCGCTTGTGCGCGCGCAGGTGGCCGAGCGCTTCCGGGTGCGCCTCGGTCGCTGGCACGAGGTGCCCGTGGGCCCGCACGGCGCGGCGATGTACCAGATCGCCTTCGAGACCACGCTGTTTGCCGAGCTCGTGCCTTGGCTCATGCTCAACCGCGGCGGGCTCAGCGTGCTCGTCCATCCGAACACGACAGCGCCGCGCCGCGACCATCTCGAGCACGCGCTGTGGCTGGGCACGCCGCTGGCGCTGTTCGGCGATCGTCTGCCCGAGCACCAGGATGTCCCCGACGCGGCCGGCGAGCCCAATACCGAGCCGGCGTTGAACGGTCAGGGGTGACGGCGCTCGGCCTTATCAGGCCTGCTTGATAGCGCTTTCGAACATCTCACACAGTATCGGACGGCCTTGATCGATCATCCTCGCTTATAGATTGGTTGGGCTGAAATAGTCCCCGATCACCGGTTTGTGCGGTTCCTTGATAAGCGACGCGAATAGGTTTTTGCTCAATTCTACATTGATGATTTCAATAAGAAATTTAGCTTTGCCGTACGGCAGAAAGGCTATCTGCAGACGTCGTTGGAACCTTCGTAACCCCTGAGAACGGCCGCCACGGACCATCGCCTTGAGACGATGGCGGCATGCCAGGGGGTATTGCATGATCATTTCTTCACGACGTCTTGTTCTGAGCGCTTCGCTTCTCGCGCTGATCGCCGGCAGCCCGGCCCATGCCGAGGAAGCCGAGAGCGCCGCCGCTGCCGCCGACGCCGGGGTCGATGCCGGCACGATCATCGTCACGGGCACCCGCGCGACCGGTATCACCGCGGCCGACAGCCCGGCACCGGTGCAGATCGTCGGCAGCGAGCAGTTGTCACGCATCGGCCAGCCGAACCTCAACCAGGCGCTCAACCAGCTGGTGCCTTCGTTCACTGCCCAGGCCTTCGGCGGAGATGCCTCGAACCTGACCCTGACCGCCAAGCTGCGCGGGCTCAGTCCCAACCACGCGCTCGTGCTGCTCGACGGCAAGCGCCGCCACCCGAGCGCCAACCTTCACGTCACCGCGGGTCCGTTCCAGGGTGCTTCGGCGCCCGACCTAGACCTGATCAACCCGGCGGCGATCGAGCGGATCGAGGTGCTGACCGACGGCGCCGCCGCGCAGTACGGCTCGGATGCGATCGCGGGCGTGATCAACCTGATCCTCAAGAAGGACAGCAGCGGCGGTTCGCTCGCGATCACGGCGGGCAAGCACTACGAGACCGGCGGCGAAACGATCGCCACGACCGGCCGCCTGGCCCTGCCGCTCGGCGAGAACGGCTTCGTCAATGCCACCGTCTCCTACCGCTTCCACGATACCACGCGGCTCGGCGACGGTGACCGCCGCGTCGTCGACATCAACGGCAACCTGCTGCCCGGCGTTTCGCTGGCCGGCTATCCGCTGACCGGCGCGGCGAACTTTCCCAAGGTCAATCCGATCTTCAGCGACGCCAAGTCGCACCTGACCACGGCGCTGGTCAATGCGGGCTACGACTTCGGCGGCGTCGAGCTCTACGCCAACGGCACCTTCGCACGCCGCGTCGCGACGGCAAACGAGCAGTACCGCGGCCCGCTGGTGGTGCTGCGGCCCAACGACGGCCGCCCGATCCAGGCCGGCGCGGTCGTCGTCGGCAGCAACGTCTATGCCTTCCCCTACGGCTTCGTGCCCTTGCTCAAGGCGACCGAGGAGGACTGGGCGGTCAGCGGCGGCGTCCGCGGCGAGACCGACGGCTGGCGCTGGGATCTCTCGGCCACCTTCGGCCGCGACCGGGTTTCGCTGGCGACGATCGATTCCGCCAACTTCTCGCTGTTCCAGGACTTCGGCTATACCCCGCGCGACTTCCAGGACGGCGGCTTCATCGGCAGCCAGCTGACATTCAACCTCGACGTCGCCAAGGAATTCGACCTGGGGCTGAGCAAGCCGGTCAACCTGGCCTTCGGCCTCGAACGCCGCCGCGACACCTACACGATCTTCGCTGGCGATCCGGAGTCCTACTACCGCACCGGCGCGCAGTCGTTCCCGGGCTTCCAGCCCTCGAGCGCCGGCCAGTCCAAGCGCAAGTCCTGGGCCGGCTATCTGGACCTGACCGTGCACCCGGTCGAAGCCTGGTCGGTCAGCCTGGCGGGCCGCTACGAGGACTATACCGACATCGGCGACACCGCGATCGGCAAGATCACCACGCGCTATGACTTTTCCGACGGCTTCGCGCTGCGCGGCACGGCGAGCACGGGCTTCCGCGCACCCTCGCTCGGGGAATCGGCCTACCGCGCGATCTCGGTCTCGCCGACGTCCGAGACGGTGCAGGTGGCGGCCAATTCGCGCGCCGCGGCCTTGCTCGGCTATTCGGCGCTCAAGCCCGAGAAATCGACCAACTTCTCGCTCGGCCTGGTCGCCCGGCCGCTGCCCGGCGTGACGGTCACGCTCGACGTCTACCAGATCAAGGTCCGTGATCGCATCGCCTCGACCGGCACGATCAACGGGCTGCGCAACTTCGCCGTGGTCAACCAGGCCGTGCTCGATGCGATCGCCTCGACGGGCCGCGAATACGACAAGACCGTGCCGCAGGTCGGCGTCTCGACCTTCACCAACGCCTTCGACACGCGCACCCGCGGCGTCGACCTGGTGGTGGCGACGACGACCGAGGCGAGCTTCGGCAAGATCGACTGGTCGCTCAACGCGACCTATGGGCAGACCAAGGTCACCGGCACCAAGCTCCCCGCGACCGCTTTCACGCCGACCGCGCGCAGCTACATCGAGAAGGCGGCGCCGCGCTATAAGGTCGGACTCAACGCGCTGCTGACCAGCGGCAATTTCACCTTCAGCCTGCGCGAGACGCTTTACGGCTCCGCCTATGCGCTGCTCTCGCCCGACGGCGCAGCCTTCTATGAGGGTCGGATCGGTGGCGCTGCGATCACCGATGTGGAAGCCGCCTATCGCCCGGTCGAATGGCTCGAGTTCGCGATCGGTGCGAACAACCTGTTCGACAAGCGCCCGCCCGATATCCCGGCCGTACCCGGTTCCGCGGCGACCAATCCGGTCTACATCAACGGTGCCCAGGTCCACAACGCGCCGCTCAACTATGCGGCCTATGGCATCAACGGCGGCTATTACTATGGGCGCGTCAGCGTGAAGTTCTGAGGCCGGCCATGGACCGCTCCTTCGCATTCGATCGCCGCCGCCTCTTGACCGCGCTCGGCGGCGCCGTGGCCGCCGCCGCTCTGCCGGCGACGGCGCGGGGGGCGGTGCCTGGTGGCGCAAAAGCGGGGCTCCGCGTGGTCGTCATCGGCGCCGGCATCGCCGGTCTCGCGGCAGCGCGCGACCTCGAGAAAGCCGGCGTCGAGGTTGTCCTGCTCGAAGCCAACGACCGCGTCGGAGGCCGCGCCTGGACCGTGCGCGGCGGTGATCGGATCTCGCATCTCGACCAGGACGACCAGACCGTCGGCTTCTCGCCGGGGCTCTACCTCAACGTCGGTCCGGCGCGGATTCCCAGCCACCACGATCAGTATCTCGGGCTCGCACGCGAGCTCGGGGTGCCGCTCGAAGTGCTGGTCAATTCGAGCCGCAGCAACTTCGTCGGCGGCGGTGCGGGGCCGGGGGGCGCCGGTCGGGTGCGGCTGCGCCAGGTCGGCAACGACCTGCGCGGGCATCTCGCGGCGCTGCTCGAAACAGCGCTGCGCAAGGGTACGCTCGACCAGGAACTGAGCGCGCCGGTGCGCGAGAAGCTCGTTGCCTTCCTCAAGTCCTACGGCGATCTCGCCGACGATCTCTCCTACCGTGGCTCGCAGCGCGCAGGGCTGGCGCAAGTGCCCGGCGCGACGATCGAGCAGGCGATCGCGGTGCCGCCGTTGACGCTCGACGAACTGCTCGCCAATCCCGAGCTCGCCGCCGTGCTGTTCGACGAGAACATCCTGATGCAGCCGACGATGCTCCAGCCCGTCGGCGGCATGGACCGGCTGCCCGTGGCACTCGCCGCGGCCTTGCGCAGCCCGCCACGCTTGAACGCGGAAGTGCGCGAGATCCGTCGCCAGGGTGCCGGGGTCCGCGTGGTCTACCGCGATCGCAAGACCGGCCTTGGCCAGGCGGTCGAGGCCGATCGCGCGATCATCACCACGCCGCTGCCGATCCTCGCGCGTACGCCCAACGACTTCAGCCGCGCGACCAAGGCGGCGATCGCCGGCGTGCGCTATTCGGACTCGCTCAAGATCGGCTTCGAGTCCACGCCGTTCTGGGAGGCCGAGCAGATCTACGGCGGCATCTCCTTCGTCGGCGGCGACACCAACCTCGTCTGGTATCCGAGCGGGAATTTCCAGGCCAAGCGCGCCGTGCTGCTCGCGGCCTACAGCTCGCGCGAGTCTGCCCAGCGCCTGAGCACGCGGCCGCGCGCCGAGCAGATCGCGATCGCGCGCGCCGCGGTCGATCGGCTCCATCCGGGCCACGGCAGCGACCTGTCGGCGCCGGTACTCGTCCACTGGGGCAAGGTTCCCTTCGCCGAAGGGCCGTGGATCGAATGGGCCGATCCGGGGAACGATGCCCGCGCCGCAGCGACGCTCAATGCCGGTGACGGGCCTTTCCTCTTCGCCGGATCGCACCTGTCGGCCTATTCGGGCCATTGGCAGGAGGGCGGCATCCTGTCCGCCCGCCGCGCCGCCGCGCTCGCGCTTCAACCTCGCACCTGAGACGATTTTCAAGGAGAAGACATGATGAGCAAGCTGCTATCGGGCGCTGTCGCGTTGCTCGGCTTCGTAGCCCCGGCGGCCGCGCAGGCCGACGGGATAGTCCGCCACCAGGGCGCGGCGACATCGCCGATCCTCAGCGGCGTGTCGGTGCCCGCCGACGCGACCTATCTCTACCTGAGCGGGCAGGTGCCGGCCCAGGTAGACGCGAGCAGGCCCGCGACCGACCCCGCGGCCTGGGGCGATACCAAGACCCAGGCGATCAGCACTTTCGGCAAGATCGAGGCTTTGCTCAAGGCGCAGGGCTATGGTCTGGGCGACGTGATCAAGCTTACGGTCTTCCTCGTCGGCGATCCCAAGCTGGGCGGAAAGCTCGACTTCGCGGGTTTCAACCAGGCTTATTCGCAATACTTCGGCACCGCCGCACAGCCCAACAAGGTCGCGCGTTCGGTGGTCCAGGTCGCGGCGCTGGCCAACCCGGCGTTCCTGGTCGAGATCGAGGCGACCGCCGCCAAGGCACGCTGACGCGCTTCTCGCGCAAGGAAAAGGCCCCGGTCCGCCATAGCGGTCCGGGGCCTTTCGTTTTGGCCGGAGGCTCAGGCCGCCGAACGGTTGCTCCGCGCCGCCGTGTGCCGGTTCTCGGGCACGTCCAGACCCAGGCTCTCGCGGAATGTCTCGCCTTCGTAGTCCTCGCGAAACAGGCCGCGCGCCTGCAGGATCGGGATCACCTTGTCGACGAACAGGTCGAGCTGTCCGGGCAGCGGCTCGAAGATCACGAAGCCGTCGGCCGCCTGGTCCTCGAACCAGCGCTGGAGTTCGTTGGCCACCGTTTCGGGTGAGCCGACGAAGGCGCCGCGCGGGGCGGACAGGCGCTCGACCACCTGGCGCAGGGTCAGGTTCTCGGCGCGCACTTCGGCGAGGATGCGCTTGGTTGCGCTCTGCTGGCTGTTGAGGCCGATGTGCGCGACATCGGGGAAGGGCGCATCGAGATCGTACTGGCGGAAGTCGTGGTCGTTGAAGCTGCGCGACAGGAAGCCGAGCCCGGTCTCGAGCGATTCCAGCCCCGCCAACTCGCGGTACCTGGCTTCGGCCTCGGCATCGGTCTCGCCGACGATCGGGGCGATGCCGGGCAGGACCAGCAGCTTGTCGGCGTCGCGGCCGAAGCCCTTGGCGCGCGCCTTGACGTCGGCGTAATAGGACAGGCCGTCCTCGTAGGTCGGCGCGGCGGCGAAGATCGCGTCGGCGCGCCTGGCGGCGAAGTTGCGACCGTCGTCGGAGGCGCCGGCCTGGAAGATCACCGGCTGCCCCTGCGGGCCGCGCTTGATGTTGAGCGGGCCGCGCACCTGGAAGAACTCGCCCTGGTGGTCGAGCCGGTGGAGCTTCTCCGCGTTGACGAAGACCCCGCTCTCCTTGTCGGCGACGTGGGCATCGTCTTCCCACGAATCCCACAGGCCCTGGACCACGTCGAGATATTCGCCGGCGATGCGATAGCGCACGTCGTGCGCCGGATGCTCGGCCTTCGAGAAGTTGGCGGCGGTGTCGCCGAGCCACGAGGTGACGACGTTCCAGCCGGCGCGCCCGCCGCTGATGTGGTCGAGCGAGGCGAACTGACGCGCGACGTTGAACGGCTCCGAATAGGATACGGTCAGGGTGGCGACGAGGCCGATATGCGAGGTCGCCCCGGCCAGCGCCGAGAGGATCGTGATCGGCTCGAAGCGGTTGAGATAGTGCGGGCTCGACTTTTCGGTGATCGACAGGCTGTCGGCGACGAACAGGAAGTCAAACTTGCCCTTCTCGGCGAGCTGGGCCTGGCGCTTGTACTGGGCGAAGCTGGTGCTGGCGTTGACGTCGCGGTCGGGGTGGCGCCAATCGTTCCAGGTGCGGCCGACGCCGTGGAGGATGAAGCCCAGCTTGATCTGGCGTGCCTTGGTCATGGTCGGTGTCCTTGAAGCGAAACGGCGCGGGTTCGCTGGAGCCCGCGCCGTGATCGTTGAATGGGGTGGAGCGGCTTAGAGGTCGGCGTAGAGCCGCTCGTCGGAGATCAGGATGCGCTCGAGCAGGCGCGGATAGTCGCCGTAGTTGCGCACCGCGTAGTGGACCGCCGCGCGGTTGTCCCAGAAGGCGACCGAGCCGGGCTGCCAGGCAAAGCGCACCTGGAATTCAGGGCGCTTGTACTGGCGAAGCACTTCGAGCAGCAGAGCGTTGCTCTCGGCCAGTTCAACGCCGAGGAACTGCGGATTCTGCGAGTAGTTGACCCAGAGGATCTTCTTGCCGGTCTCGCGATGGGTGCGCACGGCGGGGTGCGCGACGATCGGATATTCATGACCCAGGCGGGTGATCGAATGCTGGAAATTGTGAACGACATGAAGGCTTTCGAGCTTGGTCTTCAGGTCTTCCGGCAGCCCTTCATAGGCGAGGTTGGCATCGACCCAGATCGTGTCGCCACCCACCGGTGGCAGGTCGACGGCGCGCAGCACCGCGCCCCAGGCCGGGACCAGGCGCCAGCTCGTGTCCGAATGGTAATAGTCGCCCGCGCCGATCGTGCCCTTGAGAAAATCGGGATGTTCGAGCTCGCGGAAGCGCTCGCGCGCATCGACCGCCGAGATCTTGTGGATCGGGACGATGTTCGCGTCGCTGGTCGCGCTCGGATAATCGTAGAGCGGGCCGAACTGCGCGGCGAAGGCGGCGTGGGTTTCCTTGTCGAGGGTCTGGTCGCGGAAGAACACGACCTTGTACTGCAGGATCGCCGCCTTGATCGCGTCGCGCTGCTCGGTGCTCAGCGGCCGGCTGATATCGACGCCGTGAATCTCTGCGCCGATCGTCGGCTGGAGCGGGCGGATGTCGATTGCGGAACTATCGGCGGGCGTGTCGCTATAGGCGGTGGCGGTGCTCATGATCGGCCTCTCGGTCTGGATGACGGAATGGCGCGATCATGCGATCCGTCGCGGCGTCGGTCTTGCGAGAATGTCAAAACAGCTGGCGACTATTGCTGATAGCTCAGGCGAACTCGCGGTGTGGCGCCGTGGCTTCGAGGCTGGCGCGTGCGCCCAGCGATTCGCGCCAGGCGGCGAGACCCGAGATGTCGAGCCCGAGCTGGCCAAGGCGGAACGGCACGTAGTCGGCGGCGACGGCCGCGGTGATCGCGCCGAGCCCGAACCGCACGGGCGGCTCCGCAGCCAGCGCCGCGGCCCCGGCGACGATCGCCTCGCTCCAGCGGCCGAGCCAGAAATCGGAGCGCAGGTCCTCTGGCCGGCGCAGTTCGCTGGTCGCATTGAATGCCGCGTCGATCACCCCGTTGGCGAGCGCGTGCTGGTGCAGTTCGGCATTGCGCGCCGCGGCATCGCGCGGGATCAGCCGGCCTTCGCCAAAGGTCTGGTCGAGCCAGTCGACGATGACCAGGCTGTCATAGAGCACCGAACCGTCGGGGCGACGCAGCGCCGGGATCTTGCCGAGCGGATTGACCGCGCGGTAGGCCGGATCGTCGAGCGGAACGGTCGACACGATCTCGACGCGGTCTTCGATACCGAGCTCGATGAGCGCGATGCGCACTTTGCGCACGAAGGGCGAGGGGGCGCTGGCGTAGAGTTGCATCGTTGTCTCCGAAAGGATGTCTCCTCAGGAATAGGCCGTCGCGGCGCGGGGAAAATCGTGAAATGCTCGCGCGATGTATGAATTCTGCAAAACCGCGCGGAGCTCAGTAGTGGATCACCCTTGCGGCTCCGCCGCCCGCGGCGATGGCATCGCCGTTGATCGCGGCGCTTAGCGGCGAGGCGAGGAAGGCAACCACCGCGGCGACTTCCTCGGCCTCGACGATGCGGCCGATCAGCGAATGGCCGTAGAGCGCCTTCTCGGCCTCGGCGGTGGACAGGCCATCGGCAGCGGCCTTCTTTGCCACGCTGTCCGCCGTGCGCTCGGTGCGGGTGGCGCCCGGATGGACCACGGTGACGTTGATGCCCTTGGGGCCAAGCTCGTCGGCGAGGTTCTTGGTCAGCGCGGCGACCGCGACATTGCGCGTCGAGCCCGGGATCGATCCCGCCGAGCGCGCGGCCAGGCCGCTGATGTTGATGATCCGGCCCCAGCCGCCCGCGACCAGATGCGGCGCCGCCGCCCGCGCGACGCGCAGGTAGCCGACCAGCTTGGTGTTGAGCTCGTCGAGGATGTAGTTCGACTCGACCCCCGCCACGCCGGGGATCGCGGGCGCAGCGCCAGGGCGTGCGGCGTTGTTGACGACTATGTCGAGCCCGCCGAGCAACCGAACCGCTTCGGCGACGAGCCCGTCGACTGCGGCGTCTTCCCGGGTGTCGCCGACGAGCGCATGGACCTCGCCACCCGTGGCATCGGCGAGTTCGGCCGCGGCGGCGCGGGCGACCTCTTCGTCACGGCCGGTGATCGCCACGCGCACGCCCTCGTCGAGCAGCGCCCGTGCGATGGCCTTGCCGATGCCGCGGCTGCCGCCGGTGACGATCGCGCGCTTGCCTGCCAGTCGAAGATCCATGCCGTGCTCCTGTTCCTAAGTCCGGAGCGGAATAGGGACTGCTGGCGTCGACGACCTATGCGGAGTTCCAATCAACCGCTGAGAATATCCAAACCGCGTGGATTTCGCTGCCAGACCAGCCATTTGCCCGGCTACAACCGCGCTTTGTGATTGCGAAGGATCCTGCGACGATGACCGAGCCCGATGGTGCACAGGAATCTCACGGTGCAGGTGGGCGGCGCTGGGCGCTGTGGATCGTGCTGGCTTTGCTCATCGCTGCCGGCGCCTTCGCCTGGCGGGGACATAGCGGAGCTGCTGGCGGATCTGGAGCTGGCGGTGCGCTCGTGGTCGGCGATCAGCGCGGTGGTATCCAGGCGCTCCTCACGGCCGCGGGCGAGCTCGAGGATGTGCCCTACCGCATCGACTGGGCCCTGTTCCCGGCGGCCTCTCCGCTGCTCGAAGCGCTGGGTTCGGGGGCGGTCGACGTGGGTGGCATCGGCGGGGCGCCTTTCGCTTTCGCTTATGCCGGCGGGGCGCCGATCAAGGTGGTCTTCGCCGCGCGCGCGGCTGACGGCACAGGCGGCCGGGCCTCGGCGATCATCGTGAAGGCCAATTCCCCGATCAGGAGCCTGGCGCAATTGCGCGGCAAGCGGCTGGCGACGGTGCGCGGCTCGGCCGGGCAGAACACCGCGCTGCGCCTGCTCGAACAGGCCGGTCTCCGATCGAGCGACGTGACCTGGGTCTACCTCAACAACGGCGAGGCCAAGGCCGCGCTGGCCAGCGGGTCGATCGACGCCTGGTCGACCTGGGGCAGCTATGTCGGCATCGCCCTGCTCGAGGACAAGGAACGCGCGCTCGCCGATGCCGCGAAGCTGCCCGCCGAAACCGGCTTCCTCGCCGCCAACGACAAGGCGATCGCGACGAAGCGCGCGCAGCTCGCCGATTTCCTGGCGCGCGCGGCGCGGGCACGCGCCTGGGCAAGAACGCACCAGGAGGACTATGCACGGGTGCTCGCGAAGGAAACCGGCATCCCCCTGGAGGTCGCGCGCTTCACCGTGCGTGAGAACGTGACGACGGTGGTTCCGGTCGAGGACGGCCTGCGCGCCGAGCAGCAGGCCATCCTCGAACGCTATCGGAGCGCCGGGGTGATCCCCGCCGTGCCGGACCTGGGCGGGGCTTTCGATCCTTCGTTCAACGCGGCGGTTACCGGTCAGCCCAAGCGGCCGTGAAAGGCGATCTCGTCGATCGCACGGCGGTGGCTGGGAATCTCACGCGCGCGCAGCGTGTCGGGCAGGCTGGCGGGATCGCCGATGCGGCCGATCGCCACCGCGGCTTCGAAACGGAAACGCTCGCTCGCGCCGGTGACTTCGGCAGCGCGGGCGTGGTCGAAGCCGGCCATGGCGTGCGTATGCAGACCGAGCTTGGTCGCCTGCAGCGCAAGGAAGCCCCAAGCCGCTCCGGTGTCGAAGCTGGCCGTGCCCGACGGCGCGGGTTCGTCCTTGCCGGGCAGCGAGATCAGCGTGTCGGACAGGATGAAAAGCAGGGCCGAGGCGCCCTGCGCCCAGGCGGCGTTGAACGGCAGCAGGGCCGAGACGAAGGCTTCCCAATGCGCGTCGCCGCGGACGGCATAGGCGAAGCGCCAGGGCTGCGCGTTGTAGGCCGAAGGCGCCCAGCGCGCCGCTTCGAACAGCGTGTGCAGGGTTGCGGCGTCGAGCGGCGAACCGTCGAAGGCGCGCGGCGACCAGCGCGACAGAATGTCGGGATCGATCGGGTGTGCGGTCTCGCGCGGGAGTGTTGCGGCTTCGGTCATGATAAAGGTATCCTCGTGTTCGGTAACGGCTTGAGCTGAACGGCTCCGGATCCGGCGTGGTCGCCCAGGATCGCCATGGAATCCGGCACGATCGAAGGGGGCTTGATCGCGCTCGAGGCAGAATATCTACCAAATCGATTGAGTTTTTCCAGCCTGCGGTTCATGGGCCGCGAAACTTTTCCAGTGATCGTTCGTAGGACCTCGCGATGGCCAAGACCCGGAACAAGGCGGAACTGCCCGTGGCGATCGTCGGTGCCGGGTTCAGTGGCACCTTGCTCGCGATCAATCTGCTGCGCCACGGGGAGAACGTCGTGCTGGTCGAGCGCGAGGAGGCCCAGCTTGCCAAGGGCCTGGCCTTCGGCACGCGCCAGCCCGAGCATCTGCTCAACGTCCGCGCCGCGAACATGAGCGCCTTTCCCGACGATCTTGGCCACTTCCTGCGCTGGATGGGTTTTTCCTCGGACGATCAGGCCAATCGCTTCGTCCCCCGCCTGGCCTATGGCCGCTATCTGCGCGAACTGCTGATCGATGCGCTCGCGGCCGCGCCGGACCGGGCGCAGGTGCGCGCGGGCGAGGCGGTGGCCGCGCGATTCGATGGGGGTGCGATCACCCTGTCGCTCGCCGGCGGCGCCGCGCTGGAATGCCGCGCGATGGTGCTGGCGCTCGGCAACTTCGCGCCGACCGCTTTGCCCGTGCTGGCCGATCTTCCGCCGGGGCTGCACTTCGCCGATCCCTGGCGGCCCGGCGCCACCGATGGGCTCGACGCGATCGAGCACATCGTCCTTGTCGGCAGCGGATTGACCGCGATCGATGCGATCCTCTCGCTCGATCGCGCTGGCTACCGCGGGCGCATGACCGCGCTGTCGCGCCGCGGTCTCAAGCCGCGCAGCCATGCCGAGAGCGGGCCGGCGGTGCGACCCGTGGCCGAGCCCGAGGCCAGCGGCGCCGCGCTGGTGCGCGCGGTGCGGCAGCGTGCCGAAAGCCTCGGCTGGCGCGCCGCGATCGACGAATTGCGCCCGCATACCCAACACATCTGGCGCCGCCACGACGAGGCGTCGCAGCGGCGTTTCCTGCGGCACCTGCGCCCCTATTGGGACGTCCATCGCCACCGGCTGGCGCCGACCGCGGCCAGCCGCATCGCCGCGCTCGAAGGCTCGGGGCGGCTCGCTTTCGTGGCGGGCAAGCTCGTGTCCGCCGAAGCGGAGGGCACCCGCGCGCGCCTGCGCTGGCGGCCGCGCGGCAGCGCGAGCGAGCAGGTGCTGCCCGCCGATCGCATCATCAGTTGCATCGGCCCCGAGGGCGACGTCACGCGAGCCGGGCATCCGCTGCTCGACGACCTGATCGCCCAGGGTCGCGCGCGCGCCGATGCCCACCGCCTCGGCGTCGACGTCGAGCAGTCGGGGCGCCTGCGCAATGCCGCCGGCGAGCCGCAGGACGGGCTTTACGCGGTCGGCCCGCTGACCAAGGGCGAGGCCTGGGAGATCGTCGCCGTGCCCGATATCCGCCGTCAGGTCTGGGACCTGGCGCGCTACCTCGGCAGCGCGCACTGGGTCGGCGGCGAGGGGCTTTAGGGCCCGTCTCGCCTCAGGGGCACGGGTCCGGATAGAGCCGCTGGATGCCCTCGATCGCCTCGATCACGTCGGGCGACAGCTTCACCAGGCTCGCGGCGATATCGGCGTCGAGCTGTTCGAGCGAGGTCGCGCCGATGATCGACGAGGTGACGAAGCTGCGGCCGTGGACGAAGCCCAGCGCCAGTTCGAGCGGATCGAGCCCGAAGGCGCGCGCCACCGCGCCATAGCGCGCGGTCGCGTCGGGCTGCTGCGGCACGTTGTAGCGGACGAACTGCTTGGCGACGTCGAGCCGTGAGCCGGCCGGAACCTGGCCGCCCAGGTACTTGCCCGAAAGATGCCCGGCGGCGAGTGGCGAATAGGCGAGCAGGCCGACGTCCTCGCGCAGCGCGAATTCCGACAGGCCGATCTCGAAGGTGCGGTTGAGCAGGCTGTAGGCATTCTGGATCGAAGCGACGCGCGGCAGGTTCTCGTCGCGCGAGAGCCGCAGGAATTCGCTGACGCCCCAGGGCGTCTCGTTGGACACGCCGAACGCGCGAATCTTGCCGGCTTTCACGAGATCGGCGAGCACGCCTAGCGTCTCGGCGATCGGCACGGTGCCCGGTTCGTCGGATATCTCGACCAGCCCACGTTCGCCGAAGCGCGGCACGCGGCGGTCGGGCCAGTGGAGCTGGTAGAGATCGACATAGTCGGTGTTGAGCCGCTTGAGGCTGGCGTCGAGCGCGGCCTCGATGCCGCGACGATCGAGGCGGCTGTCGGCATCGGCGCCGCGGCCGCGCGCCGGCCCGGCGACCTTGGTCGCCAGCACGAAACGGTCGCGGCCGCGGTTCCGCTCGATCCAGCTGCCGATATAGGCCTCGGTCAAGCCGCGCGTCTCGGCGCTGGCGGGAGTCACCGGATAGGCTTCGGCCGTATCGAGAAAGGTGATGCCGCGATCGAGCGCGAGATCGATCTGCGCGTGGGCTTCGGCCTCGCTGTTCTGCGAGCCCCAGGTCATCGTGCCGAGGCATACCGAACTGACGGTGATGCCGGTGCGGCCGAGCGGTCTTTGTTCCATGTCCGAGTTCTCCTTGCCGAGGCGCTTTACCGGTCGCTCGATACACCGGCGCGTGAAATCTGCCCCATTTGGCTTTCGCAATGCTCATAAGTGCAGCGCGAAATTCGATTGCCTGCGTTGAAGTCACTCTACTAAATTGATTGAGATTATGAAGAGTGATCTCAAAAGTCAGATGTCGCTGCCCGAAAAAGGCCTCGCGCGCCGTGCCGTCCTTGCCGGCGGTGCCGCTTTCGTGGGCTTGGGGCTGGCCGGATGCGCGGGCGGGGCCAAGTCCGGATCGCTGAGGGTTTCGATCACGGGCAAGGGCGAAGGCGATACGCGCCTGCTGTTCGAGGCGGCCGGGCTCAAGCCCGATTTTCCCGTCACCTATTCGGAGTTTCAGTCCGGACATCTCGTGGTCGAGGCGTTCAATGCCGGCTCGCTGGACTTCGGCGGCACGAGCGAGATTCCGCCGGTCTTTGCCGCGGCCTCGACGATCCAGAGCTTCCGCCAGATCGGTATCCGCTTTGGCGACGTCAACAACCAGGTCGTGCTTCTGCCGAAAGGTTCGCCGATCCAGGATCTGGCCGGGCTCAAGGGCAAGCGCGTCGGCTATGTCCGCGCGACCACGGCGCAGTATTTCCTGATTCAGATGCTGGCCTCGGTCGGGCTCAAGTGGTCGGACATCGAACCGGTCGCGATGACCGTGTCCGATGGCGCGGCCGCTTTCTCGCGCGGTTCGCTCGATGCCTGGGCGATCTACGGCTTCCCCATCCAGCGCGCGCTCGCGACCGAGGGGGCGCGCATCCTCAAGACGGCGCAGGGCTTCCTGTCGGGCAACTACATCGTCTGCGCGCATCGCGATGCGCTGGCCGATCGCGAGAAGTCCGAATGGATCAAGGGCTACCTGCGCCTCACGCGCCAGGGTTACGCTTGGGCGAGGGCCAACGAGGGTCGCTGGGCCGAGATCGTCGCCGCCGATATCGGCGTGCCCGTCGCCTATGTCCGCGACCAGTTCCAGCGCAAGAGCGCCTGGACCGAGCAGCGCCCGGTCACAGAGGCAGCGATCAAGTCGCAGCAAACCGTCGCCGACGTGTTCTTCGATGCCGGCCTGCTGCCGCGGCGCGTCGACGTGCGTCCCTTGTGGGACGATCGCTTCAATCCCGAAATTACGAAAGAGGCTTAAATGGCAACCCAGCCCATAGTGCCGCACCAGTCCACTTTGCCGAGCGATCGGCTCGCGGCGCTGACCGCGGAGCTTGCCGCCACGGCGGAAGCCTACGACCGCTCGGGCGCGTTCCCGCGCGCCAACTTCGACATCCTCGCGCGCGAAGGTCTCATCGGCCTGACCGTCGAGCCCCGGCTGGGCGGGCAGGGCGCGGGCTATGCCGATACGCTGCGCGTGCTCGGCGCCGTGGCCAAGGGAGAGCCCTCGACCGCGCTGATCCTGTTCATGACCTATGCCTTTCATGCCGCGCCCGAGAAGAAGGGGCGCTGGCCGCAGGGGCTTTACGAGAAGCTGGCGCGCGAGGCGGCGGCGGGCGCGGGGCTGATCGGCACCTTCCGCGTCGAGCCCGAACTCGGCACGCCGGTGCGCGGGGGCCTGCCCAAGACGATCGCCCGGCGCACCGCCGACGGCTGGCGGATCAGCGGCGAGAAGATCTATTCGACCGGCTCGACCGGGCTCGACTGGTTCGCCGTCTGGGCCAAGACCGACGATCCCGAACCCCTGCTGGGTCTGCTGCTGGTCGATCCGAAGAGCCCCGGGATCGAGATCGTGCCCGAGTGGGACCACCTCGGCATGCGTGCGACGGTGAGCCACAAGGTGGTCTTCACCGATACGCCGACCCCGGCCGCCTGGGCGGTCGACCTGCGCCCACCCGAGGAATGGGCGCCGACCCCGGGCCAGGCGAACGGCCAGACCCTGTGGAACGCGCTGGCCATCGCGACGATCTACGACGGCATCGCCCGCGCCGCGCGCGACTGGCTCGCGCGCTATCTCAACGAGCGCGTGCCGACCAACCTGGGCGCCTCGCTGGCGACTCTGCCGCGCGTGCAGGAGAAGTTCGGCGAGATCGAAGCGCTGCTCCAGGTCAACCGGACCTTGATCGACAGCGCGGCGCAGGCCGCCGACCGCGGCGACGTGCCGCCGGCGGTGCAGGCCAACCTGATCAAGCACACGGCCAATGCCAATTCGATCCAGGCCGTGGCGATCGGCCTCGAGCTGACGGGCAATCCCGGCATCAGCCGCAACAACCCGCTCGAACGCCATTACCGCGACGTGCTGTGCAGCCGCATCCATTCGCCGCAGGCGGACACCGTGCTCGTCGCGGCGGGCAAGGCGGGGTTGACGCTGTGAGCCTGATCGTCGCCAGCCAGCTCGAGCCCGAGTTCAACGCCGGTCTCGCGGCCCTGCCTTTCGCGCCCAAGGTCATCGAACCGCCAGTCGGCGAGCCCTGGCTCGCGGCCGAACAGGCCGACGTGCTGGTGGTACGGCCATCGCCCGAATGGCGCGCCCTGCGCGGTGCGCCGTCGCCGGCGAGCTGGCCGGGCAAGCTGCGCTGGGTCTGCTCGGCCTCGGCCGGGATCGACTCTTATCCGGCCTGGCTGCTCGACGCGCCGCTCGTCACCTGCGGGCGCGGCACGGCCTCTGAGGAGATCGCCGACTACGTGATCGCGGCGATCTACTTGCGCGCCAAGGATCTGGCTGCTGCCTCGATCCGCTCGGCAGCGGACTGGCGCTTCGTGCCGCTCGGCCGCTTCGCCGGCGCGACGATCGGCGTGGTGGGGCTGGGTGCGATCGGCCAGGCCGTGGCGCGGCGTGCCCTCGCGCTCGGTGCGCGCGTCGTCGCGGTGCGGCGGGGCTCGGCCGGCGCGGTGACCCCCGAGGGGGTCGAGCTGCTCGGCTCGGTCGAGGCCGTCGTCGCCCAGGCCGACCACATCGTGATCTCGGTTCCTGCCACCTTGGAGACCCGGCATCTGTTCGGCCCGAAGCTGTTGGCCCAGGCCAAGCCCGGTGCACACTTGATCAACATAGCGCGCGGTTCGGTGGTGGATCAGGCGGCGTTGCTCGCCGCGCTCGATGCCGGGCAACTGGCCTTCGCGACGCTCGACGTGACCGATCCCGAGCCGCTGCCCGAGGGACACGCGCTCTACACGCATTCCCAGGTGCGAATCACGCCGCACATTTCCTCGAACTACCAGGCCGTGCGGCACCGGCTGTTCGACAAGCTCTCGCAGGACCTCACCCGCTTCGCGCGCGGCGAAGCACCGTCCGACATCGTCGATCGGACGCGCGGCTATTGAGCCAAACAAAACCCCTCCCGCCTGGCGGGAGGGGGAAGGTGTCGAACGGGATCTTGCTGTCAGGCGGCAATGCGCGCCGTGACTTCGGGTAGCTGCGCCAGGATGGCATCGCTTTCGGTGCGATCGAGCCAGTCGGGGCTGACATCGAGCCAGCGCACGGTGCCGCCCTGGTCGAGGATGAGCACGGCGGGCTGGTCGATTTCGTAGCTGTTGGTGCCGAGCGTCGCGCCGATCCAGCTTTCGCCGGGCGCAACCTGCGGGCGTTCCTCGGGCAGGAAGGTGATCCCCAGTGCGCGGTCCAGCGCATAGTCGGGATCGGCGGCGACCGGAAAGCCGAGGCCGTGGCGGTCGATGATGCCGCGATCGACGGGGTTCTGCGCGCTGACCGCGACGAGCGGGATGCCGGCGCGATCGAGCTGCGGCCACAGCGTTTCGTTGTAATAGGGCAAGGCGAGATTGCAGGCCGGGCAGCCGGCGAAGCGAAAGAACACGAGGACCGCGGGGCCGTTCGCCGTCAGGGCATCGCGGGTCAGTGCCTTGCCGTCCTGATCGATCACGGTGAAATCGGGCGCGGCCGTGCCGGACTGCGGGTGCGCTGCGGGATCGTGACGCTCGACCAGGACGCGGCGCTGGCCGGCGTTGCGCGCCAGCTGCTCGGGTTTCCAGGTCCTCTCGCGCTCGGCCTGCAGTTCTCCATAGCGCTGTCCCAAGGTCTTGTAGCTCATCGTCGGCCTCTCCTGATTCTGACAGGATTTCCTAGGCCGTCCACGACGGCTCCCGAAAATGAGAAGCCGCCGCGAACCGATGATGTTTTGCAATAAGACCTCAGAGCGCGGCGACGGTCTCCCGCGCCAGTTCGGCGAGGCGGCTGGTCGCGCTGGCGAGCGACGGGGCGGTCTGCAGGATGCAGGCGACGCGCGGCAGGTCGGGCAGTTCTTCGGCGTCGAGCGGTTCGTCCTGAAGGAACAGGTGGGTGCGGCAGGTGATGCCAAGGCCGGCCGAAACCGCGGCGCGCAAGGTGGTGAGATTGGGCGTTTCGACGGTGATGCGATAGGGCCGGCCGGCATCCTCGAGCGCGCGGATCGCGGCCTCACGGAAGCGGCACGGGGTTTCGAGCACGGCCAGCGGCAGCGTCTCGTGGGCGAGCAGCTCGGGCTTGCCGAACCAGGCCATCGGCGCATTGGCTATCGCATGCGGATCGTTGTTGGCGGCGAAGCCCAGGACGATGTCGAGCTGACGGTGTTCGAGCAGCGACAGCAGCTCGGCCGTACCGGCGATGCGCGAATAGATTTGCGCCTCTGGGTGGAGCTCGGCGAAGCGCGCGAGCAGGCCCGACAGCAGCATCTCGGCGAAATCCTGGACCATGCCGATCCGCGCGGGGCCGGCGAACTGCCCCGCGGTGACCGCAGCGACGGCCTCGTCGTGGAGGGTCAGCACCTTACGCGAATATTCGAGCATGAGGTCGCCGGCGGGGGTGAGCGAGAGGCGGCGCCCTTCGCGGTGGAACAAGGTCTGCTGCAGCAGCTCCTCGAGGCGCTTGATCTGCAGGCTGAGCGCCGACTGGGTGACAAAGACCTTTTCCGAGGCGTTGAGCATCGAGCCGGTGTCGACGATGGCGACGAAGCTGCGCAGGAGATTGGTCGGAAGATTGACGGGCATCGCTTCATCTTTCTGAACGAAGGGGCTTGAGGCGGTGGTCCGGTGCTCAACTATTGGCAGAGCAAATATAGTCAATCAAAATAGTAGACATTAACCCGCTGCAAGCAATTCTTTTTCGGGGCGCGGCGCGGGGCTCTTGCCCCGTTTTTCCCACGGCTCGTCACCCGGAAATCGCGGATTTCGGCCAGTATGAGCATTGCTGATAAGGCGAAAATCGAAAACTCAATTGAGTTGGTAGAGTTTAACGGGGACTCTCCTGGCCATGTCCACGAGTCTGTCGCTTCCCGCTGTCCGCAAGTTCGCCTTCGATCTGGGAGGATCGCGCTGGGTTTCACCCATCGTGTTCCTGCTGCTGTGGGAGCTCGGCTCGCGCACGGGCCTGATCCCAGAGCGCACGCTCGCCGCACCCTCGGCGGTGATCTCCACGCTGCTCGGCATGGTCGTCAGCGGTGAATTGCCGAGCAACGTGCTCGTTTCCACCTTGCGCGCGCTCGTCGGCCTGACGATCGGCGTGACCGTCGGTGTGGTCCTGGCGCTCGTCGCCGGGCTCTCGCGTTCGGGCGAGGCGACGGTCGATCCGCTGATGCAGATCAAGCGGACCATTCCGACCCTGGCATTGACGCCGTTGTTCATCGTCTGGTTCGGTATCGGCGAGACTCCCAAGATCGCGCTGATCGCCTTCGCCTCGGTGTTTCCGATCTATCTCAATCTCTACAGCGGCATCCGCGGTGTCGACCTGCGCCTCATCGAAGGCGCGCGCAGCTTCGGGCTCAGCCGCTCGGAGCTGATCCTCCACGTCATCCTGCCGGGCGCCTTGCCCTCGCTGCTCGTCGGCCTGCGCTATTCGCTGTCGGTCTCGATCCTCGTGCTCGTCGTGGCCGAGCAGATCAACGCCTCGGCCGGGCTCGGCTACCTCATCAACAACGCGCGCGACTTCATGCGGACCGACATCATCGTCGTCTGCCTGATGGTCTACGCGATCCTCGGTCTCGGTGCCGATTGGATCGTGCGCGCCATCGAACGCCGCGCCCTGGTGTGGCGCCCCAGCATCGTCGGACAGTGAACTTCCCGAAAGGACGACCCATGGACGCACGACTTTCCTTCCTTGCCGATCACACGATTGCGGAGCCCGTGCTGACGCCGGCGGCGCCGCTGGTCCGGCTCAAGAACTTCTCCCGCAGCTTCGGCGCGAACACGATCATCTCGGGGCTCGATCTCGAGATCGCCGAGGGCGAATTCGTCGCCCTGCTCGGCCGCTCGGGCTCGGGCAAGACCACGCTGCTGCGTACCCTGGCCGGGCTCGACGACGTTCGCGGACAGGACGTCGACGTTCCCTCGTCGCGCGCGGTGGTCTTCCAGGACGCCCGCCTGCTGCCGTGGAAGAAGGTCTGGCGCAATGTCGCGTTGGGGCTCAAGGGGCTGACCGGGCGCGTGCGCCTCAAGGCCGAGAAGGCGCTGCACGAGGTCGGTCTCGATCATCGCCTCGACGCCTGGCCGCTGACGCTTTCGGGCGGCGAAGCGCAGCGCGTCGCGCTCGCCCGCGCTCTGGTGCGCGAGCCCAAGCTGCTGCTGCTCGACGAGCCCTTCGCCGCGCTCGACGCGCTGACGCGGCTCAAGATGCACGATCTCGTCCTGGCGCTGTGGAAGGCGCACCGTCCTGCCGTGCTGATGGTGACGCACGACGTCGACGAGGCCATCGCCCTGGCCGATCGCGTACTCGTGCTCGACCAAGGGCGCATCGTCGCGCAGGAGCGCATCCACGCGGCGCGTGGCGAGCGTGGTGAGGTTTCGCGCGGCCTGCGCGCCAAGCTGCTGTCGGTGCTCGGCGGTGAGCCGGGGCACGAAAGCGTCATCCCATTCCCGCACGGCGTTCACGCGCACGAGGCGGTGGCGTGAACGCAGTCGCCGTCCTTGCGATCGATCCCAATATCGGACGTCTACGCGGCTTCGTGACCGACCTCGCGGATCTCGTCGAGAATGCGGCGGACGAGGCCGAGATTCTCGAAAAGGGCGGCGCGCTGCTCGCGCGCCTGGTGTCTAGCGACGACTGGCTGCCCGATGCCTTCGCCCGGCCCAATCCCGATCGCTACCAGCAATACCTGCTCCACTGCGACAGCCGCGAGCGGTTCAGCGTGGTCTCCTTCGTCTGGGGGCCGGGGCAGGGCACGCCGATCCACGATCACCGCGTCTGGGGCCTCGTCGGCGTCCTGCGCGGGGCCGAGCGGGTCGAGCACTTCCGCCGCGGCGCCGATGGCAGGCTCGAACAGGTCGGCCCCGTGGGCGATCTCTTCGAATGCGAGGTCGAGGCGATCAGTCCTGCGGCCGGCGACATCCACCGCGTCGCCAACGGGCTCGCCGATGCGCCGTCGATCTCGATTCACGTCTACGGCGGCAACATCGGGGCGGTCGAACGGGCGACCTACGATCTCGACGGAACCGCCAAGCGCTTCATTTCCGGCTACGCCAACAAGGTCGTGCCGAACCTCTGGGACCGTTCGAGCGCCGCATGACCGTGCATCCTTCGCAAATCCGCAAGCTGCTTCTCGCCCGCCAGGAGATCGCGCTGATCGACCTGCGCGAGGAGGCCGCGTTCGCGCTCGGCCACCCGCTGTTCGCCGCGCAGATCCCGCTCCGCCGCCTGGCCGAGGAAGCGCCGTGGCGCATCCCGCGCGCCGAGACGCCGATCGTCGTCTACGATGACGGCGAGGGCTTCGCTGCCCAGGCGGTGATGGAGCTGCGCGACCTCGGTTTCACCCAGGTCGCCGCGCTCGAAGGCGGTCTCGCCGGCTGGCGGGCGGCCGGCTACGAACTGTTCGAGGACGTCAATTCCTATTCCAAGGCCTTCGGCGAACTCGTCGAGCATTACCGCCACACGCCGTCGCTGCCCGCGCCCGAAGTTCAGGCCCTGATCGACCAGAAGGCCGACGTCGCGATCCTCGATGCGCGCCGCTTCGACGAATATGCGACGATGTCCATCCCGACCGGGCGCTCGGTGCCCGGCGCCGAGCTCGTGCTGCGCGCGCCCGTCGCGGCGCGCGATCCCGAGACGACGATCATCGTCAACTGTGCCGGCCGCACGCGCTCGATCATCGGCACCCAGTCGCTGATCAACGCCGGGCTGCCGAACAAGATCTATGCCCTGCGCAACGGCACGATCGGCTGGACGCTCGCCGGCCAGTCGCTGGCCACAGGGCAGCAGGGGCAGGTCGCCGATTTCGCCGGCGAGGACATCGAGATCGCCCGGGGCCGCGCCCGCGAGGTTGCCTATCGCGCCGGCGTCAAGCGGATCGGCGCGGACGAGCTGGACTTCCTCGCGGCCGACACCCGCCGGACGCTCTATCGCTTCGACGTGCGCCAGCCCGATATCTTCGCCGCGGGCCACGTTCCCGGTTTCCGCAACGCGCCTGGGGGACAGCTTGTCCAGGAGACCGATCATTTCGCGCCCGTGCGCGGCGCGCGGATCGTGCTGGTAGACGATCTCGGCTCGCGTGCCGACATGACCGCCTCGTGGCTGGCCCAGCTCGGCTGGGAGGTCTTCGTGCTCGACGGCGCTTTCGCGGGTGAACTGGCGACGGGCAGCGACGGCGCGCCCGCACCGCGCGGGCCCGAGGGCCGCTACAAGCGCCCCTACGAGGGCACCGACAATGCCGAGGCGGCCATGCAGGCCTACCTCGATTGGGAATATGGCCTGGTGGGGCAGCTCGAACGCGACGGCACCCACGGCTTCTTCGTCATCTGATCAGACCCGCAAGGAGGACAGTCATGTCCGTCAAGTTCATCGGTTACATCGGTTTCAACAACACGTCCGAGATCCATAACGGCGTGCGCGAGCGGGGGCTCGACACGGACTATGTCAACGCCGCCGCGCGGGCGCAGGAAGAAGGCGGCTTCGATCGCGTGCTCGTGCCGTTCGGATCGAACTCCCCCGAAAGCCAGATCGTCGCCGCTCATGCCGCGGCGATCACGACCAAGCTCGGCTTCCTCGTCGCGCACCGGCCGGGCTTTACCCAGCCGACCCTGGCGGCGCGGCAACTGGCGACGCTCGACCAGCTTTCGGGTGGCCGCGTCGCCGTCCACATCATCACCGGCGGTGCGGATGCCGAGATGGCGCGTGACGGCGACGTCGGTACGACCAAGGAGCAGCGTTACGCGCGCACCGACGAGTATCTCGAGATCCTGCGCCAGGAGTGGACCGCGGCGCAGCCGTTCGACCACAAGGGCTCGTGGTACGAGGCGCGCGGCGCCTACAGCGCGATCAAGCCGTCGAACCTGCCGGTGTTCTTCGGCGGGTCCTCGCCCGAGGCGATCGAGGTCGCCGGGCGCCACGCCGACGTCTACGCGCTCTGGGGCGAGACGCTCGAACAGGTCGGCGACGCCGTGCGCCAGGTGCGCCGCTCGGCCGCGCGCTTCGGCCGCGATCCGGGCTTCTCGCTGTCGCTGCGCCCGGTCATTGCCGATACCGAGGAAGCCGCCTGGAAGAAGGCCGACGATATCGTCGAGCAGGTGCGCGCCAATCGCGAGGCGGCGGGCCTGCCGACCAGCGGCCACCGTCCCCCCAATGCCGGCTCGCTGCGTCTGCTCGAAACCGCGGCAGGCGGGCGCCGGGACCAGCGCCTGTGGACCGGTGTCGCCGCGCTGACGGGGGCCGCGGGCAACAGCACGGGCCTGGTCGGCACGCCCGAGCAGGTCGCCGCATCCATGCTCGAATATTTCGACATCGGCATCGACCACTTCCTGATCCGCGGCTTCGAGCCGCTCGCCGACGCGATCGACTACGGTCGCGAACTGATCCCCCTGGTGCGCGCCAAAGTGGCTGAGCGCACCGGCCAGCCGGTCGCGCTGGCGAGCTGAGGAGACATACCATGGCAACGGCTTTCAAGCAGGACGTCCGCGAGATCACCGAAGCGGAGTGGCAGGTGCGCGTCGATCTCGCCGCGTTCTATCGCATCGCCGCGATCCACCGGTTCGACGATTTCCTCTACACCCACATCTCGGCGCGCGTGCCGGGCCCCGATCATCACTTCCTGATCAACCCCTTCGGCCTGGGCTTTGACGAGATCACCGCATCGAGCCTCGTCAAGATCGACATCGACGGCAACATCCTGTCGGAGAGCGAATACGGCATCAACTATGCCGGCTTCGTGATCCATTCGGCGATCCACGCCGCGCGCGAGGATGCGCACTATATCGCGCATTTCCACACGGCCGACGGCATGGGCGCCTCGGCGCACAAGGAAGGCCTGCTGCCGATCAGCCAGCGCGCGCTCGGCATCATTCCCAAGCTGTCGTACCACGATTACGAAGGCGTCGCGCTCAACCTCGACGAGCGCGAGCGGCTGGTCGCCGACCTCGGCGATACCAAGCAGATGCTGCTGCGCAACCACGGCACGCTGGCGCTCGGCGCCACACCGGGCGAGGCCTGGAGCGGCATCTACCAGCTCGAATCCGCCTGTTCGGTCCAGGTGCGCGCACTCGCCGGTGGCCGCGACAATGTCCTGATCGCCCCCGAAGCGGCCCAGGACGAAGTCCGCCGCCAGCAGCAGGCGCGGCCCAAGGCCGCTCAGGCGCGCGAGGGCAGCAAGCCGCACCACCAGCTGGTCTGGGACGCGGTGCTCCGCAAGGTCCAGCGCGAGGCGCCGGGCTTCGATAGCTGAACCGAGGATTTGAGAGGGCCTGAGGCGGGCGTAGCCGGGCAATCCGGCGCGCCCGTTCGGCCTCCGCGGCTTGATGAAATCTCACCTTCCTATCAGCCATCCGCGTTGGCCGGGCTGAACCGGCCGGCCTAGTCTTCAGGTCAAGGAAACGCGGCTCGGTCCGGCAAGGATCGGCCCCGCCGGGCCGCGCTTTTCCCGCCACTCCATCCCTCGCTTTGCAGCTCGAAAGAGGAGCCCGAACCATGGCCACCGCCCCCGTCGCCGAAGCCGCAACCGGCCTCGTCATCCGCCCAGTCCAGCCGACGATCGGCGCCGAGATTTCCGGCATCGACCTGTCGCAGAAGCTCTCGTCCGAGACGATCGCTGCGATCCGTGCCGCGGTGATCGAGCACAAGGTCGTGTTCTTCCGCGATCAGAAGCTCGACAACGAACAGCACAAGGCCTTCGCCGCCGAGTTCGGCCCGCTCTACACCCACGCCAGTGCCAAGCGTGACGACAACCTCGCGGTCGTCCACCAGATCGCCGCGCGCGACGAATATGTCAGCCGCTTCCAGAAGGACGTGCTGCCGGGCGATGCCTATCACACCGACACGTCCTGGCGGCTGGTACCGACCTGGGGCGTGGTTTTGCGCGACATCGACCTGCCACCGGTCGGCGGCGACACGCTGTGGGTCGATGCCAATCTGGCCTACGAAGGCCTCTCGGACGAGCTCAAGCAGCGGCTCGAAGGCAAGTTCGTCACGCACAACTTTCAGGCCGAGCTCAACGGCGCGGGTCACGACTATCCGCTGGTCGCCCATCCGGTGGTGCGCACGCATCGCGAGAGCGGGAAGAAGATCCTCTGGGTCAACTATTCGCAGAAGCCGCAAATTCTCGGTGTCGAACTGGCCGAGAGTCGCGAACTGCTCGCCGAGATCCTGCGCCAGTACAAGCGCCCCGAATTCCAGGCGCGCTTTTCGTGGCGGCCGGGCACCGTGGCTTTCTGGGACAACCGCTCGACCGTGCACTATGCGGTCAAGAACTATGGCGACTATCCGCGCAAGCTGCACCGGATCCTGATCGCCGACGAGCCGCTTTACGCCGATCTCTGATCGATGCTCGATCGTCGTACTCTGATAGTGAGCGCGGGCGCGTCGCTCGTCCTGGCGGGCTGTGGCCAGGGTGGTGGCGCGTCCGCGACAGTCTTGCGCGTCGGGAGCCAGAAGGGCGGCACCAAGGCGCTGATGACTGCGGCCGGCGTGCTGCAAGGCATCGACTACACGGTCGAATGGGCCGAGTTTCCCGCCGCGCAGAACCTGCTCGAGGCGCTGGGCAGCCATGCCATCGACGTTGGGCTGGTGGGCGACGCTCCGTTCCAGTTCGCCTATCAGAGCGGCAGCCCGATCCAGGCGGTTTCCGCCCACCGTACCGAACCGCGTCCGAGCGAGGCGCTGGCGATCGTGACCTCGGCGCAGTCCTCGGTTCGCAGCCTCGAGGATCTGCGCGGCAAGGCGATCGCCACGGGCAAGGGTTCTATCGGCCACTATCTCGTGCTGCGCGTGCTCGATCGTGCAGGCTGGACGACGGACGACGTAAAGCTCATCTTTCTTTCGCCGAGCGACGCCGCGGCAGCGCTGGCGGCGGGTTCGGTGGCGGCTTGGTCGACCTGGGTGCCCTATGTGCCGCTGGCGCTGGCGCAGGGTGGCCGCGTGGTGGTCGACGGGCGCGACTATGTGCTCGGCTATACGTTCGAAGTGGCGAACGTCGCGGCAATCGAGAAGAAGCGCGAAATCCTCTCGGATTTCCTGGGTCGGGAGGCCGCGGCGCTCGCCTGGGCAGCCAGCCACCTGGACGAATACGGCAAGGTCCTGGCGCACGAAACCGGTCTGCCGCCGGCGGTCGCCCGGATCGCGGTCGAGAAGAACGCGCGCATCGCCGCACCGATCGACGACCGTCTGATCCAGGAGCAGCGCGTCGTGCTCGATACCTTCGCGCACGCCGGTGAGGTGAAGGCCAGTCGGCCGTTGTCGCAAGCCTTCCTGCCCGGCCTGCTGCCGGCAGCTCCCCTGGCAAAAGCTCCGGCCTGAACTTTCGGCCGAATATAATCCATTACAATCAAAGGTATGTCATGATTTCGAAGACTTCTCGTGCGCTGTTGTGGGCCGGCGCCGGTGCGTTCGCGCTCGGCATGTCGGGTACGGCCTGGGCCGACACCGCGGATGCTGCTGAAGCCGCGGCCGCCGACGATGCGGCCGACGGTTCGGCTATCGTCGTCACCGGTGTGCGTGGCGCTGCGCCGCGGACCGTCGCCGATAGCCCCGTGCCGATCGACGTGATTTCGGGCAAGGAACTCCAGGCGACGGGACGTACCGGCCTCAAGGACATTCTCGCCAACATCGTGCCCTCGCTGTCGATGCCCGCTCTCGGCGGCGGCGGCACCTCTTCGAGCGCCAAGCCGATCTCGATCCGCGGGCTCAGCGGCGACTACGTGCTGGTCCTGGTCAACGGCAAGCGCCGGCACACGACCTCGCTGATCAACAATCTCAGCCGCGTCTCGGGCGGCTCGACCCCGGTCGACATCGACCTGATCGCGGCCAATGCGATCGGCCGCGTCGAAGTGCTGCGCGACGGCGCCGCCGCACAATACGGCTCGGACGCGATCTCGGGCGTGATCAACTTCATCCTCGACTCCTCGCCCGAGGGCGGCGAGTGGACGGGGACGGCCGGTCAGCACTATTCGCGCGGCGGCGAACTGCTCCAGCAGACCCTGAGCTACGGCACCCGGCTGGGCTCCGACGGCGGCTTCGTGCGACTGGCGCTCGAGGCCAAGTACCACGACCGCGCCAAGCCTTCGGGCGCGATCGTCGCGAGCAACGTCGATCTCTATCCGCGCCTCGCCGACGGTTCGCGCGATCCGCGCGAAGCGACGATCGACCGCGATCGCGCGGGCAACTACGGCCGCACCAACCGCGACTACATCGTCAACTCCACACTCAACGCCGAGCTGCCGCTGGGCGACGAGACCACGCTCTATGGCTTCGGCACGCTCAGCTACCGCAACATCAAGGACGGCCGCGGCCAGTTCAACGCCAACAACGTGAACTCGCTACCCGAGATCTACCCCGACGGCTTCCTTGCCAAGCGCCGCATCTGGGAAACCGACTTCCAGTTCACCGCCGGCCTGCGCTCGCAGCTTTGGGGCCTCGACCTGGACTTGAGCACCACGTTCGGTCGCGACAAGGTCAAGCTCGGCGCGCAGGACACGCTGAACCCCTCGCTCGGGCCGACGAGCAAGACCGAATTCTTCATGGGCCGGCAGATCTCGAGCCTGTGGGTCAACAATCTCGACTTCAGCCGCACCTTCGACTGGGGCCTGGCCGAGCCGGTCACCCTGGCCTTCGGCTTCGAGCATCGCTGGGAACGCTTCGAGAACCAGGCCGGCGAGCCCGACTCCTACCGCGACGGCGGCTATGTCATTCCGCGCGGCACCACCCCGTTCCAGCTGCTGTTCGGCGGGCAGCGCCCCGCGGCAAGCCTCGTCTCGTTCACCGGGACGACCCCGGCCGACGCTTTCGTGCTGACGCGCAACAACATCGCCGCCTATGTCGACATCGGCGCCAACCTGACGAAGAACTGGTTCGTCGGCCTGGCTGGCCGCGTCGAGCACTATTCGGACAGTTCGGGCGACACGGTCAGCGGCAAGTTCTCCACCCGCTACGAGCTGTTCCCCGGCTTCGCGCTGCGCGGCGGCGTCAACACCGGCTTCCGTGCGCCGTCGCTCGCGCAGCAGGGCTTCTCGACCTCGCAGAACACCTCGATCATCATCAACGGCGATCGTGTGCCGCAACTCGTCAAGTTCCTCGCGCCCAACGATCCGATCGCGGGCTTCTTCGGCGCCAAGCCGCTTACGCCCGAGAAGTCGCTGAACTTCACCGCGGGCGCCACCTTCGAGAGCGGGCCGTTCCGTCTGACCGTCGACGCCTATCAGATCCGCATCGAGGATCGCGTCGTGAAGACCGAGATCCTCAACAGCGCCGAAGCGACACGCATCCTGACGAGCCCCGCGGTCGTCGCGATCCTCGCCGCGCGCGGCGTTCCGGGCGTCAGCAGCGCGCAGTTCTTCATCAACGGTGTCGACACGCGCACGCGCGGCATCGATGCCGTGGCCGAATATACGCTCAAGACCCAGAGCGCGGGCAATTTTCGCCTGAGCGCGGCCTACTCCTACAACAATACCAAGATCCTCAGTGTCGCGCCCAACCCGACCAACCTCACCAACACCGTGCTGTTCGGCCGTCAGGCGCGGAGCGACCTGACCAGCGCGACGCCGCGCGACAAGCTCGTGCTCAACGGCGAATGGTCGCTGGGGCCGGTGCGTACGGCGCTGCGTTTCACGCGCTTCGGCAGCTACACCGAGGCGGGGGCTAGCAACACCTCGACCGTCGATGACCGGACCTTCGGCGCGAAGTGGGTGACCGATCTCGACGTCTCGGTGCAGGTGAGCAAGGCGATCAACCTGGCCGTAGGCGCGAACAACCTGTTCGACGTCTACCCCGACCCGGTCGGCGTCATCCAGCAGAACACCGGTTCGGGCTACTATGGCAATTTCGCGCCGTTCGGTCTGTCGGGTGGGTTCTACTACGCGCGCGTGGCGGTGAGTTTCTGAGGCGGGGTCGGGGCGTTGCTGGTGCTATAGGCGCGACTGCTTCCATGGGCAGGGATGGGCGAATGCGGATGAGACCAGCGCTCAAACCGGTGTCCTACAGGCCCGCGCCAGACTAGACCCCGCGGGCTCTTTGCCATCGGGGTTTAGTCTGGCCTTGCGCCGCACATGGCGAACCACAAGGTGTCACCCTTTGGGAAAAGGTGACACTCCGCCTCCTGGGACCGTGTCACCTTTGTCACCTTTGTCGCCTTATGCCCGCCAGCAAGCATATCACGCGCCCGCCCGTTCCGCCGCCCATCGCCTGACCGCGATCTCCGCGCCTTCGCCGAGCAGCGGGCCGAGCTTGAAGTATTCGTCGAGGTGGCCGGCCTCGTCCGGTCGATCCCAGCCGTGGTCGCGGCGGATCTGGCCGAGCTGACCCGAGGCGAGCACCGCCTCGCGGGTCACCGTCTCGCGCGACAGGCTGTCGGGCGCGACGTAGATCGCGTCGCTCGCGCAGTAGAGCTCGCACATGTAGCAGGTCTGGCAGGCGTCGATCCGCGCGATCACGGGCACGCCACCGCTGACGTCGAGCACGTCGGTCGGGCAGGCGTCGACACAGGCGTTGCAGCCGTCGCAGCGGTCTTCGAGGATCAGCGCGATCATGCCGCGGCCTCCAGTCCGGCGCGTTCGAAGCGCGTCCAGACGCGGTCGAGCCCGCCGGTCAGCAGGCGGCTGGCCATGGCGGGATTGGCGGTCGGGTGATCGCTGCGCACCTGCAGCCCGCGCGTCTCGGCGCGGACCAGCGCCGCGGCGGTGACCCAGCGCGCGCTGGCGGCCATCGCCGCGGTCTCTCGCAGCGCCACGCCCTCGCGCCCCGTTCCGTGCGCGTGGCGGGTCAACTGATCCCAGGCATCGTCGAGCGTGGTGAGCGAGGCGGTCAGGCTCTCGCGGCGGCGCCAGAGCGCCTTGTCGTAGTCGTGCACCTCGCCGCCGATCGTCCGGTCTAGCGCGGCGCGATCGATCGGGCGGTGATCGGCGGTCGGGTGAAGTCCCGTGCGGCCGAGCCCGTGGGACGGGGCAGGGGCGGCGTCGCGGCGGGCAATCGCCTCCTGCGCGGCCGCTGCGCCGGCGATGCGGCCCGAGGACAGCGCCCAGGCAGAATTGACCGCGCCGCCGCCGCTTGCCGCGCCGGTCACGAGCTCGCGCGTGGCAGCATCGCCCACGGCGAAGAGACCCGCCACGGTGGTGCGGCAATCCCGGTCGGCGATCCGAAGCCCGCCGGTGCCGCGGACCGTGCCTTCGCCGAACAGCCAGACCGGGAAGCGCTGCCGGAACAGGTCGATGCCGCGCCGTGCGAAAGGCGCCGGAGTGAACGGCTGAATGCGATGGAGGATCGGTGGCAGCGCCGCGGGCGCTTCGGTCAGGTCGGCGAGGACGGGCCCCTGCATCAGGGCGCGGCCGAGCGCCTGCTCGTGGATATGGCCGGCACGCGCGGGCGGGATCTCGAGCTCGTTGCCGGCCTCGTCGTAAAAGCGCGCGGCGAAATAGGGGAGGGTGCGGGTCGAGGCCCAGGCCGGCGAGAGCGTATAGGCGATCGAGAATTCCATGCCCGAAAGCTCGGCTCCGGCCTCGGCGCCCATCAAATAGCCGTCGCCGGTGTTGCAATGGCTGCCGATCAAGCCCGAGCGGAAGGCACAGCCACCGGTGGCCAGGATCGTGGCGCCCGCCTCGATCCGCCAGTCCTCTCCGCGGCGCAGCGCATAGCCCCGCGCGCCGCTGACGCGGCCGTCGTCGGCGGCGAGGAGCTCGATCGCCGGATGATGATCGAGCACCGTCACCCCGGCCTCGAGCGCGGCGGCACGCAGCGCGCGCATGTATTCGGAACCGCGCACGCCCGAATAATAGGTGCCACCCTTGCCGTCCGATCCGAACGGATAGTGCTTGGCGAGGCCGGGCAGGTGGCGCCAGGTCAGGTCGAGTATCCGCGCCATCCATTCGGCTTCACCGAGCCCTTCGGACAATGCCAACCGTTTCTCGACCGCCTCCCGGCGCAGGGCGGGATCGGGCGCCACCCACCAGTGGTTGGGGCCGCCCGTCGCGGTCACGCCGCTGGTGCCGACATAGCCCTTGTCGACCAGGATCACCCGAGCGCCGGACTGCGCCGCGGCGATACTTGCCCAGGCCGCGGCCATGCCGCCACCGATGATGAGGACGTCGGCACGGCGGGTCGCCTGGGGGTTCGGGGATGTCTGGTTCAAGCGGCGTCTCCTGTCGCCCCGCCTTTAGGAACAGGCGCAGGACGGCGGTAACGAGAGCTGCTGATAGGGCTATTGAAGCTGCTGATGTGAGGATCGAGGCGGCTCGGGCTCAGGATTCGAGCCGCCTCGATCCGCTGGACAGCGGGCAACGGTGGCCCCCACGTCGCCCCGCAGCCGGTGGTCCGGACATGCGGTTCGCCGGCTGACGCGGATCAGAAGTCTGGTCCGCCGCCGGCTTGTCCTGTTGCCGGGATAGGATCGCCCGGTGAGCGGTTCAATCGAGCAAGGCCAATGGACTGGCGAGACTTTTCAAAGAGTCCGAACGATGAGCCGCGATCATAAGTCTATTCCATCGTCTGGTTTGCCCTTCGCGAACGGGTTCCTAGGTTCCTGGCATTTCCAATTCCAGGCAGGAGGCCTCTCCGTGGCACTCGACGATCCTCAAGCCGCCGTAACCGATGCCTCCTCGGCCGATGACGCGCTCGCAGCCCGTTACGGGGCCGACCGGCCCGGCGCGATCCTGTGGAACGACACCGTCGCGCATCTGCTCGCGCATCGCACCGTGCGTGCCTACCGCGCCGATCCGCTGCCGAAGGATACGATCGAGACGCTCGTCGCCGCGGCCCAGTCGGCGGCGAGTTCGTCGAACCTGCAGCTCTGGAGCGTCGTAGCGGTCACCGATGCCGGCAAGCGCAGCCGGCTGGCCGAGTTTGCCGGGGGGCAGAAACACATTGCCCGGGCGCCGCTGATCCTGCTGTGGATCGCCGATCTCGCGCGCGCCAAGCTGGTCGCCGACGATGCCGGCGAGCCCGCCGAAGGGTTCGAATTTCTCGAGAGCTTCACGGTCGCCGCGATCGATGCCGGGCTTGCCGCGCAGAACGCCGTGATCGCGGCGGAATCGCTGGGGCTGGGCACGGTCTATATCGGCGCGCTGCGCAATCGTCCGGAGGACGTCGCCGCGCTGATCGAGCTGCCGCCGCGCGCGGCCGTGGTTTTCGGTCTGGTCGTCGGTTGGCCCGACGAGACCGCACCGGCGGCGATCAAGCCGCGCCTGCCGCAGGCGGCCGTGCTCCATCGTGAGGTCTATCGACTCGAAACCCAGCGGGAGCCCGTTGCCGCCTATGACGAGACCGCTCGCGGTTTTCAGGTTTCGCAGGGGCAGGACGCAGTCGGCTGGCGTGCGCTACTGCTCAACCGCGGCCGATCGGCGGCCTCGCTCAATGGCCGTGATCGCCTCAAGCAAGCGCTGCGCGGCCTCGGCTTCGCCTTGCGCTGAGCGGCAAGGGGAGGGTCTGAACCGGCGCGTGCTCTCGCCTGTACAAGGCCCACGCAGAGCAGGCGAGCGCCGGCAACGACTTGCCGCACCGGCAAGAAGACCGGCACTTAATTTCCGCATCTGGTTGCCGCTCTAGTTCATGGCAGCCGCATCCGAATGCTCTCGGTCGGCACCCTTTCGGGTCTACTCACGGGATATTCAGATGGCGGTTATCAACACGAACATCGGCGCGATGAAGGCGGCTAACGCCGGCAACGCTGCAGCCAAGGCTCTGGGCAATGCGATGGAGCGCCTGTCGACCGGCAAGCGCATCAACAGCGCCAAGGACGACGCCGCCGGTCTCGCGATCGCCACGACCATGACCTCGCAGGTCCGCGGCATGACGCAGGCCATCCGCAACGCCAACGACGGCATTGCCCTCGCTCAGACCGCCGACGGCGCGCTGAACGAAGTCACCAACATGCTGCAGCGCGTCCGCGAGCTGTCGATCCAGTCGAAGTCGGGCACCTACCAGTCGTCGGACCGCACCAACCTGCAGGCCGAAGTCACCGAGCTGACCAGCCAGATCGACGACATCCTGACCAACACCAAGTTCAACGGCGTCACGCTGTTCGACAAGACCTCGACGGGTTCGGTCGCCGTGACCATCCAGGCCGGTTCGGACTCGTCCAACACGATCGCCCTGAACATCAAGGGTATCGACGGCACCAAGGTCAACGCTTCGGCGCTCGACGTCTCGACCTCTTCGAAGGCCGGCACCACGATCGGCAACGTCGACTCGGCACTGGCTTCGATCAACACCACGCGTGCTTCGCTGGGTGCCAGCCAGAGCCGCCTGGAATCGGCGGTCAACAACCTGACCAACAACGTGACGAACCTGTCGGACGCCCGCAGCCGCATCGAAGACGCCGACTACTCGGCCGAAACGACCGCGCTCGCCAAGGCCCAGATCGTCAGCCAGGCTTCGACGGCCATGCTCTCGCAGGCCAACCAGTCGGCGCAGAGCGTCCTCTCGCTGCTCCGCTAAGAGCACCGACGAGACCGAATACGACAACCAACGACTACACAACCGATTGATCGACTGCCGCGGGTCCCTTCCCCGCGAAACATCAGAGCCCGGCGTCACAGCCATGATCCGCCGGGCTCCCGTTTCCGTCAAACAGGCGCGACTAGTTCCCGCGCCTCCGTCGGAAGCAGGCGATCGACAGGACAAAACAGCCGGTCCCTTCCCGGCACTCGAGCTCGGTGGCCGCCATGACCACCGGGCTCTTTTCTTTTGCGCTACGCTTCGTCGCTTGGGGCATTTCCTCCCACGGCAGTGCCGGTACAGGCGGATGGTTTGCTGTCACGGACCTGCTAGGCCGGTCGACATGACCAGGCTGCCATACCGGACCAGGAGAACGAGATGAGTGTTTCGGCGAAACCATGGAACGGCGAGCAGGTTCGCAAATGGCTGGACTGCCGCATCGACGCGGCGGCTCTCGATCAGGCCGCGGCCGACCGGCGCGGTTATGAGGCGCAGGACGATTACGACAAGGCCGCCGCCGAAGAATGGGTCTGCCGCAACCTCAAGGCGGCCGCGGGCAAGGATGACCAGGCCGCTTTCGCCGATCGCCTCAAACAATTGCTCGGCCAGGACGAGTACCGGGTCACGGGCATCTACGATGATCGGCGTTTCGAGAGGCATGTTCGCGCCAGCCTTCGCAAACTCTCTCGGATGACCAAGACCAATGAGGGTTTCGAGAACACCTTGCACTATCAGTGAGCGCCGATCGCGTTGCAAAGCGGCAGCGCCCGTGTTGCCTCACCGGCGCAATGACCTATGGTCCGGCAACGACAAACCCTGAAGGCGTCATTCTCAATGCAAGATCGATCCGAGCACTTTGCTTATTGCGTGCAACTGTTCGGGGGGACCACGGCGGCATCGCGACGCCTGGGCATAGACGAGCGTGCCCTCCGCCGTTTCATCAACGGCGAAAGGCCTCTCGGTGACGGTCTGCTGGAAGATACGGCAACGGCCCTGCGTCGGCTCATCACCGAAGCGACCGAGGCCGAAGGCCTGATCCTGGCAGCATTGGGCGCCAAATCGAACGAACCGTAAGGCGGCGTATGGGGGGCCTGTCGCATCGTCGCTGGCCACAAGGCGAAGCGACGCGGCACGGGTCCACTGCTTCCGAAGTCAGGGCAGAGATCGACAATTCGCGCGATGCGTGCCGGTTGCGCTTGGAAATCCAGCGGCTCGACCCTATCTGGCTCGCGGTACAGTCGCAAATTGACGGTCTTCGGGACTCCGCGCCCCTAACTCCTTCTCTCTCGCTTCTCATCCCCCTCCGGCGCAGCCGGCGGTCGGTCGCGCATGAAGAGCAGGATCAACGATTACCGTCAGGTGCCTGCTCGTCAGCATTCCAACGCCGCCAATGTTGCGACCTATCCAGTGAAAGACATCCACGATGCCGATACAGGTCCAGTTCCCCGATGGCAGCACAGTCGAGGTGCCCAGCCGCCGCGCCGTGGCTCGAAGCCGCAAGAGAAGCATTTCGCCGCCTTCGGTCGCCGAATACCCCGATCCCGATCCCTTCTGGCTGTTTCAGCAGGACGGCAATGGCAAGTGGCACGCCAAGCCTCGTCGCTGACGGCTGCGCGTGACTGCCCATTTCGATCGAACAACGCGAAAAGCTCGGCGCGCGTGTTTGAGCGGACGATGCCGAGGTCGTATAACGGTTATTCGACCGTGAGGAGCAACGCGTCGTCCGAACGTGGCGGTGTGGGCTCATACCCCGATATCGGCGCAAATGTTTCGTCGAGGAGTTCAGGCGCGATCAGGCCGGCAAGTTTGAATTGCCCCAGCCTGGGCTCCTCGTCGGCTCGCCAGGTTTTGCTCAAATTCAAGGCCGAGACAAACAGGTCGCCATGGCGTTCGAACAACAGGTGGGGCGCCAGTTTGACCTGACCTCCGTTGTATTGCGCCATGACTGTCTTCTTGCACGCGATGGCTTCCATCAGCGTCATGCGGGTTGCGCTCACGAAGGGCTTCTCGCGATGGGATCGACGGGGGATTGCTGCATCGCGGCATTTTAGTCAGACAAGTTGACGGCGGCAAGCGCTAGCTGGTCTGCACGGCGTTAGAAGTTCACCGGCTGGCTCAGACTCCGCTTCGCGTCAAGGACAGGGCGACTTCGATTGCCCGAGCCAATTCCTGTTCGCTGAACGGCTTGTTCAACTTCACGATGTGCGCAGGTGCGCCTGCTGGAAGTTCGCCATAGCCCGTCGCCAGGATGATGGGCAGGGCAGGGCGCTCATCCGCAACGTGTTGGATTAACTCGGTTCCTGTCATTCTCGGCATTGCCTGGTCCGTGATCAGCAGCTGGATTCCCGGCTCCTGACGCAGCAGTTCCAGCGCGGTCTCGCCCGATCCCGCATCGAACACCTCATGCCCCATGTCCTCGAGCATGGATGACACGTTCATCCGAATGAGGACGTCGTCGTCGACCGCAAGAATCCTCATCGGGCGAATATCTGCCGGTGCATCATCCGACGCGATGGGCGCCGGACTCTCGGGAAAGGTTTCGTCCGCGGCGGGCAGCCACAAGCAGGCCGTGGTGCCGTCGTCAGGGGAACTTTGCAGCACGAAAGTCCCGCCGAGCTGCTTTGCCAGTCCGTGAACCATCGGAAGGCCCAGTCCCGTGCCCTTGCCCACGCCTTTCGTCGTGAAGAAGGGCTCGGTCGCCCGCATCAGCGTGTCGGCGTCCATTCCCTCGCCGCCGTCGATCACGCTCAGGCAGACGTATCGGCCCGGACGCAATCCGTGTTTTTGGTCGGCATCGATCACGGCAAGCTCGGCTGATATGATGATGTCGCCGCCGTCGGGCAGGGCGTCTCTCGCGTTTACCGCCAGATTCAGCAGCGCCATCTCGATCTGGTTGGCATCTGCGAGAACCGGTGGCAGATCGTCCGAGAATGCGATCTGCAAGGACCAGGCCGGTCCGAGGGTCCGCTGCAGCAGGTCCATCATGCCACGCGTCAGTTCGGTCAGGTCCACGCGCTCGGCCTTGAGATCCTGCCGGCGGGCGAAAGCCAGCATTCGCTGGGTCAAGGCCGCGCCGCGCTGAGCGCCCTGCCTGGCGTTGTCGAGAAGCCGCTGCGTCTGCGGATCGTCAGAGACCCGTTTCTCCAGCATCTCGAGGCTGCTCGAAATTGCCATCAGGAGATTGTTGAAGTCGTGCGCGATGCCGCCGGTCAATTGCCCGACCGCATCCATCTTCTGAACCTGACGCAGCACGTTCTCGGCCGCTCGTTTCTCACTCAGATCCGTGACGATGCTGCAGAACATTTTTGGTGCGCCAGCTTCAACCTGAAGCTCGACGATCGACATGTTGGCCGGCGTATGCTGACCGTCCCTACGGATCAGCATCACTTCGATGGTTGCCGTCTCAGCGCCGCTCAGCATCGCCTTGATGGGCCCGGGATCAACGACGTGATCGTAGAGACAGGAGCCGATGAGGCGTCCGGACGCCTGCTTGACGAGGTCGCTGAAGCTTCGATTGACGTAGAGGATGACACAGTCCGCATTGAGCGTGACCGCACCCTCTTTCATCTGCTCGACAAGCACCCGGTAAGGACGATCGGCGTTCTCCAGCGTGTAGACGAACTGGCCCACTTCGCCGCCCACGACGATCGCGTCGACTTCGCCGTTGCGGATGGCGTCGAGAGTCTCGTTGGCCTCCTGGAGCAAGGCTTCGAGCTCGGCGGTCCGCCTGCTTTGATCGGCAATTGCCACGACTACGAGATCTGACGAGGTTCGCCGGTGACCGGAGTCAGATTGAGGCCCGTCAGCACTTTCTCCCGGTCCGAAAGATCGCCGATGATCCGCCGGAGAGGCTCGGGAAGCACCTTGACCAGGGTCGGCGTCGCAACCACCTGAAGTTCGCGGGTCGCCTCGGGCTTCTCGTATACGTCGATGATCTCGAGATCATACTGCCCCGCGAGCTCCTTCTCGCAGATCTTGCGCATGTTCGCGATGGCGCGCTGGGATCGGCTGGTTGTTCCCGTGACGAACAATCGAAGCACGTAGCGACCTGTTTCCGACGGGGCTGGCCATGTCATGCTTCGGTCTCCCCTATGGAAACGATGTCGAGTCCCACCAGGACCCGCTCGGTATCGGAGAGGTTTCCGATGACGCGCTTGATCGGTGGAGGCAGTCGGCGAACCAAGGTCGGCACGGCCAGGATCTGGTCACCGGCCGCGAGCTGGGGGCTCTGGATCAGGTCGATGACCTCGACCGTGTATCGCCCGGACAAGTGCTCCTCGCAAATCGTCTTCAGATTGGCGATTGCGGTCAGCGACTTCGGCGTCTGACCCGCGACGTAAAGCCGCAGGTTGTAGTGGCCGGGAATGGCGCTCTCTTGGGTGGTCTCGGCGCCCTCGCTCACTGGCTCGCTCCTCGCTTGGCCGCCATGGCGGTACGATTGGATTGGATATGGCCCTCTCGCTCGTCGTCCTGCGTGAAGCGGAGGTCCAACTCTTCCTCGTCGGCGTCCAGCGACGCCTGCAGTTCGGCGATCTGCCTTTCCACGGCCTTGCGCTTGCGATCACGAGCGCGTCGACGCTGATCATGGGATTGGCGGCGTTCGAGTTCCTCGGCGCGTTCGGAGACCTCCTGCGCGAGGCGCGCGGCGCCTGTCAGGACGCCGTTTTGGCCGATGTAAGGCTCGATCAACCTGATGCCGTCGTCGGTAAGCAGGTATTCGCGAATCTGGTTGGAATGCTTCATGCCGCGCGACTTGAGGACATAGAGTACGCGATTGCGTTCACCGTTGGATTCCACGTCGCTCAGCGAGATCCAGCTGTCCATCAGCGACGAGACGCTGCGGTCGGCTTCGGTCACGTGGTCGGCGGCCAGCGACAAGCTGGTCAGGACTGCGGTGATGCCGCGCCCTTTGCAGATGTCGACCAGTCTCAAAAGCGTCGCGTGGATTTCCGACTGGACCCCGCGCAGCGCCGAGATCGGATCGATGATCACCGCGCTGGGTTCGAATTCCTCGATGTCACGGTTCATGCGGGCAAGGTGCATTTCCAGGCCGAACAGGCTGGGACGGGCGGCCTCGAAACATAGCAGTCCGGCGTCGACGTGACGCTGCAGGTCGATCCCCGCCGATCGCATGTTGCGTATGATCTGCGCCGGCGATTCTTCGAATGCGAAATATAGGCATCTCTCGCCGCGGGAGCAGACCGCATTTGCAAAAGTCGCGCTGAAGGTCGATTTTCCGGTGCCTGCAAGGCCCGAGATCAAGATGCTCGATCCGCGGAAGAACCCGCCGATGCCGAACATCGTGTCGAGGTCTGCGATGCCGGTCGGCACGACTTCCGAGGACGTCTTGTGATCGAGGCCTGCCGATGTGATCGGCATGACGCTGATACCGCGACCGTCGATGAGAAATGGGTATTCGTCCGTGCCGTGCGAGGATCCGCGATATTTCACGACACGCAGGCGCCTCGTCGTCACCTGGTCCAGCACGCGGTTATCGAGGAGGATCACGCAGTCGGAGACGTATTCCTCGATGCCATAGCGCGTGAGTTGACCCTCACCGCGCTCGGCCGTGATGATCGCGGTGACGCCCTTGTCCTTGAGCCAGGTGAAGAGGCGGCGAAGCTCTGCCCGCAGGACGCCCTGATCGGTGAGGCCCGAGAACAGCGCCTCTATCGTATCGAGCACGACCCGCTTCGCGCCGATCTTGTCGATCGCATAGCCGAGCCGAACGAACAGGGCTTCCAGGTCATACTCGCCGCTGACCTCGATCTCCGCCGGCTCGATGCGGACATAGTCGATGGCCAGGCGATCCTCGGCGATCAGCTTTGCGACGTCATAGCCAAGCGAGGCGACATTCTCGATCAGGTCGTCGGAGCGTTCCTCGAAGCTGACGAATACGCCATTTTCATTGAACCGTGTGGCGCCGTTCACGAGGAAGGTCATCGCGAAAAGCGTCTTGCCGCAACCCGCAGCGCCGCAAAGCAGGGACGGCCGGCCACTGGGCAGGCCACCCAGCGTGAGATCGTCCAGCCCATTAATACCGGTAAGAGATTTCAGCAGCGCCCTCGAAGGGCTGTCCGGAGCGTTGACGATGGTCACCGAATTGCATCCCCCTGTTTTGATTCTGTCGTCCTTGCCCGCGGCACAGTCTCTCCAACAGAGCCATCGATGCTCTGGAGAGCGCGCAGAACCGCGGTTTCGACGAAATTTGTGAGGCTGCGGTTGTCGGCACTGGCATGCCGCCGCGCACGTTCGAGGAGTTCGCAGTCGAACCTGAAAGTTACAGGTTTTCGCATCCCCGCCATCGCCCCCGAGCGTATTTACAATGGTAATACGTGCGCGCGTGAAATTGGTTCCGTGGGCATGTGCTGCGATTTGCGTTTATTTTTCAGATGCCTGTCCGGCAATGTCACCGCAGGGGGCACGCAGTCGGGCGACGTGAAATGGCTTGAGAAGAGACGCGGCTCGGCCCGGCCTCATTTCTGTCCGATCTCGAAGAGATGACCTTGTCGTCCACGGGCGGCGCCGTTTCCGCGCCGATTGTGTTTCCTCGCATGCTTGGCGTAGGTTGGTGAGAGCCAGTTCGGAGCCCCCCGATGATCGACCGCCGCTATTTTCTCACCTCCGCCTCGGCAGGCGCAGCCCTGTTGGCAGCCGGGCCGGCGTTCGCCCGGTCGCCCGGTCGGCAGGCCGCCGGTGGCCCGTCAAACCCCGCCCTGGCGGCCTTCATGGACAGGTATTTCGAAGCCCAGATCGACGCTTCGCCTGAGACGGCAACAAGCCTCGGGCTCGACACCGGCGCTCGCGCCGCGCTGAAGTCTCACCTCACAATTCCCACGCGTGCGCGCGAAGAGGAAAACCGCGAGCGCAATCGGATGGCGAGGGCTGATCTCGGCAAGCTCGACCGTGCATCGATGGGGACGCAGGACGGCATCTATTACGACACGCTCGAGGCAAATTTGGATGCGGTCATCCGCACCTATGCCATTCCCTATGGGCAGGGGGGCTGGCCGGAGGTCTACCGAGTCAGCCAGGGTGGAGGTGCCTACCTCACGACCGGAGACTTCCTCGACAACCAGCATACAATCAAGAACGGGGCCGATGCCGAGGCCTATGTCTCGCGAATCAACGACTTCGCAGACGTGCTTGCCGCCGAGACCGACCGTATGCTCGAGGACTTCGGCATCGGTGTCATTCCGCCAGATTTCGTCTTGCAGAAGACCATTGGCCTCCAGGCGGGCATGCTGAGTACGCAGGCAGCCGCTTCCCCACTGGTCGGCTCGATCGTGCGTCGCACGAACGAGCAGTCGATCGCGGGCGACTGGCGCGCGCGCGTCGAGAGGTTGGTGGCCGACCGGGTCTATCCGGCGCTGCAGCGCCAGAGCGATGCGCTGAAGGCGGCTCTACCCAAGGCTGGGCACGATGCTTCGGTCGCGCGCTTGCCGCAGGGCGAGCAATATTACGCGAACAGCCTGAGCTACATCACCACCACGCGCATGACAGCGGACGAAATCCACCGCGTCGGTCTGGCCCAGGTCGCGGAACTGACGGCGCTTTCGGACGCACTGCTGAAGAAATTGGGCTATGCCAAAGGGACCGTCGGCGAGCGCATGGCTGCGCTCAACGCGGATCCTGCCAATGTCTATCCCAATACGGATGCCGCGAAAGTCGAACTGGTCGCGCACCTCAACACGCAGATGGCGGCCATGCAGAAGCTGCTGCCCAAGGCCTTCGGTCGCCTGCCCCGCGCTGGGGTGGAGATCAAGCGTGTCCCTCCCGAAATCCAGGAAGGGGCATCACAGGGCTATTACAACCCGCCCAGCCTCGACGGTACGCGTCCGGGAATCTACTGGATCAATCTCACGGACACGGCCAACTGGCCCAAATACGGCTTGCCGACGCTGACCTATCACGAGGCGTCTCCCGGTCATCACTTGCAGATTGCGCTACAACAGGAGAGCGCCGCCGCGCCCAAGGTGATGAACCTGTTTTTCTTCTCCAGCTATGGTGAGGGCTGGGGCCTCTACGCCGAGCAATTGGCCGACGAGCTTGGCGCCTACGACGACGATCCGCTCGGTCGCGTCGGATTTTACCAGAGTCTGCTCTTCCGTGCAGTTCGCCTCGTCGTCGATACGGGCCTACACGCGAAGGGCTGGAGCCGCGAGCGCGCCATTCGCTACTTGATCGACAATACGGGACGCGCCGAGGGAGGTGCGACATCCGAGGTAGAGCGCTACTGTTCGTGGCCGGGCCAGGCCTGCGCCTACAAGGTTGGTCACAACGAATGGCTGCGTCTGCGAGCGAAGGCGCGTTCGGCGCTAGGCACGCGCTTCGACATGCGGAGCTTCCACGATACGGCACTGGCAGGCGGCGGCATGCCGCTGACGGTCCTGGAGCGCGTGATCGACAACTGGATTGCAGCCCGCAGGTCCGGCGCGGCTTGACGGTCGAAAACAGCTTCTGGCCTGGGCCGCCGATGTGATGGTGGTTCGAACGAAGCGGCGAGGGCCCTGATACCGGCCGTCGGTTCAACGGCCGCTAGTCACCGGAGAGCAGTGGCCGGCAATGATCTTCCACCGTTCGTCTTCGCGATGCCAGATGCGCGTGTAGGCGAAGAATCCGGAGAAGGGCTGTCCGTCAAAGCTGCCTGTCACTTCCGTTTCGATACGGACGACGGTTGCGTCGGCGAGATGGCGAAACTCCGGTGCGCCGCAGTTGTCGAGGGTGTGGATCTTCAGCATGCCAGAGGCATGAGCTGCCAAGTCATCCGACTTAGACAGCCGCATACCATCTTGATTGGTGAAGATGAGGTCGTCGCTCAAAAGCTCGTCGAGCTCCGTTACGGCGCCGCGCAACATCGCATCTCGCAGGCGCGCTTCATATTCTTCGGCGCGCATCGCAATCGTGTCGTTTTGACCAGCCATGCCGCTTTCTAGCGCGTCAAGGCAGCGTGGTCGATGTGGTCAGCCGTCGACGTCTGCGGCGCCACCGTGCTCGTCGGCGATCGCATTTGAGTCCGTTTTTCACGACGACCGCCGCATCTGTGGCTTGTGGGCTCGGAGCCATGGTTCGATGATCGGGACGTAGCCGCAACGATCGGTTGCTGATCATGGAGATGGAGCAGCGCATGGAACGCCAGGAAGAGCTGAATCTGACCGGGAAGGTCGTCATCATCACCGGTGCCAGCCGCGGCGTGGGGCGGCAAGCGGGGATCGATTTCGCCCGGCGCGGCGCGAAGGTCGTCCTCGCCGCACGCACGGTCGAGGCAGATTCGGCGCTGCCGGGCACGATCGGCGAGACGCTGCGGGAGATCGAGGCGCTGGGCGGCGAGGCGATCGCCGTCGCCACTGATCTTGCCAAGGAAGAGGATCTGGAGCGCCTTGTCGCCGCAGCGGTCGAGCGCTTCGGCGGCGTCGACGTGCTGGTGAACAACGCGGCCGCGACCACGGGCGACATCTGGGGCAAGCCCTTCTCCCAACTGACCCGCGCCGAGTGGCTGTACCAGTTCGACGTCAACGTCCATGCGCCCTTCACCCTGACCCAGCTCTGCGTGCCGATCATGGAAAAGCGCGGCGGAGGGCGGATCATCAACCTCAGCACGGGCAGCGGCGAGGTCTTCCGCAAAGTGGAGGAGCCGCCCAAGCTGGCGGCGCAGGGCACGTTCAGCCTGGCTGTGCCGGGCTACTATTCCAGCAAGCGCGCGCTCGACCGCTTCGGCAACTGCATGGCGCCCGAATTCTTCACACAGAACATCGCCATCATCGGCGTGCATCCGGGCCTGGTCGCGACTGAGCTCGTGGCGATCCGCGTCAAGGAAAAGGGTCTCGATCCGAGCGTGGCGGTGCCGACCACCGTGCCGTCGCGGATGCTGGTCTATTTCGCGGCCTGCGCAAATCCCTTCGAATATACCGGCCGCCTGTTCTGGGCAGAGCGCGAGATGGCCGACATGGGCATCGAACTGGATGCCGAGACCACGGCATGCCCCGCGTAGGACCGATCCGCTATGAATTGGGAAGGATGAACTGATGGATCTGCAGAAATACGGCCCCTGGGCCTTGGTGGTCGGCGGCTCGGAAGGCGTCGGCGCGGAATTCGCCCGGCAACTCGCAGCGGACGGCTTCAAGCTGGTGCTCGTCGCGCGCAAACCCGGCCCGCTGGAAGAACTGGCCGAAGAGCTTCGCGGGCAGGGCGCCGAAGTGCGCACGGTTTCCGCCGATCTCAGCCAGAGCGATGCGCTGGACCAGGTTCGCAAGTCTACCGACGATGTCGAGATCGGCCTGCTGATCTACAACGCCGGCGCCAACAACACGCGCGGACTGTTCGTGGAACTGCCGAAGGAGGTCACGCAGTCGGTATTGTCGATCACCGTGCTGGGCCAGGCCGATTTCTCGCGCCATTACGGTGCGCTGATGGCCAAGCGCGGGCGCGGCGGCATCATCCTGGGCGGGTCGCAGAGCAGCTATCTCGGCTCGCCGACGCTTGCCGCCTATACGGGCGCCAAGGCCTTCAGCCGTATCTTCTCCGAAGCGCTGTGGGGCGAGATGAAGCCGCTCGGCGTCGACGTGTTGCATCTCAACATCGGCTTTACCGCGACCCCGGCCATGGCGCGTCTCGGCATGCCGATCGAGATGGCCGAGCCGTCGGAGACGGTCGCGCGCGAGGGCTTGGAGAATATCGCCAATGGTCCGGTATGGATCATCAGCACGCCCGGTAACATCGAGCATATCCGGCGCATCAACGATGTCGAGAACCGCGCCGAAACGGTCCTGGCCCACGCCATCAAACCGCGCGACCAGACGGCTGCGTCGGCCATCGAACACGCGAAGCTGGCCGGTACTTAGCAAGCCCCAGTGCGCGGCGATCAGATCGGCCGCCTGAACGAGGCCAGCGATCGTGATATCCAGGAGTCATACGGCTGAGGCAGGATAGGAGCGCAATGGCATAGGCAATCACCAAGATCGCCTATGCCGTCTCAGGAATGAGGACCTGCCTCGGCCTGTGCCCCTTCCGCCTTGTGCGGCGAGAACTGACCCGCCAGCCAGGGATCCTTGGTATTCTCACGAAAAGCATGCAGTTCGCGGCGGAGCTGCACGAGAGTGCCCTGTGCAGAAGGAGCATTGGCCAGGTTCACGATCTCTTCGGGATCGCTGCGCAGGTCGTAGAGTTCCTCTGCCGGCCGTTGAAGGTAGGCCTGTTGGCTGCGCTTCCCCAATGCGATCCTCGGATCGCTGGCGATCGCCTTCCAGCTCTCGGACTCGGCGACGTCGCCGGCGATGGGGTAAGGCAACTGCCAGGCGAGGTTCTGGATATAGCTGTGCGTGCGCGTGCGTATGGCGCGCATCGGATAATACTGGTTGATCTCGTGGAACTCGTGGCTGGCGAAGACCTTGTCCCAACCGGCGCCGCCGGGCTGGCCGAGCAGCGGCAACAGCGAACGGCCCGGCAGCGGATAGGCGGGACCCTTGGCGCCGGTCCAGGCGAGCAGGGTGGGGACGATGTCGGTCCAGCTGACCATGGCCTCGTTCGTCCGGCCGCCGCGGCTGCCCGGGGCGTGGATGATCAGCGGCAGGTGCAGGCCCGGATCGTAGAGATTGGTCTTGGCGCCGGGGAAGGGGCGGCCGTTGTCCGAGAGGAACACGATCAGCGTGTCCTCGGCATGGCCGGTGCGCGCCAGCGCCTCGACCAGCATGCCGACGCCGCTGTCGAGCCGGCTCAGCGATTCGTAATACTGGGCCAGATCGGCGCGGACCGCGGGCAGGTCGGGCAGGTGGCTCGGCACCGTGACCTTGGCGGGATCGTAATGGACTTCCTCGACGCGCGGCCAGGCGCGGTCGTTGCCGAAGTTCACCGGCGCGCGGTGCGGGTCGCTGTAGGCGACGGTGACGAAGAACGGCGTCTCGCCCGCGGCCTTGACGAAGCGCTCGGTCTCGTCGGCGATCAGCGCGACGTCGCGGATGCCCGAGCGCTCGGGCGCGAGTTCGGCGTCGTAGGGAAAGGCGCTGTCGGGGCGGACGTGTTTCTTGCCGACGAGCGCCGTGGTGTAGCCGGCCGCCTTGAGCAGCACGGGCAATGTCGTCACGCCGTCGACCAGCCCTTGGTTGTGGACCGAGTGGGCGAGGCCGTACATGCCGTTCTGATGGCCGTAGAGCCCGGTGTAGAGCACCGAGCGGCTCGGGCTGCACGATGAGACCGCGGCATAGCCTTGCGAGAAATAGGTGCCGCGCCTGGCCAGGGCGTCGAGATGCGGGGTGCGCACCGCGACGCCCGCGCGGCCGAGATCGAGCCCCTGATCGTCGCTGACGATCAGCAGCACGTTGCGCCGTGCCGGTGGCGCGGCGACCGCCGTCGCTGCTCCGCTTGCCGCGATCGTGGCAGCAGCACCGGTCATGCCCTTGAGCAGCGTGCGGCGGTCCATCGTGGGGTCTCCTTTTAGAACTTGTAGAGCGCGGAAAGCTGGAAGGCGCGCCCGAAGATCGAACGGGCGATCACCGATCCGCTCGTCGTGCCGATGATGCGCGCGTTGCCCTCGGTCAGTCCCAGCGAGTTGGTGACGTTGGTGACGAGGCCCTGCAGTTCGAGCGGCCCGGCCTTGAACGTCGCACCCAGGTCGAGCGTATCGTAGGCCGGAAGCTGCTGCAGGTTCTGGATGTCCGAGAACCGCTTGCCGACGTGCTGGTAGGCGCCGAACAGGGTCAGCGTGGTCTCGCCCAGCGGGATCGTGTAGCTTGGCTCGACGCGGGCCTGGAACCGCGGCTGGCGCTGGATCTGGTTGCCGTTCTGGACGCCAGTGGCGACACCCGCGGTGATGTCGCGGAACTCGCCGTCCATCAGCGTGCCGTTGAAACGCAGCTGGAAGGCGTCGAACGGCCGCAGCACGCCGTCGAGCTCGGCACCCCAGACACGCGAGCCGGCGATCGCGACCACGGTGGTGATCGAGTTGTCGGGGTTGACCACCTGCTGCGTGTAGGTCTGGCCCTTGAACTTGTTGTAGAACAGGGTTAGCCCAGCGCTGATCCAGGGCTGCGCGGTCTTGAAGCCGATCTCGTACTGATCGACCTTCTGGACCACGCGCGAACCCTCGCGCAGATCGTCGAAGTGCGGGAACTTGTAGCCCGAGTTCACGCGCGCGAAGGCGCTGAAGTCGGGCAGGAAGCGCCAGTTGGCGCCGGCCGTGTAGGACACCTTGGTCTGCTTGTAGGCGACGGTACGGGTGCCGCCGTTGAGCACGGTCGAACCGTTATTGTAGAGCGTCGCCGGATTGCCATCGAGATCGACGTTGGCCGTGGTCAGGCCCACCGTGCCGTCGGCCTTGAACTCTTCGACGCGCACGCCGGCATCGACGCGGAAGGTGTCGCTGAGCTCGAACTCGTCGGCGGCGAAGGCGGCGAGGTTGCGCCCGTTCCAGCTCGCGCGGGTCTGGCCGGTGGTGGCGCTGACGATGCCGTTACGCGTCAACTGCGCGCCGTTGTTGAGCGTCACGTTGATCAGGCGGGCGTTGGGCTCGAAGGCGAACAGGGCATTGTTGCCCTGGTACCAGAGGTCGTCGACCGAATAGTCGGCATAGTAGCCGCCGATCGTCAGCGTGTTGGCGCCGAAGCTCTTCGACACGCGCAGTTCGTTGGTGAACGAGCGCAGGTCCTTGTCGATCGACCACAGGCCGGCGACGATCACCGGCTGGCTGGCTGCGGCCGCGCCGCCGCCGACGAAGCTGCCCGTGCCAGAGGTAGCGGGGCCGCGGCCGACCGTGCTGGCGGCGCCGAGACGGCTGGTGATGTAGGCGCCCAAGGTCGTCGGCACGGCGCTGGTGAAGATCGCGCGCACGTCGGCGCGACCGTCGAGGAAGCTGAAGTTGTCACTGATCGTCCAGCCGTCGCCCGGGGTCAGATTGACGCTGCCGCCGAACTGGGTGAGATCGACCGTGCGCCCGTCACCGAAGTCGCGGCTGACCGTGCCCGGCGTAGCGCCGGGGCTGATCTCGAGCACCTGATAGCGGTTGGCATTGCCCGCCAGCGTGTCTTTGCGCTGGTCGAAATAGGGATAGACGTCGAGATCGGCGCCGTTGTTGGTCGACTGCAGCGGCGCGCCCGAGAAGAACGCGTTCTGGTCGTGGACCTTGCGCACGTAGAGGCTGATTTCTCCCAGGCCGTCCCAGCGCTTGGTCAGGTTGGCGCTGAACTGGCCACCCTTGTCGCCGACGTACTGCGTGTCGCGGATGCCGTCATCGAAGCGGTAGAAGCCGCCCGCGCTCAAATACCAGCCGTTGCCCAGCGGGCCACTGGCATAGGCGTCGACACGGCCCATGCCCTGGGCGCCGGCGGTCAGGCGCACGCTGCCCTCGGGATTGTCGGTGCCCTTCTTCTGGATGAAGTTGACCGTGACGCCCGGCTGGCCGTTCGAGAACACGGGGCTGGGGCCGCCACGCAGCACTTCGGTGCGCTCGACCGTATCGTCGATACGGAACAGGCTGAAGGTCTCGAGGAACGAGAGCGTGTTCGGCGCGAAGATCGGCGAGCCGTCCAACTGGACCGTGGCGAAGGCGCCGCCGCCGTTCTGCGGGAAGCCGCGGACGCCGACGTGGACGCCGGCGGTGCCGCCGCTGGTTTCGACGAAGATGCCCGGAACCAGGCGCAGGATGTCGGCCGTGCTGCGCGGCGCGAGGCGTTCGACCTGATCCTGCGAGATCGTGCTGATCGAGAAGCCGGCGTCGAGACGGTTGAGGCCATCGCGACGCGGCGTGCCTGTGACAACGATATCATTTGCGGGCGAAGAAGCGTCGGCATCGTTCGGAGCCGAGCTCTCCTGCGCGAAGGCAGCCGTGGCGACGGTCAGTGCCAGGGCCGAAGTGGCCAGGCGAATGGTGGTCGAAAATGCAGTCATGGGAATACCCCCCTCTGGAAACGGTGTTTCTCTACTTTATTGGTTGACTAAGTCGATGCAGGCAAATCTTTAGGCGTGGACAGCGCCGCTTTGCGCAGGCGGCGGTCGAGCAGGACGACGAGCAGTCCGAGCAGGAGCGCGGGTACGATGACGAGTCGGAAGGCTGCGATTCCGCCGAAGGTGGCGAAGACGCGGCCGGTGATGAATGAGCCCGTCGTGCCACCCAGGGCCGAGAAGCCGATGATTAGGCCGGTCATGGCCGCGTGTTGGCTGCGCGGCAGGGCCGACAGGATCGTCGAAACGATCGTGGGATAGATCGGTGCGAGGCACAGGCCGATCAGCGGCATGGCGTAGCCGTACCAGGGCAGGTCGGCCCAGCGCTCTATGCGGCCAGGAGCGTGCCGCTCGGCGAGCGGCACGACTATCATCACGATCACGGCAATGCCCGCCACGCAGAGCGCCAGCAGACGCAGCCAGCCGATCCGCGTGATCAGCGGCGCTGCGCCGAGGCGGCCGAGTGCGAGCGCGGCGGCGAAGATGCTAGCGCCCTGGACGCTCATAGGTGCTGACAGATGCAGCACCTCGGCGTTGAAGGTCGGCAGCCAGGTGCCGACGCCCTGTTCGACCAGCACGTAGAGAAATGCGGCGCCGGCGAAGAGCAGTACCGCCGGGCGCACTATCAGGCCGATCATCAGCCGCCCCTCTGCCAACGGCGCCGTTTCGCTTCCTTGTGCCGCTCGCTCGTCGAGACGAGCCGAGAGCAGCAGGACGACGATCGCTATCGAGAGCGCTGCGAGCAGCCAGTAGACCTGCAGCCAAACGGGATTGCCGGGAGCAGACGGGTCGATGAACAGGCCGAAGATCCAGTAGCCCGACAGCACGCCCAGCATGAAGCCGCCTTCGATCCGATTGGTCAGCGCGGCATGCCGAGCGGCGTCCTCGGTAAGCAGGCCGATAAGGGTATAGGTCGCGGTCTTGACTAGGGCGAAGCCGACGCCGGTGGCCAGGAACAGCAGGCGCGCCATCGCAAAGCCCGGGACGAGTGCCATTGCCAGGCAGGCGAGCGCCACGATCGCCTGGCCGACGATCAGTGCGCGGCGCAGCCCAAAGCGCGGCAGATAGGCCGCGACCGCCAAGGAAACGAGCGCGATCGGCAGATCCTTGAAGGCTTCGAGCGTGGCGGCTTCGGGCTTGCTGACACCGAACCCGTTGATTGCCTGGAGGATGACCGTGCCGACGCTGTTGAGCAGGATGGCGAACTGGGCATAGGACAGCATCAATGCCGCGATCAGAAGCCGACGCGAAAAGGCGGCGCTCTTGCTGGCTGATTTCTGGCCGTTCATGGCCGCCCCCTGGAGACGTTTACGTGCTTTTGAAGCTTCGTAGACCGTCTTTCCCAACGCGGACAGCGAAAAATGATATCGATGCCATCCGGCTTTCGCTATGTGTCTCGCGTTACGAGGCGCGTGGGTAGCGAAGGGGGATGCGGACTTTGGCCGGCAATCAATTCGAGCAGGGTCTGCGCCAGCAGCCGGCCGCCACCAAACCAGTCCTGACTGACGCTCGTGATCCCGAAGGCGACGGCGGTCGGACTGTCATCGTAGCCGACGATAGCCACGTCGCGTCCGGCGCGCGCCGCCGCGCGTTTTGCGCCGGCGGCCATCAGGTCGCTGCCCGCGAAGATCGCATCGATGCCGCCGTCCTCGGCCAGCAGGCGTTCGACCTCGGCTTCGGCGGCCGCTGCGGTGAGGTCGCTGTCCACATCGATCAGGCCTTGCCCTTGTTCTCCGAGCGCCGCCGCGCACCCGTCGCGCCGCGCACGCATTTCGGCGTGGCGAAGGTCGCCGAGAAATGCGCAGCGATCACGCCCGCGCGACAAGAGGTAGGTTGCGGCTTGCGCTCCGCCGAGCCGGTTGTCGCTTCCAACGACCACGGGACCCGGGCTCCCGCTGCCGTCCGCCTCGCCCCAGACGACCAGCGGCAGGCCGAGCTCCGAATATTCCTTCACGGTGTGCTGGTCGGCACCCTGACCGAGCAGGATCAGTCCGCTGGTATCCGAGACCTCAGCGCCCAGTGCCGGATCGCTGGTCGTCACCACCGCCGCATAGCCCGCCGTCGCCAGGGCTTCGACCGCGCCGCCGAGCAGGACCAGCGGATAGGGATCGGACATCGGCCGCGCGTCGTTGGGCGTCCAGTCCATGACGATCGCGACGCGACGACGATGGCTCAGGCGCAGATCGCGTGCGGCAAGGTTGATGCGGTATCCGGCTTCTCGCGCCGCGGCTTCGATCTTCTCGCGAACGGCAGGGCGCACCTTCGGGCTTTTCCGCAAGGCCCGGGAAACCGTGATCTTCGAAACCTCACAGATCCGCGCGATGTCCTCCAGCGTGACGCGGCGATGTGGCCCGGCAACGGGTTCGGACTTGTCGTTGGTCTGTTCCGCCATATAGGCCACGCATAATGCAATCGCACTCGACGACAAGCGACAATGACGCCGGGATCGAACCGCCGTCGCTGCTCTATGGCGCGCTGTTCGCGGCCATCCAGGAAAGCGGAATCTTCGCGGACAGCAAGACCTTCGCCGATGCCGTGCCGCTGCGCGAGGCTCAGGCGATTCTGGCTGAATATCTCGCATTGGGAACTGCCGGACCCGAGGATCTTCGACGCTTCGTCGCGGCGAATTTCGCTCTGCCCGAAGAGGAGGACGCCAACCCGACGGCGGATCGTGCCGCGGAGGACATTGCGCAGCATATCGCGCGCACCTGGCCGCGGCTCGAGCGCGACGGCGCCATCGAGCAGGGCTCGGCAATCGGCCTCGCCCATCGCTTCGTAGTCCCCGGTGGGCGCTTTCGCGAACTCTACTATTGGGACAGCTATTTCACGATGCTCGGTCTCGTTGCCCAAGGGCGGCAGGACCTGGTCGAAGAGATGGTCGATCTCTTCGCGGATCTGATCGATCGCTTCGGTCACGTGCCCAACGGGACGCGAAGCTACTACCTGTCGCGCTCGCAGCCGCCCGTCTTCTATCTCATGGTCGGCCTGTCGGAGCGAAAGCGCGATCCCCGGCTGCTGCGTGCGCTGCGGCGCGAGCACGAATACTGGATGTCGGGCGGCCGCGTCGTGAGCCTTGCCGGCGGTAGAAGCCTCAACCGCTATTGGGACGACGCCGATCGCCCGCGGGACGAGAGTTGGACCGAGGACCTTGCGACGGCACGCAAGAGCGGGCGACCCGAGGCTGAAGTCTGGCGCGAACTGCGTGCGGGCGCGGAAAGCGGTTGGGATTTCACCTCACGCTGGTTGGCGGATGGCCGTCGTCTCGAAACCATCCGCACGACGCGGATCGTACCCTGCTGCCTCAACGCCCTGTTATTCGGCCTCGAAAGCGCGCTGGCCGAGGCCGGTGATCCGGCAATGGAACGTGCTGCGCTGATGAGGCGAGAGGCGATCGCGCTCCTGAACTGGAACGAGGCCAAGGGCTTCTTCGCCGATTACAGCATGGACGACGAAACCGTGTCCGACCAGCCGACGGCGGCCATGCTCTATCCGCTCTTTACCGGCTGCGCCGATCCGTCCGCTGCCGCCCGCACGATCGCGGCGGCGCGCCGCCATCTGATGGCTCCCGGCGGCCTCAGGACAACCTTGGTGGAGACGGGGCAACAGTGGGATGCGCCCAATGGCTGGGCGCCGCTCCAGTGGATCGCCTGCCAGGCGTTCGCGAGCCATGGCGAGCCCACGCTGGCACAGGATCTTGCCGGTCGCTGGATTGCTACCGTCAAAACGGAGTTCGCGGCCACCGGACGGATGCTCGAGAAGTACGATGTCGAGCGGGGCGGAAGTGGGGACGGCGGCGAATACGTCACGCAAGAGGGCTTTGGCTGGACGAACGGCGTCACTGCGGCGCTGGCGGCAAGGCTGGATTCATCGCGTTCCGGCTGACCGTCGAATGCCGCTCGCTGCGAACGATGGCTAGCGTCGAGGTCAGTCAGGTTTAGGCGGGGTATTTTCTGCTTATCGGGTTCGCGATGCGACCCAAAAGCGCATCACCGGTCGGACCATGAGGTCTGTCCCTGCGACGTATCGCGGCAATTTGCTCCGTTCGTCCGGGCAGGCCGCTTCCTGCGATGGCGATCAACGTACCCGCTTTCACCTCTTCCGCTATCAGCCACGCGGGCAGGTGCGCCCAAGCCAGACGGTGGAGGATACGGGCAATCCAAGTCTATCGATAGATCGCTCCTGCTTTGACCTCGGGCCCGCGCGCAAGATTTATCTAGGGTATCGCGCCGTTTGGCTGTCGCCACAAGCAATCGGCATGCCCGATCTCGATTGCACAAAACCTCGAAATTTGCAGTTGTGTGATTTCATATTACATATATATGAGCCATTGTATCGCAGGTGACTGCTTCGGGTGATGCCCGAATTCGACTGCTCGGCAAATGCTCTCGCCGCGCGCCTCGCCGTTCAGGTGGTGTCGCGCGGGCGATGGGCTGCGCCTCGGCATCGCGCCCGGACTTGCCTCCAGGCGAACAGGAAAGCTGCGAGCGTCGGTATCTAAATAGATCGGCGGCGAGGGCGGGTGAACGCGCCGGGCCGTCAAGGGAGAGAACGGATGAGGAGCAATATCACGCGCGCCCTTTGGCTCGCGTCGACCGTATTGGCGGCAGGTTCTACCTTCGCTTCGCAAGCCTGGGCGCAAAGCGCTGACGGCGAGGGCGGCCTCGAGGAGATCGTCGTCACCGCGCAGAAGCGCGAGCAGAGCCTGCAGGACGTGCCGATCGCGGTCACCGCGATCACGCCAGAAAGCTTGCAGGCGAACCGTATCTTCACGGTCAACGACCTTTCGGCGATCGCTCCGGGCGTCACGGTCAAGCCGTCGCCTGGGGGCAGCTCCGTGCCCGTGTTCACCATCCGCGGCCAGAGCAGCTTTGGCGTAGTGCCCGGATCGGACAAGCAGGTTTCGATCTACATCGACGGCGTCTACGTCGGCAGCCCGCGCGGTTCGATCTTCGAACTGCCCGACATCCAGCGGCTCGAAGTGCTCCGCGGACCGCAGGGCACGCTGTTCGGCCGCAATGCCACCGCCGGCGCGATCAGCATCACCACGCGCGATCCCGGCGGCGAGGCCCATATCAAGGCCGAGGGCTCGATCGGTAACCGCGATGCCTATCGCTTCCGCGTCACCGCCGACCTGCCGCAGATGGGGCCGTTCAGCGCCTTCGGCAGTTTCGTGCGGAACTATCGCCGCGGCGAAGTGCGCAACGCCGCCGCCGGGCTGATCTGGGATCGCTCGACGTCGCCCTTCGGCGTCCAGCGCTCGGCCGAATATCTGGGTACGGTCGATTCCAACTCGTATTTCGGCTCGGTGAAGTTCGAGCCGAGCGACACCTTCAAGATCGTCTACAAGTACGATCGCAACGAGGACAGCGGCACGCCTGACGTCACCGGCTTCGTCGGTTACGATCCCAATTTCTCCGGTCTGCCGGCGCTTGTCGGCAATATCCTGAAGCCGCTCTACGCGAGCCAGGATCTTTACGCCCGCCCAGACGGCAAACGCCCCGACATCGCGACCAACGGCTTTGCCGTCCCGCGCACCCAGACCGTCCAGGGCCACAGCGCGACCGCGACCTGGCAGGCCAGCGACAGCCTGACGGTCAAGAACATCTTCGCCTATCGCAAATCCCAAGTGCTCGGCCCGACGCCGATCGACGGCATTTCGAGCCTGACCTTCACCCAGCCGGCACTGGTTCCCTATGCGACGCTCGTCGCGTTCAGCTCGATCGGCACGCCGGGCATTCCCAATGCCGCGGCGGCCCAGGCCGCGATCCCCGCTTTCGCGGCTCAGCTTGCGCCGCTGGTCGGGCAGCGCTTCATCCTCGTCGCCTCGCAGTCGGCCTCGGTGTCGAAGCAGTGGAGCGACGAACTTCAGGTCAATTTCACTTCGGGCAATCTCAACGCGACCGTCGGGGCGCTGTGGTTCCATTCGAAGGATATCGCGGGCGGTCCGCAGGGCCTGCAGAACACGCTGTCGTTCCCGACCTTCGTGCAGCAGAATGGCCGGATTCCGTTGGGCAACGAGGGCGTCTATGACAACGAGGCGACCTCGATCGCGGCCTATGCGCAGCTCGAGTACAAGTTCACGCCGCAGCTCGAGGTCGTGCTAGGTGCGCGCATCACGCGCGACAAGAAGACCAGCACCTTCACCTACAACACGCGTGGGCCGACGGGAGTGGTATCGCCCAACACGGTGATCACGCCGCCCGATTTCAAGAAGACCAAGCCCAACTTCCTCTTCGGCGTGAACTGGACCCCGAACGACGACACGCTGATCTACGGCAAGTTCTCGAATTCGTTCGTGTCGGGCGGTTCGACCGGCGGCATCCCTTATGAACCCGAGACCGCAAAGTCCTGGGAGCTGGGCATCAAGGCCGATTTCCTCGACAACAAGCTGCGCACCAATCTGGCGCTTTTCCACGTCGACTATAACCATTTCCAGCAAGCACAATCGACTTCGGCGACGGCATCGGCGGCGCTGGCTCTGCCGATCCTGACCCAGCTCTACGGCGCCACGATCGCCGGCGAGATGCTGCCCAAGCTCAGCGTCTTCGTCGGCGACCAAGGCAAGGTCCGCGCGCGTGGATTCGAACTGGAAGTCACCGCGGCGCCGACGCGCGGCGTGACGATGGGCGGCAGTCTCAGCTACACCGACATCTCGTTCCCGTTCGTCGAACCGGGTGTTCTGGCGGCCAACGGTGGCCGGCTCGACGTGACGGCAAGGCCGGCCTGGACCGGCAGCCTCTATGGCTCCTATGAAACCCAGCCGCTGTTCGGCGAAACGACCCTGAGCCTGCGCAGCGACGGGTTCTACCAGGGGGGCACGAGCTTCGCGGGCAACCCTGCGATCCAGATCTTCGACTGGAATCGCGGTGCGGAAAAGGTGGACGGCTACTGGACGATCAATGGTCGCATCGCGCTTCGCCATCTCGCGCTGGGGCCGGTCGATGCGGAACTGGCGCTCTGGGGCAAGAACCTGACGAACCGTCGCGACATGACCACGGCGCTGTTCACGCCCTTCGCCACTTCGGCAAGCTACGTGCCGGCGCGCACTTACGGCATCGATCTTTCGATCGAATTCTAAAAGGGTCTTCGCAGGTGTCCGGACCTCCGCTCCGGCATCTGCGGGGACACGCCTTGGCCAGGAACACAGGTTTCGGGAGACGTTCGATGGAAAGCCCGAACATGATCGGCAGGACGCAGGCGAGCGACGAATGGCGCACCCATGGCCCACTGGTCCTCGCCTCCGCCGCCGGCTTTTCGCTCCATACTGTCTCGTCCTATGTCATTGGCCTCGTCATGGAGCCGCTCGAAGCCGAGTTCGGCTGGACCCGCGCTCAGATTTCGGTGGTCAGCGTCATTCCATCGTTGATCATGGTTTTGCTTTCGCCTTCGATCGGCGGTCTGATCGATCGTTGGGGCAGCCGTCGGATGGCGATACCCTCGCTCGCGCTGACCGGGGCGTCGCTGGCGCTGGTCAGTCTCGCCAATGGATCGATGGTGCAGTGGTACCTGCTGTGGCTGTTCTATGGACTGGTCAGCCTCGGCATCAAGGCGACGGTCTGGACCACGGCCGTTTCGAACGCCTTCACGGCCGCGCGCGGGCTGGCCCTCGGCGTCGTGCTTTGCGGTACGGCCATTTCGCAGATTGCCGCGCCACCGCTGGCGCAATGGCTGACCGACGAATTCGGCTGGCGCCAGGCCTATCTCTGGATCGGCCTGGGCTGGTCGGCGCCTTGCGTGCTGCTTGCGCTATTCTTTCTCTACGATGTGCGCGATCGGGACAGATTGGCGATTCGCGGCCAGTTCGAAGCGCCGCGGCCCACGGCCCCGCAGCCTGGGCTGACCCTACGCGAGGCGCTGCGCAGCTTGCCGCTGCTGCGGATCGGCCTTTCCACGCTGATCACCATGTTCATCGGCACGGCGATCCTGATCCACCAGGTGCCGCTCCTCACCTCGACCGGCGTGTCGCGCGCCGACGCGGCATGGCTGGCCAGCCTGTCCGGCGCGGCCGCGATCGCCGGCAAGCTTCTGACGGGCTGGATGACCGATCGCTGGAACGCCGGCCTTGTCGGCGCGATCACGCTGCTCGCGCCGGCTATCGCCTATCTGATGCTGCTGCAGCCGCAACACACGGCGGGGTGGTATGTCGTCGCGATGATGATCATCGGCTATACGACCGGAACCAAGCTGCAGGTCTGCGCCTACCTGACCGGCCGCTATGCGGGCATGGCCCATTTCGGCAAGATTTTCGGCGTGATGACCAGCCTCGTCGGTATCGGAGGCGGCTTGGGTTCGGTGGCGGCCGGCGCGGTCTTCGATCATTTTGGCAGCTACGGCCCGTTGTTGTGGACGGGCATCGGCACGAGCGTGCTCTGCGCCGCGCTGATCTTCCGGCTAGGATCCTTTCCGGCATGGGAGACCCGGCCCGAATGAGGCGATGCGGAGTTGACGGCTGACAAGCGCGGGTGTTTTCGCGATAGAACGGAGAACCAGCGCTTTCTGGCTGGCGTATTCAGGGGACGATCCGTTTTGGCCCGAGCAAGGACGACGACACCGTCGAAAAGCGGCGACGCAAGGGCGCAGCGATCGGCCGAGGCGATGCGCGCGACGTTCCTCGATCTGATCGAACGCAAACCACTCGAAGAGATCTCGATAAAGGAGATCACCGATGGCGCGGGGCTGAGCTATCCCACCTTCTTTCGTCGTTATGCCACCAAGAACGAACTTCTGGAGGAGATCGCAACCGACGAGGTGCGTACGCTGATCTCGCTTGGCCATGCGGCGCTGAACGGCGAGGGGCAGGGCAGCGCCTTCGAACTGTGCAGCCATGTTCATGCCCATCGCAAGCTCTGGACCGTGTTGCTGAATGGCGGTGCTGCTCACATCATGCGTGCGGAATTCGCGCGCATAGCCGAAGAGCGCGGGCACAGCGGACCCCGCGCCAATCCCTGGTTGCCGGTCGAACTGGCGGCACCTTTCGTCACCAGCGGTATCTTCGAGATACTGGCCTGGTGGCTGCGCCAGCCCGAAGACTATCCGCTGGACGATATCGTTGCGCTGTTCGACGCGCTGATCGTCGATGTCACCGCGCGGCCCCGCGTGGTGCCTGCGCTGAGCCGGGATCCGAAAACGGATCAGCCGTAGCGCACCCCGGCAAGGTCCTCGGACCTGCGCCACACATCGCTGCGCACGGCTTGGTCTTCCACGATCTTGGCATATTTGCCGGGACCCGGGGCACCGCGCATCTGCATGAAGCCCGTCGGGCCATAGAGCGCCCCGCCATCGATTTCGGGAGATGTTGCGGCGAAGAGAATGGGTGATGACCCGGCCGAGGCCGATTGCCCGAGCAGCGGCAAGAGGATGCGGGTGCTTACGAACCGGCTCATTCCGCCGCCGGTCTCGAAGAGATTGGTCCCGGCAAAGCCCGGGTGGGCGGAGAGGCTGGTCAGACCCCAGCCGGCCGCGTCGCTGCGCTTTTGCAGTTCGCGCGCGAACATCGCCTGGAGCAGCTTCGATCCGCAATAGGCGCGGCCAGGATGATAGCCTTTTTCGCTACGCAGGTTTTCGATGTCGAACTTGGCGTAGTGCTGCGCCAGGCTCGTCACGTTGACGACCCGCGCGCCGGGCCTCGCGCGGAGCAGCGGCAGCAGTTCCGCGGTCAGCGCGAAATGTGCGAGATAGTTGACGCCGAACTGCACCTCGTGGCCTTCGCTCGTGAGTTCGAGCCGGGGCGGCGACATGACGCCGGCGTTGTTGATCAGGCGATCGACGGCCTGCTCGCTTCCGCGCAAGCGCGCAGCAAAGTCGCGAACCGATCGCAGGCTGGCCAGATCGAGCACTTCGAATGCGACATCGGCGCCGGGCGCGGCAGCCGCGATCGCGGCGACGGCCCCGGCGCCCGTCTTTGCGTTTCGTCCTGCGAGGATCACACGGCCGCCGGCGCGAGACAGCGCAAGCGCGACTTCGTAGCCCAGGCCACCGGTGCCCGTTACAATCGAAAGCGTGCCGTTCTGCGAAGGTGGCCGGTAGCTTTGCATCCTGGAAAATCCTTGTTCTGCGACAGGCCGCCGCGACCTGGCATCCATCCTAGTTGTGTTATTTCATATAACACATTATCGTATGCGTCGAAGCAAATCGATTCGATGGGAGAAGGTTCATGGGTGCTAACTGCGACAAGCTGCTAAGCACGGCCGGCACCGCGCAGGCCTACGCGTCCTACGGCGAGGTGCGCGATGTCCAGGTGGCGGCGATCGCCGAAAGGCTGGTCGAGCAGGGCGAGCGGATCAAGTTGGTCAAGCTGCGCGCGGCCGATGCCGGCATCACCGAAGTCAAGAACCTTGCCGATGTCGTCCCGTTGCTGCTGCCGCATACGGCTTACAAGTCTTATCCCGAGAGCTTCCTCACCGAGAAGAAGTGGGATCGCCTGACCAAGTGGCTCGGCACGGTGTCGGCCCATCCGACCGATAATATCGATCTGTCGGGGGTAGAGGACATCGACGATTGGGTCGTCGCCTGCGGCAAGGCCGGACACCACGTTTCTTGCTCGTCGGGCACTACCGGCAAGTCGGCGATGCTCGTCGCCTCGCAGCATGATCTCGACTTCGCGGCCAGGGACGGCGTGGCTGCGGTCCAGTGGGGATCGGATATCCGCGTGAGGGACATGCGCACCACGGCGGGCGCTGCAGGCGCCGTGGCTTATACGCCGCGCAACACCGCGATGGGTATGGCCATGATGGGGGCCTTCGTCGACCCCGAGGCGCCGCGGTTCAATTCCGGGCTGCCGCCGGTCACGATCGGCTCGATGACCAAGATGATCACGCTGCGGAAGGCGATCGCCGACGGCACGGCCAAGCCCGGCGAGATCGCCGAGTTCGAGGCTGAATCCGCCGGCCGGCAGCAAGCCCTGGACGCTGCGCAGGAAGGCGCGGTCGACGACATCATCGCCAAGCGCGACCAGAAGCTCTACATCACCGGCATGTGGGGGGCGCTCTATCCCTTTGCCGAGGCCGTGCGCGCCAAAGGCTACAGCGCCAAGGACTTTCACCCCGAGAACGGCGTCTTCCTCGGCGGCGGCCTCAAGCGCGCCCAGCTGCCCGACAACTACCGCGAATTCGTCTTTGAGACCTTCAATCTCCAGCCGAATTTCATCTACCAGATGTACGGCATGCAGGAGGTCAACACCTCGGCGCCGCGCTGCCAGAAAGGTCAGCGCTATCACCTGCCGGCCTGGCTCGTCGCCATTCCACTCAACAAGGAGGGCGATGCGCTTGCGCCGGGCTTCGAGGCTAGCGTGGACGGGCAGGGCCCGATCGAGGCGCGTGCGGCCTTCTTCGACCTGTCGATGGACGGTCGCTGGGGCGGAGTGATCTCGGGTGATCGTATCGAGATAGACTTCAGCCCCTGCGCCTGCGGCAATGGCTCGCCGTCGATCAAGGACGACATCGCGCGCTACGCCGACCTCGAGGGCGACGACAAGATCGGCTGTGCCGGCACGGTCGATGCCTATGTCCGCGGCCTGTCCTGATCTGCGCCATTCCAGGAGAGAACCCATGAACACCGTAACCGAAATCACCGCTGCGACGCAGGCCGATTCCGCGCCGTTCTTCATCCGTGGCAAGCTCGTCGAAGGCGCCGGGCAGGTCCATCGCTCGCGCGACCTCGGCGTCGATTTCGCGACACCGAAGATCGACCTCGACAGCCTCGTCCATCCGCGATCGGAACTTCCGCCGCTGCTCAACACGCCGCTGTCCGAGATCATCGACTTCCTTCACGAGGCCGGCCAGAAGCTTGCCGATCCCAACAACCCGCATATCCAGACCACGATCGACCGCATGGCCAAGGTCAGCCTGCAGCCGCGCAAGTCGATCGAGTTCCAGCTCAAGCATGCGATCGGATACCTCGACCCCAAGGTCCTGAGGGAACTGGTCGAGCAGAACTTCCCCAACCCCAAGGCGCTCGACGAATGGGTGCCACATACCGATCATCAGGGCCGTCGTTCGTTCATTCGCGCCTATGCCCCGCGGCTGATCCACGTCCTGCCCGGAAACGCACCGACCCAGGGCATCCAGTCGATTGCCCAGTCGGCGCTCGTGAAATCGGTCAGCCTGTTCAAGATGGCCTCGGCCGACCCGTTCTCGACCGTCGCCTTCCTGCGCACGATGGCCGAGGTCGATCCGAACCACCCTGTCGTCCAGTCGATGTCGGCGATCTACTGGCGCGGTGGCGATGAGAGCGTCGAGCGCGTCCTCTATCGCCCGCAATATTTCGACAAGCTCGTCGCCTGGGGCGGTGGGGATGCGATCAACAATGTGATGAAGTACGTCGGCCCGGGCTTCCAGCTCGTCTCGTTCGACCCCAAGACGTCGATCTCGATGGTCGGGCGCGAGGCCTTCGCGAGCGAGCAGACGCTGGTCGAGGCCGCGACGCTCAACGCGAGCGACGTGGCGATGGGTGGCCAGGAACCCTGTGTCTCCAGCCGTTTCACTTTCATCGAAGCCACACCCGAACAGGCGGATCGCTATTGTCAGGTCCTCGCCGATCAGATCCGCGTCGACCGCATGGACGAGGGCACGCCGCGCCCGCTCGACATGGAGCTCAAGGAGCAGATCGACGTCCTGCGCATGATGGACGACGAATATGCGGTCTTCGGCAAGACCGACGGCCGGGGCGTCGCGATCCGTTCGGAAGAGCCGGTCGACTTCCATCCGCTGCGCAAGACCTCGAACGTGGTCTGCGTACCCGATCTCATGGAGGCGATGAAGTACGTGAACGTCGCCACCCAGACCGTCGGCGTCTACCCGTTCGAGCGTATGGCCGCGCTGCGCGATCATCTCGCCAGCGGCGGGGCGCAGCGCGTGGTCAGGCTCGGCGAAGCCGGTCCCAGCGCGATCGGCAATCCCCACGACGCGATGTACCCGCTGCACCGCTTCGTCCACTGGATGGCCAACGAGGACGGCGTCGTGCGCGACTAGCGCCGACGCGTCGACATAAGAAATTTCGACCGCCCGTCAAAACGCCGATCCGGCGACGGATGAACTGCGGTCAACCGGCATGGACGCCATCGCCAGCGGTCCCATTCCTTGGGCCCTCGACGGCACCGATCCGATGTCGGGCGGCGCCGAGCATCCCTTCGCGATCATGGGGAAGTATTTCTACGGCTACCTGGCGGATCGCCGCGCGAATCCCCGCGACGACATCCTGACCGAGTGCGCGCACGCCAAATACAACGACGGCACGACGCCTGAAATCTACGACCTCGTCCAGCTCGGCATGTTCATGTTCGGCGCCGGCCAGGACACCTCGGCCAAGCTGCTGGGCAATTCGATGAAGTACCTCGTCGAGGATCAGGAACTCCAGAGCCGGCTGCGTGCCGAACCCAAGCTCATCGGAGCCTTCCTGGAGGAAGTGCTGCGGATCGAGGGCTCGACCAACGATCCGAACGAATTGATCATCGGGCGAAAGAAGGTGGTCGAGCACGTCGGTTTCGGTCGCGGCAAGCACGTATGCGCCGGCGCTCCGCTCGCGCGGGTGGAAGTCCGCGTGATCATGGAGAAGTTCCTGAGCATGACCTCGAAGATCGCACTCGATCTCGAGAAGCATCCCAACGGTGTCGCGGATCTCAACTACGAGCCGAGCTTCATCATTCGCGGTCTCGAGAGGATGCACATCAAGCTTTCGCCGGCGGATGACTTCGTCGCACCTGGAAAGCGACCTGCGGCCGCTGCGGCAACCCTTTGATGGTTGCGGGACTTCGTCACGGTCGTCGACTGGGCTGATAACGCCCCTTCCTCGCGGTCGGCGAGGGAGCATGCTTCGCTATGTTCCACCGCCGCTACGGCGGCGGTTCGCAGCGTCTATGCGAGAATGACCCGCCTGCCGGAAACGCGCTGAGAAGATTGGCTCGCGCATACCGGCAAGGCGCCGGATTGCTCAAGCGTGGCGTGGCCCGCGGTTCCCCCGTTTCGCGCTCACCGCGGAAGATCTCCCGAGCAGGACCGTCAGCGGCATGACCAGACGGTTCCGGCCGGCTCTTTTCGGCTCTGCTAGAACGACGGTAGCGCTGGTCGCCTGATCCCGAAACCGCAGCGCGCAAGGAGGAAGGGCCTGTGCTGTCGGCACTTTTGCGGCGCATTCGGATGTACGCGAACAGGGTGATGGCGGAGCGGGAGGGATTCGAACCCTCGATACGCTTTTGACGTATACTCACTTTCCAGGCGAGCGCCTTCGACCACTCGGCCACCGCTCCGCATGCTCTGGAAGGCGCGCCCTAGCGGCAGCCGGAGCGCTGCGCAAGGCATGGCCTGCTATTTCCCGTCAGATGCGTTCGGCCTCGGCCACGGCCTCGCTCGCGCGCAGCGAAGAGATGATCCGGCTGAGGTGCGCGACGTCCTTGACCTCGAGATCGACCTCGTAGGTGCCGAAAGGGTCGTCGCGCTGGATCATGTGCAGATCGGTGACGTTGGCGCGGTTGTTGGCGAAGATCGCGGTGACTTCGGCCAGGGTGCCCGGGCGGTTGTAGAGCACCACGCGCAGGCGGCCGACGGCGCCGGTCGAGCGCTCGCCCCACGACAGGTCGAGCCAGTCGGCATCGATGCCGCTGGCCAGGCTCAGGCAGTCGATCGTGTGGACCTCCACGCCCTTGCCGGGCTGGCGCAGGCCGACGATGCGATCGCCCGGCACCGGGTGGCAGCAGTCGGCGAGATGGAAGGCCATGCCCGGGGTCAGGCCGCGGATCGAGATCGCGCGCTCCTGCTTGGGCCAGTCGTGATCGTCGGCGAGATCGGCGGCGCTGCCGGGGACGAGCGCTTCCATGACCTCCCGGTCTGACAGCTTGGCCGTGCCGATCGCCGCCATCAGCTCTTCCTCGCGCGCGAAGCCCAGGCGCTTGACCGCGTCGGCGATCGCCTTCTTGCCGATCTTGGTGGGCAGCCGCTCGACGATCTCCTCGAACAGCTTGCGGCCGATCGCGGCGATTTCCTGAAGCTCCTTGGCGCGCACCGCGCGGCGGATCGCCGCGCGCGCCTTGCCGGTGACGACGAAGCCCAGCCACGAGAGCTGCGGTTGGGCGTTGCGGCTCTTGATGATCTCGACCACGTCGCCGTTGTTGAGCGGGGTGCGCAAAGGGATGTGGCGGCCGTTGATCTTGGCGCCGACCGCGGCATTGCCCAGATCGGTGTGCACCGCATAGGCGAAGTCGACCGGGGTCGAGCCCTTGGGCAGCTGGTGCAGCGAGCCCTTAGGCGTGAAGGCGAAGATGCGGTCCTGGTAGATCGCCAGCTTGGTGTGCTCGAGCAGTTCCTCGGCGTCGTGGCTGGCGTCGACGATCTCGACGAGGTCGCGCAGCCAGCCCACTTCTTCGTCGGGTCGCGGACCGTCGGGGCGCTCGCCGCCCTGCTTGTAGGCCCAGTGCGCGGCAAGACCGTATTCGTTGGTCTGGTGCATGTCCTTGGTGCGGATCTGCACTTCGACGCGCATCGAATTCTCGTAGATCAGCGCCGTGTGCAGCGAGCGGTAGCCGTTGGTCTTCGGCGTCGACATGTAGTCCTTGAAGCGGCCGGGGATCATCTGCCAGGTCTGGTGGAGCACCCCGAGCGCCTTGTAGCTGTCCTCGACGCTGTCGGTGATGACGCGGAAGGCCATGATGTCGGTGATCTGCTCGAAGGTGACGTGGCGCTCGGCCATCTTCTTCCAGATCGAGTAGGGATGCTTCTCGCGCCCCGAGACCTCGACCTTGAGCCCGGTTTCGGCCAGCGCCTGCTTGACCGACAGCGCGATCGCGCCGACCTGGCTGCCTTCCTGGCTGCGGATCTGCGCGAGCCGGCCGGTGATCGTCGCATAGGCCTCGGGCTCGAGCTGCTCGAAAGCGAGCAACTGCATCTCGCGCATATATTCGTACATGCCCACGCGCTCGGCGAGCGGAGCATAGATATCCATCGTCTCGCGCGCGATGCGGCGGCGCTTGTCCTCGCTCTTGATGAAATGGAGCGTGCGCATGTTGTGCAGGCGGTCGGCCAGCTTGACGAGCAGGACGCGCAGGTCCTCGCTCATCGCGAGCAGGAACTTGCGCAGGTTCTCGGCGGCGCGTTCGTTCTCGGTCAGCGTCTCGATCTTCGAGAGCTTGGTGACGCCGTCGACGAGGCGGGCGACGTCGGGCCCGAAGAACTTCTCGACCTCCTCGATCGTTGCCAGGGTGTCCTCGACCGTGTCGTGGAGCAGCGCGGTGACGATCGTCTCCTGGTCGAGCTTGAGCTCGGTCATCAGTCCGGCGACTTCGACCGGATGGCTGAAATAGGGATCGCCCGAGGCGCGCTTCTGCGTGCCGTGCTTCTGGACGGTATAGACGTAAGCACGGTTCAGCATGGCCTCGTCCGCATCGGGATCGTAGGCCTTCACACGTTCGACAAGTTCGTATTGACGCAGCATCTCTGCCTAAATGGGCGGAGAACCCCTGCGAGGGCAAGGGGGAAGCGCCGAAGCTTGAGGGAGAAGCCTGTCGCCGCCAGCTTTGAGCACTCGGGCCCAGGGAGGATAGGCGGCGACAGTTACACCCTATACGCGCGAGCGTGGCGATCGGTTCCCGCCTGGACGCGGCTTTTCGGATTTTTTCGCGTCGCAGAAACAGGCTTAACGCCCCGGTAAGTAGTTATGCGGATAAATGGCCGCGAAACGGCGGAAAACGTCGGGTTTGGGAAAGGGTGTCCTGCGCGAGGCGATCATACGCGACGGCGGGGGCGCTACATTGCAAGACGACATTCTGACACTCGCGCTCGATCTGTCGCGCAACACGGCCGAGAAGATCAGCTCGATCGACATGATCATGGTCAAGACGCAGATGTTGGCGATGAACGCCCGGCTCGAGGCCGCGCGTGCCGGCGAGGTCGGCAAGAGCTTCGCGGTCGTCGCGCACGAGATGGGCGAAGTGACCAAGGAGGTCAGCGCGCTGTCGGCGGGCCTGCGCACCGCGATCAACGACAACGCCGGCCGTATCGAGGCGGCGGGACGGCAGATGCTGCTCGATTCCCGCGGCAATCGCTTCGCCGACATGGCGCACAACGCGGTCGAGATCATCGATCGCAATCTCTACGAGCGTTCGTGCGACGTGCGCTGGTGGGCGACCGACACCGCCGTGGTCGATCTGCTCGAGCAGCCTTCGTCCGAAGCCCAGGCCCATGCCACGCGGCGGCTCGCGACGATCCTGCGCTCCTACACGGTCTATCTCGATCTCTGGATCGCCGATCGCAACGGCGTGGTCGTGGCGAATGGCCGGCCCGATCGCTACGGTTCGGTCGTCGGGCGCAATGTCGCCGGCACCGAGTGGTTCCGCAACGGCATGGCCACGACCAGCGGCGACGCCTTCACCGTCTGCGACATCGAACGCAATCCGGCGCTCGATCGCGCCGAGGTCGCGACCTATGCCACGGCGATCCGCGCCGGCGGCGTCGAGCACGGCCAGCCGCTGGGCGTGCTCGGGATATTCTTCGACTGGGAGCCGCAGGCCAAAGCGATCGTCGAGGGGGTGCCGCTCGATGCCGAAGAGCGCAAGACCACGCGCATCATGCTGCTGAACGCCCAGCACCGCGTCATCGCCTCTTCGACCGGACACGGCGAGGCCGAGACCTATTCGCTCCAGGCCGGCAGCAAGCGCGGATTCTATCAGAACGGCGCCAAGCTGGTCTCCTATGCCTTGACCCCGGGATACGAAACCTATGCCGGCCTCGGCTGGTACGGCTGCATCGAAACCGCGGGCGGCTGACCCAATCGCCGCCGATGCGGGCGATTGTATACGAGCGCGTTGACCTTGGCGCGATGTCTGGCACAAGCGCCCGACAACAAGATGCCGAGGAGAGTTCAGCCCATGCCCGCTTCGTTCGCCGTCGGCTGGCGCCAGGTCGGCATCTGCTTCCTGCTGCTTTCCGCCTCGGGCATGATCGCCTCTACCTATTCGCTGGTTGCCGTGCCGCTGGCGCAGGAATTCCAGCCCACCCGCATGGTGCTGATGCTGGCGATGACGGTCTATTCGGCCGTGAGCGCGGTGCTGATGCCCCTGATCGGCAACCTCGCCGACCGCTTTTCGGTGCGCAGGCTCATGATCGCGGGCGGTTGCTTCCTGGCGGCCGGCTATACGGCGATCTCGCTGGCGACCTCGTTCGTCCAGGTCCTCGTCGCCTTCGCCCTGCTGATTGCGCCGGCCAACGCGCTGATGGGGCCGGTGGCGGCGACGGTGCTGCTTTCGCGCTGGTTCGCCAATCTGCGCGGCCGTGCGATCGGCGTGGCCATCGCGGGCATCTCCGCGGGCGGCTTTGCCTTTCCGCTGATCATCCAGGGGCTGCTCGATACCCATGACTGGCGACAGGCGCTGCAACTGCTCTCGCTGGTGCTGATCGTCTGGACCGTGCCGGCGGCGCTGCTCGTCGTCGAGCGGCCCGCCGATCGCGGGCTCCATCCCGACGGTGCGCCCGAAGCGCCCGAACTGGCGCGGCAGGAACTGGGCAGGGCACCGATCTCCGCCCGGCAGATCCTGACCGATCCCGCGTTCTGGGCCATCGCCGGCACGGTCGCGATCGTCACGGCCGGGATGAAGGGGATGATCACCAACCTGGCGCCGCTGGCCAAGGACAGCGGCATCGACGCGACCCGGGCGGCGACGCTGATCTCGGTCTATTCGGCCTGCAGCTTCGTCGCCAAGCTCAGCTTCGCCGCGCTGGCCGATCGCGTGGGGCCGCGCACGCTGATGTTCGTCGCGCTCGGCGGTTTTGCCTTGGGTATCGGCCTGCTGACCCAGGCCAGCGCCGGCTACAGCGCGATCGCGCTGGGCGTGGCCTGCATCGGCATCTTCGGCGGACTGATGATCCCGATCGAGAGCTTCATCGCGCCGCGGGTCTTTGGCCAGCGCGCGGTCGGTCGCGCCATGGGGCTTCTTTCGGGGGTCATCCTGATCGCGATGCTGGCGACGCCGCCGCTGTTCGGCCTGATCTTCGACCTGACCGGCAGCTACAAGGGGATCTTCTGGACCTTCTGCGCGCTGGGCATAGCCGCCATGTTCTGGTTGCCGGCAATCCGGCTGCACGCACGTCAGGAGCCGACGCTGGAGGCCGCTCCGGCCGAATAGCGACGCATTTCATCGCGGGGGCGAAGGGGGAAACCGCGTTCTCGCCGATGATTGCCCGCAAGGCGGGTTGGTGGCATGCACCTCTCCAATAAGGGAGAAGATCATGTCTGCGTCGACCGCCACCGCACCGCATCCCAAGAGCCTCGACGATATCCGCGTCGATTTCCCCGATGCGCCTTCGCACGTGCCCAAGGACCGGATCGTCGACCTGTCGTGGACGATGGGCGGCGTGCCCAACGATCAGGTCGATCCTTACGAGCACATGGGCTGGCTGGCGGGCCAGAACATCCCGCGCCTGCTGTTCAACCCGCCCGCCGCCGGCGGCCTGGGCGCGATCGCGGGCGGCTCGGCCACCGGCAACTGGGTGGTCACGCATTACGAGGACATCGACCGCGTCTATTGCGACAACGAGCATTTCTCGAACAAGGGCACGGCCGAGTTCCAGCGGCTGATCGGCGAGACCTTCCCGTCGATCCCGCTCGGCCTCGATCCGCCCGAGCATACGCCTTACCGCATGTTCCTCACCCAGTTCCTCGGCCCGGCGACGATCACCCGCGTGATGGAGCCGATGATCCGCGAAGTGCTCGACGAGATGATCGGCGAGATCGAGGACAAGGGCGAGGTCGACATGGCCTGGGATTTCGCCCGCGTGTTCCCGGTGCGCATCTTCATGGGCATGATGGGCTTCCCCAAGGAGATGTTCGACGATTTCCTCGAATGGGAGTGGAACATTCTCCATTCGGGCAGCCTCGAGAAGATGCAGTGGGCGCTGCGCAGCGTGCTCGATTTCCTGCGCGGGTTCATCGCCGAAAAGGAAAAGAACCCCGACCAGTTCCTCACCTCCTCGATCGTCCACGGCGACATCAAGGGGCGCAAGTTCACCGATGACGAGAAGATCGGCATGGTCTGGTTTCTCTGGCTCGGCGGGCTCGACACGGTCGCCGCAACGATCGCCCAGATGTTCCGCCGCATGGCGCTGCAGCCCGAGATCCAGACCCGGCTGCGCGACAATCCCGAGCTGATCAACGGCGCGGTCGAGGAATTCCTGCGCACCCAGCCGATCCTCTCGTCGGCGCGCCGCGCGATCAAGGACTTCGAGTGGCACGGCGTCCAGGTTAAGGCCGGCGACAGCTTCTCCTGCCTCAACCCCGCGGGCAACTTCGATCCGGCGCGCTTCGAGAACCCGCGCGAATTCGATCCCACGCGCAAGGGCAACCGCCACTTCACCCTGGTCGGCGGCGTGCATTCGTGCCTCGGCGGGCATCTCGCCCGGCGCGAGTTGCGCCTGCTGCTCGACGAGTGGTTCAAGCGTATTCCCGAATTCCGCGCCAAGCCGGGCAGCGACACTTCGGTGTTTCCCGGCCTTCTCTCGATCCGCAACCTGCCGCTGGTCTGGGACGTCAAATAGACCGGCATTCTCGATGATTCTGCCGCCGCCCCGACGGGAACGGGGTGGCGCAGTTCACAAATAATAACTGACTCCGACCGGCGACGATGGCACAAACAACCATTCCGGTCGTTTTCGCCGGAGCGCGGCCGATCGGGCGCGGATGGAACGTGCAGAGGGCGAGCGGGGATGCCAGGTCTTTCGGGCAATGCGGAGCATTATCGAACGCTCTTCGAGTCCATGGATGAGGGTTTCTGCATCATCGAATTCATCGATGGTCCGCACGGCCCGCTCAGCGACTACGTCCATGTCGAGGCGAACCCGGCCTACGAGCGAAACGCCGGCTTGCTGAACGTCGTCGGCCAGAAGGTGCGCGATCTCGTCGGTGACGAGGCCGACGGCTGGGTCGAGACATACGGCGGCGTCCTTGCGAGCGGCCGTTCGATCCGCTTCGAGCGCGAGATCGTCGCGACCGGCCATCACCTCGAAGTCTCTGCCTACCGCGTCGGCGATGGCAGCGAGAACCAGGTTGCGGTCCTGTTCAAGGACATCACCCCACGCGTCCAGGCCGAGACCGCGCTGCGCGAGCTCAACGAGACGCTGGAGGCGCGGGTCGCCGAAGCGCTGGCCGAGCGCGAGGAGGCCGAAGCGGCGCTCCGCCAGGCACAGAAGATGGAGGCCGTCGGCCAACTCACCGGCGGCTTGGCACACGATTTCAACAATCTGCTGGCGGGAATCTCGGGGGCCTTCGAGATGATCGGCACGCGTCTGGCGCAAGGCCGTACCACCGATGTCGAGCGCTATCTCCAGGCAGGGCAGGGTGCCGCCCGTCGCGCGACCGCGCTGACACACCGCCTGCTCGCGTTTTCGCGGCGGCAGAATCTCTCGCCCAAGCCGCTGCTGGCCAATTCGCTGCTGCAGGAACTCGCCGAACTCGTGCGGCGCACGGTCGGTCCGAGCATTAAGGTGGAGACCGTCGCGGCAAGCGGCCTGTGGTCTACTCTGGTCGACGAGAACCAGCTCGAGAACGCGCTGCTCAATCTCTGCATCAACGCCCGCGATGCCATGCCCGAGGGCGGCCGCATCACGATCGAGACCTCGAACCGCTGGATCGACGCGCGCGCCGCCGCGCAGCACCGGCTCGATCCGGGCCAGTACGTGACGATCTGCGTCAGCGACACCGGCACCGGCATCGAGAAGGAGGATCTCGAGCGCGTGTTCGATCCCTTCTTCACGACCAAGCCGATCGGCCAAGGCACGGGTCTGGGGCTGTCGATGGTCTACGGCTTCGCGCGCCAGAGCCACGGTCACGTCCGCATCTATTCGGAGATCGGCCAGGGCACGATGGTCTGCATCTACCTGCCGCGTCACGACGGGCCGAGCGAAGATGAGGAGCCGCGCGAGCAAGCGGCCGCCGCTGCGCCGCGTTCGGGCGAGACAGTGCTGGTGATCGACGACGAGCCGATGGTGCGGATGCTGATCGTCGATTCGCTCGAGGATCTCGGCTATGGCTGCCTCGAGGCGGGCGACGGTCCCTCCGGGCTCCAGATCCTCGAGAACACGCCCGACATCGATCTCCTCGTTACCGACGTTGGCCTGCCCGGCGGGCTCAACGGCCGCCAGGTGGCCGAACGCGCGCGCCAGCTCAGGCCGGGCCTGCGCATCCTGTTCGTCACCGGCTATGCCGAAAATGCCGTACTCAACCACGGCCATATCGAACGCGGCATGCAGGTCCTGACCAAGCCTTTCGCGGTCGAGGAACTGGGCCGGCGCATCAGCAACCTGATGCAGCAGAAAGACGGCTGAGGGTTACGGCGTGTCGCGCGCTGTCAGCGCAGGGGCGGGCCCCAGGGTTGCAAACAGCACGCCCGCGAGGATGAAGCCCGGAACGGTCGCCCAGATCACCGGCGTATAGGACTTGCTGACGTCGTAGATGTGATTGGCGATCAGCGGGCCGATGCCCATCGCGACGGTCGTGGTGATGCTGATGACGCCGTAGAACAGCCCGAAGCTCCGCGCGCCCATGTGCGTGCTGACCAGGTAGACGATCGCGTTCATCTTCATCCCGCCGGTCAGGCCATAGGCGACGATGCCGGCCATCGCCGCCCAGAAGGTACCCGCGCCGAGCAGCAGCGATAGCGGCAGGCCGAGCGAGACCACGCAGGCGCCGATCGCCAGGCGGCGCACGTCGTAGCGGTCCATCAGGTAACCGCCGACGATGCGCCCCACGATCGAGGCGATCCCCATCGATCCGGCGATCGTGACCGCCTCGGTACGCGTCAGTCCGGTGAAGGTCAGCACGGGCACGAGGTTGAGGATCAGCGCCACGCCGGTCATGGCAGAGAGCAACGAGGCGAAGAACAGGATGTAGAGCGTCGGCGAGGCAAAGCCCTCGCGCGGGGTCAGGCCGACGTTGCGATCCTGCACGGGCGCCAGGGCCTCTTCCGCCTCCTCCACTGGGGCGACGTGGTTGGGTACGAAAGCCAGGACCAGCGGCAGGACCGCCGCGCACCACATCACCCCCAACGCCAGCAGGCCGGTGCGCCAGCTGTAATGCTGGACGAACCATTCGGCGATGCCCGGGGCCAGGGTCATGCTGATCCCGGTGCCCGAGACGGTCAGCGCGATGGCCATGCCGCGGCCCGAATGGAAGATCGTCGAGACCGGCGCCATCCACACGGTCGAGGTGAACGAGCCGGCGATGCCGAACACCGCCCAGCAGGCCCACCATTGCCAAAGCTGGTTGCCGATCGCCGACATCGCCGCCATCGAGGCGAACGAACAGGCGATCACGACGAGCCCGCAGCGCCGGGCGCCGAAGCGGTCGATCAGGTGGCCGGCGGGGATCGCCAGGAACAGCCCTATCATTGAGACCACGGCGGGACCCGACGAGATCTCGGCGCGGGTCCAGCCGAATTCCTGTTCGATCGGGCCGAGGATCACGCCGAAGACCGAGGTCAGCAACGCTGCCAGCGACATGCCCATCATCGTCGCGGCGACGAGCGGCCAGTGCTTGCGCCATTCGGCCAGCGCCGAGCCCGGAATCGTCGTCGCCATCAGGCCGCGGCCTCCTGTTTCGTGAAATCCGGATAGGGCCCGAGCGACAGATAGAGCAGCGCGGCGATCGCCAGGAAGGGCACCGCGGTCCACATCACCGGGGTATAGGACTTGGTCAGGTCGTAGACGTAGTTGGCCGCGAGCGGGCCGAGTCCGACGCCGAGCGCGATCGCCGTGTTGGTCGCGCCATAGAGCGTGCCGAAGGCGCGCGCGCCGAAATGGCGGCTGGCGAGGTAGGCGACCGCGGGCACCTTGGCGCCGCCGAGCAGGCCATAGATCGCGACGCCCGCGGTGGCTGCCATGACCGATCCCGGCGCGATCAGCAGCAGCGCGGGCAGGGCGATCGCCCCGGCCGAGGATAGCGCTGCGATCGTACCCGCGCTCATGCGGTCCATCAGCCAGCCACCGGCGATGCGACCGACGATCGTGGCGAGGCCGATCACCCCGGCGACGGCGGCGGCATTCGCCGGGGTGAGACCGGTGTAGCGCAGGACCGGCACCAGGTTCAGGATCAGCGCGACGCCGGCCGACATCGAAAGGAACGCCGCGAGCGCCAGCTTGTAGAACTTGGGCGAGGCGAAGCCTTCGCGCGCGGTCAGGCCGGGCAGCGGCGCCATCGGCTCGAGCGCCTCTCCCGCCGTCCTGCTCGGTGCGACGGGTGCCTTGGGGGCGCTGCGAAAGAACAGCAGGACCAGCGGCAGCACGACCGCCGCCCAGATCGCGCCAAGTCCGAGATAGGCGCCGCGCCAGCCATATTCGGCGAGCAGGGCATTGGCGACGATGGGGATCAGCGAGGTGCTGATGCCCGATCCGCAGAGCGTGATCGCCACGGCCAGGCCGCGGCCCGACTGGAACAGGCTGGTGACGGGCAGCAGCCAGACCGTGGGCATGGCCGAGGCGGCCAGGCCGACCACGAGCCAGAGGCTCCACCATTGCCAGAGCTCGCCCGCGACAGCCGACATCAGCGACACGCCCGCGCACATCAGCGCCGCCGCGACGATGCCGACGAAGCGGGCGCCGAGCCGGTCGATCGCCAGGCCGACCGCCGTGGCGAGCAGGACTGCCATGAACGAGACGAGCGAGGTTCCGAGCGAGATCTGGGTCCGGCTCCAGCCGAACTCCTGCTCGATCGGCTCCATCATCACCCCGAGCGACGAGACGCTGACGGCGGAGAGCGAAACGCCCGCCGCGGCGGCGAGCACCACGGTCCAGTGGGCGCGCCACTCGGTTGCGGCCGTAGCCGGCAGCTTTTCTGGCAATCCTCTCTCCCTTTTGCGCGAAGCTCCCAATTGCAGGCCGCCGTGTCAATCGCCGGGCAGTCGCTTTTCGCTCCGTTCGACCGGTTCGGCGGGCAGGGTCCCCAAGCAGCACGATGCTTTTTCGTTTGGGGTCAAGCCGGTGCGCCGCCCGCCCGTCGGAAACATGGGACTAAAGTTCCAAGTGTTGCTTGACACCTCACGAATAAAGGCCAAAAAACCGATGCGAAAAGCAAGAAATCGGTTGGGAAGGTGGGCGGAAAACCGCCCGATCCTGCGCATCGTACCAAGCACGAGCGACAGCTGCGGAAAGCGGCCGACCGGCGGGGATAGTGGGGAGGATAAAATGAAAAGCACGAGGAACTTTGCTTTAGCGGCAACGGCCATGACCGTGGTCATGACGACACCGGCTTTCGCCCAGGAGGCGGCCGAGGCCAGCGCCGGCGACATCATCGTGACGGCCCGTCGCATGGACGAACGCCTGCAGGACGTGCCGATCTCGATCACGGTCTACAATCCCGAGCAGCTCGCCGCGCGCAACATCGTCAACAGCACCGACCTGGCGACCTATACGCCGTCGCTGACGGTCAACGGCCGCTACGGCCCCGACAAGTCGAGCTTCGCGATCCGCGGCTTCTCGCAGGATCTGAACACGGCGCCCTCGGTCGCCGTCTACTTCGCCGAAGCCACGGCGCCGCGTCTGTCCTCGAACATCACCAGCGGCAACGGCGCCGGCGTGGGCCAGATGATGGACCTGCAGAACGTCCAGGTGCTGAAAGGCCCACAAGGCACGCTGTTCGGCCGCAACACCACCGGTGGCGCGATCCTGCTCGTGCCGCAGAAGCCGACCGACCGGTTCGAGGGCAATGTCGAAGGGACGATCGGCAACTACGATCAGTGGCGCGTGCAGGGCGTGCTCAACGTGCCGTTGAGCGACAGCATCCGCTTCCGCGTCGCAGTGGATCGCAACAAGCGCGATGGCTACATCCGCAACCGCTCGGGGGTGGGGCCGAGCACGTTCAACGACATCGACTACTGGGCAGCGCGCGCCAGCCTGGTGATCGATCTGACTCCCGATCTCGAGAACTACGCGATCTTCAGCTGGGCCAAGTCCGACACCAACGGCTACATGGGCAAATATGCCTACTGCAACCGCGGTACGGTGGCCGGTTCGGACGGCAATATCGGCACGGCACTGACCTCGCGCGCGGCCAACTGCACCGAGCTCGATCGGCAGACCGCGGCCCGGTACGGCTATTACGACGTCGCCAACAACAACCAGAATTCCTTCGTCAAGAACGAGACCTGGCAGGCCATCAACACGACGACCTGGCGCGCGAGCGACGAGATCACCGTCAAGAACATCTTCAGCTACGGCAAGGCGAAGGAATCGTACTCGTTCAACCTTTCGGGCGACGCCTTCCTGCTGCCCGGTGATACCGTTCCCCGGTCCTTCGTCATCACCAATCCCGGTCCCGACGGCGGACAGGGCGATCAATGGACGTTGAGCGAGGAGCTCCAGCTCCAGGGTCATACGGCGGGCGACAAGCTGGTCTGGCAGGTCGGCGGCTATCTCGAGCACAGCGCGCCCAACAAGCAGCAGACCCAATATACCGCGATCCTGTCGAACTGCGTCAATCAGGCCGATGTCTGGGCCTTCCGCTGCAGCGCGCTGGGCAACATCTCGATCGCGCATAACAATTACTTCTACAAGAATTACGGCCTCTACGCCCAGGCGACGTTCAAGCTGACCGAGCAGTTCGCCATCACCGGCGGCATCCGCAACACCTGGGACCGGGTGCGGGTGGAAGCGGACAACATCCAGGTCATCCGCAACGCGGCGACGGGCGTGCTGACCTATCGCTGCGCCCGCGCGGCGCAGCCGGCAGGCGGCGCCACCGCGGCCGTCCTGACCAACGGTGCCTGCGGCATCGGCCGTTCGTTCCAGACCCGTTCGAGCAAGCCGACCTGGCTGATCAACCTGGACTTCAAGCCCGATCCCGACACGCTGCTCTATGCCAAGTACGCGCGCGGCTATCGCGGCGGCAGCGTCAACGAGGCGAACCTGCAGTTCGAGGCCTGGCAGCCCGAATACGTTGACAGTTTCGAGCTCGGCGCCAAGACCAGCTTCAACAGCGGCGACGTGCGCGGCAACCTGAACTTCGCGGCCTTCCTCAACAAGTTCAAGGATCAGCAGGTCTCGGTGTTCATCCCGCAGTGCCTGCCGCTGACCAACGCCAACGGCGTGCCGAATACCGGCGGCCGTGCGACCTGCACGGCGCCGGCGCCGACGGGAATCAACGGCATCCAGAACGTCGGCAGGTCCGAACTCAAGGGCGTCGAGGTCGATGGCTCGCTGATGATCGGCGATTCCTGGCGCTTCGACCTGGGCTATGCCTATCTCGACGCCAAGGTCGTTCAGGGCGGCGGTACCGTGACGAACTGCAACAACGCCGCGTTCAACTGCGACCAGGCCAGCGGCTTCGCGAAAGGCACGATCCTGCCCTTCGCACCGAAGAACCGCGTGACCCTGACCGCGACCTATACGCTGCCGCTTTCCGAGGAGGTCGGGAAGGTCTCGTTCGGGGCGACCTTCACCCATACCGACAAGCAGTTCAGCAACCACGGCAACGATCGCGCCTTCGCCCAGGGCGCGATCCCCTACAACGCCAGCATCGCGCCGGCGACCGACCTGCTGAACCTCAACTTCAACTGGAACTCGATCGCCGGCAGCGGCGTCGATCTTGCGGTGTTCGCGACCAACGTCACGGGCGAGAAGTATTGGGTGGCTTCGAGCAACGGCCTCGCGTCGTCGGGGGCCGAATGGATACTCCTCGGCGCACCGCGGATGTACGGCATGCGCGTGAAGATCCACTTCGGCAGCTAAGTCTTTCCCCGAGCGGAACAAAACGGCGGCGGTCCCTTGCCAAAGGGGCCGCCGTCTCGTTTAACCGTGCGGGACGCGCGGGAGAGGACAATGAAACAGGACGCGCCGTTGACGGCGTTGGGCGAATGGCGGCGGCACGGGCTGCTGCCGATCGCCGCCGGGATCGGCTATTCGACCATGGCGATCCAGACCTATGGGATCGGGCCTTTCGTTGCGCCGCTCGAGCAGACCTTCGGCTGGTCGCGCTCGGAAGTGATGCTTGGCCTGACGATCTCGAACACGATCGGCGTCCTGTTGAACTTTGCGGTCGGGGTGCTCGCCGATCGCGTGGGGCCGCGGCGCGTCGCGCTGGGCGGCGTCGTCGTCAAGGCCGGCGCCATCGCCATGTTGGCCACGGCGACGGGCACGATGCTGAACTGGTCGCTGCTTTGGCTGCTCGTTGCCTTCGGCGCCGTGCTCGCCCAGGCCAACGTCTGGGCCAGCGCCGTCGCCAGCCGCTTCGACAAGGGCAGGGGGCTGGCCCTGGCAGTGACGCTCAGTGGATCTTCGTTCTGCGCCGCGATCGTGCCCGTGCTCGCGACCTGGCTGATCGGCGCATACGGCTGGCGGCTGGCGCTTGCCGGCGTTGCCGGGATTTGGCTGCTGGTCGCGCTGCCCGTCGTGTTCCTGTTCTTCCACGGCCGGCAGGACGAGGATAGGCAGGCCCGCAAGACGCGGCCCGCCGAGGCCGAAGCACCCGCCGCGCTTGCCGTCCTGCCCGGCGTCACGATCGGCGAAGGGCTGCGCATGCGGGCCTTCTGGCAGCTGATGGTCGCGGCTTTCGCCTTCGCCTTCTATACGATGTCGATCGCGCCCAATCTCGTGCCGCTGATGAGCGAGAAGGGGCAGACCGCGCTGGTAGCCGCGCAACTCGCGGCGCTGATGGGCATCGTCGGGATCGTCGCGCGGATATCGGCCGGCTTCCTGCTCGATCACTTCTCGGCGACGATCCTCGGTACCGTGGTCTTCACCCTGCCGGTGATCGGCTGTGGCCTGATGCTGGTCGACGTGCCCGGCTATCTGGTCCTGGCGCTCGCCGTGGCCAGCTTCGGCATCACCATCGGCGCCGAATACGACGTCGTGTTCTACCTGGTATCGCGCCATTTCGGGCTCAAGAGCTTTGCTTCGCTGATGGGGGCGCTGTTGACCTCGGGCGCGCTCGGCGGCGCGACGGCACCGTTCATCGCCGGCCGGCTGCACGACAGTTCGGGCGGCTACGACCAGATGCTGATGGTGCTGATGGTGCTGATGGGCGCGGGCGCCGTGGCGATCGCGACGATGGGCCGGCCCAAGCACGACTGGAGCCTCGGACACTGATGCAAGCTGGAGATCGCAAGGCAGGCGCGGTCGAATGGCGCGCCTATTGGCCGCTGACCCTGGCCGCTCTCGTCGGCTATTCGACGATCGGGCTGCAAAGCTACGGCATCGGCCCGTTCGTGCCGCATCTCGAACAGGCCTTCGGCTGGACGCGGACCGATGTGATGATCGGCCTCTCGCTGTCGAACGCGGTGGGCGTGTTCCTCAACATCCTGATCGGCATGATCGTCGATCGCTTCGGCCCGCGCCGCGTCGCCTTGACGGGGCTGCTGGTCAAGACGGGCTCCTTCGCGCTGCTCGCCACGGCGACGGGTACGCTGCTCAACTGGTCGCTGCTCTGGATGGTCCTCGCGGTCGGCGTGGTGCTCGTGCAGTCGACCGTCTGGACCAGCGCCGTCGCCGCCAGGTTCGACCATTCGCGCGGGCTCGCCATGGCAGTCGCCCTCTCGGGTACGCCGATCACCGCCGCGGTCGTGCCCGTGCTGGCGACCTGGCTGATCGGCGACTACGGCTGGCGCGTGGGCTTCGTCGGTGTCGCTGGCGTCTGGATCCTCGCGACCTTCCCGGTCGTGTTCCTGTTCTTCAGGGACGGTCGCAAGCCGGGCGAGGCGGCGCAGGTCGTCGCCGGACCGGTGCCTGGCCTGACCCTGCGCGAAGGCATGCGCACGGCCGCGTTCTGGCGGCTGCTCGTCGCCTTCGGGGCCTTTTCGCTCTACAACATGGCGATGTCGGCCAATCTCGTGCCGCTGCTGAGCGAGACCGGGATCGGGCCGATGCAGGCCGCGCGGATCGCCTCGGTCATGGGCCTCGTCGGTATCGTCGCGCGTCTCACCGTCGGCTTCCTGCTCGATCGTTTTCCCGGGGGCCTGCTCGGCGCCGCCACCCAGTTCCTGCCGGTGATCGGCTGCGCCATCCTGCTGCTCGACGCGCCCAGCGTGCTGCTGCTGACCCTGGCGGTCGCCTGCTTCGGCATCGCCACGGGCGCCGAGATCGACGTCGCCCTTTATCTCGCGACGCGGCATTTCGGCTTGCGTGCCTTTGCTGCGCTCTTCGGCGCGATCATCACCTTCGGCGCGATCAACGCCGCGATCGGTCCCTATGTCGCGGGCTGGCTGCACGACCGCTCGGGCAATTACGACGGCCTGCTCGTCACGGTGATGGTGGCGATGACGATCGGTGCTGTGGCCATGGCGACGATGGGCCGGCCGAAGCATGATTGGCGGTTGGAAGCGCACTGAGTTTGCTATGCTCGTGGGGGCGATGTCGCAGGCTTCCGCGGGCAAAGCCCACAGGTGCGAGCCCCGCTTTCCTTGACTTGAGCGCCCGTGGTCCTAGGTGATGGAGCCCGTAGTCAGGGGTTTTGGATGGCAGTCACGCCACGCAGGGTTGGAGCGGAGAATTCGGCGACAAGGGCGCTGATCCTCGATGCGACCGAACAGTTGATCCGCGACGAAGGCTATGCCGCCGTGAGCACGCGCCGGGTTGCGGCCAAGGCCGGGCTCAAGCCCTCGCTCGTCCATTACTACTTCACCACCACCGACGACCTGCTGCTCGCGGTTTCGCGTCACGGCGCCGAGCACAGCGACCGCATGATCGAAGAGGCGCTGCTCTCCGACGATCCGATCCGCGCGCTCTGGGCCTATCTGACCGACACCAGCCGCATCGCCATCGCGCTCGAATTCATGGCGCTCGCCAACCACCGCAAGGCGGTGCGCGCGCATATGGCCGAGCATTGCGAAGCGATGCGCCAGCGCGAGGTGGAGATTTTCACCAAGCTGCTGGGCGAACGCCTGGCCGGTCCCGACGGCGTGCCGCCGGCGGGGCTCAGCCTCGTGCTCGCGGGCATCGGCCGCGCGCTGGTCATGGAAGGCGGGCTCGGCGTGACCTCGGGCCACGACGAGGCGCGCGCCTTCGTCGAGCAATGGCTGGACAAGCTCGCGCCGCCGTTGGAGAAAAGCGCCGAACTGGCGGAGGCCCTGCGCCAAGGCTGAGCCCGTCCAGTTCGGGAGAGAGGCTATGGCCAGCGAGGCGGCGAACCGGCTCGACCATCGTGCGATCAAGCCGGCGATCGGCGCCGAGGTGCTGGCGGACAAGCCGGCCTTGCTCTCGGGAGGCCATGCCGCGGAGCTGCGCGCGCTGCTCGAAGAGCGTGGCGTCCTGATCTTCCCGCGGATCGATTTCTCCGAGGCCGAACTGGTCGCCTTCACCAAGACGCTCGGTACCTATGCGCCCGATCGTGACGACGAGGGCGTCACGCCGATCTCTATCGACCCCGCCGGCGGCCGCAGCGCCGACTACACCCGCGCTTCGTTCTTCTGGCACTTTGACGGCTACATGAACGCCGCGCCGATCCTCGCCTCGATCCTCTGCGCCAAGGTCCTGTCGGAAAGCGGCGGCGAGACCGAGTTCTGCAACACCTATGCCGCCTGGGAGGCGCTGCCCGAAGCGCGCAAGCGCCAGATTGCGGGGCTGCAGGCGGTCCACGCGATGGCTGGCGCACAGCGCGCGGTCGATCCCGAGCCGAGCTACGAGACGCTGCAGCAATGGCTCGAGGTGCCGCGCCGGACCCTGCCGCTGGTCTGGACGCACCGTTCGGGCCGCCGCTCGCTGGTGATCGGCAATACCGCGGTCAACGTCGTCGGCATGGACCCGCTCGAGAGCTTCGAACTGCTCGTCTGGCTGCGCGAATGGGCGACGCAGGAGCGCTTCCACTATGCGCATAGCTGGTCGCGCGGCGACGCGGTGATGTGGGACAACACCGGGACCTTGCACCGCGTGCGGCCCTATCCGGCCGACAGCGGCCGTCTGATGGTCCGCACCAAGCTTGCCGGCGAGGAGCCTCTGGGCTGAGCAAATCGCTTTTCGAATTCAGATCAAATTAAACTGTACACGATCACAGTGATCGCCTCGGCGTCCTTGACGGCCAGCCTTGCTTGGCAGAAATAGACGCGAGCAGTTCGTTTTTCTCATTGATCGGAGTTCGCCATGGCCACCGCCGCCAAGACCCGCCTTTCCGTCGAGGACATCAAGCCCGGGATCGGCAGCCGCATTCTCAACAGCAAGGAAGAGCTGCTCCGCGGCGAAAACGCCGAAGAGCTGCGCGATCTGCTCGAGCAGCGCGGCGTCCTGGTCTTCCCGCAGGTCAACTTCACCGACGAGGAGCAGGTCGCCTTCACCAAGACGCTCGGCACTTTCGCGCCGGAGATGACCGACAAGGGCGGTGAGGACAAGGTCCACCCGATCACCCTCGACGAGAAGGTCAACCCGAGCTCGGCGATCTACCTCAAGGGTTCGCTGTTCTGGCACATCGACGGCACGATGAACCAGATGCCGATCCGCGCCTCGCTGCTGCGCTGTGTCGTTCCGTCGCCCAAGGGTACGGGCAACACCGGCGTCGCCAACACCTATGCCGCCTACGACGCGCTGCCCGAGGACAAGAAGGCCGAGTTCGACGGCTACCGCGTCCGTCACGGCGCCTGGCCGACCCTGATGTACTGGAACCCGGAGCCCAACCAGGAACTGCTCGAGCGCATGCAGAGCATCGGCGACGTCGAGATCCCGCTGGTCTGGAACCACGAGTCCGGCCGCAAGTCGCTGGTCATCGGCAACACCGCGCACACGATCGTCGGCAAGGACCACTTCGAGAGCGTCCGCATCCTCAACTGGCTGCGCGAGTGGGCGACGCAGGAGCAGTTCGTCTACAGCCACGAGTGGTCGGTCGGCGACATGATCATCTGGGACAACACCGGCACGATGCACCGCGCCGAAGCCTATGATCCCGCCACGGGCCGCATGATGGTGCGCACCAAGCTGGAAGGCGAAGAGCCGCTCGTCTGAGCGCCTTCGTTCGCAACGTTCGCAGCGGCCGTCCTCGCGAGAGGGCGGCCGTTTCGCGTTGACGCTCGCGCGCGTCGCGCTGTACAAGTGTTCAACAACAAGGCCCGCAAGGCTTATGGGAGAACACGAAGATGGCGACAGCCGTATCCTCACGCTGGGAAGTCACCGACGTCGCGCCGAAGATCGGCTCGGCCATCCACACCGACAAGGCGACGCTGCTTTCGGGCGAGCGCGCGAGCGAAATTCGTGAGCTCATGGAGCGCCGCGGGGTCATCGTCTTCCCCGAGATCAACCTGACCGATGACGAGCAGATCGCCTTCACCCACACGCTCGGCACTTTCGCGCACGAGGATGGTGAGGCGGCCGGCGGCAAGGATGCGGTCTATCCGATCACGATGGATTCGAGCATCAACCCGATCGCCGAATACCTCAAGGGCGCCTTCTTCTGGCACCTCGACGGGACGATGTCGGACAAGCCGATCCTCGCCTCGATCATGAGCGCGCGTGCGCTAGCGCCCGTCGGCGGCGAGACCGACTTCTGCAACACCTATGCCGCCTGGGACGAACTGCCCGAGGACGAGAAGGCGCAGATCGAGGGCCTGCAGGTCGACCATGCGATGTGGCGTTCGCAGCTCTACGTGAACCCCGAGCCGAGCTATGCCCTGCTCCAGCAGTGGCAGTCGCGCGGCAAGAACACGCTGCCCTTGGTGTGGAAGCACCGTTCGGGCCGCAAGTCGCTGGTGCTCGGCGCGACCGCGCTTTCGGTGCTCGGCAAGGACCCGACCGAGAGTGAATCGCTGCTCGTCCGTCTGCGCGACTGGGCGACGCAGGAGCGCTTCTCCTACCGCCACACCTGGAAGCTCGGCGACATGGTGATCTGGGACAACACCGGCACCATGCACCGCGCGCTGCCCTATGACCACAAGTCGGGCCGCCTGATGATGCGCACCAAGCTCGAAGGCGAGGAAGCCTTCGCCTGAGGCTTCCCAGAAGGTTGGCGAAGTGCCGGGACGGCATTGACCGTCCCGTGCGCATCCCGCTAACAACCTGACGAATCTTTTCAGGGAGAGCAGTATGAGCCAGCCACCAGTCGCGATCGTCACCGGTTCGAGCCGCGGCGCGGGCAGGGGGATCGCCACGGCGCTGGGTTCGCATGGCGCCACGGTCTACGTCACGGGGCGCTCGCAGAAGGAAGGCGACGCCTCGATGCCGGGGACGATCCACGCCACCGCCGCCGAGGTCACCGCGGCCGGCGGCAAGGGTATCGCCGTCGCCTGCGACAGCAGCAAGGACGAGGAGGTCGGCGCGCTGGTCGAGCAGGTCATCGCCGAGCAAGGCCGCGTTGACATCCTGATCAACAACGCCTGCGCCATCTACGACGAACTGTCGATGCCCGGAAACTTCTGGGAAAAGCCGCTCAAGATCGGCGACATGATCAACGTCGGCGTGCGTTCGGGCTTCGTCGCCTCGTGGCACGTCGCGCCGCATATGGTGAGGCAGGGCCAAAATGGAAAAACGGGCGGCCTGATCCTGTTCACCTCGTCGCCCGGGGCCATGCATTACTGCTTCGGCCCCGCCTATGGCGCGCACAAGGCCGGCCTGGACAAGATGGCCTTCGACATGGGCGTCGATTTCGCCGATGCCGGTTCCAAGGTCGCCGCCGTGTCGATCTGGATGGGCGCGCTGACCTCCGAACGCCTGCTCGAGATGATAGCGGCCGAGCCCGAGAAGTTCAAACACCTCGAAGGCCAGCTCGAGTCCACCGGCCTCACCGGTCATGTCGCATGGGCGCTCTTCAACGATCCCAAGCTGCTCGACTACAACGGCAAGACCCTGGTCGGCGCGGACATGGCCAAGCACTACGGCATCACCGACCTCGGCGGTCAGTTCGCGCCCTCGTTCCGCGAGCAGACCGGCATAGCGCCCGCGGAGTACGGGGCCTACAAGGTGAAGTGAGCGCGGTGGCTCAGGCCGCCACCGGCTCCACCGCGATCGGGATCCCCGTATAGAGCACCATGCCGGTCAGCCGATCGACCTCCTCGACGCTGGTCAGCAGGTTGACGTTCGCTGCCTCGTGCCCGTGCGGAATCGAGGCGACGCCGCGGCGGATCGTATCGCTGACGTTCGCGGTCAGCACGATCTCGCCGCGCCTCGTGCTCACGCGCACCGCGTCGCCGTGGGCGATGCCGTTGGCCTCGGCATCGGCGGGGTGGAGGATGATGTCCGCGGGGCTCCCCAGGAAGCTCAGCGCAGCGTTCAACTTGCGGCGCTGGCGGCGCGAGATGAAGCACAGCGGGCGCGGCTGGCCCAGCGCGGCCTGGTCCTCGGCGCGCAGTTCCTGCCAGAAGCCGACCAGCGCCGGCGGCGCGAGCTTCCAGCCGCCCATGCGTTCGATGTGGGCATCGACCCAGATGCCCGGAAACTCCAGCGGCAGCACCACCGCGCCGTTTGCCGCGACCTCTTCGTAGCTGGCGCGCGCATGGGGCATCAGCGCGGCGAGCATCGCCTCGTCGGCGCCCTGCTGGAGATCGCTCTCGGGCACGTAGTCGGGCAGGGGCAAACCGACGCGCTTCATGATCTGCGCGATCACCCACCAGGCCGAGCGCCGTTCGCCCTGCGGTTCGACCAGCGCCGGCGTATGCAGCATCGACAAACTGCCCGAGAGCGTGTCCCAGAAGGCGATGTCGGGGCGTTCGACCTGGTCCTTGGTCGGCAGCACATGGGTCGAGAGCGCGGTCGTCTCGTTGGCGATGATCTCGAAGGTGACGTGGAGGTCGAGGCTTTCGAGCTGCGGCGTCAGCACGTTGGCATCGGGGAACGAGCGCAGCAGCGCGCCGCCGAAGTTCATCAGCGCGCGGATATTGCCCGCTTCGATCTCACCGGGCAGCGCCGCGCAGGGCCAGTCGCCGAAGATGCCCGAGACTTCGGGCATGGTCGGCGCGCCCGGCGTGAACGGATCGTCGAGCACGGGCAGTTCGAAGGAGTCGAACTGGGTGATGAAGCCCGGGTGAAACCAGGTGCCGCCTGCGCGGTTCATCCGCCCGGTCAGGATATTGATGACCCAGCCGAGCCAGACGGTGACGTTGGCGCTGCGCGACATGGTCACGCCGGTTCCCGTCTCGATCGTGACATGGCCCTTGCGGCGGACCGCGGCGAGGAGGTCGGTCAGGTCCTGTTCGGGCACGCCGGCAATCTGCGCGGCCGTTGCGAGGTCGAAGCCGGCGAGCGCCGCGCGCAACTCTTCCAGACCCTGGATCGGCTGCGCCGGCGTCATCGGCCCGCCGTCGATGATCTCGCGCGCCAGCCAGGCGAGCACGGCATAGTCCTTGCCCGGATAGGGCTGGACGTGACGAGTCGAGAACTTGGCGGTCTCGGTGAATAGCGGGTCGATCGTCCAGACCTCGCCGCGCTTGGCCATGGCGCGGATCGGTCCGGCGGGGTTGAACATGCCGGTGTTATGGCCGTGGCTGACCATCGGGTTGGTGCCGACATAGACGAGCATGTCGCAGGCCTTGTCGTCGGTCTTGGGATTGAGCCCGGGAAACCCGCCGACCTGCATCGCCACGAGCAGCTTGGCCGTGCCGTCGATCGTCAGCGGCGAGAACTTGGGCGGGGCTCCCAATGCCTTGTAGAACGTATCGACCAGGCGATAGCCCGAGGCGTCCATGCCCAGCCCGCTGCCGAAATAGACGCCCACCGCGTTGGGCCCGTGCGCGTCGATCACGCCGCGCAGCTTGGCGGCGATATCGTCGAGCGCCTCGTTCCAACTCACCTCCACCAGTGCGCCCTGCTTGCGCATCATCGGGCGGGTGATCGCATCGGGGTGATGGTGGATGCCGCCGATCGCGCGACCCTTGGGGCAGGAATAGCCCTGGCTCAGCGGATGCTCGCGGTCGGCGCGAATCTTGACGATCTGCTCGATGCCGGCCTCGTCCCGGGCGACATCGATCACCATGCCGCACTGGTTCGTGCAGATGCGGCAATAGGTCTTCTTGCTGACCGCATTTTCCACGGCCGTTCTCCCCAAAATCCCAATAAGTGGTCAATCGGCCACTTACGATACCTTGTCAACGGGAAGCACTCTGATAGGCCGGGGCGATGGAGTCCGTTCTCGCCGCCAAGCCCGAGCCGAAGCGCCGGAATCTCGAGCAGACGCGCGCGCGCATCCTCGCGGCGGCCGCCGACGTCTTCACGCGCTCGGGCTATGCCCAGGCCGGGCTCCGCGAGATCGCGGTGGAGGCGCAGGTCGCACCCTCGCTGGTCAGCCGCTACTTCGGTTCCAAGGCGGCGCTGTTCGAGGAGGCGTTGGTCCACGTCCTGCGCACCAATTCCGTGTTCACCTGGCAGAAGATCGGCTTCGGCGAGGCGATGGCGCGGCTGATCCCCGAGCGCAGCAACACGAACATCACCGTCATGCTGGTGACGGCGCTGGCCGATCCCGAGGCCAAGGAGATCGCGCGCCGCGTATCGCGCGAACACATGATCCAGCCGCTGGTCGACTGGCTCGGCCCGCCGCATGCGCTCGAGCGCGCGATGGACATGTTCTCGCTTATGACCGGCTTCGTCATCCAGATGGACGGGCTCTATCCAGAGACGATCCCCGAGCATTCGCTTCGCTGGCTCGCGCGTTCGCTGCAGGCGATCGTCGACGGCGAGGACTGACATGATCGAAGACTTCGCGACCGGCCGGGCCACGGGTCTGGCGATGCCGAGCCATCCCGCGGCGCTGCGCGAGGCCGGTGCCGAGTTCCTCACGCGGGCGTTTCACGCCTTCGGCTCGCTGCCGTCAGACAACGCCGTTGCGCGGTTCGTTGCGGTCGAGCCGTGTCATGCCGGCAATTCGGGGCAGAAGCTGCTGCTGTCGGTCGAATATGCGCAGCCCGATCCCGCGCTGCACACCGACCTTTTCGTCAAGCTGTCGCGCGATTTCGCCGACGCTTTCCGGGATCGCCGGCGCTACGAGCTCGAAGCCGAAGTGCGCCTTGCTGAACTCGCCCGGCTGTCGTCTTTCCCGGTTGCGGTGGCGAGGCCCTATTTTGCCGACTTCGATCCCGACACCGGTTCTGGCCTGCTCATCACCCAGCAGATCGCCTTTGGCGAACAGGGTCTCGAACCGCTGCGCGCGAAGTGCCGCGATCACGAGCTGACCAACGCGCTCGAACACTACCAGGCGACCGTGACCGCGCTTGCGGCGCTCGCCGCTGCGCAGCATCGGGGCGCGCTGTCGCCCGAACTCGAACGGCTGTTCCCGTGGGACCGGACCGCCGCCGCCGCCGACCTGCCGATCCCGCAGGGGCCCGAACAGATCCGCGCCAAGGTCGCCGCGATCGGCGCGCTGGTGCAGGGCAGCCCGCAGCTCTTCCCGGCCGCGGTCCGCGATCCTGGCTTCGTCGAGCGGCTCGAACGCGACGCTCTGGCTTTGCTCCGCCACGAGGCTGCCGTGCGCCGCTTCCTCCACGCCGATCCGCGCTTCGTCGCGCTGACCCACTGGAACACCAACATCGACAACGCCTGGTTCTGGCGCGACGCGGGCGGCGTGCTCCGCTGCGGCCTGCTCGACTGGGGCATGGCCCGCCAGATGAACCTCGCTTACGGTCTCTGGGGCGGGCTCTCGGCCGCAGAGGGCACGATGATCGCGGCGCATCTCGACGATTTGCTGACCCTGTTCGCGCGCGAACTCGCGGGGCATGGCGGACCCGACTTGCCGCGCGACCTGCTGGATATTCATTTCGACCTGTCGGTCGCCATGCTCGGTCTCGCACTGATGCTCGATTTCCCCGCGCTGCTCGCCGCGCGCCTGCCCGAAGCGGCACAGGCGGCCGGCCCGCGCGACCCGCTGATCGACCGCGATCCTGTGGTCCGCGGCTTTCTTCACGTCTCGACCAATTTCCTCGATCTCTGGGCGCGGCGCGATTTCGGCGCGAGCCTGACGGCGATGCTGGCGCTGCGGTAGGTTCGTGGCTGTAGACACCCTTCGCAACTTCACTTGGCGTTCAGCACACCGCTGGTTATAGACCCCGCCATGCTCGATCGATCGCCGCTGAAACTCACCGTCCTTGCCATCGCCACCGGCGCCATGCTGCTCACCGCGGGTTGCGGCGGGCGCGGGGGCAAGAACCGCGATACCGCCTATGTCGCGCGCGACGTCGATACGCTCTATGCGGCGGCCAAGTCCCGGCTCGATCGTGGCGATACCCGCCAGGCGGCAGCTCTGTTCGACGAGGTCGAGCGCCAGCATCCCTATTCGCCCTGGGCGCGCCGCGCGCAGCTGATGAGCGCTTTCAGCTATTACGTGGCGCGCGACTATACCAAGTCGATCCAGTCGTCGCAGCGCTTCCTGTCGATCCATCCGGGCAACAAGGACGCGCCTTACGCCTATTACCTGATCGCGCTCTGCTATTACGAGCAGATCAGCGACGTGACCCGCGACCAGAAGATCACGCTCCAGGCCAAGACCGCGCTGACCGAAGTCACGCGCCGCTATCCCAACACGCGCTATGCCAGCGATGCGCGGCTCAAGATCGATCTCGTCAACGATCACCTTGCGGGCAAGGAAATGACGATCGGCCGGCTCTACGAGCGCACGGGCCGCTGGGTCGCCGCGACCTTGCGCTTCCGCAATGTCGTCGACAATTATCAGACGACCAGCCATGCGCCCGAGGCTCTGTTCCGCCTGGTCGAAACCTACCTGTCGCTCGGCGTGCCCGAGGAAGCGCAGAAGGCCGCGGCCGTTCTCGGCAACAACTATCCCGACAGCGAGTGGTACAAGAAAGCCTACGAGCTGATGAGCCAGCACGCGCCGGGCACCACTGCGAGCTGATTTTCTTCAGGACTTTCTACTCCCCAAGTTGACATTTCCGACTGGGGCGCGCTGAGTGCGGGCACATGCTTTCGCAGAAGACTCGCTATACGATCCGCGCATTGCAGCATCTGTCCGACACCTGGCGGCAGGGACCCGTGCGTCTGGATTCCATCGCCGAAGCCCAGAACATTCCGCGCAAGTTCCTCACCGTGATCCTCTCGGAGATGGTGCGCGAAGGCCTGGTCATCTCGCACCGCGGTCGCGAGGGCGGCTACGAGCTGGCGCTGAACCCGATCGACGTCCGCTATGGCGACATCATCCGTCTGACCCGCGGCAGCCTCGCGCTCGTGCCCTGCGCCGCGCGCAATGCGCACGAGCATTGCAACAACTGCCTGCCCGAGGCCGAATGCCGCCTGCGCGGACTGATGCTGACCCTGCGCGACGAGATGGCCGCCATGCTCGACAAGGTTTCGCTCGCCGATCCGATCCAACTCGTGCCGCCTTTCGAAGGCGTCGAAGTCGAGTGACGATCTGATTTCGCTGAGCTAGAACGTCCCGCGAACATGCTGACCCGCCTTTCCATCCGCAACATCGTCCTGATCGAGGCGCTGGACCTCGATTTCGCGCGCGGTCTCGGCGTGCTCACCGGTGAGACCGGCGCGGGCAAGTCGATCCTGCTCGATGCGCTGGGGCTCGTCCTGGGCAACCGCGCCGACAGCGGCCTGGTCCGCGCGGGCGAGGACAAGGCGAGCGTCACCGCGAGCTTCGAATTCGCGGCCTTGCCGTCCGGTATTGCCAAGCTGCTCGACGATGCGGAGATCGAGATCGAGCCGGGCGAGCCGTTGATCGTCAAGCGCCAGCTCAAGGCAGATGGCGGCTCCAAGGCTTTCCTCAACGACCAGCCCGTCGGCGTCGCCTTGTTGCGCGAGCTGGCCAGCTATCTTGTCGAGCTGCACGGCCAGCACGACGATCGCGGTCTGGTCAATCCGCGCGGGCACCGCGCTTTGGTCGATCGCTATGCGCGCGCCGATGCTGCCGGGCTCGAGGCGGCCTGGCGCACCTGGCGCGCGGCCGAGGAGGCGCTGGCCTCGGCACGCGGGCGGCTTGAACAGGCCGCGGCGGACCAGGATCTGCTGCTCGCGCATCTCGCCGAGCTGACCACGCTCGCGCCCGAAGCCGGCGAGGAGGAAGAGCTCGCCGAGCAGCGTGCGACGATGCAGAAGGGCGAGAAGCTCTCCGACGATCTCGCCGAGCTCCAGCATCTGTGGAGCGGATCGGATTCGGCGCTCGCGGCCCTGCGCGGCGCGGCGCGGCGGCTCGATCGCATCGCCGGCGAGCATCCGCTGCTGGCAGAGGCGCTCGAATCGCTCGATCGCGCCGTGATCGAGGCGGGTGAGGCCGAGGACCGCATCGGTCGCGCGGTCGAGGCGCTGTCGTTCGATCCCGCCGCGCTCGATCGCATCGAGACGCGGTTGTTCGAGCTGCGCGCCGCCGCGCGCAAGCACGGCTGCCAGGTCGACGATCTGCCCGGCCGCATGCTGACGATGCGCGCCGCGCTCGACGCGATCGAGGGCGGCGAGGCCGAGATCGCCGGGCTCGAACAGGCCGCGCAGGTCGCCGCGCTCGACTATGGCGCCAAGGCCGAGGCGCTGTCGGTCACGCGCATCGAGGCGGCACAGCGGCTCGACAAGGCGGTCGCCGCCGAACTCGCGCCGCTCAAGCTCGACGCCGCGCGCTTCCGCACGGCCGTGCTGCGCCTGCCCGAAGACCGCTGGGGCCCCGGCGGCATGGACGCGGTCGAATTCCTCATCGCGACCAATCCGGGCGCGGACTTCGCCCCGCTCAACAAGATCGCCTCGGGCGGCGAGCTCTCGCGCTTCATCCTCGCGCTCAAGGTCGCGCTCGCCGAAGAGGGCGGCGCGGCGACGGTGATCTTCGACGAGATCGACCGCGGCGTCGGCGGCGCCGTCGCTTCGGCGATCGGCGATCGTCTGGCGCGACTGGCGTCGGATGGCCAGCTCCTCGCGGTCACGCACAGTCCGCAGGTCGCGGCGCGCGGCAACCGCCACTACGTCATCGCCAAGTCGAGCGAGGGCACGGTCACCCGCACCGGCGTGGCCCTGCTCGACGCCGCCGGCCGCCAGGAGGAAATCGCGCGCATGCTCTCTGGCGCCGAGATCACGGCTGAGGCAAGGGCGCAGGCCGACCGATTGCTAGAGGGCGTGTGATGGAGATCCCCGAGGCCGAAGCCGCCAACGAACTGATGCGGCTTGCCAGGCAGATCGCGCGCGCGGACCGGCTCTACCACGCCGAGGACGCGCCCGAGATCAGCGATGCCGAGTACGACGCGCTCGTGCGCCGCAATGCCGAACTCGAGGCGGCCTTCCCGCAACTGATCCGCGCCGACAGCCCGAGCCGCAAGGTCGGCCACGAGATCGCCGCTTCGCCGCTGAGCAAGGTGGCGCACGAGGTTCGCATGATGAGCCTCGACAACGCCTTCTCCGACGAGGAGGTCGAGGAATTCGTCGCGCGCGTCCGCCGCTTCCTGGCGCTGCCCGAGGACGCGCCGGTGACGATGACCGCCGAGGACAAGATCGACGGCCTGTCGTGCTCGCTGCGCTACGAGGACGGCAAGCTGGTGCGCGCGGCCACGCGCGGCGACGGTCAGGTCGGCGAGGACGTCACGCCGAACGTCGCGCACATTCCCGACATTCCGCAGGAGCTGCGCGGCAACGGCGCGATCAAGCCGCCCGCGGTCTTCGAGGTGCGCGGTGAGGTCTATATGGACAAGGCCGCCTTCCTCGCGCTCAACGAACAACTGATGGCCGAGGGCCGGGCGCTCGCCGAGAGCAAGGGCGAGGACTTCGATCCGGCCAAGGTCCGCCAGTTCGCCAATCCGCGCAATGCTGCGGCGGGATCGCTGCGGCAGAAGGACGCGAGCATCACCGCCAGGCGCCCGCTGCGCTTCCTGGCGCACGGCTGGGGCGCGGTCAGCGAGGTGCCCGCGGCGACGCAGTTCGGCGTCATGGGCCAGATCGCCGAGTGGGGCGTGCCCGTCTCGCGGCTGCTCGTGCGCTGCGCCACGGTCGAGGAGGTGCTGCAGCATTACCGCAGCATTCGCGAGCTGCGACCGAACCTGCCCTATGACATCGACGGCGTGGTCTACAAGGTCGACAGCCTCGACTGGCAAGGCCGGCTCGGCTTCGTCGCCAAGGCGCCGCGCTGGGCGATGGCGCACAAGTTCCCCGCGGAAAAGGCCGAAACGACGATCGAGGCGATCGACATCCAGGTCGGCCGCACGGGCAAGCTGACCCCGGTGGGGCGGCTCAAGCCCGTGCTCGTCGGCGGGGTCACCGTCACCAACGTGACGCTGCACAACCGCGACGAGATCGGCCGGCTCGGCCTGCGCGTGGGCGACCGCATCGTCCTCCAGCGCGCGGGCGACGTGATCCCCCAGGTGGTCGAGAATCTGACGCGCGAGGAACCGCGCGCGGCCTACCACTTCCCCGACCACTGCCCCGAGTGCCAGTCCGAAGCCGTCGCCGAGGAGGGCGAGGTCGACGTGCGCTGCACGGGCGGCCTGATCTGCCCGGCGCAGCGGACCGAACGCCTGCGCCATTTCGTCAGCCGCGGCGCGCTCGATATCGAGGGGCTCGGCGACAAGACGATCGCAGAATTCTTCGGCGAGGGCTGGCTCGAAAGCCCCGCCGACATCTTCCGCCTGCGCAAGCGCCGCTCGGAGATCGTCGGGCGCGAGGGGTGGAAGGACAAGTCGGTCGACAACCTGCTCGCGGCGATCGAGGCCAAGCGCACGCCCGACGCGGCGCGGCTGCTGTTCGGCCTCGGCATCCGTCACGTCGGCGCGGTGACCGCGCGCGACCTGATGAAGCGCTTCGTCACCTTGCCCGCACTGCGCGAGGTCGCACAGCAGGCGCGCATCGAGGAAGCCGACCTCGAGGGGAATGTCGCCAACGAGGCCAAGGCCGAACTGCTCTCGATCGAGGGCGTCGGCCCCGTCGTGGTCGAGGCGCTCGGCGACTTCTTCCACGAGCCGCACAACGTCGCGGTCTGGGAAGACCTGCTCTCCGAAGTCTCGCCGCCGCCTTACGTGGTCGAGACCAAGGCCAGTGCGGTCGCGGGCAAGACCGTGGTCTTCACCGGCAAGCTCGAGACGATGAGCCGCGACGAGGCCAAGGCCCAGGCCGAAGCCCTCGGCGCGCGCGCCGCCGGTTCGGTCAGCGCCAAGACCGACCTCGTCGTCGCCGGGCCGGGCGCCGGTTCGAAGCTCAAGCAGGCCGAGAAGTTCGGCATCGACGTGATCGACGAGGCGGCCTGGGCGGAGATCTTCAAGGCGGCGGGGTAGGGGAATTGGGCAAGCCCTTCTCCCGCTGGCGGGAGAAGGATAGCGCAGCTTGCTCCGTCAGGAGCTAGCGGAGCTTGGATGAGGGTGGCCAAGCGCGACCTCCAATGCCCGCAGGACCCCCTCGATGTTTTCCAGCACTTCGTGGTTCCAGTAGCGCGCCACGCGATAGCCCATGCTCTCGAGCAATGCAGTGCGCTGCGCATCGACCGCTGCGCTATGCTGCCCGCCATCGACTTCGACGATCAATCTGGCTGCATGGCACAGGAAATCCGCCACGAACGGTCCCACGGAGACCTGTCTGCGGAACTTCCAGCCCGCGAACCGCCGTGCACGTAGCGCATGCCAGAGATACCGCTCGGCGTCGGTCATGTTGCGCCGAAGCTGGCGCGCGTGCGGACTGGTTCGGCGCGTGATTGCCACCCTCATCCAACTCCGGCTAGGCGCTGACGCGCCAAGCCTGCGTATCCTTCTCCCGCCAGCGGGAGAAGGGTAGCCGGATCCGCATCGGATCAGTTCTCTTAACTTCACCTTGGCGGTGCGTTTTCCTCGGGTGCGACCATGCGGAGTTCCAGTTCGGCCAGCGGCGTGCCGCTGACCCGATCGATAACGATGGGCTCGATTTCGGCACCGGTCGCGCCGTCGGTCATGACATTGAGGCAGCCTTCGCCGAAATGCCGGCGCCCCCAGGCGCCGAGGGCGGACAGGATCGGCAGGAGGTCGCGGCCCCTCTCGGTCAGGACATATTCGTCGCGCGGCGGCCGCTGGCTGTAGCGCCGCTTCTCGAGCAGGCCGTCCTCGGTCAGTGCGGTCAGCCGCCTGGTCAGGATGTTGGGGGCGATGCCCAGGCTGGTGCGGAACTGGTCGAACCGTGTCGCCCCGAAACCCGCATCGCGCAGGATCATCATCGACCAGGTGTCGCCCACGCGCAGCAGTGCACGAGCGAGGGGGCAGGGGCCGGCGGAATATTTTTCGATGTCCATTGCAGAATGATAGCGACATAACTATCAAAATGCAAGTCACTCGACATCGAGTCGAAAAGGAGTTGCGACATGAGCAATATCAACGGCACCGCACTCGTCACGGGCGCCTCGAGCGGGATCGGCGCGGTCTATGCCGATCGACTGGCCAAGCGTGGCCTCGACCTCGTCCTGGTCGCGCGCGACACCGCGCGGATGGAGGGTCTGGCTGAACGTCTGCGCGGCGAGACGGGCGTCGCGATCGAGGTGATCGGCGCCGATCTCACCGCCGATGCCGATGTCGCCAGGATCGAGGCGCGGCTGGCCGCGCGCGACGTCACCCTGTTGATCAACAACGCCGGCATGTCGCTCGATGGCAGCGTGCTCGAGAACGGCCCGGCCGAGCTCGCACGCATCATCGCGCTCAACGTCACCGCACCGACGCGCCTCGCCGCCGCGGCCGCGAAGGCTTTCGTGGCGAAGCAGGAAGGCGCGATCGTCAACATCGCCTCGGTCCTCGCGCTCGCGCCCGAGATGTTCGACGGCGTCTACAGCGGCACCAAGGCCTTCCTGCTCAACCTGAGTCAGGCGCTGTCGGCGCAGCTTGCCGACAAGGGCGTCTACACCCAGGCGGTGCTTCCCGGCGCGACGCGTACCGAGATCTGGGAGCGTTCGGGCAAGGACGTCGATGCCTTTCCGCCCGATTTCGTCATGGGGGTCGACGATCTCGTCGACGCGGCGCTGCTCGGCTTCGATCGGCGCGAGACGATCACGATCCCGCCGCTGCCCGACGAGGGCCAATGGCAGGCGATGCAGGCGGCGCGGCTGGCGATGGCGCCGAATCTGTCGAAGGGCCAGGTCGCCCCGCGCTATCGCGAGGCGGTGACGAACTGAAGATCGGGCCCGGCGGCGCGCAAGCCAGGCTCGCAATGGCGCGCCGCCTGTCCTAGAAGCGTCATGCTTTCGGGGGACGGTGCCGATGATCAAAGACTTCTTCCGCAATCTCGAGCGCGATCTGCAGGCGCCGATCGAGGTGCGCGGGTTCGGCTCGGGCTGGTTCGCTGGCTTCTTCGCGCTGCTTTTCGCGATCTCGGGCTTCGGCATGGTCGTGGCGCTGCGTTATCCGGGCCTTTTCGCGATGCCCGAACTGCAGACGCTCAAGGACTGGCCCGAATTCCGCGTCGCGGTCCACGTCGTGCTGCTGCTGTCCTATGCGCTGTCGCTGCTGTCCTTGCTGCTGCGACCGCGCAAGGCGCTGGGCGTGACGGCGCTGGTCATCGGCCTCGTCGCCGCGCTGATCGGCGGGTCGAACGTCCAGCCCGCCGAGACGCGCGACTGGGGCATTTTCTTCGGGCTCGACTTCTTCATCGTCAACCTGCTCGTCACCGGCTTCATGTTCGCGCCGATCGAGCGGTTCTTCCCGCACCGTGCCGAGCAGCGGCTGTTCCGCATCGAGTGGCGCGAGGACCTGTTCTACTACCTGATCAGCTCGATGATGGTGCAGGCCTTCACCTTCCTCGCGCTGGCGCCGCAGGCCTATGTCAACGCGCAGACCGGCGGCTGGGAAGGCTTCCGCCTGTGGGTCGCCTCGCTGCCGTGGATCGTCCAGTTCCTCGCGGTGGTCGTGCTCTCGGACCTGTTCCAGTATTGGTATCACCGCCTGTTCCACACGGTGCCGTTCCTCTGGGGCTTCCACGCCGTGCACCATTCGGCGCCGGCGATGGACTGGCTGGCGGGCGCGCGCATGCATTTCGTCGAGGTCGTGCTGCTGCGCGGCGTGACCTCGCTGCCGCTGTTCACCCTGGGCTTCAGCCCTTCGGTGATGCAGGCCTATATCGGCTTCGTCTACGTCTACTCGTCGCTGCTTCACGCGAACCTGGGCGGCGATTTCAACCGGCTCGGCCAGTGGGTCGCGACGCCGCGGTTCCACCACTGGCACCACGGGCTCGAGCAGGAGGCGGTCGACGTGAACTTCGCGATCCACCTGCCGTTGCTCGACAAGCTGTTCGGGACGTTCCACCTGCCCGAGAGCCGCTGGCCCAAGGACTACGGCGTGCCCGAGAAGGTGCCCACGGGGTACTGGGCGCAGATGAAGTATCCGTTCGTCAGGAAGCAGTCGAAGGATTGAGGGGCGGTGGGAATTGGGGAGCCGTGCGAACGACTCCCCAAGCCACATTCAGAACTTGTAGGTCGCTTCCACGCCCCAGCGCCGTGGTGGCGCCTGGTAGAGGTTGGTGAACAGCGTGCCGACATAGGTCGCGGTCAGCGAATACTTCTCGTTGGTCAGGTTCTTGACCCAGGCCGACAGCTTGAGGTCGTTGTTGCCTTCGGGCGACCAGGTCAGGCTGGCATCGACCAGGTGATAGGCCGCGGCAAAGTAGTTGCCCGGATCGTTGGCCGGGGTCTTGCCGCTGTAGTTGAGCGAGGCGCGGCTGGTGATGACGCCGCCCGAACCCAGGTCGAGGTCGTGGGTGAAGGCCAGCGTATAGGTCCACTTCGGCGCGCGGATCAGCTGCTTGCCGCTCAGGTTCGTGGTCGTGCCCGGCAGGATGTAGTCTTTGTATTTGGCGTCGAGGTAGCCCAGGTTCGCGGTCAGCGCGAGGTTGGCGAAGGGCAGGAAGGTGGTTTCGATCTCCGCGCCGTTGACCGTCGCCTTGGCGACATTGGCAATGAAGTTGACCAGGCCCTGGTTCACCGTGCGCTGAAGGCCGTCGTACTGGTTGTGGAAGGCGGCCAGGTTGACCCGCGCCTTGCCGTCGAGGAACTCGGTCTTGATGCCGCCTTCTAGCGCCTTGACGACTTCCTGGTCGTAGGGACCCGCGGATTCGTTGGCCGCGGCGGGATTGGCCGGGTTGAACCGAGCGCCGGTCGTGCGGATGTTGTAGCCGCCCGAGCGAAAACCCTTGGTCCAGCTGGCATAGACCAGCACGTCGTCGGTCGCTTTCCAGCTCAGGCCGACCTTGGGGGCGAAGTTTTTCCACACGGTCGAGCCTTCGTCGGTCAGGCTGCAGACGAGCTGGACCGTGCACTCGTTCGTGCGGCCCGTCGCCGCGCGCTTCTTTTCCCAGGTGTAACGACCGCCGGCGGTGACGAAGAAACCGGGCACCACCTCGTAGTCGCCCTGGGCAAAGACCGACCAGGTGTGGTGGTTGAGCACGCCGCGCGAGCGCTGGTTCGAAGCGCCGAAGAAGAACACATGGTAGAACTGCTCCATGCGCTGTTCGAAGTAGTAGGCGCCGATCGTATAGTCGAGCTTGCCGCCGAGCGCCTTGCCGGCATAGCGCAGCTCGGAGCTGAACTGGTGCTGGCTCATCTGGTTGATCGCGCGCGCGGTCTCGCTCTGCGAACCGTCGGTGTCGCCGGTCGAGAAGTAGTCGACCTTGCGATAGCCGGTGATCGAGGTGAGGGTGCCGCCGCCCAGCTCGACGTTGGCGTCGAGCACGGCCTGCTTCCACTCGATGTCGGTATCGCCCTGGAAGTTGTTCGAGAGGTTCTCGGCGCCCTTCGGCTCGCGGATGCCCTGCTGGAACAGGAGCTGCGCGGGATCCTCGATGAAGCGGCTGGCGACGCCGTCGCCGTCGGTCTTGCCGTATTCGCCGATCAGCGTGATGTCGACCGCGCTCGACGGGCGGAAGCGGATCATCGGGCGGACCGCGAAGGTCTCGTCGGCGCCGTGGCGCCTGCCGGTGGTCAGGTTGTGCCAGTCGCCGTCATAGTCGCTGTATTGCGCGAAGACCTTCGCGGCGACGGTTTCCGACAGCGGACCCTCGATGCCCGCGGCCAGGACCTTGCGGTTGCCGCTGCCCGAGCCGATGCGGAAGATCCCGCCGAACTCGCCCTCGGGCCGGCGCGAGCGCATGACCACGGCGCCACCGGTGACGTTGCGGCCGAACAGCGTGCCCTGCGGGCCGCGCAGCACTTCGACCGATTCCAGGTCGAGCGTTTCCTGCAGGCCGCCCAGGTTGGCGCCGATGTAGATGCCGTCGACGAAAGTGCCGACCGTGGGCTCGACCGAGGCGATCGTCGAGTTGAAGCCCATGCCGCGGATCGTGTAGTTCGACACGCCCGGGAAGGCGCCGCCGTCGTCGAGGCGCACGTTGGGCATGGTCATGCCGATGTCGGTCAGGTCCTGCGCGAACATGGCCTCGATCTGTGCGCCGCTGACCGCCGTCAGCGCGATCGGCACGTCCTGCGCGCGCTCGGCGGCACCCTTCTTGCGCGCACGGACCACTATGTCGTCGATCAGCGCCGCGGCCGAACCCTGACGGGCCTCGCTTTCCTGCGCTGCGGGCGCCGAAGTCGTGTCCTGAGCTTGCGCCGGTGCCGTGAAAAGCACCAAGGATGCGCTGGCAAGCAGCGCCATTTTCGTGTGTTGCATGATCCCCCTCCGTATCGTTTTGTTTCCGTTGCTTGCGGCGCGCGCGCCGAATCTGCAACCGGAACGGAGGGATTTGACCGTCACAGGCAAAGTCGATTGCCCTGCGGAATTGTTCTACGACTTAAGGGAACAGTGTGCTCGCCGAATGGAGAGGCTGGCTACCAGCGCCTCGACCACTCGGGCAGCTGGCCGGGCCGGCTGCTCCGCGAACGAACCGCGGGTCGCTTGCGCAGCCAGAGGATCGACCAGTCGCCGTTCACCAGCCGCGCGGCGAGCCGCAGGCCGGCGCGGCGGCAGGCCGCGCGGACCTGGGGTTCCTGCGTCTCGAGCAGGCCGGCGAGAAGCAGGCTGCCGCCCGGCACCAGGGCTTTGGCGAAATCGGGGGCGAGTTCGATAAGCGGGCCGGCGAGGATGTTGGCGATCAGCAGGTCGTAGGGTCCGCGCACCTGCAGCACGGGATGTGCCATGCCGTCGGCCACGACCATCGTCACGGCACCCGCGCCAGCGCCCAATGGCATATGGTTGAGCGCGGCATTGTCGTCGACCACGCCGATGCAGACGTCGTCGATGTCGCTCGCGGTCGCCAGCGCGCGCGGCCAGAGATCGAGCGCGGCGAACGCGAGCAGGCCGGTGCCCGTGCCAATGTCGGCCAGATTGCGCGCGACCACGCCTTCGCGCTTCATATGGGTGAGCATCGTCAGGCAGCCCGCGGTCGTCGCATGCTGGCCCGTGCCGAAGGCGCGGCTCGCGGGAATCGTGAAGTCGCGGATACCGGGCCTAGCCAGCGGCGGGTGCTCGGGCGTGTGGACGTGGAACTTGCCCGCTCGGATCGGCTCGAGGCCCTGCTGGCTCTGCGTCACCCAGTCGGTCTCGGGTAGTTCCTCGACCGCCAGCCCCGGTGCTTCCGTGGCAAACAGCGCGGTGATCGCCGCCTTTTCGGCTCTGCCTGGTTTGCGTGGCAGCCAGACCTCGAGCCGCCAGTCGTCGGGCTTGTCTTCCGCGATCTCGCTGCCCGAGAGCACCATGTCGGGGTCCCAGTCGAAGGCGTCCTCGTGCGCGATCAACGCGGCTTCGATCACGGCGCGCGGCGCGAAGGCGGTCAGTTTCCAGGCTTTGCTCATGGCGCTTCCCATAGGGAGGCGTGGCGGGATCGCCAAGGCGAAGGCCGCACCGACTTGCACGGCTCGGCGATTTGGCTAAGGGGGAGCGCATAGAGCAGCGTCGAATGCTGCTATGCACAACGGGGATTCGAGAAAATGGCCCAAGCCAGCCCTTCGGCACGCAAGCGACCGATATCGCCGCACCTGATGGACGGTGCCCGCCTTCATTGGCGCTGGGGTCCCGCGATGCTCTCGTCGATCTTGCACCGCGTCTCCGGTGTCGGCGCGACTGTCGGCATCTTCCTTCTGCTCTGGTGGCTCGGCGCGCTGGTCAGCGGTCCGGCGGCTTATGCCACGTTCCACGGCCTCGCTTCGGCCTGGTACGGCAAGGTCGTGCTGGTCGGCGTGAGCTGGGCCGTGATCGCGCATACGATCACCGGCATCCGTCACTTCGTGCTCGACATCGGCGCGGGCTACGAACTGGGGCAGAACAACCTCTGGGCGACCGTCAGCACGCTGCTTGGCTTCGTCCTCACCGCGGCCTTCTGGGCCGCGCTGCTGCTGCGCTGAGATAGGAAGAAACACATGGGCAACGGAACTTCGATCGGACGCGTTCGCGGCCTCGGTTCGGCGCACAACGGCGCGCATCACTGGCTGATCATTCGCTACACCGCCATCGGCAGCCTGCTGCTGACCGTGTGGTTCGGCGTCTCGCTCTTCCTCCTGCCGAACTTCAGCTACGAGGCGGTCCGCGAATGGATCGTCCGGCCGATCCCGGCGACCGCGCTGGCGCTGTTCGTGCTGATCAACATCTGGCACGCGCGCCTCGGCGTGCAGGTCGTCCTCGAGGACTACGTCCATGAAGACGCCAACAAGTTCGCGAGTATCGTCGCGCTCAACCTCATCACTTTCGCAGCCGCGGCCTTCGGCCTGTTCTGCGTCGTCCGCCTCGCGCTGGGAGCTGCCTAAGATGGCCACTGCTGCTTCGGGTCAGCCCGCATACAAGATCATCGATCACACCTATGACACCGTCGTCGTCGGCGCCGGCGGCTCGGGCCTGCGCGCCACGATGGGCAGCGCCGAGGCCGGTCTCAAGACGGCCTGCATCACCAAGGTGTTCCCGACGCGCTCGCACACCGTCGCGGCGCAGGGCGGCATCGCCGCTTCGCTGAAGAACAACAGCCCGGACCATTGGACCTGGCACATGTTCGACACGGTCAAGGGTTCCGACTGGCTCGGCGACCAGGACGCGATCGAATACATGGTCCGCGAAGCGCCCGCCGCGGTCTACGAGCTCGAGCACGCCGGCGTGCCGTTCAGCCGCAACGCCGACGGCACGATCTACCAGCGCCCGTTCGGCGGTCACATGCAGAACATGGGCGAGGGCCCGCCGGTCCAGCGCACCTGCGCCGCGGCCGACCGTACCGGTCACGCGATGCTGCACGCGCTCTACCAGCAGTCGCTGAAGTACGACGCGGACTTCTTCATCGAATACTTCGCCATTGATCTCATCATGGACAACGGCAAGTGCGTCGGCGTGATCGCGCTGTGCATGGACGACGGCACGATCCACCGCTTCCGCGCCAAGGCCGTGGTCCTGGCGACCGGCGGCTACGGCCGCTGTTACTTCACCGCCACGTCTGCCCACACCTGCACGGGTGACGGCGGCGGCATGGTGCTGCGCGCGGGCCTGCCGCTGCAGGACATGGAATTCGTCCAGTTCCACCCGACCGGCATTTACGGCGCGGGCGTGCTCATCACCGAAGGTGCGCGCGGCGAGGGTGGTTACCTGACCAACTCGACCGGCGAGCGCTTCATGGAACGCTATGCCCCGTCGGCCAAGGACCTTGCCTCGCGCGACGTCGTCAGCCGCTCGATGGCGATGGAAATCCGCGAGGGCCGCGGCGTCGGCCCCAACGGTGAATACATCTATCTGCACCTCGATCACATCGCGCCCGAAGTGCTGGCCGAGCGCCTGCCGGGCATTACCGAGAGCGGCAAGATCTTCGCGGGCGTCGACCTGACGCGCCAGCCGCTGCCGGTGGTGCCGACCGTCCACTACAACATGGGCGGCATCCCCTGTAACTATCACGGCGAAGTCGTGACGCTGGGCAAGGATGGCCCGGACACGGTCGTCCCCGGGCTGTTCGCGGTGGGCGAAGCCGCCTGCGTCTCGGTCCACGGCGCCAACCGCCTGGGTTCGAACTCGCTGATCGATCTCGTGGTCTTCGGCCGCGCCACCGGTCACCGCCTCAAGCAGCTGGTCGATCCGTCCGCGGCCTGGCCCGAGCTGCCCAAGGATTCGGCCGACCTCGCGCTCACGCGCCTCGACCACTTCCGCAACGCCAAGGGCGGTTCGCCGACGGCGCAGGTGCGCATGGAAATGCAGCGTACGATGACCGCACACGCGGCCGTGTTCCGCACCGACGAGCTGATGGTCGAAGGCAAGGCGAAGCTCGCCAAGACCTACGAGCGGATGAACGACCTGCATGTCTCGGACAAGGGCCTGATCTGGAACTCGGATCTGGTCGAGACGATGGAGCTCGACAACCTGATCAGCCAGGCGAGCGTCACGCTCCACGGCGCGCAGAACCGCAAGGAAAGCCGCGGCGCCCACGCGCACGAGGATTTCCCCGAGCGCAACGACGCCGAGTGGATGAAGCACACCGTGGCCTGGTTCGACGGCTGGGGCGGCAAGGGCGGCGGCGTCAAGATCGACTACCGCCCGGTCCACGAATACACGCTGACCGACGACATCGAGTACATCAAGCCGAAGAAGCGCGTATACTGAGCCATCGCGCTTCGTTGAGAACACTAGCAAGGCCGGGGCGGATGCTCCGGCCTTTTGCATGGAGCGTTGGACGATCGTGCGACTAACCCAATTCGACACCGCCGCCTTCCTGCGCGACACCTGGCAGCAGCGGCCGCTGCTGATCCGCAATCCCTGGGCGCTATGGCAGAACCCGCTCGAGCCCGACGAACTGGCCGGTCTCGCCTGCGAGGATACGGTGGAATCGCGGCTGGTGGCGACCGGCAAGGCGGGCTGGAAGGCCGAGGGCGGGCCGTTCGAGCCGGCGCACTTCGGCAAGCTCGGCAAGAAGCCGTGGACCTTGCTCGTCCAGGCGGTCGATCACCACGTTCCCGACGTTGCCGCGCTGATCGAGGCGTTCCGCTTCGTGCCCAACTGGCGGATAGACGACGTGATGGTGTCCTACGCCAGCGACCGCGGCGGCGTGGGGCCGCATTTCGATCAGTACGACGTGTTCCTGATCCAGGGTCTGGGCCGGCGGCGCTGGCAGATCGGCGGCACCTGCGACCACACCACGCCGCTTCTCCCGCATGACGACCTGCGCCTGCTCGCGGATTTCGAGCCGGTCGAGGAATGGGTGCTCGAGCCCGGTGACATCCTTTATGTCCCGCCCGGCGTGGCGCACAACGGCGTGGCGCTCGGCGACGATTGCATGACCTATTCGATCGGCTTCCGCGCGCCGTCGCGCGGCGAACTGATTGCCCACTGGTGCGATCATGTGCTGGGCGGCTTGCAGGATGGCGACCGTTATGGCGACCATGGACTGGCGGCGCAGGACAATCCAGGCGAGATCACCGCCGATGCCATTGCCCGGCTGCAGGCGATGATCGCCGAGAAGATGCTCGATCGCGACAGCTTTGCGCGCTGGTTCGGCGAATATACCACCGCGCCGAAATACCCCGACATGGACTGGCGGCCCGAACAGCCGTTCGATCGCGCGGATCTGTGCGCCGGCGTGGCGCTGTCGCGCAATCCGGCCAGCCGGTTTTCCTACGTGGCGCAAGGGGCGGGCGTGCTGCTGTTCGTCGATGGTCGCACCTGGGAGTGCGGCGCGGACGTGGCCGGGCTGGCAAGGCAGCTGTGCGCCCTGGCCCGCGTCGTGCTGGTGGAAGATCCGTCCGAAGCGGCAATCGCGCTGCTCGCCGACCTGATCGAGGCCGGCTGTCTTGCGATCGACGAGGACTGAGGCCTTGTGCGCACAAACCTTGGCTTGCAGTAAAGGTACTTCTGGGTACGATTGAATCGAAAATATAAGATGCCCCGGAGAGAGCGATGCACCCGAAATATCCGAATGTGTTCTCGCCGATCCGGCTCGGTCCCGTTGAAATCCCTACGCGCTATTTCTTCGCGCCGCATGGCTCGGCGCTGAGCGCCGGCTCGAAGCCGCTCGACGATCTCGTCGCCTATAGTGCCGAGCGGGTGCGCGGCGGGGGCTGTGGGCTGGTCGTCGTGGCACTGGCGATCCACGAGCGCGGGCGCACGCGCCAGCCGTCGCCGCACCCGCCCGAGAACGTTGCGGCCTTCCGCGTCATGGCCGATGCGATCCATGCGGCCGGCGGCAAGATATTTGGCGAGACGCTCTACCACTGGATCGGCGCGGGGCAGTGGCAGGCGCTGAGCCCGCCGGCGCCGTCGCTGGCGCCCTCGGTGCGGCAGTTCGGGCTCAACGGCCGCGCCGCCTCGACCCGCGCGATGACCAAGGCCGAGATTGCCGGCATGCTCGGCGCGATCCGCCAGACGGCCCGGCACATGGCCGAAGCCGGATTCGACGGCATCATGCTCCACGCGAGTCACGCCGCGCTCGTCGAGCAGTTCCTCTCGCCCTATTTCAACCAGCGCACCGACGAATACGGTGGCAGCCTCGAGAACCGCATGCGCTTCGTCGCCGAGGCGCTGCAGGCGGCGCGCGACGGGGCCGGCGAGGTGGAAGGCGCGGAATTCGCCGTGGGCATGCGCTTCAACTGCGACGAGCAGATCGAGGGCGGCTATGGCACGGACACCGCCTTCGAGGTGGTCGAGCGGCTCTGCGAACGCGGCCTGCTCGACTACATCGATCTCGATGTCGGGCTCGAGCCGCAGCAGTTCCATCACGGCATGCCGACCGGCTTCGAGCGCAAGCAGTATTACCGGCCTTTCGTCGAGCAGGTGCGCAAGGCCGCGGGCGCGGTGCCCGTGCTGTCGGTGCTCGGCAACCTGACCGACATGGCCGATGCCGAGGCGGCGCTCGCGGCAGGGGTCTGCGACGTGGTCGGCTCGGCGCGCCAGCTGATTGCCGAACCGCGCTTCGTCCAGAACGCGCGCGACGGGCTCGAACACCTGAGCCGCACCTGCATTGCCTGCAACTGGTGCACAGCGGCGGGCGGCGACGGCGCGCAGGGCTGCGCGATCAATCCGGCCAGTTACCGCGACCGGGTGTGGGGTGAGGAGAGCTTCACGCCCGCGCCGCATCGTCGCAAGGTCGTGGTGGTAGGCGGCGGGCCCGGCGGGCTCGAAACCGCGCGCGTCGCTGCGCGGCGCGGTCACGCGGTCACCCTGATCGAGAAGAATGACCATCTCGGCGGAGCGCTGGCGCTTTGGGCCGCGCTGCCAGGACGTGAGCACTATCGCCCGGCGATCGACTGGTGGGAACGCGAGATGGCACGGCTCGGGGTCGAGGTTCGGCTCGGTATCGCGGCCGATGCCGACAGCGTTCTCGCCGAAGCGCCGGACGCGGTGATCGTCGCCACCGGCGCGCGCTACAGCCCCGGCGGGCGCAGCATCACCTTCGATGCCGACATTCCGGGATGGGACCTGCCTTTCGTCCACCGACCCGAGGCCTTGCTGGCGGACGGCGTGCGGCTCACGGGCAAGGTCTTCGTGATCGATGCCGAGGGCTATCACACGGGCACGGGGCTCGCCGAGATACTCGCGAGCGACGACGCCGAGGTGCAATTCGTCACCGCCGCCTATTCTCCGGTCTCGGGGCGCAACACCGACAATTGGGAGGAACGCTACCTCGTCGCCCGGATGAAGCGCGCCGGCGTGCGCCTGCGCCCAAGCACCTGGATCCGCCGGATTGAGCCGGGCGCGGTCGTGCTCTACGACGTCCACACCGGCGAGGAGAGCCGCGAGGCCGCCGACGCCGTGGTGCTCTCGACCGCGCGCGAGCCGATCGATCACATCGCCCGCGCGCTCGAAGGCCGCGTGCCGCAGCTCTTCACGATCGGCGATGCGCTGGCGGCGCGGATGCTCGCGGCGGCGCCCTACGAAGGCCAGAAGTTCGCGCGCCTGATCGGCGAGCCCGGCGCGCCGGCTACCGTGAGCGAAGCCTGGTTCGCACCCGACGATCCGGCGACCGCGATGTTGCCGGCAGACGTGCCGCGGCGGCATTGACCTTCGTTCAGCGGTGAGCAAGTCTCGGTAGGCGAGGTTGATCGAACATCGCGGGAAGGGCATTCATGACCGAACCAGTGCGTAAGGAACGCTCGCCGGGGATCAAGCTGCTGCTTGCGAGCCTGATCGGGCTCGCGCTCGTGATCCCGCTGATGATGGTCTATGCGCTGGTCTGGGATCGGCAGAGTCAGTCGGAAACCGCGCAGACCGCGATCAACGCCGGCTGGGGCGGGCCGCAGGTGCTTGCAGGCCCCGTGATCGTCGTGCCTTTCCGCACGACCGAGACGCAGAACGAGACCGGCAGCGACGGCAAGACCACGACGCGCACGGTCGAGGTCGAGAAATTGCTCTACGTCTCGCCCATCCAGAACGACGTGACCACGGCGATCAAGCCCGAGGAGCGGCGCAAGTCGATCTATCGCTCGGTGCTCTACGAAGCTCAGGTCAAGGGCAAGGCCAGCTTCGCGCTGCCCGCCGATCTGCCGCGCTTCGGGGTGACGGCGGACAAGCTGATCTGGGACCGGGCCGAACTGCGCCTCGGCGCCTCCGATGCTCGCGGACTCACCACCGGCGGGACGCTCACGGCAAACGGACAAGCGCTGGCAGTGCAGCCCGGCAAAGGACCGGGCGCAACCGGGGGGCAGGGCTTTTTCGCTTTCGTGCCTTGGACGGGCCAGGGCACGCTGGCGGTCGACTATGCCTTCGGCCTGCGTGGCAGCCGCTCGCTGAGCCTCGTCCCGCGCGGCGGTCAGACCAAGTGGGACGTGACGTCGCCTTGGGCCAGCCCGAGCTTCGGCGGTGCCTTCCTGCCCGAAAAGCCCCAGATCTCGGACAAGGGGTTCAAGGCCAGCTATACGGTCGACAAGCTCGCGCTCGGCCAGGCGCCGGTGGCGACCGACGACCAGGGCCCGCCGGTTATCGACACGGGCTCACCCGAGGGCACCGCGAGCCGGATCGCGATGACCTCGGACGGCGTCGGCGCGAGCTCGGGTCAGGCGCTCGCGGTCACGGTCGGACTGATCGAGCCGGTGAACCTATATTCGAAGGTCGATCGTTCGGTGAAATACGGCTTCCTGTTCATCGGCTTCACCTTCCTCGCCTTCCTGCTGTTCGACGTCGTCGGCGGCGCACGCGTCGCGGCGGCCGAATACCTGCTGACCGGCGCGGGGCTCGTGCTGTTCTTCGTGATGCTGCTCGCCTTCGCCGAGGTGATCGGCTTCACCGCGGCCTATCTGCTGGCTTCGGCCGCGATCATCGGGCTGCTGACGGCCTACAGCGCGGCCGTGCTTAAGTCCTGGCAGCGCGCGCGCTTCATCGGTGCGCTGCTCGTCGGGCTTTACGCCCTGCTGTTCGTCTTGCTCAACCTCGAGGCTTGGTCGCTGGTGATCGGCTCGGTGCTGCTGTTCGGCGCGCTTGCCGGAGTGATGTATGCGACGCGCAAGGTCGACTGGAGCGCGGTGGGCCGCGCTCCGGGCTCAGCGCCAGCGTAGCCGCTCGCGGTTGAGTTCGGCGACATTCTTGACGCCCATGAGCTTCATGCCGCGCTCGATCTCGTCCTTGAGCAGGCCGATCGCGCGCTCGACGCCGGCCTGGCCGGCGGCGGCTAGCGCATAGAGGTAGAGCCGTCCGCCCGAAGCGCAGTCTGCCCCCGCGGCCAGCGCCTTGAGCGCGTGGGTGCCGCGGCGCACGCCGCCGTCGCAGATCACCTCGATCTGCCCGCCGACCGCGTCGACGATCTCGCGGACCTGGTCGAACGGCGCGCGGCTGCCGTCGAGCTGGCGGCCGCCGTGGTTCGAGATCATGATCGCATCGGCGCCCATCGCCACCGCGCGCCGGGCGTCGGCGACGCTCATCACGCCCTTCAGCGCGAACTTGCCGCCCCAGTCCTCGCGGAGTTGTTCGGCCATCTTCCAGTCCATCGACGGGTCGAGCATCGTGTTGAAATAGCCGGCGATCGACACGGCCTCGCCGCTGCCTTCGCTGACGTGCGTGTCGAGGTTGGGCAGGGCGAACTTCTCGCGGAACACGTAGTCGAGCGCCCAGCGCGGCTTGATCGCGTAGGAGAGCGCCGAAGAGGGGGTGAACTTCGGCGGCGAGGTGAAACCCGAACGCGCGCAGCGTTCGCGCTTGCCCGAGACGATCGTGTCGACCGTCAGCGCGATCGCGTCGAACTTCGCGGCCTGGCAGCGCTCGATCATCGAGCGGTTCAGTCCGCGGTCCTTGTGATAGTAGAACTGGAACATCTTCGGGCTAGAGACCAGGGCGCCGATCTCTTCGATCGAGACCGTCGCGAGGCTCGAGATGCCGAACCACAGGCCGAACTTCTCGGCCGCCTTGGCCACCGCACGCTCGCCCTGCCAGTGGAACACGCGCTGGAGCGCGGTCGGCGATAGAATCAGCGGCAGCGCACTCCTGCGACCCAGGATCTCGATCGAGGTATCGATCTCGTGCACCCCGGCGAGCACGTCGGGCACCAGGTCGCAGTCGGCATAGGCTGCGGTGTTGCGTCCCTTGGTCAGTTCGTCGTCGGCGGCGCCGTCAATGTAGTCGAACACCGGCCAGGGCAGGCGCTGCTTAGCGAGGCGGCGGAAATCGTCGATGTTGTGGCAGTCGGTCAGGCGCATGATCGCGCGCTAGCGCAATCGCTCAAAAGCAACAATCCTCGCCGAAGAGACAGGCGCGCGTCAGTCGGCGCGTTGGACCATCGGGCGGGAGACGTAGCGTACCGCGCGCGTGTCGCCGCGCGTGCTCACAGGCTCGGCATCGGCCGGTCGCGCGCGCGCCGGTTCCTTGCCCTCTTCGAGCGCGGCCATTCGCGCGTTGAACACGTCGAGCGTCGCCGAACGTGCCGGATAGCGGCAGCCCTTGCCCTGACCGATGCCCTTGAGGAACGAGCGCCGCGCGACGCCCGAGAGGATCGCCGCCTGCAGCGCGCGATCGCGGCTGTTGGCACCCGATACCTCGCGGATCAAGCCGCGGAAGGGGATGAACGAGCCGACCACCGACTGCGCGACGCGGCCCGGCGTGGTGCGTCGGCCCTCGGTCTGCGGCACGTCGACGTCTTCGCCGAGGATGGCATCGAGTTCGCCGATGGCGGTCGCCAGCTGGCGGCAGGTGGATAGGCCGGTCAGGGTATAGGGGCGCTCCTCGGCTGCCAGCAGTAGCGCCGGAATCTCGTCCTTCTTGAGGTTGAGATCGGTCGCCGGCGTGGAGACCACGTCCTTGGCGGTCACATCCTTCTGCATGATCGGCTTGTCGGGCCGATCGGCGACACCCGGCTCGGCGATCGCCGGCGAAGCCGCCAAGGCAAATGCCGAAAACGCGAGCCAGTTCATCTTACGCATGCGAATCTCCAACCGGCTTGTTCGTCAGGGTTCCATCGGCGCGGCGTCGTCGCGACACGACCCGTCCTACCGTCTCAGATCGGCAAACGTGTCGCAGGCGTCCTCGTTCCCGCTTTCGAGTCCCTTGCGCAGCCATTGCATGCGCTGCGCACTTGAACCGTGGGTGAAGCTTTCCGGATTCGCGCGCTGGCCGGCATTCTTCATCAGCGTGTCGTCGCCGATCGAGCTCGCCGCAGTCAGGCCTTCTTCGATGTCGCCGGACTCGATGCGGTCCTTGTTCTTGGCGGCCCAGACGCCGGCATAGCAATCGGCCTGCAACTCCATGCGCACCTGCAATGCATTGGCCTCGCGCGGGCTCTGCTCTTGCGCGCTGCGCACCTGGCGCGACAGGCCGGTCAGGGTCTGGACGTGGTGGCCGTATTCGTGCGCCATGACATAGGCACGCGCGAAGTCCCCGCCGGCGCCGAGCTTCTGTTCCATCTCGCGGTAGAAATCGGTGTCGATGTAGATGCCGTTGTCGCTGGGGCAGTAGAACGGCCCCATCGCGCTCTGCGCGGCGCCGCAGCCCGAGCGGCCCATCTGCGAGTAGAACACCAGCTTTGGTTGTTGGAACTGCACGTTCGACCGCGCGAAGATCGGCTGCCAGGTGCGGTTGAGCGAGGCGAGCGCGTTGCAGGTCTCGCGGCTGACCGCATCGACCGAGCAACTTTCGCTCAGGCTTTTGGGCGCGCCCTGCGGCTGCATCGGCGTCGATTGCTGCTGCGACTGTTCGAGCCCGCCGAGCAATTGCGTGGGATCCACTCCGAACACCAAGGCCGCGATCAGCGCGATAACCAGGGTGCCGCAGCCAATCTTGCCGCCGGCCATGCCGATCGGCAGCATGCCGCCGCGCTGATCCTCGACGTTGATGTCACGAGGATCGAAATCGTCGAGCCGCATCGGCCTTTTTCCTCCCTTGCCGCACTTGCGCAGATCATTCCGCAGGTGCGAGACAGTCTGCAATTCTAGCTCACAACCCCATGGAGTCGAGCATGTTCCTCAAAGGCAAACGCGCCCTCGTTACCGGTTCGACCTCGGGCATCGGCCTTGCCGTTGCGCGGGCCCTGCGTGCCGAGGGTGCCGAAATCGTGCTATCGGGTTTCGGCGAGGCTGAAGCCATTGCGGCGCTCTGCGACGAGCTTTCGGCGCGCCATGTCGCGGGCGACCTGTCGCAGCGCGCGGGTGTCGAGGCGCTGATGGCGGGGGCGGGTCCGGTCGACGTGCTCGTCAACAACGCCGGTATGCAGCACGTCGCGCCGATCGAGCACTTTCCGGTCGAAAAGTGGGACATGATCCTCGCGCTCAACCTGACCGCGGCCTTTCACACGAGCCGCCTTGCCGTACCACACATGAAGGAGGCAGGTTGGGGGCGGATCATCAACGTTGCGTCCGCCCATTCGCTGACCGCTTCGCCGTTCAAATCCGCTTATGTCGCGGCCAAGCATGGGCTCGCCGGGCTGACCAAGACGCTGGCGCTCGAACTCGCGACCGACGGTGTCACCGCGAACTGCATCAGCCCCGGCTATGTCTGGACGCCGCTGGTCGAGAACCAGATCCCCGATACGATGAAGGCGCGCGGTCTTACGCGCGAGCAGGTGATCGAGGACGTGCTGCTCGTGCGTCAGCCGACCAAGCAGTTCGTCCAGCCGAGCGACATCGGAGCCATGACCCTGTTTCTGTGCAGCGAGGCCGCAGCCAATGTGACGGGCGCCAACATGAGCATGGATGGTGGTTGGACGGCGGAATAAAACCTCTTGGTTAACAGTCATAAATCTTGCTGACGTTAGACGATGCTGTAATTTGGCCGGATGAACAGGGGCAGGCTTGCGATCGTCGGTTGCATGCTGATGACGGGTCTCGGCCTGTCGTCGGCTAGCCTCGCTGCGCCGCGTCGCGACACCGTCCTCGAAGCCCAATTGATGCAGCACATCCGCGTCCTGGCGAGCGACGATTTCGAAGGGCGCGAGCCGGGCACCGACGGCGAGGCGAAGACCCTGCGCTATCTGGCGCGCGAATGGTTCAACATCGGTCTCGTCTCGGGTACCAATACTCCAGGACACGAATGGTTCGCGCCGGTCACGCTGATCGCGCGCGAGCCGGCCTCGTCCTCGGCAATATTCGCGCGGAAGGGGCGCCGGCAGTACGTCCCGCGCGATGCGATGCTGATGCTGACCTCTGGCCGGCGCTCGATGGTCAAGGACGCGCCGCTGCTCTTCGTCGGCAAGGGGATGGCCTATCGCAATCCCGGCACGGTGTCCTCGCGCAACGAACTCGCAGGGCGCGTCGCGCTGCTGCTCGACGCTGGGATCGACGACAGCGAGCGGCAGAACGCGCTGCTTGCCGCGGGCGCCTCGGCCGTGCTGACCGTGCTCGACGGCGACCGAACGCTCGATAGCGTCGCCGCCCGCCGCCGCCGTTCGGGCTATGCCTTGGCCGATGATGCCGTCGGCGGCGATCTTGAGGGTTTCATCACCCGCGAAGGCGCGGCTGCGCTGCTCCAGGGCAGCGGCCGCAGCGTCGACGCACTCGAAAAGGCCGCGGCCGCCCCCGATTTCGCTGCGCAACTGCTCGACCTGACCGCTACGATCGAGGCGACGAGCAGTGAAACGACGATCCGCACCCACAACCTGATCGGGAAGATCCCGGGGCGCCGTCCCGACGCCGGCGCCGTGCTGTTTCTCGCCCACTGGGACAGCTTCGGCCGCTGCGGCGAGCCACCGGCCGAGGACCAGATATGCAACGGCGCGATCGACAACGCCAGCGGCATCGCCGTCCTGACCGAGACCGCGCGGCGTCTGGTGCGGATGCCGCAGGCCGATCGCGACATCTACTTTCTCGCGACGACCGCCGAGGAACTGGGTCTGCTCGGTGCCCATGCCTTTGCCGAGAATCCGCCACTGCCGCTGGGACAGATCGTCGCTGCCTTCAACATCGACAGTTTTGCCATCGCCCCCGCGGGCACGCCAGTCGCGATCGTCGGCAAGGGCATGACCTCGCTCGACGCGCAGATCGCGGCCGTGGCCAAGCGGCAGAAGCGCAAGCTCGTCACGAGCGACGGCATCGAAGCCTATGTTCGCCGCCAGGACGGCTGGGCGCTGCACCAGCACGATATCCCGGCGGTCATGGTCACCAGCGCCTATGGCGACATGGCGCGGCTCGAAAGCTTCTTCGAGGGCGGCTATCATCGGCCCAAAGACGATCTGACGCAGACGATCGAACTGGGCGGCGCGGCCGAGGACGTCGCCTTCCAAGTCGCGCTCGGCCGCTGGTTCGCCGATCTGCGGCGCGTTCCGAGGCGGAGCGAGAGGGCGAAGTAGGCCGCAACGGTCTCGAGGCCAATTCAGCCCTAGCGATATCGGGCGGGCTTGATTACATGGGCCGCCACGAATCCAACCGCGAAAGGCGCAGTGGCACCATGGACATCCCTCTCGGCCTGACTTTCGACGACGTCCTACTGCGTCCGGCCGAGTCCGACTTCCTGCCGAGCGAGGCCGATACGCGGACCCGTCTGACGCGCGAGATCGGGCTCAACATCCCCGTCATCTCCTCGGCAATGGACACGGTGACCGAGGCCGACATGGCGATCGTCATGGCGCAACTCGGCGGCATCGGCGTGCTTCACCGCAATCTCACGGTCGAGGAACAGTGCGCCGCGGTCCGCGCGGTCAAGCGCTTCGAGAGCGGCATGGTGGTCAATCCGATCACGATCACGCCCGACGCGACCCTGGGCGAGGCCCAGGCGATCATGCAGGCGAACCGCATCAGCGGCATCCCCGTGGTCGAGGCCAGTGGCAAGCTCGTCGGTATCCTGACCAACCGCGACGTGCGCTTCGCGGCCAATCCCGCGCAACCGGTGCGCGAGTTGATGACGCACGAGAACCTCGCCACGGTGGGGCTCGGTGTCGGCCAGGAAGAAGCGCGCCGCCTGCTCCACCAGCGCCGGATCGAAAAGCTGCTGGTCGTCGATGACAGCTTCCACTGCATCGGCCTGATCACGGTCAAGGACATCGAGAAAGCGGTCAACTTCCCCAATGCGACCAAGGACGCATCGGGTCGTCTGCGCGTTGCCGCGGCGACGACCGTGGGCGACAAGGGCTTCGAACGGACCGAAGCGCTGCTCGACGCCGAATGCGACGTCGTCATCATCGACACGGCCCACGGTCACAACAAGGACGTGGCCCGCGCGGTCGATCGCGTGAAGAAGCTGTCGAATTCGGTTCAGGTCATTGCCGGCAACGTCGCGACGGCCGAAGCGACGCGCGCGCTGATCGATGCGGGCGCCGATGCGGTCAAGGTCGGCATCGGCCCGGGCTCGATCTGCACCACGCGCATCGTGGCCGGTGTCGGCGTGCCGCAGCTTACCGCCATCATGGAAGCCGCGGCCGAAGCGGCGAAGTCGGGCGTGCCGGTGATCGGCGATGGCGGTCTGCGCACTTCGGGCGACGCCGCCAAGGCGCTTGCTGCGGGCGCGTCGTCGCTGATGATCGGTTCGATGCTCGCGGGCACCGAGGAGGCGCCGGGCGAGACCTTCATCTACCAGGGGCGCTCGTACAAGTCGTACCGCGGCATGGGCTCGGTCGGGGCGATGGGCCGCGGCTCGGCCGACCGCTATTTCCAGGGCGACATCAAGGACCAGATGAAGCTCGTGCCCGAGGGTATCGAGGGGCAAGTGCCCTACAAGGGTCCGGCCAAGGACGTGATCCACCAGCTTGTGGGCGGCATCCGCGCGGCGATGGGCTACACCGGCTCGCAGTCGATCGACGACCTGCGCACCAAGGCGCAGTTCATCCGCATCACCAATGCCGGCCTGCGCGAGAGCCACGTCCACGACGTGTCGATCACGCGCGAGGCGCCCAACTATCCGTCGCGGTAAGCGGCGATGACGCCCGCCGCGCGGGTCCAGGCGGCGATCGAGGTTCTCGACTTGGTGATCGAGGCCGCGCGCAGCAACGGCGCGCCGGCCGATCGCCTGATCTCGGACTGGTTCAAGTCGCGCCGCTTCGCCGGCAGCGGCGATCGGCGCGCGGTGCGTGAGCTCGCCTATGCCGCGATCCGGGCCTGCGGTGAGATTCCCGAAAGCGGCCGGGCGGCCCTGCTGCTGCTGGCGCAGGACGATCCGGCGCTCGCGGCGCTGTTCGATGGCGAGCGGCATGCCCCGGAACCCATAACACCTGACGAGCCCGTCGCGCGGCCGGGCATAGCCCCCGCCTGGCTGGAAGAGTCCCTGGCCGACAGCGGTGTCGTCGCCGAGGAAGCCGCGGCCTTGCTCGGGCGCGCTCCGCTCGACCTGCGCGTGAACACGCTCAAGGCCGATCGCGCGACGATCGAACTGCCGCTTCCCGTCGAGCCGACCGTCGCGGCGCAGGGCCTGCGCCTGCCGTTCGGTACGCCCGTCGAGCAGTGGGAGGCCTATCAGGCTGGCCGGATCGAGGTTCAGGATACCGGCTCGCAGCTCACCTGCGAGGCCCTGGCGGCGCAGCCGGGCGAAACCGTGATCGATCTCTGCGCCGGGGCGGGGGGCAAGACCCTGGCGCTCGCCGCGGCGATGGCGAACCGCGGGTGCCTGATCGCCAGCGATGCCGATCGCGCCCGCCTGTCGCGCCTGATGCCGCGCGCCGAGCGCGCCGGGGTGTCGATCGTCGAGACCGTGCTGCTCGACGCCGGACGCGAGGGCGAGGCACTGGCCGTCTGGCAGGGCAAGGCCGACGCGGTGCTCGTCGACGCGCCGTGCTCGGGCGTCGGCACCTGGCGCCGCAATCCCGAGGCGCGCTGGCGACTGACCGAAGCCCAGCTCGCGCGCTATGTCGCGCTTCAGGCGCGGCTGCTCGATCTGGCCGCCATGCTGGTGCGGCCCGGCGGTCGACTGGTCTACGTCACCTGCTCGCTGCTCGACGTCGAGGGCGCCCGTCAGATCGACGGCTTCCTCGCGCGCCATCGGGACTGGTCGGCGGCGCTGCCGCATCTCCCGGCGGGCCGCCCGCGTGGTCAAGGCCTGCGACTGAGCCCGTTTCACGACGGAACCGACGGATTTTTCGTCGCGATCTTAACCCGAAGCTGCTAACTGTCACGGAAATGCCCATGACCGCTACTTCGGCCAAGGACCTGTTGATGCGCTATACGCCTGCTGCACTTGCTCTATCTCTGCTCGTCGCCGTAACTTCCAGTGTCAGCTTCTCCGCGCCGGCGAAACCGCTCGATCCGCGCGCTTCTGCGCTGCTGGCCCAAGGCCGGAGCGAGCTTTCCGCCGGCCGAGTCAACGAAGCGGTCGACGCCTACGAGGCGGCGCTGACGGTCCAGCCAGGCAATATCCAGATCCTGCTCGACCTGGCCGAGGCGACTCGCCGCCAGGGCATGCAGGGCAAGGCGCTCCACTATTACCGCGAAGCGTTGAAGGCCGAGCCGAGCAACGTCCAGGCGATTTCGGGTGAGGGCGCGGCCCTGGCCGAGAAGGGCGCAATCGAGAAGGCGCGCCGCAACCTCAGCCGGCTCGAGGGCCTGTGCGGCAGCAATTGCGAGGCCACGCGCACGCTGTCGGCAGTGATCGCCAAGGGTCCGCCGCCGCGCGTGGTCTCGGCCGATGCGGTCAAGCCACAACCGGTGGTCAGCGAGAACTGAGTTAGGTCGATCCTCCCCTTGCAGGGGAGGATCCATTTTCAAATCAGATCGCGAAACTCTTCCAGAACCGTACGATACACCCGCTTCTTGAAGGGCACGATGATGTCCGGAAGCGTCTCGGGCGCGACCCATTTCCACGCTTCGAACTCGGGCGGATCGTGCGCTTCGAGATCGATGTCGGCGTCGCTGCCGGCGAAGCGCAACAGGAACCAGGTCTGGCGCTGGCCGCGGTACTTGCCCTTCCAAAGCTTGCCGATCAGTTCGTCGGGCAGGTCGTAGAGCAACTCCTCGCGCGACTGGGCGATGATCGTCACCAGGTCTTCGCTGACGCCGGTTTCCTCGGCAAGCTCGCGCAGTGCGGCGGGGCGAAGCTCCTCGCCCTCGTCGACGCCGCCCTGCGGCATCTGCCAAGCGTCGCCTTCCTTGTTGTCGATCCGCTTGCCGACGAAGACCTGCCCGTCGCCGTTGACCAGCATGACGCCGACGCAGGGACGATAGGGCAGTGCGGTGAAATCGTTCATCGCGCGCGCCGCACGGTCCGTGCCGGGAAACAGGATCGGGACTCGGGCATGGGTTATCTTTCCGGGCACAAACGGTTGGCCATACCCATATGGCCTGCATTGCTGCTTGACTAGGCTGCGCCTGCGGCGTCTTGCAAAACTATGTGGGTGATGGCGACTTTGTCACCTGACAGTTTTTCTGGATTGTGCTTCCGCACGGGCAGCCTAGGGCGACCGGCAGGAAACAGACCGACGCCATAGAGGACGATAATGGCAACGATTTTGGCCGAAGGTGACGAAGCGGCAAAGCCGCACGAGAATGACGTTCCAGAAGCGGTGGTGGTGCGCTTCGCCGGCGATTCCGGCGACGGCATGCAGCTGACCGGCGGTCAGTTCACGCTTTCCACCGCGCTTGCTGGCAACGACCTGGCGACCTTCCCGGACTTCCCGGCGGAAATCCGCGCGCCCCAGGGCACGCTGTTCGGCGTCTCGGCGTTCCAGATCAATTTCGGCTCGACCGAGATCACCACTGCGGGCGATCAGCCCGACGTGCTGGTGGCGATGAACCCGGCAGCGCTGAAGACCAACGCCCCGGCGCTCAAGGCTGGCGGCCTGATCATCGCCGACAGCGGCGAGTTCACCAAACGCAACCTCGAGAAGGCCAAGTACGAGGTCAATCCGCTCGAGGACGGCAGCCTCGCTAAGTGGGACCTGCTGGCCTTCGACATCTCCGCTCTGACCGTGGAAGCCGTGAAGCCCTTCGGCCTTGGCAACAAGGATGCGCTGCGCTGCAAGAACATGTGGACGCTGGGCTTGGCGCTCTGGATGTTCGACCGTGATCGCCAGCCGATCATCGACGGACTGAATGCCAAGTTCAAGGGCGACAAGAAGATCCTTGCCGACGCCAACATTGCCGCGCTCAACGCTGGCCATGCCTATGGTGAAACCGCCGAACTGGCCGGCCCGCTCAAGAAGCTGAGCATCGAGCCGGCGCAAAGCCCGGCGGGCCTCTACCGCACGGTCAACGGCGCCGAGGCAGTGTCCTATGGTCTCGTCGCGGGCGCTCAGCTGGCCAAGCTGCCGATGTTCTTCGGCGGCTATCCGATCACCCCGGCCTCGGCGATCCTTCACAACCTCGTGAAGATGAAGGAATTCGGCGTCACGACCTTCCAGGCGGAAGACGAGATCGCCGCGATCTGCGCCGCCATCGGCGCTTCCTATGCCGGCCAGCTCGGCGTCACCTCGTCGTCGGGCCCGGGCATCGCGCTCAAGGGCGAAGCGATGGGCCTGGCGATCATGACCGAGCTGCCGCTCGTCATCGTCAATTCGCAGCGCGGCGGTCCTTCCACCGGCCTGCCGACCAAGACCGAGCAGTCGGACCTCTACCAGGCGGTCTACGGCCGCAACGGCGATGCCCCGATCCCCGTGATCTCGGCGCGCTCGCCGGCCGACTGTTTCGAGGTCGCGATCGAGGCCTGCCGCATCGCCGTGCAGTATATGACCCCGGTGATCCTGCTGACCGATGGCTATATCGCCAATGCGGCCGAGCCGTGGAAGGTGCCCGATCCCGCTTCTTTCGAAGAGTTCCCCGTGGAATTCCTCGAAGAGAAGAACGGAGACGGTGTGGTCCTGCCGTTCAAGCGCGACGAGAAGGGCGTGCGTCCCTGGATCAAGCCGGGCACGCCGGGCCTGATGCACCGCATCGGCGGCATCGAGAAGGCGGTCGACACCGGCAACATCGATTACTCGCCGCTCGCGCACCAGACGCAGACCGACGCGCGCAAGGCCAAGATCGACGGCATCGCCAAGTCGATCCCCGATCAGGACGTCGCGCTCGGCCAGGCTGGCGGCAAGATGGTCGTCGTCGGCTGGGGTTCGACCTTCGGGCCGATCCACCAGGCGGTGCGCCGCATGCGCGCCAAGGGCCTCGACGTCAGCCACGTCCACGTCCGTCACATCTGGCCGCTGCCGCAGAACCTGGGTGAACTGCTGCACAGCTACGATCACGTGCTGGTGCCCGAGATGAACACGGGCCAGTTCAAGACCGTGCTGCGCGACCAGTACCTGGTCGATGCCAAGCCTCTGACCAAGACCAGCGGGCAGCCTTTCACCATCGCCGAAATCCAGGACGCCATCGCGACCTATTTCAACGGTTATGACGAGAGCGGTGAAGTCGATGCCGACGACACCCAGCTCCCCAGCACCAAGGCAGTGAATCCATGAACGACATGACCCCCATCCAGACCACTCTCAAGGACTGGGAGTCGGATCAGGAAGTCCGCTGGTGCCCGGGTTGCGGCGATTACGCGATCCTCAAGGCCGTGCAGCGCACGCTTCCCGAGATCGGTGCCGATCCGGCGAACACCGTGTTCGTCTCGGGTATCGGCTGCTCGAGCCGTTTCCCCTACTATGTCGAGAGCTACGGCTTCCACACGATCCACGGTCGTGCGCCGGCTTTCGCGACGGGTATCAAGCTCGCCAATCCCGAACTCGACGTCTGGTTGGTCACCGGTGACGGCGATGGCCTGTCGATCGGTGGCAACCACACGATGCACATCCTGCGTCGCAACCTGAACTGCCAGATCCTGCTGTTCAACAACGAGATCTATGGTCTGACCAAGGGGCAGTATTCGCCGACGAGCCGCCTCGGCACGCCGTCGCCGTCCTCGCCGGTCGGTTCGGTCGATCGCCCGGCGCAGCCCGCGGCCTTCGCGCTCGGCGCCGGCGCGCGCTTCGTGGCGCGCGGCTTCGACGTGTCGAAGGAACTTTCGGGCGTGCTCAAGGCGGCCCACGCGCACCAGGGCGCGGCCTTCGTCGAGATCTTCCAGAACTGCATCGTCTACAACAAGGATGTGTTCGAGGACTTCGCTGCCCCCAAGGGCGCCGAGGCCAGCCAGCTCTGGCTCAAGAACGGCGAGCCGATGCTGTTCGGCAATCCCAAGACCGGACCGATCAAGGGCATCGCGCTCAACGTCGATCACCTGCATCTCGAAGTCGTCGACGTCGTCGATGGCGACTGGCAGGCGGCGGGCGTGATCGTCCATGACGTGACCAACCGTGCGATCGCGCATATGCTGGTCGAGATGCCCTTCGGGCCGTTCCCGATGGCTCTGGGCGTACTCTACGACGACCCGCGGCCGACCTTCGAGCAGGAACTGCTGGGCCAGGATCGCACGGTCAATTCGGGCAAGTCCGCCGACCTCGCCAAGCTGCTCGCCAAGGGCCAGACTTGGACGGTGACGGAGGGTGGGCCGGAGCTCTAAGTTCCGGCCTCGGCCACCATCGCTGCCGGCCGATACAAAACGGCCGAAGCGAGAAAGGCCCAGCCCGTACCGCCGAGCCAGCCGGCCACGACGTCGCTGGGATAGTGCACGCCCAGCCAGACCCGGCTCAGTCCGACCAGGAAGGTGAGGGCTAGCGCGCAGCCGATCAAGGTCCAGCGCAAGCGCCGAAGCGGGCTCAGCGCAGCAAAGGCCAGCGCCATCGCAACATAGACCACGGCGGCGTTGAACGAATGTCCGCTCGGAAAGCTCGCGCCGTCGACCGCCATCAGGTGCGGGACGATGTCGGGCCGCGCGCGGCCGAACAGCGCCTTGAGCGCGCTGCCGACCAGCCAGCCGCTCATCACCGTGGCTGCGAACAGCACGGCCTCGCGGCGCAGCCGCAGGAACAGCAGCGCCCCCACGGCCGCGAGCGCGAAAAGGTGGCGCAGCAGCAATCCGCCAAGCGCGGTATAGTCGCGCACCGCCTCGATCAGCCAGCCCGGACCGCGCGGCAGTCCGAGATTGGCATGATCGCGCCACAGCTTGAGCCCGGCCGCGTCGAAAGTGCCCATCCTCCCGCTCTGCATCAGCACGGCCATCGCGGCGAAACCCGCCCAGCACAGCAGCCCGGCGATCAGCGCGTGGCGCGGGTCGATGCGCCAGCCGTGGGTGGAGTGGGGGAGGGGCGCGTGATCGGTCATCGCTGCGGATAACGCCCGAGGCGAGGCGATGCTGCAAGCGGGGATTGCCTTTGTTCGCGCGGACTTGCACCAAGGTGCGCATGGACAATGTCACGCACAGTCTCGTCGGCGCGCTGCTCGGCCAGATGGGGCTCAAGCGCAAGACCGGGCTGGCGATGCCGACCCTGATCATCGCTGCCAACATCCCCGACATCGATGCCGGCTGTACCGTGCTCGGCACGGTCAGCCTGGCGATGCGGCGGGGGATCACCCACGGGCCGATCGCCATGCTGCTCCTGCCGCTGGCGCTGACCGCGGTCATGGTCTGGTACGACCGCCGCCAGACGCGCCGCGGAACGCGGCCCGCCGATCGCCTGCCGCTGCGGCCGGGCTGGCTGCTGGCGCTCGCCTATATCGGCTGTCTCAGTCATCCGCTGTTCGACTGGATGAACTCCTACGGCGTGCGCCTGCTGGAACCTTTTTCGCACCGCTGGTTCTATGGCGATGCGCTGTTCATCGTCGATCCCTGGCTGCTGGCGATGCTGATCGTCGGGGTGTGGTTTTCGCGGAAGCGCGACAAGGCGGCGCGCGGCGACTGGCGGCGACCGGCGCGGGCCGCATTCGCCGGAATCGTCGCCTATCTTGCGCTCAATCTCGGAATCAGCACCCAAGCGGCCGCGCAGGCGCGCGATCTGGTGCCAGGCGCTCGCATGGTCGTGGCCAATCCTACACCGGTGACGTTCTGGCGGCGTGAGGTTCTGGTCCGCACCGACAGCACCTATGGCAGCTATGATAGCGTGCCTTTTCAGGCGCTGAAGGCCGTCTCGCCGATCCGCCCGATCGGCATGGAGGATCCCCGCATTGCCTTGCGCGTGGTCCATAACCCCGAGGCGCAGGCTTTCCTGTTCTGGTCGCGCATGCCGCTCGCCGAGGTCCAGGGCGATACGATCGTGCTAGGCGATCAGCGCTTCTCCGGCATCGCCGCGGGAAATTTCCGGGTCGAGCTCAAGCCATGACCGCGCCCGTCGTTGTCTGGCTACGCCGCGACCTGCGGCTCGCCGATCAGCCCGCGCTGAGCGTCGCCGCCAGCGAAGGCCCGGTGATCCCAGTTTTCGTGCTCGACGATGAGATCCCGGGCGATCGCAAGCTGGGCGGCGCTTCGCGCTGGTGGCTGCATCACAGCCTCGAGGCCTTGGCGCGCTCGTTGGGGCGGCATCGCTCGAAGCTGATCCTGCGCCGGGGAGACAGCGTCGCAGAGCTGGTCAAGCTGGCCAAGGAGACCGGCGCGAAGGCGGTCCACGCCATCGCCCACCACGAACCCTGGTGGCGCGAGGCCGAGGAAGCGCTCGCCCGGAAGCTCGACCTCCATATCCACGACGGCAACTACCTGCTGCCGCCCGGCGCGGTCACGACGGGATCGGGGTCGCCCTACAAGATCTACACGCCCTTCGCGAAGGTCGCGATTCAGCGCTTGCCCGAACGCGATCCGCTCGACGAGCCGGCGCTGACGAGCCCCGCGACCTGGCCGAAGTCAGACGAACTCGCCGACTGGAACCTCTTGCCGACCAGGCCCGACTGGGCCGCGGGCCTGCGCAAGGACTGGGTCTGCGGCGAGGCAGCCGCACACGATACGCTCGACGAGTTCCTGCACATCGCCCCGGACTATGAGCGAGACCGCAATCTGCCGTCGATCGCGGGCACGTCGCGCCTATCGCCGCATCTGCATTGGGGCGAAATCTCGCCCACGCAGGTGTGGCACGCGCTGGCCGGCAAGCGCGGAGAGGGCGTCTCCACCTTCCGCGGCGAACTGCTCTGGCGCGACTATGCGCAGACCGTGATCTGGCAGTTTCCGGACTATGCCAAGGCGTCCTATCGCCACGACTTTCGCCACCTGAAATGGCGGCGCAGCAAGGAGGACCTCGCGGCCTGGCAGCAGGGCCGCACCGGCTATCCGCTCGTCGACGCCGGCATGCGCCAGCTCTGGACGACCGGCTGGATGCACAACCGCGTGCGCATGATCGCGGCAAGTTTCCTGATAAAACATCTGCTCATAGACTGGCGCGAGGGCGAGCGCTGGTTCTGGGACACCCTGGTCGACGCCGACTACGCCAACAACGCCGTCAACTGGCAATGGGTCGCGGGCAGCGGCGTCGACGCCAACCTGTTCACCCGCATCATGGCGCCGCTGACCCAGTCGCCGAAGTTCGATGCAGCCGGCTACATCCGCGAATGGGTGCCCGAACTCGCCGATCTGTCCGATGCCGACATCCACGATCCGCCCGACGAGCAGCGCGGCGGCTATCCCGCGAAGATCATCGGTCACCGCGAAGCCCGCGAGCGGGCGCTCGGCGCCTATCGGGCCATGAAGACCACGATCTCGAAGCCCGAATGACGGCGGAGGAAAAGTTCGCGCGCGGCTCATCGCGCCGATTGCCGAAGCCCTGGAGGCGCGACATACTCGCCGCATGAACGCAGAAGCAGCGGTCAGGGGTGCAGAACTGGTGGGGGGCGGCCGGTCTATCGGCATCGGCTCCCAGTGGTTCGCGCGTCTGTGGTCCGGCGGGGTTCACCGGATCCTCGACCGCATCGACCAGGGCCTTCAGCGCGGCGCGATCGAAGCGACCTTGCCCGATGGTTCGACTCGACAGCTGGGCGGTCGGGCTCCCGGTTTCCAGGCCCTTGTCACGCTGAACAGCTATCGCGCCCTGCTGCGCCTGGCGACCGGCGGCTCGGTCGGCTGGTATCAGGCCTGGGAGGCGGGCGAATGGGACAGTCCCGATCCCGTCCAGCTCTTCGCGCTGTTCACCGACAATCTCGTGACTCTCGGCAGTGCCGCCCGCGCGCATGGGCCTTGGCGGATCGTCGCAAGGTTGCTGCACGGGTTCAAGCGCAACACGCGGTCGGGTGCGCTCCGCAACATCCATGCGCACTATGATCTCGGCAACGATTTCTACGCGGCCTGGCTCGATCCGACGATGTCCTATTCAAGCGCGCGGTTCGAGGCCGAGCTCGACGGGCTCGATGCCGGCCAGCAGCGCAAGCTCGCCAGCATCGCCGCGCGGATCGATACGGCGGAGACGGTGCTCGAGATCGGCTGCGGCTGGGGTGCGTTGGCGCGCCACTTTGCCGATCGCGGCGTCTCGGTGACGGCGATAAGCCTGTCGGACGAGCAACTGGCGTGGGCGCGGAACCTGGCGGGCGACTTGCCCATCGATTTCCGCAAGCAGGACTATCGCGACCTCACCGGGCAGTTCGACGCCGTGGCGAGCGTCGAGATGGTAGAGGCGGTGGGCCGTGAATACTGGCCCGATTTCCTCGATGCGGTCGCGCGCTGTCTCAATCCGGGCGGACGCGCGGCAATCCAGTTCATCGCCTTCCGCGACGAATTGTTCGAGGCCTATGCGCGCAGCGCCGACTTCATCCAGACCTACGTCTTCCCCGGCGGCATGCTGATCCGGGAGAGCGAATTTCGCCGGCTGGCCGAGGAGCGCGGGCTGAGCTGGCGCGATCGCGAAGGCTTTGCGCTCGACTATGCCGAAACCTTGCGGATCTGGCGCGAAAGGTTCGATCTGGCGGTTGAGGAAGGGCGTCTGCCGGCGGGTTTCGATGCGCGCTTCGTGGGGCTCTGGCGGTATTACCTGATGTATTGCGAAGGCGGCTTTCGCGGCGGCGCGATCGACGTCGCGCAAGTCACGCTCGTGAAAGCCTAGCGCTTACGAGACCGAGCGGAAGATCCCGCTGCCGCGCCAGCGCTCGAGCAGATTGTCGTGGATGATCGGGTTGAGCAGCTGGTTGAAGGCGCAGCCGACCAGGCTGTTGTTCCACCAGATCACCTGGGCTTCCATCGATTCCATGCCCTGGATCGTCAGCCAGCACAGCGTGCCCGGATGCAGGCGGTTGATCGCCATGGCCGAAAAGCCCGACAGCGACAGATCCTGCACCACGGTCTGGAACCCGCGCGAGCCCGAGGGGCGCAGCGAGGCGGGGATCGAAATACGCGTCCGCGGCGAGGAGCGATCCTCCTGGGCGGCGGTAGCATAGCTATCCTGCGGGGCGAAACTGGACATCGCGGGGCTCCGTAATCCTAGCCGCGGCGCGTCGATCGCCGTCGGTCGACCGTTTATGCGGCCGGTCTGGCTACGGGGGGGTTTATTTCGCTAGTTAACGGACTCTCTATGCCCACTGGCAAAGGGTTCTGCCAAAAGGGAAACGAGCCTTTCTGCAACGACCTCGGGAGCCTTCACCGATGCCGGATCCTCGCCCGGATAGGCCCGTGCACGCATGGCCGTTCGCGTGGCGCCCGGGTTGACGATCGCGACGCGCAGCTTCGACACGTTCCGCGTCTCCTGCGCGTAGCAGTCGAGCAGCACGTCGAAGGCAGCCTTGGTTGCGCCATAGGCGCCCCAGAACGCGCGCGGCTGGGCGCCGACCGAACTGGTCACGCCGATCACGCGCGGATCGGCGCTCCGTCGCAGCATCGGATCGAAATTGGCGATCAGCGACTGCGTGGCGAGAACGTTGACCGTTAGCGCCTGGTTGAGCGCGCGCTGGCTGATGTCGGGGACCGAGGTCAGCTCGGGCAGCAGCGCCGCGTTGATCACCAACATGTCGAGTGCCTGCCAGCGCTGCGAGATCGCCGTGGCGAGCCGGGCGATGCCGTCGGGTTCGGACAGGTCGACCGGCGCGATCGTCGCATTGCCGCCGGCCTGGAAGATTCGCTCTTCGATTTCCTCGAGCCGCTTGGTGTCGCGACCGGTCAGGACGACGTGGGCACCGGCCTTGGCCAGGGCTTCGGCGGTCGCGGCGCCGATGCCGCGGCTGGCGCCGGTGACGAGCGCCACCTGGCCGGAAAAGGGCCCTTCACTCATGTCGCAGCTCCCTTACGCGACGCGATTGATCGGCAGGGTCAGCAGATCGGGCGTATCGCGCTCGGCCAGGTCGGTGAGGCGGGTCGGATAGTCGCCGGTGAAGCAGGCGTCGCAATACTGCGCGCAGCCCTTGTTGCGGCCGGCTTCGCCGACGGCACGGTAAAGGCCGTCGATCGAGACGAAGGCCAGGCTGTCGGCGTGGATGAATTCGGCCATGGCCTGGATGTCCATCCGCGCGGCGAGCAGCTTCGAGCGTTCGGGCGTGTCGACGCCGTAGAAGCACGAATGCTCGGTCGGCGGGCTGGCGACGCGCATGTGCACTTCGGCGGCGCCGGCATCGCGCATCATCTGCACGATCTTCATCGAGGTGGTGCCGCGCACGATCGAATCGTCGATCAACACGATGCGCTTGCCCTCGACCAGCGCGCGGTTGGCGTTGTGCTTGCGCTTGACGTCGGCATGGCGCGCGCCGTCCGACGGCTGGATGAAAGTCCGGCCCACGTAGTGCGAGCGGATGATGCCGAGTTCGAAGGGAATGCCAGACTGCTGGGCATAACCGATCGCCGCAGGCACGCCGCTGTCGGGCACGGGGATCACGAGGTCCGCGTCGGCCAGCGATTCCTTGGCGAGTTCGACGCCGATCTGCTTGCGCACGCCGTAGACCGACTGCCCGTCGAGCACCGAGTCCGGACGGCTGAAGTAGACGTGCTCGAAGATGCAGGGGCGTGCGTTGAAATTGCCGAAGGGACGATGGCTCGAGATGATGCCCTTGTGATCGACCTGGACGAGTTCGCCCGGCTCGATCTGGCGGATCAGTTCGGCCCCGACGACGTCGAGCGCGACGCTCTCGCTGGCGAAGACGATGGCATCGCCGATGCGGCCCATGACCAGCGGGCGGATGCCCAGCGGATCGCGGCAGGCGATCATGCCTTCGCTGGTCATGCAGATCAGCGAATAGGCGCCTTCGACCATGCGCAGCGCATCGACGAAGCGATCGAGCAAGGTCGGATAGCGGCTCGTGGCGACGAGGTGGATGATGACCTCGGTGTCCGAGGTCGACTGGAAGATCGCGCCCTTCTGCACGAGATCGCGCTTGAGGTGCATCGCGTTCGAGATGTTGCCGTTGTGCGCGATCGAGAACCCGCCCGAGGCGAGATCGGCGAACAGCGGTTGGATGTTGCGCAGGCCAGAGCCGCCCGTCGTCGAGTAGCGGACGTGGCCAGAGGCCATCGCGCCTGGCAGTTCCGCGAGCCGCTCGGCGCTGTTGAACACCTGAGCGACGTGGCCGATGCCACGGTGCGAGTAGAACTCGCTGCCGTCGAAGCTGGTCATGCCGACGGCCTCTTGACCGCGATGCTGGAGGGCGTGGAGCCCCAATGCGGTCATAGCGGCTGCGTCTTTGGCGCCGATAACGCCAAAAACGCCGCATTCCTCGCGAAGTTTGTCACCATCGCGATCAAGGAAGGGATTGGTAAAGTTCATAGAATCGTCCGGCCTGCGCGCCCTACAGGCCGCGCATTTGGGCCTTGTCGGTCGCGAAAGCAAGGGCGGCGCGGCAGGCTGTCCGCCGAACTCCCCGGTTTGAGATATTCATGTGCCGTTCCGGCGCCTCGCGCAGGGGCGTTTTGCCGTTCGGCGAAGTGGCCGGTCAGGTGAACTTCGAGACCATCCCGTAGACCTTGTTGGCGCTGTGCTGGACGGCGCTGAGCGCTCCGGCTTCTACCACCACGCGCGGCGGCGCGGTGCGCTCGGGGGCGACGAAGCGCACTTCGGGCTGCTGCGAAAGCGGCTTGGCCGGCTCGGGCGGTTTGGGTGCGACCGGAGTGCGGCGCTCGGCGACGAGCGGTCCATTGCTGCTTCTGGTAACAAACACGCGTCAGATCCCTTCATGATCGTTGCATCCTACCTAGCCGCGGGTTTCTAACGAGGGACCAAGGAGCATGGTTCAGCAGGCCCCAAGCGAATTGGTTTCGCGCAGGTTAAGCAAGGCGCCGTCACGGTGCTTGCCAAGTCCCTACGGCTCACCCTAAACCGCCGGCCAACCCATACCGGTTATCTGACAGGCTCCCTCCGCTTGATCCTCAGCCCTTTCGAATGGACGATCGCCAAGCGCTACATGCTTCCCGGACGCGGCGAGGCCTTCATCGCGCTCGTCGCCGGCATCAGCCTTGTCGCGGTAGCGCTCGGCGTTGCCGCTCTGGTCATCGTAATGAGCGTGATGAACGGCTTTCGCGCGGAGCTGTTCGACAAGATCGTCGGGCTCAACGGCCATGCCATCGTCAATGCCTATGGCGGGCGGTTGGAGAACTGGCAGAGCGTGCTTGCCGACGTGCGCAAGACGCCGGGCGTCGTTCGTGCCTCACCGCTGATCGAGCAGCCGCTGCTTGCGACGTTCAACGGCCGGGTCGAGGCGATCCTCGTCCGGGGCAACACCCCGCAGGACATCGGCCGTATCCAGCCCAACGTGAAGTCCGGCCGCCTGATCGATCTGCAGCCCGGCTCGGGCAATGTCGCGATCGGTGCAAGGCTTGCCGAGAATCTGGGGGCGCAGATCGGCGACACGATCACGATCATCAATCCGGCGGGCCGCTCGACACCCTTCGGCACGGTGCCGCGGCAGGTGGCCTATCAGATCTCGGCGATCTTCGAGATCGGCGTCTACGACTATGACCAGGCCTTCGTCGTCATGCCGATCCCCGATGCTCAGACCTTGCTGCTGACCGGAGATTCGGTGGGCATGATCGAGATCACCACCAACGATCCCGACAAGGTCGGCGAGATTCTGAAACCCTTGGCCGAGCGGCTCCAGGGCCAGGCCGTGGTGACCGACTGGAAAACGATCAACGCCTCGCTGTTCGAGGCACTCGCGGTCGAGCGTGTGGCGATGTTCGTCGTGCTGTCGATCATCGTCCTCGTTGCCGTGTTCAACATCCTGTCCTCGCTGATCATGCTGGTGCGAGCGAAGACGCGCGACATCGCGATCCTGCGCACGATGGGCGCGACGCGGCGCTCGCTGCTCAAGATTTTCGTGACCACGGGCTTCGTCATCGGTGCGCTGGGCACCCTGACCGGACTGCTGCTGGGCTTCGTCTTCCTCTATTTCCGCCAGCCGATCGTAAACCTGGTCCAACTCGTCACGGGCCAGAACCTGTGGGATCCGTCGATCCGCTTCCTCACCGAACTGCCGAGCCGCTCCGATCCCGTGGAGATCGGCGTGATCAGCGTCATGGCGCTGGTATTCAGCTTCCTGGCCACGCTCTATCCGGCCTTCCGCGCGGCGAGCACCGATCCTGTGCAGGTGCTGCGCTATGAATAGTTCTTCTGCGAGCCCCGTGGTCCGCATTACCGAGCTCAAGCGCAGCTTCGAGCAGGGTGGCGTTACCATCGATGTCCTGCGCGGCATCGACCTCGAAGTTCGGCCTGGCGAGATCGTCGCGCTGCTCGGCCCGTCGGGCTCGGGCAAATCGACGATGCTCCAGGCGATCGGCCTGCTCGAGGGCGGTTTCGAGGGCAAGATCGAGATCGCGGGTGTGAATGCCACCGCGCTCGATGGCGACGCGCGCACGACCTTGCGCCGCGATCACCTGGGCTTCGTCTACCAGTTTCATCACCTGCTGCCCGATTTCAACGCAATCGAGAACGTGCTCCTGCCGCAACTCGTCGCGGGGCGCTCGCAAGAGGAGGCGACGGCGCGGGCGACCGAACTGCTCGTGGCGCTCGGTCTCGGAGGACGGCTCGATCATCGTCCCAGCCAGCTCTCGGGCGGCGAGCAGCAGCGCGTCGCCGTGGCGCGCGCGCTTGCCAACAAGCCCGGTCTGGTCCTCGCCGACGAGCCCACAGGCAATCTCGACGAAGCGACTGCCGACCGCGTGTTCGGTGAGTTCCTCAAGCTCGTGCGCGGCGAGGGCAGCGCGGCGATCGTCGCGACGCACAACGAGCGGCTGGCTCAGGCCATGGATCGCGTGGTGCGGTTGCACGAGGGCAAGCTCGAATAGCGACTTCGCGCTGAAACCTCCGTGCGGGAAAAGTGTTCACTAAGGATCACGCCCTGCAATATGGCGGACACGGAGAAAGGAGCGAAAATGAGCAATCCCAGCACTTTCAAGGCTGAACCGAACGGTGCTACCGGCCCGGACTGGGGGGATCACGCTTCGCTTCACCGGAGCAACGACGGCGGCGGTCTGCTTTCGGATCTGAAGGCCGTGCGTCACGGCAGCCTGGCCGACCTGATCCGTTTCGTCGTCAATCTGCCCAACGACGAACAGGACCATTACGTCATCGAAAAGGCTGGTGATCATCGCCTGAGCATCGGCGAGATTCGCTCGCTGTCACGGCGTGCCGATTTCCCGCGCGCATAAAGGACATCAATGACACCGCCCCGTACGATCGCCGATTTCGACGCAACATTGCCGAACGGCGAGCGTGTGAGCTTGGCCGACAAGGCGGGGAAGGTGCTGTTGATCGTCAACACGGCGAGCAAGTGCGGTTTCACGCCGCAATATGCTGGGCTCGAGGCGCTCTGGCGCCAGTACCGCGACCAAGGCTTCGAGGTGATAGGGTTTCCGTGCAATCAGTTCGGCCACCAGGAGCCCGGCGATGCCGACGAAATCGCCAGCTTCTGCGATCTGAACTTCGGCGTGAGCTTTCCGCTCATGGCCAAGGTCGACGTCAATGGGACGGATGCAGCACCACTTTACGACTGGTTGAAGGCGGAGGCGCCGGGCGTGCTTGGCACGCGCGGGATCAAGTGGAACTTCACCAAGTTCCTCATTGGCCGCGACGGGCAGGTCGTTCGCCGCTACGCGCCTACCGACAAGCCCGAAAAGCTGGCGGGTGATATCGAGGCTTTGCTCTAACCCCGACTTCGCGTTCGAACGATGAGTGCGTTCTAGCCGACCAGATCCGCCAGATCGTCGTGGTCGATCGACGATACTGCCTGCTTGAGCTCGTCGATCGAGCCGGCCGAGCCCTCGGCCTCGATCATGAAGCGGTTGTTGATCGTCGTCCCGAACTTGCCCGAATTGGTGGTCTTGTTCCAGCTCTCGTTCTGGAGCTGGCCATTGACCGAATAGGTCTTCTCGTAGCCGTCGGCGTCTTCCTTGCTCTGCTCGACGCCCATGGCGGCGCCTAGGCCCGAAAGCGCGCCGAGTGCCGACATGTCTGCGATCTTGAGGACGAAGCTCTTGTCGCCGGCCGTGTAGGTGCCCTGGGCGGTGGAGCCCATCGCGCCGGCCGAGACGCTTTCGGTGGCCGAGCGCTGATAGGCGCCGATGGTTTCGGGCAGCAGCGCCTTCATCCGGTCGGGCGCGATCGGCGGGGACTTGCCATTGGCGGCGTCTTCCATCTGCTTCGTGGCCTGCTGGATCTTGTCGAGATCGACCGAGCCGCCGCCGGGGATCGTCACCTTGCCGGAAATGTCACCGTCCGATTGGGTGATCGCGCCGCCGCTCAGCCCCGCGAACAGCAGGGTGATCGGCGCGATGATCAGCGACAGGATGAACCCGCCGACGAGCGCACACAGGAAAGTGACCGCAGTATAGCCCGCGGCCTTGTCCTCGGGCACCTTCATCATTGGGCCGACGCCGACATAGAACAGGTAGATCGTGTAGAGCCCGAGGATCGAGAAGAAACCGATCGCCGGGATCAGGCCGAACACCTGAGAAAGCCAGGCGGCCGTCGATGCATAGGCGACGAGCTTGAAGGCGTTCAGGCGATTGCTCTGGCCGTTGAACTTCGGCGCGAGGAAATCGGCGATGAAGGCCAGGAGAAAAACGCCGGCGATGACCACGCCATACTGGATCAGCGCGCTGACGATGGCGCCGACGAGCGAAGGCCGGAAGGAGACGCCGAAGGCGCCATAGCCGAAGACCTGACCGCCGATCAGCGAGGCTACCGGACCGATCGCCGCGAGCGGCAGGACGTAGCTTTTGAGGATATCGCCCTGCGAGGTCGGCTCGCGGCCGATCTTCAGCCATTCGTCCTTGGGCGTCAGGATGATCGCCTTGGCACGATCCACCAGCGACGGTGGCCGATCGACCCCGGACAAGTCTGCACCAGACAGATCGACCATAAAGCGCCTTCCCCTCAACCTCTCGCGGCCTCGATAGGAGCATATCTGTGCAATTTTGCAAGCTTGCAGGCGACATTTCCCCAAGGACCTGCAGGTGCCTGCTTGATACTTGGGGTGGCTCGTCCCTAATCTGAGGGCCATGGCCTACGCTCCCTTCGTGCCCCTGCGGGTCTTTTCCAGTTACACGATGCTCGACGGCGCGATCGAGCCGAAGGCGATCGCCAAGCTGGCCAAGGAGCGTGGCTTTCCGGCGATCGGCATTGCCGATCGTAACGGCCTCTATGCTTCGACCGCCTTTGCCGGAGCCTGCAACGACGTGGGCGTCCAGCCGGTCATCGGCACCTTTCTGGCCGTCGCGCGTCCGGTGGACCTGCCGGGTGGCGGTACGATCGACTGGCTGGCGCTCTATGCCCAGAACGAGACCGGCTGGGACAACCTCTGCCACCTGGTAAGCCGGGCGCATCTCGATCGCCCGGCCGAGTTCGATCCGCATGTCCTTCTGTCGGATCTCCAAGGTCACAGCGACGGTCTGATCGCGCTGACCGGCGCGGGCGAAGGCGCGCTGGCGCGGCTCCATGCCGACAACAAGCCCGACGGTGCCGAAGCCTATTGCGATCGGCTCCAGGCGCTGTTCGGCGACCGCCTCTATATCGAGATCGCCCGCCGCGGCGATGCGTCGGAGGACGCCTCGGAAGACGGACTGATCGACCTCGCCTATGCGCGGAACCTGCCGCTCGTCGCCACAAATCCCGCGCAATATGCCGAGCCCGGCTTCCACCCGGCGCACGATGCGGCGCTGTGCATCGCCAATTCCACTCACATCGATGCGCCCGAGCGGCCGCGGTCGAGCCCTGAAGCCTGGGTCAAGCCCGCGGACACGATGGCCGAATCCTTCGCCGATCTTCCCGAAAGCATGGCCAATACGCTCGTCGTCGCGCAGCGCTGCGCTTTCTCGCCGCCCAAGCGCAAGCCGATCCTGCCGAGCCTCGCCGGCGACAAGGAAGGCGAGGCGCGAGTCATGGCTGCGGATTCACGGACGGGCCTGGTCGAGCGGCTCAAGCTCTATTACCCCGAGCACGTTTGGGACGAACTCCACGAAGCGCTGACCGCCGCGCCCGAACTGGCCGAATGCCGCTACGAGAAGCTCGAGGCCGAAGGGCTGTGGGAAGAGGTCCAGAGCTACAAGGCCCGCGTCGAGTTCGAGATCTCGATCATCAACCGCATGGGTTTCGGCGGCTACTTCCTGATCGTTGCCGACTTCATCAAGTGGGCCAAGGACAACGGCATTCCGGTGGGGCCGGGGCGTGGTTCGGGCGCGGGCTCGGTGGTCGCCTGGGCGCTGACCATCACCGACCTCGACCCGCTGCGGCTGGGCCTGCTGTTCGAGCGCTTCCTCAATCCCGAACGCGTCTCGATGCCCGATTTCGACATCGACTTCTGCGAAACCCGCCGCGGCGAGGTGATCCGCTACGTCCAGTCGAAGTACGGCCACGACCACGTCGCCCAGATCATCACCTTCGGCAAGATGAAGGCCCGCGCCGTGCTGCGCGACTGCGGCCGCATCCTGCAGATGAGCTATGGCCAGGTCGACCGCCTCTGCAAGATGGTGCCCAACCATCCGACCGACCCCTGGCCGCTGCCACGCGCTCTCAACGGCGTCGCCGAGTTCAAGCGCGAATACGACAACGACGATGAAGTCCGCCGGCTGATCGATCTGGCGATCCAGCTCGAGGGCCTGCCGCGCAATTCGTCGACTCACGCCGCCGGCGTGGTCATCGGCGATCGTCCGCTGGCCCAGCTCGTTCCGCTCTATCGCGATCCGCGCTCGGACATGCCGGTCACCCAGTTCGACATGAAATATGTCGAGGACTCGGGGCTGGTGAAGTTCGACTTCCTCGGCCTCAAGACGCTGTCGGTGCTGCGCAAGGCCACCGATCTGTTGCAGCGGCGTTCGATCACGATCGACCTGGCGACGCTGCCGTGGGACGATGCCATGGTCTACGAGCTGCTCCAGCGCGGCGACACGGTCGGCGTGTTCCAGCTCGAATCCGAAGGCATGCGGCGCACGCTGGCGGCGGTGAAGCCAACCAACTTCGGCGACATCATCGCGCTCGTCTCGCTCTATCGCCCGGGCCCGATGGACAACATTCCGCTGTTCGGCCGGCGCAAGAACGGGCTCGAATCGATCGAGTACCCGCACGAGAAACTCGCGGGCATCCTGTCCGAAACCTACGGCATCTTCGTCTACCAGGAACAGGTGATGCAGGCCGCGCAGATCCTGGCGGGCTATTCGCTCGGCGACGCCGACCTCTTGCGCCGCGCCATGGGCAAGAAGGTCCAGGCCGAGATGGACGCGCAGCGTCAGCGCTTCGTCGAGGGCTGCAAGGCCAATTCGGACATCGACGCCAAGAAGGCCAACGAACTGTTCGACTTGATCGACAAGTTCGCCGGCTACGGCTTCAACAAGTCGCACGCCGCCGCCTATGCGCTGCTCGCCTATCACACCGCCTGGCTCAAGACGCACTACCCGCACGAATTCTACGCGGCCTCGATGTGCTTCGACATGCACCAGTCGGAAAAGCTGGCGATCTTCGTCGACGACATGCGCCGCGCCGGTCTGTCGATCGAGGGGCCGGACATGAACCGCTCCGAGGCCGAGTTCACCGTCGAGCAGACCGAGGAAAGCTATGCCGTGCGCTATGCCCTGGCCGGCATCCGCAACGTCGGCGAAAAGGCCATGGAGCAGATCGTCGAAGAGCGTGAGACGAACGGCAAGTTCGTCAGTCTCGACGACCTGTTCCGCCGCGCGCCCGCGGGGTCCATGAACCGCCGTCAGCTCGAAGGGCTGGCTGCCGCGGGTGCCTTCGACAGCCTTGAGTCGAACCGTGCCAAGGTTATGGCCAATGCCGATACCCTGCTGATGGAGGCCGATCGTTCGGCGCGCGAACGCGTCAGTGACCAGCACAGCCTGCTCGGCGATCACACGGAGCAGGCGCTGCGCATGGTCGAGGCCGAGGCTTGGTCGCGCGCCGACCAGATGGCCAAGGAGCGCGAGAACTTCGGGTTCTATTTCGCCGCGCACCCCATCGAGCAATACCGCGCGATCGCGTCGGCCAACGGTTCGCGCAGCCATGCCAGTCTGATGACCTCGGGCGTGGCGGGCGGACGCTTGCAGGCGACGATGGCGGCCATGGTCGAGGGCGCGAGCAAGGGCCGCACGCGCAAGGGCGCCGAATTCGTGCGCTGCGATTTTTCGGACAACACCGGCCAATTTTCCTCGGCCTGCTTCGAGGAAACCCTGGTCGAGAACTTCGTCAAATGGGGGCGCGAGGGTACTTGCGTTCTGCTGACGGTCGAACTCGACAGTCCCAGCGTCGACGAACCGCCGCGTATCACCGTGCGCGGGGCGCGTCCGCTCGCCGAAGTGCGCGACGCCGCTAAGATGGTGCTCTCGCTCGATGTATCGAGCATCGATGCGGTGCAGGAGCTGGCGATGATGCTCGTTACCGGCGCGCCGGGGCGCGGTGAGGTTCGTGCAGCGCTGCATGTCGGCGAGGACACGGTGAAGAAGGTCCGCCTGGGTCGCGATTTCGTGCTAGATGGCGAACTGGTCGATCGCATCGCAGAGATCGAAGGCGTGGCCAACGTTTCGCTCAGGGCCGAGCGCGGGGCGAGTTTGCGGCTGGTAGCCTAGCGCCGGAAAACCCGCGTATGGCGCGCGGCGAGCATGAGTACCGTCGGCACCAGCATGGTGTTCCACAGGTCCTTCCAATTGCCCCAGAGATCGATCCGCGTGTGGTACGTCACGCTGTCGCGCAGGTCCCAGGCCTCGCCGAGCGAGGCCACGACCAGTACGGCCAGCCAGGGCTTCCACTGCGCCGCCTTCCAGCGGAACAGCAGGCAGGCTCCGAGAAACACGGTCAAAGCCACGTAGATGTGCAGCGCGTCCTTCGCGAGGTCGAGATGCTGGACGAGGAACAGCTTCGTCTGCTGCAGCGGGCTCATGCCGGAGGTGTGACGCGCTTTCCCGGGTTCGGCAATCCTGGGGCCATCGGTGAACAAACATTTCCGGTGCAAGACACCGCTGGCGGGATTCCGCGGAATCGCTAAGCTGTCTCCGACGCTTGAGCTGTCAGGGGACCGGGACCGAATGAGCAATCTGGGCGCCATGCAGGACTGGGAGCTGCGCGTCTCCCTGCTGATCGATCACGCCGCGCGCGAGCACGGCGAGCGCGAGATCGTTACGCAGTGGGCTGATGGCAGCCAGACCCGTGCGACCTGGGCTTCGGTGCGCCGCGATGCGCTGAAGATGGTCCAGGCGCTGCAGCGGCTCGGCATCAAACCCGGCGATCGCGTTGCCACCCTGGCGATGAACCACGGCCGCCACTTGGTCGCCTGGTACGGCGCGACGGGGGCGGGCGGGGTGCTCCACACGATCAACCCGCGCTTGTTCGACGACCAGCTCGACTACATCGCCAACCACGCCGAGGACCGCGTGCTGATCTACGACGCGGCGTTCCAGCCGATCGTCGATCGCATGCGCGACCGCTGGACGACGATCGAGCACTACGTCTGCTTCGACTCTTCTGACCACGCTCCACATTTCGAGGACTGGATCGGCGCCGAGGACGGCAATGCCGAATGGATCGAGGGGAGTGAACGCGATCCGGTGATGCTCTGCTACACCAGCGGCACCACAGGCAATCCCAAGGGCGTGCTGTTCGAGCATCGCTCGAACATGCTCCACACCTTTGCCGCGCTGATGCCGCAGTGCCTCGATCTCGACGCGCGCTGTGCCGTGCTGCCGGTCGTGCCGATGTTCCATGCCAACAACTGGGGCTTCCCTTGGGCGGCGGCGGCGGTCGGCGCCAAGCTGGTCTATTGCGCGAACAACGAGGCCGCGAACCTCTGCAAGCTGATCCGCGAGGAAGAGGTCAATTACCTTGCCGGTGTGCCCACGGTCTGGCTCTCGGTGATCCAGCACTGCGAGGCGACTGGCCAGCCGCTGCCGCCGCTGACCAAGGCGCTGACCGGCGGCTCGGCCATGCCGCGTGCGATCATCGAGCGCCTGATGCGCGAAGGCATCCGCATCGCTCATGCCTGGGGGATGACCGAGACCTCGCCGATCGCGACGATCGCCTTCGAACCCGCGAACTTCGACAGCCTGCCCTTCGACGAGCAGGTCTCGATCAAGGCCAAGCAGGGCAAGGCGCTGTTCGGCATCGAGTTGCGCACGGTCGATCTCGACGATCCGAGCAAGGTCCTGCCGCGCGACGGCTCTACCTCGGGCGCGCTGCAGGTGCGCGGGCCCTGGACGATCAAGCGCTACTTCAAGGCAGAGGCCGACGCCGCGCCCGCTCCCGACCAGTGGTTCGACACGGGCGACGTCGCCACGATCCACCCCGACGGCACCCTGCAGCTGACCGACCGCACCAAGGACGTGATCAAGTCGGGCGGCGAGTGGATCAGCTCGGTCGAACTCGAGAACGCCGCGGTCGCGCATCCGGCCGTGGCCGAGGCGGCAGCGATCGGCGTGCCTCATTCGAAGTGGGACGAGCGGCCGATCCTGGTCGTGGTGAAGAAGCCGGGCATGGAGGTCACCGGCGAGGAATTGCGCGCCTTGCTCGCAGGGCGCGTCGCCAAGTGGTGGCTGCCCGATGCAGTCGAATTCGTCGACGACATCCCGCACACGGGTACGGGCAAGATCAGCAAGAAGGACCTGCGCGAGCGGTTCAAGGACTATCGTCTGGAGCAATAGGGCGTCCCAAAGCCGGACAGCGCGATGTACGGCTCATCTGGCGTTCACGCGCGGATCGTAGCATTTAGGAAACCATGATGGGGAGAACGACCATGCCCAGGTTCCAGGCAGCGCTCCTTGCCGGCGCCGCGATCCTGACTTCGGCGACCGCGGCCCAGGCCGCCGATCCGCAGTGGCACACGACGATCGTCGAGATGCCCGACGGTTCGGACATCGAGATCCAGTACGTCGGCGATATCGAGCCGCGCGTGCGTGTCGCCATGCCCGTGGTCCAGGGTGCTAGCCCCGCCGCGGTCGAGGCCGAGGGCACGCCGATCGCCTATGGCGGCATCCCGCGCGCGCGCCGCATGATCCAGCCGCCCGCGCCGGGCGTGTCGCAGTACGCGCCGCAATATGCCGCGCCGAGTGCACCACTTTCCGCGCCGCCGCAATTCGTCATCGCCGGCGATCAGCCCAAGGGCAGCACTTACGAATATACGCTGATCACCACCGGCACCGACGGCAAGGTCTGCTCGCAGCGCACCGAATGGACCTCGCAGGGCAAGAACAGGGAACCGCGGGTGAAGCGTGTCGACAGCGGCGAAGGCTGCGCCGGCCTTATCGCCCCGCCGCCCGCGTCCGCTCCGGCCGCGCCGGTGCCGCAAGGTGCTTCGCCGCGGATCGTGCCGGTCGATCCGAGTTCGATCTGAACTCTTTTGAACGTCAGGTCAAAGTAAGCTCAACTGCCCGTTGGCCGACGGCTTGCGAAAGCCGCCGACGTCGAGATCCAGCGCCACCCGGTTCATCCCCAGCCGTTTGCAGGCAAGGCGGAAGCGCGTGCGGAACAGATCGGCCCAGACGCCCTGCGGCTTCATTCGCGAGAAGAACCCAGGATCGTTGTCGCGCCCGCCGCGGATCGACTGGACGATGTGCATGACCTTGCCCGCGCGATCGGGGTAATGAACCTCGAGCCATTCGCGGAACAGCGGCGCTACCTCGTGCGGCAGGCGCAGCAGGATCCAACTGGCCGAAGTGACCCCGCGCTCGGCTGCCTGCGAGAGGATCGCTTCCATGAATTCGTCGGTGATCGACGGGATCACCGGCGCGATCGAGACATGCGCGGGCACTCCTGCCGCGGCCAGTTGCCCGAGCGCGGCCAGCCGCTTGGCCGGCGCGGAGGCGCGCGGTTCGAGCAGGCCCGAAAGCCGCGGATCGAGGCTCGTCACCGATATGCCGACCGCGACCAGCCGCAGCTTCGCCATTTCGCTGAGCAGGTCGAGATCGCGCGTGACGCGCGCCGACTTGGTCGTGATCGTCACCGGATGGCGCACTTCGAGGCAGACTTCGAGGATCTGCCGGGTGATCTCGTAACGCCCCTCGATTGGCTGGTAGGGATCGGTATTGGTTCCCATCGCGATCGGCGCGGGCTTGTAGCTCGGCTTGGCCAGCGTCTCGCGCAGCAGCCGCGCTGCATCGGGCTTGGCGAAGAGCTTGGTCTCGAAATCGAGACCGGGCGAAAGATCGTGATAGGCGTGGGTTGGCCGCGCGAAGCAGTAGATGCAGCCGTGCTCGCAGCCGCGATAGGCGTTGATCGAGCGGTCGAAGACGATGTCGGGCGACTGGTTGAAGCTGACGATCGTCTTGGGGCGCTCCTCGGTCACAATCGTGCGCAGTTTGGGGCCGGGGCCGTCGATCTCCTCGCGCGCGTCGAGCCAGTCGCCATCGTCATGGCGCTCGGCCAGGCCGAAGCGGCGCGAGACGCTGCCGGACTGGGCGCCGCGGCCGTGGACGGTGGGCTTGGGACTCATGGAATGGAACATAATAAGAACAAAATGTCCTGTCGAGTCTGGCGCATGTCATCTGTCGCCCTTAGAAGCAGGGCATGAGCACGATCGATCAACGCCTTGCCGCCTATCTCCATCGCATCGGCCTTGCCGAAGCGCCGCCTGCGGACGAGGCGGGGCTCGAACGCCTGCTGGCCGCGCACCGCCAGGCGATCGCCTTCGAGAATCTCGATATTCCGCTGGGCCGCGGCATCGCCATCGACGGCGGCAGCGTGTTCGCCAAGCTCGTGGGCGCGCGGCGCGGCGGCTATTGTTTCGAGCAGAACCGCCTGTTCTCCGACATGCTCGGGGCCACGGGCCTGCCGAACCGCCCGCTGCTCGCGCGCGTCTGGCTGCAGGTGGAGGCGGGCACTACGCCGCCGCGCACCCATGTGCTGCTGCTCGTTGACATCGAGGGCCGCAAGGTGATCGCCGATGCGGGCTTCGGCGGAAGCTTCGTACCGCCGCTGCCGCTCGTCGACGGTGCCGAGGGGCTTACGCCCGAAGGCGCGTCGCATCGTTTGCGCCAGCTCGGTCCCGAAGACGGCATGGCCGGCGAATGGCTGCTCGAACGCGCGGGTCCGGTCGCCGCGACAGACGGCCGCTCCGCGCCGCACGAGGACTGGCAACCGCAATACAGCTTCGACCTCGCGCAGGTTCAGGACGCCGATCTCGAGCAGTGCAATCATTGGACCGCGACGCGCCCCGATACGCGGTTCACCACGCTGCACGTGGTCAGCCGTGTCCTGCCGGACGGCTTCGCCGCGATGAGCGACCGCCGGCTGACGATCTATCGCGCCGGCTCGACCGAATTCCGCGCGATCGAGGACGTGGCCGATTACGCCACCGCGCTGCGCGACGTCTTCGGTCTCGATATCCCCGTCGCCGAACTCGCCCGGATGCGGATATTCGCCGGGTGAGGTTGAACGCTCGTCCCGATTTGCCTATCGCGCCCGTCGATTAGAGGAGTTCCCCCCATGGCCAATACCATCAAGCTTGCCCTGACCGAGGACGAGGCCGAAATCATCGCCGACGCGCTCGAGGTCGATATGGAAAACTACGTCGAAGCCGCCAAGGAGGCGCGCGGCAACAACCAGCGCGACGACGTCAAGACCTTCACCGAAGCGGCCGAACGGATCGGCGCCTTGCTCACCAAGGTGCGCGCGCTGGTCGGAGAATAGGGAACTTCTGCGGGTGTCGGGTCTTCTTTTTGCCAAAGGAGACTGTCGATGCTTGGTAAATTGATCGCGGGAATCGCCGGACAACAGGTCGCAGAGCGCTTCAGCGGCGGCAACGGCGCCAAGGGCGCAGCGATCGGCGTGGTCGCAGCCACGGTCGCGCGCCGGCTCGGGCCTGCGGGTATCCTCGCGGCGCTGGCCGGTGGTTACCTGCTCAAGAAGCATAGCGAGAAGCGCCAGGAAGCCGCGGTTCCGCCGGTCTACGGCGCAGCGCCGGGCTGACCGGGCGCTAGACCTCGCGCAGGCGCGGCATAAGCTCGACGAAGTTGCAGGGCCGGTTGCGGCTGTCGAGCTGCTCGGCGAGGATTTGGTCCCAGCCGTCCTTCACCGCGCCGTTCGAGCCAGGCAAGGCGAAGATGTAGGTTCCGCGCGAAAGCACGGCCATCGCTCGCGACTGTACGGTCGACGTGCCGATCGTCTTGAAGCTCAGCCAGCGAAACAGTTCGCCGAAGCCGGGGATATCCTTCTCCCTGACGCGTTCGAGCGCCTCGGGCGTGACGTCGCGCCCGGTCAGGCCCGTGCCGCCGGTGGTGATCACGCAATCGACGCGTCGGTCGTCGATCCAGTCGTTCAGACGGCTGACGATGCGGTCCACAACGTCCTTTTCGATCGCGCGCTCGATGAGGTTGTGACCTGCGCCGGTTACCCGGCCGGCAAGAAGCGCACCTGACGTGTCGTCATCGAGCGTGCGGGTGTCGGAAATCGTCAGGACCGCGATATTGATCGGAGTGAAGGTCCGGCTCGTGTCAACGGGCACGCACGACGGCTCCGTTTGGCCCCATGCGCACGGCGTTGGAGCCGGCGAGGCCGGGGAAGGTCGGCCACAGGCCTTGCGCCAGCGCAGCGCGGCTTTCCGAAGGGCCACCGGCCTGGCGCTCGTACATCCAGTAATTGCGCATCACGATGTTCACATAGCCGCGCGTTTCCCAATAGGGCACCGACTCGATCCACAGCAGCGGATCGCCCTGGTCCTTGATCTCGGTGTTCCAGCGGCTGATCGGCAGAACGCCGGCGTTGTAGGCGGCCATGACCTTGGGCAGCAGGCCCTGGGTGCAGTTCTGGTCGCGCAGCATGTTGAGGTGGCGCTGGCCGAAGGCGAGGTTTACCTCGGGCTTGTTCAGATCGCTGGCATTGCCCGTATAACCGAGCGAGCCGGCGTGATCTTTGGCCGCCGCGGGCATGATCTGCATCAGGCCGCGCGCGCCCGCGGGGCTGACGACCGAGGCGCGGAATACCGATTCCTGCAGTGCGTGGGCATAGACCAGCGCGGGATCGACCTGCCAGCCGCCGACGGGGGTCCACTTGGGCGTGGGGAAGCGCGTCGCCGGTTCGGGCTTGCCACCGGCGGGGGCGTTGTAGGCCATCCAAAGCTGGGTCGAAGGCAGGCCGAGATCGCGCGCGAGGCGGGTCAGCGGCTGATACTGGTCGGCCGAGCCGATGCGCGCCTGGTGGCGGAGCACTTCGTCGGCGAGGGCATCCTGGCCGATTTCCGACAGGCCGACCGCGACGCGGATGTTGGCGCTGTCGCGCAGGCGCTGCCAGTCGTTCTGGGTGAAGTCGGCCTCGCCATGCTGCTCGGGCAGCTTCATGCCGAGCTGTTCGGCAGCGAGCATGCCGTAGAGCGTCTCGTCGCGCGCGGCGGCCAGGCGCAGCGGCGCGGCGGCTTCTTCGGGCTTGCGGCAACGCACGAGCGCGCGGCTTTGCCAGTAATAGGCGGCCGAGCGCAGCTCGGCATTGTCGGCGCGTGCAGCGGTGTTCTTGAAGGCATCGGCCGCGCCCTGACAATCGCCGAGGCGCCAGGCCGAAAGGCCCGCGGTCCACCAGGCTTCGCCGATCCATTGGCCGGCGCCCTGGGTGGCGAGCTGGGCGAGGCTGTAGGCCTCGGTATCCTGGTTCTCGATGTAGAACGACCAGGCGACGCGCTGACGCCATTCGGCGCGCGCGGAATCGGACAAGGTGGCATCGACACCGTCGAGCAGGGTGCGCGCGCCCAGCGGATCGTCGTTCTTGATCTTGTCGAGAATGCCCGCGGCGATCGCGGCCGGCATCGTGCCATCCTCGACACTGCGCGGGCGCACGCGCTTGGCGATGCTCGGCAGGCTGACGAGTGGCTGCGCCCCGGGCATCGCGGGCATGACGCCGGCGCCGCGCGTCATCGCCAGGCGGGCGATCTGTTCGGACTGCGGCAGGCTGGTGCCCTTGGCGAGCCAGGCGCTTAGCTGGCCAAGCTCGATGCGAGGGCTGCCCGAGGCGAGGTAATACTCGGCGAGGGCTTCCTGGTGGAGCGGACCGTCTTCCTTCTGCGCGAACAGCGCCTGGACGCGGGTCCAGTCCTTCTTGTCGATGGCGGCGAAGAGATCGCGGTAATAGGTGCGCTCGTCCTGGCTGAGCAGCGATGGCACGGCGGTGCGGTCGGCGCGCGTGCGGAAATAGTCGACGGCGGCACTGTTGGCCTGGGCGGGGGCAATGCCGAGCGCAACGGCGCTGGCGGCGGCGAGACCAATAGTCAGCGCCCGTGCTTTCGCGGCGAATGTCACTGTGCGTCCGATTCCTATCCGTCCCCGGCTCGTCAGATCAGATCTGCGTCCAGTCGAGCCACCCTTGCCATAGCCCAGCCTTCCAGCGCGGTCGTTCGAGCAAGGCAGACAAGCTCTTACCGGCAAGCAGGGGAATGGTCAGACCCTCATGGTTAATTTCGCGTAAAACGGCAGGACTATGCGCCGGATCGTTGCCCAAGAGCGGCAGGATGTTGCTGCCGAGCGCTATGACCCGCTTCGGTGCAGCCAGTCTGACGTGATTCAGAAGCACGGCGCCGAAGCCCTTGTCGGCCAGTTCGGCCCAATCGGCCATCGGCGTGTGGCGTGGCAGGACACTTGCCAGATAGATGTTCTCGAGCCCGATCCCCATCGCCGCGAGCATCGCCTCGAGCAGCTTACCCTGGGGGCCGGACAGCAGTTGTTCGCCGTCGTCGCGCTCAGGTTCGGGCACGATCACCATGATGTCGGCGCCCTGATCGCCGCGCGGCGGCACCCGACCGCTCAGGCGCCCCTCGTCGAGCAGCGGATCGTCGAGCCACCATTGCCGGAAGGCCGCGAGGTCCTGCGGCAGGCTGCTGCGGTCGATCGTCGGCTTGGGGGGCGGGGCCTCGGCGACGACGGCGCGGCGCTCGGCCTGCTTGGCTTCGGCCTCGTTCGGCGCCAGCCAGCGGTTCGGCTCTTCAGCGAAATCGCAGTCGACCCCGGCGTCGCGCCACCAGTCGAGCGCGGCCGCGAAGTCCTCGACAAACCCGGATTTCGCCCCATCTTCCATCTGGCGGGTCTTGACCTGCAAGCCCGTTCCAATCAAGGCGCAGAGGAATTTAATTGCACGATTAGCGTGCATACAGGGGACGGCCTTTGCGGGCCGGGAGAATAGGACAAGAGAGATGAGCGAACGGGAATCGATGCCCTATGACGTCGTGATCGTGGGTGGCGGGCCGGCAGGCCTGGCCACGGCGATCCGGCTCAAGCAGCTCAATGCCGACCTGGCGGTCTGCATTCTGGAGAAGGGCTCGGAGATCGGCGCGCATATCCTGTCGGGCGCCGTGGTCGATCCGCGCGCGCTCGACGAGCTGCTGCCGACCTGGCGCGACGACGGCTGCCCCATGGCCGAGACGCCGGTGACCGACAACTGGCACTGGTTCCTCACCGCGAACGGCAAGATGCCGATCCCGCACATCCTGATGCCGCCGTTCATGTCGAACGACGGCAACTACACGGGCTCGCTGGGCAACCTGTGCCGCTGGCTCGGCGGCAAGGCCGAGGAACTCGGCGTCGAAATCTTCCCGGGTTTCCCCGCTGCCGAGATACTCTACGACGACAAGGGTGCCGTCATCGGCGTCCAGACCGGGGACATGGGCGTCGCGCGCGATGGTGAGCACAAGGGCGACTACCAGCCCGGCATGAACCTGCTCGCGAAATATACCGTGTTCTGCGAGGGCGCACGAGGTCACCTGACCAAGCGTCTGAAAGCCAAGTACGATCTCGAGCGCGATTGCCAGCCGCAGAAGTATGGCCTCGGCATCAAGGAGCTTTGGGACATCTCGCCCGACAAGCACGTGCCCGGCCGTGTGCTCCACACCCAGGGCTGGCCCCTGTCCGAGAGCGGCAGCGGCGGCGGCGGTTTCCTCTACCACCAGGCGAACAACCAGGTGGCGCTCGGCTTCGTCACGACGCTCGATTACGCCAACCCTTACGTCTACCCCTTCGAGGAATTCCAGCGCTGGAAGCAGCATCCGGAAATCCGCAAGATCCTCGACGGTGGCAAGCGCGTTTCCTACGGTGCGCGCGCGATCAATGAAGGCGGTTGGCAGTCGGTGCCCAAGCTGGCCTTCCCGGGCGGCGTCCTGGCGGGCTGCTCGGCCGGCTTCGTCAACGTGCCGCGCATCAAGGGCAGCCACACCGCGATGAAGAGCGGCATGCTGGCGGCCGAATCCATTGCGGCTGCCGTTGCGGGCAACCGCGAACATGACGAGCTCGGCGAGTTCGATACGGCCGTGCGCGACAGCTGGATCGCCAAGGAATTGAAGCTCGTCCAGAATGCCGAGCCGCTGCTCGCCAAGTTCAACGGCGACCTGTTCGGCGCGGCGCTGGCCAATGTCGACATGTGGCTGCGCTATCTCAAGCTGCCGATCTTCCCGGCGATGAAGCACCACACCGACGCTTCGGAGACGCAGCGCGCCGACCTGTTCCAGCCGATCCACTATCCAAAGCCCGACGGCGTGATCAGCTTCGACCGCCTGACCTCGGTCTCGTTCTCGTTCACCAACCACGAGGAAGACCAGCCGGTCCACCTGCTGCTCAAGGATCCTTCGGTGCCGACCGAGATCAACCTGCCGGTCTATGCGGGTCCCGAGGCACGCTATTGCCCGGCGGGCGTCTACGAATTCGTCGATCCCGACGGCGCGGGCCAGCGGCTGCAGATCAACGCGCAGAACTGCGTCCACTGCAAGACCTGCGACATCAAGGACCCGACGCAGAACATCGACTGGGTCGCGCCCGAAGGCGGCGGCGGGCCGAACTATCCGAATATGTAAGGCTTCATCGCCGTCCTTGCGCAAGCGGGGACGGCGGTAGCATTTTGACTTGGTGATCATCCCCTGACAGGGGAGGGCTATCGTGATCGAAACCGCCTACGCAAAGATCAACCTCGCCCTCCACGTCCGCCGCCGGCGCGACGACGGCTATCACGAGCTCGAGACGCTGTTCGCCTTCGTCGATCAGGGCGACCGGCTGAGCGCCTCGCCTGCCGCGCGCGACGTGCTCCACGTCAAGGGCGAGTTCGCCGGGGCGCTCGACGATCCCTTCGGCAACATCGTCGTCAAGGCGCTGGGCAAGCTCAAGCATGTCCCCGGCTGGTCGGTCTCGCTCGAGAAGAACCTGCCCGTGGCCGCGGGGCTCGGCGGCGGCTCGGCCGATGCCGGCGCGATCTTCCGCATGGTCCGCCAGTGGGGCGGCCTGCCTGATAACTGGCACGACATCGCCACCGCGCTCGGCGCCGACGTACCCGCCTGTGTCGAAAGCCGGACCTGCCTGGGCACGGGCACGGGCACCGATCTCGCGGTGGTCGACGACGACCTTGCCGGCACCCCCGTTCTGCTGGTCAACCCGCGCGTACCGCTGGCGACGGGGCCGGTGTTCAAGGCCTGGGACGGCCAAGACCGCGGTGCCATGCCGGGCGGTAGCGCGCGCGAAATCGCGCTGGCCGGGCGTAACGATCTCGAAATGCCGGCGATCGGCCTGTGCCCGCCGATCGCCGATGTCCTCGCCGCGCTCAACGACACCGCGCCGCTGTTCGCGCGCATGTCGGGCTCGGGCGCGACCTGCTTCGCGCTCTACGCGAGCGAGGCAGCGCGCGATGCCGCGGCAGCGGGGATCAACGCGGACTGGTGGCAGATGGCGGGGAAGCTGCGATGAACGATGCCTTCCGCTTGATCGGCACCCCGCGCTTCGGCGGCATTCTCGTGGTCGCCGATCACGCCTCGAACCGCGTGCCCGAGGACATCGATCTCGGCATCGATCCCTCACTGCTGACCCAGCACATCGCCGTCGACATCGGCGTGCGCGAGGTGGCCGAGGCTATGGCGCAGACCTCGGGTATCGCCGCTTTCCTGTGCAACGCCAGCCGCCTCGTTTGCGACTGCAACCGCGACGAGGGCGCCCCCGCGATCGTGCCGATCGCCAGCGACGGCCATGCCATCCCCGGCAACGAACTGAGCCACGCGGAACACGAGGCCCGGCTCGATCGCTTCTTCCGACCCTATCACGCGGGGCTCGCCGAACAGCTCGACGCCGTGCCGCCCGGCTTGATCCTGTCGCTTCACAGCTTCACTCCACAACTGGTTAGCAATCCTCAGGAAAAGCGTCCCTGGCAGGTCGGTGTGCTATACAACGAGGACGACCGCGCGGCGCGGATCGCCATCCCGCTGCTGGAGGCCGAAGGACTGGTGGTGGGCGACCAGCAGCCCTATTCGGGCAAGCTCCTCAACGCGACGATGAATCGCCATGCCGAGGCCGAGGGGCGGCCCTATCTCGGCATCGAAGTGCGCCAGGACGAGATCGGTCACCCTGCCGGCCAAGGCGAGTGGGCGGAACGTCTCGCACGCATCTGCAACGAAGTTGCGCTCACCATAGGCGAATAGGGCATTTTCTTCTTCGGAAGAGTCCCTACCTGCACTAGGGCAGCGCTAACTTAGTTAGATTTTCGACCGGAGCCAGACCATGCCCGCCTATCGTTCCCGCACCACCACCCACGGCCGCAACATGGCGGGCGCGCGGGGGCTCTGGCGCGCCACGGGCATGAAGGACAGCGACTTCGGCAAGCCGATCATCGCCGTGGTGAACTCATTCACCCAGTTCGTGCCCGGTCACGTCCACCTCAAGGATCTGGGCCAGCTGGTCGCGCGCGAGATCGAGGCGGCGGGCGGCGTCGCCAAGGAATTCAACACGATCGCGGTCGACGATGGCATCGCCATGGGCCACGACGGCATGCTCTATTCGCTGCCCAGCCGCGACCTGATCGCGGACTCGGTCGAGTACATGGTCAACGCCCACTGCGCCGACGCGATGGTCTGCATCTCGAACTGCGACAAGATCACGCCGGGCATGCTGATGGCGGCGATGCGGATTAACATCCCCGTGGTCTTCGTCTCGGGCGGGCCGATGGAGGCCGGCAAGGTCGTTCTGCGCGGCAAGGAAGTGGCTCTCGACCTCGTCGATGCGATGGTCGCCGCCGCCGACGAGAAGTACACCGACGAGGAAGTGCAGACGATCGAGCGCTCGGCCTGCCCGACCTGCGGCTCGTGTTCGGGCATGTTCACCGCCAATTCGATGAACTGCCTGACCGAGGCGCTGGGCCTGTCGCTGCCGGGCAACGGCTCGACCCTGGCGACCCATTCGGACCGCGAGCGTCTGTTCCTCGAGGCCGGGCGTCTCGTCGTCGATCTCTGCCACCGCTACTACGAGCAGGACGACGCGAGCGCCCTGCCGCGCAACATCGCGACCTTCGAGGCTTTCGAGAACGCGATGAGCCTCGATATCGCCATGGGCGGCTCGACCAACACCGTGCTCCACCTGCTCGCCGCCGCGCACGAGGCGGGCGTGGACTTCACCATGACCGACATCGATCGGCTGAGTCGCCGCGTTCCCTGCCTGTCGAAGGTCGCGCCGGCCAAGAACGACGTCCATATGGAAGACGTCCACCGCGCCGGCGGGATCATGGCGATTCTCGGCCAGCTCGACCGCGCCGGGCTGATCCACACCGATCTGCCGACGGTCCACGCCAAGACGATGGGCGACGCGCTCGACCGCTGGGATATCAGCCGCACCAGCGATGCCTCGGTACAGAAGTTCTTCAAGGCGGCGCCCGGCGGCGTGCCCACCCAGGTCGCCTTCAGCCAGTCGAGCCGCTGGGATGAGCTCGACACCGACAGAGAAGCCGGCGTTATCCGCTCGGCAGAACACGCTTTTTCGAAGGACGGCGGCCTCGCCGTGCTCTCGGGCAACATCGCGCTCGACGGCTGCATCGTGAAGACCGCCGGCGTCGACGAAAAGATCCTCAAGTTCACCGGCCCGGCCCGGGTCTACGAGAGCCAGGACGCAGCGGTCGCGGGCATCCTCGGCGGTGAGGTCACGGCCGGCGACGTCGTCGTGATCCGCTACGAAGGGCCGCGCGGTGGGCCGGGCATGCAGGAAATGCTCTACCCGACCTCCTACCTCAAGTCGAAGGGCCTCGGCGCCGCCTGCGCGCTGATCACCGACGGCCGCTTCTCGGGCGGCACTTCGGGCCTGTCGATCGGCCATGCCTCGCCCGAGGCGGCCGAAGGTGGCGCGATCGGCCTTGTCGAGAACGGCGACACGATCGAGATCGACATCCCCGGTCGCACGATCCAGCTGGCGATCTCCGATGCCGAGCTGATGAAGCGTCGCGCCGAGATGGAAGCGCGCGGCGACAAGGCCTGGCAGCCCGTGCATCCGCGCCCGCGCAAGGTCTCGGTCGCGCTCCAGGCCTATGCGGCGATGACGACCAGCGCCGCGCGCGGCGCGGTGCGCGACGTGACCCAGCTCAAGCGCGGCTGATGCGCGGCGCGGCGGCGACGGTCGTGGTCCTGGCACTCGCCGCCTGCGGCAAGGGCAGGGATACGCAGCCGGCGCCGGTGCCGACCAAGACGGAAGAGAACCACGTGAGCTGCGCGCCCGCGGGCGCGCGGGACTTCGCGCTCGCCTGCACGCGCGAGATCGCGCAGTCGCCGGATGGCGAGACCTGGGTGATCCGCCATCCGAACGGTGGTTTCCGTCGCTTCGTGCTGATCGACGGCGGCAAGCGCATCGCCACGGCCGACGGCGCCGACGAGGTCGCGGCGACGCGCATCGGCAGCGATCTCGAGGTGCGCGTGGCGAACGATCGCTATCGCTTCCCGGCAGCGGCCGATGCCGCCGCACGCTGACCAGATCCTTACCTTCGCGCAGATGCGCGCGGCCGAGCAGGCGCTGATCGACGCCGGCTCGAGCGTCGATGCGCTGATGCAGATCGCGGGACGCGGGGCGGCCGACTGGGTCTGGCGGATCGCCGCACAGCACAAGGTCACCGTGCTCTGCGGCCCCGGCAACAATGGCGGCGACGGCTGGGTGATCGCCGAGGCCCTGCGCGAGCGCGGTGGTGCGGTCGTGGTCGTGCCTGCCGCCGAGCCCCGGACCGACGCCGCCAAGGCCGCGCGCGCGCTCTACCAGGGCGAGGTGCTGGCCCCCGACGCCGCGGTCCAAGGCGACGTCTTCGTCGATTGCCTGTTTGGCAGCGGCTTGACGCGGCCATTGAGCGCGGAACATCTGGCCTTGCTGACCCGCCTCGTCGCGAGCCATCGCCTGAGCCTTGCGATCGACCTGCCGAGCGGCGTGGAAGCGGACAGCGGCGCGCTTCTCAATCCCGACCTGCCGGCCTTCGACCTGACCCTGGCACTCGGCGCCTGGAAGCGTGCACATATGCTGATGCCCGCGAGCGCCCGGCTCGGCGCGCTGCGGCTCGTCGACATCGGCGTGGCGGCGGTTCCCGGCACGGCGACGCTGCTCGGCCGCCCGCGGATCGCCGCGCCCGCGGCCGAGGCCCACAAGTACACGCGCGGTCTGTTGGCGGTGGTGGGCGGCGCGATGCCCGGCGCCGCCGTGCTTGCGGCGACTGCGGCGCAGGGGGCGGGTGCGGGCTACGTCAAGCTTTTCACCGATCACGGTCCGCCCGCGCCGCCCGATCTCGTGATCGCTACGGGCAAGCTCTCCGAAGTCCTTACCGACCTGCGTAACCGGGCAGTGCTCGTCGGCCCGGGGCTCGGGCGTGACGCCAGGGCGCGCGAACGCCTCGCCGTGGCGCTAGCCGATCCGGTGCCCGCCTTGGTCGATGCCGACGCGCTGCTGTTGATCGGCGAGCGCACGCTCGCGGACCGCCAGGCTCCGGTCGTCGCCACGCCGCATGGTGGGGAACTGGTGGCACTCGAGCGGGCTTTCGGCTGCGACGGGCAGGGCGCCAAGCCCGAGCGTGCGCTGGCTCTGGCTGGGGCTAGCGGCATGGTGATCGTCGCCAAAGGCCCCGACACCCTGATCGCCGCACCCGACGGGCGGCTCGTTTTCGCGTCTCGCGCGGCGTCGTGGCTGTCGGTCGCGGGCACCGGTGACGTGCTCGCCGGAACGATCGCCAGCCGGCTCGCCTGCGGCATCGAGCCCTTCCAGGCTGCGGGCGAGGGCGTCTGGCTCCAGGCCGAGGCCGCGCGGCTCGCAGGCCCGGCTTTTACCGCAAGCGGGCTTGCCGCGCGGGTGCCCGATGCTCTAGCCGCCTGCCTATGAGCGAAATCGAGGAAATCATCCGCATTGCCGCCAAAGGCGATGGCGTCACCGCGTCGGGACGCTTCGCCTGGGGCGCGGCGCCGGGCGACCGGCTGCTGCCCGACGGCACGCTCGAACGCGGCCCGCACCACATCGATCCGGCCTGCCGCCATTTCACCCAGTGCGGCGGCTGCCAGCTCCAGCAGCTCGACGAGGAGAGCCTGAGCGACTTCGTCGAGAAGCGCGTCGCCAACGCCTCGACCGGCCAGGAGCTCGGCGCCGAGCGGATCACGCCGCCGCACCTCTCGCCGCCGGGCACGCGCCGCCGCGCTTCGTTGCGCGCGGAGAGCTCGGGCGGCCGCGTGGTCATCGGTTTTCGCGAGGCCAAGTCGCACCGGCTGGTCGAGCTGGCCGAATGCCCGGTCATGCTGCCGGACTTCGTTACGATTCTAAATCCCTTGCGCAAGCTGTTGATCAGGCTTGGCCAATCTGGCGGGCAGAGCAAGGGGCGCAACAAGAAGCCCGGCGGCAAGAACGCCATGCCGCGCCTCGCCGCCGATATCGAACTGGCCATGACCGAGCAGGGCGTCGATCTCGGCATCAAGGGGCTGACCGTCGAAGGTCTCCAGGCCAACGAGCTGATGCTCGACTTCGCGCGCGAGCACGGCCTCGCGCGGTTGACGCTCGACCAGGGCTGGGGCTCGGAGACGCTGTGGGAGCCGGTGCCGGTCACGGTCCTGCTCGGCGGCGTCAGCGTCGGCTTCCCGCCGGGTTCTTTCCTCCAGGCAACACTCGACGGCGAGCAGGCGCTGGTCTCCGCCGCGCGCGAATGGCTGGCGGGTGCGACGACGGTCGCCGATCTGTTCTCGGGCCTCGGCACTTTCGCCTTCGCGCTGGCCGGACCTGAAACCAAGGTGCTGGCCGTCGAGGCGGCGCGCGACGCGCATCTCGCCTGCAAGGCCGCTGCGGGGCGCGCAGGGCTGCAAATCCACGCGCTGCACCGCGACCTGTTCCGCAATCCGCTGCAGCTTGACGAACTCGACCGCTTCGACGCCGTCCTGCTCGATCCGCCGCGCGCCGGCGCGCGCGACCAGATCGAGCTGCTGGCCGGCGGCAAGGTTCCGCGGATCGTCTATATCAGTTGCAACCCTTCGAGCTGGTCGCGCGACGCGGCACTGCTCGTCGAGGCCGGCTATCGGCTCGTCGAGCTGCGCCCGGTCGGCCAGTTCCGCTGGTCGACCCATGTCGAACTCGCCAGTTTGTTCGTCAAAACAGGTTCATGATTGCCAGTGCGACGAGCGCCATCAGCACGAAGCTCGACAGGGCGAAGACCAGGAAGCGCAGTTTCACCTTGTTGACGAGCACCTGGATCAGCGAGTGAACCACGCGTAGCAGCACGTAGGCCCAGGCCAGTTGCAGCGCGAGCCCATCGCCCTTGCCGATGATCGCGAGCGTGATCGCCACCGCATAGAAGACCGTAGGAGCTTCATGCAGGTGGTTGTAGTTGTGGGCTTTCCATTGCACTTGCGGCGGCAGTATCTGGTCGAGGCCCTTGGTCGTGTCGTGGACCAGGTCGTCGGGATCGACCTTGGCCGCGCTCAGCGCCGGGATGCGCGTCCCGTAGAGCCAGAACCACATCACCATGGTCCAGGCCGACAGTGCGACCACGGGTTGCAGGATCGTCATGCCGACCATTCAGGCTTCTCCTTCAGTGCTCTGGCGGAGACTGTTCGGCAGGCGGCGTGAAGTCAAATCCCGCGCGTCAGTGTGATCATCTGAAAGTAGCCGAGCGGGCCACGTGCCGATCGGCATTCGAGGCGGCGGTTCCAGGCGATCTCCTGCGCGGTCTCGACCAGCTCGCGCCGCGGCATGACGTGAAACGCCGCGAGCCAGGCGCGTAGGCCCTTGCGCAGCGGTGCGGGAAGGCCGGCGAGATCGCCGAAATCGACGACATGGAGCGCGCCGCCTGGTGCCAGCACCGAGGCGCCCTGGGCGAGCGCGGCGCGCCAGTCGGGGATCATCGACAAGGCATAGGACAGGATCGCGCGATCGACGTCAGCGCGGCCGAATAACTCCTGGACGCAGAACGCCGTGGCGTCACCCTGTGCGAGCACGGCGGAAGTGCCGAGCGTCGCGTGTGCGGATTTCAGCATTTCGCTGGACAGGTCGAGTCCGTGGAGCGCCACGCCCGGCCAGCGCCGCGCCACCTGCGCGAGGTTGCGCCCCGTGCCGCAGCCGATCTCGAGCACGGCCTGGCCTGGCTCGGCTGCCAGCTCATCGATCAGCCGATCGCGACCGAACAGGTAGTATTTGCGCGTCAGGTCATAGATGTGGCGCTGGCCGCGATAGACCGAATCCATCAGTGCGGCGTGATCGCCCGCTGGGTGGGCGATATCCATCAGCGCAGCACGTAAAGGTGGACGCCGCCGTAGATTGACGAGCGGTCCGCTTTGGTCGCCTCGCGCGATTCCGCTTCGGCGTAATGCCAGAGCGACAGCACTACATCGGGCACGCGACCCGGCAGCAGGCTCGGTTCGGCCGCGGTACGGAACAGCACGCGCGCGCCGGGGCGGGCGGTGCGGGTGATCTCGCGCCAGAGCCCGGTGAGTTGGGCGTCGTCCATCCAGTCCTGCGCGTCGAGCAGGATATAGCGGTCGAGGCTGGCCTCGGGCTGGGCGGCCAGATGCTCGGCAAAATTGGCCTGGCGCACGTCCAGCCGATCGATGCGATCGCGCATCAGGTCGTAATTCTCGGGCTTGAGATAGGGCGGCAGCGGATCGCCGGGCCCGCGGCCATAGCCACGACCAAAGGCCTGCCAGGCGAAGTAGTTGTCGTTGACCGGGAAGTGGCAGGCGAGCTTTTCGAGACGCTTGCGCAGGACGTCGGCCATGCGGTCGTCGCCGGCGAGCGCGGTGTATTGTGCGGGCGGAATGCCGAGGCCGAACAGCGAGGCCGGGCGGTCGGTCAGCCAGCGAACGAAGCGGCGGTCGAAGATCGGCGCGAACTTCTCGTCGAACACGCGGCGCTGGTCCTCGATTGTCTCGGCTTCGAGGATCGTGCGCGGATCGATCTTGTAGAGCTTGGCAAGGAAGTGTGCCAAGCCGATGAAATTGCCGAGCAATCCGCGCTTGTAGATGCCTTGGGAGAAACCGCCGATGCGCTTGCGGCCGGCGAGGTCGCGGCCTTCCCAATAGCGCCGCGTACGCGCGTCGAGATGGGGTGCCAGGTGTTCGCGATAGGCTGCAAGGTTGGCGGGATCGTCGGCTTCGGCGCAGAAGCGGCGCAGCGCCTCGTAATCGGGCAGGTGGCGGACCGCCGCGATCTTCAACCGGCCGAGCGCAAGATGCGCGGCGTTGAGATCGACCGCGGTGATCTGCGCCGGGTCGGCGGTCAGATAGGACAGCGCGTTGCACGAACCGCTGGCAATCGTCACGATCCGGCTGTCGGGCTGGATCTGCAGCGCTGCCATGTCGACCACCGGGTCTTCCCAGATCTGCGCGTAGACCAGCCCCTTGAAGGCGAAAGCGAAGGCCTTGTCGAGGAATTTGCCACCGGGATTGGCGTCACGGCGGACGACCGCCTTGGTTACGAGCTGAGCGGCGGACTTCGGCATAGGGGACACCTCGAATCGCACGTGCGGTGCGGTCCAATTGCGCCCGCGGCATGACCGTTCAGTGACTGTGTTGAGATGTCATGGAACGAGCCTATATGCGCCTGTCTGGCCCGCATCGGATCGGGCGAAAGGAGATGCGCTTTGAGCAAGGTTCTGGTTATCGGCGCGGGCGGCGTCGGTTCGGTCGCGGTCCACAAGATGGCGATGAATCCGCAGATTTTCTCGGACGTGCATCTCGCCAGCCGAACCAAGTCGAAGTGCGATGCGATCGCCGAATCGGTGAAGAGCCGCACCGGCCAGACGGTCAGCACCTATGCGATCGATGCCGAGGACGTGCCCGCGCTGACCGCGCTGATCCAGGAAATCGGTCCCAAGCTCGTCGTCAACCTGGCGCTGCCCTACCAGGACCTGACGATCATGGACGCCTGCCTGGCCGCCGGCGTGCACTACATGGACACGGCGAACTACGAGCCCAAGGACGTCGCCAAGTTCGAATATCACTGGCAGTGGGCCTATCAGGACCGCTTCAAGCAGGCCGGCCTGATGGCGCTGCTCGGCTCGGGCTTCGATCCCGGCGTGACCTCGGTCTTCGCGATGTGGCTCAAGAAGCACAAGCTCAAGACGATCCGCACGCTCGACATCCTCGATTGCAACGGCGGCGATCACGGCCAGGCCTTCGCGACCAATTTCAATCCCGAGATCAACATTCGCGAAGTCACCGCGCCCGCGCGGCACTGGGCGAACGGCGACTGGGTCGAGACCCCGGCGATGACGATCCGCCAGAACTTCGACTTCGAGGGCGTCGGCCCGAAGAACATGTACCTGATGTATCACGAGGAACTCGAGAGCCTCGCCAAGTTCGTCCCGGAACTCGAGCGCGCGCGCTTCTGGATGACCTTCGGCGACGCCTATATCCAGCACCTGACCGTGCTGCAGAATGTCGGCATGACGCGGATCGATCCGGTGCTCTACAACGGCCAGGAGATCATCCCGCTGCAGTTCCTCAAGGCGGTCCTGCCCGAGCCGGCTTCGCTCGGCCCGACGACTCAGGGCAAGACCAACATCGGCGATATCGCGACCGGAGAATCGCTCGACGGTTCGGGTGACAAGACGTTCTATATCTACAACATTTGCGATCACGAGGACGCTTATCACGAGACCGGCAACCAGGCGGTCTCCTACACCACGGGCGTTCCGGCGATGATCGGCGCGGCGATGATCCTGACCGGCGCCTGGTCGAGCGAGGGTGTGTTCAACATCGAGCAGTTCGATCCCGATCCCTTCATGGACATGCTCAACCAGCACGGCCTGCCCTGGCAGGTGAAGGAACTGGCGGGGCCGCTGCAGTTCTGACGAAAGGTCCCGCCATGGCCGCGTTCAAGCCCGACGGATATCCGGCGCTCTCGCCTTACGTGATCCTACACGATCCCGAGGCGACCTTGGCTTTCGCCGGGGCGGTGTTCGACGGTGCGCGGCTGCGGCGGATCGAGGACGAGACGGGGCGGATCCGCCATGCCGAGATCCGCGTCGGCGAGGTCGTGCTGATGATTGGTGGCGCGCTGGCTGACTGGCCCGCGCAGGACGCGCATCTGCACCTCTACGTGCCCGATGTCGACGCGACCTATGCGCGTGCGCTCGAACTGGGCGCGCAGGCGGTCCAGGCGCCCGAGCAGAAGGACGATGCCGACCGTCGCGGTGGCTTCCGCGATCCCGGTGGCCTGACCTGGTGGGTCGCCACCCAGGTCGATCCACACTGATGGCGTCGCCGGTCGACTTCTGGTTCGATTTCGCTTCGACCTATTCGTACCTCTCGGCTTCGCGGATCGATGCTGAAGCCGCAGCGCGCGGTGTCGTGGTGCGCTGGCGGCCCTTCCTACTCGGGCCGATCTTCGCGGCGCAGGGCTGGACCGACTCGCCGTTCAACCTGCAGCCGGTCAAAGGCCGCTACATGTGGCGCGACATGACGCGGCGGGCCGAGCGCTTCGGCGTGCCGTTTCGCGCGCCCGAGGATGCGAGCGCTTTTCCGCGGCGCAGCCTGCTGGCGGCACGCGTTGCGCTGGCGGTGCGCGACGAGCCCTGGGGCGTCGCGTTCTGCCGCCAGGTCTTCGCGGCCGAGTTCGTCGAATGGCGGGACATCGCCGATCCCGCAGTGATCGACGCCTGTCTGGAGCAGGCAAGGGGCAGCGCCGACGGCTTTTCCGCCGCCGATATAGGCGATGCGCAGAAGACGGCCTTGCGCGCTAGCGGCGAGGAAGCCGTGGCGCGCGGCCTGTTCGGCGCGCCGAGCTTCGTGGTCGGCGACGAGATTTTCTGGGGCGACGATCGCCTCGAGGACGCCCTCGACTGGGCAGCTAAGGACTGAAGTCATGGAAACCAGAGCCGGCGATCCGGGCGCATTCGCGCAGTTCGATCTCGAGCGCGTCGACAGCCCCGCCTTCGTGGTCGATCAGGCGCGCCTGCGGCAGAACCTGCGCATTCTCGCCGAAGTGCGCGATGCCGCGGGCATCAGGATGCTCTCGGCGCTCAAGGCCTTCTCGATGTGGAGTGTGGCGCCGCTGATCGGCGAATACCTTGACGGCGTCTGCACCTCGGGCCTGTGGGAAGCTCGGCTCGCGGGCGAGTTCTACGACGGCGAGATCGCGACCTATTGCGCGGCCTACAAGGCCGAGGACCTGCCCGAGATCTGCCGTCTGTCGGACCATCTGATCTTCAACTCGCCGGGCCAGATCGAGCGTTTCTGGCCGATCATCGAAGCCGCGCGAGCGCGCGGCGACCATTTCGATATTGGATTGCGCATCAACCCTTTGCATGCCGAAGGTGAGGTCCCGCGTTATGATCCCTGCGCGCCGCGCTCGCGCCTGGGCTTCCCGATCGACCAGTTGACCGAAGAGCATGTCGCCCTAGTCGACGGCATCCACATGCACACCTTGTGCGAGCAGGATTTCGAGCCGCTCCAGCGCACCTGGGAAAAGGTGTTCGACTTCCTCGAACCGCATTTCGGCGAGTTCAAATGGCTCAATCTCGGGGGCGGCCACCACATCACCCGCGCCGACTACCAGCGCGAGGAACTCGTCGGGTTCCTCCGCGACATGGCCGAGGACACCGGCGCCGAGATATACATGGAGCCGGGTGAGGCCGTCGCGCTCGACGCGGGCATTCTTGTCGGCACCGTGCTCGACACGCATTGGAACGGCATGGACCTGGCGATCACCGACGTTTCGGCGACATGCCACATGCCCGACGTGATCGAGGCGCCCTATCGCCCGGCCATGCTCGGCGAGAGGGCAATCGACCGCGAGGTCGACGAAGCGCCCGAAGGCGTGACCCGTCTCGGCGGCCCCTCGTGCCTCGCCGGCGACGTGATCGGCGACTATGCGCTGCCGGTGCCCGTCGAGCCAGGCGTGCGCTTCGCCTTCCTCGACCAAGCGCACTATTCGATGGTCAAGACCACGACCTTCAACGGCGTGCCGCTGCCCTCGATCTGGCTATGGGACAGCGAGACCGACAATCTCGAGCAGGTCCGTCGCTTCGACTACGAGGACTTTCGCGGCCGCTTGAGCTGAGTCCGTCGCGCCATCCCCGCGAAAGCGGGGACGACTGGCAAGTTGTAACTGCGATCTCGGAGCAAATCGCCAAAGGTCGCCGCTTTCGCGGGGATGACGAGCCCGTCAAACCGCCGGCGTGAAATTTCCGCGCGGGGCCTCGTTCAGTCGCTTGGCGAGATCGGCGAGCGTGGCGAACTGGTCGATCGTCTTCACGAGCAGTTCGCGGTCCTTGCCGGCATCGATCGAGCCGCTTTCGAACAGATCCCTCGAATCGATCAGGATCAGCAGTTGGCCGCCGCAGAACAGGCAGCGCAGGTTCGAGCCGGCGAAGGCCTGCTCGACCGCGGTCAGGCGCTCGACATATTCGGGATGGACGAGGAAGCGAGCCTCTACCGGATCGTCGCCCCAGACGGTGAAGCGCTCCTCGAAGGTCTGGTCGACCATGTCGCAGCGTCCCAGTGTCACGCCGCCGAGCTTGATCTCCTCCTTCTCGCCGCCGAACCACTTCTTGCGCGCGCCGTCGCGCTCGACCAGCGTCGTGCCGTGGAAGCGTCGGGTGAAGCCGACCGACAGCACGACGCCGCGGAACACGGTGCGCCACTTCTTCTTGTCGTCGTCCTCGTACTCTACCTCGCAATGGGCTTCGTAGACGCGGAAGGGCAGGGCGCCGACTTCGCCCGACCAGCCGTCCTCGAAACTTGCGCGGTCGTAGCCGGGCACCAGGCCGAATTGGCGCGCGCGTGTCCATTCTTCGCCCGTATCGGGCTCCATGGCGTAGGTCAGCCCGAGCGCCTCGGCGAGCGCGCCGTTGATCCCACCCTTGATCGATTTGGCAACCGCGGTCTTCGCCATCTCGCCCCAGGCCCAGGCGAGGAGCGCGACGAAACCGCCGAACCAGAACCCCGCTTCGAGATCGCGCGCAAGGAGCGACATGACGACGAAGATGCCGAAAGCCGCGATGAAGCCCTTGCGGCGGCGCGCCTGGGCCGTGGCCTTGGCTTCCTCGCGTGCGCCCTGCTGGCTCGCGAGCCACTGGCCCAGCGGGCCGGCGAGCAATGCGTCGGGGTCGGGCCGCTCGATCAAGCGGCTTGCCTCGCTGCGGCGAAATGATAGCCATTCGCAAAGACACTGAAGTCCAAGGGGAAAGCGGACATGGTAACGATCGTCGTCGTCATCGCCATCGTGGTGGTTCTCGCGCTGGTCCTCATCGGCATCTATAACCGGCTCGTCGCGCTCCGCCAGACCTGCCGGCAGGGCATGGCCGACATCGACGCACAACTGCGCCAGCGCAACGACCTGATCCCCAATCTGGTTTCGACGGTGAAGGGCTATGCCACCCACGAGCAGGAGACTCTCGACCGTGTCATCTCGGCGCGCAACCGCGCGGCCAGCGGCGGCGGGGCCGAAGCGGAGAAGGAGCTTAATGGTGCGATCGGCAAGCTGATGGCGCTGGGCGAGGCCTATCCCGATCTCAAGGCCAGCGCGAACTTCCAATCGCTTCAGGGTGAACTCGCCGATACCGAGGACAAGCTCGCAGCCGCGCGGCGTGCGCTGAACAGTGCCTCGGCGCGCTACAATGCGGCGCGCGAGAGCTTTCCCGCGGTCCTCTTCGCAGGTTCGATGGGGTTCGAGCCCTTCGCATTCCACGAATTGGCCCCAGACGAGCGAGCCTCCGTCGGTGCAGTGCCGAACGTCTCGTTCTGAACGAAAAGAGCGGAATGGCGAGTCGCCGCATTTGCACCCCGAATCGTCGTTGGACATTGGTCTAGGCGGCGCGCTGCGGCGGCGAAAACTGTCATATATGTCATTGGTTTGACGCGGTTTATTGAACGAATTCAAGATTGTGGCATTTCTGTGAAAACGGGGGTCCATTTTCACTTGCAGTTCACCACCACGTCCCTATATCGACCCCCCGCTGCCCCATGGGGACTTCCAATAACCGCAAGGCAGCCTTGTCCATCTAACCGTGTTTTTGGGGGTCCCTTGAGTTGCACATTCACCAAGACGCATCGGCTGTAGCGCGCACCATTGCGCCTGACGAACCGGTCATTCTGAACCGTCCGCAAGCCGCGGCGCGGGCAGCACGCTTTTTCGTCGAAAAGTTTCCGGGCAAGTCGCTTTATGCGGTCAAGGCGAATCCCTCGCCCGAGCTCATCCGTGTCCTCTGGGATTCGGGTGTGACGCATTACGACGTCGCCTCGATCGCCGAAGTGCGCCTGGTTCGCGAGACGCTGCCCGAGGCCGAGCTGTGCTTCATGCACCCGGTCAAGCCGGCGGCTGCGATTGCCGAGGCCTACAAGGTCCACGGCGTGCGCACCTTCAGCCTCGACAGCCACGAAGAGCTGGCCAAGATCGTCAAGGCGACCGCCGACGAAAACGGCGAGCCGGCGGCTGATCTGCGCCTCTGCGTGCGCCTGCGCGTCTCTTCCGAATATTCGGAACTGAGCCTGGCCTCGAAGTTCGGCGTTGATCTGGCCGATGCGGCACCGCTGCTCCAGGCGACTCGCCAGGTTGCCGACTGGCTCGGCATCTGCTTCCACGTCGGCAGCCAGGCGATGACGCCGTTTGCCTATGTCCAGGCGCTCGAGCGCGTCCGCGCGGCGATCGTCGACGCGTCGGTCACGGTCGACATCATCGATGTCGGCGGGGGCTTCCCCTCGGTCTATCCGGGCATGGAACCGCCGCCGCTAGAGGACTACTTCGCCTCGATCCACCGCGCCGCCGAATCGCTGCCGGTGTCGTACTCGTCCGAGCTGTGGTGCGAACCCGGCCGCGCGCTCTGCGCCGAGTACAACTCGCTGATCGTTAAGGTCGAGAAGCGCCGCGGCAAGGAACTCTACATCAACGATGGCGCCTATGGCGCGCTGTTCGATGCCGCACATCTCGGCTGGCGTTTCCCGGTCCGCAGCCTCGCACCGGTCCAGGGCGAGGTCAGCGAAGGCTTCTCGTTCTACGGCCCGACCTGCGACGATGCCGACTATATGGAAGGTCCGTTCCCGCTACCGGCGGAGATCGAGGCCGGCGACTACATCGAGATCGGCATGCTCGGCGCCTATGGCGCGGCCATGCGGACCGGCTTCAACGGCTTCGGCCAGGGCGCCGCGATCGAAGTGTCGGACGAGCCGATGTCGAGCCTCTACACGGGCCGCCGCGATCCGCGCGTTTCGGACAACGTCGTCTCGCTGCGCTGAGCCGATAACGTTCCAACAAAAAGCCCCCGGGAGCCAAGGCTTCCGGGGGCTTTTTGTGCAGTGCGTGCGGTCAGGCCGCGCGTTGGTCCAAGTCGATATCGACCCGGCCGCCGACGATGTCGTCGAATTGCTCGATCGGTGCCGGCCTACTGATCGCGTAGCCCTGGATCAGTTCGCAGCCCTTGCGCTTGAGCATGTCGATCTGCATCTCGGTCTCGACGCCCTCTGCCAGAATCTCGACGTCGAGACCTTTCGCCAGCCCGATGATCGCGCGGATGATCGCGCGCGACTGCGGATTGGTTTCCATGTCGCGGATGAAGGTCTGGTCGATCTTCACCTTGTCGAAGGGGAACTGGCGGAAATAGCTTAGCGACGAATAGCCGGTGCCGAAGTCGTCCATCGAGATGTGCACGCCGAGCGCCTTGAACGCGTTGAGGATGCGCAGCGCGCCGTCGGCATCCTTGACCAGCACGCCTTCGGTGATCTCGATGTCGAGCCGCGAGGCTTCGAGCCCGCTCCAGGCGAGCGCCGAGGCGACGACCTCGACGATGTTGCCCGTGGTGAACTGCACCGGCGAGAGATTGACCGCGATCTTGAGGCCATTTGGCCAGCGCGCGGCTTCGCGGCAGGCTTCGCGTATCACCCACTCCCCGATCGGCACGATGAGACCGGTTTCCTCGGCGAGCGGGATGAAGGTCACGGGCGAGATCTGGCCGAGTTCGGGATGAGTCCACCGCAGCAGCGCTTCGAAGCCGATGATGTCGCCCGTCGTGAGATTGGCGAGCGGCTGGTAGTGCAGCTTGAGCTGCCCCTCCTGCAGCGCGGTGCGCAGGTCGGCCTTCATGCGGAAGGCCTCGACGACCTGATCGTCCATGCCACAGTCGAAAAACCGGAAGCACGAGCGGCCATCGCTCTTGGCACGATAGAGTGCGAGATCGGCGCGGCTGTGCAAGGTCTGCGCGTCGAGCGCATCGGTCGGTGCATAGGCGATGCCGATCGAGGCACCGATCGTGATCATCTGATCTTCGACCGTGAAAGGCGCGGAGAGCTCCTCGATGATGTCCTCGGCCAGTTGCGACGCACGATGGGGTGCGCGTTGGGTCAGAACCGCGAATTCGTCGCCGCCGAGCCGGGCCAGCAGTTCGGTTTTGTCGAGCAGCGCGTTGATGCGGCGCGTCACCTTGACGAGAAGCGTATCGCCCATCGGGTGGCCGTAGAGATCGTTGACCGGCTTGAAGCGATCGAGATCGATGCAGAGCAGGCCGAGCGGCTGGGCCTCGCTGGCGCCTGCAAGGCGTTCTTCCATGGCCCGGTTGAACGCCAGGCGGTTGCCGACGCCGGTCAGCGGATCGTGATTGGCGAGGTGGGCAATACGCGCGGCTGCCGCCTTGCGATCGCTGATGTCACGAACGACCAACAGCGTGCAGGGCTTGCCGGCCATACTCGTACGGCGCAGGGCAGCCTCGATGTCGAGCGCCTCGGCATCGCGCCGGACGAGCGTCGTTTCGATGAAAGGCCCTTCGCGATCGGCGGCGGCGACAGCAAGATCGGGGATCAGTTCGCCAAGGTCGATCTGCACGGGGGCATCGGCTTCGTCATAGCCGGCCAGCTTCCAGAACACCGCGTTGGCGTCGACGATGCGATCGTCCTCGAGCACCGCAAGGCCTTCCATCGCGGTGTCGGCGAAAAGCTTCATCCGCCGGGCCTCTTCCTGGCCATTGGAGATGATCCGGCGCTCGGTCTTGAGCATGACTATGCTGACCATGAGCAGCGCGACGACGAAGGCCGAGACGACGATTGTCAGGCTTTGCGAGCTGATGGAGCTGGGAGATATCACGACCTGGGGATCGGGGATGATCGTGATCGCGGCCATCGAGCCGAAGTGGATCGAAGCCACGGCGAGTGTGAACAGAAGCGCCGGTATGACCGTGAAGCGCGTCTTGAGACGGCTGAAGGTCCAGCTTGAGGCGGCGACGAGCACTACGCCGGCGGCCGAGGCCGAGAGAATGGTCGGAAAGTCGTAATCGAGCCGGCCGGCGGTTTCGAGCGCGGCCATGCCGATGAAATGCATCGTCGAGATACCCACCGTCATCTGCAGCGAGCCCCAGACGATCGAGCGGATGTTCACCGCCGCGAAACAGACCGCGAAGCATACGGCGAAGGAGAGCACGGTCAGAAGGGGAGAGTAGGCGCTCGGCAGATGCGGCTGATAGGCCAGCATCGCGATGAAATGGGTCGCCCAGATGCCCGATGCGACGACGAAGGCGATCATCACGCTCCAGCGCCGCTGCGGCAGCGTGGCCATGCGACGGATGTCGCCGGCAAGGGTGAAGCTTGTGAGTTCGGTAAAGAAGCAGATCGCGACCGCGACCAGCAACAGACGCAGGTCATGCTCCTGCGTGATGCAGCTAAAGACCTTCAACATTGTCTCGTTCGCGACCTCTCGTACCCCCATCCCGTTCGGGGGCGGACCGGAAAGCTGCCGGTTCCTTAGGCCTTCGGACTAGACGAAACTGGTGAACGAAATCGTAGAAGCCGCTCGGGCTTCTACGAGGAAGTTTTAGACCTTGGTCTAACCGGGTTTCGGGGCTCCATACGAGATCGGCCACGACGATGCTTAACGCATGCGCCGTGGCCGATCTTGAGGAACCCCGAGGGTTCGGAGGGATCAGGCCGCTTCGAGCAGCTCCATGTCCAGCCGTTCCCAGATCTCGACGAGCGCGGCGGTCAGCTCGCGCATCATCTCCTCGCTGTGCGAAGGGCCGGGGGTGAAGCGCAGACGCTCGGTGCCGCGGGGCACGGTCGGGAAGTTGATCGGCTGGACGTAGACGCCGTATTCGGCGAGCAGGATGTCGCTGATCTTCTTGGCCTTGACCGGATCGCCGACCATCAGCGGCACGATATGCGTGGTCGAGGGCATGACGGGCAGGCCGGCGTCTGCGAACAGCGCTTTGAGCGTCGCGGCGGCGGCCTGCTGACCGTCGCGCTCGGCCGAGCTTGCCTTGAGGTGCTTGACCGAGGCGAGCACGCCCGCGACGAGCACCGGCGAAAGGCTGGTGGTGAAGATGAAACCCGGAGCATAGCTGCGGATCACGTCGATGATCTTGTTGTCCGCGGCGATATAGCCACCCATGACACCGAAAGCCTTGCCGAGCGTGCCCTCGATGATGGTGATGCGGTGCGCGGCTTCGTCGCGGTCGGTGATGCCGCCGCCACGCGGTCCGTACATGCCCACGGCGTGGACCTCGTCGATATAGGTCAGCGCATTGTACTTGTCGGCCAGATCGCAGATCTCGTGGATCGGGGCGACATCGCCGTCCATCGAATAGACGCTCTCGAAGGCGATCAGCTTGGGCACCGAGGGATCGGCCGCCGCGAGCAGTTCCTCGAGATGGGCGACGTCGTTGTGCCGCCAGACCTGTTTGTCGCAGCCCGAATTGCGGATGCCCGCGATCATCGATGCGTGGTTGAGTTCGTCCGAGAAGATGATGCAGCCGGGCAGGATCTTGGCGAGCGTCGACAGCGTCGCGTCGTTCGAGACATAGCCCGAGGTGAACAGCAGCGCGCCGTCCTTGCCGTGGAGGTCGGCGAGTTCGCGCTCGAGTTCGATGTGGTAATGGGTGTTGCCGCCGATGTTGCGCGTGCCGCCCGAACCGGCGCCGACGTTGTGCAGCGCCTCTTCCATCGCGGCGATGACCTTGGGGTGCTGGCCCATCGCCAGATAGTCGTTCGAGCACCAGACGGTGATCGGCTTGGGGCCGTTGTGGCCCGCAAAGCACCGCGCGTTGGGAAACGCGCCCTTGTTGCGCAGGATGTCGATGAAGACGCGATAGCGCCCTTCTGCATGCAGGCGCTCGATAGCCTGGTCGAAAATCTTGTCGTAGTTCACAAAAGCCCGTCCTGTGAAATTTCTTGGCCTTCCCCCGGGCCTTTGGTCAGCGCCTTAGCCGAACCCCGGTGATTTTGCCAGCGCCTTTGATCTAGGATGCGTCACAGGATTTCCATACGGTTTAACCCGTAGTGAGCCAAAGCGGGCAGCAGCGCGGCCACGTCCTCGCCGTCGCGGGTGAACAGTGCGAGGTCGGGCGACGTGCGTACGAACGCTTGACCTTCGGTGAGGTGGGCCACGCGCCGCGCGATTCCCTGGGCGCCATGAACGAAGCCCACGCCGGGGCCGAAAACTTCGGCGAGTTCGCGTTCGACCAGAGGGAAATGGGTACAGGCGAGCACGACCGTATCGATCGTCTCGCCGCCGGGCTGATCGCGCAGTCCCGCGGCCGCGCGGGCATAGGCAGCGCGATCGACCGGCTCACCGCGCAACCGCGCTTCGGCGGCGGCGACGAGACCGGGTGCGCCATGGCGCAACAGCCGCTTGCCCTGGGCGAACTCGGCCTCGAGTCGATCGACATAGCCCTGACGGATCGTCGCTTCGGTGCCGAGCAGGCCGATCGTGCCGGTTTCGGTCAGCGCCGCTGCCGGCTTAATCGCGGGGACGGTGCCGACGATCGGCACTTCGAGCACTTCGCGGACCATGCCGAGCGCGATCGTCGAAGCCGTGTTGCAGGCGATGCAGACCAGTCGCGGACGATAGCGTTCGGTCATGCGACCGAGCAGCCCGGCGACGCGCGCGGCGATCTGCGCCTCGGTCTTGTTGCCATAGGGCAGGCCGGCATTGTCGGCGGCATAGATGATCGGCGCATCGGGCAATTGCGCGCGCAGCTCGGCGAGCACCGAGAGACCGCCGACGCCGGAATCGAACAGGAGGATGGGGGCGGAAGCTTCGGTCAAAACAACAATCCTCGTCCGCCCTTAGCTTGCCTGTCCCCGCGGAGGCGGGGACCGAAGGGCCGCCCTTTACTTCGGCAACGGAGCAAAAGGAAGAACAGCCCTTCGACAAGCTCAGGGTGGGCGGTTATGGGTGCCGACATGGAGTGGATTTTCGGCCTTTTGCTCGGTTACGCCCTCGGCTCGGTGCCGTTCGGCCTGATCCTCACGCGCCTGACCGGGGCCGGCGACCTGCGGGCGATCGGTTCGGGTAACATCGGCGCGACCAACGTGCTGCGCACGGGCCGCAAGGGCCTGGCCGCAGCGACTTTGCTGCTCGATCTTGCCAAGGGTCTCTTCGCCGTGCTGATCGCCGCGCATCTGTGGCCGGCCGCCGCCGGTTTCGCAGCGCTGGGTGCCGTGCTCGGCCACTGCTTCCCGGTCTGGCTCAAGTTCAAGGGCGGCAAGGGCGTTGCCACGCTGATGGGCGTATCGCTCGGTCTCGCCTGGCCGATCGGGCTGGCCTATGCCGTGACCTGGCTCGGCGTTCTCGCGCTGACGCGGATCTCCTCGCTGTCGGGGATGAGCGCTGCGGTGATCGCACCGATCGCCGCCTTGGCCACGGGGCACGAGATCTTCGTGCCGCCGCTGATCCTGCTCGCAGCCCTCGTGATCTGGATGCACCGCGCCAATATCGGCCGCCTGCGCGCCGGGACCGAGCCAAAGGTCGGGGGCGGCAAGGCCTCATGAGCGAGGCGGCGTGAGCGAGGGGCGAGGCGGGCTGAACCAGGCCGAGGCCTTCGCCCGCATCCGCCTGCTGCGCTCACCCAACATCGGGCCGATCGGCTATCGCCAGCTCCTGTTGCGGTTCGGCGATGCCGTGGCCGCGCTCGCGGCCTTGCCCGATCTCGCAGCGCGTGGCGGGCGGCCCTATCGGCCCGCACTCGAGTCGCGCGTGATTGAGGAGATCGCCGGCGTGAAGCGCGCCGGCGCACGCTATCTCTTCCATGACCTGCCCGACTATCCAGCGCTGCTCGCCCGGATCGACAGCGCGCCCCCGATCCTGACGATTCGCGGCGACGCGACGCTGGCGTCGCGCCCCGCCGTGGCGGTGGTCGGCGCGCGTAACGCTTCGGCGGCGGCGGTGAAACTGGCGCGCGATTTCGCGGCGGGGCTGGCCGAGGCCGGCCTCGTCGTGGTCTCGGGCCTGGCACGCGGCATCGACGGCGCGGCGCATCGTGGTGCCTTGTCGGTCGGATCTACCATCGGGGTGATCGCCAGCGGCATCGACGTGGCCTATCCGCCCGAGCACGCCGAGCTTCAGAACGAGGTCGCCACGCGCGGCCTGCTGGTGGCCGAACAGCCCATCGGCACCGAGCCACTGGCCCGGCACTTTCCCTCGCGAAACCGCATCATCGCCGGGCTCGCCGCGGGAACTCTGGTGGTCGAGGCAGCGCCCAAGTCGGGCTCGCTGATCACGGCGCGCCTGGCGGGCGAGTTCGGGCGCGAGGTCATGGCGATCCCGGGCTCGCCGCTCGACAGCCGTTCGCACGGTTGCAACCAGCTGATCCGCGAAGGCGCAGTGCTCGTGCAGACGCCCGACGATGTGATTGAGTTGCTCTCGGGCTACGATGGAGCGCCGCGCGAAGCGGTGCCGATCATGCGCGTGGTCGAGGAGGTGGCCGATGGATCTGCCGACATCGCCGGTCTGCTCACCACGGCCCCGATCGCGGTCGACGAACTCATCCGCCAGAGCGGCGAGAGCCCCGCGGCGGTGCAACTCGCCCTGCTCGAACTCGAGATCACCGGTCGCCTGACACGTCATGCCGCCGGCAGGGTCTCGCTCACCGGCGGCTGATCGCCCGAGCGGCGTCAACCCCTGAACAGGGGTATGTGAGAGTAATGTGCCTTAAATTCCGTCACTTGATCGAAAGTATCGATAAAGTATGATGCTCACGTCTTAGGGGAAGACGACAAGGGGCATTACTATGGGGATGAGGAAGACCGCGACCGGTTTCGCCGTCGCTATTTCGCTTATCGGCGCCGCGCCAGCGCTGTCCAAGCAATCCGAGCCGGTGAAGGTCACTTCGGCCAACGCGATCAAGGGCACGCAACGCGTCACGATCGGCCAGTTCACGATCGGCTTTCTGATCGAGCGAAAGGATTCGACCAAGGCCGGGGGCGGTCTGATGGGCTCGGGCTTCGGCGGTCGCTCGACCGTGCGCTCGACCCTGGCGGGATACACCCAGGCCGAGATGCAGGAGATCGTCGATGCAGCCTATGGTGATTTCGTCACCCAGCTCACCGCGGCGGGCTTCGAAGTTGCCGATCGCACCTCGCTCGAGGCGCATCCCGCTATGGCGCGCGCGCGCGGCGAGGCCGGCCCCAAGGAGATGACAACGATCACCGGCCGCGACGACAAGGCGAAAGTGCTGTTCATCGGTGCGAGCCAGACCCAGCCGCTGCGCCTGCTGATCGGCGACGTCGCCGCCAGCGGTTTCGGTGCGATGGGGATGATCATGTCGGGCAGCCAGGCGGCGCAGGGCTTTGCGGCCTACGTCAAGGACACGGACACGCGCGTGGTCAACGTCGTCTACTACCTCGATTTCGCCAAGAGCGAGGAATACGGCGGCTGGTTCCGCAATTCCTCGGCGGTCCAGGTCGAGGGTGGGCTGGCGATGATGGAGACCCAGTCGAAGTTGTCGATCATCGGTCCGAACAACAAGACCGGCAGCCTGGTCCTGAACGAGCCTGTCGCGATCGGCGGCAACTTCTTCCGCAAGACCGACGCGATGGGCAGCGGTGAAAAGGTCTCCAATGCCCTGGGCAATGCCATCGGCCTGCTTGGTGGGGTGGGCACCAATTCCTCGAAGAAGTTCACCTTCACCCCCGAGCCGGGCGCCTATTCGGCTGGCGCGCGCCAGCTCGCGACCGAGGCGAACCAGGTGCTGGTGTCGAAGCTGGCGACCTTGCGCTGAATCGAACGGACGCTTGACGGCTGCCCCAAAGGGTTACCACCTTACGCGTACACGTATACATGCACGTGTGAGCAGGGGCATACAGAGACGCAATGCAGCTAGTCATCGTAGAATCGCCCGCCAAGGCGAAGACCATCGAGAAGTACCTGGGCAAGGACTACAAGGTCCTCGCGTCCTACGGCCACGTTCGCGACCTGCCGGCCAAGGACGGTTCGGTCCGCCCGGACGAAGAGTTCGCGATGGACTGGGAGCTTTACGGCGACAAGGCCAAGCAGGTGAAGGCGATCACCGATCTGGCCAAGCAGGCCGATCGCCTGATCCTCGCAACCGACCCTGACCGCGAGGGCGAGGCGATAAGCTGGCACGTGCGCGAACTGCTCGCCAAGAAGAAGGCGCTGCCCAAGGACGTCCAGCGCGTCACCTTCAACGCCATCACCAAGGACACGGTGACCAAGGCGATGACTCAGCCGCGCGAGCTCGATCAGGATCTGATCGACGCCTACCTGGCGCGTCGCGCGCTCGATTACCTGTTCGGCTTCACGCTGTCGCCGGTGCTCTGGCGCAAGCTGCCCGGCGCCAAGAGCGCGGGCCGCGTGCAGTCGGTGGCACTGCGCCTGATCGTCGAGCGCGACCGCGAGATCGAGGCGTTCAAGCCGCAGGAATACTGGTCGGTCGCCGCGCAGATGGAGAAGGGCGGCACCGAGTTCACCGCGCGTCTCGTCAAGTTCGAGGGGCAGAAGCTCGACCGGCTGAGCCTGGGCGAGCAGGGCATTGCCGAGCGCGCCAAGGCCGCAGTCGAGGGCGGGGCTTTCCGCGTCGAGGAGGTTGAGACCAAGCCGACCCGCCGCAACCCGCAGCCGCCTTTCACCACCTCGACCCTGCAACAGGAGGCCGCGCGCAAGCTGGGCTTCTCGGCCAGCCACACGATGCGGATCGCCCAGACGCTCTACGAGCAGGGCGCGATCACCTACATGCGTACCGACGGCGTCCAGATGGATCCCTCGGCGATCTCTGCCGCGCGCGCGGCGATCACCGATCGCTATTCGGGGCACTACGTCCCCGAGAAGCCGCGCCACTACGAGACCAAGGCCAAGAACGCGCAGGAAGCCCACGAGGCGATCCGACCGACCGACTTCACCAAGGACCGCTACGGTTCGGGCGACGAGGCGCGGCTCTACGAGCTCGTCTGGAAGCGCGCGCTGGCGAGCCAGATGGCCTCGGCCAATATCGAACGCACCACGGTCACCCTGCGCGACGGTACCGGCACGCACGAACTGCGCGCGACCGGCCAGGTCGTGAAGTTCCCCGGCTTCCTCGCAGTCTACGAGGAAGGCCGTGACCAGAAGACCGACGGCGCGGACGACGACGAGTCGGGCCTGCTGCCGGCGATGGACAAGGGCGACATGCCCGCCAAGAAGGGCGTCGAGGCCAGCCAGCACTTCACCCAGCCGCCGCCGCGCTTCTCCGAAGCCAGCTTGGTCAAGCGCCTCGAAGAACTCGGCATCGGTCGGCCTTCGACCTATGCCTCGACCCTGCAGGTGCTCAAGGACCGCTCCTACGTCCGCACCGAGAAGAACCGCTTCTTCGCAGAGGAGAGCGGCCGACTGCTGACGGCCTTCCTCGAGCGCTTCTTCCCGCGCTATGTCGCCTACGATTTCACCGCGGGCATGGAAGACGAGCTCGACGAGGTTTCGGGTGGGCGCGAGCAGTGGAAGGAACTGCTCGCCAAGTTCTGGAAGGACTTCAAGCCCAAGTCCGACGAGGTGATGGAGCGCAAGCCTTCGGAAGTGACCGAAGCGCTCGACGAGTTCCTGTCCGACTATCTGTTCCCGCCGCGCGACGACGGCTCGGACCCGCGTCTGTGCCCCAAGTGCCAGGAAGGCCGGCTGTCGCTGCGCGGCGGCCGCTATGGCGCCTTCATCGCCTGCTCGAACTATCCCGAGTGCAAGTTCACCCGCAAGTTCGCCCAGCCGGGCGCCGACGGCCAGGATGCCGAAGGCGACGGCGTGCTCGGCAACCATCCCGAGACGGGCGAGGAGATCACGCGCAAGGCAGGCCGCTTCGGCCCCTACATCCAGATGGGCGAGGGCAAGGAGGCCAAGCGCGGCTCGATCCCCAAGGACCTGCCGGGCGGCGAACTGACGCTCGACTGGGCGGTCAAGCTGCTCGACCTACCACGCACGATCGGCGAGCATCCCGAGACGGGCCAGCCGATCACCGCGAGCATCGGTCGCTATGGCCCCTACCTCGCGCACAACGGCAAGTACGCGAAGCTGCGCGGTACGATCGAGGTCTTCGAGACCGGCATGAACCTGGCCGTGACCAAGCTGGCCGAAGCCGCTGCCGGCGGCGGACGCGGCGCGCGCACGGCGGCCGAACCGCTCAACACCTTCGGTCCGCACCCGACCTCTGGCGGCGAGATGAAGCTGATGGCGGGGCGCTATGGCCCTTACGTCACCGACGGCACCACGAACGCCACCCTGCCGCGCGACAAGAAGCCCGAAGACCTGACCTTGGAAGAAGCCATCGTCCTGATCGACGAGCGCGCCGCCAAGGGGCCGTCGACGAAGGGCGGTCGCAAGAAGGCACCCGCGAAGAAGCCAGCGGCCAAGAAGGCGACACCGGCCAAGAAGGACGGCGCCACCAAGGCGCCTGCCAAGAAAGCCCCCGCCAAGAAGGCGCCGGCGAAGAAAAAGGCGGCCGAATAGTTTCATCGAGGGCAGGGTTTAGGTCCCGCTCCCGTCATTCTGACGTTCATCAGGATGACGGGAGCTCGGTCTTGCCGACCTGTTGTGAGGCACCCTCGCGTAGATTTACGTGAGGAGCAAAGTCACCATATGTTTACTATGTCTGGGGCAGAGGGGAGCGGCAGCATTGCCGCGAAAGAAGAGCACCCCTTTGTCCGAGACCAAACGCACCAAAGGCTCGACCACCCGCCGGGCTGCGGGGCGCGAAGCCGTGGACGTGCTCGAGAAGGGCGCGGAGGCTGAGGTCTTGGCGACTGACCACGTCGTCGACCTCGACGATGTTCTCGGCGATCTCGGCGTGCCCGTGCCGGTCGAAACGCTCGACGGCCTGGACGATATTCTCGGCGAAATCCTGCCGCCACCCGCTCCGGTCGAACCCGATGACTTCGACGACATTCTCGCGGACATCGCGCCTGCGCCTGCGGCGGTCGAGGATCTGGACGACATTCTGGGTGAACTCGCAGCGGCGCCGACGGACACGCCGCCGAGCGCGGACTATGTCATGGGCAAACCCGCGCCGGCGCCGACCAGCGACGCGCTCGACGACATCTTGGGCGAGCTCGCACCGGCCCCCGCCGACGTGGTCGACAGCCTCGACGACATTCTGGGCGAAATCGCGCCTCCCACCGCAGCGGCCGACAGCCTCGACGACATCCTCGGCGAAATAGCTCCGGTCGAGAGCCTGGACGATATTCTTGGCGAGATCGCGCCGCCAGCTCGGGTCGAGACGGTAGAAAGTCTCGACGATATTCTCGGCGAGATCGCACCCGCGTCTTCGGCTCAGCCGGCCGAAAGCCTGGACGACATTCTCGGCGAACTCGCTCCGTTGCCTCCGGTCGAGAGTCTAGACGACATTCTCGGTGAACTTGCACCGCTGCCACCGGCCGAGAGCCTCGACGACATCCTCGGTGAACTGGCGCCGCTGCCGGCTCCGATCGACGCCGGCGAGAGCCTGGACGACATCCTCGGCGAATTGGCGCCGCCGGCGCCGGCCGCCGATCCCGTGGTTGAGACCAAGGCTAAGGGCAAAAAGCGCGGCGAAAAGGAGGTTGCTCCAGTCGAAGCGCCTGAGGCGATGTCGGACGACTTCAACGCGATGCTCGACGAGATGGCGGCCTCGATGCCCGATCCCGTCGTGGAAAGTGCGTCCGAAGCCGAAGGCGAGGGCACCGAAGAGGGCGAGGACGGCTCGAAGAAGAAGCCCGGTCTCGTCACCAAGCTGCGCGCGCTTGCCGGCAAGGCCGTGGTCGCCGTGGCAACACCGTTCAAGGGCAAGCGCGAGATCTCGCGCATGACCTTCGCCGGCATGATCGCATCGATCGGCGTGTTGGGCACGGCCGTGGTCGGCCAGGCCACCTATATCATCGCGCGCCCGTCCGGCGCCGTGCATCACGCGCCCGAACCCGCGCCTGCGCGGACGATCGTGCCGGTCGACTATTCGAAGGTCGACATGACGCTCTATCGCGACAAGGTTCGCTCGCTCCACGAGGGCGGTCGCGACATGCTGCGCAACCCGGCGATCAAGGAGGCGGTGCTCAATCTCGACAACGGCGAGATGCTGCACGAGGAACTGCGCGAACTCGCCCGGGGTGACGCCGCGGCCGACCGCGTCGATATCCGTAACGACCAGGTGACGATCACTTCGTGCGAAGGGATGATCTGTCCGGCCAAGAGCTTCAAGCTGGTCTATCGTCTGCAGACCGAGGACGCGGTTGTCTGCATGACCGAGCGCACCGGCGAAGGGCTGGCGCGGTCCTACAGCTTCGGTCCCGACGGCTACCACGAATGGCCGAGCTGCGACGCGATCCACTGAGTTAGTTGGTCCTCCCCTGTAAGGGGAGGGGGACCGCCAGCGTAGCTGGTGGTGGAGGGGTGTCAGCCTCTCCGAGACGGGGACACCCCTCCGTCATCGGCTTCGCCGATGCCACCTCCCCTTGCAGGGGAGGATCGTTTCTAGTTACCGCACCCAGTCGAGCCCGATTTCCTCGAACAAGTCGCGGCTGTCGGCCCAGCCTTCCTCGACCTTCACATGGAGGAACAGATGGACCTTGGTTTCGAGCAGTTCCGACAGCTCCTTGCGTGCGGTCTCGCCGATCGCCTTGATCATCGCGCCGTTCTTGCCGAGCACGATCGCCTTCTGGCTGTCGCGCGCGACGACGATCTGCTGGTGGATCTCGATCGAGCCATCCTTGCGGTGCGTGTAGCTCTCGGGCCGGATCGCGGAGTCGTAGGGCAGTTCGTCGTGGAGCTTGCGATAGATCTGCTCACGGGTGATCTCGGCGGCGAGCAGGCGCTCGCTGGCGTCGGAGACCTGGTCCTCGGGATAGTGCCAGGGGCTTTCGGGCATCAGCTCGGCGAGCCGGGTCTTGAGCTCGGCGACGCCGTCGCCGGTCAGCGCAGAGACGAAGAACACCTCGTCGAAAGCGACCGTGCCGTCCTCGCCGGGCCCGGCCAGTTCCTCAGCCATCACCAGCAGCGGTTCCTTGACGCAGGAATCGACCTTGTTGAGCACGAGGATCTTGCGCTCGCGCCGGCCCTTAAGCGATTCGAGGATGGGCTCGAGATCGTCACGACGCTTCTTGCGCGCATCGACCACGAGCAGGATCGCATCGGCCTCCTGCGCGCCTTCCCAGGCCGCGGCGACCATCGCCCGGTCGAGCCGGCGCTTGGGCGCGAAGATGCCGGGTGTGTCGGCGAGGATGATCTGCACCCGATCCTGTAGCGCAATGCCCATCAGGCGTGCGCGCGTGGTCTGCGCCTTGGCCGAAACGATAGCGACCTTTTGGCCGACCAGCGCGTTCACGAGCGTCGACTTGCCCGCATTGGGGGCGCCGATAACGGCAACGAGGCCGCATTTGTCTGTCATTTGCATTCGTCCTGAGCTTGTCGGGAAATTACCCGAACCTCTTCAAGAATTCTTCGGCCGCCAGCGTCTCGGCTTCCTGTTTGCTCGATCCGGTCGCCTGGATCTCGCCGACGCTCTTGATGCTCACCGCCACGGTGAAGCGCGCGGCGTGATCTGGCCCCGAGCGTTCGACCAGCTTGTATTCGGGCATCTTGCGACGGTTGCCCGCGGCCCATTCCTGGAGCGCCGACTTCGGGTGCTTGCGCTGCCCGGTCTGGCCCGTGACCGCGCCGCTCCACAGTCGGCGAACGATATCGCGCGTGGCGTCGAAGCCCCGTTCGAGGAAGCTCGCGCCGAGCAGGGCTTCCATCACGTCGCCGAGGATGTTGTCGCTGTCGTAGCCGCCGTCCTCGCGCGCCTGCTTGCCAAGCTGCATGTGCTTGCCGAGACCGATCTCGCGAGCGATCTCGGCGCAGGTGGTGCGGCTGACTAGCGCGTTGAGGCGTTGCGACAGCTTACCCTCGTCGCCCGTGCCGAGTTCGTGCAGCCAATCGGCTATGGCCAGGCCGAGCACGCGGTCGCCGAGGAACTCGAGCCTTTCGTAATTGCGCGGATGGCCGGTGCTGCCATGGGTCAGGGCTTCAAGCCACAGCCCCTCGTCCTGGAGCGGTTGCCCGGCGAAGTCCGTCAGGAACGCTCGGGTGTCGGTTTCGAGCATGGCGCTAGAACGTGCCGCCGATCCGGTCCCAGCGCGCGGCGGTGAACCAGGTCCAGGGCTTGATCCATTCGGACGAACCGTCGGTCGAGAACATCACGATCGTCGCCCGGCCGACCAGGTTGTCCTGCGGGACGATGCCGATGCCCTGCTTGGGAAAGGCGGGAAAGCGGCTGTCGAGCGAGTTGTCGCGGTTGTCGCCCATGAGGAACAGCGACTTCTCGGGTACGACGAAGACCGGGGTGTTGTCCTGCGCGGTGCGTTCGAGATCGAGCACGTTGTAGCTCTTGCCGTTGGGCAGCGTTTCCTTGAACTGCGGGTAGGAGCAGATTCGCGTGCCGTCGGGCCGCGTCGCCTCGTAGCGGTTGGCGCGCTCGAAGATCGGCGCGTAGCAATGGGTGTTGGGCGATACCGCGATCTGGAAATCGGGCTGGCGCTCCTTGGGCACGGCCTTGCCGTTGATGTGGAGCTGGCCGTCGATCATCTGGATCTGGTCGCCGGGCAGGCCGATCACGCGCTTGATGTAATCGTCGCTGTTGGTCGGCGGCGCCTTGAATATGACCACGTCGCCGCGCTCGGGCTGGCTGGCGAAGAAGCGGCCCGGGATCAGCGGCAGGCTGAAGGGCAGCGAATAGCTGGAGATGCCGTAGGGCCACTTGGCCGCGAGCAGATAGTCGCCGTTCTGCAGCCGCGGCAGCATCGATTCGCTCGGGATGTTGAACGGCGCGAAGATGAAGCTGCGGAAGACCACGACGATCAGCACCAGCTTGGCCAGGAAGAGGAAGAAGTTCTCCTCCTTTTTCGCCGGCTTGGCGGACTTGGCGTCTTCGGGGGCCGGGTGCTTTGCCTGTTGGGCGGGAGCGGTTTCGGTCATTACGCCATCCATGTTGATCGTCGGGCCTTACGTCAAGCGCGCCGCCCTGTCGCGTGTGGATGTAACTGGGACGCATCGCGCGGGCCGCGGAGCGCCGCGCGCATTGTCTTCGCAGTTGCAGCGGGACTAAGCTTGGCGCGTCAAAGATGAAGGATTTCGGCATGAGCGAATCGGTCAAGGCGGCGTGGGATGAATTGCGGGCGCTGCCGAGCCCACGGCTGGAGGCTCTGTTCGCGCAGGACACCGGGCGTCTCGACCGGCTGGCGAGCAAGCTCGAACTGCCCGGCGGGGCGATCCTGTTCGACTGGTCGAAGACTCATCTCGACGAGGCCAGGCTGGCGGCCTTCACCGGGCTGGCGGAAGCGACAGGTTTCGCCGCGCGGCGCGACGCGCTGCTGTCGGGAGAGGCGGTCAACACGACCGAGGGCCGGGCGGCCGAGCACACGGCGCAGCGCGGCGTGGGCGACGAGCAGGCCGTCGACGAGGCGGCGATGTTCCATGCGCGCATGCACGGGCTGATCGAAGCCGTGCACCAGGGCGCGCTGGGCGAGATCAAGCACCTGATCCACATCGGCATCGGCGGCTCGGCGCTGGGGCCGGCGCTGGTGGTTGATGCCCTGGCGCGCGATGGCGCGATGGTCGACGTCCACATCGTCTCGAATATCGATGGCTGCGCGCTCGAGGGGGCCTTCGAGGCCTGCGATCCGGCGACCACGCTGATCGCGGTCGCCTCGAAAACCTTCACCACCACCGAGACGATGACCAATGCCAGCAGCGCGCTGGCCTGGCTGCGCGAGAACAGTGTCGACGATCCCTATGGCCGCGTCGTGGCGCTGACCGCCAATCCCGACGCGGCGGTCGAATGGGGCGTCGACGAGACGCGGATCCTGCCTTTCGCCGAGTCGGTCGGCGGGCGCTATTCGCTGTGGTCGTCGATCGGTTTTCCCATTGCGCTCGCGCTCGGCTGGCCGGATTTCGCCGAGTTCCTCGACGGCGCCGCGGCAATGGACGCGCATTTCCGCGATGCCGACGGCGCGGACAACCTGCCGCTGCGCGCGGCCTTCGCCGACCAGTATTACACGCGGATCCGCGGCTGCCAGACGCGCGGCGTCTTCGCCTATGACGAGCGGCTGCGCCTGCTGCCCGACTATCTCCAGCAGCTCGAGATGGAATCGAACGGCAAGTCGGTGACGCTCGACGGTGCGCCGGTGGACGGCCCGACCGCGCCGATCACCTGGGGCGGGGTGGGCACCGATGCGCAGCACGCCGTGTTCCAGCTGCTCCACCAGGGCACGAACCTCGTGCCGGTGGACTTCATCGCGTCGATCGCGCCCGGCGACGCGCTCGATCCCGCGCATCACCGGATCCTGCTGTCGAACTGCTTCGCGCAGGGCGCCGCGCTGATGGCCGGGCGCGCCAACGCCGACGACGGCGCGCGTGCCTATCCGGGCGACCGGCCTTCGTCGACGATCCTGCTCGACGATCTCAATCCCGCCACCCTCGGCGCGCTGATCGCCTTCCACGAGCATCGCACCTTCGCCAATGCCGTGCTGATGGAGATCAATCCCTTCGACCAGTTCGGCGTCGAGTTGGGCAAGGAAATCGCCAAGCAGATCGAGAAGGGCGGCGCCCAGTTCGACGCCTCGACAGAGGCGCTGCTCGCCGCTGCGGGGATAGCCTGATGGGCAGCGGTCGAGGCCCCGGTCCATGCGCAGACCGGAGCCTCGACCGCAGAATCGCGGCGCGCTGCTCGCCGCGAATTATGGTTAACAAATAACTCAACTTTCGCCGTAGACAATCCCCTGGCGATAGAGCGCGCGGCAGAAACGCCCGAATGAGCGGAGCTGCCGCGGACGATTGCGGTCATGCGCAAAAGCGATTGGCAAGAGTGCGTGCCACCGCCCATATGCGCTCCGCAACAGGAGCGTTTCATGGCACAGTACGACTACGACCTTTTCGTCATCGGCGCGGGTTCGGGCGGGGTGCGTGCCAGCCGGATTGCGGCTTCGCACGGCGCCAAGGTCGCGGTCGCCGAGGAGCACCGGATCGGCGGCACCTGCGTGATCCGCGGCTGCGTGCCGAAGAAGCTCCTGGTCTACGGTTCGCACTTCGCCGAGGAACTGCAGGACGCCTCGCATTATGGCTGGTCGGTCGAGGGCATGAAGTTCGACTGGTCGGTGCTGCGCGACGCGGTTCTGCGCGACGTCACGCGCATCGAGACGGCCTACACGGCGACGCTCGACAACAACAAGGTCGACCATTTTCTCGAGCGTGCCACGATTACCGGGCCGCATGGCGTAAAGCTCGCCAGCGGGCGTGAGATCACCGCCAAGTACATCCTGATCGCCACCGGTGCCTGGCCGGTCATGCCCGAGTTCGACGGCGTCGAGCACTGCATCACCTCGAACGAGGTGTTCCACCTCGAAAAGTTCCCCGAGCGCGTTGTCATCCAGGGCGCGGGCTACATCGCCATGGAATTCGCCGGCATCTTCAACGCGCTGGGTGCGCACGTCACCGTGATCAACCGCAGCGAGACCTTGCTGCGTGGTTACGACCAGGCGCTGCGCGACCGGTTGCTGCAGATCACCATGGCGCGCGGCATCGAATACAAGTTCAATTGCCCGCTGACCAAGGTCGAGAAGACCGCGGATGGCGGCCTGCTGGCGACGCCGGGCAAGCTCGAACCGCTCAAGGCCGACGTCGTCCTGATTGCCACGGGTCGCAAGCCCAAGACCGACGGGCTGGGCCTCGAGAGCGCGGGCATCGAACTCGGCCCCAGGGGCGAGATTCCGGTCGACGACTACAGCAAGACCGCCTGCGACAGCATCTATGCGGTCGGCGACGTGACAGACCGCATCCAGCTGACCCCGATCGCGATCCGCGAAGGCCACGCCTTTGCCGACAGCGTGTTCGGCGGCAACAAGCGCAACACGGTCTACGACTGTGTGCCGAGCGCGGTCTTCTCGCAGCCGCCGCTCGCCGCGGTCGGCCTGACCGAGGGTGAGGCGCGCAACAAGTACGGCAACATCAAGGTCTATTCCGCCGATTTCCGCCCGATGAAGAACGTCTTCGCCAGCCGCCAGGAGCGCGGGCTCTACAAGATGGTCGTCGATGCCAATTCGGAGAAGATCCTGGGTATCCACATGATCGGGCCGGAATCGCCGGAGATCCTCCAGGCCGCAGCCATTGCCGTGCGCGCCGGGCTGACCAAAGCGGACTTCGACGCCACCGTCGCGCTGCACCCCTCGATGGCCGAGGAACTCGTGCTGATGCGCTGAGGGGAGCAACGCCTAAACCTGTCTCGTCACCCTGAACTTGTTTCAGGGCCTATCTCTCCTTCGGCATCGGAGTTCGCTGGAAAGGGCGGCGGCCTCGCTTCACTCCTGCGAGCTTCGAGTTTGCGGCTCCATGGGTGCTGAAACAAGTTCAGCATGACGAATAGGGAGGCGTTCAGGCTGCTGTGGCGGCGTTCTCTTTCCCTCTCCGCCCGAAGCCGCGCTCCAGCAGGGCGCGGAAACGCGGCGTGTGGTGTTCGGTCAGCGTGGCGAAAAGCGCGCTGGCAACGAGGATTACCGCCAGCACGAGCCCGAAGCCGAGCGTACCGTTCTCGGGCTCGCGCAGCACGCGCAGCAGCTTGAGCAGCGGCCAATGGAGCAGGTATAGCGAGAACGACATGTTCGCCGCATAGCGCACCGCCGGCGCGATCCGCACGAGCACTGTGCCGCGGTCGAGCGTCAGCCTGCGCAAGCCGGCGAAGCCGAGCGCCAGCGCCAGGCCGAGCAGGAAATCGGTGATCGCCAGCATCGAAAAGCCCATGCGCCACGGCACGAAGCCCGCGATCACGTGGTAGAGCGGGCGCGAGATCATGGGCATGGCAAAGAGCGCGGCCACGGCCAGGATGACGAAGGCAATGCCCAGCCAGAACGGCACCCGCCGCGCGATCGGCATCCGGGCCAGCGCGACGCCGATAAGCCAGACGGGAAACAGCAGTAGCACGTTGGGTCCGGCGATGGCGCCCAGCGCCGCCAGCCAGAACAGCCGCTGCCAGCCGCCGACGAAAGTCGCGATCGCGAACAGCGCGTAGAACCAGACTTCGTAGCAGAGCGACCAATAGGGCGGATTGGGCGCGAAGGCGGTCTGATAGGACTCGCTGAGGAACAGCAGCGCGTACAGCCACTCGCTGGCGGGGACGCCGACCGCATCCTCGCCGAAGATCGCCGTGGGTAGGATCAAGGCATCGAGCACCATGACCGCGAGCGATATCGCCAGGGCGGGAAGCGCCACGGGCAGGATACGCGCGGCACGGGCCACGGCATAGCTTGCCAGCGTCTGCGGCCGCGGCGAAGCCTTGGCGCGATCGACCGAGGCGGCGATGACCAGGCCCGAAAGCACGAAGAACACGATCACTGCATTGTGCTGGAACTGGGTCGAGAACGGATAGTAGCCGTCGTAGTGGCCGAGCTGCACGGCATGGCCGATCAGCACCACCAGCGCGGCGAGCGCGCGCACGAGGTCGAGTACGACGGACAGAGGTTGCGTTATGAAGGGAGCGTCGCGCATCGGACTCGCACAGTTGGGACAGACGAGGACTGGGGTCGTTGTCCCAACCGCTTCGGATGGGCGGCGCCCATAACGGAAAAGACGAAGATTGCCACGGGGCTTTCACGCAGGGCTCACTTGTCTCTGGCCGAGCGATCTTTTGCCCGCGATTGCCGCGCAGTTTTCACACGATCGTTTTAATCGCGCGGTTAAACCCTATTGACGCTGAGCGCCCCGCGCGCCTAGGCGCAAGTCCGCTTTCAGGAGGATTCTGCCCGCATGTCAGCCAATATTGCCGAAATGGAGCGTCGCCGGGCGGCGGCGAAGATGGGCGGCGGCCAGCGCCGCATCGACGCCCAGCACGCCAAGGGCAAGCTTACCGCGCGCGAGCGTCTCGACATCCTGCTCGACGAGGGCAGCTTCGAAGAGGTCGATGGCTACGTCGAGCACAACTGCGTCGACTTCGGCATGCACGAAGGCGAGAAGATCCCCGGTGACGGCGTCGTCACCGGCTCGGGCACGATCAATGGCCGCCTCGTCTACGTGTTCAGCCAGGATTTCACGGTCTTCGGCGGCGCCGTTTCCGAACGCCACGCGATGAAGATCTGCAAGATCATGGACGCGGCGATGAAGGTCGGCGCACCCGTGATCGGCCTCAACGATTCTGGCGGCGCGCGTATCCAGGAGGGCGTCGCGGCGCTCGCCGGCTATGCCGAGATCTTCCAGCGCAACGTCAACGCCTCGGGCGTTGTGCCGCAGATCAGCGTCATCATGGGCCCCTGCGCGGGCGGCGCGGTCTATTCGCCGGCGATCACCGACTTCATCTTCATGGTGAAGGACAGCTCGTTCATGTTCGTCACCGGTCCCGACGTGGTCAAGACCGTGACCAACGAGGTCGTCACGCAGGAGGAACTGGGCGGTGCGATCACGCACACGACCAAGACCTCGGTCGCCGACCTCGCGCTCGAGAACGACATCGAGGCGCTGCTCGCCACGCGCGAGATGTTCGACTACCTGCCGCTCAACAACCGCGAGGAAGTGCCCGAGCGTCCGTCGGCCGATCCGTGGGATCGCCTCGAGGACAGCCTGGACACGATCATCCCGGCGTCGGCGACGCAGCCTTACGACATGCACGAAGTGATCAAGAAGACGGTCGACGAGGGCGACTTCTTCGAGATCCAGCCGGGCTATGCCGCGAACATCATCTGCGGTTTCGGCCGCGTCGAGGGCCGTACCGTCGGCATCGTCGCCAACCAGCCGATGGTCCTGGCGGGCGTGCTCGACATCAACTCGTCGAAGAAGTCGGCGCGTTTCGTGCGCTTCTGCGACGCGTTCAACATTCCGATCGTCACCCTGGTCGACGTGCCCGGCTTCCTGCCCGGCACCAGCCAGGAGCACAACGGCATCATCAAGCACGGCGCCAAGCTGCTGTTCGCCTATGCCGAAGCGACCGTGCCCAAGATCACGATCATCACCCGCAAGGCCTATGGCGGCGCCTACGACGTCATGGCATCGAAGCACCTGCGCGGCGATCTCAACTATGCCTGGCCCACCGCCGAGATCGCGGTCATGGGCGCCAAGGGCGCGGTCGAGATCATCTTCCGCGGCCAGGACGCCGATGGCATCGCCGCCAAGACCAAGGAATACGAAGACCGCTTCGCCAATCCCTTCGTCGCCGCGGCCAAGGGTTTCATCGACGAGGTGATCTACCCACATTCCACCCGTCGGCGCATCGCGCTCGGGCTTCGCAAGCTGCGCAATAAGCAGCTCGAGAATCCGTGGAAGAAGCACGACAACATTCCGCTCTGATTTTTGGCCGCCCCGGCATGCGGGGCCGCTTTGAGGAACAGGTCTATGGAAGACATCTACATCGTCTCTGGCGTCCGCACCGCGGTTGGTGACTTCGGCGGCTCGCTGAAGGGCTTCAAGCCATCGGAGCTCGGCGCCAAGGTCGCCAGCGAAGCGCTGAGCCGCGCTGGCGTCAGCGGCGGCGACGTCGAACACGTCGTGTTCGGCCAGGTCGGCAACACCTCTGCGCGCGACGCCTTCCTGGCGCGCGTGATCGCGCTGCAGGCCGGCGTGCCCGAAGCGGTCCCGGCCTTCACGCTCAACCGCCTCTGCGGTTCGGGCGTCCAGGCGATCGTCTCGGCCGCGCAGATGATGAAGCTGGGCGAAGCCGCGATCACGATCGCCGGCGGTGCCGAGTCGATGACCAACACCCCGTTCCACGACCATTCGACCCGCTTCGGCCAGAAGATGGGCAATGTCGTGCTCGAAGACGCGCTGACGGTCGGCCTGTCCGATCCGATCGGCGACTATCACATGGGTATCACCGCCGAGAACGTGGCCGAGCGCCACTGCATCACGCGTGAGGATGCCGATGCGCTGGCCGTCACCAGCCACCAGCGCGCCGCGCGCGCCCAGGCCGAGGGTCGCTTCAAGGAACAGATCCTCCCGATCGAGATCAAGACGCGCAAGGGCGTCGTCGTGTTCGACACCGACGAGCACGTGAAGGGCGACACCAACCTTGAGACGCTCGGCGGGATGCGCCCGGCGTTCAAGAAGGACGGCCTGATCACCGCGGCCAACGCCTCTGGTATCAACGATGGTGCGGCTGCGGTCGTGCTCGCCACGGGCGCTGCGGTCGATGCCAAAGGTCTCAAGCCGCTCGCGCGGATCGTCGCCTGGGGCCATGCCGGCGTCGAGCCCGCCTATATGGGCGAGGGCCCGATCAAGGCCGTGCCGATCGCGCTCAAGCGCGCCGGCCTGACGCTCGACCAGATCGACGTCATCGAGAGCAACGAGGCTTTCGCCGCGCAGGCTGCTGCGGTGGCCCAGGTGCTCGGCTTCGACCCCGAGAAGGTCAATCCGAACGGTTCGGGCGTCAGCCTCGGCCATCCGGTCGGTGCGACGGGCTGCATCATGACAGTCAAGGCGATCTACGAGCTCAAGCGGACTGGCGGCAAGTACGGCCTGATCACGATGTGCATCGGCGGCGGCCAGGGCATCGCCATGGTCATCGAGAACGTGGAGTAACGCCCGTGAAGCTCGGCCGCCTCAACCACATCGGCGTCGCGACGCCCGATCTCGACGCCTCGATCGCCTTCTACCGCGACGTCATGGGCGCGACCGACGTGACCGAGCCTTTCGTGCTCGAAAGCCAGCAGGTTCGCGTCTGTTTCGTCAATACGCCGGGCGAGAACGGTACCGCGGGCACGCAGATCGAACTGCTCCAGCCGACCGCCGCCGACAGCGCCGTGGGCAAGTGGCTCGAGAAGAACCCGCTCGGGGGCCAGCACCACATCTGCTACGAAGTGCCCGACATTCTCGAAGCCAAGGCCTGGTTCGAGAAGCTGGGCAAGCGCGTGCTCGGCGAGCCGCGCGTGGGCGCGCACGGGACGCTCATCTTCTTCGTCCACCCGAAGGACATGGGCGGCCAGCTGACCGAGATCATGGAGACGCCCAAGGGCGCGCACTGATCGCTTGGGGCGATAGCCCGATCAGAATGACGACAACGCGAGAGTTAGAGCGATGACCGACAAACCGACGATCGAAGCCTGGGAAGCCGCGAAGGCGAAAGAGGTCAAGGGCAAGGACCTGACCTGGAACACGCCCGAAGGCATCGCGGTCAAGCCGCTCTACACGGCCGAGGACGTCACGGTCGATCCGGGCCTGCCGGGCTTTGCGCCGTTCACGCGCGGCGTGCGCGCCTCGATGTATGCGGGCCGTCCCTGGACGATCCGCCAGTACGCGGGCTTCTCGACCGCCGAGGAATCGAACGCGTTCTATCGCCGCAACTTGGCGGCGGGTCAGAAGGGCCTGTCGGTCGCCTTCGACCTCGCGACGCACCGCGGCTATGACTCGGATCACCCGCGCGTCGTCGGCGACGTCGGCAAGGCTGGCGTGGCGATCGACTCGGTCGAGGACATGAAGATCCTGTTCGACGGCATCCCGCTCGATCAGATGTCGGTCTCGATGACGATGAATGGCGCGGTGATCCCGATCCTCGCCTTCTTCATCGTCGCGGGTGAAGAGCAGGGCGTCGAGCGCAAGCTGCTCGACGGGACCATCCAGAACGACATCCTCAAGGAGTTCATGGTCCGCAACACCTACATCTACCCGCCCGAGCCGAGCATGCGGATCATCTCGGACATCTTTGGCTACACCAGCCGCGAGATGCCCAAGTTCAACTCGATCTCGATCTCCGGCTACCACATGCAGGAAGCCGGCGCGACGCAGGTCCAGGAACTGGCCTTCACGATCGCCGATGGCGCCGAGTACGTGAAATACGGCGTCGCCTCGGGCCTCGACATCGACAAGTTCGCCGGCCGCCTGTCGTTCTTCTTCGCCATCGGCATGAACTTCTTCATGGAAGTGGCCAAGCTGCGCGCCGCGCGCGTGCTGTGGCACCGCGTGATGACGAACCTCGGCGCCAAGGACGAGCGCTCGAAGATGCTGCGCACCCACTGCCAGACCTCGGGCGTGTCGCTGCAGGAGCAGGATCCCTACAACAACGTGATCCGCACGACGATCGAGGCGATGGCCTCGATGCTCGGCGGCACGCAGTCGCTGCACACCAATGCGCTCGACGAGGCGATCGCGCTGCCGACCGACTTCTCGGCGCGCATCGCCCGCAACACCCAGATCATCATCCAGGAAGAGACCGGCATGTGCAACGTCGTCGATCCGCTGGGTGGGTCCTACTACATCGAGAGCCTGACGCAGCAGCTGGTCGACCAGGCCTGGGAGATCATCGAGCGCGTCGAGTCTGAGGGCGGCATGGCCAAGGCCGTCGCCGCCGGCTGGCCCAAGGCGATGATCGAGACCGCCGCCGCCGCCCGCCAGGCGCGCGTCGACCGCGGCGATGACGTCATCGTCGGCGTCAACAAGTACCGCCTCGCCACCGAGGACCTGCTTGAGACGCTCGAGGTCGACAATGCCAAGGTCCGCGAGGGCCAGATCGCCCGCATCAACAAGATGAAGGCCGAGCGCGACGAGGCCAAGTGCCAGGCCGCGCTCGACGCGCTGCGCAAGGCCGCTGCGGGCGAACAGTCGATCGAGAATAACCTGCTCGCCGCCGCGGTCGAGTGCGCGCGCGAACGCGCCACGCTCGGCGAGATCTCCTCGGCGATGGAGGACAGCTTCAAGCGCTACGGCACTCAGCCGACCCCGGTGAAGGGCGTCTATGCCGCGCCTTACGCGGGCGACAGCCGCTGGCAGCAGGTGCTCGACGGCGTCGAGGCCGTCACCCGCCGCCTCGGCCGCAAGCCCAAGCTGCTCGTCGCCAAGATGGGCCAGGACGGCCACGACCGCGGCGCCAACGTCATCGCTTCGGCCTTTGGCGACATGGGCTTCGACATCGTTTCGGGTCCGCTGTTCCAGACCCCCGAGGAAACCGTGGTCCTGGCGCTCGACAACGAGGTCGACGTCGTCGGCGCCTCGAGCCTCGCGGCCGGCCACAAGACGCTGATCCCCGAACTGATCCAGCTGCTGCGCGCCCAGGGCCGCAGCGACATCAAGGTCATCGCCGGCGGCGTCATCCCGCCGCAGGACTACGACTACCTGCGCAACGCCGGCGTCCAGGGCATCTACGGCCCCGGCTCCAACGTGGTCGAATGCGCGGCCGACGTGCTGCGCCTGCTCGGCCACAACATGCCGCCGCTGGGCGGCGAGCTGGAAGCGGCCGAATAAGTTGCAGACCAACCCCGCCAGCTTTCTGGGGATAGCGGCGATGATGTTCGTCGTGGGCGTCAGCATTCCGCTGATGGCTGCGCTGAACGGCGGGCTCGGTCGGCAGATCGACAGCCCTTATGCGGCGACCTTCCTGCTGTTCTGCTTTGGCTTGGTGCTGTCGTTCGGGCTGATGATGGTCAACGGCGGCTTCCCCGCGCTCGCGAAGTTCCGCGGCATTCCGCCGTATTTCTATCTCGGCGCGCTGGTGGTGGTCTCCTACATCGCCTCGATCACCTGGGCGGGGCCGCGCATTGGCGTGGGCAATGCGGTGTTCTTCGTGCTGCTCGGCCAGGTCGTCGCGGCGGCGACGGTCGATCACTTCGGCCTGCTCAGCGCGGCGCAGGCGGCGATCACGCCGCGGCGTCTGCTGGGCATCGTCGTCATGGCGCTGGGTGTCTACCTGGCGCGAAAGCCGGTTTGAGCGTCAAAGATTTTTAGAATAGTTCGTGCCGGCTGCATCGCGGCAGGCACAGAAGAGAAGGGTAGGACGTGTTCAAGAAAATCCTCATCGCCAACCGCGGCGAGATCGCCTGCCGGGTCATCAAGACCGCGCGCCGCATGGGCATCGCGACCGTGGCCGTCTATTCGGACGCCGACGCGCGCGCGCCGTTCGTGCAGATGGCCGACGAGGCCGTGCACATCGGCCCATCGCCCGCCGCGCAGTCCTACCTGATCGCCGACAAGATCATCGCCGCCTGCAAGCAGACCGGCGCCGACGCGGTCCATCCGGGCTATGGCTTCCTATCCGAGCGCACCAGCTTCGCCGAAGCGCTGGCCGCCGAGGGCATCGCTTTCGTCGGCCCGCCGGTCAACGCGATCGCCGCGATGGGTGACAAGATCGAGTCCAAGAAGCTCGCCAAGGCCGCCGGCGTCAACGTCGTCCCGGGCTTCGTCGGCGAGATCGAGGACACCGAGCACGCCGTCCGCATCTCGAACGAGATCGGCTATCCGGTGATGATGAAGGCCTCGGCCGGCGGCGGCGGCAAGGGCATGCGCCTGGCCTACGACGAGAAGGACGTCCGCGAGGGCTTCGAGGCGACCAAGCGCGAGGGCCTGAACTCGTTCGGCGACGACCGCGTCTTCATCGAGAAGTTCATCCTCAACCCGCGCCACATCGAGATCCAGATCCTCGGCGACAAGCACGGCAACGTGCTCTACCTCAACGAGCGCGAATGCTCGATCCAGCGCCGCCACCAGAAGGTCGTCGAAGAGGCGCCTTCGCCCTTCGTCACCGAGAAGATGCGCAAGGCCATGGGCGAGCAGTGCGTCGCGCTGTCGAAGGCCGTGGGTTACTACAGCGCCGGCACGGTCGAGCTGATCGTCTCGGGCGCCGACCCGACAGGCGAGAGCTTCTATTTCCTCGAGATGAACACGCGTCTCCAGGTCGAACACCCCGTCACCGAAGCGATCACCGGCGTCGACCTCGTCGAGCAGATGATCCGCGTCGCCGCGGGCGAGGAACTGTCCTTCAAGCAGAAGGACGTGAAGATCGAAGGCTGGTCGATCGAGAACCGCGTCTATGCCGAAGACCCCTATCGCGGCTTCCTGCCCTCGACCGGGCGCCTGACCCGCTATCGTCCGCCCGTCGAAGGCTGGACCGATGACGGCCAGGAGAACGGCCGCCGCGGCGTCGACGGCATCCGCGTCGACGACGGCGTCTACGAAGGCGGCGAAGTCTCGATGTTCTACGATCCGATGATCGCCAAGCTGATCACCTGGGGCAAGACGCGCGACGAAGCGGCCGATCTCCAGGTCGCCGCGCTCGACTCCTTCGAGATCGAAGGCCTGGGCCACAACATCGATTTCGTCTCGGCGATCATGCAGCACCCGCGCTTCCGCTCGGGCGAGCTGACCACCGGCTTCATCGCCGAGGAATATCCCGAGGGCTTCCACGGCGCCGCCGCTTCGGACGAGCTGCGCACCAAGATCGCCGCGGTCGCGGGCTTCGTCGCCACGGCCCGCGCCGACCGCGCGCGCCAGATCGACAACCAGCTCGCGCATCACCTGCCGCCGCCGCACGAATGGGCGGTCAAGATCGGTGCCCGGACCTTCGCGGTCACCTTGGGCGACGAGGAAGTGACCGTCGACGGCGAAGTCGTCGACCTGGTCATGGAATATACCCCCGGCGACAAGCTGATCCAGGCCGAGATCGACGGCGAGCCGATCGGCATCAAGATCGAGCCGACGCGCACGGGCCTCAAGGTCACGACGCGTGGCGCGATCCACAAGGTCGAGGTCCTGCCGGCTTCGATCGCGCATCTTGCCGGCCACATGATCGAAAAGATTCCGCCCGATCTCTCGCGCTTCCTCATCTGCCCGATGCCGGGCCTGCTCGTCTCGCTGAACGTCCAGGAAGGCGACAAGGTCGAGGCTGGCCAGCCGCTCGCCGTGGTCGAGGCGATGAAGATGGAGAACATCCTGCGCGCCGAGAAGTCGGCTACGGTCAAGAAGGTCAACGCCAAGGCCGGCGAGAGCCTGGCCGTCGACGCGATCATCCTCGAGCTGGAATAAGGTGCATCTCGACCACGACCCAGCCGCGCCCCCCGAAGATACGATCGATTTCGCAGACTTCCTGCGGGTCGACATTCGGGTGGGCACGGTGGTCGCGGCCGAGCCCTTTCCCGAGGCGCGCAAGCCCAGCCTCAAGCTGCGCATCGACTTCGGGCCAACGATCGGCGTGAAGAAGAGCTGTGCGCAGATCGCCGCGCTCTACGATGCCGAGGCGCTTGTCGGCCGGCAGGTCGCGGCAGTGGTGAACTTCCCGCCGCGGCAGATCGGCAAGGCGCTGTCCGAAGTGCTGACCCTGGGCTTCGCCGATACCGAAGGCAGGGTGGTGCTGTTCGCGCCCGACCAGGCCGTGCCCAACGGCTCACGGCTGTTCTGATCGGCGGCGTTGGGATTATTTCGTAACGCTGGAGTAACGCGATTGTAAGGCGGCGACATGAATAGGGTGACTATGCTTGACCCGCGTTCTCTCGCCATTCTTTCGCTTGCCGCCGCGGCACTGGCTGCCATGCCCGCGCGCGCAGAAACCCGGCACGACGCCCAGGTCTGGCAACAGACCGTGGCCCAAGGGCCGATCAAGGACGATCTCGTCTTTTTCCTCGAGCTCCAGCCGCGCTTCGGCAACGACGCGTCCGAGCTGTCGCAGATGATGCTGCGCGGGGCGGTCGGCGTGAAGCTCTCCAACAAGGTCAGCGTCTACCAGGGCTATGCGAATGTCCGCACCCGGCCTGCGGGTGGACGCGAGACGCGCGAGCATCGCTCGTTCCAGCAGGTCAACTGGTCGCTCGGAAAGCCGGCGGGCATCGCGCTGTCGTCGCGTACGCGGCTCGAACAGCGCTGGCTGTCGACCGGCGACGACACCGGCTGGCGCGTGCGCCAGATGATCCGCGCGGCCGTGCCCGTGAAGAAGGGCAGCAAGGTCGCACTGCTCGGCTGGGTGGAGGGCTTCGTGGCGCTCAACGACACCGACTGGGGGGCGCGCGGCGGCTTCGATCGCGTGCGCAGTTTCGCCGGGGTCGAGCTGCCGCTATCGGGCAAGTCGACGGTCGAGACCGGCTATCTCAACCAGTACGTCAAGACGCCGGTCGGCCGCGATCAGATGGACCATGTGTTCGCGGTCAACCTGATGCTGCGGCCCTAGCCGGCTTGTCCGCTTCCCCTCGGTCGTGCCAAGGGGGGGGCCATGTCGACAGCCTTCTCCGAAATCCTGGCCGCCGCGGGCGGCGAGCCCGGCCGCCGCACCTACCGCGTTCCCGAGGACTGGCATCAGGGGCGCACCGCCTATGGCGGCTTCTCCACCGCGCTCGCCCTGGCGACCGCGATCGAATTGGGCGAAAGCCTGCCCCCGCTGCGCTCGGCCCAGGTCTCGATGATCGCGCCGGTGTTCGGCGAGGTGACCGTACACGCGCGCCAGATTCGGCGCGGTCGCAATGCCACCTGGATGGCCGCCGAAGTCCTGCGGGACGGCGAAGTCGCTTTCACCGCGAGCTTCGTCTTTATGGGGCCGGTCGCGAGCGCGGTCCACGTCGACGACTGCCCGGTGCCTGCGGGGCTGATCGCACTCGATGAGGCCAAGGGCTTCGAGAACGACCGGGCGCCGTCGTTCCTGCGCCACAATTTCGACGTGCGCTTCGCGGTCCCGCGCAGCGACGACAAGCGTCCCGAGCAGTGCTGGTGGGTGCGCGCGCGCGACCGTGTTGGGCTCGATCCGATGGTCGAGCTCGTGCTCTGCGCCGATGCCCTGCCGCCGGGCGTGATGTCGCTGCTGGGGCCCAAGACGCCGGTGAGCACGATGCAGTGGCAGGTCAATCTGCTGACCCCGGCGCCGGTGACGCGTGACGGCTGGTGGCTGCTGCGCTCGACTGGCGACTATGCCGAGGCCGGCTGTTCGAGCCAGCGCATGGCAATCTGGAACGCCGAGGGCGCGCCGATGCTGTCGGGCCTACAGTCGGTGGCCTTGTTCGGCTGAGCCCACTCCCCACTTTGTTGGCATGCCCACGATCTGGACCATCGGTTACGAACAGGCGCGCATCGACGACGTGACCGCAGCGCTTTCCGCGGCCGGCGTCGAAGTGCTCGCCGACATCCGCTACCTACCGCTGTCGCGTCGGCCCGGCTTCTCGAAGTCCGCGCTCGCCACGGCCATGGGGGAGACGGGGATCGCATATCGCCACATGAAGCAGTTGGGTACGCCGGCCGAGGGCCGGGCGGCGGCGCGCCGTGGTGATCATGCGACCTTGTCCAAGGTCTACGCCGGCCAGCTCGAACTCCCCCAGGCGATGGCGGCAATGGCCGAACTGCGGGAGCTTGCCTGCGAGAAACGCGTCGCGCTCCTTTGCTATGAGCGCGAGGCGCGCGAATGCCATCGCAGCCTGCTGATCGACGCGCTGCTGTCCGACTTCGTCGTGGTCGACCTCAAGCCTTAGGCGAGCGCGACGTCCTCGGGCGCGGCTTCGCGCAGCAGCCGGGGCGCGACGAGCAGCTTGTACAGCGTGAAGGCGACGAGGCCCACGCCCGCGGCGCCGATGTGCAGCAACCAGAAGGTCGTCGTCGGCATCGACGAGTACCAGCCGCCGACCGTGCCGACGACCTTGTTCGCCGCGAAGAAGGACAGATAGTAGATGCCGAGCACGGTCGCGTTGATCGCCTTGGGCGCGAGGCGCGAGAACAGCGCCAGGCTGACGGGCAGAATGTGCGAGAAGGCGATCGAGTTGAGCAGGTGGAACATCACCGGCCAGAACAGCCCGATCTTGCCGTCGCCCTGTGTCGCCGCGGCCATGAACAGGCAGGCGCCGCCGGCCATCGAAAACAGGCTGCCGATGATCATCTTGGTGAAATCGTCGGGCTCCCGCCACTTGGTGCTCCACCACTTCCAGAACAGTGCGACGGCGACCAGCATCGAGAAGCTGAAGGTGGCGTCGATCGTAATCATCCAACTCGTCGGCAGGGTCTGGCCCATGAAGGTCAGCTGGAAGTGCTCGTCAGCCCAGACGAGATAGGCGTTGAAGATTTCCTGGTTGGTCAGCAGCGACATCGCCAAGATTGGCACGAGCAGGATCACCGCGGTCAGACGCAGCCAGTCGTTGCCCTGCATCTTCGCGCGCTCGGCCTTGTTCTGCTTGGAGGGGCGGTTGTCGGCGGGCAGCCAGCGCGCGGCGCCGAGGTAGATCAGAAGGCCGATCACCATGACCACGCCTGCGGCGCCGAAGCCCCAGTGCCAGCCCATCTTCTCGCCCAAGGTGCCCGAGACAAGCGGCGCGGCGATGACGCTGACGTTGATCGCGATGTAGAAGATCTGGAAGGCCATCGCGCGTCGCAGGTCGCTCTCGGAATAGAGCTCGCCGACCTGGCTGGCGATGTTGCCCTTGAACAGCCCGACGCCGACGACGAGCGATAGCAGCGCGAAGAGGAACGAGCCCTCGAAGGCCATGAGGAAATGCCCGAGCGCCATGATCAGACCGCCGAGGATCAGGGTGGTGCGGCGGCCGAGCCAGCGGTCGGCGATCACGCCGCCGAGGATCGGGGTCAGGTAGACCAGCGCGGTGTAGTCGCCGAACAGCGCCGAGGCGAGCGGCTGTCCTTCTAGCCCGGTGTAATAGTTCGCCCGCAACCAATCGAGCCCGATCACCCCCCCGATATGCTCGGGCAGCAGCAGATACTTGACCATGTAGAGCACGAGCAAGGTCTGCATCGAGTAGTACGAGAACCGCTCGCAGCCCTCGACGACGGCCAGATAGCCGAGGCCCTTGGGATGGCCGAGGAAAGCGGTATCGTGGGGATTTGGGGCGAGTTCGGGGGTGGCTTCGGCCGCGGTCATGCGCTCTCCGGTGAAATGCTTACAGTGCTGTTAGCAGTGTCGGCGCACAGGGCAAGCGGTGCGATGCGACCGCAGACTTTGTCCGATCGCTCGATCCGGCGCGCGAATCGCTCCGGCCGCGGCTGAAAGGGGCGGGACTCGCTCGCAGGAGGAACCCTCGGCTCTGCGGCTGCGTTGGCCACGAATACGCGGGTCTCGGAGGCAAGCTTGGGAGCAAATGCCGTGGAAAATGCCCAACCCGTGATTCTCGTCGTCGACGACGAGCCGCTGACTCGGCTCTATGAATGCGATGTCGCCGAAGAGGCTGGCTACCTGACTGTAGGGGCGTTCAGCGCCGAAGACGCGATCATGGAGCTGGAGGGACCGACCGAGTTCCAGGTCATGCTCACCGACGTCGAGATGCCCGGCGGGCTCGACGGCTTTGCCCTCGCCAGAACCGTGCAGGAGCGCTGGCCCGAAGTGAGGATCGTTATCACCTCGGGCGAGCCCGACTATGCCGATCAGGCCGAAGAGTCGGATCTCACCTTCGTCGCCAAGCCTTTCACGCCCGATCAACTGAACTCGGCGCTACAGGCCAGGGCGTCCGGTCCAGATCGCAGCTAGGCCGGGCGCCAAGCCCCGGGGGCCAGATCGTCGAGCGACCAATCGCCGACGCGCCATCGTACGAGCCGCAAGGTGGGATGGCCGATCGCCGCGGTCATCCGCCGGACCTGGCGGTTGCGGCCCTCACGGATCGTCAGCCTGATCCAGGTGTCGGGCACGGTCTTGCGGAACCGCACCGGCGGGTTGCGCGGCCAGAGGTCCGGGTCCGCAATCCGTTCGACCTCGGCGGGGCGGGTGGGGCCGTCCTTGAGCATGACGCCCCGGCGCAGGTCTTCCAGCACCTGTTCGCTAGGATCGCCTTCGACCTGCACGAGATATGTCTTGGCCGTTTTGAACTTCGGGTCGGCGATCCGCGCCTGCAGTCGGCCATCGTCGGTGAGCAGCAACAAGCCTTCGCTGTCGAGATCGAGCCGTCCGGCCGGATAGACGCCGGGTAGGTCGATGAAGTCCGACAGCGTCGGTCGCGGCGTGGGAGAGCGGCTGTCGCTGAACTGGCAGAGCACCCCGTAAGGCTTGTTGAACAGGACCAGTCGCGACATGGTCGGCCTTTGCCACGTCATGGCGACCAGACCAAGGGGCCGAAAATGCCGTCGCGCTTGAAAGTGTTCTTCGATGGCGGTTGCCGGCCCAATCCCGGTGCGATCGAGATCGCCGTCGTCGCGGGCGGGCAGGTCTACCTGCGCACCGATATGGGGGAGGGCACCAACCAGGACGCCGAATGGCTGGCACTGATCGAGGCGCTATGCCTGGTGCAGACGCTCGGCACCCGCGACGTCGTGCTGCTGGGCGATGCGGCCTCGGTCATCGGGCCAGCGACCGGCGCCGTGAAATGCCGCGGCGCCGCGGTCGGCCACCTTCAGACTTTGCGCGATCTGTCAGGGGAGGCGGGTCTGCCGCCGATCCGCTACGTCAAGCGATCGCAGAACCTCGCGGGGATCGCCCTCGCCAGGCTGCATCCCCGCTGAGGCGGGGCGGCCCGTCAACCGCCCCGATCGTTCTCACCACTTGTAGCGCAGCGAGCCAACCACGGTGCGCGAGGCGCCGAAGTAGCACGAGTTGCTGAACGGACAGGCCGATATGTGCTCCTTGTCGAACAGGTTCTGCGCGTTGACTGCCAGGCTCAGCCCATTGAGCGAAGGCGCGGCACGGCCGAGGTCGTAGCCGATCATCGCGTCGAACAGGGTGAAGGCATTTGTCTTGAACATCTCGAAGGTCGTCACGCTGTTGATCACCTTGTAGATGGTCGAGCCGTAGGACCCGTCGACATAGCGGACGCCCGCGCCGAGCTTCAGGCCCGCGAGCCCGCCCTGGCGATCCTTGTTCGCGCCGAAGTCGTAGGACAGGAAAGCCGAGGCCTGCCACTTCGGCACGCCGAGCGCTGGCGTGCCTGTGGTTGAGGGCGTGCCGGCATTGCCGAGCCGGGTCGCCGTGGCCGTGACCGGCGCGACGGCGGGCGTGCCCTGGGTGATCACGGCATCGGTGTAGGAGCCCGCGAAGATCACGTCGAAGCCCGGCGTAATCTCGCCGCGGCCCTCGATCTCGACGCCGCGCACGCGGGTCTCGCCGATCTGCACCTGCGAGTTGGTCGGGCGGCCGCCTGTGCCGGCCAGCGGATCGCCGACGGGCACGTTCTGGCGCTTGAGGTCGTAGACGGACAGGGTGAATAGCGCCTGCACGCCCTGTGGCTGGAACTTGAGGCCGGCTTCCCACATCTTGCCCGTGGTCGGCACGAAGAGGTTGCCGAGGTAGTCGGTGCCCGCCTGCGGCTCGAAGCTTTCCGAATAGCTGACATAGGGCGAGAGACCGAAGGCGAATTCGTAAAGCGCGCCGAGGCGCATCGTGAAGGCGGTCTGCGACAGCGGCGTCACGGTGTTCGGCGTGGTCTTCTTGTTGATCGTGCGCTGCTCGAACCAGTCCCAGCGGCCGCTGGCGATCAGGTTGAGCCGACCGAGCTTCATCTGATCCTGGATATAGACGCCCGTCTGATCGCGCTTGCTGATCGTGTTGACATAGGCGGCCGATAGCTGGGTCAGATCGTAGGCTGGGATCGACCGGCCATAGACCGGCGCGAAGAGGTTGAGGTTGGGGATCGAGGTCAGCGGATTGGTCGTCTGGCCCGTGTTGAACTGCTGGAAGTTCTCGCCGGTGATACGCAGGTAGTCGATCCCGACCAGGACGTCGTGCTCGACGCCGAAGGTGGCGAACTTGGCATTGAGGTTGTTGTCGATCGTCAGCGTGTCGAAATCCTCGTCGGCGCCGCCGCCGCCGCGCAAGATGTTCGCGTAGTCGGTGTTGATGTTGAGCCCGGCGCCCGTGGTCAGGAAGCCGCCGACGTAGATCTGACGGTAGTTGAGCTTGTTGTTCTGGAACCGGAAGTTCGTTCGCCAGGCCAAGTGCTCGTTGAACTCGTGGCGGAAGAAGGCGGAAACTGACTTGGCCTTGTGGTCGTAGACCTCGTAGCCCGGTTCGCCCGTGTTGATGTGGAGCGCGATCTTGCCGGCGGTGCTGGGCAGGACCGTACCGTAGGCCGGCACGCCCGAATAGCCGCCCCCCGAGGGTGCGTGCTGGTAAGCGGCGATCACGGTGATGCTGGTCTGATCGTCGGGCACGAAGGCGATCGACGGGCTGACGTGCCAGCGCTCGCTGAAGGTCTGCTTGGTGAAGCCGTCGCCCTTCTGCCAGCCGCCGACCAGGCGCACGCGCCACTTGGCGTCGGCATCAAGCGGCTGGTTGACGTCGCCGACGGCGCGGAAGAAGTCGTAGTTGCCTGCCTGCGCTTCGAAGCTGCCCGAAGCCTCGGCCTCGGGCTTCTTGCTGGTGATGTTGATCAGGCCGCCCGGCGTGCCGTTGCCGTAGAGCACCGAAGCCGGGCCCTTCATGATGTCGATCTGGGCGATGCGGTTGAAGTCGGTCTGTGGCGTCGAATAAGGTCCCGCGATCGAGCGCATGCCATCGACGAAGATGCCGGGCGCGAAGCCGCGCAGGACCATCTGGTCGTAGCGGGTGACGGTGCCGCCGCGCTGGTTGACCGCGACGCCGGCAACATAGCTGAGCGCCTGGTTGAGCGAGATCGCGTTGCGACGCTCGAGCTCTTCGGCGTCGATCACGGTGATCGTCTGCGCGGTTTCGATCAGCGGGGTCGAGGTTTTCGTGCCCGAGGCGACTTCGGCGGCGCGCAGGCCGGTGACGACGATCTGCTCGTCGCTGGTCTCGGCCTCGGCGGCATGGGCGGTCGAGCCCGTCGCGAGGAGGGCGGCCGCGAAAGCGGCGCGGGACAGGTCAAGGCGCCAGCTCGCGGTCGAACGGCGCCGCGGCGCGGCGGAAAGATTGATCATCGATTGCCCTCATTTCTTATAATGCGACTGATTCGCATTCGCGCTTAGAGGGCGAAAAGTTGTGAGGCAAGATGCGCAGGCGCCTGAATCCAGCGAGTCGCTGTAATCCAATGAAGATTTGACGGTTTGAAAGCAGCGCTCAGCGCCGCAGTTCTTCCTCGAGAAACACCGCGACATCGTCGAGCGCGACGTCCTTGGCTAGGAAGGTCTCGCCGATCCCGCGCATCAGCAGGAAGGGTAGGGTGCCCGCGTCCATCTTCTTGTCGTGCAGCATGTGCGTCACGAGATCGCGGCCGTCGCAGTCGAGGCGGAGTTGGGCGATCTCGCTCTTCATGCCGATTTCGGCGAAATGGCGGGCGACGTGATCGGCGCTCGAGCGGGGCATCAAGCCGCGCCGCGCCGAATAGCGCGCGGCGAGCACCATGCCGAGTGCGACCGCTTCGCCGTGAAGTAGCGCGTCGGAAAAATGGGTCTGCGCCTCCAGGGCGTGACCGAAGGTGTGGCCGAGGTTGAGCAGAGCGCGCAGGCCCTTCGTCTCGAACTCGTCTTCCTGGACGATCTTCGCCTTCGCCCCGACGCTGTAGGCCACGGCATATTCGCGCAGGGCGGCATCGCCGGCGAGCATCGCCGCGCCGTTGCCGTCGCACCAGGCGAAGAAATCGGGATCGGCGATCAGGCCGTATTTGACGACCTCGGCATAGCCCGCGCGCAGTTCGCGTTCGGGCAAGGTGTCGAGCACGGCGAGGTCGGCGAGCACGAGCGAGGGCTGGTGGAATGCGCCCACGAGGTTCTTGCCCGCCGGCGTGTTGATCGCGGTCTTGCCGCCAACCGAGGAATCGACCTGGGCCAGCAGGGTCGTAGGCAATTGGATGAACTGGCAGCCGCGCTTGAGGATCGAGGCTGCGAAGCCGGTGAGATCGCCGATCACACCACCGCCGAGCGCCAGGACGTGGTCGCCGCGCTCGACCTCGCCTTCGAGCAGCCAGTCGACCGTCGCGGCCAGGTGCTCCCAGGACTTGGTGGCCTCTCCCGCCGGAAGGATGCGCCAGTGCGGCTCGTGGCCGTTGTCGGTCAGCGCGCCATCGATCACCGCGCCCCAGGCGGCGTGGACATTGGCGTCGGTTACGATCGGCACGCGCCGCTTGCGCAGCTTGCCGCGGCAATTGTCGACGAGTTCGGCCAGGAGGCCGGCGCCGACGCGAACTTCGTAGGGGCGGCCCGCGATGTCTACCGGGATTACAGCCATTGTCCGATCCCCTGCAAAACCTTGGCGATGGTGCGACCGTGCGGGCCGCTGCCGCTGACCACGTGGATCGGCGCCTGGGCATAGGCCTCGCGGCGTTCGTCGCGCAGGCGGGTCAGCGTCTCGCGCGGATCGCCCTGCTGGAGCAGCGGGCGGTTGTCCTTGCGCGCGGTGCGCTCGATCAGGGTGTCGATGTCGCTGTCGAGCCAGACCGCGATCGCGCGTTCGAGGATCAGGCTGCGCGTCTCGGGATTGACGAAGGCGCCGCCGCCGGTAGCGATGACCCGTCGCGCTCCCGAGCCGTTCGGGCCTTCCTGCTGGATCAGCCGGGCAATGACACGGCGTTCGCCGTCGCGGAAATAGGCTTCGCCGTGCGTGGCGAAGATTTCGGGAATGGACATCTGCGCAGCGCGTTCGATCTCGTCGTCGGCGTCGACGAAAGGCCAGTGGAACAGTGTCGCAAGCCGCTTGCCCACGCTCGACTTGCCCACGCCCATCATGCCGACGAGCACGACCGGGCGATCGATGCGGCGCGCCATGGCCTCGATCTCGCCGGTGGAGAGCTGGGAATCTTCAACGTCCATTGCAGGCCCGCCTATAGTTAGGCTACTCGGCAGCGCAAGGTCGGCCCCAAATGCGATGGACGCCGATCCGGTCTAGCGAAGGTGTGCGAGTGACGGTGACGATGGGCAAGGGCAGGCTGTTGATCGGCGTGGCCGCAATCGTGCTTATGGTCCTTGCCTACGCCTGGATCGATGGCGGCCGCGAGCCGGTGCATTCGATTTCGCAATCCATTCCCGTGCCGGAGATCGTCAAGTGAAGCCGCTGCATCTCCTGCTCGGAACCGCCCTGGCGCTGACCTCGGGTTGGGCGCTGGCGCAGAAGGCGCCCGAATCGCTACTCCCGCCGGGCTTCGACGAGCCCGCGCCCAAGGCGCAGACGCCGCGTACCGAGCCGGTGCGCACGCCGGCACCGCGTCCTGCAACGAGCGCAACTAGCGCGACGAGCGCCGCTGCCAGTCCGTCCTCCACTGCGACGGCCGTCGTGCAACCGATCCCGGTTGAGACCGCGCCGCGCGTCTCCTCGGCCGCCGTGGCTGCGGCATCGGCGAAGCTGCCCTCGCTCGAAGAGCTCGAGCGCATGACCCCCGAGCAGCTCGAAGAGGCGCTCGACCTTCGCCCCAAGTCCGACATTCCGCCCGCGGCGCGCCGTTCGATGGAGCAGGTCGGTCTGCTCGATCAGCGCGAGGGCGGCCTTTCGCCGACCTCGCTGGCCGGTCAGAACGCCTCGCTGGTTCGCGCCGCGCTCGCTGGCAACAAGGGCAGGCTCGTATCGCGCTGGGGGCATATCCTGCTGCGCCGCGCGCTCGCCTCGCGGCTCGACGCGCCCACCCAGATGAATCCCGCCGACTTCGCTGCACTGCGCGCCGCGTTGCTCGTGCGGATGGGCGAGGGCGATGCCGCGCGCGCGCTCGTGCAGGACGTCGATACCGGCAACTACACACCCGACCTGACCCGCGCCGCCTTCGACGCTTACGTGGCGACGGCGGATTTCACCGGCTTCTGTCCGGCGCTGGCGCTACAGGGCACGACCGGCGGCGATGCCCACTGGGAAATGGCCAAGGCGATCTGCACGGTCTTCCAGGGGGACGGCACGGCTGGCCTGGCACAGCTCGACCGCGCGCTGAACCGCGGTCAGCAGCCGCGCATCGACGTGCTCCTGGCGCAGAAATATGCGGGCGCTGCCGGCCGCGCGCGCCGTGCGGTGACGATCGAATGGGACAAGGTCGAGGACATGACGCCGTGGCGTTACGGCCTGGCGATCGCCGTGGGGCTGACGCCACCCGCGCCGCTTATGCGCGGGGCGGACGTTCGCTACGACTATATCACTGCGACCGCGCCGATGGTCGGCCTGCCGGCGCGTGCGGCCGCGGCCGATCGGGCCGGCGCGGCCGGCATCCTGTCTAGCCAGGCGATGATCGACCTCTACGGCCAGATCTATGCTGCCGACGATATCACCGGCGAATGGTCGGAACGCGCGTCGTTGCTGCGCGACGCCTATGTCGCGGCGGAACCGAGTGCGCGGCTCGGTGCGATGGAGCAGCTCTGGAGCGGCACGGCCGATGCGGAACAGCGCTATGCACGCCAGGTTTTGACCGCCTACGCTGCCGCGCGCCTGCCCGTTGGGCCCGACCTGGCCGCCAAGGCTTCGGATCTCGTCGCTTCGATGCTCGCGGCGGGGCTCGACGCCAATGCCCTGCGCTGGTCGAACGAGGCGGAACTCGGCAGCGAGACCTGGGCGCTGCTCGTACTCGCCGCGCCAGCGCGTTCGCAGCCGGTGTCGTCCGGATCGATCGAGACGTTCCGCGACGGCGACGACAGTGAGGGCACGCGCAAGTCGGCTTTTCTCGTCGCTGGCCTGGCCGGGCTCGGACGGATCAGCCCGGAGGTCGCCAAGAATCTCGCCCAGGGCATGGAATTCGATCTGGCGCGCCAGACCCGTTGGAGCCGCTTGATCGACCAGGCAGCCGAGGTCGACAACGCGACTTTGGTGGCCCTGCTCGCCGGTGTTGGCATGCAGGGGGACAGCTGGGCGAAAATGACCCCGCTCCACCTCTATCACATCGTCTCGGCGCTCAATCGCGTCGGCCTCGCCGCCGAGGCGCGCATGATCGCCGCCGAGGCCGTCGCCCGGGCGTGACCGGGGGCGGCTCCGCGCGGCCCGTCGACGCATTCCTCGCCATGCTCGCCGCCGAACGCGGTGCCGCCGCCAATACCCTGCTCGCCTACCGCCGCGATCTCGATGCGGCGGAAGAGGCTGTCGGTGATCTCGTCCGGGCCGATGCGTCGGCGCTGGCGGGACTGGGCAAGGTCTGGGCCGATCTTGCGCCGTCGAGTCTCGCGCGTCGTTGCTCGGCGCTGCGCCAGTTCTACGGGTTCCTGATCGACGAAGGCCTGCGCGACGAGGATCCCTCGCCGGTGCTGCCACGCCCCGCGATGCGGCGGCCGCTACCGCGCCTGCTGTCGCACGGGGAGATCGAAGCGCTGTTTCGCCGCGTGGAGGATGAGGCGGCGAGCGATCGCGCCGAAGCGGTACGCCTGCTCGTTCTGCTCGAACTGCTCTACGGCTCGGGCTTGCGGGCCAGCGAACTCGTCGCCCTGCCGCTGGCCTCGGTGCCGCGCGATGCACCGTTCCTGACGGTCACGGGCAAGGGTGGACAGCAGCGGATGGTACCGGTGAGCGGCAGGGCGCGGGCAGCTCTGTCGCGCTGGCTGGCGCTACGTCCCGCGGGCGGGCGCCAGCTGTTTCCATCGCGCGGGGCGCAAGGGCACCTGACCCGGGTTCGCCTTTTCCAGCTCCTGCGCGAACTGGCCGCACGGGCCGGGATCGATCCCGCGAAGATATCGCCGCACGTGTTGCGCCATGCCTTCGCCACGCATCTGCTCGAAGGTGGTGCGGATCTCAGAGTGCTGCAGACGCTGCTCGGTCATGCCGATATCAGCACGACTCAGATATACACCCACGTCGACAGTGCACGTCTCGTCCAACTGGTGAACGCGCGCCATCCACTGGCGCGGCACGAGGAATAGCCGCGAGGCGCGGTCGGATGAAACATCGCTAACTCGCGCAACCGTAAAGGGGCGACAGGTTGCCCTGCCGCCCCTCAGCGTTTCCGTAAGGATCGAGGTCGCTTAGACCTTCATGCTTACCGAGGTCTTCGCGAACGTCGACGAGAGCTGGCTACCCAGACCCTGCATGGCCGAAATCGCGGCAACGGCGATGAGAGCGGCGATCAGGCCGTACTCGATGGCGGTCGCGCCCTTTTCGTTGCGGACCAGCTTCTTGATGAACTTCATGGACAGTCTCCTGGCTTGCAGTCTTCGATTACCCCATCCGTGCGCGTAAGCTTCCGGACGCTTTGTGAATTAGTTCGAAACAATTGATAATTACTTAACTCGCCTGCATGGCGGTGACGGATTTGGATTTGACCGCACCCCAGACGCCGCCATTCTCACCGGCCATCCCCTGCAGGGCGCCGAGCATCACAAGGACGATCAGCGCACAGATCAGGCCATATTCGATCGCCGTCGCGCCGCGCGTTTCCCCGAGCAATGTTCTCAGAAATGACAGCATGGTCTCGATACCCCTGGCTTCTCGCCGATCGTTGCCGTTGTCGCGGGGCAGGCTTAAGATTTCCTTTAGGAGACACCGACTCTTGAAAAATTTTTCGACACCTGTGCTTGTGGTCGCAGTGGCGCTTGTCGACGGGGAAGGGCGGATTTTGCTCCAGCGGCGGCGGCGCGGAAGCGAGCACGGCGGGCTCTGGGAATTTCCCGGTGGCAAGGTCGAGCCCGGAGAAAGCCCGCAGGGCGCCGCCGTGCGCGAGATCGAGGAGGAACTGGGGCTGCGGCTCGAGGCCGCGCGTCTCGAACCCGTCAGCTTTGCCAGCGACATCGACGTCCCGGAACCGCCACGCCGCTCCTATGTAATCTTGCTTTACACTTGCCGCCTTTGGGACGGCGTGCCCGAGTGTCGGGACGGCGAGGCGATCGCCTGGTTCCGGGGTGAGGAAATCGCCGAACTCCCCATGCCGCCGCTCGACTATCCGCTTGCGGAGGCGCTTCTGGAAAAAAACGCAAATAGCCGCTTGCCAACCCCGGAAGTCCCCCCTAGTGGGGGCCTCCCAACGCGCCCGTAGCTCAGCTGGATAGAGCATCAGACTACGAATCTGAGGGTCGGACGTTCGAATCGTTCCGGGCGCGCCAAGAGTTTCATGCCGTCCTTCGCAACATGCGGAGGGCGGCATTCTCTTTTGGTCTGCAGGCATGGGGGCACCGCAAGGTTTTGGTCCGCGATGCGGACTAGCGCCGCGCGGCCGCCACAGCATAGGTTATGGCGGCGAGCGGAAGAATCGGCATGGTTGCCGCATCGTCCGGGTCGCTCCTGGCATCGATCGCCGCGGAAGATCGCCGTTGCTCCTGCCGAGCGTCGGCGATCTTCGGCTAGGGAGCGGACGGGGGAAGCCAGGCCGCGTTGCGCATCAGTGTCCGTCGCGGGAAACCGGCCTGCTTGCGCAGTTCATCGAGATTGATGAGGTCGATCCGTTTGTGGTCGCGATGGATCAGCCCTTGTTGCTCGAGCCGGCTGAAGGTGCGGCTGACGTGAACCGCATGGAGGCCAAGGACGTCTGCGATCTGATCGAGCGTCAGCGGCAGTTCGAAGGACAAGGGCCAGTCGGGATCGAGCAGGCACAGGCGATCGTATATATGCAGCAGAAAGGCTGACAGGCGTTGAGCGCCGCGCCGCCGGCCGACCGACATGAGCCGCTCCATCAGAATGATCCGCTCTTCCTGCGCGAGCAGGAACATGATCATGGCCAGGCGAGGAGATTCGCGGAATAGGCGCGCGATCCCCTCCGGGGCGATCTTGCTGATGGTCACGTCGGTCAGTGCGGTCAGCGTGTCCGCCGCGGCGGTATAGCCCATGCTCGGCGCGCCCATCAGGTCGCCGGGAAGGTGCACCTTCACCACTTGGCGGCTGCCGTCGTCGAACGAGCCGCTGCTGGCCACCCAGCCGCTGTGCAGCATGAACACGTCGGGCTGATCGCCTTCGTGGCGGATCACCTTGTCGCGCGAATAGGAGGCCACATCGGCACCGAGGTGCCCCAGGGCATTCAGTTCGGCCTCGGTCAGGTCGGCGAATGCGACAAAGCGGTTAGGGGAGGTTGCGTGACGATGCGGGAAAGATCTTACATTGGTCGTCACAGGCCCTCGCACGAATAACGTGCGGATTTGGCCGGAAATTTTCAGTCGCGCTTTAATCTATGTTATGTGCTGCTCGAACACTTCCGCACTGTGGCTTTCTTCGCGCGCTTTTAGCCGTTCTGTATCGCCACGGTAGCGCGGGAGCATGAACTTGCATCCCGCGCGTCCGTAGTTGCCGCGAGCGGTTAGCCCGCCCGATCAAGCCAGTTTGAGCCGCTTGTAGCTCTCATCGTCGGGATAGCGGCCGCCGGGCTCGATCATGATGCCCAGCATGCCCTGCGACCAGTCGGCCGAATCCGGATAATGGCGAAACCAGTCGGTCACGACGAGACGCTTCATGATCCGCCATTCGTCACCGCGCTTTTCGAAATTGTCGACGTAGCGGCCCGCGCCGATCACGTCGTTCTTCTGGCCGTCCGGCGTATTGATGCGGTGGAAGCCATAGAAATAGGACTCAACGTCGGCCTTGTCGCCGTCGATCGCCATCAGCACGTTCGAGATGAAGTGCTGCGCCTGGTCCATCGAACCCATGACCGGGAACGCCCAGGCGATGAATTCCTCGGCATTGCCCTCGAAGCCCATGTGCTCGTCGATGCAGTCCGGCCAGTAGGCACTGCGCAGCATGTCGGCGTCGAGCCGATCCACCCCGCGCGAATAGCGGTACAGGCATTCCTTGATCGCCTCGCGATCGGCGAGCTCGTTGAGGATCTGGCTGGTCGGCGTGGTCATTCCGTCTCTCCCGCGGGCTCGTGGCCGTCTTCCCCGAGAATTCCTCGCGAGGTCGCAGATGACAAGTGCCGAGCCGTGCTCCATCTTGACTGTAGAGGACGGGTGAGGCTGTGCCTGTCGGCCAATGGGATTTTCGATGGGCGGTACGAAGGACGAGGAGGGATCGGCGAGCGCGTCGGTCTGGCGCTATGCGAAAGCCTCACGCGCGCACGTGGTCATCGATGCGGCCGCTTATTTCGAACTGATCCAGGAGGCGATGCTTCAGGCGCGGCAGCGCATTTTCCTGATCAGCTGGGACTTCGATTCGCGCATCCGCCTCGGGCCGGGCCGACGCTGGTGGAATCTTCCGCGGCGCGAAAGCTTTCCGGCTCGGCTCGGCGCCTTCATGGTCTGGCTGGCCAAGCGGCGGCCAGAGCTGCAGATCAAGTTGCTCGAATGGAACTTCGGCGCGCTCAAGTTCCTGCTGCGCGGCACGATGATCGTCGACGTCGCGCGCTTCTTCATGAACCGGTCGATCGACCTGAAACTCGATTCGGCGCATCCCCTCGGTTGCAGCCATCACCAGAAGATCGCGGTGATCGACGACAGGTTCGCGGTTTGCGGTGGCATAGACGTTACGTCGGACCGATGGGACACGCGCGAACACCTGCACGAGGATTTCCGCCGCCGACGCCCCAATGGCCGCCTCTACGGCCCTTGGCACGACATCACGATGATGCTGGAGGGCGAGGTCGCCGGTGCGCTCGGCGACTTGGGGCGCGAGCGCTGGAGCTTTGCGGGAGGCGAGGACATGCCGCCCTGCGAGCCGCAGACGGAAAGCCCCTGGCCGGCTGGCCTCGCAGCCGAATTCACCGATGTCGAGATCGGCATCGCGCGCACCCGAGCAGCTTACAACGGCTGCCCCGAAGTGCGTGAGATCGAGGAACTGTTCGTCGAGCAGATCGGGCGGGCCAAGCGGTTCATCTATGCCGAAAGCCAGTATTTCGCTTCGCGCCGGATTGCCGAAGCGATCGCCCATCGCGTCGCCGAGCCCGATCCGCCCGAGATCGTCCTGATCAACCCGGTGACCGCGCATGGCTGGCTCGAGCAGCAGGCGATGGACACGGCCCGCGTTCGCCTGCTCCACGCGATCGGCGAGAAGGACCACAAGCGGCGCTTCCGCGTGTTCGTGCCGCTGACCTCGGGCGGCACGCAGATCTACGTTCACGCCAAGTTGCTGATCGTCGACGACGAGATCGTCCGCGTCGGCTCGGCCAACATGAACAACCGTTCGATGGGTCTCGACAGCGAATGCGACGTGTTCATCGACGCGGCGCGGCCTGGCAACGGCCATATCGGTCCGGCGATCCAGGGTCTGCGCTACTCGCTGCTTGCCGAGCATTGCGGCGTGACGATCGACGGTCTCACGACTGCGATCGAGCGGCACGGATCGATGATTGCGGCGATAGAATCGCTCCCGCGGGAAGGTAAACGGCTGGAACCCTTTGTCTTGCGTCCGCTTACGGAAGCTGAAAAGACGATAGCAGATAGCGCTTGGCTCGATCCCGAACGGCCCGACGAGATGTTCGAACCGATCGGCGAGAAGCGCGGATTGTTCAGGCGGGGCGGTATCCTGCGTCGCCCCCGATAGACTGTGTGCGGAAAGACTTAGAAAGAGGATCGATGAGCAAGCATCAGGATCACCATCACGACGGAGACGACGGCCCGCTGAGCAAGCTGCCGGTACCCGATGACGTGCAGGACGCGATCCGCACCCTTATTCGCTGGGCGGGCGACGATCCGAGCCGCGAGGGCTTGATCGAAACGCCTGCGCGTGTCGCGCGCGCCTGGAAGGAATATTGCCAGGGCTATGCCGAGGATCCGGGTGTGCACCTCGCCAAGGTGTTCCACGAGGTCGGCGGCTACGAGGAGATCGTGCTGCTCAAGGACATCCCGTTCCAGTCGCATTGCGAGCACCACATGGCGACGATCACGGGCAAGGCCTCGATCGCCTATCTGCCGCGCAGCCATGTCGTCGGCATTTCCAAGCTCGCGCGCGTGCTGCACGGCTTCGCGCAGCGGCTGCAGATCCAGGAGCGTCTGACCGCCGAGGTCGCGCAGTGCATCTGGGATCATCTCAAGCCGCAGGGCGTCGCCGTGGTGATCGAGGCGCAACACGGCTGCATGACCGGCCGTGGCGTGCGCACGCCCGGTGTCGCGATGATCACCAGCCGGCTGATGGGCGTGTTTCTCGAGGACCAGTCGAGCCGCAAGGAAGTGCTGAGCCTGATGGGCTATTGATCGGTTCGTCGATAAGGGTTGGACGCAAGGGGGCGTTTTGAGCGAGAGCACGAACGCCTTTGGCCAGGTGCGCGGCGTCGTCGCGGCCTGGCTCCTCGCGCTCGCACCTGCCGCGATGCTGGCGGTGCTGCTGGTCCGCCCGATATGGGACGTCGACGTCTTCTGGCAGCTCAAGCTGGGCGAGCTCATCCTCGCGAACGGGGCTCCGCTGGCGAGCGAGCCCTTCGCCGCCAATCACCTTGGCGAGCCGATGCCCGCCTTCGCCTGGCTTGGGCAGGCGATCATGGCGGCGGTGCGCCTGGCTGCCGGCTGGACCGGCTTGCGGATATTCGATGCGCTGTGTTGGCTCGGCGGTTTTTTCGCGATTGCCGCGGCATGCCGGCGGCGGAGCTGCTCGGCCGCTGGCGTCGTGCTCGGCCTGGCCATCGCGCTCTTCACTGCGCTGCCGACCGCAAGCCTGCGTCCGCAGAGCTTCGCTGTTCTCGGTTTCGGGCTGCTGCTGGCGCTTCTGCGGCTCGAGCTTCGGCCCTGGCGCACCGCGCTGTTCGCGCTGCCGCTGTTCGTGATCTGGCAGAACCTGCATCCTTCGGTCAGCGTTGCCGCGATCGCCTTGGGGACTCATGCGGCCTGGGGGTGGTGGGAATGGCTGCAGAAGCGCGGCGCTGCCCCTTGGGAGACGACCCTGCTGGCCGGCATGGCGGCGGCGGCTATGCTGGCGACGCCCGACGGCTGGTCGATCCTTGCCTGGTCGGGCCAGAACGCGCGGGCGAGCGTGGCGATGGGCGTCAGCGAATGGCTGCCGCTGTGGGATGCGCTCAACCGCTATGGCGCGGTGCCCGTGCTGCTCATCGCGGTGGTCGTGACCTGGCTGCTGCTGCGCAATCCCCACCGTATCGATCCGCGCGAACTGGCGGTAACGATCGTTTTCTTCGCGATGACGGTGATTGCCACACGGTTCGTGCTGTTCTGGGCGATCACGCTGATCCTTGTGATCGCGCGCGCCGTGCCGCCGCCGCCCGTCGAGCGCCGTCTGCCCGCCGTCATCGCGCCGCTCGCGCTGTTGGTCGTTGCCATCGCGGTGCCGCTGCTGCGGCCGACGCATTTCGAGGCGACGATCCCGCTGTCGGCGATCGATCGGCTCGAGGCGGCGCAGGTCCGCGGCACGGTCTTCGCGCATTTCCCCTGGGGTGGTCCGGTGATCGATCGCGGCCATCCCGATCGCCGCGTGGCCTTCGACGGGCGCTACTATCGCTACGCGCCGGCCGAATGGGATCTCTATCGCCGTGTGAGCTGGGACAGGGTGCGCCTGGCCGAAATCGAGCGCCGCTATCATCCCGCGGCCTATGTGCTGAGCCCCGAGTGGAACCGCGCGCTGATCGCCGAACTGCGGGCCGACAAGCGCTGGCAGGTGCTGTTTGGCGATCGCGTGGCCGTGGTCTTCAAACGCAAATCGGGCGCGACACCCTAGGGTATCGCGCCCGACCGTTTTGCTTGGAGCGAAAGGCTCAGAGCTGCTCGAGCAGGTGCTCGGCCGAGCTGACCTTGAATTCGCCGGCTGCCTCGACGTTGACCTGCTCGACGACGCCGTCGTTGACGAGCAGCGAGAAGCGCTGGCCGCGGTGGCCGAGCCCGCCGCCGGTCAGGTCGAGCGGCAGGCCGAGCGCCTTGGCGAAATCGCCATTGCCGTCGGCCAGCATGGTCACGTCCGACGAGCCGTCGGCACGGTTCCAGGCGCCGAGCACGAAGGCATCGTTGACCGCGGTGCAGACGATTTCGTCCACGCCCTTGGCCTTGAGCTCGCCGGCCTTCTCGACATAGCCCGGCAGGTGCTTGGCCGAGCAGGTCGGGGTGAAGGCGCCGGGGACCGAGAACAGCGCGACGCGCTTGCCCTTGAAGTAGTCACCGGTCTGGACGTCTTCGGGGCCGTTCTCGCCGGCCTTCTTGAGTTTCACGTCGGGCAGTTTTTCGCCAACGGCAATGGTCATCGCATCATCCTTCCTAATGGGAATCGGTCAAAGAAATCTGGGCCGCCGGAGATATAGGCCAAGGCTGCCGCGCGACAACGGCCGACCATGCTTTATTTCTCCTTAACCGCCGAAATTGAAGCGATGCTAACGACGCCGGGCGCATTGGATTTCTCGCGGGGACGCTGCTCCGCGGGGAGACTACCGATGACACCGAATTACACGGCGGCGCGTGCTGCCGACACCAAGATGCTGGGCTCTTCCTTGCTCGGTTCGACGATGCTGGGACTTGCCGCGCTGACGCTGGGCATCGCCGCCGCGACGCCCGCGCATGCCGCCGGTTCGATGAGCGGTGCCGAGAAGGTGCGCCGTCTCGACATCATGCTGATGGTGACCGGCCTGCGCTGCCGCACCACCGCCGACAATTTCCAGGCCGACTACAGACGCTTCACCACGAACCAGCTGTCCGATCTGAACGCCGCCAACGCCGAGCTCAAGGGTGAGATGGCGCGCCGCTATGGCGCCGCCGGCGCCCAGCGTGCGCTCGACCGCCTGAGCACCGTCATGGCCAATGGTTACGGGCAGGGGCACCCGTGGCTCGGCTGTGCCGAACTCAAGTCTGTGGCGCGCAATCTCGCCACCGTGCGCGGTCGCGCGACCTTGGAAGAAGCGGCCGATCAGCTGCTGTCCGACTATGGCTCGACGACGCGTCTCGCCTGGGCCGGTCGTTAAGCGACAGCGCGCGGTCGGTATCTCCCCAACCTCTGCGGGGAACGGTGGGCGGCTCCTGAGAAGGGGCCGCCCATTCGCGTTCTCGTGCTGATATGAAGCGGGTGCGGCTTCCTATCAGCAGATCATCTGCGTGAACTGCCTGGCGATCATATAAAGCAATCTTTATATTTGCCACCTAATGCCCGCCTGGGCTAAGGGCGGGGCAATCGTGCAACCGCCCGTCCTTGCATCCGGCAGGGTCGGATCGCGGGTTCAAGCAGCAGGAGTTTCCCCACCGTGGCTAGCGTCGCAGAAGTCCAGAACGACTACGTCATCGCCGATATCGGCCTCGCCGATTTCGGTCGCGCCGAGATCAAGATCGCCGAGACCGAAATGCCCGGCCTGATGGCGCTGCGCCAGGAATTCGGCGCCTCGCAGCCGCTCAAGGGTGCGCGCATCACCGGCTCGCTCCATATGACGATCCAGACCGCGGTGCTGATCGAAACGCTCGTCGCGCTCGGCGCCGACGTGCGCTGGGCCACCTGCAACATCTTCTCGACCCAGGATCACGCCGCCGCGGCGATCGCCGCTGCCGGCATCCCCGTCTTCGCGATCAAGGGCGAGAGCCTGGCCGACTATTGGGACTATGTCGGTTCGATCTTCGACTGGGGTGATACCACCTCGAACATCATCCTCGACGACGGCGGCGATGCCACGATGTTCGCGCTCTGGGGCGGGCGCGTCGAGGCCGGCGAAAAGCTGTTCGAGCCGACCAACGCCGAAGAGATCGAATTCGTCCGCGCGCTCAACGCCTTCCTCAAGGCGAAGCCCGGCTACCTGACCGAGACGGTCAAGGCGCTCAAGGGTGTGTCGGAAGAGACCACCACGGGCGTCCACCGCCTCTATCAGATCGCCAAGGAGGGGAAGCTCCCGTTCCCGGCGATCAACGTCAATGACTCGGTCACCAAGTCGAAGTTCGACAACCTCTACGGCTGCAAGGAATCACTGGTCGACGCGATCCGTCGCGCCACCGACGTGATGCTGGCCGGCAAGGTCGCCTGCGTTGCCGGCTTCGGCGACGTCGGCAAGGGCTCGGCCGCCTCGCTGCGCAATGGCGGCGCCCGCGTGCTCGTGACCGAAGTCGATCCGATCTGCGCGCTGCAGGCGGCGATGGAAGGCTACGAGGTCGTGACGATGGAGGAGGCCACGGGCCGCGCCGACATCTTCGTGACCGCCACGGGCAACGAGCACGTCATCACCGCCGAGCACATGAAGGCGATGAAGCCGATGGCGATCGTCTGCAACATCGGCCACTTCGACTCGGAGATCCAGATCGCCGCGCTCGACAACTACAAGTGGACCGAGGTGAAGCCCGGCACCGACCTCGTCGAGTTCCCCGACGGCAAGCAGATCATCATCCTTGCCAAGGGCCGCCTGGTGAACCTGGGCTGCGCCACCGGCCACCCGAGCTTCGTCATGTCGTCGTCGTTCACCAACCAGGTGCTGGCGCAGATCGAGCTCTTCACCAAGGGTGAGAACTACAAGAACGAAGTCTATGTTTTGCCCAAGCATCTCGATGAGAAGGTTGCGGCACTTCACCTCGAGAAGCTCGGCGTGAAGCTTACCAAGCTGACCCAGAAGCAGGCGGACTACATCGGTGTGACCACCGAAGGTCCGTTCAAGCCGGATCACTACCGCTACTGATCGCGGCCTCGCGTCGGGCTTCGCATGAGGCTCGGCGCCGCGCGATCGGGAAACGCCGATCTCACCTTGCGGGTGAGGTCGGCGTTTGCGTTTATACCCACCGCATCTGTGGGCGCATCTGCGAACACGGCGAAGAGCGGGTGGCATCCCCTTGTAATCCTACCCGCCGCCTCATACCCAAGATGCGATGATCCTTAGCCAGACCGTGCTTGTCCTCCTGGGAATGCTGCTGGCAGCCTGGACGCTCGCCGCGGGTTGGGCGATCGTGATGGCGCGGGTGCGTCAGCAACGCGCCGAGGCCGGCCAGCGTTCGATGCGCCGGCTCGCACGCATGATCGACGAATCGCCCGCGCTGCCGCTGCTGGTCCGCGCCGATGGGCGGATCGAGGCGCCGCAGCGCCTGGCCAACTGGCTGGGGCTAGAAACCGTGCCGCAGTTCCTTACCGAGCTCGATACGGGCGACAAGGGCCTGACCGCCGAACAGCTCGCCGAGTTGACCACGGAGGTCCGCCGCACCCAGAAGACCGCTGCGCCGTTCCGCATGGTGGCGACGCCGCGCGGGTCGCGCCGGTCGTTGGCTTTGCGCGGCCACCTTGCCGATCCGCACGTCTCGCCGGGTGGGGCTGCGCTGGTCTGGGTCTTCGACTTTTCCGATAGCGAGAGCGAACTGGTCAAGCTGCGCGCCGAAGCCGCGCGCGCGCGCGGCGATTTCAGTGCGCTCGTCTCGCTGATCGAAGCCGCGCCGATGCCGATGTGGTTCCGCGGCCACGACGGGCGGCTGCGGCTGGTCAATTCGGCCTATGTTGCCGCGGTCGCGGGCAAGAATGCCGAAAGCGTCGTCGAGAAGGGTACCGAACTCGTCGAGGCGGTAGATGGGCTCACCGCCGCCCAGGTCGCGCTTCAGGCCGCGCAGCAGAAGCTGCCCATCGAGCGCATGGTCCACGCGACGATCGACGGCGCACGCCGCGCATTGCGCGTCAGCGATCTGCCGCTGATCGACGACGGCATCGCCGGCTATGCGATCGACGTCGAGGACCTCGAGGAGCTGGGCCGCGAGTTCAAGGCGTTCCGCGATGCGCAGCGCTCGATGCTCGATCAGCTTTCGGCGGGCGTCGCGCAGTTCGATCACAAGCGGCAGCTGACCTTCGCCAACCAGCCCTTCCAGCGCCTCTTCGCGCTGACCCCAGCGCACGTGCTCAATCCGCCGCCGTTCGAGCGCCTGCTCGACATCGCGCGTGACGCCGGCCGTGTGCCCGAGGCGCGCGACTATCAGGCCTGGCGCCGCGAGAAGGCCGACTGGTTTGCCGCCAGCGAGGCACAGGAAGAGGCCTGGCCGCTCGGTGACGGCACTCATGTGCGTATCGTTGCGCAGCCGATGCCCGATGGCGGGCTCGTGCTCGTGGCCGAGGATCGCACCGAGCAGCTGCGCCTTTCGGCGGTGCGCGACACGTTGCTGCGCACGCGCACGGCGACCTTCGACAGCCTGTTCGAATCGATCGCGGTCTTCGCGCCCGATGGTCGCATGCAGCTGTGGAACCGTCGCTTCGCCGCCGACTGGGGGCTCGACAGCGATTTCCTCGACACGCACCCGCACATCGAGGATCTGCTCAAGCGCATCGCCGCGCGGCTCATGCGGCCGCCGCAGGCCAAGGGCGTGGGTAACGTCGTCCGTGCCGCGACGCTCGATCGCAAGCAGACTGGCGGCCGCGTCCACTTGGCCGACGGCCGCACGCTCGAATTCGCCGGCGTGCCGCTGCCCGATGGCAACGGTCTGCTGACCGTGCTCGACATCACCGACTCGCAAAAGGCAGAAGAAGCCTTGCGCGAACGCAATGCCGCGCTGGTCGAGGCCGATGCGGTCAAGACGCGCTTCCTTGCCAACATGAGCTACGAGTTCCGCACGCCACTGACTTCGATCGGCGGCTTTGCCGAACTGCTCCAGGCGGGGCTGGGCGGCGGCCTGTCCGACACCGGTCAGGAATATGTGACCGCGATCCTCGCCTCGGTCGAACGCCTGGGCGAGCAGATCGAGTCCGTGCTCGACCTCTCGCAGAGCGAAGCCGGCATCCTGCCGCTCGCGCGCGAGGAGATCGACCTCATGCCCTTCGTCACGCGGCTGGTCGAGGAGCGCGAACCGCGCATCCGTCGCGCCGAACTCGCGCTCGATCTGCGCGGCAACAAGGCTACGGCCGGGCGCATATCGGGCGATCCGCGCCGGCTCGGCCGGGCGCTCGGGCACCTGCTCGACAATGCCATCCAGGCGACCCCCGGCGGCGGCCGCATTCTCGTCGAGCTGTCGCGGCACAAGGTCAAAGGGCAGGATTGGGCGCGTGTGGTCATCTCGGACAACGGTCCCGGCATGGACGCAGCTATGCTTGCGCGGGCGCTTGGCGGCCTGAAAGTCAGCGCCGACGGCAAGGCCGTCGAGCGCCGTCAGGGCCTGGGTCTGCCGCTCGCGCGTCAGCTCGTCGAGGCGCACGGGGGCACGCTCGAGCTGCTGTCCGAGCCGGGCCAGGGGACAGCGGCGATCGTCGAACTGCCGTGAGGATCGATCTGCCCGATCTGCACGCGATGGAGCGCTTCGGCCAGGCTATCGCCGCGAAACTTCAGCCGGGTGACGTGGTCGCGCTTTCGGGCGGGCTGGGAGCGGGGAAAACCACTCTCGCGCGGGCAATCATCGCCGCGCTCGGCCACCTGGGCGAGACACCATCGCCGAGCTTCGCTATCGTCGAGCTCTACGAACCGCCCTCGACCCGCATGCCTCTGGTTCACGCCGACTTCTACCGCCTGTCGCACCCGGCCGAGGCCGAGGAAATCGGGCTCGACGACTACCGTCAGGGAGCGGCGCTGCTGGCCGAATGGCCCGAGCATGCCGGCGGTTTCGGGCATGAGCCGGGCTGCCTCGCGATTGCGCTCGAAGATGTGGGCACCGGGCGGATTGCGATTGTGGAGGCGGGGGCGGATTGGCTAGGGCGGCTGCCATGTCTCTGACCGTGATGCCCGAAGGCCTGGACCATTTCCTCGACAACGCCGGCTGGGGCGGCAGCGAGGTCGAGCCGCTTGCCGGCGACGCCTCGTTCCGCCGCTACTTCCGCATCCGGCGCGGCGACAAGACCGCGATGCTGATGGACGCGCCGCCGCCGCACGAGGATCCCGGTCCGTTTCTGCGCGCTGCCAAGTGGCTCGACAGCAACGGCATGCGCGCACCGCGGATCCTGGCCGAGGACGCAGGACGCGGGCTGGTGCTGCTGGAGGACTTCGGCCTGGCGCGGATGCGCGACTATCTCGATCAGTGGCCCGCCGACGAGCGCGAAGTCTATCGCGCTGCGGTCGATGCGCTGGTCGATCTCCATCGCCTGCCGTCGGGGCCTTTCCTCGACTACGGCATTCCCGAATACCAGCGCGAGGCGAAGCTGTTCGTCGACTGGTACTGCCCGGCGCAGAACCTCTACGTCGACGGCGCGGGCTATGCCGAGGCCTGGGAGCAGGTGCTCAAGCCGCTGGCGTTGCGTCAGCGCCCCGGCGTCACCGTACTGCGCGACTATCACGCCGAGAACATCATGCTGCTCGGCGAACTGCACAAGCAGGGTCTGCTCGATTTCCAGGACGCGCTGATCGGCCACCGCGCCTACGATCTCGTCTCGCTGCTGCAGGACGCGCGCCGCGACGTCTCGCCCGAGCTCGAGGCTGAGATGTTCGATCACTATATCCAGAAGACCGGTGTCCCGGCCGAGGACTTCTTCGCCGACTACGCAAGGCTCGGCGCGCAGCGGAACGCCAAGATCGTCGGCATCTTCGTCCGCCTGTGGAAGCGCGACGGCAAGCCGCGCTACCTCGATCTGATCCCGCGCGTCTGGGCGCTGCTCGAACGCGATCTCGCGCATCCGGCGCTGGCGCCCGTGGCGGCCTGGTTCGACGCGAACGTGCCGGCAGAGCTGCGTCAGGCGGGCGGCGGGAGCTACGATCTGTGAGCGATCTCGCCTCCGATACCGCCATGGTCATGGCCGCGGGCCTCGGCAAGCGCATGCGGCCGCTGACCGCGAGCCAGCCCAAGCCGCTGGTCCGCGTCAACGGCAAGGCCTTGATCGACTACAGTCTAGACGGGCTTGCCAATGCCGGCGTCGCCAAGGCCGTGGTCAACGTTCATTACCTCGCCGACGCGCTCGAAGCCCATCTTCAGGCGCGCAAGAAAGGGCCGGAAACCGCGATTTCGGACGAGCGCGACCTGTTGCTCGAGACCGGTGGCGGCATGGTCAAGGCGGCGCCGCTGCTGCCCGATCCGTTCTTCTGCCTCAACAGCGACAACATCTGGCTCGACGGTCCGCGCAACGTGTTCCGCGAGTTGTCCGACCGCTGGGATGCTGACAAGATGGACGCGCTGCTGCTCGTCGTGCCGCATGCGCGTGCGTTCAACTACGAGGGCAAGGGCGACTTTCATCTCGATCCGCTCGGCCGGATCAGCCGTCGCCGCACGGGGCGGATCGCGCCGTTCATCTATACCGGTATCCAGATCGTTTCGCACCGGCTGCTGCGCGAAGCGCCCGCGGGCGCTTTCTCGACCAACGTGCTGTGGGAGCGCGCGATTGCCGAGGAGCGGCTCTACGGCCTGTCGCACACGGGCCTGTGGTGCGAGGTCGGCGAGCCCGGCGCGATCGCGCCGACCGAGGCGCTGCTGACGCGTGCCTGAGGGCCCGCGGATCTACTCGATCGCCGCGCACCGCGGTTTCGCCGATGCGCTCGTCGCGGGGCTGATCCCGCGCTATTCGGACGGTGAACTGGGCCTCGCCCGGCTGACCCTGCTGCTGCCGAGCCAGCGCGCGGTGCGCACCGTGACCGAGGCCTTCATTCGGCTTTCGGGTGCCGGCATGCTGTTGCCGCGGATGGCGGCGGTGGGCGATCTCGATCTCGACGAGACGCTGGGCGCGCTGCTTGACCCGCTGGGAGCGGGCGCAGAAGTCCCGCGGGCGGCCGATCCGACTTGGCGTTGGCTGCGGCTCGCGCATCATTTGCGGGCGGTCGAGGGCGACGAGGCGGGGCAGGGCGCAGCGCTGCTGCGGCGGGCTTTCGAACTGGGGCGGACGATGGATCGGCTGCTGGTCGAGGGGATTGCTCCGATCGACCTGCTGTCCGAGGAAGTCGTTGGAATCGTTGGAGACCTGGCGCGGCACTGGCAGGATTCGACGCGGGCGTTCCTGATGGTCCAGGCGCATTGGAACGCCGAACTGGCCGAGCGCGAGATGGTCGATGCGCCGACGCGGCGGAACCTGCTGTTCGATCATGCCGCCGCGCGCTGGGCCGAAAATCCCCCGCGAAATCCGGTGGTTGCGGCGGGGGTGACCAGCGCCTCGCCGGCGCTGGCGCGGCTCTTGCGGGTGGTTTCGGCGCTGCCGAAAGGCGCCGTGATCCTGCCCGATCTCGACCTTTCGCTCGACGCAGAGGTATGGGATTCGCTCGGAAACGCAGGCAAATCCGTGTCTGCAGATGCCCCGCAATTCGGTCGCAACGACGCTGCAAGCCATCCGCAATACCACCTCAAGCTGCTGCTCAACCGCATGGGAATCGCGCGCGACGAGGTGCAGCCCTGGCATCGCGCCGGGATGAGCGCCGCGCCGCCCGAGCGCAGCCGCGCGATTTCCAACCTGTTCCTGCCGCCCGCGGTCTCGGCGCGCTGGGTCGAGCTGCCCGCCGACCAGCGCCGCCTCTCGGGCGTGCGGCTGATGGAGACCGCGCATCCGGGCGAGGAGGCGCAGGCGATCGCCGTGCTGATCCGCGAGGCGCTCGAGCAGCCCGAGCGTCGGGTCGCGCTGATCACCCCCGACCGCGGGCTCGCCGGCAGGGTCGTCGCGCTGCTGCAGCGCTGGGGCATCGAGGCCGACGACACCGCCGGCCAGCCGCTGGCGCTGACCCCGGCCGGGCGCCTGCTGCTGCTGCTCGCCGAACTCGTCGCCGAGCAGGCTGCGCCGGTGCCGCTGCTCGCGCTGCTGACGCATCCGCTGGTTTCGGCCGAGGCGGATCGCCCGGCCTGGCTCGAAGCCGCGCGCAGCCTCGACCTTGCCTTGCGCGGTCCGCGGCCTGCGGCCGGGCTCGCGCCGATCGCCGCGGCGGCGGACAAGGGCCGTGTGCGCGACTGGTGGGGCGGGGTCGAGGCCATGCTCGCGCCGCTGTTCGCTTTCGCCGACGACGCCTCGCTCGCCGACCTGCTCGAAATGCTGGCCTCGGTTGCCGAAGCGCTCTGCGGCACCGCGCTCTGGGGCAAGCCCGATGGGCGCGCGCTGTCGTCCTTCGTCGAGGACCTGCGCGAGGCTGCGCGCGCGGCCGAAACCCGCATCGATCCGCGCGAGCTACACGCCGTGCTGCGCGACGCGATGGACCGCCAGGCCGTGCGCCCACCGTGGGGCGGGCATCCGCGCGTTGCGGTCTACGGCCTGATCGAGGCGCGGATGAGCCGCGCCGACCTGGTGATCTGCGGCGGGCTGACCGAGGGCGTCTGGCCGGCCTCGCCGTCGCCCGACGCGCTGCTGCCGCCGGCCGTGCTGCGCGCGCTCGGCGTGCCGGGCGCGGACTTCCGCATTGGTCTGTCGGCGCACGATCTCGCGGCCGCGCTCGGCGCGCCCGAGGTCGTGCTGTCCTGGGCGCAGCGCGACGAAGGCGCGCCGGTGATTCCCTCGCGCTTCGTCCTGCGCGTCAAGGCCATGCTCGGTGAACTTCTCAAGGCGCATGAAGAGACCCGCGCCGTCACCCTGGCGCGCGCGATCGACGATGCCGCACCGGCGCCGCGCTACGAACAGCCGCAGCCGATGCCCAGTGCCGAGCAGCGCAAGGTCGAAATCGCCGTGACCGGGCTCGATCGCCTGCGCGGCGATCCCTACCAGTTCTACGCGAGCTCGATCCTGCGGCTGTCCTCGCTCGATGCGCTCGACGCCGAACCCTCGGCCGCCTGGAAGGGCACCGCGGTCCACGCGATCCTAGAACGCTGGCACAAGGACGGCGGCGACCTGCTGCAGATCGCCGACGAGGAGTTGGACAAGATGAGCGCGCACCCGCTGATGCGCACGCTCTGGCGTCCGCGGCTCGTCGCGGCGCTGGGCTGGATCGGCACGGAGATCGGCCGCCTGCAGGCGGAGGGTCGCACGGTCCTGGCCAGCGAACGCAAGGGCGACATGCTGGTCAAGGGCGTGAGAGTCCACGGCCGCGCCGACCGCATCGACCGGCTGCCCGACGGCAAGCTCGCCGTGGTCGACTACAAGACCGGCCAGCCGCCTTCGCGATCGATGGTCCAGGAGGGCTTCGCACTCCAGCTCGGACTGATCGGCATGATCGCCGAGCAGGGCGGCTTCGAGGGCGTCTCGGGCGCGGCCGAGCGCTTCGAATACTGGTCGCTGTCGCGCGATCCCAAGCAGCGCGGCGAGAATGCCTTCGGCTATTGGGAAGAGCCGATCCTCGAAGACAGGCGCCGCACGGGCATTCCGCGTGAGGAATTCATCTCGGAGACCACGCGCTATCTGATCGAGGCGATCGATCGCTGGATCCTGGGTAGCGAGCCGTTCACCGCGCGGCTCAATCCCGACATCGGCGGCTACAACGACTATGACCAGCTGATGCGGCTCGACGAGTGGCTGGGCCAGCTCGGCGGGGAGGGCGACGATGCGGAATGAGCTAGTCCAGATCCTCCCCTGCAAGGGGAGGGGGACCGCGCGCGAAGTGCGTGGTGGAGGGGTGTCGCCCTCTCCGAAACGGGGACACCCCTCCGTCAGGCCTGCGGCCTGCCACCTCCCCTTGCAGGGGAGAATCTCGGCATGAGCGGCCTCGCGAAGGTCCACCCGCTCCACGGCAACCAGATGCACGCCGTCGCGCCCGAGGAGACCGTCTGGCTCTCGGCCTCGGCGGGGACGGGCAAGACGCAGGTGCTGTCGTCGCGCGTGTTGCGGCTCCTGCTTCAGCCGCGGGTCGAGCCGTCGCAGATCCTTTGCCTGACCTTCACCAAGGCCGGCGCGACCGAGATGGCCGCGCGCATCAACGGCACGCTGGCCGAATGGGTGCGGCTGCCCGATCCCGCGCTGTTCCAGCGGCTCGAGGCGATCGGCGCGCCGTCCGACGACGAGACGCGCGCCCGCGCCCGCACGCTGTTCGCGGCGGTGCTCGATTGCCCGGGAGGCGGCCTGCGGATCGATACGATCCACGCCTTCGCGCAGTGGTTGCTCGGTGCCTTCCCGCACGAGGCGGGACTGGTGCCCGGCACCCGGCCGATGGAGGATCGCGACCGCGTGCTGCTCGCGCGGCAGGTGCTGGCCGAGCTGCTGACCGCGGCCGAGCGCGAGCCGCTCGGCGATCCGCAGATGCTCGCGGCCGTCGCCGACCTGTCGCTGCGCATGGGGCCCGAGGACGTCGAGGCCTATCTGCTGCGCTGCGCCGAGGCGCGCGAGGCCTGGTTAGGCACGGGCGCCTGGCAGGAACCGATGCGGCCACGGATCAACCAGTTGCTCGGGCTGCCGGCCGATGCCGATGCGGATTTCCTCGCGACGATCTGCGCCGACGACGCCTTCGACGTGCGTGCGCTGCGCCGCTGTCTCGACGTCAACCGCGAGTGGAAGGCCAAGACGGGGCAGGAGAACGCCGCGAAGATCGAGGCCTGGCTGGTCGGCGCGCCCGAACAGCGTGCCGCCGGGCTCGATGCGCTGCACGGCGTGTTCTTCACCAAGGAGGGCAAGCTCCGCGCGACGACCTCGCTCGACAAGCTCGATCCGGGCTATGCCAGCTACGTCGCCGACGTCGGCGAATGCATCGCTGCGGCGCGCGCCATGGCCAGCCTGCTCGCGCTGGCCGATCGCCTCGTGCTCGCGCTGCGGCTCGGCCGCGCCTTTGCGCTGGCCTGGGACGAGGCGAAGAAGCGCGAGGGGTTGATCGATTTCGACGACCAGATCCGCCAGGCCGCGGCGCTGCTCGCGACTTCGGATCTCGCCGAATGGATCCGCTACAAGCTCGACCGGCGGTTCGATCACATCCTGGTCGACGAGGCGCAGGATACCAATGCCGCGCAGTGGCGGATCATCGACGCCCTGACCGGCGATTTCTTCGCCGGGCTCGGCCAGCACGACGAAAAGCTGCGCACGCTGTTCGTCGTGGGCGACTACAAGCAGGCGATCTTCCGCTTCCAGGGCACGAGCCCCGAGAACTTCGAGCAGGCGCGCCAGCGCGTGAAGCAGGCGATGCGCGGCGCGGTCGATGCGGCGCAGGACATGCGCCTCGCCGAGCACGAACGACCGCGACCTTTGCGCGAATACGGGCTCGACCGCTCGTTCCGCACGGCGCAGCCGGTGCTCGATTTCGTCGACGCCGCGCTCGAAGGCATCGGCCACGAGGAGATCGGCCTGCGCGAGGCGCCCGAGGTGCATCAGGGCGAAGCGCGGCCCGGCTATGTCGCGCTGTGGCGGCCCGTCGGCCTCGTCACCGAGGACGATCCTTTCGCGCCCGAGGAAGAGGAACCGGTCGAGGAGAACTGGTTCTCGCGCGCCGACCGCAAGCTGGCCGAGCAGATCGCCCAGCAGGTCAGGCGCTGGATGCATCACGGCTTTCCGCTGGTGAAGGGCGGCGCGCGGCGCGCGGGGCCGGGCGACGTCATGATCCTCGTCCGTCGCCGGCGCGAGCTGGCCGGGCTGATCGTCGCGCGGTTGCACGCGGCGGGCGTCCCAGTCGCGGGTGTCGACCGCCTGCGCCTGGGTGCGCCCTTGGCCGTGCGCGATCTCGTCGCGGCCTTGCGCTTCGCCGCGCAGCCGTTCGACGATCTCAATCTCGCCTCGCTGTTGGTCTCGCCGCTGCTGGGCTGGACGCAGGAAGACCTGCTCGCGCATGGCTACCGCGACAAGGGCATCAGGCTCTGGTCGCACTTGCGCCAGATCGGCCATCCGGTGGTCGATACCCTGAACGAGCTGCTGCGCCTGGCCGATTACGATCCGCCGCAGGCGCTGCTCCACTGGCTGCTCGTCGGGCCGTGGCAGGGGCGGCGCAAGCTGATCGCGCGGCTCGGGCGCGAGGCCAACGATCCGATCGACGAACTGCTCAACGCCGCCTCGGCCTATGCCGCGAACGCGACGCCGAGCCTCGTCGGCTTCCTCGCCTGGTTCGATGCGGGCGAGGGTGAGTTGAAGCGCGAGGCGAGCGGCGCGGGCGATCTCGTGCGCGTCATGACGGTCCACGGCTCGAAGGGCCTGCAGGCGCCGATCGTGATCCTGGCCGATGCCGCGGGCAATCCCGCTTCGCGCGGCGGGCGGCTCGACCTGCCCGATGTCCACGAGCCCGAGCGCAAGATCCCGCTGCCGGGGCTGCGCAAGGAGGATCGCGTCGGGCGGATCGCCGAGCATCACGCGGCGATCGAGCGCGAGGAGATGCAGGAGCATTGGCGGTTGCTCTACGTCGCGATGACGCGCGCCGAGGAGGCGCTGTTCATCGGCGGGGCGCTGAGCGCGCGCGAGAAGGTGCCCGCGGAGAATTCCTGGTACGCCAAGCTGGCGCTGCTGTTCGGACCCGACGACGAGGTGGCCGATCCGCTGTGGACCGCGCGGTTCGAATGGGGCGCGCTCGGCGAGCTGCCGCCGGCGGCGCCGGGCACGCGTTCGGTCGAACTGCCTTTGCCCGAGCCGCTGCCGGTCTGGCTCGAACGCGGCGCACCGGCCGAGCCGCGTCCGCCCAAGCCGCTGGCGCCTTCGGCGCTCGGCGAGGACCAGTCGCCCGATCCGCCCTGGCCGCCTGGGGCGGGCAGCCAGGCGGCGCGGCGCGGCGTGCTCGTGCACAAGCTGCTCGAACGCCTGCCCGAAGTGCCCGAAGCCGCGCGCGGTGAGGCGGGCGCACGCTGGCTGGCGCGCAACGCCGAGGAGCTCGATCCTGCGCAGCGCGACGACCTGCTCGCCGCGGCGCTCGAGGTGCTGGCGCACCCCGACTGGCGCGACCTGTTCGTGCCCGAGGGCCTCGCCGAGGTGCCGATCGCGGCCGTGGTCGGCGGGCAGGTGGTATCGGGCAAGATCGACCGGCTGCTGATCGAACCGACACGCGTGCGGCTCGTCGACTTCAAGACCGCGCGGCGGCCGCCGGCCGATGCGTCCGAAGTGCCCGTCGCGACCTTGCGACAGATGGCGGCCTATGCGGCGGCGCTCGAGGCGGCCTATCCGGGGCGCGTGGTCGAGGCGGCCTTGCTCTACACCGCGGCGCCGCGGCTGATCGCGCTGCCGGCGGAGGTTCTTGCGGAACACAAGCGCGTCTTGCTCGCTGCGGAGTAATCCTATTCGTCCCCGCCGTTGCCAAGCGGCACGGCATCCCTAGATTGCACCACGAAAACAGATTCAGGAGTACCTTACATGCCGACCAAAGCCGTGACCGACGCCAGCTTCGCCGCAGACGTGCTCGAATCCAGCACGCCGGTGCTGGTCGATTTCTGGGCCGACTGGTGTGGCCCGTGCAAGATGATCGCCCCCGCGCTCGAAGAGATCGCCGAGGAGCTCGAAGGCAAGGTCAACATCGTCAAGATGGACATCATGGAGAACCAGCAGATCCCCGGCGAAATCGGCGTCCAGTCGATTCCGCTGCTCGTGCTGTTCAAGGACGGCAAGCCCGCCGCCCAGAAGCTCGGCGCCGCGCCGAAGAGCCAGCTCAAGAGCTGGATCGAAAGCGAACTCTAAAGCTTGACCATCCGCGCGGCGAGTTCGTCCCACAGGGCCGGGCTCGCCGCCGCGATCAGGCCCTTGCGGTCCTCGTCGACGCGATAGGGCGAACCGTCGATCCGCGCGGCCTTGCCGCCCGCCTCGTTGACGAACAGCACGCCCGCGGCGTGATCCCACGACAGCGTGCGCTCGAAGATCGACAGGTCGTTCGTGCCCAGCACGATGCGCGGATACTGCTCGGCCGCGCAGCGCGGAATGTCGACCATCGTGTAGTGCGGCGCGATCTGCGTCTTGAGCGCCTCGCGCCGGGCCGGATCGGCGAAAACCAGCGAAATCGCGGCGATCGGCGGGGTCTGCCCCGTGCTGCGCGCGGTGATCCGCTGGTCGCCGATGAAGGCGCCCTGGCCGCGGTGCGCGTGGCACAGGCGCTGGGTCAGCGGGTCGTAGATCCAGCCCGCGACGGTCTCGCCGGCCTCGGCCAGCGCGATGAGGATGCCGAAGGGCGGCTTGCCCGCGGCGTAGTTGTTGGTGCCGTCGATCGGATCGATGATCCAGCACAGCGCATCGCCGAGCCGCGCGAGCAGAGACGGGTCGGCGTGCGCGGCTTCCTCGCCGACGATCGCCGCTTCGGGCAGCAGCTTGGCCAGGCTCTCGGCGAGGATCGCCTCGCTCTCGGTATCGGCCACGGTGACGACGTCGTCGGCGGCCTTGGCGTCGATCTGGTCGGCCGAGAGTGCCTGATAGTGCGGCATGATCGCACGTGCCGCGGCGTCGCGCATGATCGCGGCGACGGCTTGGGTCAGCGCCTGAGTCACGAGCGGTAATCCGCGTTGATCGAGATGTAGCCGTGGGTCAGATCGCAGGTCCAGACCGTGGCGCGGCCTTCGCCGAGGCCAAGATCGACCTCGATCGAAATCTCGCGGGTCTTGAGATGCGCGGCCACCGGCGCCTCGTCGTAGTCGGCCAGCGGCTGCCCGTCCTTCGCCGTCCAGGTGCCACCAAAGCCGATCGACAGCTTGTCGCGGTCCGCCGGTTCGCCGGCCTTGCCCACCGCCATGACGACGCGGCCCCAGTTGGCGTCCTCGCCGGCGATCGCAGTCTTGACCAAGGGCGAGTTGGCGATCGCCAGGCCGACCTTGCGCGCGCTCGCGTCGGAGACCGCGCCGGTCACCGCAACGGCGATGAACTTCTGCGCGCCTTCGCCATCCTTGACGACGAGGTGCGCGAGCTGGCGGCAGACGTCGTGCAGCGCGGCGGCGAAGGCCTCGGCGCCGGGGCTGTCGAACGAGGCCAGCGGCGCATTGCCCGCGGCGCCCGTGGCGAAGGCGAGCACGGTGTCGCTGGTCGAGGTGTCGCTGTCGACCGTGATGCACGAGAAGGTCTCGACATTGGCGGCCGAGAGGCACTGCTGGAGGAAGGCCGGCTCGACTGCGGCGTCGGTGAAGACGTAGCCGAGCATCGTCGCCATGTCGGGCGCGATCATGCCGCTGCCCTTGATGATCGCGGCGAACTCGATGCGCTTTCCGTCGACGATTGCCGAGGCGGTCGCGCCTTTGGCGAAAGTGTCGGTCGTGCCGATCGTTCTGGCCGCATCCTCCCACGAGCAGGGCTGCGCCGTCAGCGCAGCTTCCACACCTGCGCGCGCCTTGTCCTTGGGCAGCGGCACGCCGATCACCCCGGTCGAGGAGACGAAGACCTGATCCTGCGCGCAGCCGAGGTGCGCGGCGACCTGACCCATGATGACCTCGACCGCCTCGCGGCCGCGATAGCCGGTGAAAGCGTTCGAATTGCCGGCATTGACCACGAGCGCGCGTGCGCGTCCCTGCTGGATGTTGTCGCGACCGATCTCGACCTCGGACGAGCAGCAGACGTTGCGCGTGAACACGCCCGCGACGGCGGTGCCCTCTGTCAATTCGACATAGGTCAGGTCGCAGCGGCCCCAGTCCTTGTAACCGGCGCGCGCGATGCGCGGCGTCACGCCGGCGATGGCCGGCAGCGCGGGGAAGGGCGAGGCGAGCGGAGAGACGGCGTCGGACATGGCGCTTCGCCTAGTCAATCACGGCAGTCCCCGCAATCGCGAAGGCTTCAGGCCGCGCTGGCCATCGATGGCGGCGTGTCGCCGAGGCGCGCGCGGATACGCTCCGTCACCGCGCTCGCATATTCGTCGATCAGTTCGACGGGCTGGAGCGGCGGGGTCGTGTCGAAGCCGTAGGGTGGGTTGAACCACCACAGGCGCCGGCTGCCTTCGAGATCGCAGCGCGCGATCGCGTGCGAATGGGCGTTGAAGCGCTCGACCACGGCAACGGCGGGAACGGCGAAATTGAAGTCGCGGTGCAGTCCGCGCACCGCGCCGTCGATCAGCATCGTGCTGGTCACGCAGACGACGTGACCGTCCCATTTGTCGGGTGTCGCATTGCCCATGAAACCAATGACATGGTTGCCTTCGTCCGACGCCTGCCAAAGTTGGCAGGGCAGCAGATTGGCGGCGATGTTGAAACGACGAAACACATCGACGGCGATGCGAGAGACTAGCGGGCAAAAGGTCTCGTAAAGGCTTGGAACGACTTCAAATAAGTCTTCCGCCAAGGCCTGGCTGATGGTCAGTTCCCAGGATTTCGTCATTTTAATATTGCCTTAACCAAGATCCGACCTCGCCTAAACGGTATCATCGCGCTTGGTTTGCGCTCAACCGAGTGAATGCTGCACTGCGGTATCCCGTGCTCTGGCAGAGACGAATTGTGACAACACCGCGACGAGCGGGGAAAATCACCGATCCACACGTCACCGCACTGGACGAGCGACTCGTCTTTTCCTATCTGCCATGCATGGCCACCCGCCTGCTGTTGACCCTTCTGGCCCTGTTCACGGGCCTTGCCGCGCAGATGAGCCCGGCACAGGCGCGGATTCGCGCCGAGGGCACGAGCGAGATCGGGGTCTTCGCGGCGATCGTTCGCAGCGAAAACGCCGCCGTCGCGCGGCCTGCCGTGCGCGCCCCCCTGGCCGATCCGGGCAAGCGGGAAGAGCGCTGCACGATCGTCGTCATGCGTCAGGACGCAGATTGCGCTCCTCCCGTCATGCTCGGGATCGATCGCGCGCGCGAATAAGCGCTTTCACGCGTTCACCATTTCGATGGCGCGTGCCGATCCGTGCGCGCCGAATCCGCACTACAATTCAGGAATTCCGCTATGTTCGGGGCAATCGCCAAGGCCGTTTTCGGCTCGTCCAATGACCGTTACGTCAAGTCGCTCGACAAGGTCGTCAAGCAGATCGCGGCTTTCGAGCCCACGCTCGAAGCACTGAGCGACGACGAACTGGTCGCCCAGACCGCCAAGTTCCGCCACCTGCTGTCCGAGGGCACCTCGCTCGATGACCTGCTGCCCGAGGCCTTCGCCACGGTGCGCGAAGCGGGCAAGCGCGTGCTCGGCATGCGCCACTTCGACGTGCAGATGATTGGTGGCATCGTCCACCACCGCGGCGAGATCTCCGAGATGCGCACGGGCGAGGGCAAGACCCTGGTCGCCACGCTCGCAACCTATCTCAATGCGCTCGAGGGCAAGGGCGTTCACGTCGTCACGGTCAACGACTACCTGGCCCGCCGCGATGCCGACTGGATGGGCCAGATCTATCGCTTCCTCGGCCTGACCGTCGGCGTGATCGTGCCGAACCTCACCGAGGAACAGCGCCGCGAGGCCTATTGGTGCGACATCACCTATGCCACCAACAACGAACTCGGCTTCGATTACCTGCGCGACAACATGAAGCACGAGCGCGGGCAGATGGTGCACCGCCCCTTCAACTTCGCGCTGATCGACGAGGTCGACTCGATCCTGATCGACGAGGCGCGCACGCCGCTGATCATTTCGGGGCCGACGGACGACAAGTCCGAGCTCTACATGCAGGTCGACGCGGTGGTTAAGCAACTCGTCCCCGAAGACTACGAGGCCGACGAGAAGCAGAAATCCATCGTCCTGACCGAGGACGGCGTCGAGAAGGTCGAGCGCATGTTCGAGGCCGCGGGCATGCTCGAAGGCTCGAACCTCTACGACATCGAGAACACACAGGTCGTCCATCACCTCGACCAGGCGCTCAAGGCGATCGTCATGTTCAAGCGCGACATCGACTACATCGTCAAGGACGAGAAGGTCGTCATCATCGACGAGTTCACCGGCCGCATGATGGACGGCCGCCGCTGGTCGAACGGCCTGCACCAGGCGGTCGAGGCCAAGGAGGGCGTCAAGATCGAGCCCGAGAACCAGACGATGGCCTCGATCACCTTCCAGAACTATTTCCGCATGTACCCCAAGCTCGCGGGCATGACCGGCACGGCCGCGACCGAGGCGCCCGAATTCTTCGACATCTACAAGATGAACGTCGTCACGATCCCGACGAACGTGCCCGTGCAGCGCATCGACGAGGAAGACGAGTTCTACAAGAACACGCTCGACAAGTTCGCCGCCATCGCCAAGCTGATCCGCACGAAGTACGACAGCGGCCAGCCGGTGCTCGTCGGCACGGTCTCGATCGAGAAGTCCGAGCTGCTGTCCGACTTCCTTCAGAAGGAAGGCGTCAAGCACAACGTCCTCAACGCGCGCTTCCACGAGATGGAAGCCCATATCGTTGCCCAGGCTGGCCGCCTCGGCGCCGTGACGATCGCCACCAACATGGCCGGCCGCGGCACAGACATCCAGCTTGGCGGCAATGTCGAGTTCCGCGTCGAGGACGAGTTGAAGGATCTGGCCGAAGGGCCCGAGCGCGATTCCGCGGTCGCCCGGATCAAGGCCGAGGTCGCCGAACAGAAGCAGCAGGTGCTAGCCGCCGGCGGTCTCTGCGTGATTGGTACCGAGCGTCACGAGAGCCGCCGCATCGATAACCAGCTGCGCGGCCGTTCGGGCCGTCAGGGTGACCCGGGCCTGTCGAAGTTCTACCTCTGCCTCGAGGACGACCTGCTGCGCATCTTCGGGCCGGACACGCTGTTCGCCAAGATGATGAACAACAACCTCGCCGATGGCGAGGCGATCGGTTCGAAGTGGCTGTCGAAGGCGATCGAGACCGCGCAGAAGAAGGTCGAGGCGCGCAACTACGACGTGCGCAAGCAGGTCGTGGAATACGACGACGTGATGAACGACCAGCGCAAGGTCATCTACGAACAGCGCGCCGACATCATGGATGCAGATACGGTCGACGACGTCGTCGTCGACATGCGCAACGACACGGTCAATGCGATCGTCGCCGACGCCTGCCCGGCGGGCTCCTATCCCGAGCACTGGGACATCGAGGGGCTCAAGGCGCGCGTACAGGACGTGCTGGCGCTCGACCTGCCGATCGAGGACTGGCTCGAGGAAGACGGCGTCGATCCCGAACTGATCGAGGAACGCCTCTCGGCCCTCGCCGACGCCAAGATGGCCGACAAGATCGCGGCCAACGACGAGACCGTGTGGCGTCAGGTCGAGAAGAGTGTGCTGCTCGACCGTCTCGACCAGCATTGGAAAGAGCACCTCGCAACGCTCGACGCGCTGCGCCAGGTCGTGTTCCTGCGCGCCTATGCGCAGAAGACGCCGATCAACGAGTACAAGCAGGAAGCCTTCGGTCTGTTCGAGAAGATGCTCGAAGCGATCCGCGAAGACGTGACGCGCATCCTGACCACAAGCGAACTGCAGTTCTCGCAACCCGCTGAAATGGACCTGCCCGAACTGCCCGATTTCCTGACGGGCCATATCGATCCGTTCTTCACGCCCGAGGCCGGCAGCGAAGTCAGCGCGATTCCCGTGTTCGGCGGTGGCGGCGCGGCCAGTGCGATCATCGATGCGGGCGTGCGCCCGGGCGAGGATCCCTATGCCGACCAGAACCTCAACCGCAACGCGCCGTGCCCCTGCGGTTCGGGCAAGAAGTACAAGCACTGCCACGGCGTGGCGGGCTGACCTCTCGGCCTTCCTGCCTTCGTGGCGGGAAGGCTTTCGCGTCAGGCTGCTAGCGGCAGTTCTTCGCCCGGTGTTTCGCGAAACAGCCGGATCACGGTTTGCGCGCTGCGGCTCGCGGCGTAGGAGCGCGCCATCTGCTGGGCGTACCAGGCGCCATATTCGGGGCTGATGGTTTCGGCCGCGGTCTGCGCGGGGGCCTGAACGCCGACCGATCCGAACAGCTTGCGGGCGGTGAGGGTCATGGTGGGTCTCCGATCTCGTTTCCGCCGGGGCGGGCGGTCTCCATGAGTTCCTTATGGGCTTTCGGCTGCCGAGCCGCGGTGAGCGGACGCACGCCGCGGCTGTGTTTTTTGTCACCGGCACGGGCTGCGAGCCGTTGTGCGGTTGCGATCAAGCGGTCGATCGGCCGTTTACAGCGGCTTGGCGCTTAGTTAACGCCCGAGGCAGCGTGCCCGCGTGATGCGGATGCCGGACCCCCTCCGGCGCGCGAGGGCGCGTGCGATTGAAAGGAGTTTCGATGACGAAAGTAATCAAGGGCGCAACGATCATCGCCCTGGCAGCCATGGGTATGAGCCTCTCTGCTTGCGGAAGCGAGACGGCCAATGCCAATGCCACCCCGACCCAGGACTCGGCTGACCTGACTGCCGCTGCGATCGACAGCGCGCCTGCGGCCGCAGTTCCCGCGCCGACCGACACGGCGACGCCTGCTCCCAGCGGCACGCCGTCCGCGCCTGCGCACTAAGCGGCAAAACAGCTTGGCAGAGGCCGGCTCCCGCAAGGGCGCCGGCCTTTTTCATGGGCTGGACCGCTAGAAGACTTCGATCAACTGAGCGCCGGTTTCGCGCAATGCCGTCGTCACGCTCAACAGGTTGTCGTGGTGGACGGGGACGGTGAGCTGAATCGCCCCATTGAGCGGGGCGTCGGGACGCTCGGCGTGACTGGGGAGGCCAGAGGCGTGGTCACCCCCGCTGGCTTGCGTGCCGGCGCTGTTCTCGTCGGCCACGGGTTCGACATAGATGAAGGCGGGATCGATCCCGTATTCCTGCGCGAGATGCTCGACCGCCAGTTCGGCCTCGGCCCGCGTGCGGAATTGCGCGGTAAGCCCGTCGAGTTCGCGACGCGCGGCGCTGGTTTGGGGCTGTGTATGCTGCAGATCGGCCATGGCAACCTCCTGCGAGGTCAACGTCTGTGGCTGAAGAGCGTTCCGCACCAGTCTATGCGGCGGATATTTCCGGCGAAGCGGAAAATTTGGCTCCCTGAGTAGGATTCGAACCTACGACCAAGTGATTAACAGTCACCTACTCTACCGCTGAGCTATCAGGGAGCAGCCCTCTCGGGCAGGGGTGCGCCTATAACAGCGCCGAAAACTTTGGCAAGTCACCCCAACGACAAAAACTGTTTTTTTGCGCCTAAGCCTGGAATTGCTCGGCGAAAATGCGCTCCTCGAGGCTGGCGCCGGGATCGAACAGCAGGGTGAGTTCGCGGTCGCGCGCGGTGCAGATGCGCACGTCGCGCACGTCGCGCACTTCCTTCTGGTCGGCAACCGCCGAAACCGGGCGCTTGGCAGGCTCGCGTACGCGGAATTCGACCTCGGCGCTGTCGGGCAGGATCGCGCCCTTCCAGCGGCGCGGGCGGAACGGGCTGATCGGCGTCAGCGCGAGCATGTTGCAGCCCAGCGGCAGGATCGGCCCGTTGGCCGAGAGGTTGTAGGCGGTCGAGCCGGCGGGGGTCGAGACCAGCACGCCGTCGCCCGCGAGCTCGGCCATGCGCACCTTGCCGTTGATCTTGACCTCCAGCTTGGCGGTCTGGCGCGTTTCGCGCAGCAGCGAGACCTCGTTGATCGCGTAATAGCTGAACTCCTGCCCGTCCTGCGTCGTCGCGCGCATCTCGAGCGGGTGAACGGCGATCTCACGCGCGCGGCCGATGCGTTCTGCGATCGTGCGCTTGGTGCCGTTGCGGTTCATCAGGAAGCCGACCGTGCCCAGGTTGACGCCGTAGCAGGGGCGCAGGCGGCCCTTGTCGAGCATTTCGTGCAGCACGTGCAGCAGGAAGCCGTCACCGCCGAGGACGACGAAGACATCGGCATCGGCGGGCTTGACCCAATCGTGCGCCTTGCGCAGCGTCTCGGCGCCTTCCTGCGCCTTGATGCTGTCCGAGACGATCAGCGCCAGCTTCTTGTCCGTGGCCACGCCAAACTACTCCAAAATCCCGTTCGCGAGGGGAGCTGTGGTAATTTGAATGCTTTGGCAAGGGCTTCCGGCTAGTGTCATCCGATGAATGAGCCGAGTTCCCTCGATCGCGACGCGCCGCGTGATGCCGTGACCGGGCTTCCGGCAATCGATACGGTCCGCGGGCGGATCGAAGACTGGCTGACCCAGGCGGCCGCGCGGGGCGAGGCGGCGCGCGTCCATACGCTGCTGTTGGGGCTGCGCCGGTTCGACGCGGTCAACCTAGCCTACGGCGCCAGCGCAGGCGATGCGGCCCTGGCCGAGGTGGGCGGGCGCATCTGCCGTTTCGCCGAGAACGAGCTCGACGGCCCTTGGCTGGTCGCGCGCGGCAGCGGCGGCAATTTCCTGCTGGCGGCGAACGAGGCCTGCAGCCGCGAGCGCTGGCAGCTCTTCGCCGAGCAGCTCGCCGACCTGGTTTCGCAGTCGATCCCTGCGGCTGCGGGCGCACTGCGGCTCTCGCCGCGGCTCGCGCTGCTGCGCGCGCTGGCCGACGACACCGTCGAATCGCTGCTCGACCGGCTCGGCCACACGCTCGGCAGTCGGCGGCTCCAAGGCGGGCGCATCGCCTGGGCCGACGGCGAATCGGTGCTGCCGGGCCGCACCGCCGCGCAGCTCGAGGCCGATCTGCTCGTGGCCATCGATCGCGACGAGATCGAGATCCTCTTCCAGCCGCAGTTCGACGCCGACGACCTGCTGACCGGGGCCGAGGCGCTTGCGCGCTGGCGACATCCGTTGCTCGGCCGCATCGGTGCCGCGGCGCTGTTCGGCGTCGCCGAGCGCAGCGATCACGTCGCGCCGCTGTCGCGTCATATCGCCAGGCGTGCGCTCGCGGCGGCGAAGGACTGGCCGCCGGGCCTGCGGCTCTCGCTCAATGTCACCCCCGCCGATCTCGCGGCGATCTCCTATGCCGATACCCTGCTGGGGATCGTACACGAGAGCGGCTTTCCGCCCGACCGGCTGACGCTCGAAGTGACCGAGCAGGTGCTGCTCAGCGACATCCACGCCGCAGCGAAGACTTTGGGCCGCATCTCGGCCGAAGGCATACGCGTCGCGCTCGACGACTTCGGCGCGGGCTTCTGCAACTTCCGCTATCTCAAACTGCTGCCGCTCGACTATCTCAAGCTCGACCGCTCGATGGTCGATGGGATCGAGGACGATCCGCGCGATCTCGCCGTGCTGCGCGCGATCGTCGCCATGGCCCGCGCGCTTTCGCTCAAGGTCATCGCCGAGGGCATCGAGGACGAGGCCCAGCGCGACCTGATCGTCCGCGAGGGCTGCGATTTCTATCAGGGCTTCCTGCGCGCCGCGCCGATGAGCCTGGACGAGTTCTGTCAGCTCGCGGGCTGATAAACCTGGAAAATCGCATCTTAACTCGGCCCGAATACAGCTGTGCCATGATTCGTGCACAAACCGTCCGCGCATGGGCCTTCGCATTTCTCGTGGTGGCACTGTTTGCCGCGATGACTTTGGCGCTGATCTGCCGCGGTCCGTGGTACGATGAATTTTACACGCATTACGTCACGCGCCCTGGGCCTGGCTTCTTCGCGCTCTGGCCGGTCTGGATGCGCGACAATCACCCTCCGCTCTTCTATTTCCTGGCTTGGGCTACGAACTTTCTGGGCGACCCGTTCGTTCTGAGGCGCATATTGAACCTGGGCATCGCTCTGGTCGGCGGTGGCGCTCTATTCGTTCTCTGCCGCGTCAGACCGGCGCTGCGACCGCTTGCGGTCCCCTATGTCATCGCTCTCGCCGGCTATCTGCCGATGATCGGTCGGGTCAGCGAGTTGCGATCCAATTTCCTCGCCTATGTCGCCGCGGCAATCGCGGTGGCGGCGCTGTCCGAACTGGCGCGGCCAGGACAATCGCCCCGATCGCGCGGGGCGCTCGCATTCCTGGGTGTCGCGCTCGCAGTTTCGTTTTCGGTGCATCTGGCCGCGACCATGATTGTCGGCGCGGTAAGCGCGGCGTTCGGTTTGCGCATGTTGATGACGCGGGACTGGCGCGGCGCCAAGGAACTGGCGGCGGTGGGCGCTATCGCGTCTGCGCCGTTCTTAGTAACGACGGCGCTGCAATACGGCACGATAGCCCGTAACACGCAGAATTTCTGGATACAGTCGAGTGCCGGTGAAGCGCGTTGGACGATCAGGCTCGAAATCATTGCCAACCTCACCGCAAATTGGCCTCTGACTGCGGTTGCAAGCTGCGGACTGGCGATGCTCGGATGGCAAACGGTCAAGGAGCGCCGACTGTCCGATTTCGCCTGGTTGACAGCTACGCTCGGTGTTGGCGTCGTTCTCGCGGTAATTGTCTTGATCATCGCGCATCTACAACGCCCGTTCGTCATCGACCGCTATCTCGTCAGCCTCCATCCGCCGATCGCGATGATCCTGGCGATCGGCGTAGCGACAGTGACCAAACGCGTCTCTGCGTCGATCGCGACACTGATCGATGGCGTGATGATCATCGGCTCGCTGTTCGCGATCTACGCCAGTTTGCAGCAGACTCTGAAATCGCCGAGTTGGAATGGAACTGCGGTGAAGATTGCCCAGATTACCGGCCGCTGCCCGGGCGTGATTGTGCATGTCGATGAATACTGGAACAAAAACACGCAGCTGTTGCCCCCGGTCGAAAATCGCGCGGTCTTTCCTTACGCTTATCGATGGGTCGCGCGCGCCCACGGCTTCGAACTCGCGCCTGCATCGTCGCGGGCAATAGCCGAAAAGTGCCCGACGGTGATCTGGGCCGAACACGCTTTCAATCAGCGACCCGACGCTGAACATGTCAGCGCGCGCCTTCGACAGCAGGGCTTTACCAAGACAGACGGTCGACTGGAGCGGATCGGAGACGGTTGGATCTACGTGATCCCGCCGCCATCTCCGTAGATGCGGGAAACCCTGGCCATGCTTCACCGGGATCCCGGCGTAGACCGATAGCGGTCCCCGCTTTCGCGGGAAGCACGAATGCTTCAGCCCGCGGCCTTCCTCGCGATCTGCGCCAGGCCCTTGGTCAACTGTGCCAGCCCATGCAGCCGCGACTTGGGATCGCCCCATACGCGCGTGATCACCAGCTTGCTGTCGGGGCGCAGCTTGACCGTACCTTCGAGCCGCGCGGCATAGGCGATCAGCCCGGCGGGATCGGGGAACTGGTCGTTGTGGAACGAGACCAGCGAGCCCTTCGCACCGACGTCGATCTTGGCGATGTGCGCCTCGATCGCCTGGCGCTTGATCTCGATCAGCTTGACCAGATTCGCCGTGGCCGAAGGCAGCGGGCCGAAGCGGTCGATCATCTCGGCCGAGAGGCTTTCGATCTCCTGCTGGTCCTCGGCATCGTTGAGGCGGCGGTAGAGCGCCATGCGGACGGCGAGGTCGGGCACGTAATCCTCAGGGATCATGATCGGCGCGTCGACGGTGATCTGCGGGCTCAGCGCCTGGCGTTCGCGCTCGAGTCCCATGTCGCCGGCCTTGGCCGCGAGGATCGCGTCCTCGAGCATCGACTGGTAGAGCTCAAAGCCGACCTCGCGGATATGGCCCGACTGCTCGTCGCCGAGCAGGTTGCCCGCGCCGCGGATGTCGAGATCGTGGCTGGCGAGCTGGAAACCGGCGCCCAGAGAATCGAGATCTCCGAGCACTTTCAAGCGCTTCTCGGCGACTTCTGACAAGGCCTTGTCGGCCGGTGTGGTCAGGTAGGCATAGGCGCGCAGCTTGGCCCGGCCGACGCGGCCGCGCAGCTGGTAGAGCTGGGCCAGGCCGAAGCGGTCGGCGCGGTGGATGATGATCGTGTTGGCGCTGGGAATGTCGATCCCGCTCTCGACGATCGTGGTCGAGAGCAGCACGTCGTACTTGCCCTCGTAGAAGGCGCTCATCCGCTCCTCGACCTCGCCGGCGCCCATCTGGCCGTGGGCCGAGATGTACTTCACCTCGGGCACGGCCTTGTGCAGCCAGTCCTCGATCTCGGCCATGTCGGTGATCCGCGGCACGACGATGAAGCTCTGGCCGCCGCGGTGATGCTCGCGAAGCAAGGCTTCGCGCATCACCATCTCGTCCCATTCCATCACGTAGGTGCGCACCGCCAGACGGTCGACCGGCGGGGTCTGGATGGTCGAGAGCTCGCGCAGGCCGCTCATCGCCATCTGCAGGGTGCGCGGGATCGGCGTCGCGGTCAGCGTCAGGACGTGGACGTCGTTGCGCAGCTGCTTGAGCTTTTCCTTGTGGTTGACCCCGAAGCGCTGCTCCTCGTCGACGATGACGAGACCCAGGTCCTTGAACGAGACGGTCTTCGACAGCAGCGCATGGGTGCCGACGACGACGTCGATCGTGCCCGCGGTGAGTCCCGCGCGCGTTTCCTTGGCCTCCTTCTCCGGCACGAGGCGCGAGAGGCGGCCGACTTCGAGCGGGAAGCCGGCGAAGCGCTCCGAGAAGCCCTTGTAGTGCTGGCGGGCGAGCAGGGTGGTCGGCGCGACGACCGCGACCTGCTGGCCGGCCATGGCCGCGACGAAAGCCGCGCGTAGCGCGACCTCGGTCTTGCCGAAGCCGACGTCGCCGCAGACCAGCCGGTCCATCGGCCGGCCCGCGGCGAGATCGCCGAGAACGTCGGCGATCGCGTGTTCCTGATCGTCGGTTTCTTCCCAGGGGAAGCGATCGACGAACTGGTCGTAGCTGGCCTGGTCGGGCAGCAGTGCGGGCGCCTGGCGCAGCGCGCGCTTGGCTGCGGTCTTGAGCAGCTCGTGCGCGATCTCGCGGATGCGCTCCTTGAGCCGCGCCTTGCGCCGTTGCCAGGCCTCGCCGCCCAGCTTGTCGAGCGCCGCGCCTTCTTCGCCGCTGCCGTAGCGCGAGAGGACGTCGATGTTCTCGACCGGGATGTAGAGCTTGTCGCCGCCGGCATAGGTCAGCATCACGCAGTCGTGCGGGCTCTTGCCAACCGGGATCGACTGCAGGCCTTCGTACTTGCCGATGCCGTGGTCCATGTGGACGACGAGATCGCCCGGCGTGAGCGCCGAGAGTTCGGCCAGGAAGGCGTCGGCATCCTTCTTGCGCTTCTTGCGGCGGACCAGGCGGTCGCCCAGGATGTCCTGCTCGGTGACGAGGTCGATCTCGTCGTTGGCGAAGCCGGTTTCGAGCGGCAGGACCAGCGCGACGGGACGGCCCCTGGCGGCCAGGCCCAGTGCTTCCTGCCACGAATCGGCGAGCGCCGGTTCGACCTTGCCGGCCTCGCCGATGATCGACGCGATGCGCGCGCGGCTGCCAACAGAATAGGCTGCGATCAAAGATTTGCGGCCGGACTTTGTTACGGTCTGGAGGTGTTTGGCGGCGGCTTCGTAGACGTTGTCCCCACGCGCCCGCTCAGGTGCGAAGTCGCGGCCACTGGTAAAGCCGAAGTCGACCGCCTTGGCGCTTGCGGGCTGGGCAAAGATGTCGGCCTTGTGCACGGGCCAGCCGGCGAGCTGGCCGTCGATCTCTTCGCGCGTCAGGTAGAGCGCATCGGGCTTGAGCGGGCGGTAGGAGCCCGGTGCCTTGCCGCTCGTGTCGGTGCGCGCGGTGAAGTAGTCGGCAATGTCGGTCAGGCGTTCGTCGGCCGCGCCTTGGGCCGAGGCGTCGATGACGATGAGGTCGTCGGCCGCGAGGTGGTCGAACAGGGTGACCAGCCGGTCCTCGAACAGCGGTAGCCAGTGCTCCATGCCCGCGAGGCGGCGGCCGTCGCTGACCGCCTGGTAGAGCGGGTCGGCTGTGGCATTGGCGCCGAACAGCTCGCGGTAGCGGCCGCGGAAGCGCTTGACGCTGTCCTCGTCGAGCAGCGCCTCGCTGGCAGGCAGCAGCAAGTGCTCCTCTACCGTGCCGGTCGAACGCTGGGTGTTGGGATCGAACAGGCGCAGCGTCTCGAGCTCGTCGCCGAAGAAATCGAGCCGGAGGCCTTGTTCGAGTCCCGAGGGGAAGATGTCGAAGATCGAGCCGCGCACGGCATATTCGCCGGCGTCGACGACGGTGTCGGTGCGCGAATAGCCCTGGCGCTGGAGCAGCGCGATCAGGCTCTCGCGGCCGATCTCCATGCCCGGCTTGAGCAGGCGGACCGATTCGCGGATGCGGAACGGCGTGACGACGCGCTGGAGCAGCGCGTTGATCGTCGTGACAAGGAGCTGCGGGCCTTTGGGCTTGCCCTGGAGCCGGTGCAGCGCGGCGAGGCGGCGTGCCGAAACCGAGAGCGCGGGGCTCGATCGGTCGTAGGGCAGACAGTCCCAGGCGGGAAACTCGACGACGTCGAGCTCCGGCGCGAAGAAGCCCGCCGCGTCGGCGACGGCGCGCATCGCGGCATCGTCGGGTGCGACGAAGACGGCACGCCCTTTTGCCGCCCGCGCGAGGTCGGCCATGACGAGCGGTTGTGCGCCGCGCGCCACCGAGGCGAGCGTGAGCGGGGTCTTGGCGGAGAGGATCTGGGAGAAATCGGGCATGGCAGCGGAAGGGCCCTAGCCGTGTATTTGTTCCGTTCCAAGTCCGGCCGTCTTGCTGGTCTCGCAGGGGGCATCTATCCCGGCGCGAATTCGCTCACGAAAGGGACGACATGATCACGCACGCGGTGTTCTTCCGGCTGAAAAACCCCGATTCGATCGAGGACCGCGACACCCTGATCGCGGGCGTGCGCGGATTGGCTGCGATCGAGACCGTGCGTTCGCTCGTGGTGGGCGTGCCCGCGCCGACGGGCGATCGCGAAGTGGTCGACACGTCCTATGGCGTGTCGGAGATTCTCACCTTCGACAGCGTTGAGGACGAGGGTATCTATCAGGTGCATCCGCTGCACCAGAAGTTCATCGCCGAGCACGAGCACCTGTGGAGCAAGGTGACCGTTTACGACGTCACGCATTCGTGACGCTTCAGCGCGGGATGTCGACGTAGTCGAGCTGCTGCATCCGCGCCATCAGCGCGCCGACATAGCGTTCGGGCACGGGCTCGGTGCCCAGGGCCCAGGCGAGCAGGTCGTGGTCTTCCTCGTCGAGCAGCGCCTCGAACCAGGCGATCTCGGCCTCGTTCCATTCGGTGTGGAAGCGGTCGAAGAAGCAGCCGATCATATAGTCGGCCTCGCGCGTGCCGCGGTGCCAGGCGCGGAACTTGATGCGCCCGAGGCGCGCGGCGTGGCGGTCAGAGGTCATGGCGCGCCGGTAGGGGAACTTGGCCGTCCGGACAAGCGCCGCTAAGGGTCGCCGATGCGTCCCGACCGGCTCAATCCCCTCTTCGCCGAAACCGCCGGCCTCAAAGGCGTCGGCCCGCAGATGGCCAAGCCGCTCGACAAGCTCGGGCTGCTGCGCGTCAAGGACCTGGCCTATCATCTGCCCGACCGCTTCGTGCAGCGGCGCGTGGTGGCGAACCTCGACGAGGCGACGGTCGGCGAGAACATCGTCATCGCGCTGACGCCCAACGACTACCGCAGCTCGGCCGGGCGTGGGCCCTTCCGCGTGCTCGCCGCCGATGCCGCGGGTAACGTCGTCTCGCTGACCTTCTTCGGGCGCAATGGTGGTTGGGCCAAGAAGCAGCTGCCGCTCGGCGAGACGCGCTGGATCGCCGGCCGGCTCGACCAGTATGGGCAGATGCTGCAGATCGTGCATCCCGATCACGTCTCCGAGGAGACCGCCGGGCTCGGCCAGATCTGCGAGCCGATCTATCCGCTGTCCGAGGGGCTCACGCAAGGCCGGCTCGGCGCGCTGGTTCAGCAGGGGCTCGCGGCGCTGACCGACCTGCCCGAATGGATCGAGCCGAACCTGCTCGAGCGCGAGAAATGGCCCGCCTGGCGCGATGCGCTGCTCGCGGCGCACGAGGACGAGAACAAGCCGGCGCGCGAGCGGCTCGCCTATGACGAACTGCTGGCCAATTCGCTGGCGCTGATGCTGGTGAAGAACGCCAATCGTGCGCAAAGGGGCACGCCGCTGCAGGGCGATGGCCGCCTGCGTGCCAAGCTGTCGCTGCCCTTCGGGCTGACCGGCGCGCAGAAGCGTTCGATCGCCGAGGTCGAGGGCGATCTCGCCCAGGCAGCGCCGATGCTGCGGCTGCTCCAGGGCGATGTCGGCTCGGGCAAGACCGTGGTCGCGCTCGAATCGATGCTGATCGCGGTCGAGGCGGGGGCCCAGGCTGCGCTGCTCGCGCCGACCGAAATCCTCGCGCGCCAGCACCACGCGACCTTGAGCAAGATGCTCTCTGGCACGGGCGTCGAGATTGCGCTGCTGACCGGGCGCGACAAGGGCAAGGCGCGCGAGTCGATCCTGATGGGGCTGATGGACGGCTCGATCGATATCGTCGTGGGCACGCACGCGATCTTCCAGGACGCCGTAAGCTACAAGCACCTCGCCATGGTGGTGATCGACGAGCAGCACCGTTTCGGTGTCGGCCAGCGCCTGATGCTGACTCAAAAGGGCAAGCGCACACCGCACTGCCTGGCGATGACCGCCACGCCGATCCCGCGCACGCTGACCCTGGCGCAGTACGGCGAGATGGAGGTGTCGAAGCTCGACGAGATGCCGCCCGGCCGTCAGGCGATCGACACGCGCGTCGTCGCGATCGAACGGATGGGCGACGTCGTCGAAGCGGTGTCGCGGCATCTCGCGGGCGGCGGCCAGGCCTATTGGGTCTGCCCGATGGTGCGCGAGAGCGAGACCGACGATCTCGCTGCCGCCGAGGCGCGCTATGCCGAACTGCGCGACCATTTCGGCGAGCAGGACGTCGTCCTCGTCCACGGCCAGCTCAGGCCCGAGGTCAAGGACGCGGCGATGGAACGCTTCGCGCGTGGCGAGGCGAAGCTTTTGGTGGCGACGACGGTGATCGAGGTCGGCGTCGACGTGCCCAATTCGAACCTCATGGTGATCGAGCAGGCCGAGCGTTTCGGCCTCGCGCAGCTCCACCAGCTGCGCGGCCGCGTTGGTCGCGGCACCGAGAAGTCGACGTGCCTGCTGCTGCGCGGCGGGGGGCTATCGGAGACCGCGCGCGAGCGTCTGTCCTTGATGCGCGAGACGCAGGACGGCTTCCGCCTGGCCGAGGAAGATCTGCGCCTGCGCGGCGGCGGCGAACTGCTGGGCACCAAGCAGTCGGGCGATACGCCGTTCCGCGTGGCGACGCTCGAGCAGATCCAGCGCCTGCTTCCCGTGGCGCACGATGATGCGCGGCTGCTGATCGAGCGCGACGGCGGCCTGACCGGCGAGCGCGGCGAGGCGGCGCGGGTGCTGCTCTACCTGTTCGAGCGCGACTGGGGCGTGCAACTGCTGCGCGGCGGCTAGGCGGCGGGCTTGCGCTCGCCAGGCCGGGGGCGCAGGTTCGGGGCGTTCGCAATCGGGGGAGGGCGCAATGACGGGTTCGGCCAAATTACCAGTCTGGTTCTGGATCGTGACGATCGTGCTGGTGCTGTGGGAAGCGATGGGCTGCGTGGCCTGCGTTATGCAGATCAGGCTCGGTGCCGAGGCCATGGGGTCGGTCGACGAGTGGTCGCGCAATTACTACGCGGCGCTGCCGGTCTGGTACAACTGGGTCTACGCCGTCGCGACCTTCGGCGGCCTGCTCGGCGGCCTGGCCCTGCTGCTGCGCAAGCGGCTGGCGGCGACGCTGTTCTGGATATCGCTCGTCGCGGTCGTCGTCATGTTCGGCTATGCCTTCACGGCGACCGACCTGATCGCCCACAAGGGCGTGGGAGAGGTGCTCCCGTTCCCGCTGTTCATCGCCGGGGTCGGCGTGTTCTCGATCTGGTTCACGAACCTGGCGGCGAAGCGGGGCTGGCTGACGGCCTGATTCTGAAGTCAGGCCAGCCGCGCCAGCGCATCGCCCGGCGGACCGTTCTCGACACGATCGAGGATCGCCCTCGCCACTTCGGCCGGTGACAGCGCGCCCGTGTCGAGCACCATGTCGAAGCAGTCGTGGCGGAATATCTCGCGCGCGACGAAGGCCGAGGCGCGGCGCGTACCCTCGTTGTTGCGCGCGGCCTGTTCCGGTCCGAGCACCTTCTCGACCTCGGCGATGCGGCCCGCGATCCGTGTGCCGAGAATGTCCTGCGGCGGCTTGAGCGCGACGAACAGGCTCGGCAGGTCGCGGAAATGCGCGACCAGATTGGGCAGGATCGGCGGATCGGTCGTGGCGACGTGATCGAGGATCACGCGCTCGCCGTTCTCCACCGCGGCGCGCACCATGCGATGGTAGGTGTCGATCAACCGGCCGCCCTGACGGCCGAAGTCCATATGCGCCGGGCCCTCGGGATCGGCCGGATCGTCGGGCGCCATGTGCAGGCTCTCGCCGCTGCGCGCGCCGCCATCGACGAACTTGCGCGGCACGAGTGTGCCCAGCATCGTGTCGACGCCGAAGTGAAGCCAGAGGTCGTCGGCCTGCGCGACGAATTCCTTGCAGGTCGTCGTCTTGCCGCTGCCCGTCGTACCGGTGACGATGACGAGTTTCGTCACCGTTTCGCCCAGGCCTCGGGCCCGGCGCGGTGCCAGAGGCGATAGTCCTGGAGGCCGTAGTATTCCTGGTCTTCGCCCACCGCTCCCGTGTGGCCATCGTAGTCCCAGGCATATTGCTGCCACCACATGCCGCGGTCGGGGAACAGGACCACCTCGGCATGGCAGACCGAACGGCCCATGGCGTGAAGCTTGCGCCCGAGCTGGTCCGTGGCGATCACCTCGACCGCTGTCACGCGCGGCCCTTCGCGTTCGAGCACGCGTCGCGTGCCTTGGGCCAGCGACGAGACCACGCCGTCGCGCATCAGATAGCCGCCGACCGAGACCGTATCGCGGCTCTGGTTGGCGTCGACCGCCATCATGTGAAAGCCGGTCTGCGCGTCGGCGGTCGACCACAGGTAGCCGCCAGGCGTGCACTTCTCGAGGTTGCGGCGGCCGTGCGAACCGTCGCGGATCGAGAAGGTGTCGACCGCATAGGTCTCGCCTTCGAGCACGACTTTGCCTTTGATCCGTCCGGGCTGCTCGAAATGGAGCTTGTAGGCGCCGTCGAAGCCGTGGTCCTCGCGGCTGCCGATCGCGTGCGGTTCGGCGACGGCCTCGAACACGAGATCGAGCGTGAAGCCGTTGGCATCGTATAGCAGCTGATAGCGCTTCAGCGGTTCGAGCATCCGGATGCCGAACGAGAAGTCGGTCATGAAATCGTACTTGTCGTAGTCGATCCCAAACCGTCCCTGGGGCAGCGGCCGCATCGCCTGCCAGTCGAAGAAGGGGAAGTCCCAGGCGTGCGGCGTGCTCGCGTCCCACATCGCCGGGCCAGCCAGCATGCAGTTCATGTTGGGGCGGAAGTGGTTGTAGAAGAAGCCGTTGATCTTGCGCTCGGGGATCGCCCACGAGAACCACGAGCTTTCGCTCCAGTAGAGATCGTCGTCCTTCTTGAGGTTGAAGTGGTCGGCCACTTCGCTGGTCAGCGCCATCGTTCCTCTCCCAGGGTTAGCCACCGCGTCGCATGACGGTGCGCGCGGTGGCAAGCCTGGGAGTCTGGAACGCTGGGCGCGATCAGTCGAATTCGTAGGCGCGCTCGCCGTGGCTGGTGATGTCGAGGCCTTCGTATTCCTCTTCGTCGGTCACGCGCATCGGCAGGACGATCGAGACCATGACCGCGAGGATCGCCGAGACGATCGCGGACCACAGTGCGACAACGCCGACGCCGGCGAGCTGGGCGACGAGTTGGCTGCCCATCGACATGCCCTCGGCATAGCCGACGCCGCCGAAATCCTGCGAGATGAACACCGCCAGCAGGATCGACCCGACGATGCCGCCGACGCCATGGACCGCGAAGACGTCGAGCGAATCGTCGATCTTGAGCTTGTGCTTGATGACCTGGATCATCGGATAGCAGACGCAGCTAGCGACGATGCCGAAGACGATCGCGGCACCGGGGGAGATATAGCCCGCGGCCGGGGTCACCGTGGCGAGGCCGGCAATTGCGCCGGTGGCGAAGCCGACCGTGGTGGGCTTGCCGACGCTGACGCGCTCGATGGCGAGCCAGGCGAGGGCCGCGGTGCAGGCCGCAGCGTGGGTGGCGATGATCGCGCTGGCAGCACCTTCACCAGCGGTCAGCGCCGAGCCGCCGTTGAAACCGAACCAGCCGACCCAGAGCAGGCCGGCGCCGGCCATCGTGAGTGCGGGGCTGTGCGGCAGCATCAAGGTTTTGGGGAAGCCCTGGCGCTTGCCGAGCAGCAGAGCAGCGATCAATGCCGAGACGCCGGCCGTGGTGTGGACGACAATGCCGCCGGCAAAATCGAGTGTGCCCAGGCCCGAAGCCAGCCAGCCGCCGCCCCAGATCCAGTGCGCCGCCGGCGCATAGACCACGAGGCTCCACAGTGCGCAGAAACCGACGACCCAGCCGAAGCGCGCGCGATCGACCCAGGCGCCCGCCATCAGCGCGGGGGTGATCGCGGCAAAGCAGAGCTGGAACATCGCGAAGGTGCTCTCGGGGATCGTCGTGTTCGCGCGAACCTGGCCGAGATCGATCAGCATCCAGGCATTGCCCGAGCCGAGCCAGCCATTGGTCACTTCGCCGAAGGCGAGGGTATAGCCGACGACGATCCACAGCAGCGATGCGATCGCGGCGATCGCGCCACACTGGATCAGCACGGCGAGGAAGTTCTTGGCGCGCACCAGCCCGCCGTAGAAGAGGCCTAGGCCAGGCAGGGTCATCAGCAGGACGAGCGCGGACGAGGTGAGAATCCAGGCGGTGTCGCCGCTATCGGGCGTCGCCACGTCCTGGGCGAGCGCCAGGGTGGGCGTGGTAGCCGCCAAGGCAGCGACCGACAGCGCGAAGTGTTTCCGCATTTCAAGCAACCCCCTGCTTCGCGGCTCCTGCGTCGTAACCGGAACCGCGTATCCTCCGAGGGGGCGTCTAGAACATTATCGCGTTAACAAACAAGGCGCAGCGGCGGGGCTTTCAACAATCCGATCCTCCCCATCGGGGGAGGGGGACCGCCCGTGCAGCGGGTGGTGGAGGGGGGGAAGCACAGGCGCGTTCGCGTTCGGCTGCACGCCCTCCGTCAGTCCTGCGGGCTGCCACCTCCCCGGTGGAGGAGTATCTGTCCGATTTTACGCCCAGCCCTCGAGCACCTGATCGGGCGGACGGTGGCCGTCGATCCAGAAGCGGATGTTGGCGATCAGGCGCAGGCCCGCGGCGCCGCGGCCCTCGACCGTGGCGCTGCCGAGGTGCGGCATCAGCACGACGTTGGGCAGGGCGAGCAACCGCGGATCGACCGTGGGCTCGCGCGCGTAGACGTCGAGGCCAGCGCCGGCGATGCGGCCGTTCTGGAGCGCCTCTATCAGCGCTTCCTCGTCGATGATGTCGCCGCGCGCGGTGTTGATCACGCAGGCGCTGGACTTCATCAGGGCTATGCGCTTGGCGTCGAGCAGGTGGTGCGCGTCGGTGCTGGCCGGGCAGTGCAGAGTCAGGATGTCCGCATCGGCGATCAGCCGGTCGAGATCGGGCTCATAGCGCGCGCCGAGCATGTTCTCGATCGCCGGCGGCAGGCGGTGGCGGTTGTGGTAGACCACCTCGAGCCCGAAGCCGCGCGCACGGTGGGCTACGGCCTGGCCGATGCGTCCCATGCCGATGATGGCCAGGCGCTTGCCGCCCAGGCTTGAGCCGAGGAAGTTCGAGGGCCCCCAGCCGGTCCACTTGCCGTCGAGCAGCATCCGCGATCCCTCGGGAAAACGGCGCGGCACGCTGATGATCAGCGCCATGGCCATGTCGGCCGTATCGTCGGTGAAGACCGACGGGGTGTTGGTGACGACGATCCGGCGCGCGCGGGCGGCGGCGAGATCGATGTGATCGACTCCCGCGCCGAAATTGGCGAACAGGCCCAGGCGATCGCCGGCCTCGGCAATCATCGCGCCGTCGATCCGGTCGGTGACCGTGGGCACGAGGACGTCGCATTCGCGCATGGCGGCGACCAGCGCGTCGCGGCTCATGGGCACGTCGTCGAAGTTGTGTGTGACGTCGAACAGTTCGTCCATGCGCGCCTCGGTCTCGGGCAGGAGGCGGCGCGTGACGATGACGCGTGGCCTGCCGGCGACGCGTTGGGCGAGCGGTGTTTCGGTGACGACGGTCATGGTGTTCGCGCAATGTGCCGGACTGGCTGGCGAGGTCAAGCGCGGTGGCTGTTCTCGGGGATCAGGAGTGCCCTTGAAGCGTTGTGTCTGCCGGGTCTAAGGGGCGTCCTATGTCTTCGATCTTCCGGTCCTTCGCTGCCCTGGCACTCCTTTCCGTTGCGACTCCGGCGCTGGCCGCCGATGACGAGGAGGTGCCCTACTGGGCCTCGCTGCGCGCGAGCGAGGTGAACCTGCGCGTCGGCCCGGCCGAGACCTATCGCATCGCCTGGGTCTATCACCGTCCCGGCCTGCCGATGAAGGTGCTGCGGCGCATGGAGGGCTGGCGGCTGGTCCAGGATCCCGACGGCGCGCGCGGCTGGATGCTCGCGCGCTTCCTCAAGCGCGATCGCGGTGCGATCGTGAAGGGCAAGGGCATGGCCGAAATGCGCGAGAAGGCGGCGAGCGACGCCAAGCTGCTGTGGCAGGTCGAACCCGGCGTCAGCGGCCGGCTCGGCGATTGCGAGGAGGGCTGGTGCCGGCTCGAGGTCGATACCGGTCATGCGGGCTTCGTACAGCAGGAGCGGCTTTGGGGTACGGGCGAGCCGTAAGTTAAGCGAAGGCGTCGTCCCGGACTTGATCCGGGATCGCTAGCCGTTCGAACTCCGTGGCCAGTGATCCCCGCTTTCGCGGGGACGACGCTACTAAATCAAATCAAACCAGCTCGACCGCCACCGCGGTGGCTTCGCCGCCGCCGATGCACAGCGTCGCGACGCCGCGCTTGAGGCCCTTGTGCTTGAGTGCGCCGATCAGGGTGGTGATGATGCGCGTGCCCGAGGCACCGATCGGGTGGCCGAGCGCTGTGGCGCCGCCGTGCACGTTGATCTTCTCGTGCGGGATGCCGAGGTCGTGCATCGCGAACATGGCGACGCAGGCGAAGGCTTCGTTGATCTCGAACAGATCGACGTCCGAGAGTTGCCAGCCGGCCTGTTCCAGAACCTTCGGGATCGCCTTGATCGGCGTGGTCGGGAAACGCTGCGGCTCGTGCGCGTGGGCCGAGACCGCGACGACCTTGGCCACCGGCGTCAGGCCTTTGGCCTTGGCGACGCTCTCGCGCGTCAGGACCACGGCGGCGGCGCCGTCCGAGATCGAGCTCGAGGTCGCGGCGGTGATCGTGCCGTCCTTGGCGAAGGCGGGCTTCAGGGTCGGGATCTTCTCGGGCTTGCCCTTGCCGGGCTGCTCGTCGGTGTCGACCACGACGTCGCCGCCGCGGGTCTTGACCGTCACGGGGACGATCTCGCTGGCGAAGGCGCCGGTCGAGATGGCTTCCTGAGCGCGACGCAGCGACTCGATCGAATAGGCGTCCTGGGCCTCGCGGGTCAGCTGGTACTCGTCGGCGACGGCCTGGGCATAGGAGCCCATCGAGCCGCCCTCGTAGGCGTCTTCGAGACCGTCGAGGAACATGTGGTCATAGGCGGTGTCGTGACCGGCGCGCGCGCCGCCGCGGTGCTTCTTGAGCAGGTAGGGCGCGTTGGTCATCGATTCCATGCCGCCGGCGACGAGCAGGTCGATCGTGCCCGAGGCGAGGGCTTCGGCACCCATGATCACCGTCTGCATGCCCGAGCCGCAGACCTTGTTGACCGTGCTCGCCTCGACCGAGAGCGGCAGGCCGGCCTTGAGCGCGACCTGGCGGGCGGGCGACTGGCCGAGGCCCGCGGGCAGCACGCAGCCCATGTAGATCCGCTCGACGTCGGCGCCGTCGACACCGGCGCGCTCGATCGCCGCCTTGACCGCGGTGGCGCCGAGGTCGGTCGCCGAGACGTCGGCGAAGGCACCCGCCAGGCCGCCCATGGGCGTACGCGCGTAGGACAGGACGACGATCGGATCTGAGGCGGAAATCTGGGCCATGGCGGCGTTCTCTCTCTTAGGGGCCTAATCGAATGGCGTTGGACAATTCTGCCCGGTCGCATAATGTTGCACTGCGGTAATGGCAATCCGTCGCTTGGGCGGAAAGCGTCATCTTCGCATATGCCTATTAAGTTTCAGATTGCAACTTGAGAGCCGTTCGCAGCAAGCATCCTACCCTTGCGCCTCGCCGAGCGGGGGACTAGGGCGCGCTTCATTCAACTCCTTAACCGAGTCAGAACGTGGTCGATCTATCCCAATATCTGCCGATCCTGATCTTCCTGATCATCGCGCTGGGGCTGTCTTCGGCCTTTGTCTTCCTGCCGATGGGCGTCGCCCGTCTGACTGGCGCGCATAACCCGAACGCCGAGAAGCTGAGCGAGTACGAGTGCGGTTTCCCCGCTTTCGAAGACCCGCGCAGCCAGTTCGACGTGCGCTTCTACCTCGTCGCGATCCTGTTCATCATCTTCGATCTCGAAGCGGCGTTTCTGTTCCCCTGGGCCGTGTCGCTCGACATGACCGGCTGGCCCGGCTGGATCACCATGATGGTCTTCCTGGGCGAACTGGCCATCGGTCTCGCCTATGCATGGAAGAAGGGAGCTCTGGACTGGGAATGAGCACGCTCGTCGACACTGCGGGTAATCCGCTTAGCGTTTCGGGCGGGCAGGCGATTACGCCGCCCGACCAGTCGTTCTTCAACGGTCTCAACCAGGAAGTTTCCGACAAGGGCTTCCTGATCACCACCACCGAGGAGCTGTTCCAGTGGGCCCGCACGGGCTCGCTGTGGTGGATGACCTTCGGCCTCGCCTGCTGCGCGGTCGAGATGATCCACGTCAACATGCCGCGCTACGACATGGAGCGCTTCGGTGCCGCGCCGCGCGCTTCTCCGCGCCAGTCGGACGTCATGATCGTCGCCGGTACGCTGTGCAACAAGATGGCCCCGGCGCTGCGCAAGGTCTACGACCAGATGTCGGACCCCAAGTACGTCATCTCGATGGGCTCCTGCGCCAACGGCGGCGGCTATTACCACTACAGCTACAGCGTCGTGCGCGGCTGCGATCGGATCGTGCCCGTGGACATCTATGTCCCCGGCTGTCCGCCGACCGCCGAGGCGCTGCTCTATGGGGTGATGCAGCTGCAGCGGAAGATCCGCCGCGTCGGCACGGTAGAGCGGTGAGGGCAGGGCAATGACGGTACTGCATTCCGCTCCCAAGATCGCGTCGAACGAAGGCGTGCTCGAGGCTCTGACCCAGGCGCTCGGCGACAAGCTCGTCGCGGGCCGTGAGGAATATGGCGAGATCGTCCTGACGATCGCGCGCGACCGCATCGAGGACGCGCTGCGTCTGCTGCGCGACGAGCACGAATACCAGCAGCTGATGGAAATCGCCGGGGTCGACTATCCGTCGCGATCCGAGCGCTTCGAAGTCGTCTACATGCTGCTGTCGGTGACCAAGAACCACCGCCTGCTGGTCAAGGTCAACGCCGCAGAGAGCACCCCGGTGCCGACCGTCACGACCCTGTGGCCGGTCGCGGGCTGGCTCGAACGCGAGGTCTTCGACCTCTACGGCGTGATCTTCTCGGGCAATACCGACCTGCGCCGTATCCTTACCGACTACGGTTTCGAGGGGCATCCGTTCCGCAAGGACTTCCCGCTGACCGGCTATGTCGAGCTGCGCTACTCCGAAGAGGACAAGCGCGTCGTCTACGAACCGGTCCAGCTTGCGCAGGACCTGCGCTCGTTCGATTTCATGAGCCCGTGGGAAGGGGCCGACTACGTGCTGCCCGGCGACGAGAAGGCGCCTGCCGCACCGGCTCCGGCCGCACCGCCGCCCGCGGCGCCCAAGGTCGAAACGCCCAAGACCACCGACAAGCCGGCCGACACCGGCGCCGGGGTCAAGGCCAACGAAGCGGCTGCCGACAAGCAGAGCGCCGGCGCGCCCGCCGCCAAGGATGCCGGCAAGGCCCCCGAAGCGCCCGCGCCGACCGAGTCCAAACCCGCCCGCAAGCCGCGCGCGAAGAAGACGCCCGAGGGTTCCTGATCATGAGCGTCCAGCTTGAAACCTCGCCGACCACCGGCGACGAGGTCATCTCGAACTACACGATCAACTTCGGTCCGCAGCACCCGGCCGCGCACGGCGTGCTGCGCCTGGTGCTCGAGCTCGACGGCGAGATCATCGAACGCGTCGATCCGCACGTCGGCCTGCTGCACCGCGGCACCGAGAAGCTGATCGAGCACAAGACCTATCTCCAGGCGCTGCCCTACTTCGACCGGCTCGACTACTGCTCGCCGCTGGCGATGGAGCACTCCTACGTGCTCGCCATCGAGAAGCTGCTGAACCTCGAGGTGCCGTTGCGCGCGCAATACCTGCGCGTGCTGTTCGCCGAGCTGACGCGCATCTGCAACCACATGCTCAACCTGGGCTCGCACGTCATGGACGTCGGCGCGATGACGCCGAACCTGTGGCTGTTCGAGATCCGCGAGGACTGCCTGAACTTCTTCGAGCGCGCCTCGGGCGCGCGCATGCACTCGGCCTGGTTCCGCCCGGGCGGGGTTCACCAGGACGTGCCGCTCAAGCTGCTGACCGACATCGCCGACTGGCTCGACACGCGCCTGCCCGAGCTGTTCGAGGACGCGATGAGCCTCGTCGTCGACAACCGCATCTTCAAGCAGCGCAATGTCGACATCGCCATCGTCTCGAAGGAAGACGCGCTCAAGTGGGGCTTCTCGGGCCCGATGATCCGCGGTTCGGGCATCGCCTGGGACCTGCGCAAGAGCCAGCCCTACGACGTCTACGACCGTATGGACTTCGCGATCCCGGTCGGTACGCGCGGCGACTGCTACGACCGGTTCATGGTCCGTGTCGAGGAAGTGCGCCAGTCGGCCAAGATCATGAAGCAGTGCCTGGCCGAAATGCCCAACGGTGAGATCGCCTCGACCGACCGCAAGGTCGTCCCGCCCAAACGCGGCGAGATGAAGCAGTCGATGGAAGCGCTGATCCACCACTTCAAGCTCTACACCGAAGGCTTCCACGTCCCGGCGGGCGAGGTCTACGTCGCGACCGAGAGCCCCAAGGGCGAGTTCGGCGTCTACCTCGTCGCCGACGGCACCAACAAGCCCTACCGCTGCAAGATCCGCCCGACGGCGTTCTCGCACCTCCAAGCCATGGAATTCATGAGCAAGGGTCACATGCTGCCCGACGTCACCGCCATCATCGGCGCTATCGACGTGGTGTTCGGGGAGTGCGACCGTTGAGCAACCTGGCTAAGGCAGAGGCGATGATCGCCGCCTACAACGCGCAGGATGTGGACACCTACGTGTCCTACATGACCGATGACGCCTGCGAAGCCACCTACCGCGGTGCTGTCGTGCGCGAGGGCAAGGAAGGCACGCGCTCGGGCCTGGCCAAGGCCTTCGCCGTCTGGCCCGAAAACAAAGCGGAAATCCGCGAGAAACAGGAAATCGGCAACTACGTCCTGTTCCGCGAATATGTGACCCGCGGCCCGTCGACCGACGGTTCGCCGCCGGTCGAGCCGTTCGAAGTCGTCGCCATCTATACGTTCGAGGGTGACAAGTGCGCCCGCGTGGAGTTCGTCCGTTGAAGCCAATTTCCCTCCTGGATTCCCTGCGCGTCTGGGCTGCCGTAACCGGCGTCCTGCTCGTGCTCGGCTATTTCGGCGCGCTTTGGGGCGGGGCCGAGCCCAGCCAGACGCTGCCGATGCTGGCCGCGGCGATCTGCGGCTTCGAGCTGTTCCTCTATGCCCAGGATCTCTGGCTGAAGCGGGGTCGCCGTCATGGCTGATCGTCATCTCGAACCCGATACCCCCGAACTGCGCGCACGCTGGGGCGCCTGGACCTGGAACGCGGACAACGCCGCCAAGGTGCCCGGCATCATTGCGCGCTATCCCGAAGGGCGCCAGCGCTCGGCCGTGATGCCGCTGCTCGATCTCGCCCAGCGCCAGATCGGCGCCGAGACGCAGACGCAGGGCTGGCTGCCGATCCCGGTGATGGAGTTCATCGCCAGGGAACTCGACATGCCGGTGATCCGCGTGGTCGAGGTCGCCTCGTTCTACACGATGTACAACCTCGTGCCCGTCGGCCGCTTCCACGTTCAGGTCTGCGGTACGACGCCGTGCATGCTGCGCGGTTCGGACGACCTGCTGACCGCCTGCAAGGCGCGCGGCATGAGCAAGGGCCACAACAGCGCCGACGGCCTGTGGACGCTTACCGAGGTCGAATGCATGGGCAACTGCGCTTCGGCGCCGATGGTCCAGATCAACGACGACAACTACGAGGACCTCACGGCCGAGCGCCTGAACTTCGTGCTCGACGAGTTGGCCGCGGGCCGCGAGCCCAAGGCGGGAACGCAGGAGCCCGGCCGTCACACGGTCGAGCCGGTTGGCGCGCTGTCGACGCTCAAGCAGATGGTCTCCGAAAATCACGATTACCGAGGGGAGTGGTAAACCATGGCACTCGCCGACAAGGATCGCATCTTCACCAACCTCTACGGCTACCAGCCGTGGAACCTCGGCGCGGCGCAGAAGCGCGGCGACTGGGACAACACCAAGGCTCTCCTCGAAAAGGGCCGTGACGGCATCATCCAGGAGATGAAGGACTCGGGCCTGCGCGGCCGTGGCGGTGCGGGCTTCCCCACCGGCATGAAGTGGTCGTTCATGCCCAAGGAGCCGAACCCGGCGCGTCCCGGCTTCCTGGTGATCAATGCCGACGAGTCCGAGCCGGGCTCGTGCAAGGATCGCGAGATCATCCGCCACGATCCGCACAAGCTGCTCGAAGGCGCGCTGGTCGCGGGCTTCGCGATGGGTGCGCGCGCGGCCTACATCTACATCCGCGGCGAATACATCCGCGAGGCCGAGACGATGTTCGCGGCGCGCGACGAGGCCTATGCCGCCGGTCTGCTGGGCAAGAACGCCTGCGGTTCGGGCTATGACTTCGACGTCTTCGTCCACCGCGGCGCCGGCGCCTACATCTGCGGCGAAGAGACCGCGATGATCGAAAGCCTCGAAGGCAAGAAGGGCCAGCCGCGCCTCAAGCCGCCGTTCCCGGCCGGTGCAGGCCTCTATGGCTGCCCGACCACGGTCAACAACGTCGAATCCATCGCCGTCGCGCCGACGATCCTGCGTCGTGGTGCGAGCTGGTTCTCGAGCTTCGGCCGCGAGAACAACAAGGGCACCAAGCTCTTCCAGATCTCGGGCCACGTGAACAAGCCCTGCGTCGTCGAGGAGGAGATGAGCATCCCCTTCCGCGAGCTGATCGAAAAGCACTGCGGCGGCATCCGCGGCGGGTGGGACAACCTGCTGGCGGTGATCCCCGGCGGTTCCTCGGTGCCGCTGGTGCCGGGCCACGAGATGATCGACGTGCCTATGGACTTCGACGGCTGCAAGGCGGTCGGATCGGGCCTGGGCACGGCCGCGGTCATCGTCATGGACAAGTCGACCGACATCGTCCGCGCCATTTCGCGCCTGTCCTACTTCTACAAGCACGAGTCCTGCGGCCAGTGCACGCCCTGCCGCGAAGGCACGGGCTGGATGTGGCGCATCATGGAGCGCCTGCGCACCGGCGATGCCGCGGTCGAGGAAATCGACATGCTGCAGCAGGTGACCAAGCAGGTCGAAGGTCACACGATCTGCGCGCTGGGCGACGCGGCCGCCTGGCCGATTCAGGGTCTGATCAAGCACTTCCGCCCCGAGCTCGAGCGCCGGATTGCCGACAACGTACGCGAGGCTGCTGAGTAATGCCTAAGGTAACCGTAGACGGCGTCGAACTCGAAGTTCCGCAGGGCGCCACCGTCCTGCAGGCCTGCGAGCTGGCCGGCAAGGAAATCCCCCGCTTCTGCTATCACGAGCGGCTGAGCATCGCCGGCAACTGCCGCATGTGCCTGGTCGAGGTCGCCCCCGGGCCGCCGAAGCCGCAGGCGTCTTGCGCGCTGCCCGCTGCCGAGGGCCAGAACATCCGCACCGACAGCGAGATGGTCAAGAAGGCGCGCGAAGGGGTGATGGAGTTCCTCCTCATCAACCACCCGCTCGACTGTCCGATCTGCGACCAGGGCGGCGAATGCGACCTGCAGGACCAGTCGGTCGCCTATGGCCGCGGCGCCTCGCGCTATGACGAGCACAAGCGCGCGGTCACCGAAAAGTACATGGGCCCGCTCATCAAGACGACGATGACGCGCTGCATCCACTGCACCCGCTGCGTGCGCTTCTCCGAGGAAGTGGCCGGCGTGGACGAGATCGGCGCGCTCTATCGCGGCGAGTCCATGCAGATCACGACCTATCTGGAGAAGGCCGCGCATCACGAGATGTCGGCCAACGTGATCGACCTCTGCCCGGTCGGCGCGCTGACCTCCAAGCCCTACGCCTTCGAGGCGCGGCCCTGGGAGCTCAAGAAGACGCTCGGCATCGACGTTTCCGACGCGACCGGCGCCAATATCCGCATCGACAGTCGCGGCCGCGAGGTCCTGCGCGTGCTGCCGCGGATCAACGATGACGTGAACGAGGAGTGGATCTCCGACAAGGCGCGCTACCAGGTCGACGGCCTGACCAAGCGCCGGCTCGACCGCCCGTGGATCCGCCGTGACGGCAAGCTCGTCGCCGCAACCTGGGACGAGGCTTTCGCCGCGATCGCCAAGGTCAAGCCGGGTGCGAGCGTTGCCGCGGTTGCGGGAGACCTGCTCGACTGCGAGACGCAGTTCGCCGCCAAGAAGTTGCTCGGCGCGCTGGGCTCGACCCTGCTCGAAGGCCGCCAGACGGGCATGGACTATGACGTGTCCAGCCTCGCCGCAGTGAACTTCAATTCGACCTTCGCCGGCATCGAGACCGCCGACGCGATCCTGATCGTGGGCAGCAACGTCCGCTGGGAAGCGCCGCTGGTGAACGTCCGCCTGCGCAAGGCGGTCAAGAAGGGCGCCAAGGTCTTCCTCGTCGGCCAGGAATGGGAAACCACCTTCGGCGGCGAGTTCCTCGGCGAGGACCTGTCGGTGCTCGGCAATCTGCCGGCGCATGTTTCGGAAGCCCTGTCGAATGCGGAGCGTCCCGCGGTCATCCTCGGCGGTGCGGCTCTGGCCAAGGGCGCGCTCGGCGCGGGCCTGGGCCTCGTTGGCCAGTTCAACCTCGTCCGTGATGGCTGGAACGGCTTCAACGTGCTGCACCTCGCCGCCGCGCGCATGGGTGGGCTGATGCTGGGCTTCGCGCAGAAGGGCGGCATCGCCGACCTCGTCGCGGCCAAGCCCAAGCTGGTCTTCTCGCTCGGCGCCGACGAGATGGACTTCGCCAGGTTCTCGGACTCGATCGTCGTCTATGTCGGCCACCACGGCGACAAGGGCGCGCATGCCGCGGACATCGTCCTGCCCGCGGCCGCCTACACCGAAAAGGCCGGCACTTACGTCAACACCGAAGGCCGCGTGCAGTTCGCCGAAAAGGCGGTCTTCGCCCCCGGCGACGCGCGTGAGGACTGGACGATCCTGCGCGCGCTGGCCGATGCCCTGGGTGTCGTGGTAGGCTTCGACAGCTTCGACGAACTGCGTGCGGCGATGGTCGCCGAAGTTCCGGCGCTGGGTGTCGAAGACCTCGCCGACTACGGTTCGCTGCCTGCGGGCGGCGGTTCCGCGGAAGGCGCGTTCGGCTATCCGATCAAGGACTTCTACCTGACCAACCCGATCGCCCGCGCCAGCGAGGTGATGCAGCGCTGCTCGGCCGAACTGCTCCACGGGGAAGACTTCGCGGAGGCCGCGGAATGACCGCTTTCTTCCAATCGCTCGGCATGTCCTACGAGTGGGCGTGGTTCGTCTCGACGATCGCCGGCATCCTGCTGATCGCGCTGCCGCTGATGCTTGGCGTGGCGATGATCATCTATGCCGACCGCAAGATCTGGGCGGCCATGGCGCTGCGTCGCGGCCCCAACGTGGTCGGCCCCTTCGGCCTGCTGCAGAGCTTCGCCGACGGTCTCAAGGTCTTCCTCCAGGAAACCATCGTCCCCTCGGCGTCGAACAAGGTGCTGTTCCTGATCGCGCCGATCATCACCTTCACGGTCGCGCTGATGGCCTGGGCGGTGATCCCGTTCAATTCGGGCGCGGTGCTGGCGGACATCAACGTCGGCCTGCTCTACGTGCTCGCGATCTCCTCGCTCGGCGTCTACGGCGTCGTCATCGCGGGCTGGGCGTCGAACTCGAAGTACCCGTTCTTCTCGGCGATGCGCGCCTCGGCGCAGATGATCTCCTACGAGGTCTCGATCGGCTTCATCCTGATCTGCGTCGTGCTCTGGGCGGGTAGCTTCAACCTCAACGAGATCGTCGCCGACCAGAAGGGCCACGTCTTCGGGATCCTGAACGGCTATGCCTTCAACCCGCTGCTGTTCCCGATGTGGGTGATGTTCCTGATCTCGGGCATGGCCGAAACCGCGCGCGCGCCGTTCGACCTGACCGAGGCCGAGTCCGAGCTCGTCGCCGGCTATCAGACCGAATATTCGTCGATGGCCTTCGCGCTCTACTGGCTCGGCGAGTACGCCAACGTCCTGCTGATGTGCACCTTGAACGCGGTGCTGTTCTTCGGCGGCTACCTGCCGCCGCTCGACCTGCCGTTCCTCTACGTCGTGCCCGGCTTCGTCTGGCTGCTCGCGAAGATCCTGTTCTTCTTCTTCGTCTTCTCCTGGGTGAAGGCGACCGTTCCCCGCTATCGCTACGACCAACTGATGCGCCTGGGCTGGAAGGTGTTCCTGCCCGTCAGCCTCGGCTTCGTCGTGCTGGTCAGCGGCTATCTGATGTTCACGAGGTACGGCTGATGAGCGTCGCTCAAATCATCAAGGCGTTCACCCTCTGGGAGTTCGTCAAGGCGCACTGGCTGACCTTGAAGTATTTCTTCAAGCCCAAGGCGACGATCAACTATCCGTTCGAGAAGAACCCGCTCTCGCCCCGCTTCCGCGGCGAGCATGCGCTGCGGCGCTATCCGAACGGCGAGGAACGCTGCATCGCCTGCAAGCTGTGCGAGGCGATCTGCCCGGCACAGGCGATCACGATCGAAGCCGAGCCGCGCGCCGACGGCAGCCGCCGCACGACGCGCTACGACATCGACATGACCAAGTGCATCTACTGCGGCTTCTGTCAGGAAGCCTGCCCGGTCGATGCCGTGGTCGAGGGGCCGAACTTCGAATACGCGACCGAAACGCGCGAAGAGCTGCTCTACGACAAGGCCAAGCTGCTGGCGAACGGGGACAAGTGGGAGCGGGCCATCGCCGCGAACCTTGAAGCCGATGCGCCGTATCGATAGGGCGCCGGCGGGGCACAGATCATGATCCACACAATCGCCTTTTACCTGTTCGCCACTCTGGTCGTCGCCTCGGGCGCGATCACGATCCTGGCGCGCAATCCCGTGCACTCGGTGCTCTGGCTGATCCTGGCGTTCTTCAACGCCGCGGGCCTCATGGTCCTGGTCGGCGCCGAGTTCATCGCGATGCTGCTCGTCATCGTCTATGTCGGCGCGGTCGCCGTGCTGTTCCTCTTCGTCGTCATGATGCTGGACATCGACTTCGCTGAGCTGCGTGCGGGCTTCGTCAAGAACTTCCCGCTCGGCATGCTCGTCGCGGTGGTCCTGCTCTGCGAGATCGTCCTCGGCATCGGCGCCTTCCGTGCCGGCGCGCTGCACCTCGGCACGCCCGACGGTTCGGCCGCGACGGCGGTGGGAGTCAGCAATATCAAGGCGATCGGCGCGCTGCTCTATGGCCGCTACCTGTTCCTGTTCGAGGCAGCCGGCGTCATCCTGCTCGTCGCGATGATCGGCGCGATCGTCCTGACGCACCGCCAGCGCAGCGACACGCGCGGCCAGAACATCGGCCGCCAGATCGCCCGCCGTCCCGATGAAGCGACGGTCAATGTGAAACCCGAAGTGGGCAAGGGGGTTCAGCTGTGATCGGCATCGAACACTATGTCGTCGTCAGCTCGATCCTGTTCGTGCTCGGCGTCCTCGGCATCTTCCTCAACCGCAAGAACGTCATCGTCATCCTCATGGCGATCGAGCTGATCCTGCTGGCTGTGAACATCAACTTCGTCGCGTTCAGCGCCTTCCTGCAGGACCTGACCGGCCAGATCTTCGCGATGTTCGTGCTGACCGTGGCGGCCGGCGAAGCCGCCATCGGCCTTGCGATCCTGGTCATCTACTTCCGCGGCCGCGGCACGATCGCGGTCGACGACGTCAACCGGATGAAGGGGTAAACCGGTGCATTCGATCCTCTTCATCGTCTTCCTGCCGCTGCTGGCCGCCATCGTCGGCGGGCTCGGCAACCGCATGCTGGGCAACACCGTCGTCAAGTCGATCACGACCGGCGCGCTGTTCGTCTCCTGCGCGCTGTCCTGGCCGATCTTCCTCGGCTTCCTGAGTGGGACCGCCGAAGCCAGCGTCACGCCCGTGCTGCATTGGGTACAGTCGGGCACCATGAGCTTCGACTGGGCGCTGCGCGTCGACACGTTGACCGCGGTCATGCTCGTCGTCATCACCAGCGTCTCGGCGCTCGTCCACCTCTATAGCTGGGGCTATATGGAGGAGGATCCGGATCAGCCGCGGTTCTTCGCCTATCTGTCGCTGTTCACCTTCGCGATGCTCATGCTCGTGACGGCGGACAACCTCGTGCAGATGTTCTTCGGTTGGGAAGGCGTGGGCCTGGCCTCGTATCTGCTGATCGGCTTCTGGTTCAAGAAGCCCTCGGCCGGCGCCGCCGCGATCAAGGCCTTCGTCGTCAACCGCGTCGGTGACCTCGGCTTCATGATGGGCATCTTCGGCGTCTACCTGGTGTTCGGCACGATCTCGATCCCGGCGATCCTCGACGCCGCGCCCGGCATGGCCGGCTCGACGATCGGCTTCCTCGGCCACCGCTTCGACACGATGACCGTGCTCTGCATCCTCCTGTTCATCGGTGCGATGGGCAAGTCGGCGCAGCTCGGCCTGCACACCTGGCTTCCCGACGCGATGGAAGGCCCGACCCCGGTGTCGGCGCTGATCCACGCGGCGACCATGGTCACCGCCGGCGTCTTCATGGTCTGCCGTCTGTCGCCGCTGTTCGAGACGAGCCCGACCGCGCTCGGCGTCGTTACCTTCGTCGGCGCCGCCACCTGCTTCTTCGCCGCCACCGTCGGCACGACGCAGTGGGACATCAAGCGCGTCATCGCCTATTCGACCTGCTCGCAGCTCGGCTACATGTTCTTCGCGGCGGGTTCGGGTGCCTATGGCGCTGCCATGTTCCACCTGTTCACGCACGCCTTCTTCAAGGCGCTGCTGTTCCTCGGCGCCGGCTCGGTGATCCACGCGATGCACCACGAGCAGGACATGCGCTTCTACGGCGGCCTGCGTAAGCACATCCCGATCACCTTCTGGGCGATGACGCTCGGCACCCTGGCGATCACCGGCGTCGGCATTGCCGGCACCCTGGGCTTCGCGGGCTTCTATTCGAAGGACGCGATCCTCGAGGCGGCCTTCGGTTCGGGCAAGGAACTCGGCACCTTCGCGTTCTGGATGGGTATCAGCGCCGCGCTGATGACCAGCTTCTATTCGTGGCGCCTGGCCTTCCTGACCTTCTTCGGCAAGCCGCGCTGGGCCGGTTCGGAGCACATCCAGCACGCGGTCCACGACGCGCACGGCCATGGCCATGACGATCACCCGTCCGACGAACACTCGGGCGAGGCGACCGAACAGGCCCATGCGCACGACGCACACGGTCACGACGACCACGCGCACGGTCATGAAGATCACGGCGACGGCACGGCGGGCTATCACCCGCACGAGAGCCCGCTGCCGATGCTGATCCCGCTCATCGTCCTGAGCCTGGGCGCGGTCTTCGCCGGCTTCCTGTTCCACCATTCGTTCATCAGCGAAGGCGATGGCGAGTTCTGGAAGGGCAGCCTCGTGTTCAGCGAGCACCTGATCCACGCGATGCACGAAGTGCCAACCTGGGTTAAGTGGGCGCCGTTCACGGTCATGACCATCGGTCTGCTGACCGCCTGGTATGCCTACTTGAAGAACCCGAGCTTCCCGGCGACCTTCGTCGGCCAGTTCGGCGCGCTGCACAAGTTCGTCTACAACAAGTGGTTCTTCGACGAGCTCTACAACTTCCTGTTCGTCCGCCCGGCCTTCTGGCTCGGCAAGGTGTTCTGGAAGCAGGTGGACATCGGCATCGTCGATCGACTGGGTCCCGATGGCGCGGCCTGGGTCGTGGCCAAGAGCTCGACCTACGCGCAGAAGGTCCAGTCGGGTTATCTCTACAGCTATGCGCTGGTGATGCTGCTCGGCCTTGTCGGCGCGATCAGCTGGGCAATCGCAGGTTTCGGGGCGCATTGAGGCAATGAACGGTTTTCCCATCCTATCGCTCATGCTGCTCGTGCCGCTCGTCGGCGCGGTGGCCTGCCTTCTGGTCGAAGCCAAGGCGGCGCGTTCGATCGCGCTGATCGCGACCCTGATCGATTTCGCGCTCGGCGTCCTGCTCTGGGCCAACTACGACGTCGGCGGCGCGCAGTGGCAGTTCCAGGAAAAGGTCGAGCTCTTCGCCGGCTTCAACTGGGCGCTCGGCATCGACGGCATTGCCCTGATGCTGATCATGCTGACGGTCTTCCTCATGCCGGTCTGCATCGGCGCGGGGTGGAACTCGATCGAGAAGCGCGTCGGCGAATACAACGCCGCCTTCCTGCTGGTCGAAGTGCTGATCATCGGCGTGTTCACCGCGCAGGATCTCTACCTGTTCTACATCTTCTTCGAAGCCGGCCTGATCCCGATGTACCTGATCATCGGTATCTGGGGTGGCGCCGATCGCATCTACGCGTCGTACAAGTTCTTCCTCTACACGCTGCTCGGCTCGGTCCTGATGCTGATCGCGATGCTGTGGATGGTGAACGAGGCGGGCACCACCGACATCCCGACCTTGATGGCCTACGACTTCGCCCCGCAGGCGCAGACCTGGCTGTGGCTGGCCTTCTTCGCGAGCTTCGCGGTGAAGATGCCGATGTGGCCGGTTCATACCTGGCTTCCGGCCGCGCACGTCCAGGCGCCGACCGCGGGCTCGGTGATCCTAGCCGGCGTGCTGCTCAAGATGGGCGGCTACGGCTTCATCCGCTTCGCGCTGCCGATGTTCCCCGAGGCTTCGGCCCAGTTCGCCTGGCTGGTCTACTGGCTGTCGATGGTCGCGGTCGTGGTCACCTCGCTGATCGCGCTGGTCCAGCACGACATGAAGAAGCTGATCGCCTATTCGTCGGTCGCGCACATGGCGATCGTCACGATCGGCCTGTTCTCGTTCAACGTGCAAGGTCTCGAAGGCGCGATGGTCGTCATGCTCAGCCACGGCCTGGTCTCGGGCGCGCTGTTCCTCGGCGTCGGCGTGATCTACGATCGCCTGCACACGCGTGAGATCGACCGTTACGGCGGCCTTGCGGTCAACATGCCCTACTACGCGCTGTTCATGATGCTGTTCACGATGGCATCGGTCGGCCTGCCGGGCACCTCGGGCTTCGTCGGCGAATTCCTCAGCCTCGCGGGCATCTACCAGGTCTCGAGCTGGGTCGCGCTGGTCGCGACGACGGGCATCATCCTGGGGGCGGCCTATATGCTCTACCTCTATCGCCGGGTCATCTTCGGCGAGCAGAAGAACGCCGATGCCGCCGCCATGAAGGATATCGACCTGCGCGAGTGGCTGATGATGGCGCCGATCGCCGCGGCCGTGCTGTGGATGGGCGTCTATCCCGAAAGCTTCCTCGCGCCGATGCGCCAGGACATCGCCGCGCTCGACGCGCGTATCGCCCGGGCCAAGCCCGCCGGCGATGCCAAGGTCGCGGTCGCGAAGGCACAACCCAAAACCGATGAATCCGCGCACGAGGGGGCGCACCACTGATGGACTGGTCCCACTCGCTGCGCCTGGTTGCGCCCGAAGAACTGCTGAGCGTCGCCGGCCTGATCCTGCTGCTCGTCGCCGCCTGGAGCGGTGACAAGGCGAGCCGCCTGATCTCGATCCTGACGGTCGCCGCGCTCGTCGGCGCTGCCTTCCTCGTCGCGCCCGCGCTCTGCGCCGGCGCCTCGGGCCCCGATACCTACGCCTTCTTCGGCCAGTTCCGCGCCGACGCCTTCGCCAGCTTCGCCAAGCTGCTGATCTATGGCGCCGCCGGTGCCTCGCTGATGATCGCGCCGCAGTTCTTCGAACGCGCGGGCGGGATGCGGGCCGAATATCCGATCCTGGTGCTCTTCGCCGCGCTCGGCGGCGGGATCATGGTCTCGGCCACCGATCTGCTGACGCTCTACATCGGCCTCGAGATGGCCTCGCTGGCCTCCTATGTGCTCGCCTCGATCCTGCGCAACGACGAGCGTTCGGCCGAAGCCGGCCTCAAGTATTTCGTGCTCGGCGCTCTGGCCAGCGGCATCCTGCTGTTCGGCATGAGCCTGACCTACGGCTTCACGGGCACGACCAACTTCTCGGGCATCAGCGCCGCTCTGGGCGGCGGTCTGTCGACCGGCGCGCTGTTCGGCGTGGTCTTCGTGCTCGCGGGCCTGGCCTTCAAGATCTCGGCGGTGCCGTTCCACATGTGGACGCCCGACGTCTACGAAGGCGCGCCAACCCCGGTTACCACCTTCTTCGCGACGGCACCCAAGGTGGCGGCGCTGGCGCTGACGATGCGCGTCTCGCTCGACGCCTTCGGTTCGCAGGCCGATGCCTGGCGCCAGATCGTGATCTTCGCGGCGCTGGCCTCGATCGTCGTCGGCGCGCTCGGCGCCATCGGTCAGAAGAATATCAAGCGCCTGATGGCCTATTCGTCGATCAACAACGTCGGCTTCATCCTCATCGGCCTCGCTGCCGGCACGGTCGAGGGCGCTTCGGCGATGCTCGTCTATCTGGCGATCTACGTGGCGATGACGATCGGCGGTTTCGTCGCCGTGCTGATGCTCAAGGATGCCGAGGGCAACCAGGTCGAGGCAATTTCCGACATCGCCGGCCTCTCGCGCGACCGCAAGGTGCTCGCCGCCGCACTCGCCATGGTCATGTTCAGCCTTGCGGGCATTCCGCCGCTGTTCGGCTTCTGGGGCAAGTTCGTGGTCTTCCAGGCCGCAGTCCAGGCGGGCCTCGTGCCGCTGGCCGCGATCGGTATCGCCGCTTCGGTGATCGGCGCGTTCTATTACCTTAAGATCGTCAAGGTCATGTACTTCGACGAACCGACGGGCAAAGCGGTCGGCCGTAGCGACTGGGCGCACCAGGCCCTGCTCGCGGTCTGCGCGCTGTTCATCTCGCCGCTGGGCTACCTGCTGACCAAGTGCCTGGGTCACCTGGCCGACACCGCGGCCGCCGCACTGTTCGCAGCGGTGTGATCCACACCCTAGCCGAAACCGGATCGACCAACGCAGACCTCGCCGCGCGCCTGCGCGCTAGCGAGAGCGTCGCGGAGGGCGACTGGCTGGTTGCGGACCGCCAGACCGCTGGCAAGGGGCGGCAAGGCCGCGAATGGTTAGACGGCGCGGGCAATTTCATGGGCTCTACCGTGGTGCATCTGCGCTTCGGCGATCCCGAGCCCGCTTCGCTCGCGCTGCTCGTCGGCCTGGCCGTGCACGAAGCGGTGACGCCGCTGCTGAACGACGGGCTTTCGGCCACATTGAAATGGCCCAACGATCTGCTGATCGGCCGGGCTAAATTGGCGGGTATCCTGCTGGAGCGCGTCAACGACAGCGTCATCATCGGCGTCGGCGTCAACCTTGCCCAGGCGCCCGAAGTTCCGGATCGCGAGACGGTGGCGCTGCAGGGCGTCGATCGCGATGCCTTCGCTGCCGATCTCGCACGAGAATTCGCGGCCGAACTCGAGCGCTGGCGCAATTTCGGCCTGGCGCCGATCGTACAGCGCTGGCTCGCCGCAGCGCATCCGCTCGGAACCCCTCTCACCGTCGGCGAGCCCGGGGAAGAGGGTCTGATCGGTGCGTTTGCCGGGCTCGCCGAAGACGGCGCCCTGCTGCTGCGCTTGGCCGACGGGCGGACGCGTGCCATCCATGCGGGCGAAGTTCGCCTGACCCCGGACTCGTAAGGAGCTCTTCATGCTGCTCGCCATCGACGCCGGTAATACCAACGTCGTCTTCGCGCTGTTCGAGGGCAGCAAGCTCAAGGCGCGCTGGCGCATCGCCACCGATCCGCGCCGCACCGGCGACGAATATGCGGTCTGGCTGATGCAGCTCCTCGAGATCCGCGGCATCAAGCGCGAGGAGATCACGCAGATCATCGTCTGCACCGTCGTCCCCCGCGCGCTCCACAACATCCAGGTCCTGGCGAGCAATTACTTCTTCGTCGAGCCGCTTATCGCAGGGCAGGGCGCCGCGGACTACGGCATCGATCTCGACGTCGATCAGCCGAGTTCGGTCGGCGCCGACCGTGCGGTCAATGCGATCGCCGCCCACGCCAAGTATCCGGGCGACCTGATCGTCGTCGATTTCGGCACGGCGACGACCTTCGACGTCATCGATTTTCACGGCGCCTACAAGGGCGGCATCATCGCGCCGGGCATCAACCTCTCGCTTGACGCGCTGGTGGGGAACACGGCCATGCTGCCGCGCATCGCCATTCGCGTACCCGACAGCAAGAGCGTGATCGGCACCAATACCGAAGACGCTATGCTGATCGGCGTGTTCTGGGGCTACGTCGCTATGATGGAAGGGCTGATCGCGCGCATGCGCGAACAGATCGGCCGTCCGGCCAAGGTCATCGCGACCGGCGGCCTTGCCGTGCTGTTCGACGAAGTGACGGACATTTTCGATGCGGTCGACGCGGACCTCACGCTCGACGGGCTGGCTCTGCTGGCGGAAAGGGCTGCGGCCCAAGGAAACCCAATCAAGTGAAACCCGGTAACGAACTGATCTTCTGTGCCCTCGGCGGCTCGGGTGAGATTGGCATGAACGTCAATCTCTATGGCTGCGACGGCAAGTGGCTGATGGTCGACCTCGGCATGACCTTCAGCGGCCAGGAGTATCCGGGCGTCGACCTGGTCTTCGCCGATCTCGAATTCATCGAGGATCGCAAGGCCGATCTCGTGGGCATCGTCCTGACCCACGCGCACGAGGATCACATCGGCGCGGTGCCCTATTTTGCCGAAGAACTCGGCGTGCCGTTCTACGCGACGCCGTTCACCGCCAAGCTCGTCGCGGCCAAGCTCGAAGAGGCGGGGCTGCTCGGCAAGGTCGATCTGCGCGTGATCGACCATCTCGAGCCGTTCGAGCTCGGCCATTTCACCGTTCAATACGTACCGCTCGCGCATTCGATCGCCGAAGGCAACGCCGTGATCGTCGATACGCCCTATGGGCGCATCTTCCACACCGGTGACTGGAAGATCGACGAGGACCCGCAGATCGGCGTGCCGACGACCGCCGAGGAACTCTGCGCGATCGGTGACACCGGTGTGCTCGCGCTGGTCTGCGATTCGACCAACGTGTTCAATCCCGAGAATTCGGGGTCCGAGGGCGAGGTCTACCGCGGACTGCTCGAGGAAGTGGCCAAGCACAAAGGCCGCCGGGTGGTGGTCACGACCTTCGCGTCGAATGTCGCGCGGCTCCAGACCCTGGGCGAGGTCGCGCGCGCGACCGGGCGCAAGCTCTGCGTCGCCGGGCGCTCGCTCGACCGGATGATCGGCGCCAGCCAGGCCAGCGGCTATCTCGAGCACCTGCCCGAGACGGTCGATTTTGGCCGGGCCATGGATCTGCCACGCGGCGAAGTGCTGATCGTCGCGACCGGCGGCCAGGGTGAGCCGCGCGCCGCGATGTCGCGGATGGCCGAAGGCAACCACCAGCTTTCGCTCGAAGCCGGTGACGTCGTGCTGTTCTCCAGCCGCCAGATCCCGGGCAATGAGATCGCCATCGGCCGCATCCAGAACCGTCTGGCCGAGCGCGACATCGAGATCGTCACCGATCGCCAGAGCCCGATCCACGTCTCGGGCCATCCGGGGCGACCCGATCTGCAGGCGCTCTATGGCTGGCTGCGGCCCGAAATCCTGATTCCGGTCCACGGCGAGATCCGCCACATGCGCGAGCAGTCGCGCTTCGGCCTGGCCTGCGGCATACCCAAGGCGATCAATCAGAAGAACGGCGATCTCGTCCGCCTCGCGCCGGGCAAGCCGGGCAAGTTCGGCGAGGTTCGCGCGGGCCGTCTCATCCTCGATGGCGACATCATCGCTCCGGCCGATGGCGAGGCCATGGTCATGCGCCGCCGCCTGGCGCACAACGGGTTCTTGACCGTCGCCATCGCCGGCAGCCGCATCGAGATCGCCGGCGTCGGCCTGCCGCTCGACGAAGACTATGACGCCTTCTGCGAGGAAGCGCGCGAGGACGTCGCGCAGGCGCTCGGCAAGCTCAAGGGCAAAGTCGCGCAGGACCGCGAGGCGCGGATCGAAGCCGCCCGGCTCGCCGCGCGCCGCGCCGCGACGCGCTGGTCGGGCAAGAAGCCCCAGGTACAAGTGCTGCTGCTCGACGACTGATCATGAAACTGACCTCCATCATCGCCATTTACGTGCTGTTCTGGGTGTTCAGCGCTTTCATCGTCATGCCCTTCGGCATTCGCACCCACGACGAGGCTGGGATCGAGAAGACCCCGGGCCAGGCCGACAGCGCCCCGGCCAACTTCGATGCGAGGCGTATCGCGCTGCGCGCCTCGGTGCTCGCGCTCGTGCTCTGCGGGATGTATTACGCCAACTACGTCAACGGTTGGATCGTCCCCGGCGACCTGAACCTGTTTGGCGAACCGCCGGAGGCCGCGAAGGTCTGAGGCGCAAGCTCGTGCCAAGATGTTGGCGCCGGAACTAGCTCCGCAGGCGCTCGATTGCCTGGGCAAGGGTGACGTAGAGCTTGCCCATGTCGGACGACAGTAGCGTCACGCCCAGCGCCTGACCGTCGCGGGCCGAGAGCACCTGGCGCAGCATCGCTTCGAAATCGTGGATGTATCGGCTGACGTGATCGTGGAATTCGCGGTCGCGCTCGTAGATCTGCACGATGGCCTTGGCTTCGACATTGTCGATCAGGCTCACCGCGCGCCGCGTGAAGATGCCGCGGTCGCCGCGCAGATAGGCGGTCCAGGCGGTATCGGCGACGTCGGTCGAGAGCGCCTTGGCGATGTCGATCGAGTTCGAATTGAGCGACTCCGTGATCAGCGCGACGCGGCGGGTGAAGTCGTTGTCGACCTGCTCTTCCGCCCGCTGTCGGGCATGCGCGACGCGGCTCTCGAGATTGGCGGCCAGATCGTTGACCTTGCCGAGCTGATCGCGCAGCTGGACCGCTGCCTCGCGGCCGACGGCTGCCGCCTGGGCGACGGCGCGCTCGAGCTGGCCGGTGGTCTCTTCGGCGCTGGTGCGCATGGCCTGCTCGATCGCGGCCGCGCTCTCGCTGCCGAGTTGGCGGGCGAGGGCGGACACGGTGGTGGCGCCGCTCTCGCCGAAGCCCGCGATGGCCTTCTGGGTCGAGTCCGCAAGCGAATCGAGCGCGAACGCGAGCTGTATGCGCGTCTCGTGGGCGAGATGCGTCGATTGGCTGGCGATCGCCGCAAGCTGTTCGCGCAAAGTCGCCAGCGTTTCGCCGTGGAGCGAGCCGGCCTGTTCGAGCTCCTGCTGCAATCGCGCGAGTTCGGCATAGGTGCGCTGGAGATTGGCGTTGGCTGCTTCGATCGTATCGGCGATGTTCATGCCGCGCGCATCGGTTTCCTGTGCCGCCTCGCGCAGCGCGGTCATCCGCGCCTCCAGCCCGGAAAGCTGAGCCTCGCCGCCTCCGAGCACGCGGGGGAGCTCGTCTCGGCTGTGTTTGACGCTCGCCTGGATCAGTTCGAGCAGGCGCACGCTGCTGTCGGTCAGGGCGGCGATGTCGCGATCGGTGCCTGCCAGTGCGGTGCGGCTTTCGCCGAGACGTTCACCGAGCGTGCGCAGGCTATCGCCGATCGAGGATTGCGCAGCCTCGCCGTGGGCGACGATCTCGGCGGTACGGCTCTCGAATTCGGTGAGCTGGGCCGTGATTGCCCGGCCTTGGGCAAGAACCGTCGCGCCGTGCTCTTCCTGCCGCGTGAGACGCTCGGCCATCTCCATGTCGATTGCGGCGAGGTTCTGGCGCAGGCGATCGGCCGCCTGCTTCTCCAGGGTTTCCTGCCGCGCGTGACGGTCGGCGATCTCGGCATCGAGGGCCGCCACGCGTTCGCGCAAGTCCGCCGTGGCGGCGGCATCGATCTCGCCGTGGCGTTCGCGGCTCGAGGCGGCGAGGAAGTCTAGCGCAGCCAGATGCTCGCGCAGGCGCGTGGCGGCGGCGTCTTCGGCGGCGATGGTCTCGGCCTGGCGCTTGTCGAGCTCGGCGGCGAAGCGCGAGGCCTGGTCCAGCGTCTGGGCTTCGAGTTTGTCGAGCTCCTCGCGGATCGCGCCGGTGCGGGCCTGGCGGGCCTCGATCGCGTCGATCTCTGCCTGCTGAAGCTCGGTCAGCGCGCCGTTCAGCTCCTCGCGCATCCGCGCGATGCTGGCTTCCCAGCCTTCGAGCGCGCGGCTCTCGCCCTCGCGCAAGGCGCGGGCAATGGCATTGCCCTCGTCGCGCAAGGCGGTCAGACGCGCGCGCATCGAGGTCAGGCTCTCGGCCTCCTCGCCGTCGAGCCGCTGACGGGTCTGCTCGAGCTCTTCGGCCATGGCCGAAGCGCGCGTGCGGATCGCGGCGAGGGCCTCGACCTCGTGACTGTCGAGCTGGGTGCGGAACTCGGCGCCGCGATCGCGGAACTCGCTGAAGCGCGCGGCGGTGAGATTGGCGAACTGATCGGCATGCTGCGAGAATTCCGAGATGGTCTCGTCGACGAGACCGCGCAGGACGTGGACCTGCCGCTCGCTGGCCTGGCCGAACTCGTTCAGTTTCTTGAAGCCGTTGATCATCTCCTGGAGCTGGCCGTGGGCGGTCCGGCCGGCATTGCCGATGTTGTTGGTGACGTCCTTGGCCGAGCTGGCGATCACCGGCAGCTGGCCGCGCAGCTTCTCCATGTTGTCGAGCGCGGCCGAGCTGACCGTGCCGATCGTCTCGACCCGCGCATGGTTGTCGTGGATCAGGCCCTGGAGGCGGTCGGCCTCGGTCGAGAGGCGATCGGCGGCGAGGCGGCCCAAGGTCTCGAGATCGCGCGATTGCGCGGCGATGAATTCACGCGCGAGGCTGAGCTCGCGATTGACCGTCGACAGCCGCGTCTCGAGCAGCGCCGATTCCTGCGAGAGCACGCGCGCCGCATCGCCGAAGCGCAGGGCCTCGCTGCGGCTGTTGCGCAGCAGGACGAGCGCGGCGACGGCGATCAGCAGGACCGGAACGGCCCAGTCGCGGAGCAGCGCGATCGCCTCGCTCGGAGCCAGTCGCACGGTCAGGCGTTCGCTGACGGCCCATCCGAAATAACCGGTCCAGCCGATCAGGAGCGCGACGCCGATTGCCGGAAGTACCCAGCGGAAACGCGGGCGCTCTACAGGGTCGGTATCGTCCCAGCTCGTATCCGCCGGCTCGGGCGCCGCGCTTTCCGCGGCTTCCTCGGTCAGCAGAATTTCCGCGTCGGGCGTTTTTGCGCTCGAAGCGTCGAAGGCGATGATGCGTGTTTCCCCGGCCATTCTCCCTGAATACCACGGTTATGCACAGGATAAACCCCACCTTAACCCTGTGGCCCTAGGCTTCTGTGGATGGCTTACGAAGCGGGAACCCTCGATGCCACTCTGGCCGCTGCGGCGGGTAACGATCCCGCGCTTTTCGCGGAGCTGCGCGTGGCCTTCGTCGAGAGCCTGACCCACCAGCTCGACCTGCTGCGCCGCGCGCGCTGTGACGGCAACTGGCAGATCGCCGCGCTTCGTCTCAAGGGCCTGGCTGCCAGCTTCAACGCCGAAAGGCTCATGGTCCTGGCCGACCAGGCGATCGACACCGCGCCGGGTGATCCCGTTGCCGTGCGCCGGATTCAGACCTTCCTCGACGAGTTCGCCGCCGCCTGACATTCCGCCAGGCTCGCCCGTGCCGATCGAGCCCGTGCCAGTCTAGAACGCAGCCGCGGCAACGCGCGCTTGGCACCCGCCCAGGCTTTGCCTAGAACCTCCGTAACTGCCCGGAGAAGCCCGCTGCGCGTCGCCCTGCTTGCCATGATCGAACCCGCAGGGACGGGGCAGAGCGCGCCGCGCGCGTTCCTTCACGTCGGCGGAGCGACGCTGGCGCGGCATCAGCTCGGCATAGCCCTGGCGCTCGAATGCCAGCGCGTGGTCTGCATCGCGCGCGAAGTCACGCCGCCGCTTATCGCGCTTCAGCAGGATGCCGAGAAAGCCGGGGTTCGCCTGCACGTCATTCCCGGGCCACGTGCGCTGGCCGGGCTCGTCACGGCCAACGACGAGTTGATCGTCTTCACCGAAGGCCTGCTCGCCGCGCCGCAAGAGGCGATCGCCCTGCTCGAACAGGGGCATTCGGTCCTGGTCCAGCCGATCGAGTCCGGTCTTGCCGCCGGTTTCGAACGGATCGACATCAACCATTCGGCCGCAGGCGCCATGCGCATCCCCGGCCGCCTGGTCGAAGCGCTGGGCGATCTGCCCGCGGACTTCGACATTCCTTCGGCATTGACGCGCATTGCCCTCCAGTCGGGCGTGGCCATGCAACTCGTGCCCGCGACGGCGCGCGAGGGCGCGCGCTGGAAGCTCGTTCACGACGAGGGGGAAGCGCACGAGATCGAGGACGCCTGGATCCGCCTGCACATGGGCGAAGGCGAAATGCCGACCCCGGGCATCATGCTGTCGCGGCTCGGCGTATTGGCGATCGGGCCGTCGCTGCTGCATGCCGGCAGCGGCTGGGGACTGGTGGCCCTGGGCGCCGTGGCGATCATGCTGCTGGCACTCGGCGCGGGCTGGTTCACCTATTCGGGAATAGCGCTCGTGCTCTGCGCGGTCGCCTGGACGTTGCGCCGGGCTTCGGGACTGCTCGAAAGGGTCGAACACGATTCGCTCAAGCTCGGCAAGGCGCCGATTTCTGGGGAGACCGTGCTTGGCTGGCTGCTCGACCTGGAACTGATCGTGGTGATCGTCTGGAGCGCGCCGTTGCCCCCGTGGGATTCGCTGCTGGCGCACGTGTTTCCGCCGTTCATCCTGATTGCCCTGGCCCGTCTGCTGCCGCGCGTGCTGCTGCGTGGCTGGATCGCCTGGCTAGAGGATCGCGCTCTGCTGGCCCTGATCCTGGCGTTGGCCGCCTTCTTCGGTGTCCTGATCGATGCCGTGCAGGTGCTAGCGATGCTGCTCGCCTTGGCCGCTTTGCTGCTTTCGGCCGGCAAACCGCAGATAACACGGGCTTAACCATGGACGGCTATAGCGGGCTCATGAGCGATGCGGCGGCCACTCCCCGAGCGACGGATCCGGTGGAATCGCGCCTGCGCGGTGCGCTCGATCAGGGCGACGTCGTGCTCGGCACGGTCGCGCCGGTGCTGCGTCATTTGCTGGCCAGCGACGACAGCGGTCTTTTCGGAGACGCCATTCTCGCGCGTGTGCGTGGGATGATCGGCGACGTCGCGCGACAACTGCTGGCCCGTATCGAGGGTGGTGAGGGCGATGTCGCGGCGCTGACCCTTGCTCTCACCGACAATCCTGCCTTCCTCAGGCACGTTCACGCGCTGGTGCTCGAATGGCACCTGACCGAGCTGCTCCAGGCGCGGCTCGCGCTCGATCCCGTGCTCTCGCCGCTGCTCCAGGCGCTCGTCGCCTCGTCCGATGAGACGACGGCGGCGCTGGCCATGAAATTTCTCGCCGCCCAGGCCCGGTTCGGTCAGGCGCAGCGGCGCATGCGGCTGGCGCTCGCTGAACTGCCGGGCGATCTGCTCCATCTGGCGCTCGTGGCCTTGCGGGGCGTGGCCGGCGGTACCGCCGAGGCCGATCAGCGCGTTGCCGCTGCCGAAGTCGCGATCCGCGCCGACTATGACGAGGCGCGCAGCCGGCTCGGCCTGTTGTCGCGGCTGGTGACGGGCATGGGTGCCGGTGCCGTGGCGGCGCTGTCGTTGCACCACGCCGGAGCTGCCATCTTCCTCACCGCGCTCGCCGCATCGGCGCGGCAGGACCGCGATCTCGCGACGCTCGCCACGAGCGAGACGCAGCGCACGCGTCTCGCGCTCGCGCTCTGCGCCGCGGGGCTCAAGCCCGAGGCGATCGAGGAACAACTGCTTGCGCTCGATCCCGACGCCGAACTGCCCGAGGGCATCGACCGGCTCGCGCCCGATCGCGCCGCAGCGCTGATCGCCGGGGCAGGACACTGACCGTGTCCGGAGGACTTCCCGCACCGCTCCGCGCGATCAGCGACGGCGCCGACATGCTGGTATCGGCCGACAAGGCCATCGCGGCCTTGCAACTGCGCTGCGGCGGCGAATTGCCGGGTACGATCGCGGTTCCGGCTTTGCTCGAAGTCGTGCGCAAGGCGCGCCGCTACGGTCTCAAGCTCGCGCGGACGATCCAGGCGCAGGACGGTGCCAGCGCAATCACCGCCTGGGTCGAGGTCGAGCCACTGCCCGGCACCGATGCCGGCTGCGAGATCCTGCTGCGCAACTGGCATGCGACGCCGCTCGCCGCCGAAGACCCTGCCGAGATCGACGAGCGTCGTGGCGAGATCGACCGCCACGTCGCCGAATTGACCGCACGTCTCGATGCCGGTCAGCGCGTGTTGACGGTCGAGGCGGAAGCTCCCGATCTCGTCGCCCTGGCCGCAGCCATGGAAGCCGGCTTCGGCCGCCCCTGGACCGACTTCATCACGATTGCCGGCAACAGCCATTCGCAGCCGCTGCACTGGCGCCTGCTCGATGGCGCCGACGTCGAGGTGCCGGGATCGTCGCGACGCTGGCGTGCGAGCCTGTTTCCGCAAGCCGGCCCCGGTCGCGAGCCTGCGGGCTTCGAGCTCTGTCTGGTTTCGCCCGAACTGCCGGCATTGCCGCCCGAGCCCGATGCCAAAGGCTCGGCAGTGCGTCATCGCCTGCTCGGCCGCGACGTCGCGCCGGTCCTGCGTCAGCCGATCGCGCGGATCATCGCCAATGCCGAGACGATCCATTCGCGTCTCGCGGGTCCGATTTCGGACGACTATGCCAACTATGCCGCGGACATCGCTTCCGCGGGGCAACATCTGCTGGCGCTGATCGAGGATCTGACCGATCTCGAAGTGGTCGAGGCCGACGACTTCTCGACCGCACCCGATCGCATCGACCTCGCCGACGTCGCCCGCCAGGCCGCGGGTATCCTCGGCGTTCGGGCGCGAGAGAAGCGCATCGCGCTCGACGCACCGCGCCCCGGCGAAAGCCTCCCCGCCGTGGCCGAATTCCGTCGCGTGCTGCAGGTTCTGATCAACCTCGTGACCAATGCGATCCGCTACTCGCCCGAGGATTCGCAGGTCTGGATTCGGCTCGAGGATTCGATCGATGCCGGCCCGGGCCGCGTACGCGTGGTCGTCTGCGATCAGGGGCCGGGGCTGTCCGAAGCGGACCAGGGCCGCATCTTCGAGAAGTTCGAGCGGCTCGGCCGCAGCGGCGACGGCGGCTCGGGCCTAGGGCTCTACATCTCGCGCCGGCTGGCGCGCGCCATGGGCGGCGAACTCAGCGTCGAGAGCGCATCGGGGCAGGGCGCCCGCTTCATCCTCGACCTTCCGGCCGCGCCGGACGGTTCCCAGAACTAGCTTCGCAAAAGAAAAAGCCCCCCGTCGCGCGGCGACGGAGGGCTTGAACTTGGCCTGCGCCGATCGGCTTAGCGCTTGTCGACCGGGATGTAGTCGCGCTGCGCCGGGCCGGTGTAGAGCTGACGCGGACGACCGATCTTCTGGCCGGGATCGCTGATCATTTCGTTCCACTGCGCGACCCAGCCGACCGTGCGGGCGAGTGCGAAGAGCACGGTGAACATCGTGGTCGGGAAGCCGATCGCCGAGAGGATGATGCCCGAATAGAAATCGACGTTCGGGAACAGCTTCTTCTCGATGAAGTAGGGATCGCTGAGGGCGATCTCTTCGAGGCGCATTGCCGTCTCGAACAGCGGATCGTTGACCTTGAGCGCGTCGAACACCTCGCGCACGGTCTGCTGCATGACCGTCGCGCGCGGATCGTAGTTCTTGTAGACGCGGTGGCCGAAGCCCATCAGGCGGAACGGATCGTTCTTGTCCTTGGCGCGGGCGATGTACTCGGGGATCTTGTCGGGGGTGCCGATTTCCTTGAGCATCTCAAGCGCCGCCTCGTTGGCGCCGCCGTGCGCCGGGCCCCAGAGGCAGGCGATACCGGCCGCGATGCAGGCGAAGGGATTGGCGCCCGACGAACCGGCGAGACGCACGGTCGAGGTCGAGGCGTTCTGCTCGTGGTCGGCGTGGAGGATGAAGATGCGGTCCATCGCCTTTTCGACCGCCGGGATCACCTCGTACTCTTCCGCGGGCACGCCGAAGGTCATGCGCAGGAAGTTGCCCGTGTAGCTCAGCGAGTTGTCGGGATAGAGCATCGGCTGGCCGACCGAATACTTGTAGGCGGCCGCGGCGATCGTCGGCATCTTCGCGATCAGGCGGTGCGAGCTGATCTTGCGATGCGTCGGGTCCGAGATGTCGGTCGAATCGTGGTAGAACGCTGAAAGTGCGCCGACCACGCCGCACATGATGGCCATCGGGTGCGCGTCGCGGCGGAAACCCTTGTAGAAGCTCATCAGCTGCTCGTGCAGCATCGTGTGGCGCGTGATCGTGCGATCGAAGTCCGACAGTTCCTGGGCCGAAGGCAGTTCGCCGTTCAGCAGCAGATAGCTGACTTCCATGAACGAGCTGTTCTCGGCGAGCTGGCCGATCGGATAGCCGCGGTGGAGCAGAACGCCTTCGTCACCGTCGATGTAGGTGAGCGCGCTTTCGCAGCTCGCCGTCGAGGTGAAGCCCGGGTCATAGGTGAACTTGCCCGTCTGGCCATAGAGCTTGCGGATATCGATCACGTCCGGACCGATCGAGCCGCTCAGGACCGGATAGTCGAAATCCTTGCCGTCGGTGCTCAGTTTAGCTTGATTGCCCAAGTGCCTTACTCCTCAGATTTATTCTGCTTCGGCCGGCGCGGCCTGGGCGGCGATGCGCGCCAGGCTTTCTTCCCGACCGAGCAATGTGAGAACATCGAAAATGCCCGGTGACGTCGTCTGTCCCGTCAGAGCCGCGCGCAGCGGCTGGGCGAGCTTGCCGAGGCCCAGGCCGATCTCTTCGGCCATCGCCTTGAGACTGGCTTCGAGGCCTTCGCTTGTCCAGCCGTTTTCGGCCAGCAGGCGGTCCTGAATGCGGGCCAGAAGCGCGCGCGCCTCGGGCGTCAGCAGCGCTTCGGCCTTCGCATCGAGCGTCAGCGGACGCTGCGCGAAGAGAAACACCGCGTTGGCCGCGAGCTCGTTGAGGTCCTTCGCGCGGACCTTGAGCACCGGCATGGCGCGCGCCAGCAGCGCGAGATCGGGCGTGCCCCCAACCTTTTCGGCGAGCTTGGCGCCGACCAGTTCGGCGAGGCGCGCGTCGTCGGCCTCGCGGATGTAGTGGCCGTTGAGGTTGAGCAGCTTGGCCGTGTCGAAGCGCGAGGGGCTCTTGCCGACATGGTCGATGTCGAACCACTCGACGGCCTGCTCGCGGCTGATGATCTCCTCGTCGCCGTGGCCCCAGCCGAGGCGCAGCAGATAGTTGAACAGCGCCTCGGGCAGCAGACCGAGCTCGTCGCGATAGGCGTCGACGCCCAGCGCGCCGTGGCGCTTCGAGAGCTTGGCGCCGTCCGAGCCGTGGATCAGCGGCACGTGGGCATAGATGGGTACGTCCCAACCCATGCCGTGGATGATCGAAAGCTGGCGGAAGGCGTTGTTGAGATGGTCGTCGCCGCGGATGACGTGGGTGACGCCCATGTCGTGATCGTCGACGACGACCGCGAGCATGTAGGTCGGCGTGCCGTCCGAGCGGAGCAGCACGAAATCATCGATCTCGGCATTGCTGACCGTGACGCTGCCCTGGACCAGGTCCTCGATCACGGTCTCGCCTTCGCGAGGGGCCTTAATGCGCACGACCGAAGGGGCGCCGGCGGGCGCGGTGGCAGGATCGGCATCGCGCCATTCGCTGTCGATGCGGAAGGGGCGACGCTCGGCCTGGGCCTGCTCGCGGCGCGCGGCCAGCTCTTCGGGCGTCAGGTAGCAGCGATAGGCGTGACCGGAATCGAGCAGCGTCTGCGCGACTTCGGCGTGGCGCTCGGACCGGGCGAACTGGAACGTGGCGGGCTCGTCGCCGTCGAGGCCGAGCCAGCGCAGGCCGTCGAAAATCGCCTCGATCGCGGGCTCGGTCGAACGGGCGCGGTCGGTGTCTTCGATGCGAAGCAGATACTTGCCGCCGTGATGGCGGGCGAACAGCCAATTGAACAGCGCGGTGCGCGCGCCGCCGATGTGGAGATAGCCGGTGGGCGAGGGCGCGAAACGGGTAACGACCGTCCGTGCGTCCTTGCCGCTAGCGCTTGCCATCTTCGCTCCTTCCTGCCCAAACTCTTGCATGCTCGAGAGTGCCGCTGTCTCTGACGAAACGGCCCCGGAGTCGAAGGGCGACCTCGCCCGGGGCGCTGCACTGCAACATCGCCCTTGGCGCAGCCGAAGCGGCTTGTCCAGCGTGCCCGACGCGGTCGAGCGATTTCTTGGCACGGCCGGGTTCGAACGCGGTCCCTGGCTGGCCGTGGCCTTCGCGGCCGGCATCGCGCTCTGGTTCCTGCTGGCGAACGCGTGGCAGTGGCTGGCCCTGCTCGCCACCTGCGGCGCGCTGACCATGGCAAGCCTGGCGGGCTTCGCGCGCGACGGACGCTTTCCCTATCTGCGGCTGGCAATGATCGCGCTCGCCCTGCTGATCGCGGCGGGTTGCGCCGTGGTCTGGAGCAAGTCCGAACTGGTCGGTGCGCGGCCGATCGAACGGCCGCTGGTGACCGAACTCTCTGCCTTGGTGCTCGACCGCGAACCGCGCCCCGCCGAGGACCGGGTACGCCTGTTGCTGGCGACGCGCGAGCCTGAGACCGGGCGCGCGATCCGCGTGCGCGTGTCGTTGCCGCTCGCCGAGGATCGACAGGACCTGAGTTCGGGCGCGCGGATACGGCTGAGAGCGCGGCTGATGCCGCCGGCACCGCCGATGCTGCCGGGCGCCTACGATTTCGCGCGCACCGCCTGGTTCTCCGGAATCGCGGCGACGGGTTCGGTACTGGGCACGGTGACCGTGATCGAACGCGGATCGGGCGGCGGCTGGCTCGAACGGGCCCAGGCGCGGCTGTCCGCGCATGTCCGCAGCCGGCTCGATGGCTCGGCTGGCGCGATCGCAACCGCTTTCGCCAGCGGTGACCGCGGTGCGATTTCCAAGGCCGACGACGAAGCGATGCGCGACGCCGGGCTCAGCCACCTGCTGTCGATCAGCGGGCTGCACGTGAGCGCCGTGGTCGCGGCGGTCTACCTGATCGCCCTGCGTCTGTTCGCGCTCTGGCCCTGGCTGGCGCTGCGCGTCCGGCTGCCGCTTTTCGCAGCGGGAGCCGGTGCGGGTGCGGGCATTTTTTACACCTTGCTGACCGGGGCCGAGGTTCCGACCGTACGCTCGTGCATTGGCGCGGTGCTGGTACTCGTGGCGCTGGCGCTGGGCCGAGAGCCGCTGTCGATGCGGATGGTCGCGGTGGCAGCCTTCTTCGTCCTGTTGTTCTGGCCCGAGGCCGTGGTCGGCCCGAGCTTCCAGATGAGCTTCGTTGCGGTGATCGCGATCGTTGCGCTGCACGGCGCGGCGCCGGTGAGGGCATTCCTCGCGCCGCGCGAGGAGGGCTGGTATACGCGGCTGGCGCGCAACCTGGCGATGCTGCTCGTCACGGGCGTGGTGATCGAACTGGCGATCATGCCGCTCGGCCTGTTCCACTTCCACCGCGCCGGCGTCTACGGCGCTCTCGCTAATGTCGTCGCGATCCCGCTGACGACCGTGGTGACGATGCCGCTGATCTTCTTGGCGCTGGTGCTCGATCTCGCCGGTCTCGGCGCGCCGGCCTGGTGGCTCACTGGGCAGTCGATCGACGTGATGCTCGCGCTCGCGCACTGGGTCGCGGCGCAGCCCGGCGCGGTGACGACCATGCCCGCCATGGGGCGTGGCGCGATCGCGCTGTTCGTTGCGGGCGGGCTCTGGCTGGCGCTGTGGCGCGGGCACCTGCGGCTGTGGGGGTTGGCACCGGTGCTGGTCGCGACAGTGTCACTCGCTTTCCTGCGCCCGCCCGACATTCTGGTCTCGGGCGACGGGCGTCATGTCGGCATCACGGGAGTGGACGGCGGCGGGCTGCTGGTCCTGCGCGAACAGAAGAGCGAATTCGTTCGCGACAACCTCACCGAACTCTCGGGCATGGACGGCGAACTGCGGCTGCTCGAGCAATGGCCGGGCGCGCGCTGCAATCGCGACTTCTGCGCGGTCACGCTGCCGCGGGCCGGGCGCGAATGGCATCTGCTGATCGGCCGCGGGCGTGACCGGGTGGCCGAGCGGCAACTGGTGGCCGCCTGCGACCGCGTCGATATCGTAATTTCCGACCGCTGGCTGCCGCGCAGCTGCCGTCCGGCCTGGCTCAAGGCCGACCGACGGACGCTGGAGCGGACCGGTGGACTGGCGATCGATCTGGCGGAGCGGCGCGTGACCACGGTCGTCGAAACGCAGGGCGAGCACGGCTGGTGGCGCAAGCCGGAAGATCGGCCGTGGGTCCGGCCCGCAAGCGGGCGTGGCGAAACTCAAGCCGCCAAAGCTTTGCCTGCAATCCTTGTCGCCCCTGAAAATGTAGGGACCCAGCCAAGCTCCCGTCCTGAAACGGAGGGTGCGTCGAGGCGCCCTTAGATGGCCCCCTGCCTTCGCACGGGTGACGATCGGATAGAGTGCCTGGAGAAGGGTGCTTCGAGAATTATCGATGAGGCGGCGGCAGGCCGCCGTTCCCCATCAGTGATACCGCCGCAGCAGTCCCGCCAGCTTGCCCTGAACCTCGACTTCGCCATCGCGATAGATCTGCGGCTCGTAGGCCGAGTTCGCCGGATCGAGACGGACCAGGCCCTTCTCATGATGAAGGTACTTGAGCGTCGCTTCCTCGCCGTGGATCAGCGCCACCACGATCTCGCCGTCGCGCGCGGAATTGGTGCGGCGGATCAGCGCGAAGTCGCCGTCGAGAATGCCTGCCTCGATCATCGAGTCGCCCGAGACCTCGAGCGCATAGTGCTCGCCGGGGCCGAGCAGCGCGGCAGGAACGGGCAGCATCGACTGGCCTTCGAGCGCCTCGATCGGCACGCCTGCAGCGATGCGGCCGTGGAGCGGGATCTCGATGACGTCGTTCGCCGGCTCGGGCCGCGGCGCCGGGGCCGCGGGCTTGAGTGCGGTCAGCGCGGAGTTGCTGTTGGCTGCGGCGCGGGTCGTGGTCTTGGCGGTCGTCACGTCCTCGGGCTGCTTGAGCACTTCGAGCGCGCGGGCACGGTTGGGCAGGCGGCGGATGAAGCCGCGCTCCTCGAGCGCCGAGATCAGCCGGTGCACGCCCGACTTCGACTTGAGATCGAGCGCTTCCTTCATTTCCTCGAACGAGGGGGAAACGCCGCTCTCTTCGAGGCGGGTCTGGATGAAGCGGATCAACTCGTGCTGCTTGCGCGTCAGCATCCTGCAGTCTCCCCTTGAAGCTCAAATAGGCGGAAGTTCAGTGAACGAATGCGGAACAATTAAGAAACGATTCGAGTGCCGTCAAGCAATTCCGCCATTCTCCAGCAAGTAGGCCGTGACCGTGTCGCCAGTCTCTCCAGCGGGTTCATGAGCGGCGCGGTCGATCAGTGCGTTACTGGCGGCGAGCGGGGCTATCGCACCGCTGTCCTGGATCGCCTGCGGTGTCACGCTTTCGCCATCCCACACCGCGCGCAGGAATTCGCGCCGCGCTCCGCCGGCACGCATGGGGGCTGCCAAACGGGTGCGAATCCGCCGCGGCAACGGCTGGGCAGCGCCGAGCAGCGCGCGCAGCAGCGGTAGCAGGAACAAATAGGCGGTGACGTGGCTCGACACCGGATTGCCGGGTAGTCCGAGGATGATCTGCTTGCCCCGGGTAGCGACGAGGATCGGCTTGCCCGGCTTGATCGCGACGCGCCAGAAGTCGAGTTCGGCACCCCAGGCGAGCAGGGCCGGGCGAACGAGGTCGTGATCGCCGACCGAAGCGCCGCCGCTGGTGACGACGACGTCGGCCTCGGCCGCGCGGTCGAGCGCTTCCGCCATGGCCTCCATCGAATCGGGTACTGGGCCCACACGCTCGACGTCGCATGACAGCGCGCGCGCCATCGCCGATAGCATGACGCCGTTGCTGGCCGGAACCTGGTGCGGCGCGCAGCTTTCGAGGTCGACCGCGAGCTCGTCGCCGCTGTCGAGCACGACGATGCGCGGCCGACGGCGCACGGCGACATGGCTATGCCCAGCGGAAATCGCGAGCGCCGCCTGGGCCGGGCCGATATGCAGGCCCGCGGTCAGTACCTCTGTGCCGAGCGCGAAATCGAGCCCGCTGCGGCGGATGTGCTTGTCCGCCGGGATGGGTGCTTCACCGGTCAAGGTGATGCGGTCGCCTTCGCGCGCAATGTCCTCCTGGAGGATCACCGCGCTCGCGCCGGCGGGCATCACCGCGCCGGTCGAGATGCGCGCGGCGCCGCCGCGGCGGACTTCGCCCGCGAACGGATGGCCCGCGGCGCTTTCGCCGATCACCTGCCAGGGGCCGGCCATGTCGCCGGCAGCTACGGCATAGCCGTCCATCGCCGAGAGATCGGTCGCCGGATGGGTACGCCGGGCGCCGACGGGTTCGGCGAGATAGCGGCCCAACGCACTGTCGACGTCGACGCGCTCGATCGGCAACGGCGTCGCCAGCGCGAGCAGGCGCGCCTGGGCTTCCTCGAGCGGCAGCGGCGGTGGCTTCACAGGTCGGCTGCCCGCCAGTCGCCCGACTTGCCGCCGCGCTTCTCGATCAGGCGAACCTGGTCGATGATCATGCCTTTGTCGATCGCCTTGGCCATGTCGTAGATCGTGAGGAGTGCGATCGAAGTCGCTGTCAGGGCTTCCATTTCCACGCCGGTCTTGGCCGTCAGCGAGGCCGTGGCGGTGGCACGGACACCGTCATCCTCGAAAGCGAAGTCGAGCGTCACGGCATCGAGCGCCAGCGGGTGACAGAGCGGGATCAGTTCGCCGGTCTTCTTCGCCGCCATGATCCCCGCAATACGCGCCGCGGCGATGACGTCGCCCTTGGGCACTTCGCCCTGGCGGATCGCTGCGAGCGCTTGGGACGACATGCGAATCCGGCCCGAGGCCACTGCCACGCGCTGGGTTTCTGCCTTGCCGCCGACATCGACCATGCGCGCATGGCCGTGTTCGTCGAGATGGGTGAGCTTGGTGCTATCGGTCATCGTGCGCGCAGCGAAGCAAGGTGCCGTGCGCGGCGCAAGAACAAATGCGCATCAACCCTCAAGCAAGGCTCGCGTCGCCGCGGCGACATCGGCCTGGCGCATCAGGCTCTCGCCGACGAGAAAGGTCCGCGCGCCGCAGGGGGCGAGGCGGAGAAGGTCGGCGTGGCTGTTGATGCCGCTTTCGCTCACGAGCAGGGTGCCTTCGGGCATCAGCGGGGCGAGGCGTTCGGTCGTGCCGATGTCGGTGATGAAGCGCTTGAGATCGCGGTTGTTGACGCCAATCAGACGGGATTTCAGCGAAGTAGCGCGCGCAACTTCATCTTCGTTGTGAACTTCAACGAGAACATCCATGCCGCGTTCGAGCGCGGCCGCTTCGATTTCGGTCATCTGCGCATCGCTCAGCGCTGCGACGATGATCAGGATCGCGTCGGCGCCGATCGATCGGGCTTCGGCGACCTGCCAGGGATCGACCATGAAATCCTTGCGCAATACCGGCAGATCGCAGGCATTCCGGGCGGCGATCAGATAGTCTTCGTGACCCTGGAAATAGGGCGCGTCGGTCAGGACCGAGAGGCAGGCGGCGCCACCGGTCTGATAGGCGCGGGCATGATCTGCGGGTTGGAAGTCTTCGCGGATCAATCCCTTGGAGGGTGAAGCTTTCTTGATTTCGGCGATCAGCGCGAAGCCGTTCGCGGCCTTGGTTTCGAGCGCGGCGCGGAAACCGCGCGGCGCGGACTGCGAGGCTGCGCGCGCATCGAGATCGGCGAGCGAGGCCAGAGCTTTGCGCGCCGCGACTTCGCCGCGCTTGGTGTCGCAGATTTCGGTGAGTTTGTCGGTCATTTCGTCGTCGCGATCCAGCAGTCGAGCAGCGATTTTGCGAGACCCTTGTCGATGGCCTCGGCGGCTTCCTCCACGCCCTCGCGCCAGCCCTCGACCTCGCCGGCGACGATCAGCGCGCCTGCGGCGTTGAGCAGGACCGCGTCGCGGTAGGGGCCTTCTTCGCCCATGAGCAGGCGGCGCAACGCCTCGGCGTTGTATTGCGGATCGCCGCCGCGGATCGCCTCGACGGGCGCGGCAGGCAGGCCGGCATCAGCGGCGGTCACGCGCTGCATGACGAAACCGGTCGAGCCGACCGCGGCGATCTCGTTGCCGCCGGCGAGGCTGAGCTCGTCGAGGCCCTCGTCGCCCGAGATCACGAAGCTGCGGTCGGTGCCGAGCCGAGCCAGCGCCTCGGCGTAGATCGGCACATAAGCCGGGCGCGCGATGCCGACGAGTTGGCGCGAGACCCCGGCGGGATTGGCCAACGGGCCCATCAGGTTGAAGATCGTGCGCCGGCCCAGGGCCTTGCGGATCGGCATGATCCGCGCCGAAGTCGGGTGATGCTTGGCCGCGAAAAGGAAGCAGATGCCGAAGTCAGCGAGCGTTGCTTCGGCGGTCTCGGCGGCGCGGTCGAGATCAAGGCCGAGCGCTTCGAGCGTGTCGGCGGCGCCGGCCTTCGACGAGGCGGCACGGTTGCCGTGTTTCGCCACGGGCACGCCGCAGGCGGCGACGACCAGCGCGACCGCGGTCGAGACGTTCAGCGTGTGGTGGCCGTCGCCGCCCGTGCCGCAGACGTCGATGGCATTTGCGGGGGCCGCGATCGGGATCACCCGCGCGCGCATGGCACGGGCCGCGCCGGCGATCTCGCTGGCGGTCTCGCCGCGGTCGGACAGCGCGACGAGGAAACGGGCGATGTCCTCGTCGGCCACCTTGCCGTCGAGCATGGCGGCGAAGGCGGCTTCCGCCTCGTCCTCGGCGAGCGGCGCGATGACGTCGGGCAGCCGGGTCATGCGGGGAGGCGCGCGTCGATCCCGCAGAGCGCGAGGAAGTTGGCGAGCATCGCGTGGCCGTGTTCGGTGGCGATGGATTCGGGGTGGAACTGGACGCCGTGGATCGGCAGGCGCGCGTGGCGGAAGCCCATGACGTGGCCGTCGTCCGAGCGGGCATTGACCACGAGGTCGGCGGGAATGTCCTCGACGACCAGCGAGTGATAGCGTGTCGCGGTAAAGGGCGAGGGCAGGCCGGCAAAGAGGCCCGTGCCGTCATGGCTAACCTGCGACGTCTTGCCGTGCATCAGCCCGCCGCGCACGACCTTGCCACCGAAGGCCTGGCCGATCGACTGGTGACCGAGGCACACGCCGAGCAGCGGCTTGCCGGCGTCGGCCGCGGCCTGGACGAGATCGAGGCTGATCCCGGCTTCGTTCGGCGTGCAGGGACCCGGTGAGATGAGGAAGCCTGCGGCGCCGCTCGAGATCGCCTGGCCGGCGGACAGCGCATCGTTGCGCACGACGTCGACCTGCGCGCCCAGTTCCATCAGGTAATGGACCAGGTTCCAGGTGAAGCTGTCGTAGTTGTCGATGACGAGGATCATGCGCGGGCCTTAGCGAGTTGGACGGGCGAGGGGAACTGCCTCGCTGAAATACTCGATTGGGCAAATGTGGGGATTGCGATAGACTGTTGCCAATGAAGACCAGGACCGTGACCGCTACCGAAGCGAACCGCTCCTTCTCCAAGCTGCTGCGCGCGGTCGAGCACGGCGAGCGGGTCGAGATCACGTCGCACGGCCGCAAGGTCGCTGTGATCGCGCCGGTCGAAACCAAGGCCGCGCGCGAGACGCGGGTCAAGGCGATCGAGACCTTGAAAGAACGGTGGTCGAGCGAAGGACGCGCCGACGCAGGTTAGGCCTACTGCCCGAACCCCGCCTCGCTGGCCACGCGCACGGCCTCGCGCGCGGCGGCGATCAGCGCTCCGGCCTTGGCCTCGCACTCGCGCTGTTCGTATTCGGGATCCGAATCCGCGACTATGCCGGCGCCGGCCTGGACGTGGAGCACCCCGTCCTTGACGATGCCCGTGCGGAGAACGATGCAACTGTCGACCGAGCCGTCGGGCGCGAAATAGCCGACGCCGCCGGCATAGGCGCCGCGCGTCTCGGGCTCGAGCTCGGCGATGACCTGGCAGGCGCGGACCTTGGGCGCGCCGCTGACCGTGCCCGCGGGAAAGCCCGCGAAGACCGCGTCGATCGCATCGTGCTTGCTCGTGTCGAGCTTGCCCTCGACGTTCGAGACGATGTGCATGACGTGGCTGTAGCGCTCGATCGTGTAGCTCTCGGTCACCTTGACGCTGCCGGCGCTGGCGACGCGGCCGACGTCGTTGCGGCCGAGGTCGAGCAGCATCAGGTGCTCGGCGCGCTCCTTGGGATCGGCGAGCAGGCTGGCTTCGTTGGCGCGATCCTCCTCGGGCGTCTTGCCGCGCGGGCGAGTGCCGGCGATCGGCCGGATCGTCACGTCGCCGTCGCGCACGCGCACGAGGATCTCGGGGCTCGAACCGACCGCGGCGAAGCCGGGCAGGTCGAGGAAGTAAAGGAACGGCGAGGGGTTCACCCGGCGCAGCGCGCGATAGAGCGCGAGCGGCGGCAGGGTGAACGGCGTGGTGAAGCGCTGCGCGAGAACGACCTGGAAGATGTCGCCGGCCTCGATGTAGTCCTTCGCGCGCAGCACCATCGAGCGATAGGCGCCTTCGGCCAGGGTCGGCGTCAGGGCAGGCTCGGGCAAGGTCGCGTCGGTGATCGCTGCGGGGGCAGCGCTGGCCAAGCGATGCAGCGCAGCGTCGATCCGCTCCTGCGCCTGGTCCAGCGCGCGCTCGGGCGCGGCGTCTGACGGCCAGACCGGCGCGACGCAGAACAGCGCGTCGCTCAGGCGGTCGAACACAAGGATCAGGGTTGGCCGCACGAACAGCATGTCCGGCAGCTCGAGCGCGCTCTGCGGCGCCCGCGGCAACTTCTCGACCAGGCCGATGGTCTCGTAGCCGAAATAGCCGACGAGGCAGGCGAGCGCGGGCGGCAGTGCGGCCGGAACGTCGATGCGGCAGGTCTCGACCAGGCCGCGCAGTTCGGACAGTGCGTCACCGGCGAGTGGGGCGAAAGCTGCGCGATCACCCTGCCATTGGCGGTTGATCTCGCAGGCATGCCCGGTCGCGCGGAACACGAGGTCGGGATCGAGCCCAAGCAGGCTGTAGCGCCCGCGCACCGCGCCGCCCTCGACCGATTCGAGCAGGAAGTCACCGCGGCCCGGCTCGATCAGCTTCACCGCGGCGCCTACCGGCGTCTCGGTATCGGCGATCAGCCGGCGCCAGACGAGCGCGGGCTTGCCTTCGGCGAGCGCGGTGGCGGCGGTGTTCCAGTTCTCGAGACGGCCAGACGAGGTAGACATGGCTGGCGTCAGTTGCTGCCGTTGAGCTGGTTGCGCAGCGCCTTGATCGCAGCCTCGTCGCGCTCGACCTTCACTTCGGCGCGGATCGCACGGCGCAGGCTCTCGGCACATTCGTTGCCGACGAGCTGACCCAGCTCGCGCTGTGCCGCCGGGATCAGCGTCGCGCTGGCGGCCGGCGGCGGCGTGACGATATCCTTGAGCGAGACGACGAACCAGCCGCGGTTGCCGTCGGCCGGCAGCAGCTTGGTCGTGCCCTTGGCCATCGAGAACAGCAGCACGAGCGGCGGCGGCGGGCGCTGACCGTTCTGCGTGAGTTGCTGGCGGTTCATGGCGATCGTCTGCACCGGCGGGATCGCCAGCTTGAGATTGGCGACCGCCTGGGCCAGCGGGACGCCCTTCTTGGTTTCGGCGAGCAGCTTTTCGGCAGCGGCCTTCGCCGCGCTCGAACCGCGCTCGATCAGGAAGGCCGTGGCGACGTCGGTCTTGATTTCGGCCAGCGGCGCGGCGGCCGACGCGGCGATGTCGCTGACGTCGAACACGACGAAGGTCTTGTTGGCCTCGGCCTCTGCCACCTGCGGCTCGTTTTCCTTCTCCATCGCAAAGGCGGCCGAGGTGATGCGTGCGAGCACCGGCGGCAGGGCCTCGCTCGGATTGACGTAGGACTTGCCGTCGGCGGTCAGCGCCGGCGTGGTCTGGATCGTGAGGCCCAGCTCCTTGGCTGCATCGGCCAGGTTGCCGCCCTTGTCGAATTCCTCTTCGAGCCGTGCGGTCAGGTCACCCAGCGCGGCGCGGCGCTTGGCGGCTGCGAGCTGCGGGACGATCTCGCCGCGCACCTGGTCGAGCGTGCGGGCGGGCCGTGCGTCGACGCGGTCGACGTGGATCAGATGCCAGCCGATCGTGCTGCGCGCGGGGGCTGCGAGCGAGCCTTCGGCGGCGGCAAAGGCCGCGTCGGCGACTGCCGAGCTGCTCGTGCGGGCGAGATCGGCCTTGTTGGTCGGCGGCAGTTCGCCGGCCGACAGGCCCTTTTCCGAAGCGGCGGCCTTGAGCGTCTTGCCCTTGGCCACTTCGGCCGCGACGGCGCGCGCGGCGGCCTCTGTCGGCAGGACCAACTGAGTGAGGATGCGCGCCTCGGTGGCCGCGTACTGTGCCTTGTTGCTGTTGTAGAACGCTGCGATCTCGGCGTCGCTGGGCGCTGCCAGGTTCTTGAGCGCTTCGTCGCCGAAGGTCGCATAGCGGATCACGCGGCGCTCGGGGCGGATGAACTGGTTGCGGTGGCTGGCGTAGAAGTCTGCCAGTTCCTTGTCCGTCGGCGGAGTCTTGGGCGCGAACAGCGGCGCGGGCAGCAGGGCGATCGCGCCGTTGCGCGTTTCCTGGAGCAGCGCGGTGTAGCGCGTCGCGAGTTCGCGCGGGACGATCGCGCCGAACGAGGCGGGCTGCAGGATCTGGCGCGCGATCAGGCCCTGGGCCAGATCGTCGCGGACCAGCTTCTCGCTGATGCCGCGCTGGGCCAGGAGCTGGCGGAAGGTGGTTTCGCTGAACTTGCCGTCGAGGCCACGGAAGGCGGGGATCTTGGTGATCTCGCTATCCACCAGGCGATCGCTCGCGACGATGCCGTGGCGGCTTCCGAAGACCGACAGCGCTGTCCGATCGATCATGTCGTCGAGCACGCGTTCGATTCCGCCTTGGGCGACGAAGCCCTTCATCGACAGGCGCGGGTTCTGCTGGCGCATGTTTTCGAGCGCGTTGCTCACCGCCTGATTGAGATCGCTGGCGGCGAGCTTCTGCCGGCCGACCGTGGCGACCTTGTCCCCACCGCCGCCGGTATTGCGAAAGCCGGCGATGTCTCCCGCGGCAAAAGCGAAGGCGATCAGCCCCAGGAACAGCAGGGCGAAAACCGCGCCGTACTTGGACGTGATGAAATTTCGGAAGAACTGCAGCATGGGGCAACCGCTTGTCAAAGCGCCCGGAAGGGTCCTTCCGAGCCGGGTTGGCTGCCTTTAGGAGGCAATCGGCATTCCCGCAATGCCCGCTCGCCGCAGCGCTGTGGGCTTTGCAACATAGGCTTTTGACAAGCGCGACGCCGCTGGAATAGCTGCGCCTGAAGATAGGCGGCCTATCGCAAGAGATTCGGTCCGCAATGAGGGAATTTAATGGCTGGTCTGCCTTACATCGTCGGTAACTGGAAAATGAACGGCACGCGGGCGATGCTCGCCGAAGCGCGCGCGATCGATCGCGCTGCGAGCCGGTTTCCTGGCGTGCAGGTCGCGCTGGCGCCGCCGTTCACCCTGGTGAACGCCATGCGCGAAGCCGCATCGGACATCGGTGTGGGCGGGCAGGACTGTCACGTCCAGGCCAGTGGTGCCTTCACCGGCGACGTCTCGGCCGCGCTGCTGGCCGATGCCGGCGCCGATTTCGTCATCGTCGGTCACAGCGAGCGCCGCGCGCTCCACGGCGAGACCAACCAACTGGTTCGCGACAAGGCCGAGGCTGCCCAAGCTGCGGGTCTCGGCGTCATCCTCTGCGTCGGCGAGACCGAGGCCGAACGGGATTCGGGAAGCGCCGAAACGGTGGTGACCGATCAACTCGCCGGCTCGCTGCCGCAGGGCGAGGAGGCGGCGGCGAAGCTGTCGGTGGCCTATGAGCCGGTCTGGGCGATCGGCACGGGCCGCGTGCCTTCGGTCGGCGATGTCGGTGCGATGCACCGTGCGATTCGCGAGAAGCTGACCGCGACCTATGGCGAGGCCGGCGCGGCCGTGCGCATTCTCTACGGCGGCTCGGTCAATGCCGGCAATGCCTCGGAGCTGTTGGCGGCCGATGAGGTCGGAGGGGCGCTGGTCGGCGGGGCGAGCCTTACGGCCGAGGCCTTCACCGCGATCATCGGTGCCGCCGCGGCGCTGGCCGAGCAGGCGTGAACCCCGGGAGACGTTGGAATGGCAGTGCGCGCGGGTTGCGCCCGGGCGCTCTAGCCCCTAGATGCGCGCCAGCTTCTTTCATGATATCCGGATAGCATGTCGATCATCATCTTCCTTACGGTCGTTCAGGCCCTGATCGCGGCGGCACTCGTCGGCGTGATTCTGATGCAGCGCTCAGAAGGCGGCGGGCTCGGCGTCGGCGGCAGCCCCTCGGGCTTCATGTCGGCGCGCGGTGCGGCCGACTTCCTGACGCGCTCGACCGCAATCCTGGCGACGCTGTTCGTCCTGCTCAGCATCGTCCTCGCGGCGATGGCTGCCGGTGGCTCGTCGGGTCGCAAGATCGACACTTCGCTCGATCGCAGCGCCCCTGTGGCCCCGGCACCGGTCGATCCGCTCGCCGGCGCGGCGCAGCCCGGCGCTCCGGCGCCGGTCGCGGCCCCTTCGCCTGCGGCGAACGATCCGCTGGCGGACGCTGCCAAGAAGTAATCACAAGGTCGTATCGAGACAGCGCTGACCCGTTTCGAGCGGGTCGCGGTCGGCTAGCTGTGGATTCCTGCAGCCGGCTGGCCGCAGCGCGCTTGCTCTTCCCCCCCACTACCCACTAAGGCTCAATTCCCATGGCGCGGTATATTTTCATCACCGGCGGCGTGGTCTCCTCGCTCGGCAAGGGTCTCATGGCGGCGAGCCTCGCGGCTCTGCTGCAGGCACGCGGTTTCCGCGTCCGCATCCGCAAGTTCGACCCCTATCTGAACGTCGATCCGGGGACGATGAGTCCCTACCAGCACGGCGAGGTCTACGTGACCGACGACGGCGCCGAGACCGACCTCGATCTGGGCCACTACGAGCGGTTCACCGGCGTTTCGGCTCAGCAGTCGGACAACATCACCTCGGGCCGCATCTATCGCGACATCATCGCCAAGGAGCGCCGTGGCGACTACCTCGGTGCGACCGTCCAGGTCGTCCCGCATGTCACCGACGAGATCAAGGCCTTCGCCCTGGCTGACGAAGACGGACTCGACTTCATCCTCTGCGAGATCGGCGGCACTGTCGGCGACATCGAGGGCCTGCCTTTCGTCGAGGCGCTGCGCCAGCTGCGCAACGAGCTCGGCCGCGAGCGGACCTGTGCGGTCCATGTCACGCTGGTGCCTTACATCGCCGCCGCTGGCGAGCTGAAGACCAAGCCGACGCAGCATTCGGTGCGCGAGCTGGCGGGTCTCGGCGTTCAGCCCGATATCCTGCTGTGCCGTTGCGAGAAGCCGCTGCCCGACAGCGATCGCGCCAAGATCGCGCTGTTCTGCAACGTGCGCAAGGAAGCGGTGATTCCAGCGCTCGACGCGCCCAGCATCTACTCGGTGCCGCTGCAGTATCATGCCGAGGGCCTCGACGCCGAAGTCCTGCGTCACTTCGGCCTGGACTCGGTCGCGCCGGTTCTGTCGCGCTGGGAAGACATCGTCGACCGTCACCTGAACCCCGAGGGCGAGGTGACCATTGGTGTGGTCGGCAAGTACGTCGGTCTCCCCGATGCCTACAAGTCGCTTAACGAGGCGCTGACCCATGGTGGCATGGCCAACCGCGTCAAGGTCAACATCCGCTGGATCGACGCCGAGCTGTTCGAGAAAGGCGATGCCGAGATCGCCGCGCTGCTCGAGCCGATGCATGGCATTCTCGTGCCCGGCGGCTTCGGCGAGCGCGGCAGCGAGGGCAAGATCGCCTCGGTCCGCTTTGCACGCGAACATCAGGTGCCGTTCTTCGGCATCTGCCTGGGCATGCAGATGGCCTGCATCGAGGGTGCGCGGAACACCGCGGGCATAGCCGAGGCCTCGTCGACCGAATTCGGCGAGACCAAGGAGCCCGTGGTCGGCATCATCACCGAATGGATGAGCCCTGAAGGCCAGCAGACCCGCGCTGCGGGCGGCGACCTTGGCGGCACGATGCGGCTGGGCGCCTATGAGGCGAAACTCGCGGGCAATAGCCGCGTCGCCTCGATCTATGGTGCGACCACGATCTCCGAGCGCCACCGTCACCGTTACGAGGTGAACGGCGCCTATCGCGAAGCGCTCGAGCAGGGCGGTCTGGTATTTTCGGGCATGTCACCCGACGGGCTTTTGCCCGAGATCGTCGAGCGGCCCGACCATCCGTGGTTCGTCGGCGTGCAATTCCATCCCGAACTCAAGAGCAAGCCGTTCGATCCGCATCCGCTCTTTGCCGGCTTCGTCGAGGCGGCTTTGCGACAGGCGCGCCTTGTCTAGCGACGAATGGAAGTCCCACCTGGGGCTAAGTGCACTTTTGAACTAACCTCTTGTAAGGATTTTTTGCTAATTGCCTCTCGCAGGCAATAGCAAAGCACCGACAGCGATGCCTCGTTCTCGAGGTGCTGGCTACGGCCTGAAGAAACTTGCCTTCGGGTGATCGTCATCAGCGACCCGGACGATCACATGGGGGCTAGGGCGGCGTGAAAGCGTCGCGGGGGCGGGCCAATCCCGGGCTCGCCCCCAAATCCTCAAAACATTACGATGACTTAGGCGGCCTGGTCGGTCGCATCGTCCTTGGTGCCGGTCTCCACGATCGACAGCGGCTTCTGTCCGCCGATCGCGATCTTCTTCGGCTTCATCGCCTCGGGCACTTCGCGCACGAGGTCGATCACCAGCAGGCCGTCCTCGAGATTCGCGGCGTCGACGCGCACGTAGTCGGCCAGTTCGAAGCGGCGATCGAAAGCGCGCTGGGCGATGCCGACGTGCAGGAACTGTCCGCTTTGTTCATCGGCGGCCTTGCGGCCCTGGACGACGAGCAGGTTCTGCTGCGCGGTGATGTCGATTTCGTTGGGTTTGAAGCCGGCGACGGCGAGGGTGATGCGATAGGCCTCGTCGCCGCGGCGCTCGATGTTGAACGGGGGGTACTTGTCGTCACCACCCTGGCCCTGCTTCTCGAGCAGGTCGAACAGGCGGTCGAAGCCGACCATCGAGCGGCGATAGGGGGTGAAGTCGAAACGGTTCATGGCACAAATCCTCGCTTGAGCAATTTTCCAAAGGGAAGCCCGAAAGCGGCGCTTCCTCGAGATGCGTGTCCTGCCCAGAGCGGCGCATGACAGCGTTTGGAGATATGATAGCGCGCCTCCCTTTCAAGAGGGCCGTTTCGAGAGGTCTGCCGATGTCCGCACCGAAAATTGAAATCTACACCAAGTGGGGTTGCCCCTATTGCGTCGCCGCCAAGCAGCTGCTCGACGGCAAGGGCCTGGCCTATACCGAATACGACATCACCATGGGCGGCCCGAAGCGCGACGAGATGCGCGAACGCGTGCCCGGTGCGATGACCGTGCCGCAGGTGCTGGTCGACGACGTCGCCTATGGCGGCTTCGACGACATCTCGGCGCTCGACCGCCAGGGCAAGCTCGACCCGGTGCTCGGCCTTTGAAGCGCATCGCCGTTCTGCAGATGACTTCGGGCATCGATCCCGAGGTTAATGCCCGTACAATCGTCAAGGCGTTCGACACCGCCAGGGCCAGCGCGGTGAAGATGCTGTTCACGCCCGAGATGTCGGGGCTGATCGATCGCGATCGCAAGCGCGCGGTCGGCAAGATCGTCGCCGAGGGCGAGGATCGCGTGCTTGCCGCCGTGCGCGAGGCGGCGGCCAAGTCGGGCATCTGGGTGACGATCGGCTCGCTGGCGATCCTGCGCGAGGACGGCCGCTGGGCCAATCGCAGTTTCGTGATCGACGGCAGCGGCGAGATCGTCGCGCGCTATGACAAGATCCACATGTTCGACGTTGACCTGGCGACGGGCGAGTCGTGGCGGGAATCGAACGCCTATGTCGCGGGCGACGCGGTGGTGACCGTCGAGACGCCGCTTGGCCGGCTCGGCCTGGCGATCTGTTACGACATCCGCTTCCCCGCGCTGTTCGAGGCGCTGGGCAATGCGCGCTGCGACGTGATCGCGATTCCTGCGGCTTTCACCGTGCCCACGGGCAAGGCGCACTGGCACCTGCTCCAGCGCGCCCGCGCGGTCGAGGCCAGCGCCTATGTCGTCGCTGCGGCCCAGGTCGGGCAGCACGAGGACGGCCGAGCGACTTACGGCCACAGCCTGGTCATCGATCCCTGGGGCGAGGTTCTGCTCGATCTGGGCGAGGCCGAAGCCGGCATCGGTTTCGCCGAACTCCATGCCGAGCGGATCGCCGACGTACGCGCGCAGCTTCCAAGCCTTGCCAACCGTCGCGATATCGCCATTTAGGCCTCTGTCATGATTGTGTTCGATCTCCAATGCCGCGAGGCGGGCCACCGTTTCGAGGGGTGGTTCGGCTCTTCGGGCGATTTCGTCGCACAGCAGGAACGCGGACTGGTCTCTTGTCCCGAATGCGGTTCGGCCGAGGTCATCAAGTCACCCATGGCGCCGAACCTCGGGCGGAAGGGCAACCAGCTCGCGCCGGTGCCGGTCGCATCGTCCCCCGCCCAGCCGATGACCAAGGCACCGATGCCCGCCGAGGCAATCAAACTGATGCATGCGCTTCACGCCATGCAGGCCGAAGCGCTCAAGGATTCGCGCTGGGTCGGCGACAAGTTCGCCGAGGAATCGCGCGCCATGCACTATGGCGAGCGTGACGCCGAGATCATTCACGGCCAGGCCACCCGCGAAGAGGCCGAGGCGCTGGCGGACGAGGGCATCGAGGTCGCGCCGCTACCCTTCCCGGTGGCGCCGCCCGGCGAAGCCAACTGAGCCATCAGGCCGCACCGGATTGCCTTGCGCGTGCCGCCCGTCTAACACGCGCCACGGCGCGCCCGTAGCTCAGCAGGATAGAGCATCAGATTCCTAATCTGGGGGCCACAGGTTCGAATCCTGTCGGGCGCACCAGTTCCTCCTCGAGTTGTCGCGATGGTGTGGACCGGCTAATGCCGGTATCGGGGCGGAGACGAGAACCTATGATCGAGCCCGAGATATCGCTGGCGCTACATCCGGGAGACTGGTTCCGCACGGCGATCGTCGAGCCTTATGGCGTCGACCTGATCGAACTGGCCCACCATCTCGGCTTCACCCGCGAACATCTCACGGCCTTGTTGCACGGTGTGCGGCCGCTCGATCACGTCAGTGCAGTGCGTCTGGAAGAAGCGTTTGGGGTCAGTTCGGAATGGCTGCTGCGAATGCAGGAAAGTTTCGATCTGGCCCAGGCCGGTCAGCGCGGTTAGGCGAGCGTTCTGCGCGCATGGGTCGGCTCGTCGCACGACGTAACCGGTCGTCGCGCAATTCGTCCTCATAGTGGAGCACGTGAGCCAGCGGCGCGCCGAGAAAATACATCTGCTCCGATGCGGTCATGCATAGCCCAGCGCCGGATTCATATCCCGGCGACCGATCGTTGTTACCCTCAATCCAGAGCATTGGCACTCCTGTCCAGCACCCGCTGAAGCGCCGATATGACCGAAGCGTTCCGCGACCGCGAGCGCTGCGATGACGAAGCGCCCTGCCTATCGGTCGAATGCCGCAGTGCAGCGATCAATGCTGCCGATACATCCATATCTTCGCGTTTTCCGCGTCGACGGCATCCGACATCGACATCTCGCCGGCTTCCGAACGGCGCATCATTTCAGCCAGGACCGAAGCGGGATCTTCGGCCTCGATCTCGTAGATCGCGAGGTAGGGGGCAGGCTGCGGATGCGGCGTGACGGGAATGGCGTCGAAGCGGCGGCCGGCGGTCACGCCGGGCAGGGCGCAAATCTCGTTGAGGTGCGTTCCGTCGTACCACGCGTTGAAGTCGGCATCGCGGCCTTCCCTGGCGCTGCTCGTGACCACCATCAGAAACTTGCCCATCGTCCATCCTTCCCGTCGTTCGGCTGCTCCGGCGGGGGGTCCCGAGGGGCACCATCGGCGCGGAGGTCTGACATTTCGCGAAGCGGTCGTCCAGCCTTGCAGGCAGCGCGGAAAGGCCGTTGGAGGGTTATCCGCAGCCATCTTCGCGGAGGAAAGAACGATTTCCCGTGAAGTCCTTGAACGAACTGTCGAAAACCGCTTGAACCGGCGAATCAACTGTGATTCTGTTAATCATGATCAAGAAAACGCGCACCGAACCGAAACTCGCCCGGGAAAGACTGGTGCAGGGCGGCGCGCTCGTGTGTCTGCTGATCATGGCGGGCTATTCGCTGGCCGGGCCCAGCGGCGTGCTCGCATGGGCCGAGAACCAGCGCCTTCTGGCAGAGCGTCGCGCCGAAGTGGTGGTCCTGACCAAGGAGCGGGACGAACTGCGCAACCGTGTCGCACTGCTCGATCCGCGTAACATGGACCCCGATCTTGCCGGCGAACTGCTGCGCAGCAATCTTAACGTTGCGCATCCGGATGAAATGGTGATGCTGATCCGCTGACGGCGTTCGCGATGTTATTGCCTTGGTGCTGATCCTATCGCGCCGTGCCTATCGCCACGGCGACGTTGTGCTTATATCCAATCGCGAATCTGCCAGAAGGGACAGCAATTGGCCAAACCTGCCAAAAGCGGCACCGTCGCCGCTGCCAAGAGCAGCGCCGTGAAAAGCGGCACCGCTGCGACCAAGCGCCGTGCCGCGCCGGCGAAGAAGGCTGAACCGGCCTTCGTCGAAGCCGGCGACGATAACTTCACGCTGCGCAGCCTTCAGGAAGCGCACGGCAACGAGAAGCGCTACCAGGCGAGCGACGAGGAGCTGCTCGCGTTCTACGAACAGATGCTGCTGATCCGCCGCTTCGAGGAGCGTGCCGGCCAGCTCTACGGCCTCGGCCTGATCGGCGGCTTCTGCCATCTCTACATCGGCCAGGAAGCCGTTGCGGTCGGGCTCCAGTCGGCACTCGACAGTAGCAAGGACTCGGTGATCACCGGCTACCGCGATCACGGGCACATGCTCGCCTATGGCATCGATCCCAAGGTCATCATGGCCGAGCTGACAGGGCGCCATTCGGGCATCTCGCGCGGCAAGGGCGGCTCGATGCACATGTTCAGCGTCGAGCATCGCTTCTACGGCGGCCACGGCATCGTCGGCGCGCAGGTCTCGCTCGGTGCGGGCCTCGCCTTCGCGCACAAGTACCGCGAGGACGGCGGCGTCTGCCTCGCCTATTTCGGTGACGGCGCGGCCAACCAGGGCCAGGTCTACGAGAGCTTCAACATGGCTTCGCTGTGGAAGCTGCCGATCATCTTCGTGATCGAGAACAACGGCTATGCCATGGGCACTGCGGTCAAGCGCGGCTCGGCCGAAACCGAGTTCTACCGTCGCGGCACGGCCTTCCGCATCCCCGGCATGGACGTCAACGGCATGGACGTGCTCGAAGTGCGCCAGGCAGCGGAGATCGCGCTCGACTATGTCCGCCAGGGCAACGGTCCGGTGCTGATGGAGCTCAACACCTATCGCTATCGCGGCCACTCGATGTCGGATCCGGCCAAGTACCGCACGCGCGAGGAAGTGAACGAGGTCCGCGAGAAGTCCGACCCGATCGAGGGCGCCAAGAAGGAGCTGATCGCGCGCGGGATCTCCGAGGACAAGCTCAAGGACATCGACAAGCGCATCCGCGCGGCCGTCTCCGAAAGCGCCGACTTCGCCGAGAATTCGCCCGAGCCCGAGGCGTCCGAACTCTACACCGACGTTCTGGTGGAGCGCTACTGATGGCGATCGAACTGAAGATGCCCGCGCTCTCGCCCACGATGGAAGAGGGCAAGCTGGCCAAGTGGCTCGTCAAGGAAGGCGACGAGGTCAAATCGGGCGATATCCTCGCCGAGATCGAGACCGACAAGGCGACGATGGAATTCGAGGCGGTCGACGAAGGCACGGTCGGTAAGATCGTGGTCGCCGAGGGCACCGATGGGGTGAAGGTCGGCACGGTCATCGCGCTGATCCAGGGCGAGGGCGAGGAAACGCCGGCACCCGCCGCAAGCAAGTCCGAGGAAAAGCCTGCGGTTGAGTCCAAGGATGAGGAGCCCGAGGCTGAGGCCAAGCCCGCCGAGGCCGAAGCGCCGAAGAAGGCCGAGACGGGCACCGCGCAGCTCGCCAGCGATGCCAAGCCCGCGCAGGATCCCGCGATCCGTTCGGGCACCAACATGAAGAGCGCCACCGTCCGCGAGGCCCTGCGCGACGCCATGGCCGAGGAAATGCGCCGCGACGACCGCGTCTTCGTGATCGGCGAGGAAGTGGCCGAGTACCAGGGCGCCTACAAGGTGACCCAGGGGCTGCTCGAGGAATTCGGCCCCAAGCGGGTGATCGACACGCCGATCACCGAATACGGCTTCGCCGGTATCGGTACGGGCGCGGCGATGGGCGGCCTGCGCCCGATCGTCGAGTTCATGACCTTCAACTTCGCGATGCAGGCGATCGACCACATCATCAACTCGGCGGCCAAGACCAACTACATGTCGGGTGGCCAGATGCGCTGCCCGGTCGTGTTCCGCGGTCCCAACGGCGCGGCGGCCCGCGTCGGCGCGCAGCACAGCCAGAACTACGGCCCTTGGTATGCCTCGGTTCCCGGCCTCGTCGTGATCGCGCCTTATGACGCTTCGGACGCCAAGGGCCTGCTCAAGGCGGCGATCCGTTCGGAAGACCCCGTAGTCTTCCTCGAGAACGAGCTTGTCTACGGTCGTTCGTTCGAACTGCCCGAACTCGACGATCACGTCCTGCCGATCGGCAAGGCGCGGATCGTGCGCGAGGGCAAGGATGTGACGATCGTGTCCTACTCGATCGGCGTCGGCCTCGCGCTCGAAGCCGCCGAGCAGCTTGCCGGTGAGGGCGTCGACGTCGAAGTGATCGATCTGCGCACCCTACGCCCGCTCGACACAGACGCGATCCTGACCAGCCTCAAGAAGACCAACCGCCTGGTCGTCGCCGAGGAAGGCTTCCCCGTCTGCTCGATCGCGTCGGAAGTGATCGCGGTCTGCATGGAGAAGGGCTTCGACGATCTCGACGCGCCGGTGCTGCGCGTCTGCAACGAGGACGTGCCGCTGCCCTATGCCGCCAACCTCGAGAAGGCCGCGCTGATAAATACCGACAAGATCGTCGCCGCGGTCAAGCAGGTCACCTATCGCTGAGGCCGTGAGCGGCGCGGAAGGTCTGGTCGGGGCGCTGCCGCCGTTGCAGCGCCTGGCACTGGCCTATGCGCCGGCGGCTGCGCGCGAGCCGACCCTGGCGCTGCTGGTGCTCGACCAGCGGTTGGCCGGTATCGTCCGCAATTCGCACGAGCCCTCGCTAGCGCAACTGCGCCTGGCATGGTGGCGCGAGCAGTTGCAGATCGATGCCGCGCAATGGCCGCGCGGCGAACCGTTGCTGGCCTTGCTCAAGTCCTGGAATGGCGGGCATCATGCCGCGGTCGAACTCGTCAACGGCTGGGAATACCTTACCGGCCCGGCGCCTTTGCCGGCGGCCGATCTGCTGGCCTTCGCGAACGGTCGCGGCGCGGCCTTCGCCGGGCTCGCGCGGGTGCTCGGCGCCGATCCCGCGCCCGCGCTCCAACTCGGTCGGCAGTGGGCGCTCGCCGATCTCGCCGCGCATGTCGCGCATCCCGAGGAGCAGGAAAAGGCGCGGTCGCTGCTGGCCATGGAAGGCAAGCCTCCGCGCGTTGCGCGCGCTTTGCGTCCGCTGACCGTGTTGCACGGACTGGCGGCCAAGGGGCGCGACGGGCAGACGCCGGCCGCGCTGCTTACCGCGCTGCGGCTCGGTCTGCTCGGGCGCTGATTGCGCGGTTTCGGAAGCACCCGCTGATTACTCCGCCGTGAAATGGTTCTAATGTCGGCGTCCGAAGGGGGACTTCGCCATGAACCGCATCCTTGTCGGGGCTCTCGCCGCCTTGCTGCTGACTGCGGCTGGCGTGTTCTGGTGGCAGGGCAGGGCCGCCACCGAACGCGGCGCGCCGCCGCCCGGCGCCGCACTCGCCAGCAGCACCGCGGCCGAGGCGCTGCCCACTGTCGACGGCAAGGGCCTGCGCGGCGCCCCGCCGCCCGAGGCTGACGAGTTTACCCGCGAGGAACGCCGCTTCAACCGCATCGACCGCGACCGCAACGCCGTCGTCACACGCGTCGAGATGCTGATCCCGCGCGCCGCCATGTTCCGCGCGCTCGACAAGGATGGCAACAATCTGCTGAGCTTCGAGGAGTGGGCGGTGAAGACCTCGGATCGCTTCCATGCCGCCGATCGCAACCGCGACCAGAAGCTCGACCGCGGTGAATTCGTCGCGACCCGGCCAAAGCCCGCGGCCGAGCCGAAATGCCAGTGCCGGCCCGCCGCTCGCCCGGCCCGGCACGCGCTCCCGCCGCCCGAAGACGGCGAAGATACCGATTCCGAAGTTTAGGCCGAGGTCAGATAGGCCTGCATGTCGGCCTTGGCCCGCGCCGTATAGGCTTCCTTGCGGCCCTTCTTCTTCACCTCGGGGCCGACCGGCGGGAACAGCCCGAAGTTGACGTTCATCGGCTGGTACGAATCCGCCTCGGCATCGCCGGTGATATGCGCGAGCAGCGCGCCCATCGCCGTCGTGCGCGGCGGGGCCTGCCAGTCCTGGCCGGCGATCTCGGCCGCGGTCATCAGCCCGGCGAGCAGGCCGACGGCCGAGCTCTCGACATAGCCTTCGCAGCCGGTGATCTGTCCGGCGAAACGCACGTGCGGCGCAGTCTTCAGGCGCAACTGGCGGTCGAGCAGTTCGGGCGAATTGAGGAAGGTGTTGCGGTGCAGCCCGCCGAGCCGCGCGAACTCGGCGTTCTCGAGCCCGGGGATCGTGCGGAACAGGCGGACCTGCTCGGCATGCTTGAGCTTGGTCTGGAAGCCGACCATGTTCCAGATCGTGCCGAGCTTGTTGTCCTGGCGGAGCTGGACCACGGCATGGGGCCAGCGCCCGTTCGGAAACTCCGGCGTGGCGCTATGCGGGTTGTCCAGGCCGACGGGCTTCATAGGACCGAAGCGCAGGGTTTCGATCCCGCGCGAGGCCATGACCTCGATCGGCATGCAGCCGTCGAAGTAGGGGGTGTTCGCCTCCCATTCCTTGAACTCGGTCTTCTCGCCTGCGATCAAGCCGGCATGGAAGGCCAGGTACTGCTCCTTGGTCATCGGGCAGTTGATGTAGTCCTTGCCGCCCTTGTCCCAGCGCGCGGCCATCCAGCAGACGTCCATGTCGATCGAATCGCGATAGACGATCGGCGCGATGGCATCGAAGAAGGCGAGGCTGTCGGCGCCGGTGGCCTGGCCGATCGAGCCGGCGAGCGCCTCTGCGGTCAGCGGTCCGGTGGCGACGAGGGTGAGGCCGGATTCGGGCAGGCGATCGATCCGCTCACGCACGATCTCCAGGGTTGGTTGCGCGGCGAGGGCGGCCTCGACCTCGGCAGAGAACACGTCGCGATCGACCGCGAGTGCGGAGCCCGCGGGTACTTGCGCCTTCGCCGCCGCGGCCATGATCAGCGAATCGCACTGGCGCATCTCGTGATGGAGCAGGCCGACCGCGTTCTTGTCGGAATCGTCCGAGCGGAACGAGTTCGAGCAGACGAGTTCGGCGAGAGCATCGGTCTGGTGCGCGGGGCTCCGTTCGCCGGTCCCGCGCATTTCCGAAAGCCGTACGCGCAGCCCGCGCTTGGCGAGCTGCCACGCAGCCTCGCTGCCGGCGAGCCCGCCGCCGATGATATGAACGTCATGAGTCATGGATGGGCCCTTAGCGCCGGAGCGCCTAGCCCGCCACCGGCAGCTTCACCTTGCCGGCCTCGTCGCGCTCGAGCGGGCCATAGGCGATCACCGCCGAGAGCGGCAGTGCGGCGTAGATGTGCGGGAAGAGCGCGCCACCGCGCGAGGGTTCCCAGACCACGGCCTCGCCGAGCACCGGCAGGTCGACGGCAGCAACCTGTAATTCGCTCTGGCCGGCGAAGTGCTTGGCCACGGTTTCGTCGAGCTGGTCGGCGGTCGAGAGGTGGATATAGCCGTCGGCCACATCCACCGGTGCGCCCGCGAAACTGCCGTCGCCTTCCAGGGCCGCCATCTGATCGGCGGTCAGAACCTTATAGGCGACGGCGGGCTTCGTGCTCATTGCTCCGGCTCGTCACCGATGTCCTGGTCGCGGACCGGTTGATCCTCGACCGGTGTGGTCTCGGTCAGGCCGGCGATCTCGTCGGCGACCATTTCCTCGGCGACGTTCTCGGGCTCTTCCTGTTCGTCGAGGCGCACGGCGCTGACCACATGTTCCTGGTCGGCGACGTTGAACAGCCTCACGCCGGCAGAGCCGCGGCCGATGACGCGCAGGCTGTCGAGGCCGAGACGGATCAGCTTGGCCTGGTCGGTCACCAGCATCAACTGGTCGGCCCGGCTCGCCGGGAAGCTCGCGACGACCGGACCGTTGCGGCCGATGTTGTCGATGTTGGTAATGCCCTGGCCGCCGCGACCGGTCCGGCGATACTCGTAGGCCGAGGACAGCTTGCCGTAACCGTTGGCGCAGACCGTGAGGACGAACTGCTCGCGTTCGGCGAGTTCGGCATGACGTTCGGCGCTCATCGTCGGTTCGCCGTCCTTCTCGCCCTTCCACGGCGCGAAGCGCAGATAGTCCTCGCGCTCTTCCTGGTCGGTCACACCGACACGGTGGAGGATCGACAGCGAGATGACCTCGTCGTCGCCCTTGAGCGCCATGCCACGCACGCCGGTCGAGGTGCGGCTCTGGAATTCGCGGACGTCCTCGCCCGAGAAGCGGATCGCCTTGCCCTGGCGGCTCGCCAGCAGCACGTCGTCACCGGGCTCGAGCAGCGCGACGCCGATCAGGCGATCGGCCGAATCGTCTTCGAAGCGCATGGCGAACTTGCCGTTCGACGGGATATTGGCGAAGGCGTCCATCGAGTTGCGGCGGACGTTGCCCTTGGCCGTCGCGAAGACGACGTTGAGCTTGCCCCATTCGCTTTCATCTTCGGGCAGCGGCAGCACCGTTGCGATCGTCTCGTCCTTGTCGAGCGCGGGCAGCAGGTTGACGATCGGGCGGCCGCGCGTGGTCGGCCCGCCTTCGGGAAGGCGCCAGACCTTGAGGCGATAGACCTTGCCCGCGGTCGAGAAGAACAGCACGGGCGTGTGCGTCGAGGTGACGAACATCGTCCCCACGGCGTCCTCGTCCTTGGTCGCCATGCCGGCGCGGCCCTTGCCGCCACGGTTCTGCGCGCGGAAGGTCGAGAGCGTGGTGCGCTTGATATAGCCGTCGAGCGTGATGGTCACGACCATCTCCTCGCGCTCGATCAGGTCCTCGTCGTCGATGCCGTCGGCGGCGGGGACGATTTCGGACAGGCGTGGCGTGGCGAAGGCCGCGCGCACCGCGACGAGCTCTTCGCGCATCACGGCATAGAGCTTCACGCGATCGGCCAGGATCTCCAGATAACCACGGATCGCGATGGCCAGCTCTTCGAGCTCGCCGCCGATCTCGTCGCGGCCGAGCGCGGTCAGGCGGTGGAGGCGCAGGTCGAGGATCGACTTCACCTGGACTTCGGAGAGGCGATAAGTACCGCCCTCCTGCTCGGCGTCGGGTTCGATCGCCTCGACCAGGCGGATATACTGGGCGATCTCGCCGATCGGCCATTCGCGTGAAAGCAGCGCGGCGCGCGCCGCGGCCGGGTTCGACGAACCGCGGATGATCTTCACCACCTCGTCGAGGTTGGTCACCGCAACGACGAGACCGAGCAAGATGTGCGCACGGTCGCGCGCCTTGTTGAGCTCGAACTTGGTGCGGCGGGTGATCACCTCCTCGCGGAAGGTGATGAACGCCTGGATGATGTCGCGCAGCGCCAGTGTCTCGGGACGACCGCCGCGGATCGCCAGCATGTTCGCCGGGAACGACGACTGCGCCGGCGTGTGCCGCCAGAGCTGGTTGAGCACCACTTCGGGCGTGGCGTCGCGCTTCAGTTCGACGACCACGCGCACGCCGAGGCGGCTCGATTCGTCGCGGATGTCGGAAACGCCCTCGATCCGCTTGTCCTTGGCGGCTTCGGCGATCTTCTCGACCAGGCCCGACTTGCCGACCTGATAAGGGATCGAGGTCAACACGATCGAACGGCGATCGCCGCGGCCTTCCTCGATCTCGTGGCGGCAGCGCTGGATGATCGAGCCTCGGCCGGTGTTGTAGGCCGAGCGTGCGCCGGCGGTGCCGAGGATCAGCGGCGCGGTCGGGAAGTCCGGGCCCGGGATGATCTCGATCAGTTCGTCGGTGGTGATCGCCGGGTTGTCCAGCATGGCGAAGCAGCCGTCGATCACCTCGCCGAGGTTGTGCGGCGGAATGTTGGTCGCCATGCCGACGGCGATGCCGCCGGCGCCGTTGACCAGCAGGTTCGGGAACCGTGCGGGCAGGACGGTCGGCTCCTGGCGCGAACCGTCGTAGTTGTCGATGAAGTCGACCGTATCCTTGTCGAGATCGTCGAGCAGCATGTTGGCGACGCGCGCCAAGCGCGCCTCGGTGTAACGCATCGAGGCCGGCGGATCGGGATCCATCGAGCCGAAGTTGCCCTGGCCGTCGATCAGCGGCACGCGCAGCGACCAGTCCTGGGTCATGCGCGCCAAGGCGTCGTAGATCGCGCTGTCGCCGTGCGGGTGATAGTTGCCCATCACGTCGCCGACGATCTTCGCCGACTTGCGATAGGGCCGGCCGGCGACCATGCCGCCTTCCTGGCTGGCGAACAGGATGCGGCGGTGGACCGGCTTGAGACCGTCGCGCACGTCGGGCAGCGCGCGGCTGACGATCACGCTCATCGCGTAGTCGAGATAGCTGGTCTTCATTTCGTCGACGATGTCGACGCGCTGGAACTCACCCAGGGGGTGTGGGTTCTCCGGAATCTGGCTGTCTTCGCTCACGCCGGGTTAGCTTGCTTTGTTGCCGGGAAATGTCATCGCACGGCCCTAGGCGAAGGGGTGGGGGAATGCCAGCCGAAGCGTACGTCGAGGTCCCGCGAATGCGGGGTTTTCCACACCTCCCGCGCTGAATATGAACGGATGAGACAAATGGGATTAAATCGCCGTTCAGCGGTATCCCGCTAGCGGCAGACCGGTTGCCAAGCCGACGTTTCGACGTCATCAGCGCAGGCGGAAGTTTCACACAGGTGCGGCGGACCTCCTCCCCCCGCTGCTGCTTTCAAGGAGAGACGTGAAGATGATCCGGAACACCACCGCGAAACGTGGCACTCTGTTCTCGCGCACTGCACTCGGCCTCGCGCTGACGCTGGGCGTTTCGGCCGGCGCCTTCGTCGCGCAGCCGGCTCTGGCCGCCAAGAAGACCGAGCCATCGGGGCCGAAGATCGAATTCTCCAAGCCCTTCGCCGCCGCGGCTGCCGCGCTCGACAAGACGCTGGCCGACGCTGCGAAGACGCCGCCGGCTGGCGCGCAGGCAGTCAAGGCCGCGGGCACCAACGCCCAGGCCAAGGCCGCTGCGGTCGCGCAGCTCGATACCGAGCTCGGCGGGGCCAAAGCCAAGCTCGATGCCGCTGCCGCCGCCGCCTCGACCCCCGGTGACAAGCTCAAGCTCGGCGAGATGACGCGCACCTATGGCGTGCTCACCGAAGACATCGCACTTCAGCATCAGGGCCTGGTCCTGATGATCGACAGCGGTGTGCTCCAGCCGGCGATGGCCGGACAGGTCCAGTTTCTCGCCGGCGTCACCGCCTACCAGAAGCAGGACTATGCCGGCGCGGTTAAGTATCTCGAGCCAGCCAAGGCCTCGGGCTATCAGGACCAGCAGGGCCTGCTCGATCGCGTGCTGGCCGATGCCTACAAGCGCACGGGCAACACCGCGGCACCGCTGCAGATGGCGCAGCGCGACATCGCTGCGGCCAAGGCCGCCGGCACCAAGCCGAGCGAAACCTCGATCCGTACCGCGCTGCAAGCCGCCTATGACACGAAGCAGGCCGCCCCGGCGACCGAGCTCGCGATCGAGCTCGTGCGCTACTATCCCTCGGCGGGTGCCTGGAGCAATTCGATCAACGTGGTGCGCCAGCTCTCGAGCTACCAGAAGCAGGAGAACCTCGACCTGATGCGCCTGATGTCGCGCTCCGGGGCGATGACGACGCGCAACGACTATCTCGAATACATCGAGAACGCCGATGCGCGTGCGCTTCCGGGCGAAGTGCTCAAGGTGATCGAGGCCGGTATCGCATCGGGTAAGATCGGCGCGGGCGACGTTGCCGAATACCGGCAGATCGCCAACGCCGCGGCTTCGGCCGACCGGGCCAGGCTACCGCAGTACGAACGCGAGGCCCGTGCGGCAAACGCATCGGCGGTGAGTGTCAACGCCACGGCGGACACGTTCCTCAGCTATGCCGACGCTGCCAAGGCCGAGGCCTTCTATACGATCGCGCTGGCCAAGTCGCCGGCCGACCCGAACCGCGTGCTCACGCGTCTGGGTATCGCCCAGACCGATCTGGGCAAGACGGCCGAAGCCCAGGCGACCTTCGCCAAGGTGCAGGGACCGCGCAAGCCGATCGCGCAGTTGTGGTCGGCCTATGCCGCTTCGAAGGGCGGGGCCGCCGCGCCGGTCGCCACCGCACAGTAAGCTCTGCGCCAGACCGCAAAAAGAAAGGGCGACGGGAAACCGTCGCCCTTTTTCGTTGTTGCCTTGCCGCTATCGGGCGTCGGCGAGGGGCCTATTCGACCGGTGCGAAGGTCCCGGCCGCCTCGTCGAGCACGTGGAGCTGGCCGTCCGAGATCGCGAAGAAGGCGCCGCGCAGCTTGAGCGTGCCTTCGCGCTCGCCCTTGCGCACGCAGGGGAAGCTGCGCAGGTTGGCCAGGCTGACCTTGACGCCCGCCTGTTCCATCGCGCGTTCGGCGTCGCGGCCCTCGGTGCCGTATTGCGCGGCGACTTCATCGCGCGCTTCGTCGAACAGGCCGATCCAGTCGGCGATGAAGCCGCCTTCGCCGCGCGGGGCGCCGCGCAGGCTCTGGTTCAGCGCGGCCTTGCAGCCGCCGCACATGCCGTGGCCCATGACCACGATCTCTTTGACCTTGAGCACCTGCACCGCGAATTCGAGCGCGGCCGAGACGCCGTGGATGCCGGGGCTGGTTTCGAACGGCGGCACCAGCGCGGCGACATTGCGCACGACGAAGATCTCGCCAGGGTCCACGTCGAAGATCTGCGCGGGATCGACGCGGCTGTCCGAACAGGCGATGACCATCACCTGCGGTTCCTGCGACTGGCTGAGCTGATCCCAGCGTTCGCGTCGCCGCGCCCAGCCGGTCTGGCGGAAGCGCCGATAGCCGTCGATCAGGTGGGCGAGCTCGGGTGTGGTGTGCTGGGTCATGTTTCGCCTATTGGTACTGAACTTTGCCACTGGCAAGGGGGCGCACAAGGCCCTATCTGGGGCGCGATGAACGACCTCTCCAGCGTCCCCCCGCAGCGACCCGATGGGCAGCCCGAACGCCAGCGCAAGCCCGACTGGATCCGCGTCAAGGCCCCGACCTCCAAAGGCTATGGCGAAACGCGCCAGCTCATGCGCGATCTGGGCCTAAACACGGTCTGCGAGGAAGCCGCCTGTCCGAACATCGGCGAGTGCTGGACCAAGAAGCACGCCACGGTGATGATCCTGGGCGACGTCTGCACGCGCGCCTGCGCCTTCTGCAACGTCAAGACCGGCATGCCGCGCAAGGTCGATGCCAGCGAGCCCGAGCACGTTGCAGAAGCCGCGGCCAAGATGGGGCTCGAGCATATCGTCATCACCTCGGTCGATCGCGACGATCTGCCCGACGGTGGCGCCAGCCAGTTCGTCAAGGTGATCGAGGCGCTGCGTCGCATGACGCCGAGCACCACGATCGAGATTCTGACGCCAGACTTCCGCAACAAGATGGAGCGGGCGGTCGAGGCGATCGTCACCGCGCGCCCCGACGTCTACAACCACAACCTCGAGACCGTACCGCGGCTCTATCCGACGATCCGCCCGGGTGCGCGCTACTATGCCTCGCTGCGGCTGCTCGAGCAGGTCAAGCGCCATGATCCGTCGATCTTCACCAAGTCCGGCGTCATGCTCGGGCTCGGCGAGGAGCGGCTCGAGGTTCACCAGGTCATGGACGACATGCGCTGCGCCGACATCGACTTCCTGACGATGGGCCAGTACCTGCAGCCGACCCAGCGTCACGCCAAGGTCATGGAATTCGTCACGCCGCAGGCCTTCGGTGCCTATGGCGCGATCGCCCGTTCGAAGGGCTTCCTCCAGGTGGCGGCCAGCCCGCTCACCCGATCGAGCTATCACGCGGGCGACGATTTCCGCCAGATGCGCGCCGCGCGCGAAGCGCAACTGGCCAAGACGCGTATCGTCTGATGCCCGGCATTCACGAAGTCCGGCAGCTCCCCTACAGCGCGGAGCAGATGTTCGATCTCGTCGCCGACGTCGGGCGCTATCCCGAATTCCTGCCGTGGATCATGGCGACGCGGGTGCGCTCGGACGACGGCACCGAGATGGTCGCCGACATGCTGATCGGCTTCTCGGCGATCCGCGAGAAGTTCACCTCGCGCGTCGAGAAGAACCGTCCTGGCGAACTGCGCGTGCATTATATAGACGGGCCTTTGCGCGATCTCGACAACCGCTGGCAGTTCCGCGCGCTGGGGCCGAGCGAGTGCGAGGTCGATTTCTCGGTGCAGTTCACCTTCCGCAACGCGCTGTTCGAGAAGCTGGCCGGCCAGTACCTCGACCGTGCCTTCCGCAAGATGGTCGCCGCCTTCGAGACGCGAGCAGCCGTGCTCTACGGCGACGCCGGCACGACCAGCGCCGCCTGACCCTTACGTAAATTCACTACTTTTCGGTCGGCGGCTCGGGCAACAGCAGTTCGAGCGCGACGATCGTCGCCTGGCGGCGCACCGCGGCACGGCTCGATCCGTCGAGCTGGCGTTCCTCGGCGTTGACCTCCTCGCTGCCGCGCACCGCGCGCGCGAAGGCCACGGTACCTACCGGCTTCATCTCGCTGCCGCCGTCGGGGCCGGCGATGCCGCTGATCGCCACGGCGACGTCGGCGCCAGAGTGCTTGAGCGCACCCTGGGCCATGGCCCAGGCGGTCGCGACCGAGACCGCGCCGAAGGTGTCGAGAATGTCGCCGGCGACGCCCAGCGTCTCGCGCTTGGACTCGTTCGAATAGGTTACGAAGCCGCGGTCGAGCACGGCAGACGAGCCGGCGATCTCGGTGATCGCGGCGCTGACCAGTCCACCGGTGCAGCTCTCGGCCAACGCGACCGTGCGGCCGGCGGCCACGTTTTCGGCCACCACCCGGCGTGCGAGTTCGACGATGTCGTCGGGAAGCAGGCTGTCGCTCATCATAGTGTCTCCCGCGGGCAGCTGCGCATCTTGCTATCCTTGCGTGCGACGGCGCTCAGGATCGTCGCGAGCAGGTTGACCGTCTGCTCCGCATTGAGCGGAGCGAGTGCCTCGGTGATGTCGTTGACCTCGCCGCAGGACGCGGGGCTGATCGAAATCTTCATCTTCTCGCTCATTGCCGCGTCGACGATAGGCCGCAGGGCCCTGTCCGAAAGGCTGGCGAACCGCTTCTCGTCGGCGCTGCCGCGGCTCATCTTGAGAAAGGCGGCCTTGGCGATGGGCCAGTTGCGCGTCTTCGCATCGGAAAGCTGGCTAGAGAGGCGTGGCAGTCCCGCGCGCAGATAGGCATCGGTCGGCAGGTGTGCTGCGCAGTTGCTGGTCACTTCCGTGATCACCTCAGGCAGAAAATAGCCGATCATCCCGCGCATCTCCGCCGGCGCTATGCAGGCGGGGGCCGGCGCAGCCTGGGCCGAAGCCGTCGAAATCAGCGCAAGGGCCGCGATGAGCGGACGAGCATGGCGATACATGACGTGCGTTCCGGCGATCAGGCGGCGCAGATGTTGATCGCGCCGAGCTTGGCACGTCCGCTCTTCGCGCCGAGCCCGACCGCGAGTGCGATCAGTTCGGCAGTGTTTTGCGCGGGCAGCGGCGCAAGCAGGCCGATCAGCCGGTCGATCGATCCGCAGCGGTCGAGCGGGACCTGCTGGCTGACCATGCCGGCAAGCAGCGGATCGAGCATCTGCTGCAGTGAGGCGTCGGGCATCGTGCGGATCAGTTCGTCGGCCTGCGGGTTGATCGTCGGGCTCAGCTTGAGGAAGGCCGCCTTGGCACGGGGCCAGGCTGCGGGCCGGCGCTCGGCATAGCGCTGTGCGAGCTGCGCGCCCTGTCGTGGCAGATAGGCATTGGCGCCGAGCGTCGAGGTGCAACGCTGGGTCGTGCCGTTGATCATGCTCGGCAGGGCATATTCGGCGAGGGCGGTGAACTCGCCCGGCGAGAGGCAGGGCGGCTCTGCCGCCTGCGCGAGCGCGGGCGTCAGTGTCAGCGCGGCTGCGGCGATGGCTGTGAAACGACGCATCGGGATCATCCTTCCATTCGCACGAGGCAGGCGACCGCCTGCGCGGCAATCCCTTCGCCGCGGCCGGTGAAGCCGAGCTTCTCGGTCGTCGTGGCCTTGACGCTTACCGCGCCGATGTCAACGCCGAGCAATTCGGCCAGCCGCGCGCGCATCGGCTCGCGATGGGGCCCGATCTTCGGCGCTTCGCATATGATGGTAACGTCGACATTGCCCACCGCGTAGCCCGCTTCGCCGACGAGCGAGACGGCATGGGCCAGGAATCGGTCGGACGAGACCCCGCGCCATTGCGGATCGCTTGGCGGGAAGTGCTGGCCGATATCCCCAGCGCCGATCGCGCCGAGCAGAGCATCGACGAGCGCGTGGATCGCGACGTCGGCGTCGCTGTGGCCGGCGAGCCCCTGGTGGTGATCGATACGAATGCCGTTGAGCCACAGCGCCTCGCCGTCTTCCAGGCGGTGGACGTCGTAACCCGTGCCGATCCGTACCGGTGGGAGGCTGGTCGGGAAGTCCGAGGCAAAGGTCAGCTTGTGCAGGGCTTCGTCTCCTTCGACCAGCGTGATGGCAATACCCGCAGCCTGGGCGACCTGCGCATCGTCGCCGGCATCGGGCGCGCCGGTCCACGATCGGTGCGCGGCGAGGATGTCGGGATAGCGGAAGGCCTGCGGAGTCTGCACCCGCCGCACGGCGTCGCGATCGGCGGGCTGTCCCATCATGACACCAGAGACATGGGTGAGACTGTCCACCACGGACAAGACGGGAATGGCGCCTGCGTGATCGGCCAGGGCTTCCCGCAAACGCCCGATGACCGGGGCTTTTAGCTGTGGCCGCGCGGCGTCATGGATGAGGACAAGCGCGGGATCGGCGGCTTCGAGCGCCTCGAGCCCGAGCCGCACCGATTCCTGTCGCGTCTGTCCCCCGGTTACCAGTAGGACGTCGAGCCCGGCCAGCGCGGTTTCAGCCTGTTCTTCGGCATTCTGAGGAATCACGACCACGACGGGCGAGACATTGGCCGCCAGAAGGGCCTCGACCGAATGGCGAACCACCGGCTTGCCGCGCCAGGGCGCGAACTGCTTGCGGAGTGGCTGACCCGCACGCAGCCCGGCGCCGGCGGCGACGACCACGGCAGCTGTGGGGCGGAATTCCTCGCTTGCGGACATGGCCGGCGGGTAGAGGCTTGCCGCGGCGAGAGCAATTCCCTATGTGCTGCCTGTTTTTTAGGCAGGTACACGCTTTGCTCCCGACACCGCCCGTTCTGAAGCCGATTTCGGTCGGTCCCGTCACCGTCGATTGCCCGGTGATCCTGGCGCCGATGACTGGCGTCACCGATCTGCCGTTCCGCAAGCTCGTGCGGCGCTTCGGCTCGGGGCTCAACGTGACCGAGATGATCGCCTCGCCCGCGGCCATCCGCGAGACGCGCCAGTCGATCCAGAAGGCCGCCTGGGACGCGATCGAAGAGCCCGTGTCGATGCAGCTCGTCGGCTGCACCCCGAACGAGATGGCCGAGGCCGCCAAGCTTTCCGAGCAGAAGGGCGCCGCGATCATCGACATCAACATGGGATGCCCCGTGCGCAAGGTGACCAGCGGCGACGCCGGCTCGGCGCTGATGCGCGATCTGCCGCTGGCGACGCGACTGATCGAGGCGACGGTCAAGGCCGTGTCGGTGCCGGTCACGGTCAAGATGCGCATGGGTTGGTGCCACGACAGCCTCAACGCCCCCGAACTCGCGCATATCGCGCAGGATCTGGGCGCCAAGCTGATCACGGTCCACGGTCGCACGCGCAACCAGATGTACAAGGGCGAGGCCGACTGGGCCTTCGTGCGCAAGGTCAAGGATGCGGTCTCGCTGCCGGTGATCGTCAACGGCGACATCTGCACGATCGAGGACGCCGCCAGGGCGCTCGACCAGTCGGGCGCCGACGGGCTGATGATCGGGCGGGGCGCCTACGGCAAACCCTGGCTGCTCGGCCAGGTCATGCATTGGCTGCGGACGGGCGCTGCGGTGGCCGACCCGACGCTGGCGGAACAGTACGCACTGATCCTCGAGCACTACGAGGGAATGCTCGCGCACTATGGCGCCGACACGGGCGTCAAGATGGCGCGCAAGCACCTCGGCTGGTACACGAAGGGCCTGCCGGGTTCGGCTGAATTCCGCAACAAGGTCAACTTCGTCGACGACGCGGCCGAGGTCGTGCGCATGCTCGGAGAATTCTACGGCCCGCTGCTCGATCGCCCCCTCGTCCAGCAACAGGCGGCATGAGCCCTAACGAGGCGCTCGTCGGAGGGGCGCCGGACGCCTATCGCCAGCTCGCGAGCCTGCCGCTGGCGATCGTCATGCTGGCGCCGGGGCTCGAGATCGCCGCGGCGAATCCCGCAGCCGAGCAATTCTTCGGCCAGAGCCTGCGCCGTCTGGTCGGCCGCTGCCTGACCGACCTGCTCGATTTCGAGCCGCACCTCGTAACCCGCATAAACGACAGCGAGACACCGGTTTCTGCGCGCGAGGTCAACGTCGTTGTCCCGGGACATGGCTCGCGACAATTGGACGTCACGGTCACCCCGATCGTCGATGAGCCGGGCTGGCAGATGGTGACCTTGCACGACACCAATGCCGAAGCTCTGGGCGAGGCGGCAGGCGGCGCCGACAATACCGTTCTGCGCGCGCCCGAGATCCTCGCCCACGAAATCAAGAATCCGCTCGCGGGAATCCGCGGTGCGGCGCAGTTGCTGGGCCGCAAGGTCGGCGACAAGGAGCGCGCCCTGACCACGCTGATCGCCGATGAGGTCGATCGGATCGCCAAGCTTATCGATGAAATGCAGACGCTTAGTCGCCAAACTTTGGCGCCGGTCGAGCCCTGCAATCTCCACGAGGCAGCGCGGCGCGCCGTGGCCGTCATGGATGCTGCCGGAGGGAAGGGCGCGCGGATCGAGGAGGAATTCGACCCCTCGCTGCCGCCCGTGCTCGGCTCGCCCGACGGCCTGGTCCAGGTGCTGATCAACCTGATCGCGAACGCGCGGGAAGCCTCGAGTGGCGCGGCCAAGCCGCGGGTCATCGTCCGGACACGCTTCGCCAGCGGTCTCCAGCTCCATTCGAGCCATTCGGGCAAGCCCGTGCGGCTGCCTATCGAGCTGCGTGTCAGCGACAACGGCCCGGGCGTCGATCCGGCAATGCGCGAACACATCTTCGATCCCTTTGTGACCACGAAAAAGACGGGGCAGGGGTTGGGCCTGGCGCTGGTGCGCAAGCTCGTGCGCGACATGAACGGCCGGATCAGCCACGAACGCGACGATGCCAAGGGCTGGACGCACTTCCGCCTGCATCTGCCGCTGGCCAGCGAGCCGCGTGGTAGGCGTCGAGAGAGCATGAACCGCGAGGGAGGTGAGGGCAAATGACCGTTCTGCTCGTCGAGGACGATGCCTCGATCGCGATCGTCATCACCGCCGCGCTCGAGGCCGAGGGTTTCGAGGTTGTGCACTGCGAGACGATTGGCGCACGCGACAATTTGCTTGCCGAGCACCGGTTTTCGGCGCTTGTCACCGATGTCATGCTGCCGGACGGCGACGGGATCGAAACGCTGGGTGCGGTCCACGAGCGCTTCCCCGCCATGCCGATCATCATTCTGTCGGCGCAGAACACGCTCGATACGGCGGTGCGTGCCAGCGACACGGGCGCTTTCGAATATTTCCCCAAGCCTTTCGACATCGACGAACTCGCGCGGACCGTCCGTCAGGCGGTCGGTGCAGGGGCGGCTTCCCCCGAAAGCGTCGAGGATGCTGCGATCGGCGAGGGGCTGCCTCTGGTGGGCCGCAGTGCGGCGATGCAGACCGTTTATCGCATGATCACGCGGGTCCTGCGCAACGACCTGACCGTATTGATCCTCGGCGAATCCGGCACGGGCAAGGAATTGGTGGCCGAGGCGATCCACCAACTGGGCGGTCGTCGCGATGGGCCTTTCGTCGCGGTCAACACCGCCGCGATTCCCGCCGAACTCATCGAATCCGAGCTTTTCGGCCACGAAAAGGGCGCTTTCACCGGCGCCGTGGCGCGTCATCTCGGCAAGTTCGAACAAGCTGAGGGCGGCACGCTGTTTCTCGACGAGATCGGCGATATGCCGATGCAGGCGCAGACGCGGCTGCTGCGCGCGCTGCAGTCAGGCTCGATACGCCGCGTCGGCGGCCGCGAGGAGGTCAAGGTCGACGCCCGCATCGTTGCGGCCACCAACAAGGATCTCGAACCGCTGATCGCCGCAGGCCAGTTTCGCGAGGATCTCTATTATCGGCTCAACGTCGTCCCGATCACCTTACCCGCGCTGCGCGAACGGACCGACGACATTCCGGCCCTGGCGCGGCATTTCCTCAAGGCCGCTGCTACCGAAGGGCTGCCCCGCCGCCAACTGTCGGGCGACGCCGCCGATCTGCTCAGCCGTCAGTCGTGGCGCGGAAACGTCCGGGAACTGCGCAATTTCGTATATCGCCTGGCGCTGTTGGCGCGCGAGGACACGATCGACGCCGCCAATCTCAAACCGCTGCTCGATCAGATGCGTCCCGCGCCAGCCGAGCCGGGCGAGGGCGATGCGATTGACACCGCGGTCAGTCGTTGGCTCGCCGAAGTACGCCCGGTGTCAGGAACCGTCTACGACGCCGCGCTGGCCGCTTTCGAACGCCCGCTTTTTGCGGAAATTCTGCGGGAAACCGGTGGCAATCAGGTCCGCGCAGCGCAGCAACTCGGCATCAATCGCAACACCTTGCGCAAGCGGCTCGGCGAACTGGCCCTCGATCCCGAAGAATTCGCCCGGCGCGGCTGATCCGGTCGGCGTTTGCGCCCCATCGGTGGAAAACACTCTTGCCGCGGGGCAACAGTAGTGTTGTAAGGTTGCAACGATGACCGCCGAACCATCCTCGCGCAATCGGCCTTGGCAGCGTCTGTGGCGGCGTGCCCAGGTCGCAGCGCGCCGCGCGAACTTCTTCGCGGTGATGGAAGTCGTTTCGGTCGTCGCATTCCTCATCATGACCGTGACGACCTGGATCGCCTTGGAATCCCAGGCGAAAAAGGGGCAATTGCTGCCGTCGGATCTGACGGCGACGCTTTTGATCGGCACTTTGGTGCCCGCCATGGCCATTCTGGTGCTGATCGGCCGCCGTATGGCCCTCAGACGGGCCGCAGAGACGATCGGCGGTACCGGGCGCATGCACGTGCGTCTGGTCTTCATTTTCTCGCTCATAGCCGCCGTGCCGACGCTTCTCGTCGTCGTCTTTGCCTCCTGGCTGTTCCAATCGGGCGTCGAATTCTGGTTTTCTGACAATTCGCGCGGCTTGCTCGAAAACGCCAACAAGCTCGCACGCGGCTATTACGAGCAGACGCAGCGCGATGTCGGCTACGAATCGGTGGCCATGGCCGAGGATATGCGCGTCTTCCTCAGCGCCGAATCCACCGCCAGCCGCACGTTTGCGGAATTTTATTCGTATCAGGTGGTCAACCGGAAGCTCAACGAGTCCGCCATCGTCCAGAAAGGTGCTGACGGCGAACTGCGCACCGCCGCGATCGTCGATCCCGAAGGCAACAACCAGCGTCCGCGCATCAGCCCCGACGTGCTGCGTCGGATCGATGGCGGCGAAGCGATGGTGATCAACGCCAACGCCAACAAGATCGAGGCTGTGACACCGATAGACAGGCGCGCCGGGATCTATCTCTACACGGCCAGAAGCTCGGATTTGTTGGCATTTACCCAGGGACAACGCGCGCAGAACATCGTGCGCGCCTACGAGGTGCTGACGAGCCGGGCGAGGGTGCTCCAGTTGCGCTTCAACGTCGCGCTGTTCGGGGCATCGCTAGCGCTCGTGGGGCTTTCGATCTGGTTCGGGCTGCGTTTCGCCGATCGCCAGGTGAAGCCGCTCTACGAACTCGTGGACGCGGCCAGACGCGTGGGGGCGGGCAATTATGCGCTGCGCGTCGAGGGGCGCACCGGTCCCGACGAGATCGGCCTGCTCAACCGCGCGTTCAACCGCATGAGCGCGCAGATCGAGCGGCAGACGCAGGATCTCGTGTCGGCCAACGAGCAGCTCCAGGAACGTCGCGCCTTCATGGAGGCCGTGCTGGAATCGGTCACGGCGGGTATCGTCGCGCTCGACGAGGCCGGGAACGTGCTGCTGATGAACAGCACGGCGCAGAAGCTGCTGTTCGAAAGTGCCGCGCCCGGCCCGCTGGGGCTTTCGCTGGCCGAAATCGCCCCGCAGCTCGCAAGCGTCGTGGAATCGGAGCTGTCCAGCGGTATCATCCAGTACGCCAAGGGCGGCGACCTGCTGACTCTCGCGGTCAAGGTCAGCCGCGACGCGCGCGGCCCCGTGGTCACTTTCGAGGACATCACCCGCCAGTTGCTCGATCAGCGCCAGGCCGCTTGGTCCGACGTCGCTCGGCGCATCGCCCACGAGATCAAGAACCCGTTGACGCCGATCCAGCTCGCCACCGAGCGGCTCAATCGCCGCTATGGCAAGCAGATCGAGACCGATCGGCCGCTGTTCGAGGAACTCACCGCCACGATCATCCGCCAAGTCGGCGATCTGCGGAAGATGGTCGACGAGTTTTCGTCCTTCGCGCGGCTGCCCAAGCCGGTTTTCCGCTCCGAGGATCCGGTCGCCCTCGCGCGGCAGGCGCTGTTCCTCCAGGAAGTGTCGCGGCCGGACATCGATTTCCGCTTTTCGGCGGAAGACGCGATCACCACCATCGCCTGCGATCGCCACCAGTTCGGTCAGGCGATGACCAATGTCCTCAAGAACGCCGTCGAGGCGATCGAAGCCAAGGCCAAGGCCGAAAGCGCCGATTTCCGGGGCATGATCGCGGTTACCATGGCGAATGTCCGCGAGACAGTCGTCGTGGCGATCGAGGACAACGGCATCGGCTTGCCACAGGATCGCGAGCGGATCATCGAGCCCTATGTGACCACGCGCGAGAAGGGGACAGGTCTCGGCCTCGCGATCGTCAACAAGATCGTCGAAGAGCATGGCGGCGACATGAGCTTCACCGCGATCGAAGGGGGTGGGGGCACTCGCGTGACGATGAGATTTGCTTGCGATCCGCTGGCCCAGCGGCGCGGATCGGAGGCGGCAGAATGAATATTTACAAGCACTTGGAGGAATCATGGCGCTCGATATCCTGATCGTCGACGACGAACGCGACATTCGCGAGCTCGTCGCCGGCGTGCTCAGCGATGAAGGCTACGATTGCCGCACCGCCGGCGACAGCCAGTCCGCGCTCGACGCGGTCGACGAGCGGCGTCCGTCGCTGGTGCTGCTCGACGTCTGGCTGCATGGCAGCGCCATGGACGGGCTCGAAGTGCTCGACGCGCTCAAGGTGCGCGAGCCTGATCTGCCGGTGATCATCTTCTCGGGCCACGGCAACATCGATACCGCCGTGGCCGCGATCAGCCGCGGCGCGGTCGATTTCATCGAAAAGCCCTTCGAGGCCGAGCGCCTGCTGCATCTCGTTGGAAAGGCTACGGAAACTGAGCGGCTTCGGCGCGAAAACGCGCGGTTGCGCCAGGATTTCTCGAACGTCGAGGAGTTCACCGGCAACTCGTCGGCGATCAATCAGGTGCGCGCCACGCTCAAGCGCGTCGCCAACACCGGCAGCCGTCTGCTGATCACCGGGCCGGCCGGCGTCGGCAAGGAGGTGGCAGCCCGCATGCTCCACGCCTGGAGCCCGCGCGCCGGCAATGCCTTCGTCAGCGTCAATTCGGCGCGGATCACGCCCGAACGCTTCGAGCAGGAGCTGTTCGGCGAGGAGACCGACGGCAGTCTGGTGCGCCCCGGATTGCTGGAAATGGCCGATGGCGGAACACTCTATCTCGACGAGGTGGCCGACATGCCGCTCTCGACACAGGCCCGGATTCTGCGGGTTTTGACCGAGCAGGCCTTCGTGCGGGTGGGCGGCCACCGGCAGCTTCGCGTCGACGTGCGGGTGGTGTCCTCGACCTCGCGCAATCTCGAGCGCGAGATCGCCGAGAGGCGCTTCCGGGAAGACCTGTTCTACCGGCTCAACGTCGTTCCCGTCACGGTTCCGGCGCTATCCGAGCGGCGCGACGACATCCCCGGCCTCGTGAACCACTTTTTTGCGCGCTACGCCAACGAGCAGGGTGTGATGCCGCCTGAGATCACCGCAGAGGCCATGACCGCCCTCCAGGCCTACGAATGGCCCGGAAACGTGCGGCAATTGCGCAATGTGGTCGAGCGCACGATCATCCTGACGCCCCGCGACAAGCTCGACCGGATCGAGTCCAACATGTTGCCGCCGGAAATCCTCAGCGGGCGGCTGCAGAGCGACTCGCTGATGTCGGCGATGATGGGCGTGCCCTTGCGCGAGGCGCGCGAGACCTTCGAGCGCGAATATCTCAAGGTCCAGATCCGGCGTTTTTCAGGCAACATCTCGAAGACCGCCGCGTTCATCGGCATGGAGCGTTCTGCGCTGCATCGCAAACTGAAGCTGCTCGGCATGGCCGAACGGCGGGAAGGCGCGTTCGAGGACGAGGATATGACCGCGTGATCTGAGGGCGTAGCGCGGCTGCAATCTTTGGCGTTTACGCAGTCGCAGCAAAAGTCTACGAATTCCGTCTCAGTAACGGTCCGGCAGCAAGCCGGACCAGATTGCGGACCGCATAAGCGGCCGCCAAGAAAAGGAGAAAGTGATGACAGGACGTACGCTTTCCGCGCGCCCTAAGCCGACGCCGCCCGCGTCGGAACAGCCGGTTGTTCCCGCCAGCGGGAACGGTAAGGGGCAGAACCTGCAGGACCAGTTCCTGAACCTGCTGCGCAAGAACAAGACCCCGGTCACCATGTTCCTGGTCAAGGGCGTCAAGCTCCAGGGCATCGTCACCTGGTTCGACAACTTCTCGATCCTGCTTCGCCGCGACGGTCAGTCGCAGCTCGTTTACAAGCACGCGATCTCTACGATCATGCCGTCGACGCCGATCGACGCGCGTCAGTTCGGCGCGGGTGCCGATGGCAGCAAGAAGCAGCGGCTGCTTCAGGACGTATTCCTGTCGAGCATCCGCAATGCGGGCGTGCAGGTGACCATGTTCCTGGTCAACGGCGTCATGCTCCAGGGCCGCGTCGCCGCCTATGACCTGTTCTGCATGCTGCTTGAGCGCGAAGGCTACGTCCAGCTCGCTTACAAGCACGCGGTCTCGACGATCCAGCCGGTCACGCCGGTCGATCTGACCGGTGAAAACGACGAGGACGACGAGGGCTGACCTCGCAGAAACCCATGGGACAAGAGGACCTGAAAGGCGAGGTTACCCGCGGCGCGCGGGCGGTCGTCGTCTGCCCGCAATTCCGCGGGCGCACCGGGGTTTCGGGCCCGGCGCAGGATGCCGAGGCCCGGCTCGAAGAGGGCAAGGGCCTTGCCGCCGCGATCGGTATCGAAGTGGTCGACGCCTTCATCATCCCGATCCGCGAAGCGCGTGCCGCCACGCTGTTCGGCGAAGGCCAGGTCGGCAACATCGCGATCGCCTGTACGCAGTCCGAGGCCGAACTGGTCATCGTCGACGGCGCGCTGACCGCGATCCAGCAGCGCAACCTCGAGGAAAAGCTGAAGCGCAAGGTCATCGACCGCACGGGGCTGATCCTCGAAATCTTCGGCGAGCGCGCAGCGACCGCCGAAGGCCGGCTCCAAGTCGAACTCGCGCATCTCGACTACCAGGCCGGTCGGCTCGTGCGCTCGTGGACCCACCTCGAGCGCCAGCGCGGCGGTTTCGGCTTCCTTGGCGGGCCGGGCGAGACGCAGATCGAGGCCGATCGCCGCATGATCCGCGACCGCATGGGCAAGTTGCGCCGCGAGTTGGACCAGGTCCGTCGCACGCGCGGCCTTCACCGCGACCGTCGCGAAAAGGCGCCCTGGCCCGTGGTCGCGCTGGTCGGCTATACCAACGCCGGTAAATCCACCTTGTTCAACCGCCTGACGGGCGCCTCGGTGATGGCCGAAAACCTGCTGTTCGCCACGCTTGACCCGACGATGCGCGCGGTGCGGCTGCCCGGTCTCGACAAGGCCATTCTGTCGGACACCGTGGGTTTCATCTCGGATCTCCCGACCCAGCTCGTCGCGGCGTTCCGCGCGACGCTCGAGGAAGTGACCGGCGCCGACGTGATCCTGCATGTCCGCGACATCGCCAACCCTGACACCGAGGCGCAGAAGCATCAGGTGCTCGCCGTTCTGACCGATCTTGGCCTGATAGAGCAGGAAGATCCCGAGGCGCTGCGCGTGCCGATCGTCGAGGTCTGGAACAAGTGGGACCTGCTCGCCCCAGATCGCGCCGAGGAGCTCCGGGAGATCATGGCTCACGAGTCCGAAGAAGCGATCGTTCCGGTCTCGGCGCTGACCGGGGAGGGCTGCGACGACCTGCTCGAGACCGTCAGCCGCCTGTTGACGTCCGACGCCCAGACTTACAGCTTCGTGCTTCCCGCCGGGGAAGGGCAGAGGCTCGCCTGGCTGCATGCTCATGGCGAGGTTCTGGCCGAAGATTCCGCCGGTGAGGCGGAGGAGGGTCCCTCGATCCGTGTCAAGGTGAGACTTTCGCCACGCGAGATGGGGCGGTACTCTCGCCTGTAGGGGCCCTGTGAGGCGCCGTGACGAGCGCTTGGCTGGGCGAGTGCGGTTTAAGGTCTGTTGGCGCTGCAGAGTGCCTCTGGGGCGATTTTAAAGCCTATTGGGCGTGGTGATTTGCTGCTCGAGTCGTTCGATTTCTATTTTTGCCGTTCTTGCGCCTTCACGATGGTCCATAGATCTTCCTGCCGATCGAGTTTCATCTCGGCGAAATCCTCGCCGCGCGCCTTGGCAATCATTTCCATCGCGCGAAACCGACGCTCGAATTTGTCAGTGGCGTCGCGCAGCGCATCCTCCGGCGGGATGCCATAGGCGCGTACGAGATTGACCGCGGCAAACAGAAGGTCGCCAGCTTCCTGCTGGCGGGAACTTTCATCGGCTTCGGCGAGTTCGGACATCTCCTCGACGACCTTGGCTGCCGGACCGGCGGGATCGGGCCAGTCGAAGCCGACCCTCGCAGCTCGTTTCTGAAGCTTCTCCGCTCGCATAAGCGCCGGCAGTGCCATGGCAACACCATCGAGCGCGCTCGTCGCACCTTGGGCTGCGCGTTCCGCGGCCTTCAATTCCTCCCAGCGGCGCTTCTGCGTCTGGCCGTCGTCGGCGGCATCGCCGAAGATGTGTGGATGGCGTGCTTCGAGCTTGCCGGCAATCGCCGCAGCCACGTCCTGAAAGGCAAAGTGTCCGGCTTCCTCGGCCATGCGCGCGTGGAATACGACCTGGAGCAGCAGATCGCCGAGTTCGTCGCGCAACGCGCGCAGGTCCTGGCGTTGGATTGCGTCCGCGACCTCGTAGGCTTCCTCGATCGTATAGGGCGCGATCGAGGCGAAGTCCTGGGCGCGATCCCACTCGCAGCCCTTCACCGGATCGCGCAGCCGCGCCATGATGCCGAGCAGGCGGTCGAGGGGAGTTTGCGGGTTCTGGGTCATGTTGGAATGATAATATATATTATGTTAAATTGAGGCTGGACAAACGGCGCCCTCGCAGGGGTCATGCCGCGAAACGCCCGAGGATGAAAGCCAGCGCGGTGATGATCGCGATCCAGACCACGGCCATCACGGCCTTGTTCTCGAAGCTAAGCCCACGCGATTGCAAGCCGCGCACGGCCAGGAACAAGGCGGCCGTGGCGCTGAGCAGCATCACGACCAGGCCCGCGGTCATGCCGAGAGCTCCAGCCCGTCGTAGCCGACCTCCACATACGGCGGCACTTCGCGGCTCAGCTCGGCATAGTCCATCGACTTGTCGAGATGCGTCATAACCGCGCGGCGCACGCGCGCGGCCTCGGCCAGTTCGAGCGCCATGCCCAGGTGCGCGTGCGTCGGATGCGGTTCGCGGCGCAGGCAGTCGATCACCAGGATGTCGCAGCGATCGAACAGCGCGACCATCTCGGCGGTGACCGCGCTGAAATCGGTGGCATAGCCGATCGAGGCGCCGTCGGCCTCGAAGCGATAGGCGGTCGACTGCGCCGGCCCGTGCGGCATCTGGCAGAACGAGACGCCAAAGCCGACGCACATGCGCAGGCGGCTGAGGTTGTCGAGCTCGACGATCGTCGGATAGCCGTGCTCTCCGGCGAAGACGTAGGAGAAGCGCTGGCGCAGCCGCCGCACGGTTTCGTCGGCGGCATAGCCGAGCAGCGGCCCACCGCGGCCATAGCGCATCGGCCGCAGGTCATCGATGCCGTGGACGTGATCGGCATGGTCGTGCGTCCAGAACACCGCGTCGAGCTTCTCGATGCCGTTGGCTAGAAGTTGCGCCCGCAGATCGGGTGACGTGTCGATGAGAATCCGGCGGCCGTCGTTGCTCTCGACGACGATCGAAACGCGTGTGCGGCGGTTCTTGGGCTCGTTCGGGTCGCAGAGCCCCCAATCGCCTCCGGGCACGTCGCCGACCCTCGGCACGCCGGTCGAAGTCCCGCAGCCGAGCATGCGCAACTTCACGGCGCAACCTCGCTCAACTTCGCCTTGGAGAACAGTTCGAAGAAGTTGCGCGTCGTGTTTTCGGCCAGTTCCGCGGGGTCCTCGCCGCGCAACTTGGCGACGAAGCGCGCGGTGTCGGCCGTGAAAGCCGGCTCGCAGGTCTGGCCGCGATGCGGGATCGGCGCGAGGAACGGCGCGTCGGTTTCGACGAGGATCCTGCCGGCGGGAAGTTTTGCGGCGACCTCCTGGAGGTCCTTGGCGTTCTTGAAGGTGACGATGCCCGAAAGCGAGATGTAGAGCCCGAGGTCGAGCACAAGTTGCGCGAAATGGGCCGAGGCCGTGAAGCAGTGGATCAGCGCGGGAAAGGCCCCCTGCTCCATCTCCTCAGCCAGGATCCGCGCGGTGTCGTCTTCGGCGTCGCGCGTGTGCACGATCAGCGGCAGCCCGGTTTCGCGCGCGACGCCGATGTGTGTGCGGAACAGTCCCTGCTGGGTTTCACGGTCCGAATGGTCGTAATAGTAGTCGAGCCCGGTCTCGCCGATGGCGACGACCTTGGGATGCGCCGCGGCCTCGAGCAGCGCCGTAGCGCCGAGATCGGCGTGGGCGTCGGCTTCGTGCGGATGGATGCCGACGCTGGCCCATACATTGGTCTCACGCGCGGCCGTGGCGATCACCTGGTCCCATTCGCGCTGGCGCGTCGAGATGTTGAGGAAACCGCCGATTCCGGCCTCCCTGGCGCGCGCGATGACGCCCGCCTGGTCCTCGACGAGGCCCTTGTATTCGAGATGGCAGTGCGAATCGATCAGCATCAGGCGTCTTCGGCTGGCAGTTCGAGCCGCGGGAACACGCCGACCGGTTGCGAGACCACGAAGCCGCTCGCGACGAGATCGGCAAACCAGGCGGAATTGGCCAGCGCCGCGAAGTCGCGCCGGTCCGCAGCGACGCCTATCTGGTCGAGCAACTTGTCCGCCGAGGCTGGCACGACGGGCCGCACGGCGATGGCCAGGTCGCGCACGCAGCGGAACAGCGTCATCAGCACGGCGGCCATGCGCGCGGGATCGGTCTTGCGCAAAGTCCACGGCGCCTGCTCGTCAACGTACTGATTACAGGCAAAAACGGCCTTCATCCAGGCTTCCAGGCCATCGCTGAACGCAAGCGCATCGAAATGGGTCTGCAACGCGGTGATTCCGCCCTGCACCGCCTCTGCAAGGGCCTGATCGGCAGGCGCAACTTCGCAATCGGCGCGCAACTGGCCGTCGAGGTTCTTGAAGATCATCGACAGCGAGCGTTGCGCCAGGTTGCCGAAGGAGTTGGCCAGCTCGGCATTGGCGCGCGTGACGATCGCCTCGGGCGAATAGGAGCCGTCCTGGCCGAAGGCGACCTCGCGCAGGAGGAAGTAGCGCAAGGTGTCGACACCGTAGCGCTCGGCCAGTTCGACCGGGTCGGTGACGTTGCCGAGCGACTTCGATTCCTTCAGGCCGCGGTTGAGCAGGAAGCCGTGACCGAAGACCTGCCTGGGCAGCTCGAGCCCGGCGCTCCACAGGAAGGCCGGCCAGTAGACCGCGTGGAAGCGGACGATGTCCTTGCCGATCAGGTGCAGGTCGGCCGGCCACCATTTGGCCATGTCCGCGGTGTCATCGGGAAAACCGAGGCCTGTCAGATAGTTGGTCAGCGCGTCGACCCAGACGTACATGACGTGGCCGTCGCTGCCGGGCACCTTGACGCCCCAGTCGAAGCTCGTGCGCGAGACCGAAAGATCGCGCAGTCCGCCTTCGACGAAGCGCGCGACCTCGTTGCGGCGGCTGTCGGGCAGCAGGAACGCAGGATTGTCGTCGTAGAGCGCGAGCAGCCGGTCGGCGTACTTCGAGAGACGGAAGAACCAGGATTCCTCGACGGTCCACTCGACCGGGGTGCCTTGGGGAGACAACTTCTCGCCCCCTTCCCCTGCGGTCAGTTCGCTCTCGTCGTAATAGGCCTCGTCGCGGACCGAGTACCAGCCCTCGTAGCGGTCGAGATAGAGGTCGCCGCTGGCTTCCATGCGCTGCCACAGTGCCTGGCTGGCCTTGTGATGACGGTCTTCGCTGGTGCGCAGGAAGACATCGTATGACACCGCGAGGCAATTGCACATGTCGATGAAATGCTGGGACATTTCATCAGCCAGCGCCTTGGGGGTAATGCCCAGGTCGCGCGCCTTCTGCGCCATCTTGAGGCCGTGCTCGTCGGTACCGGTCTGGAAACGGACATCGAAACCCTGCGCACGCTTGAACCGGGCCATGACGTCGGCCGCGATCGCCTCGTAGGCGTGGCCGATGTGCGGCTTGCCGTTGGGATAGCTGATGGCGGTCGTCAGGTAATAGGGTTCGGCCATGGGGCGCGTGCGATCTCTCAAGTTTTCAGGTTGCCGCCTCTCTAGGCACGGCGGCCGAGGCCAGCAACCCGCCAATCTCCATGATAAGCAGGCCTGGGTCGAAATTGTAGGTCGGCGCCTGACCCGCGAGCCGGGTGACCGCCTCGTGCGCGGCGATCAGCTTGAGCTGGCGCGGGCGCGGCGCCGAGGCGAGGTCTTCGGCCAGGGTCGCGCGCGCCAGATCGAGCGTGGCGAGCACGCGATCGCGGTCCGGCCGCGCGCCGATCGCTTCCGAAAGCGCGCCGCGCAAGGTGAAACCGGGATCGCCCTCGCGCATGATCCGCTGCATCAGCCCGTGCAACGGGCCGAGATCGCGCCCGACGAAGGCCAGCGCCGCACCTGGCGAGCCGGCGGCGGCGGCGACCGCGGCGGCGCGCGTGGCGCTGTCGGCTGCAGGCTCCTCGCGGCGCAGCACGGCGTCGACCTGGGCGGCGTCGAGTGCGGGAAACCGCAGAATCCGGCAGCGCGAGCGCACCGTCGGCAGCAAACGGCCCGGCTGATGCGTCACCAGCAGGAAATAGGTGCCGGCCGGCGGCTCCTCGAGGCTCTTGAGCAGCGCGTTGACCGAGGCCTTCTCGAGCCCGTCGGCCGGATCGATGATCACCGCGCGGCGGCTGCCCAGGGTCGGGCGCGTGACGAGCCGGCTCTGCATGCGGCGGATCTGGTCGACCGAGATGTTGCGCTTGGTCTGGTAGGGCTTGCCCTCGTCGCGCTTCTTCTCCTCGTCGTCGTTTGCGGGCAGCGGATCGAGCAGCAGGATGTCGGGATGCGCGCCCTCGGGCTGGTGCACTCCGGGCTCGGCAACGAGCGCGCGCGCCGCCGCGCGAGCGAACATGCCCTTCCCCAGACCTTTGGGTCCGGCGAGGATCCAGCCGTGGTGCATGCGCGTGGATTCGAGCGCGGCTGTCCATTCGCGCCAGGCGCCGTCATGGCCCAAAAGCCCGCTGTCCCGTGGTGTCATAAGGCGGACAACAGAGGAGACAGTGCGGACAGGACCGCGGCATGGGCCTGATCGGCGCTGCCCGCGGCGTCGATCCGGGCGAAGCGCGCGGGCTCGCTCTCGGCGAATTGGGCGAAGGCCTGTGCGACGCGCGCGTGATAGGCGGGCTCGCGCCCGCCGATCCGGTCGCTGCCGCCGGTGTCGCGCGCGGACAGGCGGGCTTCGACGACCGCGGGCGGTGCTTCGAGCAGCAGGGTCAGGTCCGGCAACAGTCCCTGACTGCCGATCCGGTGCAATTCGCCGATGTCTTCATCGGACAGACCGCTGCCGCCGCCCTGATAGGCGCGGCTCGAATCCAGGAAACGATCGCAGATGACCCATTGTCCGCGGGACAAGGCCGGGCGGATCAGGCGTTCGACATGATCCGAGCGCGCGGCAGCGAAAAGCAACGCCTCGGCGCGCGGGTTCCAGCCCTCGCCGTCGAGCCCGAGCAGCAGGCCGCGGATGATCTCGGCGCCCGGCGTGCCACCGGGCTCGCGTGTGACGACGACTTCGATGCCGCGTGCACGCAAGGCATCAGCGAGCAGCCGGGTCTGGGTCGACTTGCCCACCCCTTCCCCGCCTTCGAGCGCGATGAATTTGCCTGCGATCATGAGAACAGTCCCATGACACCGTTCACCAGCCGGTCAAGCGGCCCAGCCTTGTCCACCGAGACAGCGGCGTAGAGCGGCAGGCGGCTTGGCGGCGCGTTACCGGCGCGGATTTCGAGCTCGGCGACCTGCACACCCTTGGCGATCGGCGCGACGAGCGGACCGCGGTAGTGGACGGTCAGCGAAATGGGCCCGCTCTCACCTTTCTGCAGGGTGGCTGCGAGCGCACGCGAGGTGACCAGCGGGACATCGCGCGCGTCGCCGGCCTGGACCACGGCCTTGCCGACGGATGCGCCCTTGGCGAACAGCGGGCGATCGTGCCATTCGGAAAAACCCCATTCGAGCAGCGCGCGCGAGGCCTTCGCCCGCTCGGCTTCGCTCTTCGCGCCGGCGACCACCATGATCAGGCGGCGGCCATCGCGCTCGGCCGAGCCGAGGAAATTGTAGCCGGCTTCGTTGGTGTGCCCGGTCTTGATGCCGTCGGCGCCGCGGACCACCCCGACGGTAGGATCGTGGCTTGTGAGTTCGACTCCGTTCCAGGTCATCCGCTTCTGGCCGAAGTAGCGGCGGTATAGATCGGGATGTCGCGTGATCGTCGCTTCGCCGAGCGTGACGAGATCGCGTGCGGTGACATGGGTCGCGCCCTTGTCGGGCCAACCGTTTGGCGTGGCGAAATGGCTACCGCTCATGCCAAGCGTCTGCGCAGCGCGATTCATCAGCGCGCACCAGCGCGGCACGTCGCCCGCGTGGCTTTCGGCAAGAACCACCGAAGCATCGTTGGCCGAAGCCGTGGCGACGCCATGGAGCAAGGCATCGACGGTGATCTGATCTCCGCCTTTCAGATACATCGATGTACCGCGGCCATTCCACTGGCGCGCGGTGGCATCGCTCACGGCGAATTGGCGGTCAGATGGGAGCCGACTGGCGGCCATTTCCTCGAAGGCGACATAGGCGGTCATCACCTTGGCCATCGAGGCGGGCACGAAGCGCAGGTCTTGCTGGCGTGCGTAGAGCGTGCGACCCGAATTCATGTCGACCAACAGGGCGACCGGAATATTGGCCAGTTCTTCGGGCGGCGTCGGTATCCTCGCAGCCGCCGGCATCGCGATCAGCGCCGGAACGAGCAACATGGCCAGGGATCTTCGCAACAATCACGCTCCGGTGCACGATCTCCCGCGCGGCGCGATTGCAGTCAATCAGTCGGCGCGCTGGATTCGAGCATCGCTATACCCCGCGCCCTTGGCCTTCGCCAGCGCGGCATCGGCTTGTGCCCGCGTTGCGAAGGGGCCGAGGCGGACACGCCAGACACGGCCGGCCGGGCTGACCTGGCCGCCGAGCTTGGCAGCGGCGGCATTGGCGCGGTCCTGCGTGGAGAAGGCCGCGACCTGGACGATCTGCGAACCTGTCGCGGCCGGGCGCGGCGCGGCGGCTGTCGTCGGCGCGGGAGCCGGAGCCGCCGGCGCGGGCGTCGCGGTGGGTTTGGGGGTTGGGCTCGGTTTCGGCGTCGGGCTCGGCTTCGGCGCGGCGCTTGGGAGCGGACGCGGCGTGGCACTCGGAGCCGAACGCGGCGTGGCCGTTGCGGCTGGAGCCGGGGTCGCGCTGGCCGGCGCCACCGCCGGCTTGGGCGAAAGCGCGTTCGTGCCCGCGGCGAGCTTGCGGTTCAGTGCGTCGAGCAGGCCCTTGGGAGTCTCCATCCGCTCCGGTGCGCGGCCGCCCGAACGCAGCATCGCGCGTTCCTGTTCGGGCGGATTGACGCGGCGCACGCGCACGGCGGGGCGCGCGCTGCCGGCGAGGCCGAGCTGCGCGGCGGCGCCGGGCGAGAGCTCGATCAGCCGGTCGTTCATCGGTCCGCGACGTTCGGCGCGCACGAGAATGGTCTTGCCGCTCTCGAGCGAGGTGACTTCTATATAGCTGGGCAGCGGCAGCGTCTTGTGCGCGGCCGAGATGCCCGTGCCGCCTGCGGCGCCCACGTCGGCATAGCCGACCGCATCGTAGTTCAGGCGGTCTTCGGGGGTAAAGGTCGCGCCGCCGACCTGGAACGGATCGCCGACGACGACGGGATAGTCTGCCGCGGGGCCGCTGACCGGAACCGGCGCGGGGCTCTGCTTGGCGTAGGCGGCCACGCCACCGGCGAGCGCCGCGACGAGGGCCAGCGGAAGCGCATGGTTAACGGGCGATCTCATCTGCTAGCAACCCCACCGACAAAGCGTAGTAATTCGAGCAGTTGTACTGGAGGATGACCCTATAATTCCCGGTTAACAGCCACGAGGGCGTGCCGGGGCCGTCGGGCTGGAACAGCGCGGCGAGCGTCTGGTCGCCGATCGCGCCGACCGGCGTTACCCCCAGCCGACGCCATTCGGCGACGGTCTTCCAAGCCGAATGGCGCGCATAGACTGCGGGGCAGGTCGGCGAGACGAGGCGATTGCTGACCTGCGTCCAGTCGAAGCTCGCGGGGATCGCGGCGCTGACGCCCCAGGGCTCGCCCGTGCGCCAGCCGGCCTTGCGGAAATAGTTGGCGATCGAGGCCAGGGTATCGGCGCGGCTCGACCAGATGTCGGGACGGCCGTCGCCATCGCCGTCGACCGCGGTGGTCAGATAGACGCTGGGCAGGAACTGCGGGTTCCCGAAGGCGCCGGCCCAGGAGCCCTTGAGCCGATCACGCGGAACGCCGCGGTCGGCCATCTTGAGCACGGCGATGAATTCGCCGGCGAAGAGATCGCGGCGGCGACCTTCGTAGGCGAGCGTCGCCAGCGAACGCGCCAGATCGAAATCGCCGGTATAGGAGCCGTAATGCGTCTCGTGGCCCCAGATCGACAGCAGCATCTTGCCGGGTACGCCATAGGTCGCCTCGATCCGCGGCAGGAGGCCCGAGACCTGCTGCAACATTGCGCGTCCCGCGCCGATCCGGCCCGCATCGACATGGGTGCGACGATAGGGCGCGAAAGGCGAAGGCCGGGCCGATGGTGGTCCACCCGGCTGCGCGCGGTCGAGTTGGACGACGCGCGGGTTGACGGTCAGCCCCGCGGTCATCCGCGCGATCGTCGGTTCGCTCACGCCTTCGGCGCGGGCACGCGCCGCCAGGAGTTGCAGATAGGCCTGGAAGCCAGCATCGCCGGCGTTCTGCGCGACGGCCGGCGAGCCGGCGGACAGGGCGAGCGCGAGCGAGGCGGCGATAGAATACAAACGGCGCAGGGTCATCGCCGCCGACTGTTGCACAGGCCCCGGGGCTTGTGAATGCCGGGCAGGCCGATCAGCTGTCGAAAGCCGATCCGATGCGACGGTCGGTCGCGCCATCGCGCCGGGTGGCTTGCGCTTTGCCGCATTCCGGCTATGCGCCGAAATGCAAGGACAGGTGGCCGAGTGGTTTAAGGCAGCGGTCTTGAAAACCGCCGTGGGTGGAAGCTCACCGTGGGTTCGAATCCCACCCTGTCCGCCAGACCCGCTCGATCAGCGGGGCGGCGAGAATTCCGCGTCCTCGTCGGTCTTCGCGGTCTCTCCGAGATCGAGCACCGGTTCGGGCCGGTCCTGCGTCATGCCGCCGAGATCGAGTACGCCGTCGCCCGCGTCGAGTCTCGCCAGGTCGAGCACGGGCTCGGGCGCATGATCGGGCAGCGGCACGCCAAGCGCTTCGAGATCGAGCACGGCTTCCGAAACTCCCGCGAGCGGTGCGGTTTCGACCGTCGCCGGTGATGCGAAGGCGTCGTAGCCGTCGTGCGGCGCTTCGGCCGTGCCTTCGAGCACGAGCACTGCCTCGGATGCGCCGGCCGATGCGGTTTCTTCCTCGAGGACCAGGTCGCGCGGCGCTTCGGGGTCGGCGGCGAGTTCGTCGAGATCGAGGACCGAACCGCTGTCTGCGAAATCGAGGGGGGACGTTGCCGCCGGGGCTTCGCCGGAAGGACTGGCCGGGGGGGCGAACGCGTCGGGGGCATCCCAGTCATCGGCGGCCGGCGGGATGGAATCGGTTTCGGCCAGCGGCATCACGATCATGTCGGCCGCATCGAGCGACAGGTCGAGCACGTCTTCGTCCGGCGCTTGCGCATCTTCCGACGGTTCCTCGGGCACGGTGCGTGCGGCGATGGCATCGTGATCCAGGATCACGTCTGCCGCCGCCGGTGGCGCGAACTCGGGCGCCGGCTCGGCTGCGGTCTCGAACGCCGCATCGACCATCGGTTCGGGCTCCGGCTCGGCTCTCGCATGGCCCGTATCGGGATCGATCTCGTCGCCGCTCTCGGCGAAAGCGGCGAAGGCGCGCGCGGCCTCCATGCGCAGTTCGGGCGAGAGGCGGTTGTAGGCGCGGTAGAGACCGGCGAGCTCGGCCGACGCCGATCGTGCCGCCGAGCCGCCGCGGATCGTCGTGACCGCGGCGCGGACCTGCGCCTTCGACATCTTGTCGCGCTCGGCCAGGTCGAGCAGCATGTCGGCGGCGTTGGGCGAAAGTGCCGCCGCCTCGGCATGGTGCGACCAGCTGAGTTGCTCGCGCCGGCGATCGGGCTCGAAAGCGCGGCAGACGCTGGCAATGTTGGCGAGCGTCTTGAACTCCTTGCCGAACAGCCCGCGCGCCGCGAGCCGCGCACGGTCGCCGTAGCGATGATGCCCGGCGGCCCACCAGTCGCCGATCCACCAGTTGAGCTTCTTGGCGCGGTTGGCGAGTTCGGCGCCGACCGCTTCCCACTCCTCGAAGGACATGGTCTCGGGCAGGCTCAGGCTGATGCTGGTCGCTTCGGGCAAGGCCTCGGGTGTCATGGTTACCACCAGGTTCATGAATCGGTTTGTGCCACAATCGAGCGGGCTTGCCAATTTCCCGCCGGCAGGACGGGGTGACCGAAAATCAGACGGCCTTGTCGATGGCTTCGCGGATCTTTTCGGCCAGATCTCGCCGCGAATAAGGCTTGGGCAGAAGCGTGGTGCGGTCGATCGCATGGCCGGATTCGCTGAGCACTTCGTCCGAATAGCCCGAGGAAAACAGCACGCTCAGCTGCGGCAGAAGAGTCCGCGCACTGTCGGCCAGTTCGATCCCGCTGATCCCCCCCGGCATCATGACGTCCGTGAACAGCAGCGAGATCGCCGGCTGGCGCTCGAGCACGGCGAGCGCGTCGGCGCCGTCCTCGGCCTCGATGACATCGTAGCCGAGCCCGCGAAGCTGGTTGCACACGTGGCGACGGACGATGCCGTCGTCCTCGACCACGAGCACCGTCTCGGTGCCGCCGCGGATCGCATCGGGCGCGGCCGCATCCTCGGCGGACGCCCGGGTATGCGCGACCGGCAGGTAGAGCGAGAAGGTGGTACCCTCGCCTTCGCGCGTCTCCACGTCGATATAGCCGTGCGACTGCTGGACGAAGCCATAGACCATACTCAGCCCCAGGCCGGTGCCGCGGCCCGCTTCCTTGGTGGTGAAGAACGGCTCGAAGATGCGATCGAGCACCTCGGGCGGGATCCCCGTACCGGTGTCCTTCACGCAGATGATGACGAAATCGCCGGTCGGCGCTCCCGAATGGGTGCGGACGAATTCGTCGTCGAGCACGGTCCGGCCGGTCGTCACGGTCAGGCGTCCGCCGTCGGGCATGGCGTCGCGGGCATTGAGGCAGAGGTTGAGGACCGCGGCTTCGGTCTGGGCGCGATCGGCGAAGATCGTGCCGGCGCCCGGAGCCGTGTCGATCGAGAACGCGAGATTGGCGCCGAGCGTCCGTCGGATCAGCGGCTCGCAGTTCTCGAGCAGACGGTTGACGTCGAAAGCGCCCGGCGAGAGCGGCTGGCGGCGGGCGAAGGCGAGGAGACCGCGGGTCAGTTCGCCGGCGCGCTCGGCCGTGTCGAGGATGAGTCGTGCCAGTTCGCGTTGTTCGGGATCTTCGAGTTCGTCCGCCAGCGCCTCGCTGCTGCCGATCATCACAGTCAGCAGGTTGTTGAAATCGTGCGCGATGCCCCCGGTGAGCTGGCCCACGGCTTCCAGTCGTTGCACGGCATGGATCTGCTGTTGCAGCGCCTTGCGTTCGTTGATGTCCTCGATCATTACGAGGAAGCGGCCTGTGTCGCTGCCCGGCATGGTGATGTGGGTGACCGCGAGATTGATCCACACGGCTTCGCCGTCCGCGCGGGTGTAGCACTTCTCGATCTGAAAGCTCGGCCCCCCGCCATTGGCGATGCGCGCAGCCTTCTCGGCCTCTTCGCGCAGGAGCGTGGGGTCGGTGATGTCGGGCCAGGACTGATCGAGCACGGCCTCGCGCGTCCAGCCCGCGATGGCCTCGAACTTGGGGTTGATGTCGAGGATGCGGTTGGTCTCGGGATCGACCAGCGCGATCCCCAACGGCGCGCGCTCGAAGATGGTGCGGAAGCGCTGTTCCGACTGCTGGAGGGTTGCCTGGCTCCGGCGGATCGCGGCCTCGCTGTCGGCCAGTTGCGCGGCGCGGCGCTCGGCGGCGGTCAGCGCCGCTGCCAGCGCCGCCTCGGTCGACTTCTGCTGGGCGCGGGCGACTGCGACCGGCAGGCTGATGAGGATTGCGGCGTTATAGAACAATCCGAGATAAATGCCGACGCCACTGGCGTCGTAGCCGGCCGCCATCAGCCGCGTGGCGATGCCGCTGGTGCTGACCACCAGCACACATCCGAGCACGTTGTTCACCAGCGCGCCGATCCCCGCGCCAAGCAATCCATAGCGCCAGGCGAGAAGCATGAGCGGTGGCATCAGCAGATAGAGCGCCGGGAAAGCCGGCGGGCCGTAGATCGCGAAGCCGAGTCCGACCACGCCCACGAGCACGATCACGCCGAGGACATCGAACCGCGCCTGACGGGTCGCCGGTGCACTCGCAATTGCCAGCAGCGGCAGCGAGAGCACGAAGAGACCGAGCATGCAGGACAGGAACCAGACGACTGGTATTTCGAGCACGGCCGAAGGACGGGCGATGAGCACGCCGCCCAGGACCTGGATCGCGCCCTTCACCACCGTCGCGGGAATGCTGAGGATGAGCAGCCAGCGGACCTGACGCGCGTGGAGCAGATCGAAGTAGGAGCCGAACCGCGCGCGCAGCACCGCGGCGATCAGCAGGTACTGCCCGACGTTGCTGATGCAGGAGAACAGGTTCAGCCCCAGGCCGTGAGGCCGGAAGAGTAAGCCCGCCAGGAAATCACCGGCCACGGCCGCGGCGATCAGCAACGGCCAGCGCGCGCGCGCGGTCCGCAGGAGCACGGCGAGCGGAATGCCGTTCGCCACCCAGAAGCCGACAGGAAACGAATGGGAACCGATGTTGGCAATAGAAGCGGTAACGGCGGCGAATGTGGCCAGGCCCAGCAACAGTGCCATTGCGATCTGGCGCAAGGCTCTAGTCATGAGGGGATGCGGTCAGTGGCATCGGCCCGGCTCTGCCTCACCTCCCCCGTCGTGAGGTGCCGGCCGGCGGGCTGGAACTGCGCCCTCGGCGGATCCGATCGATCACAAGCCATGGCCTGTCAGCCATATCGCCCCTCCCCAGTTGCAGGGAGATTGAACGGGAAGCTGAGGAGATGGTCAACAGAATTTGCTGAAGCGATGCGACGAAACGAAAAGGCCGGCACCGCGAGGATGCCGGCCTTCGAATAGCACGGAAGAAAGTTCAGCGGCAGCGAACGTCGCTGTTGGCGCTGTTCTGGTCGACGGTGCGGCCCAGCAAGGCACCCAGCGCACCGCCGATCAGCGTACCACCGACGCGGTTGCGACCGCCATCGATGACGTTGCCGAGCACGCCGCCGCCGATCGCGCCGACGATCAGGCCGGTCGTGCCGTCGCTGCGCTTGCAGTAATAGCGTCCGTCCGAACCGCGATAGACCTCGTCGTTGTTGCCCAGACGACGTTCCTGATAGCGCGCGTCGTCGCGATAGTAGCGCGAGGCATCATAATCGGTGCGGAAGCGATCGTCATTGTAGCCGTCGCGGTTGCCGTAGCGGTCGTCGCCGTCGCGGCGCTGCCAACGGATCTGACGGCTGATGTCGTCCATTCGCGCCTGCAGCGCGTCGCGCCGCGAGCCGTTCAGGTTGCTGCGACGGGCGTCACGGCGGATGGGATCGAGCCGGCGGTTGAGGTCGCGCGCCTCGCTGCGGGTCAACGAGCCGTCACGCGCGCCCGTATCGATGCGCTGCTGGAGGAATTCCACGCGCTGGCGCAGGTCGCTGGGGGCATCGCGCCAAAAAGCGTCGCGATCCCAGCCTCCGCCGCGGTTCTGCCAGCTCGATTGGTTGTTCTGCCAGCTGGCCTGCGCGAGAACCGGCGTGGTGCCGAGCAGTGCGAGCGCGAGAAAGCTTGCGACCGTCTTTGTTGTCCGAGGCATCATTCATCTCCTTCGGTCATTAGTGATCGGAGCAACGTCCTGCGCTTCCTAATGTTTCGTCGGCCTGAATCGCTTCGACAGGTTGGGGACACCCAAGCAAGAACGCGCAAGCCGCTCGTTCCAAGGATCGTCTTGGCGCTCGGGCGCGCCAATCCATAGGATCGTCCGCGACAAGGAACCGAGGAGAGGCTATGTCCGCCGCCAGCTACTTCCCCCTGCCCGTCACGGTCGAGGGGGTGACCGCCGCATGGTTGACCCGGGCGCTACGCCAGCGCACGCCGGGAGTTACGATCACCGGCGCCGAGGTGGTCGACACTATTTTCACTACTTGCTCGAAGATCCGTCTGCGGCTTACCCGCGACGAGGCTGCGATCGCCGCCGGCATTCCCGAGCTCATCATCGTCAAGGGCGGGTTCGAGGAGCACGCGCGCAAGCTCGATCACATGCATCTGCGCGAGGTGCGCGGCTACCGCGACATCTATCCCGAAGTGCCCCTGCCCCACCCGCGCTGCTTCTTCGCCGACTTCGATCCCGAAGCGCGCCAGGGCATCATCATCATGGAGGACCTCGTCGCCAAGGGTGTCGAATGGTGCCACGCGACCCGGCCGCAGAGCCACGAGCAGGTCGCGCAGCGGCTGGCCCTGCTGGCGGCCTTTCATGCCAAGACCTGGGAGAGCGCGGCGATCAAGCCCGGCGGCAAGTGGGCCGATCTCGTCGATTTCTTCGAGGTCATGGCGGGCTTCTTCGACGACAAGGCCTCGCCGGCGAACTGGGCACGGTTCCTTGGCCTGCCGCGCGGCGTCGCCGTGGCCGAGCGCTTCAAGGACCATGGCTGGATGCTCGAGGCCTGGCGCAAGGTCGTCGCCTTCAGCAAGACCCTGCCGCACTGCGTGCTGCACGGCGACATCCACCTGGGCAACCTCTACATCGATACCGACGGGACGCCTGGCTTCCTCGATACGCTCGCCAGCACCGGGCCGGCGATGCTCGAGGTGTCGTATCATATCTCCGCCTCGATCGACCTTGCCGATCGGCGCAACTGGGAGGGGGCGCTGGTGCGGCACTATCTCGACGCGCTCGCCGCCAACGGCGTGACCCCGCCGAGCTTCGACGAGGCGATGCACCAGTACGGCGTGTTCCTCGTCTATGGCCACTTCATCTGGATGACGACCGAATCGAAATATCAGCCCGAGACGGTCAACACCGCCAATACCGCTCGGATGAGCCAGGCGATGCTCGATCACGATACGATCGGCCTCGTCGCGGCGCTCTAGTCGCTAACCGCTTCGAAACCTCCGGCGGCTATCGGGGACGGAGGGAGTCCAGCGGTGAAACACGAGTCCATATCGTCCGATCTCGGCTGCACGCGCGCTTTTGCGGAGCGGGCCGAAGTGAGTCTGTCCTGCGAGGTACGCCAGGGCGCGCGACCGTGGACCCGCGCCCAGCTCGACGACATTTCCCAGGCCGGCTTCCGGATTGCCTGCATGCCCGACGCCAAGCGCGGCACGCCGCTGCGCATCCGCATCCCCGGGCTGGAGATACTGAACGCCGAAATTCGCTGGCTGCAGGACGAGGCCGTCGGCTGCGAATTCACCAGCCCGCTCCACGTCGCCGTGTTCGAGCATATCGTGCGGCAGTGCCGGATCGGCTGAACGACCGGCGCCCTCCCCCGCTACGAGGGAGGGCACCATGTCTCACATGTGGATGACGCGGCCGTAGGCGGCGAGCACCGACTCGTGCATCATTTCGCTGAGCGTCGGGTGCGGGAACACCGTCTGGATCAGCTCGGCCTCGGTGGTCTCGAGCGTCTTGCCGACGACATAGCCCTGGATCAGCTCGGTGACTTCGTGGCCGATCATGTGCGCGCCGAGCAGTTCGCCGGTCTTGGCGTCGAACACCGTCTTGACGAAACCCTCCTGCTCGCCGAGCGCGATCGCCTTGCCGTTGCCGATGAACGGGAAAGTGCCGACCTTGAGCTCGTAGCCGGCTTCCTTGGCCTTGACCTCGGTCAGGCCGACGCTGGCGATCTGCGGGTGGCAGTAGGTGCAGCCCGGAATGTTGCGGCGGTCGAGCGCGTGCGGGTGGACGTCCTTGTTGCCCAGCTCCTGCGCGATCGCCTCGGCGGCGGTGACGCCCTCGTGGCTGGCCTTGTGCGCCAGCCACGGGCCGGCGGTGACGTCGCCGATCGCCCAGATGCCCTTGACGTTGGTGCGGCCGTAGGGATCGACCTTGACGTTGAAGCGCTCGTCGGGTTCGACGCCCACGTCCTCGAGGCCGATGTTCTCGATGTTGGGGACGATGCCGATCGCGGCGATGACGTGGCTGAAGGTCTCGTCGGTGACCTTGCCGTCCTTGTCCTTGATCTTGACCGCGACGGAGTCGGCGCCCGGCTGGATGTCTTCCAGCTTGGCCGAGGTCAGGATCTTGATACCCTGCTTCTTGAGCGCCTTGTCGAGGAAGGCCGAAACGTCGGCGTCTTCCACGGGGACCACGCGGTCCATCATCTCGATCACGGTCACGTCGACGCCGATGTCGTTATAGAACGAGGCGAATTCGATGCCGATCGCGCCCGAACCGACGACGAGCAGCTTGGTCGGCTTCTCGGGCGGGGTCATCGCGTGGCGATAGGTCCAGATGCGCTTGCCGTCGGCTTTGCCCGTCTTCTTGGGCAGCTCGCGCGCGCGCGCGCCGGTGGCGACGATGATGTGCTTGGCGGACAGCTCGGTGGTCTTGCCGTCGGCTTCGACCGCGAGCTTGCCCGCTCCGGTGATCTTGCCCGTGCCCATGTGCACGTCGATCTTGTTCTTCTTCATCAGCCCGGTCACGCCCTTGTTGAGCTGGGCCGCGACCCCGCGCGAGCGCTTGACGATCGCTTCGAGGTCGGCGCTGATGTTCTCGGCGGCCAGGCCATAGTCCTTGGCGTGCTTCATCTGGTGGAACACCTCGGCCGAGCGCAGCAGCGCCTTGGTCGGGATGCAGCCCCAGTTGAGGCAGATGCCGCCGAGCAGCTCGCGCTCGACGATCGCGGTCTTGAGCCCGAGCTGCGCCGCGCGGATCGCGGCGACATAGCCGCCGGGGCCGGAACCGAGGACGATGACGTCGTATTGATCGGACACGTTGCTACTTCTCCTGTTTGACCTGCCGGGGTTTCCCCGCTTCGTCGATCGCGACGAAGGTGAAGACCGCCTCGGTCACCTTGATGCTCTCTTCCTGGTGACGGTCACGCCGCCAGGCCTCGATCTGGATGGCCATCGACGTGCGGCCGACCTTGGCCAGCTTGCCGTAGACCGAAACTTCGTCGCCCACTTTGACCGGGGCGTGGAACTGCATGCCGTCCATCGCCACGGTCACTGCGCGCCCGTGCGAATATCGCGCGGCGATGAGCCCGGCGCCACTGTCCATAAGGCTCATCAGCCAGCCGCCGAAGATGTCGCCGTAGGCATTGGCGTCGGCCGGCATGGCCGAGACGCGGATGACGGGATCTGCCGTCGGGGGCGACTGGGGAGCAGCGGCCACTTAGGCCAGCATCCCCAGCGGCTTCTCGACGAATTCCTTGAAGGAGGCCATCAGGCGCGCGCCGTCGGCGCCGTCGACCGCGCGGTGGTCGAACGAGCCCGTGGCGGACATAACCGTCGCCACGCCGAGCGCGCCGTCGATCACATAGGGGCGCTGCTCGCCCGCGCCGATCGCCAGGATGGTCGACTGCGGCGGATTGATCACCGCGGTGAACTGCTTGATCCCCATCATGCCCATGTTCGAGATCGAGGCGGTGCCGCCCTGGTACTCGCTGGGCAGCAGCTTGCCCGACTTCGCGCGCTCGGCCAGGTCCTTGGTCGCCGTGGCGATCGAGGAGAGGCTGCGGCCGTCGGCGTCCTGGACGATCGGGGTGATCAGCCCGCCCGGGATCGACACGGCGACCGAGACGTCGGCGCGGCTGTAGCGGATCAGCTCGTTGCCGGCGAAGGTCACGTTGCACTCGGGCACGACCACGAGCGCCTTGCCCAGCGCCTTGATCAGCATGTCGTTGACCGAGAGCTTGACGTTCTGACTCTTGAGCGCGTCGTTGAGTTCGGCGCGCAGCGCGAGCAGCTTGTCGAGCTGGATGTCGACGGTGAGATAGATGTGCGGCGCCTGCTGCATCGATTCGGTCAGGCGCTTGGCGATCGTCTTGCGCATGCCCGAGAGCTTCTCGACCGTGTGCGGGATGCGGTCGTCGAGCAGCTTGCGCGTTTCGGGCGCCATGTCGACCGAGGCGGGCTTGGCGGCAGCGGCCGGAGCCTGCGCTGCGGCAGGCGCCGCGCTCGAGGCGGGCGCAGCGGCCTGATCGTTCGCGGGCTTGCCAGCTGAAACCTGGACGGTGCCGGCCTTGGCGCCTTCGATGTCGGCCTTGACGATGCGGCCGTGCGGGCCGCTACCGGTCAGGCCGGAAAGGTCTACGCCCTTTTCGGCGGCGAGGCGCTTGGCGAGTGGCGATGCGAGGATACGTCCCTCCTGGGTCTGCGATGCGGTGGATGCGGGCTTGGCTTCGGCCTTGGGCGCTTCGGGCGCTTTTTCCGGCTCGGCCGTAGCCTTGGGTTCTTCGGTAGCGGCCTTGGGCTGTGCCGCTTCTGACTTCTTTTCGGCGGCGGGCGCAGCGCCCTCGTCCTCGCCCGTCAGGGTGGCGATGACCGTGCCGACCTTCACCCCGTCGGTGCCTTCGGCCACGGCGATCGAGGCGATCGTGCCTTCGTCGACGGCTTCGAATTCCATCGTCGCCTTGTCGGTTTCGATTTCGGCGAGGATGTCGCCCGATTGGACCGTGTCGCCCTCCTTGACCAGCCACTTGGCCAGCTTGCCGACTTCCATCGTCGGCGACAACGCGGGCATCTTGATCTCGATCGGCATGTGGGGAGGTCCTCGGCGATGCTTCGTCCTGTCCTTGGCCAAAATGCCAGGACAGGGCAAGGTCCTTGCACAGATCGTCGCTATGGCGGATATCGAGAACCCGCGGGGGCTATTAGAATGCGCGTCTATCTGGTGGTGATCGATGAGAGCGAGGAAGCGCTAAGCGCGCTGCGCTTTGCGTCGCGCCGCGCGGCGAAGACCGACGGTACCGTGCATCTGGTCGCCGTGGTCGCACCGCAACCGTTCAACGCCTTCGCCGGCGTCCAGGCGACGATCGAGGAAGAAGCGCGATCGCGCGCCGAGGCACTGGCCACGTCGGCCGCCGGAAGCCTGCTGTCGGAAAGCGGACGCATGCCGGTGATCGCCGTGATCCAGGGTGAAGCCGAGAAGGTCGTCCGCGACTATCTGGCCGAGCATCCCGAGGTTTCGGCGCTGGTGCTCGGCGCCGCCAAGGACGGTGGTCCGGGGCCGCTGGTCCAGCACTTTACCAGCCACCTCTCGCACCTGCCCTGCCCGATGTTCGTCATCCCGGGCTCGCTGAGCGCCGAGGACATTGATCGGGTGAGCTGAGGCTTTCGGCTACCCCACCGCTATTTCCGCTTGCGTCCCTGGTGCCGGATGTTCCCCGGGCGTCCGCGCGGGCCGACGATGAAGCCGCCCTTGCGCTTGGGCGCTGGCGCCGAACGCCGGCCACGCGGCTCGATCGGGGCCGAGCCGCCTTCCTCGAGTTCGAACTTGAGCGCGCCGGTCAGCGGATTGGCTTCGGCCAGCCGCAGTCGCAGGCGCAGGCCCATGGCATAGGTCGTGCGGCTCTGCTCGCCGACGAGCACCTGCGCCTTCTCGTCGTAGAAGAAACGCTCGTCGCCCAGGGTCGAGACCGGGACGAGCCCGTCGCCGCCGAGGCCGAGGATCGTGGCGAAGAAGCCGAACTTCTGTACGCCGGTGATGCGCGTCTCGAAGACCTCTCCGACGCGCGCCGAGAGCCACGCCGCGACATAGCGGTCGATCGTCTCGCGCTCGGCCTCCATCGCGCGGCGCTCGGCGGCGCTGATCGCTTCGGAGACGCGGACGAGGTCCGAGCGGTCACGGTCGGACAGGCCCGAGGTGTCGGGAATGGAGCCCCCTGAAGAACTCTTGGGGGGCGCCGGCTGCTCGAGCGCGAAGGCGTCGACCAGCGCGCGGTGGACCAGAAGGTCGGCATAGCGGCGGATCGGCGACGTGAAGTGTGCGTAGGACCCCAGCGACAGGCCGAAGTGGCCGAGGTTCTTGGGACCGTAATAGGCCTGGGTCTGGCTGCGCAGCACGGCTTCCATGATCAGCGCCTTCTCGGCCTCGTCGGCGACGTCCTTGAGCAGGCGGTTGAACAGGCTCGGCGTGATGACCTGGCCCAGCGCGAGCTTCTTGTCGAAAGTCGACAGATAGTCCTTGAGCGCGACCAGCTTCTCGCGCGTCGGCGGCTCGTGCAGGCGATAGACGACCGGCGCGACCTTGCTCTCGAGCGCCTTGGCCGCGGCGACGTTGGCGGCGATCATGAAGTCCTCGACCACACGGTGCGCGTCGAGCGCCTCGCGCAGGCGGATCTCGGCGATGCGCCCGTTCTCGTCGAGCATGACGCGGCGTTCGGGCATGTCGAGCGCCAGCGGATCGCGCTCCTTGCGCGCCTTGGTCAGGGCACCCCAGGCGGCCCATAGATTCTTGAGGTTCTCGCCGGCCTCGTTCTCGTCGATGCGGCGCTGGGCCTCCTCGTAGGCGATGACCTCGGCGATGCGCACGATCGCGCGGGTGAAGCGCCAGTCCTTGATCTTGCCCTCGGCGTCGATCGACAGGTGGCAGGCCATGGCGGCGCGATCCTCGCCCGCGCGCAAGGAGCAGACGTCGGCCGAGAGCACTTCGGGCAGCATCGGCACGACGCGGTCGGGGAAGTAGCACGAGTTGCCGCGCTTGCGCGCCTCGGCGTCGAGCTTGCCGCCGGGGCGGACGTAGAACGAGACGTCGGCGATCGCGACGAGCGCGTTGAACCCGCCCTTGCCGTCGGGTTCGGCCCAGATCGCGTCGTCGTGGTCGCGCGCGTCGCTAGGGTCGATCGCGACGATCGGCAGATGGCGCAGATCCTCGCGCCGCTCTTGCGACAGCGGCAGCTTCGACGCCTCCTGGGCTTCGGCGAGAACCTCGTCGGTGAAGACGTTGGGAATGCCGTGCTTGTGGATGGCAATAAGGCTGAACGAGCGAGGCGCCAGCGGATCGCCGAGCACTTCCGTGACCTTTACCCCGGCGCGCGGAGAGCGGCCGGCGGGCTCGGCGAGCACCAGTTGCCCCGCCTCGGCGCCACCGATGTCGGATATCTGCACGGCGTTGCGCACGCGCTTGTCCACCGGCGCCAGCCAGGGCTTGCCCGCGCCGTCGAACTCGACGACGCCGAGCACCTGTTCCTCGGACGCGGGCAGCTTCTTCATCGGATGGGCGAGCCAGCCGTTACCGACCTCCTCGGTGCGCGCGAGCACGCGATCGCCCTTGCGCAGCGCCGGGCCGTGGGCGCGCAGCTTGCCCTTGGGTTCGATCACGCGCAGCCGCGGCGGCGGGGTGGCATCGTCGGGCTGCCAGCTATCGGGGATCGCGATCGGCTGGCCGTCCTCGGTATCGACCACGCGCAGCACGGTGACGCGCGGCAGCCCGCCCAGGCGGTGGAAGGCGGTGCGCTTGCCGTCGATCAGGCCCTCTTCGGCCATGTCCTTGAGCAGCGCCTTGAGCTGAATCTTCTCCTGCCCCTTGAGTCCGAAATAGCGCCCGATCTCGCGCTTGCCCGCCGGTTCTTCGGACTGGGCGATGAAATCGAGGATCTGCTGGCGGCTGGGAAGGCCAGGCTGTTGCTTGGGTTTTGCGGGCATCGCGCGGATGTGGCGATTTCGCGCGGCAATGACAACGCAAGAATGGGACAACGCAAGAATGGGGCAATGCGGGAATGGGCAAGATGCGATCGACGAACGCTTGCTGGGATCGACGAGCGTCGATTGCACGCCTGCTGACATCTCCGTAAGCAGTTGCCAGAACAAAAGTCCCTGGAGGCAAGCCTTTATGAAAACCCTCGTCACCGCCGGCCTGCTGGCGGCAACGGCCTTGGCCGGAACCGCGCAAGCCGCGGCACCGGCCGCGAACGTCGATGCCTTCCTCGGCGCCGACATCTTTGCCACGCCAGCCGATGCTGCCGCGATCACCAAGCGCTGCGACGACACGATCGCCGAACTCCAGCGCCGCCAGGCCGAACTCGCCGCCGAAAAGGGCGCGGCGACGGTCGACGGCACGCTGCGCCGCTTCGACGACATCGGCAACATTCTCGCCTCGGCCGGCGGCGAATTCACGCTCTACCGCGAAGTCATGGCCGATGACGCGCGCCGCGCCGCGGGCGGTGCCTGCGAAGTGCGGCTGGCTTCCGAAGCGAGCAAGCTGTCTCTGTCGCGGCCGATCTACGAACGGCTCAAGGCGATCCCCGCGGCCGGTGTCGATGCCGCCACGCAATATTACCTCAAGCGCACGCTCGGCGATTTCGAACGCGCCGGCGTCGGCCTGCCCGATGCCCAGCGCGCCAAGGCCCAGGCGCTGCAGGACCGGATCGCCACGCTCGGCACCCAGTTCGACAAGAACATCGCCGACGGCCGCAAGACCGTGACCGCCGATCCGGCGGAGCTTGACGGCCTGCCCGCAGACTACATCGCGCGGCACAAGCCCGGCGCCGACGGCAAGGTCGTGATTTCGACCGATACGCCCGACTACACGCCGGTGATGACCTATGCGAAGAGCGCCGCGTTGCGTGAACGCCTGGCGCGCGCCTATGGCACGCGGGCCTATCCGGCGAACGATGCCGTCCTCAGGGATCTGCTCAATACCCGCCAGGAACTGGCGACGCTGCTGGGCCGCAAGGACTATGCGACGCTCGCGGTCGAGAACAAGATGCTCGATACCCCGGCGAAGATCGAGACCCTGCTGACCGAGATGAACACCGCGGCGCGGCCCGCGGGCGAGCGCGACTATGCGCGCAAGCTGGCGTTCCATCAGGGCGAGCATCCGGGCGCGAAGACCTTCGCGTTCTGGGACAATTCGATCCTCGCCCAGCAGGTGCAGAAGCGAGACTATGCCTATGACCGACAGGAAGCGCGCCAGTATTTCGCCTATGACAACGTCCGCGATGGCATCCTCAAGCTGACGCAGGACCTGTTCGGCGTTCAGATCCGGCCGTGGAAGACCGCGGTCTGGGATCCGCAGGTCGAACCCTACGAAATGCTCGAGAGCCCGGCGAATGGGGGCAAGGTCATCGGCCGCTTCTATTTCGACAGCCACCCGCATCCGGGCAAGTACAACCACGCCAACGCCGTGCCGCTGCGCAATGGTCTGGCCGGGCGAACCGTACCCGTCGCGGCGCTGGTGATGAACATGCCTGCGGGCGATCACAGCACCGGCTTGATGGAGCACCGCGACGTCGAGACCTTTCTCCACGAGTTCGGCCACCTGATCCATCACATCTTCGGCGGCCAGACCGCGCGCTGGGCGGGCCAGAGCGGCGTTGCGACAGAATGGGACTTCGTCGAGGCGCCCTCGCAGATGCTCGAGGAATGGGTCTACGACTACGACACGCTCAAGGGCTTCGCGGTCAATGCCAAGGGCGAGACGATCCCGCAGGCGCTGGTCGAGAAGATGAACAAGGCGCGCTATTTCGACCAGGGCATGGGCGATCTGCGCCAGCTCGGCCTGTCGAACATCTCGCTGCGGTTGCATCAGGGTGCGGCCCCGGCCGATGTCGGCGCGCGCACGCGCGAACTGGACGCGGCTTACGACCTCAATCCCTTCCCCGACTGGTACCAGATGCAGGACGCCTTCGGCCATCTCAACGGCTATTCGGCGTTCTACTATACCTATCGCTGGTCCAAGGTGATCGCCGACGACATGTTCACGCGGTTCCATGCCAAGGGCCTGCGCGATGCGGCGACGGCACAGCGCTATCGCAAGATGGTGCTCGAGCCCGGCGGCACCAGGCCGGCGGCGGACCTGGTCCAGGGCTTCCTGGAGCGGCCGATCAGCCTCGACGCCTATCGCGCGTCGATGGCGAAGAACAAGTGATCGGATCGTTCATCGTTCCTCCCCTGCAAGGGGAGGTGGCAGTCGCGTAGCGACTGACGGAGGGGTGTAACCGCTGGCGGGGACAGCCCTCCACCACCGCCTACAGCGGCGGTCCCCCTCCCCCTAAGGGGGAGAATCTAGGAGCGATCAATAAGCTCGCGCGACGTAGATCGTCTCGACCGCGGGCTCGCCGGTGAACGGGCATGTGCCGGTGGGCTTGGCCGCGTTCATCGGCGTGTTGCGGATCGTCAGCTTGAGCGCCTTGAGCTTGGCCACCACCGCGTCGAGCGCGGCGCCGGTCGGGCGCGACCAGCCGAGTTCGACCCAGCCGGGGAACTTCTGATCGTCGGCATAGACCTTGGCCAAGGCATCGAGACTGTCGACCCCGCGCACGATCTGTGCGTCGCGCCGCACCGTGGCTTCGGCGTGGAGCGAGCGCTGGATGTCCTCGAGCTCGGCCGTAGCCTGGCCGAGGAACGCGTCCTTGTCCTGGCCGACGAAGTTGGGCTTGGCGTCCTCGCGCCACAGCCGGTCGCGGCGCAGCACCGAGACCTGGCCGCCGGCGGCGTCGCGCCCGCCGATCTCGAGGATCAGCGGCACGCCCTTCTTGACCCAGGCCCAGCGCTTCTGCGTGGCCTTGCCCGGACGCTTGTCGAGCAGCACGCGGACGGGCTCGCCGAGCGCCGACTGCTTGACCAGCGCCTTGCGCAGCTCCTCGCAATAGGCGAGCAGCGCCTCGTCCTCGTCGGTGTCGCGCAGCATCGGCAGGATGACGATCTGCTGCGGCGCGATCTGCGGCGGTACGCGCAGGCCGTCGTCGTCGCCGTGGGTCATGATGACGCCGCCGATCATGCGCGTCGAGACGCCCCACGACGTCGTGTGGCACAGCGCCTGCTGGCCTTCCTTGTTCTGGTACTGGATGCCGGCGGCCGAAGCGAAGCCCGTGCCGAGGTAGTGCGAAGTGCCCGCCTGGAGCGCCTTGCCGTCCTGCATCATGGCTTCGATCGAATAGGTCGCGACGGCGCCGGGGAAGCGCTCGTTCTCGGGCTTCTCGCCGGCGATCACGGGCATGGCCAGCGGGCCTTCGGCGAAGGCGCGGTACATCTCGAGCGCGCGCAGCGTCTCTTCCATCGCGTCGTCGCGGTTCGCGTGGGCGGTGTGGCCCTCCTGCCAGAGGAATTCGCTCGTGCGCAGGAACATGCGCGTGCGCATTTCCCAGCGCACGACGTTGGCCCACTGGTTGGTCAGCAGCGGCAGGTCGCGCCACGACTGCACCCAGCGCGCCATGGCCGCGCCGATCACCGTCTCCGAGGTCGGGCGGACGATCAGCGGTTCTTCGAGCTTGGCTTCGGGATCGGGCACGAGCCCGCCCTTGCCGTCACCGATCAGGCGGTGATGCGTGACGACCGCCATTTCCTTGGCGAAGCCCTCGACGTGCTCGGCCTCCTTGGCGAAGTAGCTCAGGGGAATGAACAGCGGGAAATAGCAGTTCTCGACCCCGGCGGCCTTGATCTGCTCGTCCATCAGCTTCTGGATGCGTTCCCAGATGCCGTAGCCCCACGGCTTGATGACCATGCAACCGCGGACGCCGCTCTCCTCGGCCATTTCGGCCTCGGCGATGACTTCCTGGTACCACTGGGCGAAATCGCCCTCGCGGGTGGTGGTGAGCGCGTGCTTGATCTTGGCGGGCTGATTCATGCGCGCCTGTTAGCGGGATCGGTGGCAAGGCACCATACCAGACCGTCATCCCCGCGAAAGCGGGGACCGCTAGCCGTTCAGCACTGCCATCTCCGAGTAAACCACCAGCCGTCCCCGCTTTCGCGGGTATGACGGGCAGAGGCCGAGATTATGATGGAAGGGCTTACCGCCCCAGACCGTCGAGCTTCTTCTGGATCTCGGCCATCTGCTCGCGCAGCGCGGCGAGTTCGTCGTTGGTGGCGGGCGGCGCAGGCGGCGGTGCGGGTTGGTCGCCCTTTTCCGCGCCGGGCATGAAGGCGGCCGCAGCTGCCTTGAACATCGCCATGTTCTGCTCGGCGAGCCGCGCGAGCGGGTTGTTGCCGAGGCTGTCCTCGAAAGCCTTGTGGAGCTTCGTCTGGTTGGCGCGGAAGTTTTCCATCGAGGCTTCGAGATAGTGCGGAATCAGCGACTGCATCGAATTGCCGTACATCGAGATCAGCTGGCGCAGGAAGCTGACGGGCAGCATCTGTTCGCCCGAGCTTTCCTCTTCCATGATGATCTGGGTCAGGATCTGATGCGTGATGTCGGTGCCGGTCTTGGCGTCGAGCACCTTGTAGTCGACGTTTTCGCGGGTCATCTTGGCCAGATGGTCGAGCGTGATGTAGCTCGACGAACGGGTGTTGTAGAGACGCCGGTTCGCATATTTCTTGATGATTACGGTATCGCCGGACTTCTCTGCCGCTTCAGCCATTGCCTGATCCCGCTTATAGTTCGTTAGCCATGTTAGCATTTGCAGCAACGGCAATGCAACATGTCTTGCTGCGCAGCAAAGTTCAGAAACGAGAAAAGTTTAGCGGCCGAAACGCGCGCCCAGCAGGGTGAACAGCTCGTACTGCGAGAGCCCGCTCTGTGCCGCTGCGGCAACGGGCTCGTATTCGGCCTCGACCCAGTCGCCCTCGCGCAGATCCGGCGCGGCGGACAGGTCGATGATCGTCATGTCCATGGAGACTCGGCCGAGAACCGGCAGGCGCCGGCCCTGCGACAGCATGATGCCCTTGCCCGACCAGCAGCGCAGGTAACCGTCGGCGTAACCGAGTGCGATCGTGCCCACGCGCATCGGTGCCGGTGCGGTGAAGGTGGCGTTGTAGCCGAGCGTATCCCCGGCCGCGACCTCGCGCACCTGCAAGATCGCCGCCATCGGCCGCGCGACCTGCGCCAGCCGGTCCGACAACTCGGCGCGGGGAATGCCGCCGTAGAGCGCCAGGCCGGGGCGCGTCAGGTCTCCGTGATAGGCCGCGCCCAGGGCGATGCCGGCGCTGTTGGCAAGGCTGGCGCGGCGATGGGCCACGGCGCGCCGCGCTTCTTCCCAGCGACCGCGCTGCACTTCGTTGAGCGCAACGTCCTCGTCCGCCGAGGCCAAATGCGAGAGCAGCACGTCGATCTCGAGCCGGGCGATGGTATCGTCGCCGAGTTCGGCCATCGGCAGGCCCAGCCGGTTCATGCCGGTATCGACCATCAGGTGGCAGCGCCCGCCGCCGGCGTCGAGCCAAAGGCGTGCCTGTGGGACCGAATTGATCACCGGCTTGACGCCAAGCGCTTTGGCATAGGCTGCGTCGGCGGCGGTCAGCGGGCCGTGCAGCACCGAGATCGCGCTGGCGGGGACATGTTCGGCCACTGCCGCCACCTCGCGCCAGTGCGCGACGAAGAAGCTGCGGCAGCCGGCATCGCGCAGCACGGGTACGACCACGGGCACGCCGAGGCCATAGGCGTTGGCCTTGACCGCAGCGCCCGCCGCGGCCTGGCCGGACAGCGCATCCAGCGTCCGCCAGTTGGCGGCGAGCGCATCACGATCGACGTCGAGGCGGAGCGCCGCCGGCGGCAGTTCAGGCAGGGACATCGTCACCAAAATCACGCGGAGGACCGCTCGGCAGGCCCCAGAGCGCCACCACGAAAGCCACCGCGACCACACCCCAGGTGTACCAGAGCCCGGCATAGGCATTGCCGGCGAGCGCCGAGATCGAGGTGGCGATCAGGGGCAGGAAGCCGCCGAAGTAGCCGGTGCCGATGTGGTAGGGGATCGACATCGACGAATAGCGGATGCGCGGCGGGAACATTTCCGAGAGCAGCGCCGCGACCGGGCCATAGGTCGCGCCCGAAAGCGCCATCAGCAGCAGCAGCGCAGCAAGGATCGTCGCGATCTGGCTGGCCGAGGGCTGGACCTTTGTGAAGTCGTAGCCGGCCCCGCCAAGCCAAGCCTGGAGCTGCTTGCTGCGCGCGGTCTTGTCGGTCCAGGCGTAGCTGTCGAGCGCCAGCGGCGTGCCGCCGACCGTCGCCGAAAGCTGGGCGGCGTCGGCGCGCTCATAGCTGACGCCGAGGCCGGTCAGGTCCGACAGCAGCTTGCCGCAGTCGCTCTTCTGTTCGGCATCGAACAGTGCATAGTGGCAGTCGGGGCCCTGGATCACGACCGGGCTTCGCTCGGCCGCCGCGGCCAGGCTGGGGTTGGCGGCGTTGCCCATGATCCAATAGGCGGGGAACAGCGCCAGCAGGGTCAGCAGATAGCCGATGACGATCGGTTTCTTGCGGCCGATCCGGTCGGACAGTTTGCCGAAGATCACGAAGAACACCATGCCGATCGCGGCGCCGGCGCCGATGATGATCTCGGCGGTCAGTTCCTCGACGCGCATCGGACCCTTGAGGAAGCTCAGTGCGGAGAACATCGCGGTGTACCAGATCACGGTCAGGCCCGCGGCGATGCCGAACAGCGCGATGAAGATGCGCTTCTTGTTGCCCGGATAGGTGAAGCTCTCGACGAAGGGATTGCCGGCGAGCTCGCCCTGCTCCTGCATCGCCTTGAACACCGGGCTTTCGGACAGCTTCATGCGCATCCACAGCGAAATCGCGAGCAGCGCGATCGACAGCAGGAACGGCAGGCGCCAGCCCCATTCCGCCCAGGTTTCAGCGCTCATCAGCGCCTTGCAGCCGAGCACGACGATCAGGCTGAGCACGAAGCCGCCGACGACCGAGGCCTGGATATAGCTGGTGAAATAGCCGCGCCGCTCGGGCGGCGAATGTTCGGCGACGTAGATCGCCGCGCCGCCGTATTCGCCGCCAAGCGCTAGGCCCTGGAGCACGCGCAGGAAGATGATGATGATCGGCGCGGCAATGCCGATGCTCGCCGCCGAGGGGATCAGACCGACGCCGGCGGTGGCCACGCCCATCAGGGTCACGGTCACGAGGAAGGTGTACTTGCGGCCGAGCCGGTCACCGAGGAAGCCGAACAGCACCGCGCCCAAGGGACGGAAGCCGAAGCCGACGGCGAAACCCGCCCAGACGAGCAGGGTCTCGAGCGTGGCGTTGCCCGAAGGGAAGAAGGTCTTGCCGATGATCGCGGCGAGCGTGCCGTAGATGAAGAAGTCGTACCATTCGAACACCGTGCCTGCCGAGCTGGCGGCGATGACCAGGCGAATGTCGGAAGCGCTCGGCTCCGCATGTGTCTGACTGGCGTTCACGGTTGCACTTCCCCCCGACATTCAAATCTCCCGCATTCCCTCGCGCGAACCTCTAGCGAGGCAATCAGTCCGTGGGAAGCAGTTGCCGCGCGGCCTGCCAGGCGAGGCGGATCGCGCCGTGGCGCCCAGGATAGTCGCGCGCGGCGGCGATCGCGGCAAGGCCGGGCCAGTCGGGCAAGTCGCCCTCGCCCGCCAGCCAGGCGGCGATTGCGTCGTCGGCTGCGGCAATGGCGCGCGCGTCACGGCCCATCGCGGCTCCCGCGAATATCGCTGCGGCCGCCTGGCCGATGGCGCAGGCCTGCGAGCGCAGCGCGATCCTGTCGATCCGCCCTTGGCCATCGAGCCCGAGCGCCAGGGCGATCGTGCTGCCGCAGCTCTTCGAGCGGGCATCGGCCTTGAGTGGGAGGTCGTCGTCCCAGGCATAGGCGGCGAGGCCCGTCGCCAGGCCGAGCACTTCGGGGGTGTAGAGCGCGGCGGTGGCCATCAGCTCTTCTCGGCGTCTTCCTTGGCGGCAGCCTCGGCCGCGGCGTTGCGGCGTTCGGCGATCATCTTGACCAGCGCCTCGCTGCTCGCGTTGATGAAGCGATAGGAGCGCGCCTGGGTGATCCAGTCGGGCCGGCCGCCCACGCCCCAGACGGTGTCGTAGCCGAGCACCAGCACCGAGAAGCCGAGCACGACGATGATCAGCCCTTTCAGTCCGCCGAAGCCGAAACCGAGCACGCGGTCGATCGGCCCGAGCACCGAATTGCGGCTCTTGGCGCCGAGCCAGTTGGCGACGAGCTTGACCACGGCATAGGGCACCAGCAGCAGCAGCGCGAAGCCCAGCACGGTGGCGCCGGACTCTGTGCCGATCATCGGTGTCAGCGCGTGGCTCAGCGGCGTGTGCAGGAAGTGGATCGCGAAGAGCGCAAAGATCCAGGCGAAGAGCGCGAGCATTTCCTGCACGAAACCGCGCAGAAAACCGGTCACCGCCCCTACGCCGACAAGCAAAAGTACCGCTATATCGAAGCCCGTCATGCGCGCCGGTACCTAGGCCTCGGACAGAATCCGGTCAACGACATTCGGGAGCAGCGCGATCTCGGCATAGCGCGTGTCGACCTCCGGCTGCGCGCCGCCCGGCGGTCCGAAGGCGCGATCGAAACCGAGCTTGGCCGCTTCGCGCTGACGGATGCCTGAATGGGCGACGGGACGGACTTCGCCCGCGAGCGAGACCTCGCCGAACCAGACCGCGCGGCTCGGCAAGGCGCGGTCGCCGAGCGCCGAGATCAGCGCCGCCGCCACCGCAAGGTCAGCGCCGGGATCGGACAAGCGATAGCCGCCCGCGACGTTGAGATAGACTTCGGCCGAGGAAAAATTGAGCCCGCAGCGTGCCTCGAGCACGGCGAGCAGCATCGCCAGACGCCCCGAATCCCAGCCGACCACCGCGCGCCGCGGCGTCGCGCCGCTCTGCAGTCGGACGATCAGCGCCTGGATCTCGACCAGCACCGGCCGCGTGCCCTCCATCGCCGGGAATACGGCCGAGCCCGGCACCTTGGTCTCGCGGCCCGAGAGGAACAGCATCGACGGGTTGCCGACCTCTTCGAGCCCCTGCCCCTGCATGGCGAAGACCCCGATCTCGTCGACCGGACCGAAGCGGTTCTTGAGGCTGCGCAGGATGCGGTACTGGTGGCTGCGCTCGCCCTCGAAGCTCATCACCACGTCTACCATGTGCTCGAGCACGCGCGGCCCGGCGATGTTGCCGTCCTTGGTGACGTGGCCGACGAGGACCAGCGCGGTGCCGTTCTCCTTGGCATAGCGGATCAGCTCGAAGGCGCAGCCGCGGACCTGGCTGACCGTTCCCGGCGCGCCCTCGATCTGGTCCGAATGCATCGTCTGGATCGAATCGATTACGAGCAGTGCCGGCGGTTCCATGTTCCCGAGCGTCGTCAGGATATCGCGCACCGAAGTCGCCGCCGCGAGTTGGACCGGCGCCTTGGCCAGCCCCATGCGCTCGGCGCGCATGCGCACCTGGCCCGCAGCTTCCTCGCCGCTGATATAGACCACTGCTCCGCCAGCCTGGGCGACCTTGGCCGCGGCCTGCATCAGCAGGGTCGACTTGCCGATGCCCGGATCGCCGCCCATCAGGATCGCCGAACCCGGCACGAGCCCGCCGCCGAGCGCGCGGTCGAATTCGGCAAGCCCGGTCGTGCGGCGCTGCAGCGTCTCCCCCGGCGCGTCGAGCGGCTCGAAGCGGATCGCGCGGCCGCCCGAGGACAGGTCGTGCTTGGCCGAGAACACGGTCGCCGGCGTGTCCTCGACGAGCGTGTTCCATTCGGAACAGTCGGCGCACTGGCCCTGCCAGCGTTGCGCGACGCTTCCACAAGCCTGACAGACGTAACGGCGTTTCGGTTTGGCCATGGGCGCGGCTTATCGGGAACGTATGGGGAACGCAAGGGGTGGGCTTGGCAGCCCCTCTTACCCATGCCATCCCTTGCACGAGAACGGGGAGGCCCATGCGCCAGAAGGAACTCCGCATCGCGCTGGTCTGCTACGGCGGCGTCAGCCTTGCGGTCTATATGCACGGCGTCACCAAGGAGCTGTGGAAGGTCACGCGCGCCAGCCAGGCGTTCTGCGAGGGCACGGGTCGGCTTGCAGGTGTCGAGCATGTCTATCGCCGTCTGCTCCAGCAGATGGAGACGCAGCACGGCGTGCGGCTGCGGGTGATGAACGACGTCATCGCTGGCGCCAGCGCGGGCGGGCTCAACGGCGTGTTCCTCGCCCAGGCGATCCATTCGGGCCAGTCGCTCGAGCCGCTGACGCGGCTCTGGCTCGATCGTGCCGACGTCGACGTGTTGCTCGATCCCGATGCGCGGCCCGGCTGGCGCTTCGCCAAGATGTGGGCGTTGCCCTTGGTCGGCTGGATGCTGCGCCGGCCGGGCAACGTCGTGTCCGAAAGCGTCGCGCCCGAGACGCGCGCCGAAGTGCGCGGCAAGCTCTCGCGGCTGATCCGATCGCGCTGGTTCGAGCCGCCCTTCGGCGGGCTCGGTTTCGCGCGGCTGATCGCCGAGGCGCTTGAGGCGATGAAGGAAAGCGAGACCGGGCCGCCGCTGCTGCCCGCCGGCCATCCGCTCGACCTCTTCGTCACCGCCACCGACTTCAAGGGGCACATGGAAGTGCTTCGCCTCAACAGCCCGCCGCTGGTGCAGGAGAGCGAGCACCGCCTGTCGATCGGCTTCCGCGCAGCAACCCCTGTCCAGTCTGGCGGCCAACTCGCGCCGGTGCCCGAACTGGTCTTCGCCGCGCGCGCGACCGCAAGCTTCCCCGGCGCCTTCCCCGCGCTGCAGCTGTCCGAGATCGATACCCTGGCCAAGGAGCGGGACATCGCCTGGCCGACGCGCGATGCCTTCGTCGAGCGGATCATGCCCGAACACGCGCGGCGTGGCGTTGCCGATGGGGTATCGCTGATCGACGGATCGGTGCTGGTCAATGCGCCTTTCGCCGATGCCATGGGCGTGCTGCGCGATCGCCCGGCGCAGCGCGAGGTCGACCGGCGCTTCGTCTACATCGATCCGCGGCCCGATCGCATCGGTGGGCTCGAACGCGGCGATCCCAAGCCGCCGGGTTGGTTCTCGGTGATCTTCGGCTCGCTGTCCTCGATTCCGCGCGAACAGCCGGTGCGCGACAACCTCGACGCCATCGCCGCGCAGTCGCACGAGCGTGCACATCTCGGCTCGATCGTCGCGGCGCTGCGGCCCGAGGTCGAGGCGACGGTCGAGAAGCTGTTCGGCCGCACCCTGTTTCTCGATCGGCCGACGGTGAAGCGGCTGTCCTCCTGGCGCGCCAAGGCGCAGCAGGCGGCGGCCGAACAGGCGGGCTTCGCCTACCACGGCTATGCCCAGGTCAAGTTCGCCGGCGTCGTCGACATGCTCGCCGAGATCATCTGCGAGGCAGCGCGGGGCCTGTCGCTGCCCTCGCGCGAGCCGATCGCCAACCACCTGTTCGGCTATTTCGCCGCGCATGGGCTCGATCACATCTCCGATCTCAAGGGTGGCGCGACCAAGGAGGCGATCGCGTTCTTCAGCGAGCACGACCTTCCCTTCCGCATCCGCCGTCTGCGCCTGCTCGCGCGAAGGTTGACTCAGGACTGGGATGGCGAAGGCGGCGATGTCGCCGAAGAGGCGCGCGAGAAGGCGCGCGAGGCGGTCTACAATGCGCTGTCGCTGTATTTCGACCGCGAGAGCTCGAACTGCCTCGGCGCCGATTTTCCCAAGCTCGCCGAGCAGGTCTTCCACGATCCCGCGGCCGTGCTCGCCGGGATCGCCGAGCGCCGGCGCCTGGCCGAGACCGACCAACTCGTCGACGCCATGCTCGCTGCGGCCATGGCCGACATGCCCGCTGCACTGCGCCGGCGCATGTTGCTCGCCTATCTCGGCTATCCGTTCTACGACACGGTGACCCTGCCGCTGCTGCGGGGCGAAGGCCTGACCGAATTCGATCCGGTCAAGGTCGATCGCATCTCTCCCGACGATGCCCGCTCGATCCGCGCCGGCGGCACCCAGGCGACCCTGCGCGGGGTCGAGTTCTACAACTTCGGCGCGTTTTTCAGCCGCGCCTATCGTGAGAACGATTACCTCTGGGGGCGCCTCCACGGTGCGGAACGGATGATCGACCTGATGGTCTCGTCGCTACCCGACAACGCGACGTTCTCGGCCGAGGAGATGCAGGCCTTCAAGCGTGAGGCCTTCCTCGCGATCCTTGACGAGGAGGAAGGCCGGCTCTGCGCCGATCCTGGATTGGTGCGCGGGATCAGAGCGGAAGTCGCGCCTCGGTGAGCGATCTCTGCGCCACGCTGCGCGTCAGATGTACCTGAAGGAACAACTGACGCGGCGTGATGGGAAAGCGACCCGACCTAGTCGGTCAGGTCGTTCCAGGCTTCCTTGATCCGATCGAAGAAGCCTTTCGAGCCCGGGCATTCGTCACCGGTCTCGGTGGCCTGCAACTCGCGCAGCAGTTCCTTCTGGCGGACCGACAGTTTGGTCGGGGTTTCGACCGAAATTTCGACGACCAGGTCGCCGCGGCCGCGGCCCTGAAGCACGGGCATGCCGACTCCGCGCTTGCGCAGTTGCTTGCCCGACTGGATGCCCGCGGGAATTTCGATCTTGTGACGTTCGCCGTCGAGACCGGGGATCTCTATGTCACCACCGAGCGCGGCGGTCGTGAAGGTGATCGGCACGCGCGTGATCAATGTCGTGCCTTCGCGCTCGAACACCGAATGGCGTTTGACGTGAAGGAAGATGTAGAGATCGCCCGGAGGCGCACCGAACGGACCCGCTTCGCCCTTGCCGGCAACGCGGATGCGCGTGCCTGAATCGACGCCCGGCGGCACGTTGACCTCGAGCGTCTGCGGTTTGTCGACGCGGCCCTCACCGCCGCACGATCGGCAGGGCTTCTCGATCACCTCGCCGCGGCCGTGGCAGGTCGGGCAGGTGCGCTCGACCATGAAGAAGCCCTGCTGCGAGCGCACCTTGCCATGACCGCCACACAGCGTGCAACGACGCGTGCCGGTGCCCGGCTCGGCGCCTTGACCTTCGCAGGGTTCGCAGATCTGCGACACCTCGATGTCGATCTGCGCGGTCTTGCCGTGGAACGCCTCGTCGAGGCTGATTTCCATGTCATATCGCAGGTCGGCGCCGCGGCGCGCCTGCTGGCGACCGCCGCCGCCGCCGAAGGCGCTGCCGAAGATCGATTCGAAGATATCGCCGAAATCGCCGCCAAAGCCCTGCCCGCCGCCGGCACCACCGCCGCCGCCGTTCTGGAAGGCCTCGTGACCATAGCGATCGTAGGCCGCGCGTTTCTGCGGATCCTTCAGGCAGTCGTAGGCCTGACTGATTGCCTTGAAGCGGGCCTCGGAGTCCGAGCACCCCGGATTCTTGTCCGGATGCCAGCGCATCGCGAGCTTGCGATAGGACGACTTGATCGTCGCATCGTCCGCGGTCCGCTCGACTTCGAGCAGTTCGTAATAATCAATTTCGGCTGACGCCATTACCCGACCCCGATCAAATCCCCGCCGCTCCCGTCGAAACGGAAGCGGCGGAAACTCGCTAGTTCGCTACCATCAAGCCTTGTTGTCGTCGACTTCCGAGAACTCGGCGTCCACGACATCGTCGTCACCAGCCTGGGCGTTGCCGCCCTCACCACCGGGAGCAGCACCCGCGGCCTGGTCCTTCTCGTAGATCGCCTGACCCATCTTCATGGCGACTTCGGTTAGCGCCTGGGCCTTGGCGGTCATCTCGGCGGCATCGTTGCCTTCGAGCGCGGTCTTGGTCGCGGCGATCGCGGCCTCGACTTCGCCCTTGAGGCCGGCGTCGATCTTGTCGCCGTGTTCGGCGATCTGCTGCTCGGTCGCGTGGACCAGGCTGTCGGCGTTGTTGCGCGCCTCGGCCGCCTCGCGACGCTTCTTGTCCTCTTCGGCGAACTTCTCGGCGTCACGGACCATCTGGTCGATGTCGCCGTCCGAAAGGCCGCCCGAGGCCTGGATGCGGATCTGCTGTTCCTTGCCCGTGCCCTTGTCCTTGGCGGACACGTTGACGATGCCGTTGGCGTCGATGTCGAAGGTGACCTCGATCTGCGGCACGCCGCGACGTGCCGGCGGAATGCCGAGCAGGTCGAACTGGCCGAGAATCTTGTTGTCCTGCGCCATCTCGCGCTCGCCCTGGAATACGCGGATCGTCACCGCCTGCTGGTTGTCCTCGGCGGTCGAGTAGACCTGGCTCTTCTTGGTCGGGATCGTCGTGTTGCGGTCGATCATCTTGGTCATGATGCCGCCCAGCGTCTCGATGCCCAGCGACAGCGGGGTCACGTCGAGCAGCAGCACGTCCTTGACGTCGCCCTGGAGCACGCCCGCCTGGATCGCCGCACCCATGGCGACGACTTCGTCGGGGTTCACCCCGGTGTGGGGTTCCTTGCCGAAGAACTCCTTCACGACTTCGCGCACGCGCGGCATGCGCGTCATGCCGCCGACGAGAACGACCTCGTCGATGTCACCGGTCTTGAGGCCGGCGTCGGCGAGCGCCTTGCGCATCGGCTCCTTGGTGCGCTCGATCAGGTCGGCGACCATCTTCTCGAGGTCCGAACGCGTGATCGTCTCGACCAGGTGGAGCGGCGTGGTGCTGCCGCCTTCCATGCGCGCGGTGATGAAGGGCAGGTTGATCTCGGTCGAGGCGGTGCTCGACAGCTCGATCTTGGCCTTCTCGGCCGCTTCCTTCAGGCGCTGAAGAGCGAGCTTGTCGGTCTTCAGGTCCATGTTCTCCTTGGCCTTGAACTTGTCCGCCAGCCATTCGACCAGCTTCGAGTCGAAGTCCTCGCCGCCCAGGAAGGTGTCGCCGTTGGTCGACTTCACCTCGAACACGCCGTCGCCGATCTCGAGGATCGAGACGTCGAAGGTGCCGCCGCCGAGGTCATAGACCGCGATCGTCTTGCCGTCGTTCTTCTCGAGGCCATAGGCCAGAGCGGCCGCGGTCGGCTCGTTGATGATGCGCAGCACTTCGAGGCCCGCGATCTGGCCGGCGTCCTTGGTCGCCTGGCGCTGCGCGTCGTTGAAGTAGGCCGGGACCGTGATGACGGCCTGGGTGACGGTCTCGCCGAGGTACGATTCGGCGGTTTCCTTCATCTTCTGCAGAATGAAGGCCGAGATCTGCGAGGGCGAATAGTCTTCGCCGCCGGCATTGACCCAGGCGTCGCCGTTCTTGCCCTTGACGATCGTGTAGGGGACGAGCTCGGTGTCCTTCTTGGTCACCGGGTCGTCGAAGCGGCGGCCGATGAGGCGCTTCACCGCGAAAATCGTGTTGTCGCCGTTCGTGACAGCCTGGCGCTTGGCCGGCTGACCGATCAGACGTTCGCCGTCCTTGGTGAAGGCGACGATCGAAGGCGTCGTGCGCGCACCTTCCGCGTTTTCAATGACCTTGGGCTTGCCGCCGTCCATCACGGCGACGCAGCTGTTCGTGGTGCCAAGGTCGATACCGATTACTTTAGCCATTCTTACCCCATTCCTAGCATCGTGTGTGACACCGCACGGTGCGCCTCCCCGAAGGCGAGGCGGCTCGGCGGCTCTCGACTTGGGTTCCGCACCGGGACGCGGGAACCGCCATCGTTGCTGCGCGATATAAGAGCGGTTTTTATTGGCACAAGAGCGTTGCAGCATTAGCGAGGTACCCGGTTCGCGCCGTCGCGCTCGAAAGGATTCCGCCGATGAAATCGCTGCTTTTTCTCGCCCCCCTCGCCGTGCTCGCGCTGACCGCTTGCGGTGAGGCGAAGAAGCCGGCGGATGCGCAGCCGAGCGAGACCGCCGCAGCGCCCGATGCCAAGCCGGGCATAACGGTCGCCGACGGGGCGCTGTCGCTGCCCGTGGTGAAAGGGCGGCCGGGGGCGGCCTATTTCACCGTGACCAACGGATCTGCCGCCACGGCTTCGCTCGCCGCGGTTTCGATCGACGGTGCCGGCAAGGCCGAGATGCACGAAACCAGGGGCGGCGCCATGGCACCGCTCGACGCGCTCGAAGTGAAACCCGGCGAAACCGTGAAGTTCGAGCGCGGCGGCAAGCACGTCATGGTCTTCGATCTCGCCGAGACGGTGAAGGCCGGCGGCTCCGCCGAAATGACGCTGACCTTCGCGGGCGGCGACAAGGTCTCGGTGCCGCTCAAGGTCGAAAGCATCGCCGGTGCAATGGACATGGAAGGCCACGGCAACTGACCGCAGGCACCTGCCCCGTCGGCGGCGAGCGCGGCCTGACCACGGGCGAACGCGCATTGGTGCGCTCGGTGTTCGGGACGGCGATCGATTGCGGGCCGGTGCGGATCCGGCGTCGGCGCTGGCATCCGCTGCAGCCGCGCAACGTGACCATGGCGCCGTGCGGGCACATCCATTTTCCGCCGAACTCGCCATTCTATTGCGACGACTTCGCCCAGGCGGGACTCGAACGGCAGGGGCTGTTCATTCACGAGATGACGCATGTCTGGCAGTCGCAGCGGCGCGGCGCGCTGTACCTGCCGCTGCACCGCCATCCGTTCTGTCGCTATGACTACAGCCTCAAGCCGGGCTGGCCGTTGACGCGCTATGGCATCGAGCAGCAGGCCGAGATCGTCCGCCATGCTTTCCTGCTGCGTCGGGGCGTGAAAATGGCCGGGGTTTCGGACCCGGCCATCTATGATCGACTTGTCGATTTTCCCGGAGCGGGCTGAGCAAATCCAGCCCGCTCCAGCGAACGATCAGCAGTCGCGGTCGTAGTAACGATCGCCGTTGCGGTCGCGGCGATAGCAGCCGTCGCGATCGCGCTTCGAGGCCGTAGAGCCGGCTACCGCGCCAGCAGCCGCGCCGATCGCGGCACCGGCACCGACGTCGCCCGCGAGCGCACCGACGCCCGCGCCGAGCGCGCCGCCCGCGAGGGCGCCTTCACCGGCGTAGTTGGAAGCACAGCCCCCGAGCGCGAGCGCGCCGGCGGCCATGATGGGGAGGATGAGGGAACGCATGATATGTCTCCGATTGCCTGTCGCTGTGAAAGGCAAACGGCTGATTCTCGCGCGAGTTCCGTAAGGTTTTGTACTTAACCGCTGACCGTGCCCGGCCAGTCGACGTTTTGTCGACCGGCCGGGCGTGGCCGCTGGATCAATCAGGCTTCTTGGCCACGGCGACCATAGCCGGGCGCAGCAGGCGATCCTTGATCATGTAGCCGGCCTGCAGTTCCTGCACGACGGTGCCTGGCTCGGCCTCGTTTGACGGAACCTCGAGCATGGCCTGGTGCTGGTTGGGATCGAGCGGCAGGCCCTTGGCGGCGATCCGGCTGATGCCGTGCAGGCCGAAGACCTTGTCGATCTCGCGCGCGGTGGCTTCGATGCCCGCGACCAGGCCCTTGAGCTTCTCGTCCTCGCGCAGGTCGGCCGGAACCGATTCGAGCGCCCGCGAAAGATTGTCGGCGACCGACAGGATATCGCGCGCGAAACCGGTGGCGGCATAGGCGCGGGTGTCGGCAATGTCCTTCTCGAGCCGGCGGCGGACGTTCTGCGTCTCGGCGCGGGCGTAGAGCACTTCCTGCTTCTGCGCCTCGAGCTGGTCCTGCAGGTCCTTGAGCTCGCCGCCCAGTGTGGCGCCACCGAGCAGTTCCTCGGGCACGCCGTTCAATTCTTCGGCCACCGCCGCGTCGTCGTGCTGCGTCTTGTCGTCGTTCATTATAATGTAGTTCCGCTATCCGATAAGCTTGCCCAGGCTCTGGGCGGTGAAGTCCACCATGGGGACGACGCGCGCATAGTTCAACCGCGTCGGCCCGATAACCCCCACCACGCCGATGACCCGGCCATCGCGGTCGCGATAGGGCGAGGCGATAACCGAAGAGCCCGAAAGCGCGAAGAGCCGGTTCTCCGAACCGATGAAGATCCGCGTCGAATCGGCCTCGCGCGCGAGGTCGAGCATCTCGGCGACCGACTGCTTGTTCTCGAGATCGTCGAGGAGCATGCGCACGCGCTCGAGATCGCTGAGCATGGCCTCGTCGAGCAGGTTGGCCTGGCCGCGCACGATCAGCACGGGCCGGCGCGTGGCATCCTCGCTCCAGACCGCGAGCCCGCGTTCGACCAGGTCGCGGCTCGCCGCATCGAGCGCCGAACGGCCCGAGGCGATCTCGGCGCGCATGAGCCCGGCGGCTTCGGCCAAGGTGCGTCCACTAAGCCGCGCGGTGACATAGTTCGAAACCTGCTCGAGCGCGCCCGGCGGCACCAAGCCGGGCAAGGGCACGACGCGGTTCTCGATCCCGCCGTCCTCGCCGACGAGCACCGCGAGCGCACGATCGATACCGAGTGGCACGAGGCTGAACTGGGCGAGCTGTGGCTCGCGGCGCGGCACCATGACGACGCCGGCGCAGGCCGAGAGGTCGGACAAAACCGCGCTGGTCGCGGCGAGCGCGTGCTCGATCGGCCCGGGTTCCTGCATCCGCCGCTCGATCGCGGCGCGCTCGTCGGCGGTGGGCTCGGCCGCCTGCATCATGCCGTCGACGAAGAGCCGCAAGCCGACCTCGGTGGGCATGCGCCCGGCGCTGGTGTGCGGCGCGGCGAGCAGGCCGAGCTGTTCGAGATCGGCGAGCACCGAGCGAATCGAGGCCGGCGAGAGGTTGAGCCCGCCCGCGCCCGCCAAGGTCTTCGAGCCGACCGGCTGTCCCGACGACAGGTAGCCTTCCACCGCTAGGCGGAAGATCTCGCGAGCGCGATCGGTCAGTTCGGAGATGGGAGGTGTGGGCATGATGAGGGCTTTTCGGGCGTCAGCGGTTCGAGGGACGCTCGACGATATAAGGCTTTGGCTCGATTGCCGCCCGTTTCTCGACGAGATCGTGCGCGGCACGCAGCTGTTCGCGCACGGCATCTGCCTCTGGCGAGAGGCACCCGCCGTTGAAGGCGTAATTCTGCCGAGCGCCCGGATAGTCCCAGGTGATCGCGCCATAGGGCATGTCGGTGATCTCGTCGCGGCACTTTACGTCCTTGGCGGTGCGCGTGCGGATCGGCTCGACCGCGGCAGCGAAGGCGCGCAGGGCTTCGGGAGGCAAGGTCATGCGATACTTGCTGACGTCGCCCTCGCCCTTCCCCAGCCCCGAACCGCGCCAGAACTCACCGCTGCCGTCGGGGTTGACCTGCCAATGCGTCAGCAGTCGGCCCCAGCTCGACACTTCATAGGTGACCGGACCGGGCAGCGTCGCCGCAGCGGACGACGTGCCAGTGCGCTCGCCCGCGGCGCAGGCAGACAGGACCATCGCAGTCAACAGCGGCAGCAGGCTTCGTCTCAACGGGCTTCTCCACGGATTGCCACTCTCATGGCTAGGGGATAGGGCGCCGCCAACTCAAGTGAAAGGATTCCCATGCGACCCTCCGGCCGCGCGCCTGACGAAATGCGCGCCCTGTCTTTCGAGACGAATTTCACCATCCATGCCGAAGGCTCGGTGCTGGTCTCGTTCGGCAACACCAAGGTGCTGGTGACCGCCTCGGTCGAGGAAAAGGTCCCGCCGTTCATGCGCGGCAAGGGCGAAGGCTGGGTCACGGCCGAATATTCGATGCTGCCCCGCGCCACGCACACGCGCGGCAGCCGTGAGGCGGCCAAGGGCAAGCAGTCGGGCCGCACGCAGGAAATCCAGCGCCTGATCGGTCGCGCGCTGCGCTCGGTCGTCGATTTCAAGAAGCTCGGCGAGCGTCAGATCGTGCTCGACTGCGACGTGATCCAGGCCGACGGCGGCACGCGCACCGCGGCGATCTCGGGCGCCTGGGTGGCGCTGCGCCTCGCGGTCGACGGTCTGCTCGCCAAGAAGCTGATCACCGAGGACCCGCTGCCGCGCAAGGTCGCCGCAGTTTCCTGCGGCATCTTCGAAGGCACGCCGGTGCTCGACCTCGACTACCCCGAGGATAGCGCGGCCGATGCCGACGCCAACTTCGTGCTGATCGAGGGCGGCCACATCGCCGAGGTCCAGGCCACGGCCGAAGGCGCGACCTACGACGAGGAAAGCCTGCTGCGCCTGCTGCGTCTTGCGCGCATCGGCTGCGAACGCATCTTCGCGGCCCAGGCGGAGGCTGTCGCCAAGTGACCCGTCGGGCAAATTCTCTATGAGAAAGTTGGGTTCCGAGACGCTCGTCATCGCCACGCACAACGCGGGGAAGCTCAAGGAGATCTCCGCGCTGCTCGCCCCTTACGGCGTGCAGTGCGTGTCGGCGGGCGCGCTCGGGCTGGCCGAGCCGGTCGAGGACGGCACGACCTTCGTCGAGAACGCGCTGATCAAGGCGCGCGCGGCGGCGCAGGCGGCGGGCCTGCCCGCGCTGGCCGATGACAGCGGCATGAGCGTCGCCGCGCTCGGCGGACGTCCGGGCGTCTATACGGCCGACTGGGCGGAGCGGCAGTCCTTCGAGGGTGAGCCCGGCCGCGACTGGTACATGGCGATGGGCAAGGTCGAAGGTCTGCTCGCCGAACAGGGCCCTGCGGCCGATCGTTCGTGCTGGTTTTCCTGCGTGCTGGCCCTCGCCTGGCCCGACGGCGAGACTGCGGTCTACGAAGGCCGCGTCGACGGCACCTATACCTGGCCGCCACGCGGGACCATGGGCTTCGGCTACGATCCGGTCTTCGTGCCCCACGGCCGCGATTGCAGCTTTGCCGAGCTAGACCCTGCGGAAAAGCAGAAGATCAGCCACCGCGCGGATGCTTTCGCCAAGCTGGTGGCCGAACAGTTCGGCGCTTAACCCACGCTCTCGCCGTAGACGTTCCCCGCGGGCCAATAGCGGCAGACCATGACCTCGTCGCGCCCGCCGCGGACGACGGCGCAGCCGACTTCCTGGGTCTCGGGCCAGATGATCTGCGTATAGTGGCCGACATCGGCCCAGTTGCCTGTGCGCGAAACGTTGGGGAAACGACCAGGGCGGAAGGCGCGGCGTTCGGAGAGGAACGAGGCGACCATCTGTTCGGGGCTATAGTCGTTGGCCGTGCCCATCCACAGGTTCTCGCCGTCGTCGCCGTTCGAATGCTCGAAAGCGCCCCGGCGCGCGAGCGAGCTCGCCCATTGCTGCGCCTGGGCCGAGAGGCGCGCGTTCCAGCGCAGCGGGCGCAGTCCCATGCGCGAGCGCTCGCCGTTGTGGGTGTTGAGCACGCGGCTGGCGAAATCGCCCGACGGCGGCGCCGAGTACCGCGAAGCATAGCCCGCATAGCGCGGCGCGTAATCGGCGGCTTCGCCAGCGGCGACGGTTGATGGTACGAAGGTGGCGGTCAGCGCGGCACCGGCGGCGGCGAGGACCAGGGCATTGAGCAGACGTTTCATGCCGCGGATTCTGCCGAACTGCGGTAAAGCCCGGTTCAAATTCCAAGTTTAACGAGTGTTAACCCAATGGCGCGCGCGCTCTATATCCACTGGCCCTTCTGCCTTTCGAAGTGCCCCTATTGCGACTTCAACAGCCACGTCCGCGACCGCGTCGACCATGGCCTGTGGGAGCGCGGCCTGCTCGCCGACATGGCGCGGGAGGCGCAGATCGCCGGTGGCGAGAAATTGACCTCGATCTTCTTCGGCGGCGGAACGCCGTCGCTCATGCCGCCTGCGCTGGTCGAAAGGCTGCTGGCCGAGGCCGAGCGGCTTTGGGGTTTCGCCGAGGGTATCGAGATCACGCTCGAGGGCAATCCCTCGTCGGTCGAGGCGGCGAACTATGCCGTGCTGGCGAGCGCCGGGATCAACCGCGTCTCGCTCGGGCTGCAGGCGCTCGACGACGAGACGTTGCATTTTCTCGGCCGGCTGCATGGCGTCGAAGAAGGGCTTGCCGCGCTCGACGTCGCGCAAAAGCAGTTCGACCGCGTCAGCTTCGACTTGATCTACGCACGCCCCGGCCAGACGCCCGAGATGTGGCAGGCCGAACTGGCGCGGGCGCTGGCCTTCGGCACCGGCCATCTCTCGCTCTACCAGCTGACGATCGAGCCGGGCACGCGCTTCGCGACCTTGGTGCGCGAGGGCAAGTTTGATCCGCTCGACGACGATGCCGCGGCCGACCTGTTCGAGCTCACGCGGACGATGACCGAGGCGGCCGGCCTCCCCGCCTACGAGATCAGCAACCACGCGCGCGCCGGCGAGGAGAGTCGCCACAACCTCGTCTACTGGCGCTACCAGGACTATTGCGGGATCGGCCCCGGCGCGCACGGTCGCCGCGCGGGCCAGGCGACGGTCCGCCACCGCAAGCCCGAGAACTGGCTCGCCGCGATCGAGAAGCAGGGCGACGGCCTGGCCGAAGCCCGCGTGCTTGGCATCCGCGAGCAAGCGAGCGAGGCGATGCTGATGGGGTTGCGTCTGGCCGAGGGTGTCGACATCGCCAGGCTCGCCGCGCGCTTCGGGCTGAGCCAGCATCAGCTCTGCGATCCGGCCAAGCTCACCTTCTATGCCGGCCAGGGCCTGACCTGGCGCGCGGGTCCACGCCTGGGTGTGACGCCGCAGGGCATGCCGCTGCTCGACGCGCTGCTCGGCGAGCTGGTGCCGGCCGAACTGGTGGCGGCGTGAGCCTGACCCGCGCCGACGTACTCGAGGCCTGGGGTTCGTACCTCGCGGAGAGCCGCCGGCGTTCGCCGCATACGGTGCGGGCCTATGTCGCAACCGCGGCGCGGCTGCTCGATGGGCAGATGGAGTTCGCGTGGCAGACCCTCGCGCGCCTCGATACCGCGGTCTTGCGTACACAGCTGGCCGCGCGCCGCGCCGAGGGCATTTCCAACGTTTCGGCCGCCCGAGAGCTTTCGGCGCTCAAGGGCTTCATCGCCTTTGCCCGATCGCAAGCCGGCGAAGCCGACGCCGCCCCGCCCCGCATGCGCGGTCCGCGCATCAAGAAAGGCCTCCCCCGCCCCATCACCCCCGACGAGGCGGTCAATCTCGCGGTCGCGGTCGACGAGGATGCCGCCGAGCCCTGGATCGGCGCGCGCGACCGCGCCGTGCTACTGCTGCTTTACGGCGCCGGCCTGCGCATTGCCGAGGCGCTGTCGCTCAAGGGCGGCGCGCTGCCGCTGGGAGAGGTGCTCCAGGTCACCGGCAAGGGCGGCAAGCAGCGTGTTGTGCCGCTGCTGCCGATCGTGCGTGAGGCCGTGGCCGACTACGTCGCCAAGGCGCCCTGGCCGATCGTTCGTGACGAGCCGCTGTTCCGCGGCGCCAAGGGCGGGCCGCTGTCGCAGGGCATGGTGCAGAAGGCCGTGGCGCGCGCGCGGATCTCGCTCGGCCTGCCGCCGACCGCGACGCCGCATGCTTTGCGCCACAGCTTCGCGACGCACCTGCTCGGCGCCGGCGCCGACCTGCGCTCGCTGCAGGAACTGCTCGGCCATGCCAGCCTGGGGTCGACGCAAATCTATACCAAGGTCGACGCGGCGATGCTGCTCGACGTCTACCGCAACGCCCACCCGCGCGAGCAAGCCTAGCGCCGAACGGCGTTGAACGTTCCGCTGCGTCCGGCGGCGCGCATGGTTCCGGTGATCCGATTGCCCGCGACCCGCCCCGCGAAGCTCAATGTCACGCTCATGATGGCGACCTTGGTCTTGAAGCTCCAGGCCACCTGATCGCCGGTCGACGACAGGCTGGTCAGCGGGTGCGACTTTCTACCCTCAACATCGACGCAGGCCCCACTCGCGCCGTTGAACTGGCAGTCGAGCACGAAAGTGCGGCCGGCTATCGCGCCGTTGACTCGCCAGGCGCCGTTGGCCTCCGCCTGGGCCGAAGACGCCAGGACACAAAGCGCGATCGCACCGAGCGTGGACCAGAGCCGCATACCGATTACCCTCCACAACTATGAGCCACTCTGTATCGCAAGTGGAGGGAAAGTAAAGGCGGCTAGCTGCGCGGCTTCCAGGTCACCACGCGCCAGGCATAGGCGATCAGGGCGACCAGCACCGAGCCGATGATGAGCACGTTGAGCCAGACCTCGGCTTCGGCCAGATAGCACGAGAGCCAGCGGCCGCCCTGGATCAGGCCGGCGTTCCACACGGCGGCGCCTGCGAAAGTGAAGGCCAGGAACTTGCCGTGCTTCATGTGCGACAGGCCCGCGGGCAGCGAGATCATCGTGCGCAGGAATGGCGAGAAGCGCATGGCGAAGACCACCCACTGCCCGTGGCTGCGGAAGAAGCGGCTCGCGCGCTCGACGTCTTCCCATTCGAGCGTCAGCCAGCGGCCCCAACGATCGACTATCGGCTGGAGACGCTGGTAGCCGAACCTGTCGCCAACGAGGAACCAGACGTAGTTGCCCAGGGTCGAGCCCGCCGTGCCGATCGCCAGCAGTGGCCAGAATTCCATCGAGCCGCGCGCGACGGCGATGCCGCCCAGCCCCATGATCACTTCGGAGGGGATCGGCGGGAACACGTTCTCGATGAACATCAGGAAGGCGATGCCCCAATAGCCGCCTTGCTCGATCAGGTTGAGAATCCACGCGGTCATGGTTTGGGCAACGCTCGGCGGCGCGGCGGGTTCACCTCAGCCGCGCAGCATTGCGGCGTGGCGTGTCTCGATCGCGTCCCAGATCATGCCCGCGACATCCGAGCCGTTGAACCGGTCGATCGCGACGATGCCCGTGGGCGAGGTGACGTTGATCTCGGTCAGGTACTTGCCGCCGATCACGTCGATGCCGACGAAGACCAGGCCCTTGTCCCTGAGTACCGGTCCGAGCGCGGCGCAGATCTCTTCCTCGCGCGCGGTCAGCGTCGTCGCCTCGGCATAGCCGCCGACCGCGAGGTTCGAGCGGAACTCGCCCTGGCCTGGCTTGCGGTTGATCGCGCCCGCGACAACGCCGTCGACCAGGACGATGCGCTTGTCGCCTTCGGACACTTCGGGAAGGAAAGGCTGCACCATGAACGGCTCGGGCCAGACCGTGCCGAACAGTTCGGTCAGCGCGCCGAGGTTGCTGCCGTCGGCGGGCACGCGGAACACGGCCTTGCCGCCGTTGCCGTGGAGCGGCTTGACCACGAGATCGCCCGGATGCTTGGCGTGGAAGATCTTCACGTCCTCGATCCGGCGCGCGACGAGCGTCGGCGGCATGAATTCAGCGAAGTCGAGCACCATGACCTTTTCGGGCGCATTGCGCACCGAGACCGGATCATTGACCACCAGGGTGCGGCCCGCGAGCCGTTCGAGCAGGTGCGTGCCGGTGATATAGCCGAGATCGAAGGGCGGATCCTGGCGCATGAGGATCACGTCGATGTCCTCGGCGAGGTCGATCAACTGGTATTCGCCGCGCTGGAAGTGATCGCCTTCGACGCGCTGGACCGTGACCGGCGCAGCCCAGGCGGTCAGCCTGTTCCCGTCGGTGTCGTAGGCCAGGGTTCGCACGTCGTAGTGCCAGAGCGGATAGCCGCGCGCCTGAGCGCCGAGCATCAGGTGGAAGCTCGAATCGCCGGCGATGTTGATCGTTTCCAGCGGGTCCATCTGGACCGCCACGCGCAGGGTCATCGAATATCCTTCTCTAACGGTTCGTAGGGCTAAGCCTATCCAGGCCCTAGCCCATCCAAGCATTGACGATGTGGCGCGGGAAGCGGCCCGGCGCAAGCAGGAGGACGTCGATCCGCATGTCGTCGCCCGCACGCACATGGCGCGGGGCGATCGCCTCGGCGGCCGCGGCGACGCGGCGCAAGCGGTAGTGGTCGATCGCTAGGTCGAGTTCGGCAGCGGTACGGCGCCATTTTACTTCGACGAAGGCGACGATCCGGCCGCGCCGCGCAACCAGGTCCACTTCACCGCGTGGCGTCTTCACCCGGCGGGCGAGGATACGCCAGCCCTTGAGACGGAGGTACCAGGCGGCGAGCGTTTCGCTCCTCCGGCCGCGGCGCTCCGCCTCGGCGCGCTTCATTTGAGTTCCAGCGCGCGGGCGTAGAGCACCTTGCGGTCGAGCCCGGTGAGCTTCGCGACCTTGCCCGCGGCCTGCGAGGCCTTCTCGGTTTCAAGTTCGGCGCGCAGCAGCGCATCGATGTCGAAATCCTTGGCCGCGGCCGGCAGCGGTGGTCCGATCAGTAGCACGATCTCGCCCTTGGGCGGATGCGCGGCGTAGTGGGCTATCAGTTCTTCGGGCGTGCCCGAACGGCATTCCTCGAACTTCTTGGTCAGCTCACGCGCCACCGCGACTTCGCGCCCCGGCAGCACCGCAGCGATCGCTTGCAGCGTATCCTCGAGCCGCGGCGCGGTGTCGTAGAAGGCCAGGGTCGCGGGCACGGCGGCGAGCTCGCCGAGGACATCGCGCCGCGCCTTGTCCTTGTTGGGCAGGAAGCCTGCGAAGAGAAAGCGGTCGCTGGGCAGGCCCGACAGGGTCAGCGCGACGATGACCGCGCTCGGTCCGGGCAGGCTCGTCACCGCAATGCCGCGCTCGCGCGCGGTCTTGACCAGGCGATAGCCGGGATCGGAGATCAGCGGTGTGCCCGCATCGCTGACCAGCGCGAGGGGTTCTTCGGCGAGCATGGCCAGCAGACGCTCGCGATCGCCCTCGCTCGCGTGATCGTCGTAACGGATCATTCGCTTCTTGATCCCGAGGTGATTCAGCAACTTGCCGGTCACCCGTGTGTCCTCACAGGCTATCGCAGCTACGCCTCGGAGTATCTCCACCCCCCGGAGCGTTATGTCGCCGAGATTGCCAATCGGCGTCGCGACAATATAGAGACCGGGCAACAGCGGATGTTCCATATCGGCCCTCATGGAGCATGCGAGCGGGGAGCGGCAAGCAATGTTGAAGAGCGTATCGAACCGGCGCCGGTTCATCACCCTGGCGGCGCCTGCGCTCGGGGCAATCCTGCTCGCGGGCTGCAAGGTCATTCCCAAGGCGCCGATCGACACGCCGCCGCCGCCCGAGCAGGGGCCGACCTCCAGCTTGCCCACCGATTCGGCGCGTCATCGCGTCGCGCTGCTCGTGCCGCTGGCCGGGCCCAACGGCGGCGTCGGCCAGTCGATCGCCAATGCCGCGACGATGGCGTTGCTCGATACCAATGCGCAGAACCTGCGCATCACGACCTACGATACCTCGGCCGGCGTCGCGAGCGTGACTGCCCAGGCCGTCGCCGACGGCAACAGACTGATCCTCGGCCCGCTGCTGTCGGACGACATTCCCGCCGTCGCCGCCACGGCGCGCGCCGCGCGCGTTCCGGTGATCTCGTTCTCGAACGACGAGGGTGCGGCCGGCCGCGACGTCTTCATCATGGGCAGCGTGCCCAGCGCCTCGATCGCGCGCACGGTCGAGTTCGCCAAGAGCCGCGGCGTCAACCGCTATGCCGCGCTCGTGCCCTCGGGCGAATATGGCGAGCGCGCTTCGGCCGCGCTCTTCGCCTCGGTCCGCGCCGCCGGCGGCAGCGTCGCCGCGACCGAGAGCTACGATCGATCGAACACTTCGGTGGTCAGTGCCGCGCGACGCTTGAAGACCAAGGGCGGCTACGACGCGGTCCTCATCGCGGACGGCGGCCGCTTCGCCAGCCAGGCCGCGGCCCAGCTCAAGACCGCCGGCGCCGCCAGCCCGCGCCTCCTCGGCACCGACCTGTGGAGCGGCGAGACCGTGGTCGCGACCACACCGTCTTTGCGCGGCGCCTGGTTCGCATCGGTTTCCGACGCGCGCTTCCGCCAGTTTTCGGCCAGCTACAAGACTCGGTTCGGCGCCCAGCCCTATCGCATCGCCACGCTGGGCTACGACGCCGTGCTGCTGACCCTGCGCATCGCGCGCGACTGGCGTACGGGCAGTCCCTTCCCGATGACCCGGCTGACCGACGCCGGCGGCTTCATCGGCCTCGACGGCGCCTTCCGCTTCCGTCCCAGCGGCGTGGTCGAGCGGGCGCTCGAAGTGCGCGAGGTCCAGGCGGCCGGCGTGGTGCCCGTGAGCCCCGCCCCGGCGCGCTTCGGGGAGTGACGGGATAGAGAACCGGCCGTTTAGGCAGGCCTATCGCGTAGGCGCTTACCTATCAGTCCCGTCACCCTGAGCTTGTTTCAGGGCCATCGCGCCGAATGCACATGCCACGCGGGGAGACTGCGGCGGCGCGGTTTCGCTGCCGGACAGAGCTTCGGTTGCGGCGGAGAAATGGCCTCTGAAACAAGTTCAGGGTGACGGGACTGATAGGAGCGGGAACATACGATAGCCCTCCCCATTCTGGGGAGGAATCGACGCGCCGCCTTGCGCCCGGAATCGCGCGTGTTCTATAGGCGTTCGCATGTCCGACGATCTCTTCGAGAAGCTGCCCACCGCCGTCGGCGGTGACACCTACGACGGTTCCGCGATCGAGGTGCTCGAAGGGCTCGAACCCGTCCGCCGCCGTCCCGGCATGTATATCGGCGGCACCGACGAGCGCGCGCTGCACCACCTCGCCGCCGAAGTGCTCGACAATGCGATGGACGAGGCCGTCGCCGGTCATGCCAACCGCATCGAATTTCTGCTCGAGGAAGCGCCGGGCGCCGCCGGACGGCTGACGATCGTCGACAACGGCCGCGGCATCCCGGTCGACGAGCATCCCAAGTTTCCCGGCAAGTCGGCGCTCGAGGTCATCCTCACCACGCTCCACTCGGGCGGCAAGTTCTCGGGCAAGGCCTATGCGACCTCGGGCGGCCTCCACGGCGTCGGCGTCTCGGTGGTCAACGCGCTGTCGGTCAACACGCGGATCGAGGTGGCCAAGAACAAGGAGCTCTTCGCGCAGGAGTTCTCGCGCGGCCTGCCCACGGGGCCGCTCCAGAAGCTCGGCGGCGCGCCCAACCGTCGCGGCACTTCGGTGTCCTTCACCCCCGATCCCGAAATCTTCGGCGAGGACGCCAGGTTCAAGCCCGCGCGGCTGTTCAAGCTGGTCCGCTCGAAAGCCTACCTCTTCGCCGGCGTCGAGATCCGCTGGAAATGCGCGCCCTCGCTGACCAGCGAAGATGTGCCGGCCGAGGCCGTGTTCCAGTTCCCCGGCGGCTTGGCAGATCACCTGACCGAGCAGGTCGGCGATCGCGAATGCGTTACCGCCAAGTTCTTCTCGGGCAGCCAGGACTTTCCCGGCGACGAGCAGGGCCGCGTCGAATGGGCGATCGCCTGGCCGCTGTGGTCCGACGGTTCCTATTCCTGGTACTGCAACACGATCCCCACACCCGACGGAGGCACCCACGAGCAGGGCCTGCGCGCGGCGCTGACCAAGGGCATCCGTGCCTTCGGCGATCTGATCGGCCAGAAGAAGGCCAAGGACATCGCGCCCGAGGACGTGGTCACGGGCAGCGAGATCATGCTCTCGGTCTTCATCCGCGACCCGCAGTTCCAGAGCCAGACCAAGGATCGACTGACCAGCCCGGAGGCCGCGCGCCTCGTCGAGAACGCGGTCCGCGATCACTTCGACCATTTCCTCTCGGACAACCTCGATCGCGGCAAGGCGTTGCTCGGCCATGTCATGGAACGGATGGACGAGCGGCTTCGTCGGAAAGCGGAGCGCGACGTCAAGCGCAAGACCGCGACCAATGCCAAGAAGCTGCGCTTGCCCGGCAAGCTGACCGACTGCTCGGGCGAGACCGATGCCGAGACCGAGCTGTTCATCGTCGAGGGTGACTCGGCCGGTGGCTCGGCCAAGCAGGCGCGTGACCGCAAGACCCAGGCGATCCTGCCGATCCGCGGCAAGATCCTCAACGTCGCCAGCGCCACGGCCGACAAGATCCGCGCCAACAGCGAGATCGCCGACCTCGCGCTCGCCATGGGCTGCGGCATGCGCAAGGACTGCAACGCCGACCTGCTGCGCTATGACCGCATCATCATCATGACCGATGCCGATGTCGACGGCGCGCATATCGCGACGCTGCTGATGACCTTCTTCTTCCAGGAAATGCCCGATGTCGTCCGCCGCGGTCACCTCTACCTGGCGCAGCCGCCGCTCTATCGCCTGACCGCGGGCTCGACCTCGGCCTATGCGCGCGACGACGCGCACCGTGCCGAGCTCGAGGCGTCGAAACTGTTCAAGGGCAAGAAGGTCGAGGTCTCGCGGTTCAAGGGCCTTGGCGAAATGAACCCGGGCCAGCTCCGCGAAACGACGATGAGCCCGGCCAGCCGCGGCCTGATCCGCATCACCCTGCCCCCCGAATACGAGGACCGTGCCCAAGTGAAGGACCTGGTCGATCGCCTGATGGGCCGCAATCCCGAGCACCGCTTCCAGTTCATCCAGAACCGCGCGAGCGAGATCGATCCTGAGCTGATCGACGCCTGACGGCCGGGGTTCGAAGACCGGCCGCCTGGGCGACCGGTCTTCGTGGGGTCACCAGGCCAGGATCTTGCTCTTGAAGCCCCGGCAGCTCCAGCCGCTCGGGAATTTGCGCGTGCAGACTTTGCCTTCGACCCATACGACCTGCCCGGGGAAGTCCGCCGTGACGCAGACCTTCGCCTTGACGATGGCGACCGATGCCGAGGCGCAGATGCTGGAGTTGGCGGCAGTCAGGGTGCCGCTGCCGATGCGGACGCCCGCAAGCTTGATGTCGACATCGACGCGATCGGCCGCGACCTTGGTCGCGCAGACTTCGAGCGGGCCGATGCCCCAGCAGCTGAGCGCGCGTTCCTCGAACGCCGGTTCGTCAAAGAATGCCTCTACATCGGCGTCCTGCTCTTCCTGATTGAAAGTAATGGCCATGATTATCCCCCTTCGCGGTTGGTGTCCGGGGATCAGATCATGATGGTCGGCAAGCCTCAAGTTGACGAAATCTCCGAAATCGCCGTGCGACATCTTCCTGATCTGGATGGATATATTGGTCGGGTGTGGTCGGGCCGTTGCGTCTATCCATCGCATGTCGAGCAAGTTGACAGCCATGTCTGGGGCCGCGATGTCTGGTGCGCGCGCAATCGGGCGCGCGCCGAGGCGCTGGCGATGTTGCGATATCTCGTTGCCCTATGGTGTTTGGCGATGTCGTCGATGGCCGCGGCGCAGCAGCCCGCATCGACGCTCGATCAACGCGTGACCGACATCGTCTCGGTGCTGCTAGCGCGTGAGGCGCCCGAGCGGGTCTTCGCCCCGCCGTTCCTGATCGCGGTGCCTCCTGCCCAGCTCGCAGACCTGGTCGGTCGGCTTGAGGCTGCCAACGGCGCGCTGCGGTCGGCCGAGGGGCTGGTGCCGGTCACGCCGACGAGCGGCCGGTTTACGCTTCGCTTCGAAAAGGCCACGGCCGTGGCCAGCTTCTCGATCGAGCCGCGTGCGCCGGGACGTGTCACCGGGCTCCGGATCGGCTCGGCCGTGCCTCTCGCGGACGATGCCAGGACGATCGCCGCCGACTTCGCCGCGCTGCCGGGGCGCAGCGGCTTCGCTCTCGTTCGGCTCGGTCAGGCCAGTCCGATCGCGGCGGCGCATGCAGACAGCCAGTTCGCGATAGGCTCGGTGTTCAAGCTCTGGGTGCTCGACGCCCTGGCCGAGGACGTGGCCGCGGGCCGCCATCGCTGGGACGAGGTCGTCCGCCTCGGCCCGCGCAGCCTGCCGAGCGGCGTCACGCAAGACTGGCCCGCCGACGCGCCCGTCACGGTCGAGACCTTGGCGACCTTGATGATCTCTATGAGCGACAACACCGCCACCGATGTGCTGATCGGGCTCGTCGGGCGCGAGCGCGTGGCCGCGCGGGTGCGCGCCACGGGCCATTCCGATCCCGCGCGGATGCTGCCCTTGCTGACGACGGCGGAGAGCTTCGCGCTCAAACTGTCGCCCTCGTCGACCCGCGAAGCCTATGCGCGGGCCGACGAGGCCGGCCAGGCGCGCATTCTCGCCGGGCTCGATACGGAGAAAATCCTCGCCGATGCCGACCTCACCGCGCTCGACGGAGCGCCGACGGCGATCGAAACCATCGAATGGTTCGCTTCGCCCGCCGACGTCGCGCGCGTGGTAGACGGCCTGCGCCAGAGCCGTGATCCGCGCGTTCTGGCGATCCTCGGCGTCGCTCCGACCATGGCCCGCGACCTGCGCGAGCGCTTCGCCTATGTCGGCTACAAGGGCGGTTCGGAAGTCGGGGTGATCTCGCTGGCCTGGCTGATGCGGCGCAAGTCGGGCGGATGGATGGCGGTCACCGCAAGCTGGAACGATCCCGCGGCGGCGGTCGATCCGCAGCGGTTCGCCGGCCTTGCCGAACGCCTCCTGCGCCTCGCGGCTTCAGACTAGCGAGATCGTCGGGACGTGCAGCGCGCAGGCGGCGAGCGAGGCCAGCGTCCGCAGGTGATTCCAGCGCGTCCATTGGCCAAGGTAGCGACGCCATAGCGCGCTCCCCTCGCCGCTCGCCGGATCGACCTTCGTCAGCGCATCGTTGAGCGACACGTTGCGGGCCATCGTCACGCCGAACATGCCCACGACGTAGATCGCGCCGCCGGCCAGCATGGGCAGGGCGTGAGGCGTTTCGCGATCGACGATGCCGATCACGGCGAGCACCGCGGCGACCAATGTCGATCCGAGGAACAGCGGCAGGAAGGCCGAGCGCACGATGGTCAGATTGATCGCGTTCATCGCGGTGATCCCCGCCGTCGGTTCGATCCCGCCGAGCGCGCGCATGATGAAGCTGGAGAAAGCGAAATAGAGCCCCGCCATCAAACCGCAGGCCAGCGCCGAGACCCAGACCAGGACCGTTACGATCGTTTCGTACATAGCGCTTTCCCAACCCGCGGAGCGCCTACCCTATCGCGCAAAACCGCCGGCAAACAGTCCATTGAACAGCCCAAAGGCTGGGCCGGATTTGCCTTATTTTTGCCACATAGTAACCTAGCTAAACACTTTATCGTGCGTAATGAACGCTTCGTCGTTGAGTAAAGTCTATCATATCGGTAGAAAGCGAGTCGCGATCACCCCGATCGCTTTTCTTGGGAGAGGCGTTCATGCGTTCCCTGAATCCCCCACATCTCGTGCTTGCATCAGCCGTCCTGCTTCTCGTGGCAGGCTGTTCGAAACACCCATCGGAAGAGGCCGCAAGCGAAGCGACCGAGGCGACGGAGAACGTCGCTGCGGTCGATAGCAGCGTCGCGTCCGAAGCCCGGCGCGACGAGGCGCGGATACCCGACATAGGCCAGGCGGTCGCGCCGGGAGTAGCCTTCACCTACCGCTATGCCTTCACCTTGCCGGTCAAGGCGATCGCCGGTGTCCAGCAGCAGCATGCTGCGGCCTGCGAGCGGCTGGGCGCCAAGCGCTGCCAGGTGGTCGGCATGAGTTACGACCAGCCCGAGGAAGGCAAAGTCTCTGCCCATCTCGACCTGATGCTGGCGCCCGAGATCGCTCACGGCTTCGGCAGCGAGGCGATCGCCGCAGTCGAGAAGGCCGATGGCAGCATCGGCCGGGCCTCGGTCGCCGGCGACGATGCCGGCGGCGCCATCGCGCAGTCGCAGCGCCGCAGCGGCGCGCTCGAAGCCCAGCTAGGGCGGATCGAGGCGCGGTTGAAGGCGCCCAGTACCTCGAAGGAGGAAAGACGCCAACTCGCCCAGCGCGCCGAAGAGCTGCGCAGCCAACTCGGCGAGGAGCAGCGCGGCCGTCAGGACAGCGAGGCCTCGCTCGCCACGACGCCGATGAGCCTGACCTATGCCAGCGAAGGTCTGTTCTCCGCTACCAGCGATCCCTTCGGCAAGGCGGCGGTCAGCTCGTTCGGCAGTCTGCAGGGCTTCCTGGCCTTCCTGCTCACGGCCGCGGGGCTGCTGCTGCCCTGGTTGCTGCTGGGGGCGTTGGTCGTGCTGCTGTTCCGCTTCCGGGCTATGAAGCAGCGGCTCGCCGAGGCGACCGGCGGTGCGGCCGATCCGACGCCGCCGCAGTAATCCTTGCGATTGCGCGATAGGCGTCGCTCCCCGCGTCGGCCCCACTCGGCCGGCGCGGGGATTGCTTTTTGGGGACCTCGCAGGACCTGCCGATCGCGACAATCGCGCTTGACCTTGCTGCGCCGCACAACCTAACCCGCCTCAGCAACCGAAATTCCACAGGACACCGAAATGCAGCGTTTCGAAGGCACCAGCTCCTATGTCGCCACCGACGACCTCAAGGTCGCGGTCAATGCCGCGGTGACGCTGCGCCGGCCGCTGCTGGTCAAGGGCGAGCCGGGCACGGGCAAGACCGTGCTGGCGATCGAGATCGCCAAGGCCGCGAATGCGCCGCTGATCGAGTGGAACGTCAAGTCGACGACGAAGGCGCAGCAGGGGCTCTACGAATACGACGCGGTCGCCCGCCTGCGCGACGGCCAGCTCGGCGACGAGCGCGTCCACGACATCGCGAACTACATCAAGAAGGGCAAGCTCTGGGACGCCTTCACCTCGCCCCAGCTGCCCGTTCTGCTGATCGACGAGATCGACAAGGCCGACATCGAGTTTCCGAACGACCTGCTCCAGGAGCTCGATCGCATGAGCTTCGACGTCTACGAGACGGGCGAGCGCGTGGCCGCCAAGGAGCGCCCGATCGTGGTCATCACCTCGAACAACGAGAAGGAACTGCCCGACGCCTTCCTGCGCCGCTGCTTCTTCCACTACATCAAGTTCCCCGATCGCGACGTGATGCAGTCGATCATCGACGTCCACTTCCCCGGTATCCAGAAGACGCTCGTCGCCAAGGCGATGGACGTGTTCTACGAAGTGCGCGACGTCCCCGGCCTCAAGAAGAAGCCCTCGACCAGCGAGCTGCTCGACTGGCTCAAGCTGCTGCTCAACGAGGACATGCCGCTCGACGTGCTGCAGAACCGCGATCCGACCAAGGCGATCCCGCCGCTCCACGGCGCGCTGCTCAAGAACGAGCAGGACATCATGCTGTTCGAGCGCCTCGCCTTCATGGCGCGCCGCCAGGGCAACTGAGGCCGTGCGGTGCCTGCTGCTCTGCGCTGCGGCGTTCCTGGGGATCGGCGCCTCGCCGTCGGACATCCCCGCCGAATGGGGGCGGCCGACGCGGCCGTTCCATGTCGTCGGGCCGATCTACTACGTCGGCACCGAAGGCATCGCCGCCTATCTCGTCCAGACCCGCGCGGGTCTGGTGCTGATCGACGGCGGGATCGAGGAGGCCGTGCCGCTGGTCGAGCGTTCGATCGCCGAGCTCGGATTCCGGCTCAAGGACGTGAAGCTGATCCTGGCGACCCACGCGCATTACGATCACGTTGCAGCCATCGCTGGGCTCAAGCGCGATACGGGCGCGGCCTTCGCTTCGAGCCCCGGCGACCGTCGCGCCTACGAGACCGGCACGCCGCCGAGCCAGACCAACTACGGCGTGATCCGCTTCCCCGCGGCGAAGGTCGATCGCGTGCTCGCCGACGGCCGGCCGGTGACCTTGGGTGGGGTCAGCCTGACCCCGGTGTTTACCTACGGCCACACGCCGGGCTGCACGAGCTGGTCGCTGCGCGTGACCGAGGTCGAAAAGCCGCTCGACGTGCTGGTGCTCTGCTCGATCACCGTCGCGGGCAACAAGCTCGTCGGCAACAAAGGCTATCCGGGGATTGTCGGCGACTATCGCCGGACTTTCGCGAAATTGCGCCGCGTCCATGCCGACGTCGTCCTGCCCGGTCATTCGGATACGACCGACGTGATCGGCCGCGCCCGCCGCCGCGATGCCGGCGAGACGAACGCCTTCGTCGATCCCGCGCTGTTGCCGCGCCTGGTTGGCGAGGCCGAGACGGCCTTCAATGCCGCGCTCAAGAAGGAGCAAGGGCAGTGAGCTACACCGGCCATTGCGCCTGCGGGGCGGTGACTGTGACGCTGGAGGGCGAGCCCTTCGGCGTCGGCCAGTGCTGGTGCCGCCAGTGCCAGCGCATCGCCGCGGGCAGCGCGTCGAACAACGCGATCTTCCAGGCCAGCCAAGTGACGACCACGGGCGACCTCGCGGTTCACACCTATCCGGCCGAGAGCGGCAACGATTCGATCCAGTCGTTCTGCGCGGCCTGCGGCACGCCGGTGTTCGGCGGCAGCTCGGCGATGCCGCACGTCGTCGCGGTGAAGCTCGGCATCATCGAGCAGCCGCACGACCTGCGGCCGGGCATGGTCATGTGGACCAGCGAGGCGCCCGCCTGGGCGGTGATCGATCCCGCCCTGCCCCAGTTTCCCAAGTCGCCGCCGATCCCGGCTGCGGAGGTGTCATGAGCTATACCGGACGCTGCGCCTGCGGTGCGGTCACCCTCGCCATCGCCGGCGCGCCGATCACCGCGCGCCAATGCTGGTGCCGCCAGTGCCAGCAGATCGCCGCGGGCGGGCCGACGCACAACGCGATGTTCGCGACCCAGGACGTGACGATCCACGGCGATCTTACCGGCCACCACTATGTCGCGGCCAGCGGCAACACGATCACCCAGTCGTTCTGCACCGCCTGCGGGACGCCTGTGATGGGCCAGAGCGACGCGCGCCCGCAGTTCCGCGTGATCCGCCTCGGCACGCTCGACGCGCCGCACGACATCAGGCCGCTGATGGCGATCTGGACCGAGGACGCGCCCGCCTGGGCCGCGATCGATCCCGCGCTCGAGCAGTTCCCCCGGCAACCGCCGCCGCCCTCCATCCCCGAGCCGAGCTGAGCCCATGTTCTTCAACTTCATCGACGAGCTACGCGCTGCCGGCATCAAGGCGAGCTTCAAGGAGCACCTGACCCTGCTCGAAGCGCTGCAGAAGGACGTGATCGAGCAGACGCCCGAGGCGTTCTACTATCTGTCCCGCGCCACTTTCGTGAAGGACGAAGGCCTGCTCGACCGTTTCGACCAGGTCTTCGCCAAGGTCTTCAAGGGCGTGATGACCGACTATGGCCAGCAGCCGGTCGAGATCCCCGAGGACTGGCTCAAGCAGGTGGCCGAACGCTATTTCTCCGAGGAGGAGATGGAGGCGATCAAGGCCCTGGGCGACTGGGACGAGATCATGGAGACGCTCAAGAAGCGGATCGAGGAACAGGAAAAGCGCCACTCGGGCGGCAACAAGTGGGTCGGCACCAACGGCACTTCGCCCTTCGGCCATGCCGGCTACAACCCCGAAGGCGTGCGCATCGGTGGCGAAGGCAAGCACGGCCGCGCGATCAAGGTCTGGGAAAAGCGCGATTTCAAGAACCTCGACAACACGGTCGAGCTGGGCACGCGCAACATCAAGGTCGCGCTGCGCCGCCTGCGCCGTTTCGCGCGCGAGGGTTCGGCCGAGGAGCTCGATCTCGATGCGACGATCGAGGGCACGGCCAAGCAGGGCTGGCTCGACATCCGCATGCGGCCCGAGCGGCACAATGCGGTCAAGGTGCTGCTGTTCCTCGATGTCGGCGGCTCGATGGACCCGCATATCAAGCTGGTCGAGGAGCTGTTCAGCGCGGCCAACACCGAGTTCAAGAACCTCGAGTTCTTCTACTTCCACAACTGCCTCTACGAGAGCGTGTGGAAGGACAACCGCCGCCGCTATTCCGAGCGCACGCCGACCTGGGACGTGCTCCACAAATACGGCCACGACTACAAGGTCATCTTCGTCGGCGACGCGGCGATGAGCCCCTATGAGATCAGCCATCCCGGCGGTTCGGTCGAGCATTTCAACGAGGAGGCCGGCGCGACCTGGCTCCAGCGCGTGATGCACATCTACCCGGCGACGGTCTGGCTGAACCCGGTGCCCGAGCGGCAGTGGGAATACTCGCAATCGACCAAGCTGATCCGCCAGGTCATGGGCGATTCGATGTATCCGCTGACGCTCGACGGGCTCGACGACGCCATGCGCGAGCTGACGCGCAAGAAGCATTGAGCACGGGCGCGCCGTCGATGCGGCGCGCCGTCGCGGCCGCGACCGTGGGCAATGCCCTCGAGTTCTACGACTTCGTCGCCTTCGCCTTCTTCGCCGTGCAGATCGGCCGGGCCTTCTTCCCCTCGGGCGATCCCTTCGTCAGCCTGATGGGCTCGCTGGCGACCTTCGGCGCGGGCTTCGTCAGCCGGCCGCTCGGCGCCTGGGTGCTCGGCGGCTATGCCGACCGCTACGGGCGCAAGCCGGCGATGCTGGTCTCGATGCTGCTGATGGGCCTGGGCATCGCCCTGCTCGCGCTGACTCCCTCTTACGCGTCGATCGGTCTGGCCGCGCCCGTGCTGGCGGTGATCGCGCGGTTGATCCAGGGCTTCGCGCTCGGCGGCGAGATCGGCTCGGCGACGACCTATCTGATCGAGGCCGCAGAGGAGCACCGGCGCGGCCTGGTGATCAGCCTCCAGGGCGCAAGCCAGGCGGTCGCGGCGCTGACCGCGGCGCTCGTCGGGCTCGGGCTGAGCCTGGCGCTGAGCGAGGCGGCGCTCGCCGCCTACGGCTGGCGGATCGCGCTGCTGCTCGGCACCGCGATCGTGCCTTTCGCGCTGGTCATCCGCCGCGCCCTGCCCGAGACGCTGCCGCAGGCGCCAGTCGCCCCGTCCGAGATTTCCGCGTCCTATCGGCGCACGGTGCTCTGCGGCCTGGCGATGATCGGTGCGGGCACGACGGGGACCTACATCTTCACCTACATGGCAACCTTCGGCCAGAACACGCTGCACTTTCCGGCGAGCGTCGCGCTGACCGCGCAGGCGCTGATCGGCGCGATGCAGGTCGTTGCCACCCTGCTCGGCGGATGGCTCAGCGACCGGCTCGGTCGGCGGCCGATGATGGTCTGGCCGGCGCTCGCCTTCGTCTGCGCGGTGGTGCCGTGCTTCGCCTGGATCGACGCGACGCGCGATGCCGGGGTCTTCATCACGGCGATGGTCCTGCTCGCCTCGCTGAGCTTCCTCACCCAGGCGTCGATCTACGCGACGATCAGCGAGGGTCTGCCCACGCGGATTCGCGCGCGCGGCTTCGCCTTGGTCTATGCCCTGCCGGTCTCGCTGATCGGCGGGGCGACGCAGCTGATCGTCACCTGGCTGATCAAGGCCACCGGCACGCCGATGGCGCTGGCCTGGTATCTGACCGGCGCCGCGCTGATCGGGCTCGTTGCGATGATCCTGGCGCCCGAGACCGCGCCCGTGCGTAGGCACTTGGCCGCGCGATAGATTTCCTTGCATTGTGCGGCCGACCGGCGGTGCCCATCTCGCCGGCATGACCAGCCCCCTACCCGTTCTCTTCCTCGGCCACGGCTCGCCGATGACCGCGATCACCGATGGCCCCGAGCGCCGCGCCTGGCAGGCCCTGGGCGCAACGATTCTCAGGGCCCTGCCGCGTCCGCGCGCAATCCTGGCCGTCACCGCGCACTGGGAGACGCAGGGCCGAACCCATGTCACGGCCGAGGCGCAGCCGCGCACGATCCACGACTTCGGCGGCTTTCCGCAGGCGCTCTACGACATCCGCTATCCGGCGCCGGGCTCGCCCGAACTGGTCGCGCGGGTGACGCAGCTGCTCGGCTCCGACCGCGTCGCGCCCGACACCAGCTGGGGTTTCGACCACGGCGCCTGGGGCGTGGTCCAGCCGATGTTCCCCGCAGCCGACATTCCGATGGTGGCGATGAGCCTCGACCGCGGCCTGTCCCCGGCCGAGCACCTCGCGCTCGGCGGCAAGCTCGCGCCGCTGCGCGACGAGGGCGTGCTGATCGTCGCCAGCGGCAACGTGATCCACAATCTCGCGCTCTGGCGCCAGGCGGCAGGGACCCAGCCCGACTGGGCGGTCGAGTTCCGCAATCGCACCAATGCCGCGATCCTCGCCGGTGACAATGCCGCGCTGACCGACTTCGCGCCCGACGACCGTAACGCCGCTCGCGCGATCAACAGCGGCGAGCATTACCTGCCTTTGCTCTACGCGCTCGGCGCCAGGCGCGAAGGTGACGGCGCGGCACTGTTCAACGACACGCTCGACGGCGCACTGTCGATGACCTCGCTGCTGGTCGGCGACACGTCGTTGTTGGCAGCCTAAGCTTGCCGCTGGCGGAGCGCCGCGCGGGCGGGTAAGCCCGCGCGCATGGACGTCCAGCTGCTCATCATCTGCCTGCTCACCGCGGGCATCAACCTGATCGGCACCCTCGCCTATGCCGCGCGCATCGCCGGCGTGCGGACGCGGCGCATCGCGATGAGCTTCGCGCTGTTCAACATCCTCGTGCTCGTCTCGCGCACCTCGAACTCGTTCCTCGGCCCCTTCCTCGCCAAGCGGATCGAGACGCGGCTGTCCGACGGCGGCGGCGACGCGCTGCTGTGGGATTTCCGCCTGATCCTGTTCTCGGCGACGATCGCCGTGGCCATTGGGATCATGCTGGTGCCCACCGGCCAGCGCATGTTCGCGCGCGCGATCGGCTACTTCCAGAACCACCGGTCGACCGGCAAGATGATCCTGCGCACCGCCTCGCCCGCGGGCCTGCGCGCGATCCGCCAGGCGATCCGCGTACCGACGACGGCGCAATTGCGCGAACTCGCCAAGCCGCGCGGCGTGGGCTGGGGCGTGCTGGTGGCGAACTGCATGGCCCAGGCCCTGATCACCGTCGGCGTGCTCGCCTCGCTCTATGCCGGCTATCTCAACCCCGAATTCCGCGTCACCGCCTCGCAGCTCTCGGCGGTGATCAACGGCTTCGCGACGATCCTGCTGTTCGCGCTGATCGATCCGCAGCTCTCGGTGATGACCGACGATGTCGTCGAGGGCCGCGTCAGCGAGCCGCTGTTCCGCCGGACGATCGTGTGGATCTCGTTCAGCCGCCTGGCGGGCACGCTCTTGGCGCAGGTGTTCTTCGTGCCGTCGGCCCAGGCCATCGCCTGGATCGCCTATCACGTTTGATCGCGACGCTCAGTACAGCAGCAGCGGTCGGATCTCCTCGGCCCACCGCACCTCGTCCGCCCCGGCGAGCGCATCGAGATCACCCGGCAGCGCTGCGCTGTCGTCCACCCACTCGCGCAGAGCCGGGCCGCCGTTGATCACGTCGATCGCCAGCCGCTCGAACTCGTACTCGTAGGGGAAGTCGCGCCAGATCGGATAGTCGGGCTGGAGGTTGCGGATCGCCTTGAAGGCCAGCGCCTGCAGCCGCCAGGGGCGAAAGGCGTGGTGGTCATAGAAGCCGAGTTCGGCATGGATCATAAGCCCATTGCACAAGGCCTTGGCGTGCTTGTGGAAAGTCGGTTCGAACCAGCACTCGCGGATCGCCGCGCCGGCGAGCCAGTCGGGCGCGAACCGCTGCATCTCGGCGAGCACCGCCTTGGCGTCGACATCGGGCGCACCGAACAGGACCTCGAGCGGGCGCGTCGTGCCGCGGCCTTCGCTCAGGGTCGTGCCCTCGAGCATGACCGTGCCGGCATAGGCACGCGCCATGTTGAGATTGGCGGCGTTGGGGCTCGGGTTGATCCACAGTCGATCCTCGGGCCAGCCGAAGCCTGGTGCGACTTCGGGCTGCCAGCCTTCCATCGCAATCACGCGATAGTCGACCTCGAGCTTGAAGTGATCGACGAACCACTGGCCCATCTCGCCCAGGGTCAGCCCGTGGCGCATTGGCATCGGCCCGGCACCGACGAAGCTTTCCTGCCCCGGCAGCAGGATCGTGCCCTCGATCGGTCGGCCCGCCGGATTGGGCCGGTCGAGCACCCAGACCGCCTTGCCGGTGCCCGCCGCGGCTTCGAGCAGGTAGAGCAGGGTCGTCACGAAGGTGTAGATGCGGCAGCCGAGATCCTGCAGGTCGAACAGGAAGACGTCGGCCGTCTCCATCATCGCCGCGCTCGGGCGGCGGACCTCGCCGTAGAGGCTGAACACCGGAATGCCGTAGATCGGATCGATCTCGTCGCCGGTTTCGACCATGTTGTCCTGCTTGTCGCCCTTGAGCCCGTGCTGCGGGCCGAAGGCGGCGGCAAGTTCGATGCCAGGACAGGCCGCCAGCGCGTCGAGCGAGTGGACCAGTCCCTCGGTCAGCGAGGCGGGATGGGCGATCAGTGCCACGCGCTTGCCGGCGAGCGGCCTGCGCAGTTCCGAGTCCGCCAGCAGTCGATCGATACCGAATTTCATGCCACCTCGGGTGCCGGAAGCGGCAGCGCGAAGCAAGCGGGGTTGTGGAAGTCCGGCTTGCCCGGCGCGTGAGCTATCGCCCAATAGGACCTGGTTCCGTCCTTCTCTTCGATCACCGCCGACAGCCCGGCCAACTCACTACCCTGAAGCACCGAAGCGTCGAGCAGCGCGGTCAGCACGAAAAGATGCTGTCCGCCCTCGCTGCTGACTTCGGGCGGCGGTATATCTTCGTCTGCCATGCCATCGCGGTAACCGGTAAAGCGATAGGCGGCCCAGCGTTCGGACGGCGAGAAGTTGAACTCGCGATAGCCCGCGCCGTCACGGTCCTTGAGAAACAGCTCGCCGCAAGTCGTCTGCCAGAGCGCTTCGCCACGGCCCTTGCCGGCGAAAGCGGGCACGGCGATGGCGTCGACGCCCTTGATCACCCAGCGTAGCACGAAGAGGCCCTGGCGCGTCTCGAGCCAGCGCACGTCGACGCCGTGGATGCCGCGTGGCGGGGAATCGGGGTGGGGGACCAGGGAAACCGTCTTATGGGACAACATGCGCACGCTATTCCGTCTGCCCTAACCTGAGTGCGCGCTTTCCCTCGCTTTCGCCGAAATCGAGATTCGCGCTCAATCGCTTCGGATTAACGCGATTTCCTTCGCGCGAGACCATCCCTTGACCCGCTTTTCCGCAGATTTGGCCTCTTCGCGGGTCAATAGACGATCATCCACGCTCTTGAGTGCGGCAACCACCGCGTTTCCAAGCGCGTGTCGCCGTGCTAGGCGCGCGCTTCCGAAAACGAGGCCATCATGACGCAATACCAGTCCGACCTGCTCCGCCTGCTCGACGAGCGCGGCTACATCCACCAGCAGACCGATGCCGCGGGCCTCGACGCGCTGGCGGCCAAGCAGATCGTACCAGGCTATATCGGCTTCGATGCGACGGCACCGTCGCTGCATATCGGCAGCCTCGTGCAGATCATGATGTTGCGGCGTCTCCAGCAGACGGGGCACAAGCCGATCGTCCTGATGGGCGGCGGCACCACCCGGATCGGCGATCCGACCGGACGCGACGAGAGCCGCAAGATGCTGAGCGACGAGACGATCGAAAGCAACATCGCTTCGATCTTCTCGATCTTCTCGCGCCTGTTGACCTTCGGCGACGGCCCGACCGACGCGGTGATGGTCAACAACCACGATTGGCTGGGCAAGCTCGGCTACATCGAGCTGCTCCAGGAAGTCGGCACGCATTTCACGGTCAACCGCATGTTGACCTTCGATTCGGTGAAGCTGCGGCTCGAGCGCGAGCAGCCGATGACCTTCCTCGAATTCAACTACATGATCCTCCAGGGCTACGATTTCCGCCACCTTGCGAAGACCGCGGGTGCGCGGTTGCAGATGGGCGGTTCGGACCAGTGGGGCAACATCGTCAACGGCGTCGAACTTGGGCGTCGCATGGACCAGGCCGAGCTGTTCGGCCTTACCACGCCGCTGCTGACGACCGCCGACGGCACCAAGATGGGCAAGACCGCCGCGGGTGCGGTCTGGCTCAACGAGGATTCTCTGCCGGCCTGGGACTTCTGGCAATACTGGCGCAATTGCGACGATCGCGATGTCGGCAAGTTCCTGCGCCTGTTCACCGATCTGCCGATCGACGAAGTCGTCCGGCTCGAATCGCTGCAGGGCAACGAGATCAACGCGGCCAAGGTCGTGCTCGCCAACGAGATCACCCGGCTCTGCCGCGGCGAGGATGCGGCCAAAACTGCCGAAGCGACGGCCTCGGCGACCTTCGCCGGCGGCGGCATCGGCGAAAATCTCCCTGAATTCAGCGTTCCGGCCGAAGGTCTGACCATTCTGGATGCGTTGGTTGGTATCGGGTTTGCGGCGAGCCGTGGCGAGGCCAAGCGCCTGGTCGCGGGTGGTGGTGCCCGGCTCGATGGCATGGCGATTTCCGATGAAAATCACGTGATTCCAGGGAATTGTGGTGAAGTTCGGCTGTCGTCCGGCAAGAAAAAGCACGGCGTGTTGCGCTCGGCATAGCGGCAAAAGGCGGCAAGTTTCTGCCGGCACGGTTTTGCCGGTTTACCCAATCTTTGCCTTTCCCCTGCATAGAGGCCCTCGGTCACTTAAAGGGATTTGTACGAGATGGGCGCAGGAGCTCAGCTTTCCGTCACCGACATGCGCCGCGCCATGCGGCATCCGGTCGAACAGCCGGTCATCGGTGAACATCGCCAACTCGGCGACGTGCATCTGCACATCGCCAACATTTCGGCGCATGGTTTCATGGCGACGGGCCAGAGCCCGCTGACGCGCGGGGATCGCGTGGTCATCCGTCTGCCCGTCATCGGTCGCATCGAGGCCCATCTGATCTGGCTGACCGAGGAGCGTGCGGGCTATCAGTTCGAGCGGATCATCCGTCTCGACGATTTCACCAAGCTGATCGACGCGCTGCAGCCGAATCCGCGTCTGCGCGCCGCGCGCTGAGGATATCGCGAGGCGCCGGTCCGACCGGCGTTTCGCAAGCATTGCTTCTAGCGTTGATGAGTTCTTCTTATTGGCAAGACCCCCCGCCCGCTGCCATGCGGGCGCGGTGACCGCACCCACCTCCCCGCTACAGATCCGCGACTATCGCTTCTTCTGGCTGACGCGCTTCGCTTCCGTGCTCGCGACCTCGTCGATGGTCGTCGTCATCGGCTACCAGCTCTACGACCTCGCGCGTGGCGCCTATGGCATGACGATTGCCGAGGCGGCTTTCCTGCTCGGCGCGCTGGGCCTGGCGCAATTCGTCCCGCTTGCCCTGCTCACGCCCATCGCGGGTGTCGCTGCCGATCGTTTCGATCGTCGCTATGTCGGCGGAATCGCCATCGGCATCGACCTGGTCATCGCCGTGCTGCTCGCACTCACCAGCGCCTTCGACCTGCTGAGCCTGCCGTTGCTCTTCGTCATGGCCGCGATGCACGGATCGGCACGCGTCTTCGTCGGCCCGGCGATCAGCTCGATCGCGCCGAACATCGTCCCGCCCGAGCTGATTCCGCGCGCAATCGCGTTCAATTCGATTGCCATGCAGTCAGGCTCGATCGTCGGCCCGGCGATGGGCGGCTTCCTCTTCGCCTCGCATCCCGCCGCGCCCTATTGCGTGTCGGCGGTGCTCCTCGCCTGCGCCTGCCTGTTGCTGTCGATGATCCGTCGCCTGCCGCCCGCCGCAAGCAACCGCGGGGTCAATCCGTTTCGCCAGATCCTCGACGGTTTCCGCTTCGTCTGGAACGAGCGCTTCCTGCTCGGCTGCGTCACGCTCGACCTCTTCGCCGTGCTGCTCGGTGGCGCCACGGCGCTGCTGCCGGTCTTCGCGCGCGACATTCTCCAGGTCGGGCCCGAGGGCCTCGGCCAGATGCGCGCTGCGCCTGCCGCGGGCGCCGCGCTGGTGGCTCTGTGGCTGTCGTGGAAGCCGCTGTCGCACAATGTCGGCGCCAAGATGCTCTGGGCCGTGGCCGCCTATGGCGCGGCGACCGTGGCTTTCGGTCTGTCGCGCTGGTTCCCGCTGTCGCTGCTGTGCCTCGCCGCTTACGGCGCGGCCGACATGGTCTCGGTCTTCGTGCGTTCGAGCCTGGTCCAGCTCAACACGCCCGATGATGTGCGCGGTCGCGTTTCGGCGATCTCGGGCCTCGCCATCTCGGCCTCGAACGAACTCGGCGAAATGCAGTCGGGCCTGGCCGCGGCGCTGCTCGGCGCAACGGGAGCGGTTGTCTTCGGTGGAGTCGGTGCGATAGTGATCACGATCGCATGGGCCTTCCTCTTTCCCGAGCTGGCCCGGGCGCGCACATTCGCTCCCCACTATCGCCAAAGGGACCCCGCACCATGAAGGCAGACTCCATCCTCGCCACGATCGGCAACACCCCGCACGTGCGGCTTTCGCGCCTGTTCCCCGACCACGAGGTCTGGGTGAAGGCCGAACGCGCCAATCCCGGCGGTTCGATCAAGGACCGCATCGGCCTCGCGATGATCGAGGCGGCGGAAAAGGACGGCCACCTCAAGCCCGGCGGCACGATCGTCGAGCCGACTTCGGGCAATACCGGCATCGGTCTCGCGATGGCGGCGGCGGTCAAGGGCTACAAGCTGATCCTCGTCATGCCCGAATCGATGTCGGTCGAGCGCCGGCGGCTGATGCTCGCCTATGGTGCGAGCTTCGACCTGACCCCGCGCGAAAAGGGCATGAAGGGCTCGATCGAGCGCGCCAAGGAAATCGTCGAGCAGACCCCCGGCGCCTGGATGCCGCAGCAGTTCGACAATCCCGCGAACATCGAGGTCCATGTCCGCACGACGGCTCAGGAAATTCTCGCCGATTTCGCGGACAGCCCGATCGACGTCCTGATCACCGGCGTCGGCACCGGCGGTCACCTGACGGCCTGCGCCGAAGTGCTCAAGGCCAAGTGGTCCGATCTCAAGGCCTATGCGGTCGAGCCGACGCTCTCGCCCGTGATCTCGGGCGGCCAGCCCGGCCCGCACCCGATCCAGGGTATCGGTGCGGGCTTCATCCCGTCGAACCTGCACACCCAGTCGATCGACGGCGCGATCCAGGTCGATCCGGCCGAAGCCAAGGAAATGGCGCGCCGCTGCGCACGCGAGGAAGGCATGCTGGTCGGCATCAGCTCGGGCGCGACCCTGCAGGCGATCAAGCAGAAGCTCGAGGAACTGCCCAAGGGCAGCCGCGTGCTCGGCTTCAACTACGATACCGGCGAGCGCTATCTCTCCGTGCCGGATTTCCTTCCTGAATAAGGGCTTGGTGGCATGACTTCGCTCGAATGCGTAGACTATGCCCATGGCGAAACCGCGCTGACCGGATGGTTGGCGCGGCCCGTTGGTGTCGCGCGCGCGGCAATCGTCCTCTTTCCCACGATCGCCAATGTCACGCCCGCCGCCGAACGCCGCGCGGGGATGCTGGCGGACCTTGGCTACCTCGTGCTGATCGCCGACTTCTACGGGGTGGCCGAGGGCGACTGGCAGGCGCTCGCCAAGGACCTGCGTGCTGATACCGATCACTATCGCGCGCGTCTCGCCACGGCGGTGGCGACCTTGCGTTCGCGGCCCGAAGCGGCGGGATTGCCGCTCGGCGCGATCGGCTATTGCATGGGCGGCCAAGCCGCGCTCGAAATGGCGCGCGACGGTCAGGACCTGCGCGTGGTCGCGAGCTTCCACGGCCTTCTCGCCACCGGCCGCCGTGCCGAATCCGGCGCCATCAAGCCGCGGCTACTGATCTGCCACGGCGATGCCGATCCGATGGTCCCGCGTTCGCAGGTCCTGGAATTCTGGGAAGAGATGGATGCGGTCGGTGCCGATTGGCACTTCCATGCCTATAGCGGCGTCCGGCACGGCTTTACCGATCCGGGAAGCGACGCCCGCGGCATTCCGGCGATCGCCTATGACGCGAGCGCCGATCGCCAGTCCTGGGCGGCGATGACTGCGCTATTCGAGGAAGTGTTCGCGGACTGATCCCTGGAGCGATGGATCAGCCCGCGAGGTTGTCCACGCGCTGATCAGCGCGTGGGTGTGGACGAGTCCGGCTTGCCGTCGCTGTTGGTGTCGTAGCGATCGGGCTTGCCGTCTGCATTGGTATCCCAAGCGTCCGGCGTTCCGTTGGAATCACGATCCCAGGCGTCGGGCTTGCCGTCGGCATTGGTGTCGAGCGTCGCCGCCGGTTGCGACGTCGCGCTATGGGTGTGGTCGGGTCCGACCGCGGCGCTGGCGGGTTCAACCGCCTGGGCGACGCCGACGGTCAGCGGCAGAGCGAGCGCCATGGCGAAAAGCTTGGTGAACGATGGCATCGGATGTTCCCTTCTATCCCCGCGCCACGCTTGTCGCGCAGCCCGATCGCCTTGCCACGTGGCATGCGACGGTGCGTGGGACAGACAGGGCGCGTCGGAAACCGGGCTCGGCTCGCCCCGACGCGTACCCGCTTCATCGGCGGCGCGGCGAATCGGAAGCTAGGGAAGCCTGGTCCGCACGGCCTGCGCGAGTTCGAAGTAACCTTGGCGGCTCATGTGGAAGCCGTCATCGAACAGCCAGTCGACCTTGGTGACGGCGTTGACGTCGATGCATTCCACGCGATCGATGGTTCGCGACTGATCGACGAGGAACTGGTTGTAGATTTCGCGCAGGGCCTTTTCGTTGGGATTGGCTTCGAGTTTGCGCGTGTTTTCCAGCAGCACGATCACCGGGCAGCCTGGCTGCGTCAGCTCTGCCAGACGCACGAGCGACAGCCGTACCAGCTCCTGCCGCTGTTCGTGGCTGAACTCGAGAAAGCCGAAGTTGCGCACGAACCAGAGCCCCCTATCGGAGGCGAGAATCTGGGTCACGGCATCCTCGTCGAACCGCACGGTCAGTCCGTCGCGGCCGCGGAAGTAGTTGATCTCCATCATGCGATAGAGCGAGACGACGACCGCGTCGGCCTGGGCCAGGGCATCGCGCAGTTCGATCAGATCCTCGAAATCGAAGGCCGGGATCTCGCCGCGCAGCGGGCTCGCAGCGACCGCTTCGCTGTCGTCGAGCAAGATGAACGGATCGTCGAGCCGCTTGATGATGCCGCGGTGAGTACGGTTTGTGAACTCGCTCGATCGCCCGCCGCAATAGGTCGAGAGCTGGAGCATGTCGCAACCACCGATCAGCACCAGCTGACGATCGTGCAACCGATCGACCACCTCCGCGCCGGTGCCGAAATGGATCCAGGCGATGCGCGGGTGATCGGCCAGGCCATTGGCGACAGGTTGGGCCACGTCGATCGCCGGTTTCTTCAGATATTCATAGACATATTGCTCGATTCCCATGTTCATTATGCGACATGAGAACACGAAATGTTCGAGCCTGTATTCGCGCAGGGTCGCGAGGGTCATGAAGAAGCCGACGACGCCATAGTCGCCGTATTTGTCCCAGGCGCGGACCACGCCGGCCTTGAAGCCGAACAGGCTCAACTCCTCGACGAAGCGGGCCTTCGCCGCCGCGTCGAGGAGGCGGCGCTTGGTGAAGTTGAGCTGGTTCGAGCGGTTGATCAGCTCGACGATACGATCGATGTGGTTCTCGACCGCATAGTCGATCTCGATGCGGATCTCGCTCTGCCGCAGGAAGTCCGCATCGCTCGCGGCATGGTTCTGGCGGCGATCGAAGCGCTCGGCGAGCTGGCGGTATTGCGCGAGGCGGCTGAGCTCGGGATCGGGCTTGCCCTGAAGTTGCGGGTCATCGAGCACGGCGCGCAGCTCGTCAGGGCTGGCCAGGCATTGCAGCCCCGGGCAGGTATAGGCGGCCTCGGCGCGCACCGAAGGATTGTCATCGAGGAAAACGACGTTTTCGGGGCGCAGTTGCAGCGCTTCGATCACCTCGGCGATCGCGCGACCCTTGCTCGCGAAACTGACGCTGGGTAGGACAAAATAGTCCCACATTTCCAGTGTCTTGAGCTGGACTTCTACAGCATGGCGCTCGTTCTTCGAGCAGATCGACGACACGATTCCGCGCGCTGCGAGCAGGCGCACGAGATCGGTGTTTCCGGCGATGGGCACGATCGTCTCTTCGGAGAGCGTGCCCTGCCAGAACGTGTCGTCGAGATCCCAGACGACGAGCTTGACCTCGCTCGCAATCATCACCGGCGCAACGTCGGGCTCACGCGGTCTCGAAGGCCTCGGCCGGCAAGGCCATCAGCGCTTCGGCGCCGGCCTCGATCTTGCGGCGCAGGGCACCGGCATCGGGCGTGTAGCGCTCCGCGAAGTAGCGCGCGGTGGTGAGCTTGGCCTCGTAGAAGGCGGTGTCCGACGCGCCGGAAGCCAGGGCCTCGCTCGCGGCCTTGGCCATGCGCAGCCACATCAGGCCGAGCGCGACCACGCCGGTCAGGTGCATGTAGGGCGTCGCGCCGGCGCCGGCGTTGTTCGGATTGGCCATGGCGTTCTGCAGGAACCACATCGTTGCCGCCTTGAGCTCGCCATTGGCCTTCTCGATCCGCGTGGCCACGTCGACCAGCGTCTCGTTGCCCTTGGCGGCAGCGCATTCGGCATCGACCAGCGCGAAGAAGGCCTGGATCGCGCGGCCGCCCTTGAGCGCGAGCTTGCGGCCGACGAGATCCATCGCCTGGACGCCGTTGGCGCCTTCGTAAATCATCGCGATGCGGGCATCGCGGACGAACTGCTCCATGCCGTTCTCGACGATATAGCCGTGGCCGCCCCAGATCTGCTGCATGTCGACCGCCGTGGCGAAGCCGCGATCGGTGCCATAGCCCTTGATCACCGGGGTCAGCAGCCCGACGAGGTCATCGGCCGCGTCGCGCTCGCTCTCCTCGGCCGCCTGGTGGGCGACATCGACGAGCAGGCCGCACCACAGTGCCAGCGCGCGCATGCCTTCGGTGAAGGCCTTGGCGTCCATCAGCATGCGCCGCACGTCGGGGTGGACGATCAGCGGGTCGGCGCTCTGCTGCGGCTCCGCGGGGCCCGTCAGAGCGCGTCCCTGGCGGCGGTCGCGCGCATAAGCGGCGCCGTTCTGATAGGCGGCTTCGGCCTGGGCCAGGCCCTGGATGCCGACGCCGAGCCGGGCCGCGTTCATCATGATGAACATCGCGGCGAGGCCCTTGTTCTCCTCGCCGACGAGCCAGCCCGTCGCCCCGTCGTAGTTCATCACGCAAGTCGCGTTGCCGTGGATACCCATCTTGTGCTCGATCGCGCCGCACGACACCGCGTTGCGCGCGCCGAGCGACCCGTCGTCACCGACGAGGAACTTGGGCACGACGAACAGCGAGATGCCCTTGGTCCCCGCGGGCGCATCGGGCAGCCGCGCGAGCACGAGGTGGATGATGTTGTCGGTCAGGTCGTGCTCGCCCGCCGAGATGAAGATCTTGGTGCCGGTGACGGCGAAGCTGCCATCGGCCTGCGGCTCGGCCTTGGTGCGAATCAGGCCCAGGTCGGTACCGCACTGCGGTTCGGTCAGGTTCATCGTGCCGAGCCATTCGTTCGACACCATCCTGGGCAGGTACTTCGCCTGAAGCTCGGGCGAGCCCTTGGCCAGCAGCGCCGAGACCGCGCCGTTGGTCAGCCCCGGATACATCGCGAAGGCCTGGTTGGCGGCCGACATGTATTCCTCGATCACGAAGCCCAGCACGTGGGGCATGCCCTGCCCGCCGAACTCTTCGGGTGCCGAGAGCGTGCCCCAGCCCGCCTCGCGGAACGCGGCATGAGCGGCCTTGAAGCCCTGCGGCGTCGTCACCGATCCATCGGCGGCACGCGTGCAACCTTCGGCGTCGCCGCTGGCGTTGAGCGGCGCGATCACTTCGGCGGCGAACCTGCCCGCTTCCTCGATCACCGCGTCGACGATGTCGGGCGAGGCATTGGCGAAACCGGGAAGATGGCCATAGCCTTCGAGCTTGAGCACGTCGTTGATGATGAACCGGGTGTCGCGCGTCGGCGCCTTGTAGCTCGACATTCTGGGCCTCTCCTCAGCCTGCGATCGGGGCGAGTTCTTCGCCTTCGAGTTTGCGATAGAAACAGCTCGTGGCGCCGGTGTGGCAGGCCGGGCCCTCGGGCTTGACCAGCATCACCAGCGCATCCTGGTCGCAGTCGACACGGGTTTCCTGCACGCGCAGGAAGTGCCCCGACGTCTCGCCCTTGAGCCAGAGCTTGCCGCGCGAGCGCGAGTGGAAGTGCGCGAGCCCGGTTTCGCGGGTCTTGGCCAGCGCCTCTTCGTCCATATAGGCGACCATCAGGATCTCGCGCGTGATCGAATCGACCGCGATCGCGATCAGCAGGCCCTGGGCATCGAAGCGCGGCAGGAAGGCAGTGCCCTTCTCTCTGTCGATGGCGGAAACGGTTGTCATATTGGTGATGATCCTAGGCCAAAGCAGCGCTCGCGCAAACTTGTTGCACGATAACCACAGATGGAGACCAAAATCCATCAACCAAGGTCGAAGGGCTTTCATTTCCGAGCGGTTCCGAGGAAAAAGCTCAGGCAGGCCGCAAGGGCTGCAAACCGGAATACGCGGTGCGGAACAAGAAGCGCCATGGTTCGGGGATAGGCTAACGCCCGCGCAAGCATGGGCGAGCCGAATGAGGGATCGGTCGAGACAGCCATAGGGGGTGGCGGTCGAACTGCGAAAGCAGCGTCCACTAGTTTCGTCACGAGGACGCCCGGAGCTTCGGCTCCGGGCGTTTTCGTTTGTGTGCTCAGCCCGCAGGCAGCGCCTCGTCCATCACTCGCGCAAAGCAGGCGATCACCACGCGTTCGGCGCCGGCGCGCTTGAGCGCCGAGACGCAGGCTTCGCTCGTCGCGCCGCTGGTGAGTACGTCGTCGACGAGCACGATTTTCCGGCCGGTTAGCGCCGCTCTGCGCTTGGGGTTGACCGCGATCGCCCCGGCGAGCGCGCGGCCGCGGGCCTTGGCGCCGAGGCCGCCGAGCGTGGGCGTCGCCTTGCGCCGTTCGAGCATGTCCACGGCCAGCCTTGCGCCACGGGCCTTGGCGATCTCGCCGGCGAGCAGCGCGGCCTGGTTGAAGCCGCGTCGCCACAGCCGCCAACGGTGCAGCGGCACGGGCACGACCAGCCAGTCGGGCTCGACCGTGGCGAGCTTGGCCGTCATCAGCCGCGCCATCATCGGCGCGAGCGCGATGCGCTGGCCGTGCTTGAAGGCGAGGACGAGTCGCCGCGAGGCCGCGTTGTAGAGCGTGCCCGCAGCGACGCCGTCGTGGCGGGGCGGCTGCGCGAGGCACGGCGCGCAGACCGCGCCGGCGGCGACGGCCTCGCCGAGAGGGCGCTGGCAGAGGCTGCAGGCGGGCTCGCCCGGTATCACCAGTTCGCCCCAGCAGGCGGCGCAGAGGCCGGTCTGTGCGCCGATTCCTTCGCCGCAGAGCGGGCAGCGCGGCGGGAAGACCAGATCGATCACCGGGGCCAGGATCTGGCCGAGAGACGGGGCGAACTGCATGGCGTCATAGACTAGCCAAGCCGGCGTCACCGCGCCATGGGGGGCCTCATGGCCTCCCCGCCCCGGATCTTCGCCCCCGCCCGCCGCCTCGCCGCGCGCCGCCGCATGCTCGCGCTCCAGGGGCAACCCGACGCGCCGCGCTACCTTATGGCCGATATGGTCGACGACGTGCTCGATCGCCTGTCGTTCCTGCGGGTCGAGCCGCGCAAGCCACTGGTGATCGGCGATTTCACCGGCATGCTTGGCGTCGGGCTCGGTCCCGGCACGGTCGAGGTCGAGCCCGCGCACGGTTTCGACGAGGAGCAGCCGTTTCCGGCGGGCGGCTACGACCTGATCGCCAGCCTCGGCACGCTCGACACGGTCAACGACCTGCCCGGCGCGCTGATCCACTTGCGCGGCGCGCTGGCACCCGGCGGGCTGATGATCGCGAGTTTCCTGGCCGCAGGCAGCCTCCCCGTGCTGCGCGGCGCGATGCTCGCGGCCGATGGCGACCGCCCCGCCCCGCGGATCCATCCGCAGGTCGACGTGCGCGCGGGCGGCCAATTGCTTCAGCGCACGGGCTTCGCCGATCCGGTGATCGACAGCCGCTCGCTCGACGTGCGGTTCTCGTCGCTCGAACGCCTGGTCGACGACCTGCGCGCGCAGGGGCTGTCGAACCTGCTCGACCGCGCCGGTCCGCCGCTGGGCAAGGCCGCGCTGGCCCGGGCGCGGACCGTCTTCGCCGAGGCCGGCGAAGACGGTCGCACTACGGAGCGCTTCGAGATTCTGACGCTAAGTGGCTGGAAGCGTTAGCCCAGGGCTGCCTGCGCCGCCGCCAGGCGGGCGATCGGCACGCGGTAGGGCGAGGCGCTGACATAGTCGAGCTTCTGGGCTTCGCAGAAGGCGATCGAGGCGGGATCGCCGCCATGTTCGCCGCAGATGCCGAGCTTGATGTCGGGGCGCGTCGCGCGGCCGCGTTCGGCGGCGAGGCTGACGAGCTGGCCGACGCCCTCGATGTCGAGGCTGACGAAAGGATCACGCGGATAGATACCCTGCTCGACGTAGGGGCTCAGGAAGCGCGCCGCATCGTCGCGAGAAACGCCCAGAGTAGTCTGTGTCAAGTCATTGGTCCCGAACGAGAAGAACCGCGCCTCCTCGGCGATCTCGCCGGCCATCAGCGCGGCGCGCGGCAGTTCGATCATCGTGCCGACGAGGTATTCGAGCGTGGCGCCCTTCTCTTCGAACACCTTGGCGGCGGTGCGATCGACCAGCGCGCGCAGGATCTCGAGCTCGCGCTTGGTCGCGACCAGCGGGATCATGACCTCGGGCACCACGGCCTCGCCAGACGCCGCGGCGACGTCACAGGCGGCCTCGAAGATCGCGCGGGCCTGCATCTCGTAGATCTCGGGGAAGGTGATGCCGAGGCGGCAGCCGCGGTGGCCGAGCATCGGGTTGAACTCATGGAGCTCGCCCGCGCGGCGCTTGAGCGTCTCGACGCCGATGCCGATCGTCTCGGACAGCTCGGCGAATTCGGCGTCGCCGTGCGGCAGGAACTCGTGCAGCGGCGGGTCGAGCAGGCGGATGGTCACGGGCAGCCCGGCCATCACCTCGAAGATCGCGCGGAAATCGGCGCGCTGCTCGGGCAGCAGCTTGTCGAGCGCGGCGCGGCGGCCGGCCTCGTCCTCGGCGAGGATCATCTGGCGCACGGCCGAGATGCGGCCCGCGTCGAAGAACATGTGCTCGGTGCGGCAGAGGCCGACGCCCTCGGCGCCGAACTGGCGCGCCATGCGGCAGTCGTTCGGCGTCTCGGCATTGGCGCGCACCTTCATGCGGCGGTGCTGGTCGGCCCAGGCCATCAGGGTGCCGAAATCGCCGACGAGTTCGGGCTCGATCGTCGGTACCTGCCCGGCCATGATGTCGCCGGTGGCGCCGTCGAGCGTGATAACGTCGCCCTCCTTGAGGCTGCGCTGGCCGATCTTGAGCGTGCGGCTCGCCATGTCGATCGAGATCGACGAGGCGCCCGAGACACAGGGACGGCCCATGCCGCGCGCCACGACAGCGGCGTGGCTGGTCATGCCGCCGCGCGCGGTCAGCACGCCCTTGGCGGCATGCATGCCGTGGATGTCCTCGGGGCTGGTCTCGACGCGGACGAGGATCACCGCCTCACCGAGCTCGGCGCGGTGTTCGGCGGTGTCGGCGTCGAGCACGATCGCGCCCGAAGCCGCGCCCGGCGAGGCCGGCAGGCCTTTGCCCAGCACGTCGCGCGGTGCCTGCGGGTCGAGCGTCGGGTGGAGCAGCTGGTCGAGCGCCATCGGATCGATCCGGCGCACCGCGGTGGCCTCGTCGATCAGGCCCTCGCCGACCATCTCGACCGCCATGCGCAGCGCGGCCTTGGCTGTGCGCTTGCCCGAACGCGTCTGCAGCATCCACAGCTTGCCGCGCTCGACGGTGAACTCGATGTCCTGCATGTCCTTGTAGTGGAGCTCGAGCAGGTCGAACACGCGCGCCAGCTCGCCATAGGCCTCGGGCATCGCCTCTTCCATCGACAGCGGCTTGGCATTGGCCTTCTCGCGCGCGTCCCTGGTCAGGTACTGCGGCGTGCGGATGCCGGCGACGACGTCCTCGCCCTGGGCGTTGACCAGCCATTCGCCGTAATAGGCGCGCTCGCCCGTCGCCGGATCGCGCGTGAAGGCGACGCCCGTCGCCGAGGTGTCGCCCATGTTGCCGAAGACCATGGCCTGGACGTTGACCGCGGTGCCCCAGTCGCCGGGAATGTCGTTGAGGCGGCGATAGACCTTGGCGCGGTCCGAATCCCACGAATCGAACACGGCCTGGATCGCCCCCCAGAGCTGCTCGTTCACGTCCTGCGGGAACGGCCGGCCCAGTTCCTTGGCGACGATGTCCTTGTATTCGGCGACGAGCGCGCGCCAGTGATCGGCTTCCATCTCAACATCGGTGTAGAAGCCGTTGTCTTCCTTGACGGTTTCGAGCGCGTCCTCGAACAGATGATGGGCGATGCCGAGCACCACGTCCGAATACATCTGGATGAAGCGGCGGTACGAATCCCAGGCGAAGCGATCGTCGCCCGAGGTCTTGGCCAGGCCCTCGACCGTGGCGTCGTTGAGCCCGAGGTTGAGCACGGTGTCCATCATGCCCGGCATCGACACGCGCGCGCCCGAGCGGACCGAGACGAGCAGCGGATCGGCGGCGTTGCCGAAGCGCTTGCCGACCGCAGCCTCGATGTGCGTCAGCGCCGTGGCGACTTCACCGCGCAGTTCGGCCGAGAAGTCGGCTCCGCTTGCGAGATAGGCGACGCATTCCTCGGTGGTGATGGTGAAGCCCGGAGGCACCGGCAGGCCGATCCCGGCCATCTCGGCGAGGTTGGCGCCCTTGCCGCCGACGATCGTCTTGTCGCGGGTTCGCGGATCGTCGTGGTTGGCACCGCCACCGAAGGTGTAGACCTGCTTGCTCATCGTCGCTTTCCTCACTGGCACTTGGGCCGATTGGCGCTTGGGGGACGCAGGTGCCGTGTGACACCCCATCCTGAGGGGCAGCCTCTAAAGGCTGAAAATCTCCCGGTAATCTCTCAACTGCGATAGGGTGACGTTCTGGCCGTCACCCCTCGATCTTCGAGAAATCGGCCACGCCGTGCACCGCCTGGCGGAACCGTGCGAGCAGGTCGAGCCGCGACCGACGCTTGATCTCGTCGGCGTCGTTGACCGTCACGCTATCAAAGAACGCGTCGATCGGCGCGCGCAAAGTCGCGAGCGCGGCCATGGCCGTCGCAAACGCCTCGGCTTCCACCGCAGCGGCGGCCTGCGGACCGGCCGCGTCGAGCGCGTCGGTCAGCGCCTTTTCGGCCGGTTCGGGGGTATAGGACAGGTCCTGCGCGTGGCGGTCCGCCATCTTGGCGGCGATCACCGGCGCGAGATCGGGATCGTCGACCTGGGCCAGCGGATCTTCCTCGCCGGTGCGCGCGATCTCGCCCTCGCTGCCGTGCCAGTCCTCCTTCTTGAGGATGTTGGCGGCGCGCTTGTAGCCGGCGAGCAGGTTGGTGCCGTCCTCGGTGCCGACGAAGGCCTGGAGCGCGTGAACGCGCGCGAGCAGCCGGACGAGATCGTCCTCGCCGCCGCCATCTCCGTTTCTGGGCGCGAAGACCGCGTCGATCAGGTCGTGGCGGACGCCCGCTTCCTTCTGCTGGACCTTGAGGCGGTCAGCGAAGAAGTCGAGGAGATCGCCCTCGCCTGCGCTCATCCGCAAACCGTTCTCGGTGATCAAACGGATGATGCCGAGCGCGGCTCTGCGCAGCGCGAAGGGATCTTTTGAGCCGGTCGGCTTTTCGTCGATCGCGAAGAAGCTCTGCAACGTGTCGAGCTTGTCGGCGAGGCTGACCGCGACCGTGACTGGTGCCGTCGGAGCATCATCACTCTGCCCGACCGGCTTGTAGTGATCGCGGATCGCATCGGCGACGGCGTCGGACAGGCCTTCGGCACGGGCGTAATAACCACCCATAAGGCCTTGAAGTTCGGGGAACTCTCCCACCATTTCGGTGACGAGATCGGCCTTGGCCAGACGCGCGGCCTGTTCGGCCTGGTCGGCGTCGGCGCCTTTGACCACGCCCTCCTCGACCAGCCAGCGCGCGAGCTTGGCGACACGCTCGACCTTGTCGGCGACCGTGCCCAGCTTCTCGTGGAAGGTGATCCGCTCGAGCTTCCTCGCCTGGTCGGCCAGCGCGATCTTGCGGTCCTGCTGCCAGAAGAAGCGCGCGTCGGAGAGGCGTGCGGCGAGGACCTTGCGGTTGCCGTCGACGATCGCGGTGCCGCCGTCGCTGGCCTCGATATTGGCCGTGCAAACGAAGGCGTTGGCGAGCTTGCCGCCCGCCTCGCAGACGAAATATTTCTGGTTGGTACGGGCGGTTAGCTGAATGACCTCGGGTGGAACCTCAAGAAAGGTCTCGTCGAAGCGGCCGAGCAGTGGCACCGGCCATTCGGTCAGGCCGGCGTTCTCGATCACCAGGCCTTCGTCGGCCACGAGGGTCAGGCCCGCGGCGCTCGCCGCCTCGGCGGCCTTCGACCGCACGATGTCCTGGCGCTCCGCGTGATCGACGAGGACGTGGCAGGCGCGCAGCTTGTCGGCATAGTCGTGCGCGCCGCCGATCGTGATCTCGCCGGGGTGGTGGAAGCGGTGACCCTTGGTGGCATAGCCCGACTGGATGTCGCCGACCGCGGTCTCGACCAGGTCTTCGCCGAGGATCGCGACGATGCCCGAAAGCGGGCGCACCCAGCGCAGGCTCTCGGTGCTGATCGACTGGGCGCCCCAGCGCTGCGACTTGGGCCAGGGGAAGGCGCGGACGATCGCCGGGATCGCCTCGGCCAGCACGTCGCGGGTCGCGCGGCCGGGCTTCTCGGTGACGGCGAAATAGATGCCGTCACGCTCGGTGAGCTGGTCCTGGGTCAGGCCGGTCTTGCGCAGGAAGCCTTCGAGCGCCTGCGGCGGCGCCGAGGTCTTGGGCCCCTTGAGCTCTTCGCTGACGGCTTCGGTCGCGAGCGGCAGGTCGCGCGCGATCAGCGCGAGCCGGCGCGGGGTCGACCAGACCGTGATCGCACCGGGCTTGAGCCCGGCGGCGGCGAGCTGCTCGCGGAACAGCTTCTCGAGGCTGGCGCGCGCGCCAGCCTGCATGCGCGCGGGAATTTCTTCCGAACGCAGTTCGAGGAGGAAATCGCTCATACCGTCCACCCCGGGAATTCCTGTGCCCAGCGGGCTTCGTTCTTGCGGATCCAGCCTTCGCAGGCGCCCTTGGCGAGGTCGCGGACGCGGCCGATATAGCTGGCGCGCTCCTGGACCGAGATCACGCCGCGCGCCTGGAGCAGGTTGAACAGGTGGCTGGCCTCGATCGCCTGGTCGTAGGCGGCCAGCGGGATTTCGGCTTCGAGGCAGCGCCTGGCCTCGGCCTCGGCGTGCTGGAAGCCCTTGAAAAGCTGTTCGGTATCAGCGACTTCGAAGTTGTACTTCGAAAGTTCCTGCTCGTTCTTGAGGAACACGTCGCCGTAGCTGACGCCGTGATCGTTGAAGGCCAGGTCGTAGACGTTGTCGACGCCCTGGATGTACATAGCCAGGCGCTCGAGACCGTAGGTCAGCTCGCCCGCGACGGGCTTGCAGTCGAAGCCGCCGACCTGCTGGAAATAGGTGAACTGGGTCACCTCCATGCCGTCGCACCAGACCTCCCAGCCGAGGCCCCAGGCGCCCAGGGTCGGGCTTTCCCAGTCGTCCTCGACGAAGCGGATGTCGTGCGCCAGCGGATCGACGCCGATCGCCGCGAGGCTCTGCAGGTAGAGCTCCTGCAGGTTCTCGGGGTTCGGCTTGAGGATCACCTGGTACTGGTAATAGTGCTGCAGCCGGTTCGGGTTCTCGCCATAGCGGCCGTCGGTCGGCCGGCGCGAAGGCTGGACGTAGGCGGCCTTCCACGGTTCGGGGCCGAGCGCGCGCAGGGTCGTCGCGGGGTGGAAGGTCCCCGCGCCCATGCGCATGTCGTAAGGCTGAAGGATCAGGCAGCCTTGCGCGCTCCAGAACGAGTGGAGGCGCAGGATCATCTCCTGGAAGGAAAGCGGTTTCGGGCTCTCTGACATGGCTCGGGCCTTTGGCGCAGGGCCGGTTTGGGGTCAACAGGCGTTGGTTTTCTGGTGCCCGTTCATCGACTGGAGACCAAGCCCTGCCTATAGACGGGCCATGCAGCAGCTCTTCCGCCGTATCGCCTGTCTTGTCCTCGCGCTGATATCGAGCCTTTCGATCACCGCTTCGGCGCGGACCAGCCCCGCCCCTGTCCCCCAGGCGCCACCTCCGGCGGCCACGGTGACGGCCGAGGTGATCGCTCCGGCGCTGTGGAAACTGTCCGACGAGGACACGACGATCTGGCTGTTCGGCACGATCCACGCGCTGCCCGAGGGCGTCGACTGGTTCCACGGCCCGATACGCGAGGCCTTCGACGGCTCGCAGGAGCTGGTTACCGAGATCACCGATGCCGATCCCACCGAGATGCAGCAGCTGGTGCTCAAACATGCAGTGCTGCCGCAAGGCCAGTCGCTGCGCGGCATGCTGACACCAGCGCAGAAGGCAGCCTACGAGAAGCAGCTCGGTGGCCTCGGTCTGCCGCTCCAGGCCTTCGACGGCTACGAGCCCTGGTACGCGGCCGTGGCGCTTTCGACCCTGCCGCTGATGCGCACAGGCTATGATCCCAAGTTCGGCGTCGAGCAGGTGCTCGATGCGCGGGCCAAGGAGCTAGGGCGCAAGCACTCGGGGCTCGAGACCCCCGCCTTCCAGATCGGCCTGTTCGATTCGCTGCCGATGGAAGCGCAGAAGCGCTATTTCGCCGACGTCGTCGAGCAGTTGCCGACCGTGGCCGAGCAGCTCGGCCAGATGGTCGCAGCCTGGCGCCGCGGCGATGCCGATACGCTGGCGCACCTGATGAACGACGAGGAGGACGATCCGGCGCTGATCGAGATGCTGCTGGTCAACCGCAACAAGGCCTGGGCGCAATGGGTCAAGCAGCGGCTCGACCAACCGGGCACGGTCTTCGTCGCGGTCGGCGCCGGGCACCTCGCCGGCCCGGGCAGCCTGCAGGAGCAGCTTGCGGCGCAGGGGTTCAAGACGACGCGCGTGCAGTGACGGCCGCGCCGCGCCTGTTCGCGCTGGCCTTGGCGACGCTGCTCGCGGCCTGTGCGCCCGAACCCGAGCCGGCCAATCCGGCGCTGTGGCGCGTGGACGGCGCGCGGGGCGAACGCGGCTATCTGTTCGGCACGATCCACTCTCTCGACCGCCCCGCGCTCTGGCGCTCGGGGAAGGTCGACGCGGCCTTGCGCGCGAGCGACCGGATCGTCGTCGAGGTCGCCGGCCTTGCCGATCAGGCTGCCTTGCAAAAGACCTTCGCCGCCATGTCCAAGAGCCCTGGCTTGCCGCCGGTTTCGGCGCGGATCGATCCGGTGCTGCGCTCGCGTCTCGCGGCGCTGATGAGCAAGGTTGGCGCGCGCGAGGCGAGTTTCGCGGGGGTCGAGACCTGGGCCGTGGCGCTGTCGCTCGCGCGGGCCAGTCAGGGGCGCGACGATGCCGGCAACGGCATCGACCGCGCGGTTCTCGCCGCTGCCGAAGGCCGCCCGGTGGTCGAACTCGAAGGCGCCGCCGCGCAGCTCGGCCTGTTCGACGCGCTGCCCGAGGCCGAACAGCGCGATCTCCTGAATGCGGTGCTGCGTGATGAAGGCGCGATCGACTACGAGAGCGCCGACCTCGCCAAGGCCTGGCGTCAGGGCGACATGGCGCTGATCGAGCGCGAGACCGGTAAGGGTCTACTCGCCGATCCCGAACTGCGCGCAGCGCTGTTCACCGCGCGCAACGAGACCTGGAGCGGGCGGCTCGCCACGATGCTCGGCAAGCGCGAAACCCCCTTCGTTGCGGTCGGAGCCGCACATATGGCGGGGCCTGAAGGCCTGCCGGCGCTGCTGGCGGCGCGGGGCTACAAGGTCACGCGCGTGCAATAGCCGCTCCGACCTTGCATTTCCGTGGCTTTGCCGCTAACCGCGCCGGCTTCCCGTCATGGTCATCCCTGGAGGCGTGACGGCGAAGTATGTGCAATCCAGTGTTTTCGAAAGGCAAGTACCATGAGCGATACGCTTAACCTGCCGGCAGAGACGCGCGAACGGGCTGGCAAGGGAGCCTCCCGTGAACTGCGTCGTTCTGGCCGTGTCCCCGCCGTTGTCTATGGCAACAATGAAGAGCCCCTCTCGATCCACGTCGAGGAGAAGGAACTGCGCCGTCAGCTCGGCACCGGTCACTTCTTCAACTCGATCGTCGAGATCGAAGTCGGCGGCAAGAAGGTGCGGACGCTGCCCAAGGACGTCGCTTTCCACCCCGTCAGCGATCGCCCGCTGCACGCGGACTTCCTGCGCGTTTCGAAGAACGCCAAGGTCCACGTCAACGTGCCCGTCGTCTTCATCAACGAAGAGAAGTCGCCCAGCCTCAAGAAGGGCGGCGTGCTCAACATCGTGCACCACAGCCTCGACCTGGTGGTCGAAGCCGACAAGATCCCTGATGACATCCAGGTCGACGTCACCGGCCTGGACGTGGGCGATTCGATCCACATCGGCAGCATCAAGCTGCCCGCGGGTGCCGTCGACGGCAGCCACGAGGCCGATCTCACGATCGCGACGATCGTTGCCCCCTCTGCGCTGAAGAGCGAAGAAGGCGACAACGAGACCGCCGCGAGCGAGTAATATGGCCGCGCGCCGTCCCGGCATGTGTCGGGACGGCGGCGTTCAGGAGGTCCGATGCAGCTCTGGGTCGGCCTCGGCAATCCCGGTCCGCAATATGCGATGAACCGGCACAACATCGGCTTCATGGCGCTCGACACGATCGCCGAAGTCCACGATTTCGGTCCGGTCCAGAAGAAGTTCCTGGGCTGGCTGCAGGAAGGCCGCATCGGCGGCAGCAAGATCCTCCTGCTCAAACCCGCCACCTTCATGAACGAGAGCGGCCGTGCGGTCGGCGAGGCGCTGCGCTTCTACAAGCTCGGCACCGATGCTCTGACCGTGTTCCACGATGAGCTCGACCTCGCGCCGTTCAAGGTCAAGATCAAGCAGGGCGGCGGCACGGCCGGGCACAACGGCCTGCGCTCGATCGACCAGCATCTGGGCGCCGACTTCCGCCGCGTGCGCATCGGCATAGGCCACCCCGGTCACAAGGACCGCGTCACCGGTCACGTCCTCGGCAACTATGCCAAGAGCGAGATGGACGATCTCGCCGACATGCTCGGCGCGATCTCGGCCGAGAGCGAATGGCTCGCCAAGGGCGAAGACACGCGCTTCATAAACGACATCGCGCTGCGGCTGCAGGACTGAATCCCACACTTCGTTACAGTCGCCTGCCTCGACTATCCTCGGCATCGGTATATCTTCCGCGCGTCATAGCAGGAGGTTCAGGCCATGCCCGAGATCACCCGTCGCTCCCTTCTCGCGGCAAGCGGCGCCCTCGCCGCAACGGCCGCGGTTCCCGGCGCTGCCCAAGCGGCCAAGCCGCTCGCAGGCAGGAGCTTCCTCGTCACCGGCACCTCGTCGGGCTTCGGCAATGTCGGTGCTTTGCATTACGCTCGGCTCGGCGCACGGGTCTTCGCGACGATGCGCAACCTGCCGCGGCCCGAGGGCGAAGCGCTGCTCAAGATCGCGCGCGACGAGAAGCTCGATCTCCATGTCCTGCCGCTCGACGTCCTGTCGGAGGATTCGGTGAACGCCGCAATCGCCGAGGCAGAGAAGCGCAACGGCGGTCCGCTCGACGTGTTGGTCAACAATGCCGGCATCAACATCGCCGGGCCGGTCGAGGTGCAGGACCTCGAGGCGACCAGGCTCACCTTCGACACCAACGTCTTCGGCCTCCAGCGCACGATGCGCGCGGTTCTGCCGGGCATGCGGCGCCGCAAGGCCGGGCTGATCTTCAACGTTTCCTCGCAGCAGGGCCGGATCATCATGCCTGCGGGCGGGCTCTATTCGTCGACCAAGTTCGCGGTCGAGGCGATGAGCGAGCAGATCGCCTACGAGCTCGCGCCGCACGGGATCGAGGTCGTGATCATCGAGCCCGGTGGTTTCCCCACGGGCATCGGCCGCAACCGTGCGCGCTACACGGCGGCGCTCGCAGCGCGGGCGGACGAGAAGCACAAGGCCGGCTATCCCGAACTGGTCGCGCAGATGAGCCGAATGCCCGGTGGTGGCGCGGCGCCGGCGGTGCTGCCGCCCGGCCTGCCCGATCCGATAGAGGTGCCCAAGGCCATCGCCGAGATCGCCGCGCTGCCCGCCGGAACGCGGCCGCTGCGACGCCCGGTCCATCCCGGCAACAAGCCGCAGCTCGAGATCAACCGCGTCTCGGTCGAGACCCAGCGCGGGTTGCTGGAGAAGAGCCCCTATGCCGCATGGGGCAAGGCGGTACTCGACTGATCGCGGCGCGCGAAATGTCGGAATCGTTGACAGTTTGGTTAGCGCGGCCAGAGCGTTAACCATTACAATACCCGCGAAACCGCCATTGGTACGGGATTTGCCAGGTAAGAGGTAAATCAACCAGTGGAGGCCAGGATGAAGAAGATCTTAATGCTGAGCGCACTCGTCGCCAGTTTCGCCATTGCCAGCCCCGCGATGGCAGGAGGCTGGAGTGGCTGGAAGCCGGGTTCCTCGACCTCGGGCGGTCACTCGTCTTCGGTTGGCACCACATCTTCGTCGGGCGGCAGCCATTCGGTCCCCGAGCCGGGCATGCTCGGCCTGATGGGCGCGGGCGTGGTCGGTCTCGTCGTCGCGCGTCGTCGCCGCAAGCGCCAGGACTGATCAAGCGCGCGGGCCGTCACCCGCTGCGTTGAAGGCCGTCGCCGGAATGTCTGGCGACGGCCTTTCTGCGTGTGGCAGGTCCGATCGTGCTCCGGAGAACTGGCCAAACCGCGCCGCCCCGGCTATGGGCCCGCGCTTCAAGGCAATTCGGAGCATACCATGGGTTTTCGTTGCGGGATCGTCGGCCTGCCCAATGTCGGCAAGTCCACGCTGTTCAACGCGCTGACCGAGACGCAGGCAGCACAGGCGGCGAACTATCCCTTCTGCACGATCGAGCCCAACGTCGGCCAGGTCGGCGTTCCCGATCCGCGGCTCGACAAGCTGGCGGAGATCGCCGGCTCGGCCAAGATCATCCCGACCCAGCTCGGCTTCGTCGACATTGCCGGCCTCGTGCGTGGCGCCTCGAAGGGTGAAGGCCTGGGCAACCAGTTCCTCGGCAACATCCGCGAGGTGGATGCGGTCATCCATGTGCTGCGCTGCTTCGAGAACGACGACATCCAGCACGTCGACAACAAGGTCGACCCGATTTCCGACGCAGAGACGGTCGAGACCGAACTGATGCTGTCGGACCTCGAAAGCCTCGAGAAGCGCGTTCCCGCAGCGCAGAAGAAGGCGACGCAGGGCGACAAGGAAGCCAAGGTCATGGCCTCGGTGCTCGGCCAGGCGCTCGAACTGCTACGCGAGGGCAAGCCCGCGCGCTTGACCCAGCCCAAGGACGAGGACGAGGCGCGCGTCTTCGCCCAGGCGCAGCTGCTCACGGCCAAGCCCGTGCTCTACGTCTGCAATGTCGAAGAAGAGAGCGCCGCCGAAGGCAACGCCTTCTCGGCCAAGGTGTTCGAGAAGGCCAAGGCCGAAGGCGCCAATGCCGTGATCGTCTCGGCGGCGATCGAGGCCGAGCTCGTCGGCATGGATCCCGAGGAGCGCATGGTCTTCCTCGAGGAAATGGGTCTGGCCGAAACCGGCCTCGCCCGCATCATCCGCTCGGGCTACGACCTGCTCCACCTGATCACTTTCTTCACCGTCGGCCCCAAGGAAGCGCGCGCCTGGACCGTCCATCGCGGCGCCAAGGCGCCCGAGGCCGCGGGCGAGATCCACTCGGACATGCAGCGCGGCTTCATCCGCGCCGAGACCATCGCCTATGACGACTATGTCGCGCTGAACGGCGAGGCTGGCGCCAAGGATGCCGGCAAGTTGCGTCAGGAAGGCAAGGAATACGTCGTCCAGGACGGCGACTGCCTGCACTTCAAGTTCAACGTCTGAGTTGAGCGGCTGATCTGGGGAGCTTGCCGAAGACCTGCCTCTTGAGCGGGGGCGGGGTACGGGGTGCAAGTCAGGACTTCGGCAAGCAATCGGATAACCCGTCGATCACTCGCGGGTTCCGGACAGCTCCATTTCGGTTGCGATGTTTCAGCGCTCGAAGGCCTCGATGATCGGGCATGGCCCTTCATCGGATTTCGCGCATTCGCGCGCCAGGCTTTCGAGCGAGCGCCGCGCGGCTTCGAGTTCGGCTATGCGGGCATCGAGTTCGACGATCCGCAGCCTCGCCATTTCGCGCGCCCGCGCCCGGTCGTTGCTGCGATCGAGTTCCAGCAGTTCGCGGATTTCCTCGAGCGCGAAGCCGGCGCGCTGGGCGCCGCGGATGAAGCGAAGCCGGCGCATCTCGTCGTCGCCGTAGTGCTTGCGGCCCGAGGACGTGGGAACCGAGCCCGGCCGCGGATCGAACAGCAGGCCCTTGCGCTGATAGAAGCGGACGGTCTCCACTCCCACCCGGGCGCTGCGCGCCAATTCCGAGATCGTGAGCGCCACTCGCTTGACTCCGTACCGTGGTACGGAAGCTATAGGCCGATTCGTCATGGAACGCCAAGCCGCCCCGCCCACCGCCACGCTCCATCGCATGGTCATGGACAAGCATGTCTGCCCCTGGGGGATCAGGGCCTTGCATCTGCTGCGCCGTAGCGGTTTCGCCGTCGAGGACCGCTGGCTGACCACGCGCGAGGCGACCGAGGTCTTCAAGGCCGAGCATGGCGTCAAGACGACGCCGCAGGTCTTCATCGACGGACAGCGGATCGGCGGTCACGACGATCTGCGCCGCCATCTCGGGCTCGCGGTCCGCGATCCGCATGCGACCAGCTACGTGCCGGTGATCGCAGTCTTCGCCACGGCCGCCGGTCTCGCTCTCGCCGCCTCCACGGCAGCATTCGGCACGCCGCTGACCGTCCGAGCCGGCGAATGGTTCGGCGCCTTCGCGATGATGATCCTCGCCATGCTCAAGCTGCAGGACGTCGACAGCTTCGCGACGATGTTCCTCGGCTACGATCTGCTGGCGAAGCGCTGGCTGCCCTATGCCTGGCTTTATCCCTTCCTCGAATGGACTGCAGGGGCGCTGATGGCGGCGCATTGGCTCGATGTCGTTTCGATCCCGATCGCCCTGTTCATCGGCACGGTGGGTGCGGTGTCGGTTTTTCGCGCGGTCTATGTCCAGAAGCGCGACATCAAATGCGCGTGCGTCGGCGGATCGAGCCGCGTACCGCTGGGTTTCGTCTCGCTCAGCGAGAACCTGGGCATGGTGGCCATGGCCGCCTGGATGCTCGGCAAGTACCTTTGACATGATGGAGAATGTGATGAAAACCGCTCTGCGGCTCACCGCCTGCGCGCTGGCGATGGGCTTCGCTGCATCCGCCGAGGCCCAGGACCACGATCACGGCGCGATGGATCATGCCGCCATGGGGCACGAGATGCCAGCCGAAGCAGGGGAAGAGATCGCCGAGGCGGTCCCTGCCGGCGCCAGCACGGGTTCGGGCACGGCGCTGCTGCCCGCCAACGAGTCGATGCGCGGCCTGCACCTGCCCACGGGCGACTGGATGGTCATGGCGCACGGCTTCGTCTCGGGCCAATATACCGACCACTCGGGCCCACGCGGCGACGACAAGGCCTACGTCACTTCGATGCTGATGGTCACTGGCGAGCGTGAGACGAGTTTCGGCCGCGTCCTGCTCAAGTCGATGCTCAGCCTCGAGCCGGCGATGGACGCGCGCGGCTATCCCAACCTGTTCGCCACGGGCGAGACTGCGCGCGGCGCTCCGCTGATCGATCGCCAGCATCCGCATGACCTGTTCATGGAACTGGCCGCGCGCGTCGATTTCGATCTGGGCGGCGACGACAAGCTGTTCCTTTACGGCGGCCCCGTCGGCGAGCCGGCGCTCGGCCCCAGCGCTTTCATGATGCGCGGTTCCGCACGCTACAATCCCGAACCGCCGATCACGCATCACTGGTTCGATTCTACGCACATCACCTATGGCGTCGTCACCGCGGGCTATTCCTCGCCGCTGTTCCAGCTCGAAGCCTCGGCCTTCCGGGGCGCCGAACCCGACGAGCACCGCTGGGGGATCGAGACTCCCAAGCTCGACTCCTGGTCCGTCCGCGCGACCCTGAGCCCCTCGCCTGCCTGGACCTTGCAGGCGAGCTACGGGCAGATTGAGCAGCCCGAGGAACTGCACCCGGGCGAGGACGAGCATCGCGTAACGGCCTCGGCGCATTACAATGATGGCAAGGGTTTCGCGGCGATGCTGGCCTTCAGCAACAAGGATCGCGTGCCCGGTGGTTCGCTGAGCGCCTGGCAGGCCGAAGCCAACTGGGACATCGACGATCGCAACACGCTGTTCGGCCGCTTCGAGAACGTCGCCAACGACGAGTTCTTCCCCGATCACGCCGATCCGCTGCACGATCAGGTCTTCCGCGTCAGCAAGTTTCAGCTCGGCTATGCGCGGCGCCTGCCGCTTGGGCCGTTCGAACTCGCGCTCGGCGGCTCGGCCGCGCTCTATGCGAAACCCGCGGCGCTCGACGCCGCCTATGGCGACACCCCCTGGGGCTATACGGTGTTCGCGCGCTTCATCCTGGGGCGTTGAGGCGCAACACTAAGATATATTCCAACCATACGGGAGCAAAAGGGGGGCGATAATCCCGCGGATAGAGCGCGTTGCGAGCCTTGAAGCGGGATGAGACCATAGCCGACCTTGCCCCTCTGGCAGCGCGCCCTGATGGCGCAGGCTCGTCGCGGCGGGCTCTGCCGCCGCCGGACGCGATCGCCGCGCTCGCGCGCGAGATCGAGTCCGGCCTGGCAGCCTGCGCGCCTCTCTCGCTCGGCGAGCATCCGATCGAAGCCTATCTGGCCTCATTCGCGGAGCTTCCTGCCGGCTCGCAGTATCATGCGATTCCGCCCGCAGCCCGGGCGACCTGCAGGGCGATCGAGGCCGCGGGCGGCGCCGAGGCGGTGGAGGCCTATCACCGCCTTGTCCTGCTTCACCTGATCATGGGCGTGATCGCCCGTGGTCCGTCGGCGCCGATGCATCTGACGCCCGAAGCCCTGGCCCTGCTAGACGTCTATCTAGCGCGCGTGGTGGCCGACGTGGCGAAGCCCCGCAAAGGCTTCTTCCGCCACGGCAACGATCAATTCGCCAAGGACTTTGCGGTCTGCCGCGGCCGCCTGCTGCCCTGTGGGGTCGAGGTGCTCGATCCGCTGGGCGGCATTCCGCGCCGTCTCGTGTTCAAGGGCCGCCAGGGTGCGGACCACTTGCGGCAGGCGGTGACCATGGCGCGTATGGCCTGGCGGCTCGGTGGGACGAAGGCGGTGTGGGGGCTCCATTTCGACCGCCGGCAGATCCAGAATTTCACCGCCAAAGGCTATGCCGATCTCTATCTGCGCGTAGCGGATCTGCTCGAGGCCAATCCAGAGATCCACGGCATCAGCAGTGGGTCATGGTGGCACGATCCGCGGGTCCTCGAGATTAGCCCCGAGCTGTCGTTCATCGGCACCATCCCTGAAAACGGCGGCGCCTTCCTGATCCGGGTCGGTGAGGATGACCGTACGACCAGCGATGCGCTGCGCTTCGCGCCCCAGCGTACTGCACTGCACAGGCTGGGCAAGTATCGCCCCTGCTTCTACATGCTGGCCTGGGCGCGGCGGGACGTGATCGCCTGGGCCGAAGCCTATCGCGCGGGTTCGGTGCAGCGCAGGATTCCGGTCGCCTGATAGACGATTCGCTCGAAGCTGTCCCGGATGGTCAGGCGATCGGGGCCCCGCGCGATCTGCGCCGATTGCTGCCGGCCGACGTATTTCGCGCGGATTCCTGCGGCGATGAGCGGGCTGCCGCTGTCCGAAGCGAGAATCGCCGGTTCGCCGTTGAGCTGGAATACGGCCTTGTCACTGCCGATGACGGCAAGTGGGAAAGCCCCGGGGTTGGGATCGGTGAAAAAGCCGCAGCCGTTGTCCGAAAGGTTGAAAACACGCCGCACGGTCGGATCGATCACACCCAGTTCGAGCGGTTGGATCGGCGGCTTGCGCTTTTGCGCCGCTTCGACCTCGGCAACCGCACGCGCATCGGCTGCGGCCTTCTCGGCGGGGGTCTGGCCACCGCAGGCGCTCAGCAGCGCGCACGGCATGATGATCGATAAAGCGAGCCGGGTTTTGTTCACGAGTGGACAATGCGCGACGCCGAGGCGTGGTTCCCGCGCGGTTACTTGCGGCCGAACAGCTTCTCGATGTCGCCGTGGGCCAGCTTCACCCAAGTCGGACGGCCGTGGTTGCACTGGCCCGAGCGCGGCGTGCGCTCCATCTCCCGCAGCAGCGCATTCATTTCCGCCACCGCCAGCACGCGTCCGGCCCGGACCGAGCCATGACAGGCCATGGTCGCAAGCACGTGTTCGAGCCGCTCACCAAGCAACAGGGCATCGCCGTTCTGCGCGAGGTCGTCGGCGATGTCGCGCACCAGCGCCTGGACGTCGCTCTTGCCCAGCGCGGTCGGCACCGCGCGCACGAGCATGGCCGCCGGGCCGAAGCGCTCGATCGCGAGGCCCAGCCCCGCAAGTTCTTCCGCCTTTTCCTCGAGCCGGTCGCAGGCGGGTTCCTCGAGATCGACGACTTCGGGCAGCAGCAGCGCCTGGCTCGCAGCGACCGCGCCCTGGGCACCCGCCGCGCGCAGGCGCTCGAGCACGAGCCGTTCGTGCGCAGCGTGCTGGTCGACGATGACCAGTCCGTCCTCGGCCTCGGCGACGATGTAAGTGCCTGCCACCTGCCCGCGTGCGACGCCGAGCGGGAATTGAACCGCTTCCTCTCCGATCTCCTCGGCCACCTCGGCGCGCGCCGCCGGTGGTGCCATCAGCGCCTGTTCGTAGCCGCGCCAGCTCTGTCCCGACTCGCTGAGGCGCGGCGCCGGGCGGTCGAAACTGGTGAACAGGCTGCCCAGCGGTGTCGGCGCCGGAGGCGTATAGGGCGCGGACGCGGTGACGGGCTCTACCTGCCAGTTGGCCATGGCGCCGGCGGCCGGGCTCTGCGCCGAACGCTGGCCCGAACTGTCGAGCGCGTGGCGCAGCGCACCGACGATGAAGCCGCGAACGAAGGCCGGATCGCGGAAGCGCACCTCGGTCTTGGCCGGATGGACGTTGACGTCGACCTCTTCGGGCGAAAGCTCGAGGAACAGCGCGAGCACGGCGTGACGGTCGCGCGCGAGCATGTCGGCATAGGCGCCGCGCACCGCGCCGATCAGCAGCCGGTCCTTCACGGGGCGGCCGTTGACAAACAGGTACTGGTGATCGGCGACGCCGCGATTGTAGGTGGGTAGGCCCGCCACCCCCGTGAGCCGTGCGGACCCGCGTTCTGCATCGATGACCACGCCATCGTCGGCAAGCTCGCGCGCGACGAGGCGGGAGACGCGCGCGGCCAGTGCCTCTTCGGGCTGAACCTGGAGCACGCGGCGGCCGTCGTGCTCGAGCGTGAAGCCGAGTTCGGGCCGTGCCATAGCGAGTCGCCGCACCACGTCGAGGCAGGCCGCATATTCGGCGCGCGGGGTGCGCAGGAACTTGCGTCGCACAGGAACCTTGCCGAACAGGTCCTCGACCCGGATGCGGGTGCCCGGTGGCAACGCGGCGGGGCCGTCGTCGGCGACCTGGCCGTGATCGACCACGCGCTTCCAGCCCTCCTGCCCGCGCGGCCGCGACTCGATCGAGAGACGCGCGACGCTGGCGATCGAGGGCAAGGCCTCACCGCGAAAGCCGAGCGTGCCGACCAGTTCGATGTGCTCGTCGGGTAGCTTCGAGGTGGCATGGCGTTCGAGCGCGAGCGCGATCTCGGCCGGGCCCATGCCACAGCCGTCGTCGGTCACCTCGATCAGGTCGAGCCCGCCGGCGGCGAGCCGCACGGTGATGTTGCTCGACCCCGCATCTATCGCGTTTTCGACCAGTTCCTTGAGTGCCGAGGCCGGACGCTCGACCACCTCGCCCGCGGCGATTCGGTTGACGAGTTCCTCGGGCAGGCGCCGGATGACCGGGGGGATTCTTGGTGAGCTTTCGGGCACTTCCACTGCATAGCGACGAAGTGCCGGAAATTCGAGACTGGGGCGCGAAAGCTATCCCCGGATTGCGCCACAAAATTTTGGCCTTTCGCCAAATGCTGCGCTAGGAAGCCGCCTTCCACGCTCACCAGCCGGCCTGCACGCCGCCGCGAGCCACGCGGTTAAGTGCCCGGCAAGTTACGGATTTTTCGATGGCTTCGTTGATGTCGCGATTCTTCAAGTTCGGTTCGCAGAACATGGCCATCGACTTGGGGACGGCGAATACCCTGGTCTACGTCCAGGATCGCGGCATCGTGCTCGACGAGCCTTCGGTCGTTGCGATCGAGACGATCAACGGCATCAAGAAGGTCAAGGCCGTCGGCGACGACGCCAAGATGATGATGGGCAAGACCCCCGACAACATCGAAGCGATCCGCCCGCTGCGCGACGGCGTCATCGCCGACATCGAAATCGCCGAAGAGATGATCAAGCATTTCATCCGCAAGGTGCACGGCAAGAAGAGCCTGTTCCGCTATCCCGAGATCGTGATCTGCGTGCCCTCAGGGTCGACCTCGGTCGAGCGCCGCGCGATTCGCGACGCCGCCTCGAACGCCGGCGCCAGCCAGGTCTACCTGATCCTCGAGCCGATGGCCGCGGCGATCGGCGCCGACATGCCCGTGACCGAGCCCGTCGGCTCGATGGTCGTCGACATCGGCGGCGGCACCACCGAAGTCGCAGTGCTCTCGCTGCGCGGCCTCGCCTACACGACCTCGGTCCGCGTCGGCGGCGACAAGATGGACGAGGCAATCGTCTCCTATGTCCGCCGCCACCACAACCTGCTGATCGGCGAATCGACCGCCGAGCGGATCAAGAAGGACTATGCGATCGCCATGGTCCCCGCCGACGGCGTGGGCGAGACGATCCACATCAAGGGCCGCGACCTCGTCAACGGCGTGCCCAAGGAAATCACGATCACCCAGGCGAACATCGCCGAAGCCCTGTCCGAGCCGATCGGCGCGATCATCGAGGGCGTGCGCATCGCTCTGGAAAACACCGCGCCCGAACTTGCAGCCGACATCGTCGACCAGGGCATCGTCCTGACCGGCGGCGGCGCGCTGATCCAGGGCCTCGACGAGTACCTGCGCGAAGAGACCGGCCTGCCCGTCTCGATCGCCGAGGACCCGCTGTCCTGCGTCGCGCTCGGCACCGGCCGCGCGATGGAAGACCCGGTCTATCGCGGCGTCCTGATGACCGCGTAATCGCCAGGAGGAGAAGGCTCCATGGCGCCGCCACCTAACCGGCGCTCCGGATATTCGCGCAGGGCGCAGTACGGCACGTTCTTCGGCTACATCGCCGGGATCGTCGGTGCGCTCGTCGGCGGCGGATTCCTGATCGTCTCGATTTTCGATTCCGGCAGTTTCGCCGGCCTGCGCGGTGTCGCGGCCGATGCCGCAGAACCCGGCGGCAAGGTCGTGGCCGAGAGCCGCGCCGCGAGCCAGAGCTTCTTCGACGTCGTGCGCGGCTATGCCGTTGCGGGCGTGCGCAACGCCAAGCTCGAACGCGAACTGGCCGAAGCGAAGATCCGCCTGGTCGAGGCGCAGGCGATCGCCGAAGAGAACGCGCGGCTCAAGGGGCTGCTCGGCCTGGTCCAGCAGGACCCGGCTCCCGTGGTGACGACCCAACTCGTCGCCGCGACGGGTGGTTCGACGCGCCGCTTTGCCACGCTCGGCGCGGGTTCGGGTCGCGGCGTCATGATCGGCATGCCGGTGCGTTCGCCGCTCGGCCTGGTCGGGCGCGTGCTCGAGGTCGGCAGTTCGACCGCGCGCGTGCTCCTGGTCACCGATACCGAAAGCGTCGTGCCGGTACGCCGCGCGCAGGACGGTGTCGCCGCTTTCGCCCAGGGGCTCGGCGATGGCCGGCTTCAACTGCGCCTGATCAACCTCGGGATCAATCCGCTCAAGCCCGGCGACGTATTCGTCACCTCGGGTTCGGGCGGGCTCTATCGGCCCGGCATCGCGCTTGCCGCGGTGACGAGCATCACGCGCGACGGCGCCATCGCCCGCGTGCTCGCCGATCCGGCGGCAACCGAGTTCGTCACCGTCGACCGCGTCTGGGCGCCCCAGCCCGAGCCGACGCCCGTCGCCTCGGGACCGGCCGCGCCGCCCCCGGCAGCCCCCGGCCCGCGCTGATGCCGTCGCGCCTGGTCAACGCCGTACAGAGCCGCTTTCGCCGGCGCATCAACCGGGCGCCCTCGCCCTTCGTTGCTCGCAGCGTACCCTGGCTGTCGATCATGTTCGCCTCGGTACTGCCCGCCTGGCTGTTCGTCGCCTCGGCGCCCTATGTGCCTCCCTTCGGCTTCCTGACGCTGCTCGCCTGGCGCCAGCTTCGCCCTGGGCTTCTGCCGGTCTGGGCCGGGTTTCCGCTGGGCTTCTTCGACGATCTCTACAGCGGCCAGCCGCTGGGCAGTGCGATCCTGCTGTGGTCGCTGGCGATGATCGTGCTCGAAGTCATCGAGCTGCGCTTCCCCTGGCGCAATTTTGCGCTCGAATGGGCGCTCGCGACGGCGCTGATCCTGGTCTACATCGTCGCGGCACTCGGCGCGGCCAATGCCGCCGGCGGCGGCGCCCATGTCGGCGTGCTCGCGCCGCAGGTAATCCTCGCGGTGCTCGTCTATCCCTTCGTCGGCCGGGTGGTGGCCGCCTTCGACAAGTTCCGGCTCATACCCTTCATGGACATGAGCCGATGAACTGGAAGGCGATCTGGCGGATGCCGACCACCAGCCCTGCCCTGCTGCGACAAAGCTTCGAGCGCCGCGTCGTCGTGCTCGGCGCGATCCAGGGCGGGCTCGGCGTGCTGCTGGCTAGCCGTCTCGCCTACCTGTCGGTCGCACAGAACGAGAAGTATCAGCTCGAGGCCGAGAGCAACCGCGTCAACCTGACCCTGATCCCCCCGCGGCGCGGTTGGGTGCTCGATCGCAACGGCGCGCCGCTCGCCTCGAACCGCGCGGATTTCCGCGTGGACGTCATTCCCGAGCGGCTGATCGACGCCGACAAGACGGTGAACCAGCTCGGTCAGCTGCTCCAGCTCACCGCGATCGAAGTTCAGGACCTCAAGGACAAGCTCGACAAGGCGCACGGCTTCCAGCCGGTCGAGGTCAAGTCGGGGCTCGACTGGGAGCGCTTCGCGGCGGTTTCCGTCCGTCTGCCCGACCTGCCCGGCGTGGTGCCGCAGCGCGGCTTCTCGCGCTATTATCCGACGGGTCCTTCGGTCGGTCACCTGATCGGCTATGTCGGCCCGGCCTCGGCCGAGGAATACGAGAAGGATCGCAATCCGCTGCTCGTCACGCCCGGCTACAAGGTCGGCAAGGACGGCATGGAGAAGCAGTTCGAGGAACTGCTGCGCGGCACGCCCGGCGCGCGGCGTGTCGAGGTGACCGCCTCGGGCCGCGTCGTCCGCGATCTCGACACGCGCGAGGACGTTCCCGGCAAGCCTTTGCATCTGACGATCAACGGCCCGCTCCAGGACTATGCGGCGCGGCGCCTGGGTCTCGAATCGGGGGCCGTGGTGGTTATGGACTGCCTGACCGGCGATCTGCTGACGATGGTATCGATGCCCAGCTTCGATCCCAACAGCTTTGCCGACGGCATCGGCCGCATCGAATGGAAGATGCTGTCCGACGACGATCACGTGCCGTTGCGCAACAAGGTGCTGCGCGGCCTGTTTCCGCCGGGCTCGACGGTCAAGCCGATGGTGGCGCTCGCCTTCCTCGAGGCGGGCCTCTCGCCCGATGCCTCGGTCGGCTGCGGTGGCGGTCTGCGTGTCGGCAACCGCGTGTTCCACTGCTGGAACCGCCGCGGTCACGGCACGGTCAACATGGCCAAGGGCATCTATCAGTCCTGCGACGTCTACTTCTATCATTTCGCCCAGCAGATCGGCATGGAGAAGATCGCGGCCATGGCCAAGCGCCTGGGCCTGGGCCAGCAGTTCGAGCTGCCCGTGGTCGGCCAGTCCTATGGCACGGTTCCCGATCCCGCCTGGAAGATGAAGAAGTACGGCAAGGAATGGGCCGTCTTCGATACGGTCAACGCGACGATCGGTCAGGGCTACATGCTCGTGAACCCACTGCAGCAGGCAGTCATGGCCGCGCGGCTCGCGAGCGGCATGGAGCTGATGCCGAGGCTGCTCTACGACAAGAACCCGCCGCAGCCCAAGTCGCTGGGCATTCCGCAGGAACACCTCGACTACATCCACCAGGCGATGAGCGACGTGGTCAACGGTCCGGGCACCGCCGGTCGCGCGCGGCTGCCGATCGAAAACGTCCTGCTGGCGGGCAAGACCGGCACGGCGCAGGTCGTCGGCCTCAACATATCGAGCGGCAAGGGCGGCCTGTGGAAGCACCGCGATCACGGCCACTTCATCTGCTTCGCGCCTTTCGACAAGCCGCGTTATGCCTGCGCCGTGGTGATCCAACACGGCGGCGGTTCGGGCGCGGCCTATCCGGTGGCGCGCGACGTCATGACCTATCTGTTCGATCCCGGTAAGGCGATGGACGTGCTGCTCGAGATGGAAAAGGGCTGGGGTGGTACGCCGCAGGAGCGCATGGCCGCCAAATATGCGTCCTACTCGGCGCAGTACGGCGCGCGCGCGCCGGTGGTATCGCCCCAGGCGCAGGAAAGCGCGGCAGCGGCGGCGGACGAGCCCGTGGCGCCGCGATCGCAGCCCGAGGTGCGTGACGCTCAGACGCCGCCACCCGAACCCGTGATCGAGGCTCCGACCCCTGCTCCTGCCGCACGCCCCTCCCCGGCACCGGCGCCCACGATCGTGCTGCCGCAATGAGCCGGTCGATCGTCCCCGTTCAGGTCGCGCGGCAGCCGTGGCAGATGATCCTGCCGCTCACCGCGCTGGTCCTGTTCGGATCGGCCGTGCTCTATTCCGCCGCGGGCGGACACCTCCAGCCTTGGGCGGTGACGCATGTCATCCGCTTTGCGGTGTTCCTCGGCATGGCCGTGGTCATGTCGCGCTTCTCGCGCGAGCTGTTCAAGCTCGGTTCCTATCCGATCTACTTCGCGGTCCTGATTCTGCTGATCCTGGTGGAAATGCTCGGCGCGATCGGCGGCGGCAGTCAGCGATGGCTCAATCTCGGCTTCATGACCCTGCAGCCGTCCGAACTGATGAAACCGGCGATCGTGCTGGTGCTCGCGCGGTTCTTCGATGCCTTGCCCGCGCCGATGACGGCAAGCTGGCGCGGGCTCGTACCCGCCGGCGGTCTGATCGCCGTGCCGGCGGCCTTCGTCATCATCCAGCCCGATCTCGGTACGGCGCTGGCGATCTGCTTCGGCGGTGTCGTCGTGATGTTCCTCGCGGGGCTGCCGCTGCGCTGGTTCGTGGCGGGCGGCCTCGCCGGCATGATCATCGCGCCGCTGGCCTATTTCTTCGGGCTGCACGACTATCAGCGCAAGCGCGTGCTGATCTTCATGGACCCCGAGAGCGACCCGCTCGGTTCGGGCTATCACATCACCCAGTCGAAGATCGCGATCGGTTCGGGCGGCATCTTCGGCAAAGGCTTCGGCAACGGTTCGCAGAGCCATCTCGAATACCTGCCCGAATCGCACACCGACTTCGTCTTCGCGACGATGGCCGAGGAATGGGGGCTGGTCGGCGGCCTCTTCGTGCTGCTGGTCTTCGCGCTGGTGCTGCGCTGGGGGATCGGCATTGCGCGCCGCGCGCCCGATCGCTTTTCGCAGCTCCTCGCCGCCGGCATGGTCGCAACGATATTCTTCTACGCGATGATCAACACGATGATGGTCATGGGCCTGGCGCCCGTCGTCGGAATTCCGCTGCCCTTCATGAGTCATGGCGGTTCGTCGATGATGACCAACATGATCTGCATCGGCACGCTGATGGCGATCGATCGCTGGCGCGTGCGACCTGCGGGGCTCTCGTGAGGGCATGATTCCGAACACGATCGACCGATTCGGCCGAAATTCGACGAAGAAATTCAATATTTCCTATATATTTCAAATATTTGAAAAATAATCGAAACACCCCCTTCCCAGCCGCCGAACAATCGCTATTAGGAGCGCTCCCGAGCGATCGGGCCCGAGCAATCGGCCTGATCGATCGAGTGTCGGAAACGGCAGTGTGGACGCATAGCTCAGTTGGTAGAGCAGCTGACTCTTAATCAGCGGGTCCTTGGTTCGAGCCCAAGTGCGTCCACCACCTTCCTCTGAAATCGATGGCAAAGACGGTCAGTGGACCGCAGGTGGATCGCTTGCGGGGAAGCTTTCTTCGAGCGCTTCGTCGAGCGCCTCGTCCAGATGTTGCTTGCGTTCGCGTTCGGCCTGTTCGGCGGCGGGAGTAAGTGGGCCGGGCTGCTTGTCAGGCTGTTTGGGCGTGGTCACGCGAGGTCCTCCGGACGGATCGTCGCGCCGGAGGATGACTCGCATCCCTGCCGAAAGATAGGCCTACCAACGGATAGGCTGACTCAGGCCTTCTTGACGATATTGCTCGGCACCAGGGTCGGCTGCCCGTGCAGCAACTGGTTGGCGATGATCGCATAGTGGATCTCGCTCGCACCCTCGGCGACGCATTGGGCGCGGGCGTCGCGCATGTAGCGGTTGACCCCGGTCGAATCCATAATGCCGCTGCCGCCCCAGAGCTGGAGCAGCTTCACGCAGACGTCGAAAGCGGTCTCGCAGATGAAGGTCTTGCAGACGTTCGACTGGGCCGGCGCCATGGCCCCTGCCTCGAAGGCGCGGACCGTATCGTAAAGCAGTGCGCGGCAGGCGGCGATCTTGGCGTGGCTCTCGGCCAGCCAATAGGCGACGGGCTGCAGTTCGGACATGTCGCGGCCATAGAGCCGGCGCTGCTTCACATAGTCGAGTGTCTTGTCGAACAGCCCCTGCGCGCAGCCGACCGAGACTGCGCAATGCGCGAGCAGGTTGGCGGTGTTCGCGGCGCGGTGCGAGAAGCCGCCGCTGAGCAGGTCGCCGAGGATATCGTCGGAGGCGAGATGGACGTTGTCGAACGAGATCGGGCCGGTGTTGGTGCCGCGCCAGCCGAGCTTGTGCTCGTAGGGGGCGACCTGGAAGCCCGCGTCTTCGGCCTCGACGATCACGCAGCCGTAGCCTTCGTTGCCGTCGCGGTCGCGGGTCTTGCACATGACGAGATAGGTCTGGGCTGAGCCCTGGGTGCAGAACAGCTTGGCGCCGTCGAGCCGCCAGCCCGTGCCGTCGGCGTCGGGCACGGCCCGCGTCAGGTGCGCGGCGACGTTCGCCGCCCCGCCCGGCTCGCTCTGCGAATAGGCCATCAGCCGTTCGCCCGTGACCGCGCGTGGCAGGATGCGCTGCTTCTGCTCTTCGGTGCCGAGGATCTCGACCGTCTTCGGACAGAGCACCATCTGCACGGTCAGCATGCCGGCGAAGGCCGGGCTGGCCTTGGCGATCTCCTCGCTGACCAGGCAGACCGAGACCAGGTCTGCGCCCACGCCGCCGTAAGCCTCGCTGGTATAGAGTCCGTAGAGACCGAGTTCGGCCGCCTTGGCGACGAGTTCGTCAGGCGTCCGTTCCTCCATGTCGATGCGGTTGGCCACGGGCTCGACCTCCTTGCGCGCAAAGGTCTCCGCCATGTCGCGCAGGGCGCGCTGGTCGTCGTTAAGCCAGTCCATCGAATCCCGTCCTTCGATTGTCGTATCGTTGCCACGGTATAAAATGAATCATGGCAAGTGCAATTCATTGCGTGTGGACAGCCCTTCTGATCGCCCGCATAGAAATGACCATGATCGCCGACCTCGACCAGACGACCCGCGTACTGCAAGCGATGCTGCCCGAGGGTGCGACGATAACCGGTGTGAAGCCACTGACCACCGGCTTTTCCAACGAGACCTACCTGATCGAAGGCGCCGACCTGATCTTGCGGTTGCCGCCTTCGGCCGGGGCTATGCTCGACGGTCACGACGTCATCGCCCAGGCGGCGATCTACAGCGAACTCGGCCATGCCCCCGGCGCGCCCCCCGTCCCGCGGATCGTCCTGGCGAGCGAGGATATGGATGCGCTCGGCGTGCCGTTCTTCGTGATGGAGCGCGTCGCGGGAGAATCGATCCACGACCTCGATCTCCAGCCCTGGTTCGTCGATGGCAGCGAAGCCTTCCGTCGCGATGTCGCGCAGCGCTGGGTCTCGGCCTTCGGCTCGCTGGCGAAATTGCGGCCGCTCGACGTGCTCGGTGCGCCGGTTTCGCCGGAAGACGACGCGCGCATGTGGCGTGCCTTTGCCGCGTCGGCGAATAGCCCCGCCCTCGTCGCGCAGTACGATCGCCTGCTGGCCCGCCCCGCCCCGCGCAGCGGCGTGCCGGCCGTGGTTCACGGCGATACCAAGCTGTCGAACCTGATGTGGCAGGCCGGTCAGGTCAGCGCCGTGCTTGACTGGGAAATGGCGCTGAACGGCGAGCCGCTCGCCGATCTCGGCTACATGCTCTACGGTTTCGCCAGCGATTATCACGGCGCGACGACGCCGCAGAAACAGCCCGGCATGCCCGATCGCGCGCAGGTCATCGCCTGGTGGGAAGAAGCCTCGGGCCGCTCGGCCGAAGGCGTGTTCTGGCACGAGATTGCGCAGATCGGAAAGATCACCGCGATCATCGCCGAAGGCACCGCGATGTGGCTGACCGGCCGCAGCCAGGACCCCAAGCTCGCCTACTTCGCGAAGAATCTCGATTACTATCTCGGCGTCATGACGACGATGCTCGACGGCGGCGACTTCTAAGAGGAATTCCCATGATCCCGACCATCGCGCCGCTGACGCCTGCGGACGAATTCCTGAATCACCAGATCGTCAACACTCACGCCACGGTAGGAACGGCCGACCGCGCCTGGACCGAGAAGGTCTGGTTCATGCTGGCGCGCAAGGATGGCTCGCTCGCCGCGAGCTTCGGCCTGGGCAAGTACACCAACCGCAACGTGCTCGACGGTTTCGCCGGAATCCAGAAGGGCACGCAACAGCGGACCGTGCGCGCGAGCCGGGTGCTGCGGCCGCGGCTAGAGGAAACCGCGGTCGGGCCGCTGTCCTACGAGGTGATCGAGCCGTTCAAGGCGGTGCGCATCTCGCTCGCGCCCAACGCAGCACAGCCGATCGCCTTCGACCTGGTCTTCACATCGACGATGCCGGCCTTCTTCGAAAAGCGCGACACGGTCTTCGCCGCGGGTCGCGCTGCCTCCGACGTCATCCGCTATCACCAGGCCGGCACGATTACGGGATGGATCGAGATAGAGGGCGAGCGACAGTCCGTGGAGCCCGAGGACTGGTTCGGCTTCCGCGATCATTCGTGGGGTGTCCGCGAACACGTCGGCAAGGATCCGAGCGACCTCGTGCCCGGCAATGTCGGCGCGACCGGCGGCAGCAAGGCGGGGCAGGCCTACCACTTCAACTGGCTGGTCTCGCAGATCGATCGGCCCGACGGCACCTCCTACGACCTCGCCTACTACTTCCGCGACTTCGGCGGCGAAGGTCCGCCCGAATTCTTCAGCGGCTACATCAACGAGAGCGACGGCACGCAGATCCCGATCCTCCATCTCTATCCCGAGATCGCCTATCGTCAGGGCGACAAGGCGGCGATGCACGGGCGGATCACCGCCGTGCTCGCGGGCAAGGGAAAGTCGGTCGAGGAGCGCGTGTTCGAGATCGAGGCGCTCGACCCCGAGATGGGCTTCCGCCTGCTGCCGGGCATGTACGGCCCGTGGAAGGACCAGATCCACGGCAGCTTCAAGGGCGAGGATTTCCTCGACGGCGAATGCGTGGAAGACGTCAACGCGCCCGAGAAGACCGCCGAGAACTACCGCTGGCAGATCCGCGACCGGCCTGTCCGTATTCGCGAAGGTGCCAACAGCGGCTATGGCGACATGGAGAGCATCATCATCGGCGACTATCCCGGGGTGACGCTGGTTTGAGCAACGGAGGGGGCACAATGCATACCGAGATTCTGATCCTGGCCTGGGGCGCGGTGCTGCTCTTCGTCCACATCTTCGCCGCGGGGCACGTCAAGACGCGCCAGTACGGCACCAAATGGAACACCGGCGCGCGTGACGAGGCGCTGCCGCCGATGGACCCGATCGTCGGCCGGCTCGTCCGCGCCCAGGCGAACTACCAGGAGACCTTCCCGATCGCGATCGCGGCCCTGCTCGGCGTGGTTGTCGCTGGACGGACCGGTGACACGACCGCGCTTGGCGGTTGGATCTGGCTGGGCGCGCGCGTGGCCTATCTGCCGCTCTATGCGGTGGGCGTGCCCGTGGTGCGTTCGCTGGTGTTCCTCGTCAGCGTCGTCGGGCTGGCGATGGTGCTCTGGCCGCTGCTGGGGGGCTGACTTCGGTCCCTTGCGGGCGGGGTGAACACGGGCCCGCTCCACAAGCGATCTCGTCACCCTTTTCCAACCAACCCAGTCAGCCTGAACTTGTTTCAGGGGCCATCGAGCCGGAAGCGCGTGTCTGCGAAGACGATCGGTGGCGCGGTCGTGCTGCTGATCGGAGCGTCGGTTACGGCGGAGGAATGGACCCTGAAACAAGTTCAGGGTGACGGTTGAGGAGATGGGGTGATCATATTCCGCAAGGGCTGATCACGTCCAATACTGGTCGCGCAGCGCTTTCTTGTAGAGCTTGCCCGTGGGCAGCCGCGGCAGCGCCTCGGTGAAGTCGACCGTCCGCGGCGTGAGCTGGCGGCCGAGTCTTTCGCGGACGAAATCGCGGATCTCTTCGGCGAGCTCGGCCGACGGCAAGATGCCTGCGGCCGGCTCCACTACGGCCTTGACCTCTTCGCCGAGTTCCTCGTTGGGCACGCCGATCACCGCGACGTCGGCGATCTTGGGGTGCAGCGCCAGCGCATCTTCGATCTGCTGCGGGTAGATGTTGACCCCGCCCGAGATGATCATGAAGGCCTTGCGGTCGGTCAGGTAGAGGTAGCCCTCTTCGTCGAGGTAGCCGACGTCGCCGACGGTCGCCCACTCGGCGTGTTCGGGATGCGAGGCACCGACGGTCTTGCCATCGTCCTTGTGGTAGGAAAAGCGTGTGCCGGTCTGCGCCTCGCCATAGATGATCCCCGGCTCGCCCGGCTGCAGTTCGCGGCCTTCTTCGTCGCAGATGTGGAAGGGCTTGCCCTGCGACCGGCCGACCGAGCCCGGATGGTCGAGCCAGTCCCGGCTGCCGATCTTGGCGAAGCCCGCCATTTCGGTCGAGGAATAGAACTCCTCGATGATCGGTCCCCACCAGGCGATCATCTGGCGCTTGACCTCGACCGGACACGGCGCCGCGGCGTGGATCGCGCTGCGCTGGCTCGACAGGTCGTAACGCGCGCGAATCTCGGGATCGAGCTTGAGCATGCGCACGAACATCGTCGGCACCCACAGCGAGTGCGTGACCTTGTGACGATCGATCAGGTCGAGCGCTGCCTCGGCGTCGAACTTGTCCATCATCACGACGGTGCCGCCGGCCTGGGTGACGCCGGTGACGTAGCCCGCGGGCGCCGAGTGATAGAGCGGCGCAGGCGAGAGGTAGACGCTGTCGCCGTCGATACCGAACATGCCGACAGTCGCCTTCATGCCCGGATTGCCGTCCCTGGCCGAAAGATCGGCGAGCGGCCGCTTGATGCCCTTGGGCTTGCCGGTGGTGCCCGACGAATAGAGCATGAAGGTGCCCAGCGGCTCTTCGGCCAAGGGTTCGGCCGGATGCTGCGCGATCGCGGTTTCGTAATCGTCGAAGCCCGGCAGCGCGCCGCCGACCGACAGCTTGACCTCGCATCGCGCGGCGAGCCGGCCGAGCTCTTCGGACTGGTCGAGCGCGGCCGAAGCGATCAACACGCGCGCATCGCAGTCGTCGACGATATAGGCGGCCTCGGCCGCGGGCAGGAAGCGGTTGATCGGCGTGATGTAGAGCCCCGAGCGCATGCCCGCCCAGATCACCTCGAAGAAGGCCAGGTGGTTCTCGAGATAGAGCGCGATATGGTCGCCGCGGCGCAGGCCCTGCGCGTACAGCAGCTGCGCAAGCTGGTTCGAACGGTCGTCGAGCGCCTTGTAGGTCAGGCTCTCGCCTGTCGCGGGGCGCAGGACCGCCAGCTTGTCAGGCTGGGTCCGGGCATGGGTGCCGATGTACACGTGAATTCTCCCTATCGCGCCGCGGCGCGTCTGCTGGCGATCACTGCCGCGAGGACTTCGGCCTCGGCCTCGACCAGGCCGCGGACATAAGCGCGCTGGTCGGCCTCGGCCGCGCCGCCCGTGATGATCCGGAACTGCGGATTGGTCACCACCGTGGCCATGCGCTCGAGCCCGGTGAGCAGGACACAGGCCACGTTGGTCTCTGCCAGTTCGCCGCCCGAGCAGAACTGCGTGGCGAGCAGGTCGATCAGCGGCTTGGTCACATCGTTGCGATAGCGCAGCACGCGCAGGTCACCGTCGTCGGCCATGGCGTTGCGCATGTGCAGCAGCCGCGCATGCTTCTGCCAGAAGGCATAGTGCGCGCGCAGGAATGTCAGGCAGGAGGCGTGCAGTTCCGCGTCGGGCCAGCGCTGGCGCAGCCGTGCGAGATAGGCTTCCTCGGCCGTGTCCATCACGCGCGCGAGCGCGGCGAGCAGCAGTTCGGCCATGTCGGGAAAGTAGAGGTAGACGTTGGGCGGCCGAACCTGCGCTTCCTTGGCGACGCCGCTGACGGTGACCGGCGGCCCATCGGGATCGGCAAGCAGATGGAGCATTGCCGAGATGATCCGCTCGCGCGTCTCCTGTCCCTTACGGCCGAGCTTCTGGCCGATCTGGTTGTGGCTGATCGGACGCTGTGCGGCAGTGGCCATCGCAGGCTCAGTTCACCATGGAGCGCACGAACGGCGCTTCCATGTCACAATCGGTCCCGAGGCAATTGCTCACGCCGTGCTCGAGCGTGGCGAGCAGCGCGTCGGGATTGACCGCGGCCGAGGTCGGATAGACCACGCCGAGCGCGAGGCGACGTTCGCCCAGCGTTTCGGGCAGCAGCATGGCCGTGATGCGGCTGTCCTTGGTGAAGCCCGAATCGCCGGTGACGTGGCCGAACTCGCCGCAGCGCGCGACGATCTCGTTGAAGTCCGCCAGGTTGAAGCGATCGGCCTGCGCGGCTTCGGCATTGAGCCGCCACAGCATGCGGCTTGCCTGTTCGAGCCCGAGTGAAGACAGCAGCAGCAGGCCCACGGGGCTGGCCGAAAGCGGCACGCTGGCGCCGCAGTCGACCCCGCCGCTCGGCAGGTCCGCGCCCTGTACCCAGCGGAACACCTGGACGTGGGTGCCGACCATGCCGAACAGGCCCACGCCCGCGCGCGAGGTCTGCGCGAGGCGGTCCATGTAGTCGAACAGCCGGCCACTCGCGATCGGCTCGGGCTGCGCCGCGAAGCCGAAGGCGGCGAGCCGCGGCGTCGGCGCATAGGAGCGCGAGGCCGGGTCCTTGTAGAGCAGTCCCATCTCGACCAGCGCGCCCAGCAGTTCGGACGTGCTCGACTGCGGCCGGTCGTAGCGACGGACGATGTCCATCACCGTCGCCCGCCGATTCTCGGAGGCGAAGAATTCGAACACCTCGATCACGCGTCGCGCGATCTTGGTCTTATTGGAATCGAGGGCGACGGTCATATGTATCTCCTCACGCGTGTTGCATTAATTCGCAAGTGAGCGCGAGTCGTCAATGAAAAAATTAATTCGATTTCTTTTTTCGGGTCATATTGTGGCGATAGGCGTGACCGGAGAGCCGACGGCGCCGGGTAGGTTGAGCGGCGGAGCGGTCAGCAGGAAGTGGCTGCGGCCGCGCTCTGCCAACGCCGGTGCGAGCGCACCGAACCACCAAAATTCGCCGAGATGGATGCCGAGCCGCACGAGGCAATGCTCGTGCAGCGGCATCATCGCCGTGCCCGCGCAGCGGTTCACTCCGTCGATCTTCTCGACCATCGAATTGTCCGCGCAGATTGCCGCGATCCCGGATCGGTCGATCCAGTCGAGCAAGGCGCTGTCCTTGCCGTCAAGCCCTGGACAGGCTGCGAGTTCGGCATCGGAAACGTCCGCGCCATCACGCAGCAGGATATCCGCGTATCCGGTGTAGAGGCAGAGGAGGTCCCCCTCGCCCACCTCGGCGCCCTGCTCCGCCATCGCGCGCATCAGTGCGTCGTAGCCGACCTTCTCGTCCGAGCGCCGCAGGTCGACGAGCACGCCGCGCCCCTGGACTCCGGTCTCGGCCAACTTCTCGATGCCGAGCGCCAGCGCCGCGGGGGCCCGCCCTTCGCCCGGCAGGACGAAATCGCGGTCGATGCGATAGCCGTTGTAGAACACGTGCTCGGCCACGCCGTCGTCGTCGGCATCGAAGCAGGTGCCGTAATGGCTGAGCCCGTCCCACTGCGTCGAATATTGCAGTCCGAGCAGCACTTGGTCGTCGTTTACCACGTCGATCGGCCCGCCCGCGGGCATCCAGTCGTACATCGTCCGGCCGTCGGCGCTGATCGTCGGCGAGAGCACCGGCGGATTGCGTCCGGCAAAGACCTGCTTTTTAGGGTGGTCGAGCGGCAGGCTCAGCGGAAAGGCCAAGCCCTCGGTCACGCTCGCGACCGCGGCGAGGCGGCGCGCGGGGGTGACCAGGTTCATCCGGCCGATCTGGTCGTCTTCGCCGAACAGCCCCCAGTTCGCGCCTTCGGGCCGCTTGAGCCAGCGGCGCATCAGCGCAGTTTCCGCTGCCGGATTCGATCGGGCGCGTTGGGCTGGCCGGTGTGTGCGGTCATGCCGCCGTCGGCCGCGACGATCGCGCCGGTCATGTAGGACGCGTCGTCCGAAGCGAGGAATGCGGCCACTGCCGCCATCTCGTCGGGCCGGCCCGCGCGACTAAGCGCGATGCGATCTAACCAGAAGGCACGGTCGATCGGATCGGCGATCGCCGCAGCGGCCATCTCGGTTTCGATCAGGCCCGGGCACAGCGCGTTGACGCGGATGCCGTCGCGCCCGCAATCGAGCGCCAGCGATCGGGTGTAGTTCACCACCGCGCCCTTCGACGCGTTGTAGGCGCCCATCGCATAGTCGCCGACGAGGCCCGAAATCGAGGCGATATTGACGATCGCACCGCCGCCGGTTTCCCGCATTGCGGGGATTGCTGCCTTGCAGAACAGGAACACCGCCTTGGTGTTGATCGCGAAGACCTTGTCCCAGGCATCCTCGCTCATGTCGGGTGTTTCGGCGAGTGCGCCGATGCCGGCGTTGTTGACGAGCACGTCGAGCCGGCCCCATCGCTCGATAGTCGCGGCGACGGCTGCTTCGACTTCGGCGGCCTGCGTCGCGTCGGTGCGGCGGTAGACGATCCGCTCGCTCTGCTGGGCGGGCGGATCGAGGTCGGCGACCAGCACGTTCGCGCCTTCCGCAACGAGTCGCGCGACGATCGCCGCGCCGATGCCGCGAGCCCCGCCGGTGACGATCGCAACCTTGCCTTCGAACCGCGTCATTGCATTCCTTTCCCAATCGGTGCCCGCAGGCCGCGGGCCTGAAGTCAGCCGGTCAGTCGTCGAGCCCCGGCGTCACAAACGCGCCGTTCGCCGGCGGCTCGAAAGCGCCGGCACGATCGATGTATTCGTCGAGCCGCGTGATCAGCCCGTTCTCGATGCGGACGACGATGCAGACCGGCCAGGCCTTGCGCTGGCCCGACGATGTGGTCGCGGTCATCACATGCTGCTGGACGAAGCCCGTAGGCGTGGCCTGGCGGCGCGCGTCGACGAAATCGCGCTCGGGGAAGCTATCGACCAGCCCCCGGTATTGCGCGCGCATCGCCTCCTTGTCGTGCGCCAGCCGGTCGAAGCCGTGCCAGACCTTGGCCTCGTCGGACAGGCAGGCGAGCGCGGCCTCGACTTCGCCCGCCGCCAAAGCAGCGAACATGCGATCGATCACCGAACCCTGATCGCTCATGCCGATCTCTCCCTCGCCCCGCCTTTGCCCGTCGCGCTGAATAAATGGAATAGGCTTTATGCAATCTGATAATCCCGATACTTCCTGGGCCGACGATTCGATGCGATCGCCCGATGTCCGGGCGGAGGAGCCGAGCTTGAACCAAGACCCGACCATGGCGGTGCTGGCGGCCGAAAGGCGCCGCTGCGAGGCTATGCTGGCAAATGACAATGCGGCTTTGGCCGATCTGCTCGATCCGCGGCTGAACTTCGCCCATGCCACCGGCGCAGTCGACGATCGCGAGGCCTATCTCGCCAAGATGGCGGCGGGGAGGATTGTCTATGTCGGCATCGCCTGGGACGAGGAACGCGTGAATATGCTCGCGCCCGAAGCCGCGCTGCTCACCGGCCGGATGACCACCGACGTGCGCGTCGAGGGTGTCGACAAGCGCCTGAACAATCGTGTGACGACGGTCTGGGCCAAGGATGGCGACTGGCGCCTCGTGGCCTTCCAGTCGACCCCGCTCGCCGGCTGAGCCGCCTTGCATCGGGCGATCTCGATCAACACCCTATGCCTGCCACCGGCATCGCTCGGCGCGCAGGTCGACCAGGTGGCGCGGATCGGCGCGCGGGGGATCAGTCCCGAACTCGACCAGGTGCTGGCTTTCGGAACGGACGAAAGCGCAAGGGTGATCCGGGATGCCGGACTCGCGGTCGCGACGCTGACCCACCGCGCGTTCGGCTTTGCTACCTCCGCCGAGACCGAAGCCGCCCGCGAGCGCTTGCTGCGCACGCTGGATGTCGCCGCGCAGACTGGCGCGGACAGCGTGATCATGACGACCGGCGGTCGCGGCGAACTGTCCTGGCCCGATGCGGCCGAGCGCTTCGTCGAAGCCGTGACGCCCTGTGCCGAGGCCGCCCGCGCGGCGGGCATGCGGCTCGGCATCGAGCCGACCTCGCACCTCTATGCCGACGTCTCGATCGTCCATCGCCTCGCCGACACCGTCGCCCTGGCCCGGCGCGCGGGAATCGCGGTGATGATCGACCTCTTCGCCTGCTGGGCCGACGCCGATCTCGAGGTAGCGATCGCCGAGGCCGGCGCCGACATCGCGCTCGTCCAGGTCAGCGACTACATCTACGGCGACCGAGGCCTGCCCTGCCGCGCAGTGCCTGGCGACGGTGCCGTGCCGCTCGACCGGGTGATCCCGGCCATCGCCCACACCGGCTTTTCGGGATGGTACGACCTCGAGGTGATCGGCCCACGCTTGGCCGCCGAGGGTATCGAGGCCGGACTGGCCCGCGCCGCTGCCTATCTGGCCCCGCTTCTGGAGACCGTACGATGACCGAGATCCGCGTGGCTTTCGACGCGAACAACCACCTCGGCGAGACGCCGCTCTGGTCCGTGGCCGAGCAGACGCTGTGGTGGGTGAATTGCGAGCACGAGCCCGAGCTGCACCGCTGGCATCCGGGATCGGGCGCGCATCGCATCTGGCCGATGCCGCGGCGAGTCGGCGGTTTCGTGTTCAAGGCGAGCGGTGGGCTGCTGGTCGCCCTCGCCGACGGTCTCTACGATTTCGATCCCGAGAGCGGTGATCTGTCGCTGCGCGCGCCCTCGCCCTTCCCCGAGCATGTCCATCTCCACGATTGCGCCTGCGATCGTCAGGGGCGTTTCTGGATCGGCGGCTACGATACGCGCTACATTTCCGGCAAGAGTTCGGCCGACGCTGCCTGGTGTCGCCTCGATGGCGATCGGCTGACCCCTGTCGTGGCGGGCATTCACGTCGCCAATGGCCTCGCCTTCGCCCCCGACGGCCGGACGATGTACGCGGTGACCTCGCCGACTCGCCTGGTCGAGGCCTTCGATCTCGATCCCGCAACCGGCGAACTCGCCAATCGCCGCCCTTTCGTCACGCTCGGTGAAAACGAGGGCTTCGCCGACGGTGCGACGGTCGACGCCGAAGGCGGCTACTGGTTCGCCAACGTCGCGGCGGGCGCCCTGCGGCGCTATCGGCCCGACGGCACGCTCGACCGGATCGTGCGGCTGCCCTTCTCGAACCCGACCAAGCTGGCATTCGGTGGGCCCGATCTGACGACGCTCTATGTCACCAGCACTCAAATCGCGATGCCGCCCGTGACCCCGCCCAGCGTCGACAATGGTTCGGTCTTCGCACTCGAGCCCGGCGAACGCGGTCTTCCCGAAGTGTCCTTCGCCGGCTGATCGCTTCGGGCCTTCATCGTCCTGCCGATGCGATCGGGATAAAATAACCTTCGACTGTTGCAATTTATTCCCGCCGCCTTAGGAGGGGTTTCGGGATTAATGCATGGCATGTGGATCATTTTTACGATGATGAATTGGGGCTCGGGACGCGGGGGGATTTCAAATGTATCTCGCGCCTGACGGACACGAGGTCGAGATCGCCGAGGCGGCTGCCGCCTTCGTCGCCCAGGCTCTGCCGATCGCGCGCTTGCATACGCCGGGCTCGGCCGATCTCGCGGCCAACGCACGCGCCCGTTTCGGTGAAATGGGCTGGTTCGCGCTGGCCGTGCCCGAGAGCGGCGGCGGCAGCGGCCTTTCGGCGGTCGAGCACGCGCTGTTCTTCCGCGAGGCGGGGCGCCAGTGCGCGCCGGTGGACCTGCTCGCACAGTGTCTTGCCGCCAACCTCACCGGGGATGCCGATATCGTTTCGGGTAAGCAGGGTGTGGCGCTGCTGGTCGCCGACGGTGCGGCCTGGCGGCTTATCGGCGCAGCCGACAGTGCCCTGGCGCTGCAGGTGACGCGCGACGAGGCGGTGCTCTATCCGCTGGCGGGGGTCACTACCACGGCGCGCCCCGCGCTCGATCCGGCCAATTCGCTCGGCGTGGTGAGCACCCTGCCCGATTCCGTCGAGCGCCTCGCCGGCGATCATGTCTGGCAGCTCGGCCAGCTAGGGACTGCGGCCATGCTGCTCGGCGTGGCCGAAGCGGCGCTCGATCTGATCGTCGACTATGCCAAGATCCGCGAGACCTTCGGTCGCAAGATCGGTTCGTGGCAGGCCGTGCGCCATCCCTGCGCCGATCTCGCCGTGCGGATCGAGGCGGCGCGCGCGCAACTCTGGTATGCCGCGGCGGCGACCAAGGAAGCTCGCGCCGACGCTGCCACCCATCTCGACGTGGCCAAGCACCTCGCCAATTGCGCGGCACTCGCCGCGACCGACACGACGATCCAGCTTCACGGTGGCATCGGAGTCACCGACGAGCACGACGCACACCTTCTGCTCAAGCACGCGCTGCTGCTGTCGCGGCTGTTTGGCGCGAAGCGTGCGCTGCTCGGCCGCGTGCTCCACGCCGGGCTGGAGGACTGACATGGACCTCCACTACACCGAAGCCGACCGCGACTTCCGCATCCGCGCTCGCGAATGGCTGAAGGCCAACGTGCCCCAGGCGCCTCGTCCGGCACATGGGACGGCCGGCGCGCAGTTCGATCGCGACTGGCAGCGCAAGCTCCACGACCATGGCTGGGCCGGCGTCGCCTGGCCGCAGGAATACGGCGGCCTCGGCCTGTCGGGCCTGCGTCAGGTGATCTGGTACGAAGAACTCGCGCGTGCCCACGCGCCGCACCACATCAACACGACCTACGTCGCGCTGATGCACGCCGGGCCGACGCTGATCGCGCGCGGTACGCCCGAGCAGAAGGCGTTCCACCTGCCGCGTATCCTTTCGGGCGAGGCGTTGTGGTGCCAGGGCTTCTCAGAGCCCAATGCCGGCTCGGACCTCGCCTCGATCAAGACCCGCGGGCGCATCGAGGGGGACCACATCGTCGTCGATGGCGCCAAGATGTGGACCACCGACGCGCAATATGGCGACTATCAGGAACTGTTGATCCGCACCGATCCCGCGAGCGAGCGCCACAAGGGGCTCACCTGGGTGATCTGCGACATGAAGACGCCAGGCATCGACATCAAGCCGATCCGTACCATGCTGCAGGACGATCACGTCTCCATGGTGTTCTACGACGAGGTTCGCATCCCGCTGAGCAACGTCGTCGGCGAAGTCGGCAAAGGCTGGTCGACCGCGCTGGCGACGCTCTCGTTCGAGCGCGGCCTGGGCTTCATCGGTGACCAGCTCGAACTCTACGAGCGCGTCAATCGCGCGATCGATCTGGCCGGCAAGACCCGCATCGAGGATGGCCGCCTGGCGATCGAGGACGACGGCGTGGCCCAGCGCCTCGCCGCGATCAAGGCCGACTGCATTGCCATCCGCGCGATGACCCTGGCCGATATTGCCGAGACCGACCGCACCGGCGAGCCCGGCCCCAAGGGCTCGATGATGAAGCTGATGGTCACGACGACGCACAAGGCCTTGAGCGAAGTCGTCGGCGAGATCCTGGGCTGGTCCTTCCTCGAGTTCGACGGCGATCGCGCCGCCTATCCGTGGACCTACGACTACCTGTGGTCCTGGGTCTTCTCGATTTCGGGCGGAACCAACGAAATCCAGCGCGAGATCACCGCCGATCGCGTGCTCGGCCTGCCGAAGGCGCGCTGATGCTGAAATTCGGATTCGCCGGAGCCAACGCCGAGCGCGGTTGGGCGCGCGACGCGCATTTCCCGGCGCTCGAGGCCGTGCCCGACATCGCGATCGCCGCGGTTTCGGCGCGCACGCAGGCAATCGCCGATGTCGCGGCCGAAACCTTCGGCGCCGACCGGGCCTATGCCGATTCCTGCGCGATGGCCCGCGATCTCGAGGTCGACGTCGTCGCTGTGACGGTCAAGGTGCCCGAGCACCGCGCGATCGTCCTGGCCGCGCTCGAGGCCGGCAAGCACGTCTACTGCGAATGGCCGCTTGCGCGTGATCTGGCCGAGGCCGAGGAACTCGCCGAAGCCGCACGCCAGGCCGGCGCTCATGTCGCGATCGGGCTTCAGGGCGCCAATGCCCTCGCCGTGCGCCACGCCGCCAGGCTGGTGCGCGAAGGCGCGATCGGCCGGCCGCTGAGCCTGCGCGTGGTGTCTTCGACGGCAGGCTGGGGCGCCGTGGCGCCGCCACACTACGCCTATCTCCAGGATCGCAGCAACGGCGCGACCCTGGCGACGATCGCTGGCGGGCACACGCTGGCCATGGTCGAGGCCGTGGTCGGCGCCTATGCCGAAGTCTCGGCGCGCAATTCGATCCTGCGTGACCGGGTCACGATAGCAGGCACCGGCGAAGAGGTCGTGCGGACCTGCGCCGATCACATGCTGATCCACGGCCGCCACGCTAACGGCTGCGTTTCCAGCGTCGAGATTACCGCGGGCGAGAACCTTCCGCTGCGGTTCGAGCTGCGCGGCAGCGAGGGGACGCTCGAGATCCGCGGCCAGCATCCCGGCGGCTACCAGTGCGGCGCGCTGACCGTAACGACTTCGGCGGTCGCCGAGCCTCAGCCCAGTTCCGCGCTGGCAGGCCTCGACGGCGCAGCGATCAACGTCGGCCAGCTTCACGCGGACTTCGCGGAGGACATCCGCCGCGGCACGCGCACGGTTCCCGACTTCGACGTCGCGGTGCGCTTGACGCGGCTGCTCGATGCGATCGACATGGCGTCGGCAGAAAGGCGCACGATCGCCCTCGCCGAGAGAGGACGAGGCGAAGCATGACCTGGACCTTGCGGACCGACGCGAGCGGCATCCAGATGCGCTGGTCGGAAGCGGCCGCTCAGGCCTGGCGCGAGGCCGGGCATTGGCGGGACGAAACGCTCGCCGATGTGGCGCGCGCCGCCGTGGCCGAGGATCCCGAGCACGTCCTGCTGATCGAGGGCGAGCGGCGGGTCACCCGCGCCGAGGCTTGGGACCAGGCGCTGCGCCTTGCCGGCTTCTTCCGCGATCGCGGGCTCGAGCCTGGCGACGTCGTCTCGTTCCAGCTCCCCAACTGGGCCGAGACCGCGGCGATCGCGCTCGCCGCGCGGATCTGCGGCCTGATTATCAACCCGATCCCGCCGATCTACCGCGAGAGCGAGCTCGCCTATATCCTCGCCGATTGCGGTGCGAAGCTGATCTTCGTGCCTGGCACCTTCCGCAAGTACGATCACCGGGCCGCGGTCGAGGCGCTCCGCGCCTCGCTGCCGGCGCTGCGCGACGTCGTGGTCGTGCGTGAAGACGGGGCGCTGACCTGGGAGCAGGCGCTGGCCGCCGATCCGCTCGATCCCGCGGCCCTGCCCGCGGTCGATCCGGCCTCGGTGCTCATCGTCATGTACACCTCGGGCACCACGGGCCGGCCCAAGGGCGTGCTGCACACGCATTATTCCTATGGCCACCGCGCGCGCGCCATGGGCGAGGCCTGGGGCATCGGCCCCGCCGACGTCGTGTTCATGCCCTCACCCGTCACCCACATCACCGGTGCGCTCTGGGCTTTCGACATGCCCTGGCTGTTCGGCAACGCTTCGGTGCTGATCGACGTCTGGGCGGCCGAGGACGGAATCGACTGCATCGCCCGCAACGGCTGCACCGTCACCGGCGGCGCGACGCCGTTCCTTCAGCAGATGCTCGACGTGGCGCAGGACAAGCCCCAGGCGCTGGCGTCGCTGCGGCTGTTCTTCTGTGGCGGCACGACGGTCTCGCCCGAACTGATCCGCCGCGCGAGCAGCGCCTTTCCCGATTGCCTGTTCTTCCGTTGCTACGGCTCGACCGAGATGTTGACCGCCACGCTCGGCATCCGCGACCGTGCCCAGGCCCGGCTTGGCGCCGAGACCGACGGCGAGATCGTCGAGCCGGTCGAGATGCGCATCGTCGACGCCGTCACCGATGCGCCTCTGCCCGACGGTGAGGAAGGCGAGATCCTGGCGCGCGGGCCCGGGCTTTTCGTCGGCTATCTGCACCCTTCGGACAACGAGGGCGCCTTCCTCGACGACGGCTTCTTCCGTATGGGCGACCTCGGCCGGATCGTTGAGGAGCGCTACATCGTCATCACCGGGCGCAAGAAGGACATCATCATCCGCTCCGGCGAGAATATCAGCCCCAAGGAGGTCGAGGACTTGCTGTCCGAGCACCCCGCCGTGGCCGAGGTGGCGATCGTCGCGATGCCGAGCGCGACCACCGGCGAGAAAGGCTGCGCCTTCATCATCGCTCGCGCGGGTCAGGTGATCGATCTTGCCGAGATCAAGCGGTTCCTCGACGGTGCCGGCCTCGCCCGGCAGAAGTTCCCCGAACACGTCGTGCTGGTCGACGAACTGCCGCGCGTGCCCTCGGGCAAGGTCAAGAAGGACGTGCTGCGAGCGCGGGCGAAGGAGATCGAGGCCGCTGCCCAATAATCCTCCCCGGCAAGGGGAGGATGCTTCTCACCGCCAGGAAAACCCGCCGTCCACCGGCAGTTCCGTTCCCGTGGTGAAGCCCGAATCCTCGGTCGAGAAGAACAGCGCCGCGCGCGCGACGTCACCGGGCTCGCCCAGGCGCTTGAGCGCGACGCGATCTGCGGCTCGGGCGGTGTGTTCGGCATTTTCCCAGAGGTAGCGCGTCATCTCGGTCTTGATCACGCCCGGACAGATCGAATTCGCGCGGATGTTCGGCCCGAGGTCGAAGGCGATCGCCTTGGTGAACATCGCGAGTCTGGCCTTGCTCGCCGAATAGCCCGTGGTTCCCGCCATCGGCATCAGTGCCGAGACCGAGGCGATGTTGACGATCGTCGCGCGCTCGGCCGCCTGAAGGAAGGGCAGCGCCGCCTTCACGACGTTGAACGGGCCGGTGAGGTTCACCGCGAGCATGCGGTCCCAGCTTTCGGGCGCGAGATCGGCGAAGGGCACGATGTCGAGAATGCCCGCAGCGTTGATTATACCGTCGATGCCGCCCAGCGCTTCGCCCGCCGCCGTGACGACAAGGCCCACCTCGGCGCGATCGGACACGTCGCAGCCATGGGCGGCGGCGTCGAGTTCGGCTGCGACCGCGGCGGCCCCCGCAGCATCGCGATCGAGCAGCGCCAAAGCCGCGCCCTCGGCGGCGAAGAGCCGAGCGATCTCGCGCCCCATGCCGCTTGCCGCCCCGGTCACCAGGATTTTGCGGCCCTTCAGTCTGGCGCTCACCCGCCGTCTCCCGTCTGTTCATCCTCACGCCCTGCAGCGCTCTTCCATAGGGCTATACACGGAAATCAACGGGAAAATATAAAAATGCATCATGGACGGCGCATTGCAATTGACTCAGTTTCGGCGATGCATAAAAAGCGTTTTGACATTGGTGTATTTCAATAATCCGAGTGCGGATCGACGTTGAGCCTGGCGGTTCGGCGAATGCTTCCGCTCGTCGGTTCCACGGGATTTCGGCGTGCGGCTCCAGGTCGCCTGCCGGTGCCGCGCCGATGGCCGGAAGACAGGGAGAGAACGAGATGAAGAGCCAGAAGATGACGCGCAGCCGATTGCTGCTTTCCACCACTCTGGTCGCGATCGCCGCCATCCCGGCGCAGGCCTGGGCGCAGAGCGAAACGACCGGGCTCGAGGACATCGTGGTCACCGCGCAGAAGCGCGAGCAGGTCGCGCAGGACGTGCCGATCGCCCTCACCGCGCTCAGTGCCGACACGATCCAGGCCAACCGTGTGGTTTCGGTCAACGACCTCACCGGCCTTGCCCCCGGTCTGCTCTCGCGCCAGAACGCCGGCGCGCTCGGTTCGCCCTCCTTCGCCATGCGCGGTGTCTTTGCCAGTGCCTCGGCGCCTAGCCAGGATCGCCAGATCTCGGTCTATCTCGACGGCGTCTATATCGGCGGCACGCGCGGTTCGGTGTTCGACCTGCCCGATACCCAGCGCATCGAAGTGCTGCGCGGCCCGCAGGGCACGCTGTTCGGCCGCAACGCCACGGCCGGCGCGATCAGCGTCGTGACGCGCGATCCCAAGGGCGAACTGGCCTGGCGCCAGGATGTGACCGTCGGCAACTACAGCCAGCTGCGCGTGCGCACGACGATCGACACGCCGCAGATCGGTCCGTTCTCGGCCTTCTTCACCTATGTCCACGACGAGCGCCGCGGCGACGTGCGCAACCTCGGCGCGGGCACGGCCTTCGACTTCACCAGCCCCTTCACCAATCAGCAGCTCAAGCGCTCGCCCGAATGGCTCGGCGGCCGCAATTTCGAGAACTTCTTCGCGGCGGTGAAGTTCGAGCCGAGCGATACCTTCTCGGCCACCTACAAGTTCGATTCGACCAGCGGCGACGTCTATCCCGAAGCGCGCGCGCCCGTCGCGATCAACGGGGCCTCGTTCACCGGCAACATGCTCGCGCAGATCCTGGCGGCCCAGCCTGCAGGTGGCGGACGCTTCGGCCCGGTCGTGCTCAACCCCGGCAACAAGCGCCCCGACGCGACCAACAACGCCTGGACCCAGGTCGGTTTCCAGAAGTCGTCGGGACACAACCTGACGATCAACCTGCAGCTTTCGGACGATCTCTCGTTCAAGAACATCACCGCCTACCGCAAGTCGGAAGTCTGGGGCCCCTCGACGATCGCGGGCCTCAGCGGGCTCGAGTTCACGGCCGGATCGGTCGTGCCCTATGCGACCTTCGCGGGCATCAGCGCGTTGTCGGGCGCGGGCGTCAATGTCGCCAATCCGGCCAATGCCGCGCTGGTCCAGGCGACCATCGCCAACATCGCCGGGCAGCTCGGGCCCGCCGTGGCCGGACGCCCCTACTTCGCCGGTTACGAGGGCAATTCCTACGGCAAGGGTCACCAGTGGAGCAACGAAGCCCAGCTCAACTATCGTTCGGACTTCGTGGACCTGACGGTTGGCGCGCTCTGGTATCACTCGAAGGAACTGAACAGCGGCCTGCCCGGCATGGCCCCGAACTTCGCCTTCGCGATCACGCCGCAGCTGCTGCCGCTGGGCAATGTCCAGGACGGCACGTCGATCGCGACGTCGCTCGCGGCCTATATCCAGGGTGAATTCCACCTGTCCGATCAGTTCGAGATCGTCGCTGGCGGTCGCATCACGCGCGACAAGAAGCGCGGCGATCTGATCCGCGGCGGCGTGTTCACCGGCAGCCGCACGGGCACCGGCCAGATCGTCAGCGGCACCGGCACGGGCGCCCTCACCTCCTTCCCGTTCAACTTCGAGAAGACCAAGCCGACCTTCTCGGTGGGCCTGAACTACAAGCCGAACGACGACATCCTGGCCTATGCCAAGGTCTCGTCGGCCTTCCTGTCGGGCGGCGCGGTCGGCGCGATCTCGTTCGAACCCGAAACCGTGCTGTCGGAGGAAGTCGGCCTCAAGTCCGAATGGCTCGACCGTCGCCTGCGCGTGAACCTCGCGCTGTGGCACGCCAAGTACAAGAACGTGCAGTCGGCGCAGAGCGGCTCGGTGGTGACCTTCAACGGCGTCAACCAGGCGGCGCTGGGCGTGGTCGTGATCAGCAACGGCGAGGTCAATGCCAAGGGCTTCGAACTCGAAGTCAACGCGGCGCCGACCGATGGCCTGACCTTCGGCGGTTCCGTCGGCTACACCGATGCCAACCTCAAGAACCCGAGCCCGCTGGTGGCGCAGGGGCGGCCCTACAAGCTGACCGGCGTGGCGCCTTGGATCGCCTCGCTCAACGGCCAGTACGTCACGCAGCCGCTGTTCGATGAAGCGACGATGTTCTTCCGCCTCGATGCCACCTACCAGGGCAAGTACCGGACGATCCCGTTCACCGACGTGGCGACCGTGACTCCGGCTTTCGCGCCTTATGAATTCACCGAAGCGCGCTGGATCCTCAACGGGCGCGTTGCTCTGCGCGACTTCAACCTGGGCCCTGCAAAGGGTGAGATCGGCCTATGGGGGCGCAACCTGACGAACAACCGTTCTGCGCAGTATTTCCTGCAGTTCGGCGACTTCGAATCGAACGCTAGCTACCAGCAGGCACGCACCTGGGGCGTGGATTTCATCGCCAATTTCTGAGCTTCCCTCCGCAGAAGGAAGCGCGCCCGGGCCGAAAGGTCCGGGCGTTGTTTTTTGCGGGGCGGAGGGAAGGCCTCGCCTACTGTCTCCGTCATCTGTGAAGATCGCATGAGATGGGTGCCCGCCTTCGCGGGGATGACGTTTTCTGGTTTAGAGTGGGGCGCTCAGGCGGCGCGAGCGCAGTTCGCGAGCACGTTGGCAGCGAAGAGGTCGAGCAGTTCGCCCGGCAGGTCGTGGCCCATGCCGCTTGCCTCGAGCAGCCAGGCGCCGGGAATGCTCCGGGCTAGATCGTGCCCGGCTTCGCGCCGGATCAGCGGATCGTCGGCGCCGTGGACCACGAGCGTCGGCACCGAAAGCGTGCGCAAGGCAGGACGCCGATCGGCCGCGCCGCGCGCGGCGGCAAGCTGGCGGGCCGCGCCCGCGGGGTTGTAGGCACGGTCGGCGGCAAGGCCGGCGAAGCGGCGCAGGTCTTCCTCGGGCGCGCGATAGAGCGGACTGCCGAGCGCGCGGTTGAGCTTTACCTGGTGCGCGAGGAAGGTCTCGCGATCGTGCGCGGGATCGGGCGCGGGTTGCGAGAGGATCGCCAGCGCCTCGGGCTGCGAGGGCGGCAGGTCGATATTGCCGCTCTGGGTCGTAAACAGCGCCAGCGAGCGCACGCGCGCGGCGTACTCGATGGCCAGGACCTGCGCGACCATGCCGCCGAGCGAGACCCCGAGGACATGCACTTGTCCGATTCCATGCGCATCGAGCAGGCCGATGGTGTCGGCCGCCATGTCGGAGAGCGTATACGGGAGCACCGGCTCCTCGCCCGCCTGCCGCGCGGCGACTGCGGCGGCGATGTCGGGCAGGCCCAGGTGGTCCATGTGGCTCGACAGGCCGATGTCGCGATTGTCGAAGCGCAAGGTGCGGAAACCGGCTTGCTCGAACCGCTCGATCAGCGCCGGTGGCCAGCGGATCAGCTGTGCGCCGACGCCGTGGATCATGAGGAGGACTGGGCCATCGGCGGGGCCCGAGATCTCGTATTCGATCGCGATGCCGTTCGTCTGAACTCGTGCCATCTTACCTCGGTCGTTCGACGAAGTGATCCCACTGCACCTCGGCAAGCTGCTCCTGCAGTTCGGACAGCGTCGAAGTGTCGAGCGTCGGCGTGCCCGTCTTGTCGAGATACCACGACTGACAGCCGCCATTGCCCCAGACCGAGTCCCGCGCCTTGGCGCGGATGCCGTCGAGCCAGGCGCGCGCCGGCTCTTCGCGCGGGACGATCTGGACCTGCTGTTCGACGATACGGTCGATCAACTGGAGGATATAGTCGACCTGCGCTTCGGCGATGCCCACCACCGACGAGGTGCCGCCGGGCGAATAGGGCCCGTTGATCATCAGGAAATTGGGCATGTGCGGGATCGCGATCGAACGATAGGACAGCGGCAGGTCGCGCCAGACCTCGTCGAGCGTCACCCCGCCCTCGCCCGTGACCTGCATCGGCCGGATATAGGCGTGGGCGTCGAAGCCCGTGGCGAGCGCCAGCACGTCGAGCTCGTGCAGCTTGCCGCTCTCGGTTACCACGCCCTCGCGCACCACGCGTGCGATCGGATCGACCACGACGTCGACGCTAGGGTGCTGGACTGCCTCGTAGTACCCGTCGGAGAAGACGAGCCGCTTGCAACCCACATCGTAGTCCGGGGTGAGCTTGGCGCGCAGTTCGGGGTCGCGGATTCCGGCGAGCGCGTCGTGGCAGACTTGGTCGCGCGCCGCGCGGCCCTCGACCGTGCTCGTCGCCGCCTTGCCGCGCGCTTCGGTCTCGCCGCGGAGCTGGCGATAGTAGTCGTCCCAGCGCCGCTTCGAGAGCCAGAAGCGCAGCTTGGTCCACCACGAATTGGGAGTGTCCTTGACCGGGAACACCCACTGCGCGGTGCGCTGGAACAGCGAGAGCCGCTCGACCTTGCCAGCTAGCGCGGTGACGATCTGCGTCGCGCTCGATCCCGTGCCGATCACGCCCACGCGCTTGTCGGCAAGCTCGATCGTCTGGTCCCAGCGCGCGGTGTGGAACAGCGCGCCGGCAAAGCTATCGAGCCCCTCGATCTCCGGCATGACCGGCCGGTGGAGCCGGCCCGCCGCCGCGATCACCACGTCGGCGGTGAAGACATCGCCGTCGCGCGTGGTCACTTGCCACAGCCCCTCGCCAAACTCGGCCGACAGCACTTCGGCGTAGTAGCGGATCAGCGGCAGCACGCCGTAGTGCCGCGCGACGCCGTGATAGTAGGCCCAGATGTCCGCGCCTTTGGCGTAGCGCGAATTCCACCACGGATTGCGCGCGAACGAATAGGAATAGAGATGCGCGGCGACGTCGCAGGCTACGCCTGGATAGACGTTGTCGCGCCAGGTCCCGCCCATCCTCCCGGCTTTCTCGAGGATCACGATGTCGCGGTAGCCGCGCTCGAGCAGCTTGATCGCCATGAGTACGCCGGAAATGCCCGAGCCGATAATGACGAAACGCGTGTCCTTGCCGCGCGGCGAAGCAGTCTCGCGGATATCGCTCGGCATGGCCTTGGTCATGCCGTCAGGCCGCCACGCTCTCGGGCGCGGGATCGTCGAACTGGTAGAACCGCGCGTACTGGCGGCGATAGGCGAGCAGCGGACCGTCGCCCTTGACCAGCATCGGCTGTTCCTGGAAGCGCTTGGCGTTCCAGATCGGAATGTCCTGGGTCACCTGCTTGACGAGATCGCGGATGCGCGCGGCGGTGACGCGGGCCTTGCCCTCGGAAATGTTCGGCGGGGTGAACATCTGCCAGCGCAGGTGCGTGTGCTCGGCGTCGATCGGGGTGACCTGCTGCGCCTGGACGACGTGGCAGACGTCGATGTACTCGACCATCGACTGGCCGGGGCCGACCGCGGTCGTGTCGATCTTGCCGGTCATCGGCCCGCGCGGCGTGTTCATCTCGGCGACGACGGTGTTGCGCCGCGTCCAGCCCTCGATCTTGAATTCGCCCTTGGGCGCGAAAGGCACCCCATGGACCGCGTTGAAGTGCGCGTGGTCCTGGCCGTTCTCGGTGATTTCCTGGACGTGGATGTCGATCACCCAGTCGTAGGTCGAATGAAGCACCCAGTCGCCGTCGGGGCATTCGGGCAGGCGCACGACGTCCCACTTGGGCGCCACCTTCTTGGGGTGATACCAGACGTAGATCACCCCGTCGCTCTCGCTGACCGGCCAGGTCGGCAGGCAGCCGCGCTTCGCCTGGGGCGGGATCGTGTCGGTATAGGGAATGTCGGTGACGCGCCCCTTGCCGTCGAACGACCAGTGGTGGAAGCCGCAGCGCAAATCGTTGCCGACCACTTCGCTGGCGACGCCCAGATGGGCGCCGAGGTGCGGACAGAACGGATCGACGACGTTGGCTTTGCCGTCATGCCCGCGCCACAGGACGAATTCAGTGCCGAAATAGCGCAGCGTCCTGATCTCGCCCGGCGCGATCTCGCCCGAGGTCGCCACGGCGAACCAGCCGAACGGGATCGGCAGCTTGTGGAAACCGCGATCGAGGGGAGAGGTGGCTGCGTCCATCATCAACTCCGTGGCTCCGACTCATAATGAATCGGGCAAATGTCATTCTATCCTGAGCATCCCGCGAGGTCAAAACGTGGCGACGATGCCGAGGCTCGGGTCACCGCCCGTTGGGAATCTCGCGGAACGGTACGTTCTTGTCGACGCGCACGTCGCCCGGCAGGCCGAGCACGCGTTCGGCGATGATGTTCTTCATGATCTCGTCGGTGCCGCCGCCCAGGCGCAGGCCCGGTGCCCAGAGGAAACGATGCTGGAACGCGCCGTTCAGCAGCGCCTCGTCGGGGTCGTCCATCAGCCCGGCGTGGTCGAGAATGTCGAGCGCCTTGTCGGTCAGGGTCTGCGCGAGGTTCGACCAGAGCAGCTTGCCGGCCGAGCCCTCAGGGCCCGGCGCCGTGCCCTTCGACAGCGAGGTCAACGTGCGGAAGGACAGCAAGCGGATCGCCTCGGCATCGACGTAGACATCGGCCAGCCATTCGCGGAAGGCCGGGTCCTCCAGCGCCGTGCCGTCCCACGAGGCGACCTGCCCCGCGAGCTTCATCACGTCGCGCCAGTTGAGGCCCGTGCCCGAGCCCAGCGCGGCGCGCTCGTTCATCAGGGTCGAGATGATGACCTTCCACCCGCCGCCGAGCTCGCCGACCCGCTGGCTGTCGGGCAGGCGCACGTCGGTGAGGAAGACCTCGTTGAGCTCGTTGTCGCCCGACATCATGCGGATCGGCCGGACCTCGACGCCCGGCGTCTTCATGTCGAGCCAGAACACGGTGAGGCCTTTGTGCTTGGGCACGTCGGGATCGGTGCGCGCGACGAGCATGCCGTAGTCGGCGATCTGCGCGCCGCTGTTCCACACCTTCTGGCCGTTGATCACCCATTCGTCGCCGTCGCGGACGGCGGCACAGCGCACGCCGGCTGAATCCGATCCGCTCGCCGGTTCGGAGAACAGCTGGCACCAGATCTCCTCGCCGCGCACCGCCGGGGGAATGCGCGCGCGCGAGGCCTCGTCCTTGTTGTGCTCCATCAGCGCGGGCAGCAGCATGTGCAGCCCGGTCATGAAATAGGTGAACTGCAGGCCGGCGCGGTTCTCTTCCTGGTTGAAGATCGCCTCCTCGATCGCGCTGCCGCCCGCGCCGCCCTGTTCCTTGGGCCAGGACAGGCAGGCATAGCCGGCCTGGGCCTTGGTCGCCTGCCACTGGCGCGCGACTTCCTTGTGCGCGGGGTGCCAGTTGCGGCGTTCCTCGGGCGAGAGCCGGCTCAGGTCGGGCGCATTGGCGGCGATCCAGGTGCGGACCGTGGCACGGTAAGCCGCCTCTTCAGGGGTGTCGTCGAAGTTCATGCCGCGGACTCCAGGGCCAGCTTGTGTTCGAGCCGGTCGGCGACACGGCGCTTCCAGTCGCGCGGTGCGCCGAGGATCAACCCGAGGTGTCGCGCGCGGCGGTAGAAGAAGTGGCAGTCGGCCTCCCAGGTGAAGCCGATGCCGCCATGGGTCTGGATGTTCTCGCGCGCGGCCAACAGATAGGCGGCCGAGCCTGCAACGCGCGCCGCGGCCGCGGCCAGCGGCAGTTCGGGCGCATCGGTCGAGAGCGCCCAGGCGCCGTAATAGGCATTGGCCCGCGCGACCTCGTTGCGCACGAAGACGTCGGCCAGCTTATGCTTGATCGCCTGGTACGAGCCGATCGGCCGGCCGAAGGCATAGCGTTCGAGCGCATAGTCGCGCGCCATCTCGAGGCAGCGGTCGGCCCCGCCGAGCTGCTCGAAGGCGAGGAGCACGGCAGCGCGATCCTGGACCTGTGCCAGCAGATCGAGACCACCGGTAAGCGGCTCTGCCGGCGCCTCGCGGAATACGATCTCGGCCGCACCGCGCGTGGGGTCGATCGTCGAGACCAGGCGGCGTTCGACGCCGGCGCCGGTCAGGTCGACGAGGTAAAGGCCCGGGCCGTCGTCCGACGTGGCGAGGACCACGGCGCGATCGGCCGCGAGACCGTCGGTAACAGGCAGCTTGGTCCCGGTCAGCACGCCATTGGCAAAGCGCGTGGCGATCCGCTCGGGCACGAGCACGCCCGGCCCTTCGGACACCGCGAGGGTGCCGATCAGCGCGCCTCTGGCGACCTGCGGCAGCAGTTCTGCCTTCTGCGTGCCCGAACCTCCGAGCAGCAGGGCCTCGGCGAAGAGGTAGACGGTCGAGGCGAAAGGCACCGGCGCCACCGCGCGGCCCAGTTCCTCGGCCAGCGCACAGAGCTCGACATAGCCCATGCCGATGCCGCCGAATTCCTCGGGAATAGCCGCGCCGCACCAGCCCTGCTCGCCGATCCGCTGCCACAGCGCGTGATCGTAACCCGCATGGGGGTTCTCCAGCGCCGCGCGCACCACGCTCAGCGGCGAGACGGCAGACAGGAAGCGGCGCGCTTCGTCCTTCAAAGCTTTCTGATCGTCGGTATAGTCGAAATTCACGCGTCCATTCTCCCGGCGGCACCTCGGCTTTACAATACTCCACGCCTGTTGCAATACCGCTCGAGAAACTACGACCCCGAAGATACCAGAGGAAGCCCGAACTGTGCCACGTCCCCGCGATATTCCCGTGATCGACACGCTGATCGGCTTCCGCGACACGCACCAGATGGACGTCGCATCGCTGCGCACGGAATGGAAGACCCACCCCGCCGAATACATGTTCAAGGTCATTCCCGACGAGATCGGCCAGGGTGATGACCGCCTCGCCTCGATCGCCGAGACCCTCGCGCAGATGGACGAGCACAACGTCCGCGTCGGAGTCATCCACATGTCCGACGATCGTGCCGAGGAAGCGCTGCGCCGCCACGCCGACCGCTTCGTCGCGATCCGCCCGGTCGATCCCAACAAGGGCATGGACGCGGTCCGCCTGATCCAGCGCGAATACGACGCCGGCCTGCTGCGCGGCGTCTCGTTCTTCCCCTCGGGCCAGAACCCGCCGGTGCCGATCAACGACAAGAAGGCCTATCCGATCTACGCCAAGTGCATCGAGCTGGACCTGCCGATCTTCATCAACGTCGGCGTGCCCGGCCCGCGCGTGCCGATGATGCCGCAATGGGTCGGCCACCTCGACGAAGTCGCCTACGACCTGCCCGAGCTCAAGGTCGTCATGCGCCACGGTGCCGAGCCCGAGGAGGACCTGGCGGTAAAGCTTTTGCTGAAATGGCCGAACCTCTATTACTCGACCAGCGCTTTCGCGCCGAAATACTGGCCCGAGGCGATCATCAAGTTCGCCAACTCGCGTGGCGCCGATAAGGTGCTCTACGGCGGCTACTTCCCGATGGGGCTCGAACTCTCGCGCATCTTCGCCGAGATGGACGCGGTGCCGTTCAAGGACGAGGTCTGGGGGAAGTTTCTCTACGACAATGCGGCCAAGCTGTTGAAGCTGCCAGCGCGGGGGTAAGGCCGGCGGGGGCGTCGCGGAAACCGGGCTGCCGGAATTTGGTCGTGGCCAGCCGATTTAAGGCCTCGCCTATTGCCCCAAACCCGATCGACCTGAGCTTGTCGAAGGTCCCTGGCGCGGCTCCGTCGCTTGTCATCCTCGAAAGCGGGGGTGACGGATGTCTGCCTTTTCAGCTGGCTGCAATGTCGGGTTAGTGGCTTGGAAGCGTGCCTCATTTGGCTAGCCAGACATCCCATCGCGGCCGTCGTCATGGGATTGACCCCAGGCCCGCAGCAGCTATCGTAGGTTTCGTATTTGAAGATATATTTTCTATATATAGAATAAAATGGAGAAGAGCCTTGGCCGAGGAAGCTGTCCAACCGTTCCGCTGCGACGTGCCGGACGAGGTCATCGCCGACCTTCATGACCGCCTCGATCGCACCCGTTGGCCCGACCAGCTTCCCGATGCCGACTGGGACTATGGAACCGAACTCAGCTTCCTCCGCGCGCTCTGCGATCACTGGCGACACGACTTCGATTGGCGCGCGGCAGAAGCGCGGTTCAACGCCTTCCCGCAGTTCATGACCGAGATCGACGGGGAGCAAGTCCACTTCTACCACATTCGCTCTCCCGAGCCCGACGCGGTGCCGCTCATCATCACACATGGCTATCCGGGGTCCGTCGCCGAGTTCCTCGACATCCTGGGGCCCTTGACCGATCCGGTGGCGTACGGCGGCAATCGGCGCGACGCCTTCCATGTGGTCGCACCGTCCATTCCGGGCTACGGCTTCTCCGGCCCGACCCGTCAGCGCGGCTTCAACATCGCCAGGGCCGCGAAGGTCAACCTGCGGCTGATGGAGCGCCTCGGCTATGACCGTTATATCGCCCAGGGCGGCGATTGGGGCTCGGGAATCTCGACCGCAATGGCGGCGATGCAGCCCGAACGGCTGATCGCCTTGCACCTCAATTTCATCGTCGGCTTCCCCGCGGATCCCGCCAACCCGCTTGAAGGTCTGACCGAGAAAGAGAAGGCCGCGGTCGCCTGGAAGGAGAACTACGATCTCCACGAGCACGGCTACCGCATCATTCAGTCCACCAAGCCGCAATCGCTGGCCTATGGCCTGACGGACTCGCCGGTGGGTCTGGCCGCCTGGGTGGTGGAGAAGTTCAAGACCTGGAGCGATTGCGGGGGCAATGTCGAAACCTCGTTCTCCAAGGACCAGCTCCTCGAGAACATCATGCTCTACTGGGTGACGGGAACGATCAACTCGGCGATGCGCCTCTATTACGAAGGCAACGGTCCCGGGCGGGCGCCTAGTCAGCTCGCCAAGGTGAATGTGCCCACCGGTTATGCCTTCTTTCCGGCAGAGATCCGTCCTACCCCGCGCGCCTGGGCGAACCAGATCTACACCAACATCGTGCGCTGGACCGAGATGCCCAAGGGCGGACATTTTGCCGCCTTCGAGCAGCCGACGGCCTTCGTCGATGAGCTTCGCGCTTTCGTCAGGGAATTCCGATCAGGCCGCTGACGAAGCCCGAGACCAGCACGATCCCGGAGCAGGGGAGTTTTCGAGGTTCAAAGGGGCCTTCAGAGCGACCGAACGATCGTTCGCTCCGCGGTGCTTGGGACAGCCTGCGGGCCTGCGGGTGCTTTCCTACAACAACGCTTTAAGCGCAGTCTGCGCTGGCTCTGTCCCATTGTCGGCATCGCGGTGTTTTACGGATGGCTGCACCATCCTGCGCGCCTATCTGCGGTACAAAGTGACACGTTTGCCGCAAGCTGAAATCCTCTGGACCGTGTCAACTGTATCAACTTCGCCCGAAAAACCATGTCTTTTCAGCTTCCGCCCGAAACGTCCTAGCCCCGCGGCGCGCGCGCCATTTCGAAGTCGCGTAGGGCGCGCCAGATCGCCTGGTCGAGCGCGCGCGCTTCGGCTCCGTCCTCGGCCTCGACCCTGGCGTGAAGCTCGACCAGCAGCGCCCGCAGGCGGCCGTTCTCGGCATCCAATTCGCTGATCTTCAGCCCCGGATCCTGCGAGGCCGCGGCCTCGCTTAGCCCACCCTGCCCCAGCAGCTCACGGATTCGCGCATTCTCGGCGACACGGATCGCCGCGGCATCGTCGCCGGCGCGACCAACGATCGCGATCAGCGACTGCGCCATGCGCGCGGCATCGGCGGCGAAAGCGTCGGTCAACTGTGGCGCGACCTGATCGCGCAATGCATCGATCACGCCTTCGAGCACGATCTCACCGGTGAGCTTCATCCCATGACTCCCAGGCGTTCCATCCGTTCGAGCATTTCCTTGCGGTGGAAATGGTTGGCGCGCAGCGCGGTCAGCGCGACGATCATCTCGCGGCTCGTGCCGTCCTGGAAGCTTGCCTCAGCCGTGGTCCAGAGCCCGCAGGCCTTGACCGTGGCGAAGAGCCGCCACCAGTCGAGCGCCGCGCGGTCGAGCGTCAGGCCGCTCTCCTCCTCCCAGAGCGCGAATCCCTCGTCGAGTGGCAGGTGCTTCTCGACCGACCACATCGGATTGAGCGCCCAGGCGACGTCCTCAAGCGGATCGCCGACGTGGCACATCTCCCAGTCGAGCACCGCGCTGATCGAGCCGTCGGGCACGAACAGGAAGTTGCCGCAGCGGTAGTCGCCGTGGACGATGGCGGGCTTGGCGGCCGCGGGTGGCGGATTCCGCCGTAGCCAGCGGATAACACCGCGCACGATCGGTTCGACCGCGGCCTCGCCGGCGTCGAGCGTCGCTTCCCAATGATCGAGCTCGCGCTGCCAGTAGGCGCCGTCGGCCTCGCCATTGCGCAGGTCGGTCAGCCCGAGCGCGCGATGGTCCTGAGCGGCCAAGGTGCCGAGATGCCGCCAGAAATTGCGGCCAACGGTCTCGCCCTGGCCCTCGTAGGGATCGCTCGAATGGAAGAAATGGCCGGGCTTGCCGGGCATCATGTCCATGACGAAGAACGGTCGATCGAGCCATTCGGACCCGAGCTCGAGCCAGTGGGCGGTCGGGACCGGCACGCCACGCCCGGCGAGCGCCGAATAGACATTGAATTCGATATCGCGCTCGGCGTTGACCAGTCCGGCCGCGGGCGCGCGGCGAAGGATCAGACGGCGGTCCTCGGCACGGCCGCCGGCCTGCCAGCGAGCGCGAAAGCGGAAGGTTTCCTGGCTGGAGCCGCCGTGAATGCGTGCGAGATCGTCGATGCGGACATCGCTTGCCTCGGGCATGCGGTGCCCGAGATAGTCGGCAATGCGCGATTCCAGCGTGGTCATTCCTCGTCCCGGTTCGATGCTTGGTCTTTCGACGCGTTCTAGCCGGGATGGCCGGTCGAGGGCAGTTCAAACGCCCCCGACCGGTTATATCGTGGTCACGATCAAGACGGTCACGCCTTCTTCTTGGCCGCCTTCTTGTCCGCGTCCTTGGCGGGCTTCTTGCCCTCGGCGCCGCCGAAGCGGCCCTTGATGAACAGTTCGATCTTGGCCTCGATATCGGCCTCGGTCGGCGTGGCATTGGCCCAACCGAAGTAGATCATGACCGTGCGCTGGCCGAGCATCAGGTCGATGAACAGCTCGGCCGACTGGTCGTGATCGCCCTCGGGGATCAGGCCATTCTCGGCGAGCTGGCGGAACAGCTGCGCGACGTTGCGCGTGAAGCGCGAGAAGATCGCGGTGGCGACCGAGCTCATCAGCTCGGGGAAGCGCGCGGACTCGGCGATCATCAGGCGCATCAGCTCGATCGAGCGCTCGCGCAGCGCGACCTGCGACGAATACTGCGCCGCCTTGCGCAGCGCCGAGACGAGATCATCGCCCGTCTCGAACTCGGGCTTGTCGATCTTGGCCGTGTCGCGCGCGAAGATCACCTCCTGGAAGATGGCCTCCTTGTCACCGAAGTGCTGGTAGAGCGTGCGCGTGGCGACACCGGCCACCTTGGCGATGTCGAGCAGCGTCGTCGCCGCATAGCCGCGGTTGACGAACATGTCGGTCGCGACTTCCATGACCTTGAGCTTGCGCCGCTCGAGTTCGTCGGCGGTCGGGCGTCCCGCGCGGTTACGCTTGCGCTTGGGCGGCGCCTTGGCGCGCGCGGAAACGGCAGAAGCCTTCTTCGAAGTCGGGGCGACCTTGTCCAACATTCTACCTCGCTAACGGCGGAAAAACGGGCTCGCGCACGGAATAATGCAACGCGAGGGCGCGCAAATGGTCAATTTTCGTCCGCGAGACAAGCCCTCTTTCCGCATCTTTTCACCGATTGCATTGCATTCCCTCAGTCGATCATATCCGCCGGGCGAGATATGCGCTTTCGTGTATCGCATTGCCGTAGGAACGCGGGGTCCGCGCATCGCCGACCACCTGAACTTCGATCCCCGAACCGAGCAGTGCGCGCGACAGCGGATCGTACGCCACGCGTCCCGGCGCGACGATCAGGTGCGCGGCCGCGATCGTCTCGCTGCGGCCGTCGCCGTGGCGAACCGCGACCGAGCCGTCACCGACTTCGGCCAGTTCGACCTCGGTCTCGGGCGCAAGGCCCGCCTGCGCGGCCCAGAGCATGACGTAGCGCGCGCGCGAACCGATATAGGCGGCGGGCGCGAACTTGGCGCGCGGATCGAGCAAACGAACCTGCCGCCCAGAGCGCGCGAGGTCGAGCGCGAGCTCGATGCCCTCGGCCCCGCCCCAGACCACGATCGGCCCGTCTTGCAGGGTGTCGATGCCTTCGCTCAGCACGCGATCGATCGTACGCGCGAAACCGCTGTCGAGCGCCGAGCCGAGGCCCGAGACCTCGGGCAGCGCCGCCCTGGCGCCTGTCGCGACGACGACCACGTCGGGTTTCTCGGCAAGCACGCGCTCGACCGTCAGTTTTTCGCCGAGCCGCACGTCGACGCCGCGCTTGGCGATCATCGTGCGGTGCCAGTCGGGCTGGTAGGCGATCTGCTCGACGTTGCGCAGCGTGCGGTAATTGCCGGCCCAGTTCATCACACCGCCGAGCCGGTCGGACTTCTCGTAGACGGTGACCTTGTGGCCGATCTCGTGCGCGGTCAGCGCATATTCGAGCCCGCCCGAGCCGCCGCCGGCGATCAATACCCGCTTGGGCCGGTTGGTCGGCACCAGGCGGTACTCGCGGTCGCGGCCGAAGGCGGCGTTTTGCGCCGAACCGGCGACGCCTTTGCCGAAGATGTTGCCCTGGAGCAGCGAGGCGCCGGTACGGGTCGACTTGCGGATCTCGTCCTCGCGGCCTTCGGCGATCTTGCGCGGGAAGTCAGGATCGTCGAGCGACTGGCGGCACGAGGCGTAGAAGTCGGCGGCGTCCTCGGCGACCATCTCGCGCATCTGGTCGGGCGTGTTGACGTTGCAAGAGCCCATCAGCGGCATGTCGATGCCGCGCGCCTTGAGGCCCTCGCGCGTGCGCTGGATATAGGGCAGCGCCACGAGGTTGGGCACGTAGAAGCCACCGCCGATGATCTCGCCCGAATTGACCTCGGGGTCGCGGCTCTTGGCGGGCAGCATCGAGCCGAAGGTACAGTCGAGCGCGTCGATGCCCAGCGCGTGGAGGCGCGGCGCATATTCGTCGAGGAAGTAGTCGAGATCGTAACCGCCGACGAAGTTCTCGTCGCAGACCAGCCGCGGGATCAGCGGGAAGTCCTTGCCGCAGAGCTCCTGCGTGCGCTGGATGATCTGCTCGCAGAACAGGAAGCGGTCGGCATATTCGTCGTTGCGGCCGGTGTTCTCGAGCAGCGACAGGGTTACGTGCGGCAGCGAGCCGTGGCAGAAGTGGAACGAGACGTAGTCGTAACCCGCCTCCTTCGAGCGCCGCGCGGCCTGGGCATAGTCCTCGACCAGGTCACGATAGACCTCGGTCGGGACGACGCCGGGCTGCTGGTTGCCGATCGGGTACTTGCCCGTCGGCCCCCAGGCGACCGTGCCGGGGATCCAGCCCTTGCCCGGCTCGAGCGGGAAGGTCGCGCCGACGCCGGGGATCAGGCCGCCGTAGAACAGCTGGATGCCCGCGAGCGCGTTGTTGTGGTGGATCACCTCGACCAGCTCGCGCTGACCGATGATGTAGGTGTCGTCGTAGAAGCCGAGCATGCGCTCGTTGATCAGCCCGTCCCAACGCACGCAGGTCGCGCCGACGCAGACCGCGCCGTAGCCGCCCGCCGCCAGGGCCTCATAGGCGCCTACGGCCTGGCGGGTAACGTAGCCCCGGTCGTCGGACATGTTCATCGTTGTCGGCGCGTGGACGATGCGGTTCTTGAAGGTCAGGCCGCGGGTCTGGAATGGCTGCAGCAGGGGATCTGTGGCGGTCACGAAAGGTCCTCTTACGCGCGGGTTATGCACCTTGAGCGCGGTCTACGGAGATGATGGAGCCCGAGACGAAGCCGGCCCGGTCGGAAGCGAGGAACAGCACCATGTTGGCGATCTCCTCGGGTTGTGCAGGACGGCCGGCGGCGAAGACGGCCAGCGTCTTGTCGCGGCCGCCCAGCTTGTCGTCGAACTGGTCGTAGACGGCCTGGGCCATCGCCGTGTCGGTGAAGCCCGGCAGCACGGCGTTGACGCGGATGTCGCCGCCCGCGCGCATGCATTCGAGCGCGGCGCTGCGCGTGAAGTGCGCGATTGCCGCCTTGCTCGCGCCGTAGGAGGCCATCGCCGGATTGCCCTTGAGCGATGCGGTCGACGAGATGTTGACAATCGCGCCCTTGCCGGCGGGCCGCATGAAGCGCAGCGCCATGGCCATGCCGAACAGCGAGCCGTCGACGTTGACCGCGAAAGCCTCGCGATAGGTCTTGCTCATGCCCTCCTCGACCCGGTCGAAGCGCGCGACACCGGCGCTGTTCACCAACACGTCGATCCTGTCCCAGGTCTCGGCGATCCAGTCGCCGAGCGCAGTCCAGGCGGTTTCGTCGATCACGTCGAGCGCGCGGGCCATAGCCGCGCCGCCGTCGCCGCGGATCAGGTCGGCAGTCTCGGCTGCGCCTGCCTCATTGAAGTCGAGCACCAGCACCGTCGCACCCGCCGCGGCCAGCGCGCGCGCCGAAGCCCGGCCGATGCCCGAAGCGCCGCCGGTGACGAGCGCGATCCGGCCCGAGAGGTCGATCCAGCCTTCCGCCAGTCCGCTCATGATCAGGCCTTTTCGAGAATGTGGACGCCGGCCGCGGCGCCGAAGCCGAGCACGTGCGACAGGCCGATCTTCGCCCCCGCGACCTGCCGCTCGCCGACCTCGCCGCGCAACTGCTCGACGACCTCGACCATGTTGGCGACGCCGGTCGCGCCGATCGGATGGCCCTTCGACAGCAGACCGCCCGAGACGTTCACGGGAATGCGGCCGCCCAGCGCAGTATCGCCGCTGTCGATCAGCCGCCCCGCCTCACCCTCCGCGCAGAGGCCGAGGTTCTCGTAGTGGAGGATTTCAGCCGTAGCGAAACAGTCGTGGAGCTCGACGAGATCGAGGTCCTGCGGGCCGAGCCCGGCCATCTCGTAGGCCTTGGCTGCGGCAAGCTGCGTCACCGAATTGCAGTCGAACATCACCGGATTGCGGGGCTCGTAGGGATCGGAGACGAGCATCGAGGCACGCACGCGCACCGCACGGCTCATGCCCAGTTCGCGCGCCTTCTTCTCAGAGACCAGCACCAGCGCGGCTGCGCCGTCGACATTGGCCGAGCACATCAGCTTGGTCAGCGGCCAGGCGATCATCTCGCTGGCCAGCACTTCCTCAAGCGGGGTCTCCTTGCGGTAGGCCGCTTTGGGATTCATCGTCGCGTGGTGGTGGTTCTTGACCGCGACCTGGGCGAACTGCTCGAGCGTCGTGCCATAGGCCGCAGCGTGGACCATGCCGGCCTCGGCGAAGACAGCGGGCATCGATTCCGAACCGAACAGGCCTTCGGGCGGCGGTCCCTCGAACGGCGCGCCGCCGAGCATGCCGCGCGGGTTCTTTTCCGAACCGACGGCCAACACGGCATCGTAGATCCCGCTCTTGATGCCGATGAAAGCCTCGCGCACAGCGGTCGCACCCGAGGCGCAAGCGTTCGAGACGTTGATGCATGGTACACCGGTCTGGCCGATCTCCTTGAGCACCTTCTGCCCGAGCATCGACTGCGCGTTGAAGCACGACGAGGCATAGACCGCGCCGATGTCCTTGATCGACAGGCCGGCATCGTCGAGCGCGCCGAGCGACGCCTCGGCGCCGAGCTGGTAGTAGGTCCGGTCCGGATAGCGGCCGAAGGCGATCATCTCGGCGCCGACGATATAGACGTCGCTCATGCCTGGTTCTCCCGAGGCTGGAAGTGGAAGCCGACGTAGGGCACGCCTTCCTTGTCGCGCGCGCCGCCGGCATCGTCGAAGACCAGTGCGACCGGCAGGCCGTGGCGCAGATTCTCCACGTCCACGCCGTGCAGAGTGCCCTTGAGCGTGAGCCCGTCATCGAGATCGACGATCGCCGAGACGAAAGGCACGGCCACGCCCGGATAGGAGCGGTGGACCACTGACCAGGTGTGCAGATGCCCGGTCTCGGCCGCGCGGAATTCGGCGGGCGGCGTCCGGCTCGCGCAGGCGCGGCAGGCCAGGGTCCGTTCGGTAAAAGCGGCGCCGCACGCATCGCAGCGGAAGCCGGCGATCGATGCGCGGGCATCACTGCCGATACGGATCACCGTGTTGCCGGGTTTGGGGGCCACCAGGCCGTCCGTGGTCAAGCCATCTCTCCTCAATTCCCCGCCATCCTTAGCGTCGGAGGCACCCGCGAGTAAAGAATGAATAAGGTCTATTGCAATATGTGATCGCGGGTGCGGAAATTCGGACCCTGTCGGGCGCCATCCTCCCGCAGGAGGACGGCGCCAGCGGATCAGGCGATGTTGCTGGCGTTGGCCGCATGCTTCGCGGCGATCCAGCCGAAGACGAAGCTCGGCCCCACGCTCGATCCCGCGCCCGGATAGATCCGGCCCATGACCGAAGCCGTCGAGATGCCCGTGGCATAGAGCCCCGGGATCACCGAACCGTCGTCCCGCAGCACGCGGGCGTTCTCGTCGGTGACGACGCCGCCGTAGGTCCCGACGTCGCCCGGCACCACGGGTGCGGCGTAGAACGGCCCGGTCTCGATCGGACCCAAGGTATGCGAACCGTCCTTGCGGTGGAAATTGCCCAGGAAGTTGTCGTAGGCGCGATTGCCGCGGCCGAACTCGCCGTCCACCCCCGCGCGCGCGTCGGCGTTGAATCTGTCGACCGTCTGGCGCAGGATATTCCGGTCGACGCCGATCAGGTCGGCCAGTTCCTCGATCGTGTCTGCCTGCTTGAAGAAGCCGCTTTCGAGCCAGGCCTTGGGCGGCGTGCCGCCGTGATAGTCGTTCCGCCCCTTCTGGTCGCCGATCCACCACGAGTGCACCGCGGGCACGACCTTGTCGCGCTTGAGCATGTTCTGGCAGAACTCCATGTAGGAGCCGCCTTCGTTCATGTAACGGACGCCCGACTGGTCGACGACGATCGAATGCGGCTTGGCATAATGTGTCTGACCGCCGGCGAGCTCGCCCAGCGCGACGCCGTTGCCCTGGTTCTCCTTGCCTGGCGGGATCGACATCTGGTTGCCGACCATCTCTTCCATCTGGCCGAGCGCGGCGCCGATCTTCTGCATCTCGAGGATCATCTCGCCCGTGCTGCCCGGCGTCGCTGCGGTCCATTTGGCGGAAGTGCCGGGCTGGTACTTGTCGCGCATTTCCTGGTTGTGGCTGAAGCCGCCGGCGTTCACCAAGACGCCCAGGTTCGCGCCGACGCGCCAGGGCTTGCCGTTCTTCTCGGTGACCACGCCTTTTACCGCGCCGCTCTCGTCGCGGATGAAGCTGCTGACCTTGCTGTCGACGCGCAGATCGACGCCGGCCTTGAGGCTGGCCTGCAGCATACGCCCCTGCAGCGCGCCGCCAGCGGTGACCCAGCGCTTGCCGGTGAGCTTGGCCAGGATCATGCGCATGCCGACCTTGAGCAGGTCGCGCTTGCCCTGCCACGAATGCTTGGCGAGGCCGATCTCGAAGCCTTCGAACAGACGGGCCGGCGTGTTACCCAGGAAGTTGGGCTCCAGCTTGTCGCGCCAGGGGCCGAGTTCGTTGGAATTGAACAGGTCGGCGATGACCGTGCGCCCGGGCACCGAGCCGCCGGGGCGATCGTCGTAGTAATCGGGCCACCACGGTGCGCGGCCCAGCTTGATGCCGTTGTCGACCAGGAAATCGACCATCTTGGGTCCCTCGGTGACATAGGCGCTGCGCTTGGCGGGAGTCGTGCCCGGCGCATCGAGCGACTGGCCGGCGGTCGCTTCCATATAGGCCATCGACTTCTCGTAGGAATCCTCGACCCCGTCTTCCTTCATGAAGCGGTTGTTCGGGATCCACATCACCCCGCCCGAGCGTGATGTCGTGCCGCCGATGCGCGGCATCTTCTCGAGCACGACCACGCTCTTGCCCAGCGAGCGCATGAGCAGCGCCGAGACCATCGAACCGCCGCCGCTGCCCACCGAGACGAAGTCGAACACTTCGTCGAAAGCCTGTTCGGTCATCTGCAATCCCTCCCGTTATCTGATTGTGTCTAAGAGTAGTCGGGCTCGCGCCACCACGGATAGAAGTCGGGCATGTCTTCCGACGCTGTCTCCGGGAAATGCGGCGCGCGCTTGTCCATGTAGGCGCGGATGCCCTCGCGCACGTCGCCGGCGCGCGCGCGCGAATAGGTCCCGCGGCTCTCGATCCGGTGCGCTTCCATCGGATGCGCCATGTCGAGACCGCGCCACAGCATCTGCCGGGTCAGCGCGATCGATACCGGCGCGGCGTTGTCGATGATCTCGCGCGCCAGGCGCCGGGCCGCGGGCATTAGCTCTTCGGGCGCGAAGACTCCGCTGACGAGCCGTTCGCGAAGGGCCTCCTGCGCATCGACATGCCGGCCCGAATAGCACCATTCGAGCGCCTTGGAGATGCCCACGAGGCGCGGCAGGAAGAACGAGGAGCAGACTTCGGGCACCATGCCGCGGCGGGCATAGACGAAGCCGAACTTCGCGGTCTCGCTGGCGAGGCGGATGTCCATCGGCAGTGGCAGGCTGGCGCCGAAGCCCGCACAGCCGCCATTGATCGCGGCGATCACGGGTTTCTTCAACTGATAGAGCCGCAGCGCCAGCGGTCCGCCGGGCTCGCGCGCTTCCTCGCGGGCATAGACCTCCTCGCCGGCGGCCCCGAGGCCCTCGGTGCGCGCCGCCACGAAAGTCTCGTCGCCGCGGGTCAGGTCTGCGCCGGCGCAGAAGGCGCGACCGGCGCCGGTGATGATCAGAACGCCCACCCCATCGTCGGCATCGGCACGATCGAAGGCTGCGAGCAATTCCTCGATCATCAGTCCGCTGGCGGCGTTGAGCTTGTCCGGGCGGTTGAGCGTAATCGTCGCCACGCCGTCCGCCAGATCGTAGAGGATGTGCTGAAAGTCGCTCATGCCGGCTCGCGCAGCGCCTTGAGGAAAGTCCCGCGATCGATCTTGCCCGAAGCCGTGCGCGGCAGGGCGTCGCGCTGGAGCGCGACGTCGCGCGGCACCTTGTAGATGGCGAGGCGCTGCTTGCAGAATGCCTTTATCTCGTCGGCGTCGGTCTCGGCGCCGGGCTCGAGCACCGCGGTCACGGCCAGTCTTTCACCAAGCCGCGGATCGGGCCGGCCATAGGCAATGACCTCACGCACCGCCGGATGATCGCCGACGACGCGTTCGACCTCGGCGCAGTATATGTTCTCGCCGCCCGAGATGACCATGTTCTTCTTGCGATCGACGATCGAGAAGATGCCGTGCTCGTCGACCGTGGCCACGTCGCCCGAGGCGAGCCAGCCGTCCTGTAGGGTCTCGGCTGTCGCCGCGGGATCACCGACATATTCGTTCATCAGCATCGGGCTCGAGACCCAGAGTTCGCCCGCCTCGCCCGGCGCGGCCAGACTGCCGTCGTCACGGCGCAGCTCGATCTTCACGGTCGGCGCGGCCCAGCCGCAGGCGGCGGGGTGATCGAGGTAGACGTCGCCGCTGATCCCGCAGGTCCAGGCGGTCGCCTCGGTCTGGCCATAGCCGTTGGCGAGCTGGCAATGCGGCATGCGCGCCTTGATCTCCTCGACCAGCGCGAGGTTCAGTGGCGCTGCGCCGTTGACCATGTAGCGGACATTGGCGAGCATCTCGGGCGTGGCGCGCGGGCTGCGGAACATGTCGAACAGCATGGCCGGCACGAATGAAAGCCGCGTCATGCCGACATGCTCGATCATGTCGAAGGCGACGTCGGTACTCCACTTGCCCATGATGTGGATCGTCGTGCCGAGGCTTAGCGCGCGCAGGACCGGCATGATGCCCGAGAGGTGGAACATCGGCCCAAGGATCACCGCGGGCGTGGTCATCGCGCGGCGATCGGGCGGCAGAGTCTCGCCGCTCTCCTCCTCGTAGCGGACGTCCTGCAAGCTGCCCATGAAGGCCGCGACCGAGACCGAATGCGCGAGCGCGCCGTGGCTCAGCAGCGCGCCTTTGGGAAAGCCCGTGGTGCCCGATGTGAACAGGATGATCGCACCCTGCCCCGGTGCCATGTCGGCAGGCGCGAAGTCGACACCCGGCCGCGGCGCCGAAAGCGCGACGAAATCTGCGTCGCGCGCGCGCAATGGGACCTTGCGATCGCCGATGACGATCCGCGGCCAGGCGGGATCGGGCTGCTGAGCGGTGATCACGTCGTCACGCTCGCCATCCAGGATCGCCAACGTGCAGCCGACCTTGTCGATCGCGCGCAGCATTTCCTCGGCGGCGCCGCGGCTGTTGACCAGTGCCGCGACCCCACCGAGCGACGTTATCGCCAGAAGGGCGATGATCCATTCGGGGCGATTGGCGGTGACCACGGCTACCGTCGTCCCCCGCCCCACGCTATAGCGTTCGCGAAGCGCCTGCGCGAGCGCGGCAGCGCGGGCGAAGCCCTCGGCATAGGTCAGACGCGTATCGCCATGGACGACCATCAGCCGATCGCCATAGGCCATACCCTGGCGATAGAGCCCGGCGAGGTTGCGCGGCGCGCCCTTGAACACCTCGTGGACCTGGTCGCCGATCTGCTCGGCCACCAGCTCGAAGGCCTTGCCGGGGCCGATCAGCCGCGCGACCAGCGGATCGCGGATGTTGCTCACTTCTCCCGGCACCTTCGACTCCCGATTAATGCTTTACGCGCGATGCATATCTTCGCTGGCGAGATGTGCAAGTCAGGCGAGCTTTGGGAAGACCGGATGGCGGAAGGGATCGCCGTCACGCAGATTGTCGTGAAGCCCCGGAACGTTCGGCGCGGCCGTGCGGCCCGGGCGGGCCTGATAGGTCGCGTCCTCGCCGAAGAAGCGCAGAGTCAAGGTCCGCCGCCGTCCCTGCGGTCCCGGTGCGCCGCCGCCATGGAGTACGCTCGGGTGGAACAGCACGACGTCGCCGGGCTCGGTCGCCCAGCCCTGGATAGGCCACCGGCTGCGATCGGCCTCGATGTCGGGCAGCCGCGGCAGGTCGCCGGCCTTGTAGAACGGATCGGTCGGATCGCCGGGCTTGAACGAGGTGCCGTTGTAGACCGGCCCCTTGTGGCTCCCCAGGCAGTATTCGAGCGTCGCTTCGCGGCTGACCGGATCGAGGCTGATCCAGCAGACCGCATGATGCGCGCCGGCGACGGGCATATAGGGCGTATCCTGGTGCCAGGGCGTGAAGTTGTCGGTCGCTTCCTTGTGGAAGATCTGTTCGTACATGTACCAGACCGACCCACCCCAGAGCCTGGCGAGCAACGGCGCGATCGGCGAGCGCCGGAGCATGCCGTCATAGGCGGCATAGCTCGCCGGATTCGACAAGTCCTGCCACGATCGCTCGTCGCCGCCCATCGTCGTGAAACCCGGCCCGCGGTTGTCGCGCGTCCATTCGTAGGCTGCCGTCGCGTCGGCAATCTGCTCGGGTGAGAGCAGCCCGCGCAGGCAGGCTACCCCGTCGCGGCCCCAGGCCTCGCGCAGCGCGGCCGGGTCGGTCATACCGTGCCCACCCCGGTCACCGGTGATCCCACCGCGCCGGGGAGGCGCAGCGGCGGCGCGGTGAACAGGAAGCGTGAGCGGCCGTTGGCGCGCAGCCAGTCCGCGAGGTCGCTGAGCAGGAACATTTCGCCGAGCGGGATTCCGAGCTTGAACAGGCAGTGGTTGTGCAAAGGTACGCGCGATCCGTGCGGCGTCTCGCGCTTGAAATCGGGCATGCATTCGACCGCCTCGTTGTCCGAGACGAGCGCGACTGCGCCGCTGTCGGTGATCCACTGCAACAGGCGATCGTCGAAACCATCGAGCCCCGAGCAGCGGTGCGGATCGACCTCCACCGAGACGTCTTCGTACTGCGCCAGCAGCGCCCGGTCGAAGCCGGTGCGGAAGCAGAGCACGTCGCCCTCCTCGACCTCGACCTTGTCCGCCTCGAGTATCCGCATGAGCCGATCGTAGCCGATCCGCTCGGCCTCCAGCCCGACATGCGCGAACAGATCGATCATCACCCCGCGCGCCTGCAGTCCGGTCTCGGCCAATGTCTCGATTCCGAGGCGGGCGGCGCCATAGGGGCCGTCCTTGGGTTCGCGGTCGTGCAGGTAGTCGAACGGCCCGTGGACGTGATCGTGCGCGCGATAGCCGTTGTAGTAGGTCGCTTCCGCTTCGCCCGTGCCATCGCCGTCGTAAAGGAAGCCCATGTGGCAGAGCGAATCCCACTGCGTCGAATATTGCAGGCTCAGCAGCGCGCGGTCGTCGCAGACCACGTCCTTCTGGCCGGGAAACATGCGGCCATAGGGATAGTTCATCGCCGGGTCGTCGCCGCGCATCGAGAAGGACATCTCTGGCGGGAAGCGGCGCGGGTTGATTTGCACGCGCGGGCAATCGAGCGGCAAGGACAGGCAGAAGGCCAGCCCCTCGCGCACTTCGGCGGCGGCGGCACGGCGGCGCTCGGGGGTGACGAGGTTGAGCCGGCCGATCTGGTCGTCGGGGCCGAAATCACCCCAGTTCGAACCCTCGGGGCGCTCTCTCCAGCGCTTGCCATCCGCTTCAGTCATTGAATCTCTCCTGTTGCATTATCACAGCACGGCTTGCATGCCGGGGCAAGGAGAGGATCGAATCGATGCCACGCTTTACCTATGCCGTCCTGTCTCGCGCGCTCGAAGGACGCGAGGACGAATTCGTCGCCTGGTATCGCGATCGCCATTTCGCCGACGTGTTGCGCATGCCCGGCGTTGTCGGTGGCAAACTCGTCAGCCTCGATTTCCAGCGCGTCTACGAACTCGACGCCGCGCCGCAATGGACCCTGCTGACGCTCTACGAGCTCGAAGGCGAGAACCCCGAAAGCGTAATCGATTCGATCCGCGCCGCCTCGGGATCGGACGACATGCCGATGTCCGATGCCCTTACCAAGGCGGGCATGGTACAGGCGGCGGGGCGCGTGATCGCCTCCAGCGACTAGGTCGCCGCCGCGCGCATCCGGCGAACCGCCGGTGCGGCGAGGAGCACGAACACGCCCGCCAATGCATAGATCGGCAGGCCGAACAGCATCATCGCCTCGGCCACGCGCGTTTCGGCGCGCAGCACCTCGTTGGTCACCAGCGCGACGGCCGTCGGCCCCAGGCCGAAGCCGATCAGGTTGCCGACGAACTGGTACATGGCGATCAGCAGGCCCCTGCCCTGCGGCGGCACCAGATCGGGCAGCAGCGAGTAGCAGGCTGCACCGACCACGCCCGAGAGCACGACCGAGATCGAGAGCGCGATTACGATACCCGGCACGAACTGGGGCTGCAGTAGCGGTAGCAGGACGATCATCTGTCCGACGAGCGCCACGGCCGTGAGCTTGAGGCGCCCGGTCCTCGGATCACGCCGCGCGGCCCAGTCGCTGAGCGCACCGCCGATAACCGCCGCGCCGATGCCGCCGATCAGCGAGACCGAACCGAGCACCACGCCGGTCTCGGTCGGGGTCAGTCCGCTCTGGCGCATGAACACCGCCGGCCACCAGTTGCCGACGCCGTTGCCCGCGACGGCGATGACCACGAAGGCGGCGAAGAGCAGCAGGAACATGGCCCCGTGCCGACGGACATGGGCGATCATGCCGAAGCTTTCGCCGATGCCGATGGTCGCGCTTTCGCGCGGCGGCTCGTGGACGAGCAGGAGCAAGGGCGTGGCGATCAGGCTGAAGAGGCCCGCGCCGAACAGCGCGAGTTGCCAGGCCGCGAGCCGTCCGACCAGCGGCAGGACGGGCTGATGGTCAGCGAAATGGTCGAGCAAGGCGCCGCCGACGAAATTGGCCAGTGCCCCGCCGAACATCGAGGCCGCAAGCAGCAGCGCGGTCGGCTTGCCGCGCTGTTCGGTTGGGAACAGGTCTGCGACGATCGAGATTGCGGCGGGCGCGAGCACGGCCTGGAATGCGCCGAGTACCATGCGCGCCGCGAAGAAGGTCCAGAAGTCATGCGACAGCGCGCAGGCCAGAGTTGCCGCGCTCCAGCCCAGCATACCCGCGAGCAGCAGGTTGCGCCGGTTCCAGCGGTCTACCAGATGGCCGAGCGGAATGCCGACAACCGAGAAGCAGATCGCGAAGGCCAGGCCGTAGAGCAGCGAGACCTCGGTGTCGCTGAGCGCCATCGACGCCTTTATGCCGGGGACCAGCAGTAGCAGGATCAGCCGGTCGAGCATGGCCATCGCCCAGACCAGCGCCAGGATCCAGACCGTGCGCCACGCGCCCGGGTGTCGCAGCTCGCTTGCCGGCATCGTGCTCTCCTTTTGTGTTCTCTTGTCGGAGCCTGGCATGACCTCGGAAAAATGCAACGCGATGTTTGCATTGTATCGAGGCGCTGATAGACCGCGACCGGACTCGCCCACTCTGACCGGAAGACCGCATCGTGAAAAGACCGTTTTGCCTGGAGGTGCCACGAGCCCGGCTCGATTGGATCGCCGGGCGAGTCGCAGATGCCGTGATCGGCTATGCGCCCGATGACGACGCAGACTGGAAGTACGGCACCGACGCGCGCTATCTGGCGGAGTTTCGCGATCACTGGCGCGACCGTTACGACTGGTCGTCGGCGCAGGCGGCGTTCAATGCGTTGCCGCAGTATACCGTCGAGATCGAAGGCATCGCGATCCACTTCTACCACCTGCCTGCGACCACCGGCGAGCGCGGATATCCGCTGATCCTCAGCCATGGCTGGCCGGGCTCGGTGCTCGAATTCCTCGAGGTCCTGCCGCTGCTCGCGGCGCGCGGCTACGACGTGGTCGTGCCTTCGTTGCCGGGCTACGGCTTCTCGGGCCGTCCGCTCCGCCCGATCGGCGCGCGCGACATTGCGCGCATGTGGCGGACCTTGATGGTCGAGGTGCTCGGCTATCCGCGCTTCGGCGCGCAGGGCGGCGATTGGGGCGCCTCGGTCACCACCGCGCTCGCCCAAGATCACGGCGACGTCGTCGCGGCCATCCATCTCAATTATCTGGCGCATCGGCCCAGCGGCGAGATGTCGGCCGAGGAAGCCGAATGGTTCAAGGCCGCACGGCGGCGGATGAACGACGTCGGTGCCTATTCGAAGCAGATGACCACGCGCCCGCAGACGATCGGCCTCGCACTCGCCGATACGCCGGTGGGTTTTGCCTCGTGGGTGCTCGAGAAATACCGCGCCTGGTCGGACAACGACGGTGACATCGAGAGTGCGTTCAGCAAGGATCAGCTCATCACCAGCGTGATGACCTATCTGGTGAGCGACAACGTCCAGGCGTCGATGTGGCTCTATAACTCGATGACGACTGCGCGCCCGACCGATGGCGGCCCGATCGCCCTGCCGATGGGCTTCGCTCATTTCCCGCGCGAGACCGTCCCGCCACCCCGCGCAGCCGCCGAAAAGCGCTTCAACATCGTGTCCTGGCAGGAGATGTCCAAAGGCGGGCACTTCGCCGCCTGGCAGGAGCCCGAACTCTTCACCGAAGAGGTCAGCGTCTTCTTCGATCGCTGGCGCTGACCATATCGCCGGTACGGTGCCATGAGGCCGTGACGCGAGAAAGAATTCACAAGCCGCGATGCATTAATTAGCATCGGCGCGAAGACCGACGATCGGAGGCGACTCGGAGACGTCGGCAGGAGAGAGAAGACATGACCCAGGACGTCCAGGCCGCGCTCGAACAGGTACCCTTCCAGGTGACCGAGCCCAAGCTCATCCCCGCCCAGCGTTATTACGACGAAGCCTTCTTCAAGCTCGAGAACGAAAAGCTCTGGCCGCGGGTCTGGCAGATGGCCTGCCGGCTCGAGGAGATCCCGCACATCGGTGACTACACAGAGTACACGATCCTCGACCGCTCGGTGATCGTCGTGCGGACCAAGGACGGGGTGAAGGCGTTCCACAACGCCTGCCGCCACCGCGGCGTGCAGCTCGTCGAAGGTCCGGGCAACTGCGGCAAGACCGGCTTCATCTGCCCGTTCCATGGCTGGCGCTGGAGCGCCGAGGGCAAGAACACCTTCGTCTTCGGCAAGGCCATTTTCGACGAGGCCCTGCTCGACCATGCGCAGATCGACCTGCCGCAGGTCCGCTGCGAGTTCTGGGCGGGCTGCGCCTTCATCAACTTCGACGACGACGCTCCAGGTCTGATCGAATCGCTCGGTCCCGTGGTCGACATCCTCGATGCGCGGCACGTCGACCGGCTGAAGATGGACTGGTGGTATGGCACGGTGCTGCCGACCAACTGGAAGCTCGCAATGGAGGCCTTCATGGAAGGCTATCATGTGATGCGCACGCATCCGCAGCTCCACGATCTGATGCCGATGAGCTCCTACGGCACCGACGGCGGCGAGGCCATTCCGACGCGGAACATGGATTCGCGGATGATGGTCAACAACATGATCGACTTCTACGCGCGGCTCTCCACCGGCATGGCCGGCATGGTCCACGAGACCGAGGTCGCCGTGCTCGAACGCCTGCGCGACATGGAGGTGCCCGAGGATCCGATGCACGCGCTCGGCGCCTTCTTCGCCAAGGCCCAGGCCGACATTACCGCCGATGGCCTCGCCCGCGGCGCGCCGATGTTCGACATTCCCAAGGTCAACCAGGAGAAACCATTCCACGACGTGGAATTCATGTTCCCGCACTTCTTCCTGCTGCCGAGCTTCGCGGCGATGAGTTCGTATCGCATCCGTCCGCTCACGGCCGAGACCTGCCTGTTCGAGATCTGGTCGCTGGTCTTGCGCCCCGAAGACGAGGAGTTCGACACGCCTAGGGCGCCGACGATGCTGCCTTACGATTCGGAAGCTTTCCCCGAGATTCCGATGCAGGACTATTCGAACCTGCCGCGCCAACAGCGCGGGCTCCACGCCGGCGGCTTCACCCACATGCGGCTCTCGCACGAGCAGGAGGGCATGATCAGCAACTACCAGCGGCTCGTCGACGGCTATCTCGCCGGGCTCGACGATGAGACGCTGCGCAAGGGGCAGAACGCGGTCAACAGCGGCTACAACGCACCGATCCTCGACATAGGCTTCTGAGGCCGGCCGATGGGGACTTGCGCGCGCCGTCGTGCCCGTCCCACAATCGCCCCACAACAAGCCATGGGAGCCGAAGAGAGATGACCGAAGAACCGCACCTGCTGGTCGACGTGGTCGAGGAGAACATCCTCGTCGCGACGTTCAACCGGCCCGACAAGCTCAACGCGATGAGCTTCGAGCTGATGGAAACGCTCGAAGCGGCGGTCGAGCGTTACCGCGACACGCCCGAGCTGCGCGTGATGCTGATCAAGTCGCACGGCCGCTATTTCTCGGCCGGCGCCGATCTCAAGGCCAACGGTCCGCAGCGCGAGTTCCCGACCAAGGGCTCGCAGGTGCGCGAGCAGCACCGCCGCGGCGAGAACCGCATGCGCCGCGTCTGGGACGAGATGGAGCACATCGAGAAGCCCTTCGTCGTCGCGCATCACGCGCGCTGCGTCGGCGGCAGCCTCGAGATGAGCCTGTCGTGCGATTTCCGCCTTGCCGCCGAAAGTGCGAGCTATGCCTTCCCCGAGGCCAAGTTCGGCGTGCTGCCCGCGACCAACGGCGTGAGCCGGCTCGTCCGCCTGGTGGGGCCGCACTGGGCGCGGCTGATGATCATGGCCAACGTGCCGATCGATGCGCAGGAAGCGCGGATCGCCGGGCTGGTCCACAAGATCTACCCCGACGCGAGCTTCGAGAGCGACGTCATGGGCTTCTGCCGCCATCTGGCGCAGCAGAACGCCGAACTGGTCGGCACGGCGAAGGTGGCGATCGAACTCGCCCACGATCTCGGCGTGCACCAGGCCGCCTCGGTCGAGCGGCTCGCCAACTCCGCATTGATGCTGAGCCCGGAATACAAGGACCTGATGGTCAGCCACGTCGCCAATATCGGCAAAGGCAAAGGATACTGAAATGGCCGAAGAACAGCACGACAACAGCAAGTTCCAGATCTTCCGCGCGAAGGATGCGCCGGGACTGATGGAAGCCAAGTGCATGACGGTCGAGCCCTTCAGCCCGGCCCAGCGCGCGGGCATGGATAAGGCGATCGCCGCGGGCTATCTCGAGGGCGACGAAATCAGGGTGCTCAGCCAGGTTCCGGGCTTCGGCCTGACCCACGTCTGGTTCAAGCCGGGCTATGCCCTGCCGCTGCACAGCCACGACTGCGACTGCCTCTACTACGTGATCGCCGGCACGCTGAAGATGGGCACCGAGGACCTCGGCCCGCGCGACAGCTTCTTCATCCCCGCAGGCGTTCCCTACACCTACAAGCCCGGTCCGGAGGGTGTCGAGATTCTCGAATTCCGGCACGCCAACGCTTTCAACTTCGTCAACCTGGCGAAGGGCGAGGCCTTCTGGGATCGCGCCGCGGAACAGGCCGCCAGTCATCACGAGGACTGGAAGACTGCCAAGCGCCCTTCCCTCACCGCCTGAACCGAAAGTCCGAGATGACCGAAAACCTGATCCGCTATGAAGACCCGGCACCGGGCGTCGCGCGCATCGTCCTGGCCCGCGCGGACAAGCACAATGCGATCAACCCGGCGCTGATCTTCGCGATCAACGACGCTTTCGACCGTGCGCTGAAGGACGATAGCGTCAAGGTCATCGTGCTGGCCGCCGACGGCCGCAACTTCTCGGCCGGGCACGACATCGCCGACACGGTCGAGCAATACCAGCAGGCTATGCAGGACGCCTCGCCCGGCGTCTCGACCTGGAGCGGGTTCAACGAGCCCGGCGCGCATGGCTGGTATGCGGCCGAGAAGGAAGGCTATCTCGAAAGCGCGCGGCGCGTGCGCAACGTCTCGAAGCCGACGATCTGCGCGGTCCAGGGCAAGTGCACCGCCGGCGCGCTGATCTATGCCTGGGTCTGCGACATCATCATCGCCGCGGACAATGCGGTGTTCTCGGACCCGGTCATCAACTTCGGGATGCCGGCGGTCGAATGGCTCGGCCACCCCTGGGAACTCGGCGCGCGCAAGGCCAAGGAGTTCCTGTTCACCGCCGATAGCTGGAACGCCGAGGAGGCGCACCGCCTCGGCATGGTCAACCACGTCGTGCCGCTGGCCGAGCTCGAGGACTTCACCCTGGCCATGGCGCAGAAGATCGCGAGCAAGCCGGCCTTTGCGCTCAAACTGGCCAAGGAGGCGGTCAACAAGACGCTCGACATCCAGGGACAGATGAACGCGATCGACCAGGCCTTCTCGCTGCACCACCTCGGGCACCAGCAGAACTTCCGCCTGTTCGGCTACGGCATGGACACGACCAGCCTGCCCGCCTTCGCCAGCGCGCCGAAGAAGGAAGGCTGACCGTGGCTGACAACATTGCCGGCAAGTCGGTCATCGTCACCGGCGCGGGTTCGGGCTTCGGCAGGCTGACCGCCGAGAAGCTTGCCGCACGCGGCGCGCGGGTGACCTGCGTCGACGTCGACGGCGAGGCGGCCGAGACCGTCGCAGCGGCGATCCGTGCGGACGGCGGAGAGGCCCAGGCGGTCGCGGCCGACGTCACCTCGATCGAGGCCATGCGCGAAGCCGTGCAGTCGGCGGTCCTCGCCTACGAGGCGATCGACGTCATGATCAACAATGCCGGCACCATGCCGCTGGCCTTCATCGCCGACCACGCCTCTGCTCTCCCCGCCTGGGAGCGCTGCATCGACATCAACTTCAAGGGCGTGATGCACGGCTCGATCGCTGTCTACGACCAGATGATGGCACAGGGCCGCGGCCACATCGTCAATCTCTCGTCGATATACGGCAATCGCGCCACTGCTGGCGCCGCGGTCTACGGCGCGACCAAGGCGGCGGTCGACTACTTCAGTCACGCCTTCCGCCAGGAGGCGCGCGGCAAGATCAAGGTCACCGTGATCAAACCCACCGGCGTCATCGCCACGGGCCTGGCCAAGACCGTGGTCAATTCGGCCGCCGGCGCGGGCATCGTCGGGCACCACATCGCCGGATTCTACGAAGACTACGCCAAGCTCGCCTCCGGGGAGGTGCCCGAGCTCAGCGATCCCGAGAGCATCGGTCACGCCTTTCTGGCCCCCGATCATATCGCCGATGCCATCGTCCACGCGGTCGATCAGCCCTGGGGCGTATCGATCAGCGACATGACGATCCGCGCCTCGGGCGATCACTACATAAACTGATGAACGGCGCTGCGGATTCGCTCGGCTATGTCGGCAAAAGGGTGGTCGTAACCGGCTGCCGATCGGGCATCGGCGAGGCGACCGCGCGACTGCTGCTGGACGCCGGCGCTTTCGTGCACGGGATCGACTGGCAGGATGGCGATCTTCCGCTTGCCGCCTTCACCAGGCTCGACCTGCGCGATTCAGAGGCAATCGTCGAGGCGGCCAAGTCTATCGGCCCGGTCGATGCGCTGTTCAGCTGCGCCGGCCTGCCGCCGATGGCGCCGCCGCTCGACGTGCTCAAGGTTAACTTTATCGGCATGCGCATGCTGACCGAAGTGCTGTTCGATCGCATGCCGCCGGGCAGCGCGATCGTCTCGGTCGGATCGGTCGGCGGAGCACGCTGGCCCCAGCACCTGGCCGAACTGCGCGAACTCGTCGCGACCGAGGACTTCGCCGCTGCGCTCGCCTGGTGCGAGACGCACGATCTGGCGCGCGCCGATGCCTACGGCTTTTCGAAGGAGGCCATCGCCGTCTGGACGATGACCGCTTCGGCACGCACGATCAAAAACGGCGTGCGGCTCAACTGCACGAGCCCCGGCTCGGTACAGACGCCGATGCTCGCCGCGATCGAGCAGGTTACACCGAGCGAGCGGATCGACGCGGTGGCCGCGCAGATCGGCCGACGCTCGACGGCAGAGGAGCAGGCCTGGGTCCTGCTCATGCTCAACAGCCCGCGCGCGTCCTATCTCAACGGCGTCAATCTGCCTGTCGACGGCGGTTTCGCTGCCGGCAGCGCCGTCGCGCTGCGCTGAACCAAGGGAGATCGCATGACAGAGATCGAGGAACTGATGGCGCGCGAGGAGATCAAGCTCCTCAAGGCCCGCCGCGACCGCGCGGTCGATACAAAGGACTGGGACCTCTACCTCTCGCTCCACGCGCCCGATCACGTCTCGCACAACGAGGGTTACCCGCGCTGGGAAAGCGCGCAGGAGATGATCGACAACGTGCGCCAGTTGCTCGGCCCGCAAAGCAAGTCGGTCCACCATTCGCATACGCCCGAGATCACTTTCGAGAGCGACGAAAAGGCCAAGGGCATCTGGGCGATGGAAGACATGATTTTCGATGCCGCGACCGATGTCATGGTCGTCCACGGCTTCGGTCATTATCACGAGACCTACGAGAAGCGCGGCGAGCGCTGGCTGTTCACCAGTCGGCAGCTCAAGCGCACCTTGGTCAAGACGTTCGAGGTGCCGGGCCGATGAGCGCGCCCACCGAACCGCTGACCGGCGGCTGCTATTGCGGTGCTGTCCGCTATGAAGCAGCAGGCGAGCCGCGGTTGCGCGCGCAGTGCCATTGCCGTGAGTGCCAATACCTTACCGGCGGCGGTCCGAACTACTTCATGATGATGCCGGTCGAGGGCTTTCGCTACGTTCGCGGCGAGCCCGCGAGCTTCACCCGCAGCGACATCGCCAAGCCGGTCACGCGCCAGTTCTGCGGAACCTGCGGCACGCACCTGGCGACGCGGTTGCCCGATTTCCCGGCGCTCGTGCTCAAGGTCGGCGGGCTCGACGATCCGTCTGCTTTCGGCGGGCCGCAGGCGGCGATCTACCTCGTCGACCGTCAACCCTTCCATCTGGTGCCCGAGGGGCTCAAGCAGTTCGAGCGCACGCCCTGACCGTCAGATCTCGTGGGTATAGACCTCGTTGAGAACGATCTCGCGACCGCGCAACTTCACGAGCTCGAAACCTCGGAAGCGCTTGCCGCCCATGTCGAGGAACCAGCGCGCGCAGAAGCCGCCGTCGACCGGCCAGAGCTCGTCGGGGGTATAGGTCCAGTCGGGCACCGCGGGGAACAGCTTGCCGATATAGCCCAGCAGCGCCGCGCGGCCGTTCAGGCCCGCGGGCATCGCGTTGTCCTGGTAAAGGCAGTCCTCGGCGTAGAGCGCGGCGATGCGTGGAATATCCTTCTCGGTCCAGGCCTGCAGCCAGTCGGCGTTGAACGTTTCGAGCTCGTCGCGGGTCATGCGGCGCCGTCCGTCATCGCGGTGAAGCCCGCGGGGGCATAGGGTCCGAGGACGACCTGTTCGAGCACGCCGATCCCTTGCCGGCTGCCGTCGCTGACGCGCACGACCTGCTGGGTGTGGAAGTTCGCCGCTTGCAGCATGTCTAGCGCTGCGGGATCGAAGCTCTCGTGGCCTGTGGCCAGATCGCCTTTCCAGAAGCCGTGGCCCCATTCGGGGTGCATGTAGCCGATGCCCTTCATCTGGAACTTGAGGATCGGCTCGAACTGGATCGTCCGCAGCGTGTCGTCATGGCCGACGAGGTCGATCTCGGCGCTGCGCGCGAGCCGGGTCCCAGGGTGATAGGCGATGCGGTGCCGCGCCGTCGCGAGGCGGGTCAGACGCCCGTCTTCGACCGGGCCACCGGGCTCGGCATCGTAGAGCGGCGCGGTCAGCGCCTCGCGGATCAGCGGGCGGCCCTCGACGTCGTCGTAGATGATCGCCTGGCTGACGTGATCGTCCCAGAACAGCGGCGCCCAGACGAAGAAGGCGCCGACCTTGCCCGCGGGCGGCGCGCCGCCGGTCTCGGCCTCGCCGAGCTTGCGCGCGCCCCACGAGCGGTCCTTGACGCCGAGGCAGGTGTCCTCGCTGACCTGGATCTCGCCATCGGGCGTGCGGATCGTGCCCGACCAGCGGCCGAACAGGTCGAAGCGTGTCGCGTCCATCGTCCGCTTGGCGCCGCTCCACAGGGTCTGGCGGCTCTCCTCGATCGCCGCGGTGCGGGTCGAGAAGGTCAGGTCGCAGGAAAGACCGCTCTCGTTATCTTCCAGCACGACGCGCGTGCGGCGCATCGGTTCGGGCAGCTCGATGCGGAACGGGCCGACCTGCATCTCGGTGCGCTCGCTCGGCGCGCGCCGCGAGGCGTAGAAGCAATGCTGCAGCCCGCCCTTGCGCACCACGCTGAACGCGCAGTCGAGCACGCCGCGGTGCGGATAGAGCCCCATGGCGATCCCGAAATACCATTCGCCGTCGATCGAGAAGCCGTTGAACCACGAGCGGTCGTAGGCGTTGCGATCGGTCGTCGCGACGTGGGCGATCGGCTCGGGCGTCTGATGGATCGGGTAGTCGTCGAGCCGGTTGAGCATGTCAGTTCATCACGTAGCGGATCGGCAGCCGGATCGGCCCGTTGACGAAGGTCGCCGCGCTCATCTTCGGATCGCCGTCGAGCTCGACGCTCTCGAGCCGCGGCAGCAGTTCCTCGAACAGGATCTTCATCTCCATCCGCGCCAGCGCCTGGCCCAGGCACAGGTGCCCGCCATTGCCGAAAGCGACGTGGCGGTTGGGCTTGCGATCGATGCGGAAGGCGTCGGGATCGGCGAACATAGCCTCGTCGCGGTTGGCCGAGGCGTAGCAGAGCATCAGCCAGTCGCCCTTGGCGATCGCCTGTCCGTTGACCTCTGTGTCCTGCGTCGCCGTGCGCATGAAGTGCTTGACCGGTGAGGTCCAGCGGATCGCCTCCTCGATCATCGGCCCGATCAGCTTGGGATCGGCCTTGAGCTTGGCGAGCTCCGCCGGGTTCTCCGCCAGCGCCCACATCGCCCCGCCGGTCGAGGACGAGGTCGTGTCGTGGCCGGCCGTGGCGACGATGATGTAATAGCCCATCGTCGTCAGCGGATCGATCGGCTGCCCGTCGACCTTGGCATTGGCGATCAGCGAGGCGAGGTCGCCCGTGGGATTGGCGCGGCGATCCTCGGTCAGCTTGTTGAAATAGGCCATCATCGTGAACAGCGCCGTGCGGTCGCGCTCCTGCGGCGGCGGCACGCCGTCGACCAGATCGTCGGGATCGGCGGCGCCGAACAGGCCCTGGGTGAGCTGGAGCATCAGCGGCTCGTCCTCCTCGGGCAGCCCGAGGATCGCCATGATCACCAGCAGCGGATAGTGCAGCGCGATCTCGTTGACGAAGTCGCAGCGTCCGCCCGAGGCGGCCATGCGATCCACGGCCCGGCGCGCCAGTTCGCGCACGCGATCCTCGAGCAGCTTGAGGTTTGCCGGGCGGAACCAGTGCGCGGTCATGTCTCGGTAGATGCCGTGCTCGGGTGCATCCATCTGGATCAGCGACTTGACCGTCACCCCGCCGCTCTGCTGCAGGTTGCGCTCGATCTCGGCCTGGGTGAACAGGATCGACTGCGGGCCATTGGTGAACAGGTCGTTCTGGCGGCTGATCTCCATGACATCGGCATGGCGCGTGACCACGCGGAAGCGATCGTAGCCCTCAGCCTCGACCGTGCCGAGCGGATCGTTGGCGCGCAGCCACTTGTAGGCGTCGTAGATCCGCCCGTCCGAGTAGGCGCGGATGTCGACCAGGGTGTCGCGGATGTTCGGCGGGACGGCCATCGGATCTGTCTTCCTCAGCGGATTTCGTAGAATTCGTATTCGATGCGCGTGCCGTCGGGACCGGGGATCAGCTTGCCCTTGCCCACGGCCTGCACCGCATTGAGCCAGGCGTAGCGTTCGTCGCCCGTCTCGAAGACCGGGGCGACGCGGGCGTGGAGCCCGTTGGCGCGGTCGGCCAGGTCGAGCCGGCCGCCGTAGGTCACGTAGATCAGCGCGTCATCGTGGGTGCGCAGGGTCATGCGCACGTCGATCGCGGCGACGGTGCCGGCGATCGACATCCAGTCGGCCGCCGCGGCGCCGGCGAGGCTCGCGGTCACGCGCTCGCCTTCGAGGCTGACCGCGCGGATGTCGCCGATCGAGCGGCCGCCGCCTACGCCATGCGGTGGCGCGACGTCGACGACGGCAGTGGCGAGCGGGATCAGTTCGATCATCTAGGGTTCCTCACTTGGCCGCGAAGCGCACGCCGGCGTCGAGCCGGATCGCCTGCGCGTTCATGTAGGTGTTGCGGCAGAGTTCGAGCGCCAGGCTGGCATATTCGTGCGGCTCGCCGAAGCGGTTGGGATAGGCGGTCATCGCCGAGAGCCGATCCTTCAGCGCCTGCGGGGCCTGGTTCATCAGCGGGGTCGAGAAAATGCCCGGCAGGATCGTGTTCACGCGAATGCCGAAGCGCGATAGGTCGCGCGCGATCGGCAGGGTCATGCCCGCGATCGCCGCCTTGCCCGCGGCATAGGCGGCCTGCCCCATCTGCCCGTCCTGCGCCGCGACCGAAGCCGTGCAGACGATGGCACCGCGTTCGCCGTCGACCGGATCGAGCGTAGCGCAACCCGCGGCGAAGCGCGTGATCGTCGCGAAAGTGCCGACCGCGTTGAGGCTCACCACGCGCGCGAACTCTGCCGTGGGAAACAGCTTCATCGCGCCGGTCTCGCGGTCCTGACTCACCGTGGTCTTGGCATTGCCGCCGCCGGCGCAGGAGACGAGGATCCGCTCCTGACCATGGGCTTCGCGTGCCTTGGCGAAGGCGGCATCGAGGCTGTCGTCGGAGAGCACGTCGGCCTGGCAGAACAGCGAACCGGTCTCGGCCGCAGCCTTCTCTCCGGCCTCGGGATTGAGATCGAAGATCGCCACCCGGACACCCGCATCGCGCAAGGCCTGCACCGTCGCCAGGCCGAGACCCGAGGCGCCGCCGGTTACCACCGCGGCCAGGCTGGAATCGATTTTCATCCTGTCATCCTCATCCTATTTCGTCGCGAACAGCGGTGGTGTTCCGCTGCCGATCTTTTGCATCTGCACCCTGGTGTGGGCGATCTTCCAGCCATCGGCGGTGCGCACGACGGTGCGGAAGTACCAGCCCATGTTCCAGGCAGCGTCCTCCGCGGCGATGAACAGGTAGTTCTGGATCGTCTCGGCGCTGTCCCCGTTCAGCGTGATCCGCATCGGTCCGCCCAGGTGCACGCCGTGCGGCGCCTTCGACAGCATGTCGCGCACCGCGTCGCGGCCCTTCAACTCGCGGCGATAGACCTCGTAGACGGTGTCCGGGGTGAACAGGTCGAGCCATTCCTCGAAGTCGTTGACCTCGAGCCGCAGGCAATATTCGTCGAGCACACGGCGCACCGCGAGTTCGTCCGCCAGCCTCTGGAATTCCGCGTCGCTCGGCATCGTCACCCCATCCTTGGCGGCAGCGATGGCAGAGGGTCCGGATGATTGCAATACGTCAGGTTCATTTAGGAACTGGTTCCGTCACCGCGATGCTTGCCCGGCGCTCACCCGGCGGCCTAGGGTGGCGGCGATGACCTTGATCGCCTCCCGCAGTCCTCGCAGCCCTTCGGCCCATGTCCGCGTCAAGCGGCCCGGCGACCGACGCAGCCTGTCGCGCTCGGCGACGCGTGCGCTCGACGTGCTCGAACTGTTCGGACGCGAGCGCCGGCCACTGCGCGCGGTCGAAATCTCGCACACGCTGGGCACCCATCCCTCGACGACCAACCAGTTGCTCAAGACGATGCTCGATTCGGGCCACCTCGCCTTCGATGCCAGGGCCAAGACCTATCTGCCCTCGCCGCGGCTCGCCGAGTTCAGCGCCTGGATCATGGCCAGCTACGGCGCCGACGGCCGCCTGCGTGACCTGATCGACGCGGTCCATGCGGCGACGGGCATGACCGTGACGATCTCGACGCCCAACGACCTGTTCATGCAGCTGATCGACTGCACCGTGGCTTCGGGCGAGCGTGGCGAACGCGGGCTGTCGGTTTCGGTCTTCGGTTCGGCGATCGGCAGCGCCTACCTCGCGTCGCTCGACGACGACGAAGTGCTGCGCCTGGCCGACCGCGCGCGGGTGCCGGCGGGCGACGTTCCCGGCGTGCTTCAGGACCTCGCGCAGATCCGCCTGGCCGGCTTCGCCGACGGTGCCACCGCCGGATCGGACTACTGGTCGCTGGCCATGCCGCTGCCGCTGCGCGCGCTGCAGGTGCCGACCGTGCTCGGCCTTGCGGGAAGCGCGGCGCAGGTGCGCGAGCGGCTCGGGGAGTTGCATGTGATCATGCGCGAGGCCGTGGCCAATTGGGCGCCGGTGGAGGAGTAAAATGAGATCCTCCCCTGCAAGTCTGAAGGACTGACGGAGGGGTTTAACCGCCAGCGGGGACACCCCTCCACCACCGGACTTCGCCCGGCGGTCCCCCTCCCCCAAAGGGGGAGGATCGATAGTCAGGCCTTCAGCAGCTCGTTCTTCTGCCACAGCGCGCCGGTCTCGGTCTGCTTGGCGGTCTCGGCGATCTGCGCCTCGAGCCCCGCGGCCACGCGATGTGCGCCGCGCTTCTTCAGCTCGGGAATGACCTTGGTCCCCAGCAGCTCGATCGACTTCATGATCGCGTCGTGCGGCAGGTAGCCGAAGTTGAGGTAGCAGAGCAGCTGGTCGACCCCGGCCTCTTCATAGCGCAGCAGCTTCTGCAGGCACTCGTCGGGCGTTCCGACGATGACCATGTCCTCGCGGTCGAATTCCTCGATGTCGAACTCGCCGCGCGCGCGGCTCTCCAGCAGCGGGAAGGCCTGCGCCTGCTGTTCGGGTGTCAGGTGCGCCATTTCCCACTTGAGGTGGAATTCGGCGATGCCCTTGTACCACCACCACATCGACTCCCAGAGCCGGTTGGTGCCGAAGGTGTCGCGGCTCTCGGCGCAGTGGACCAGCGTATAGACGCCGACCTTGTTGGTGTGGACGCCGGTCAGCGGCGTCGCGGTCTTCTGCGCCTCGCGGTAGGTGTCGATAACCTGCCTGAGCTTGTCGAGCGGCTGCATGATCGAGAAGCACAGCAGGCCGCAGCCGTTTTCGCCCGCCATCGTCGCCGAGCTCTCGGTCGAGGCCGCCATCCAGGCCGGCGGATGCGGATACTGGTAGGGCTTGGGCGTGACCATCCGCTTGGGGAACTTGAGGTACTCGGAATCCTCTTCGTAGTATTCCTGGTCCCACATGCCGACGACGGTCTTGGCCGCCGCCTTCATCTTTTCCTTCGAGTTGGGGATGTCGACGCCAAAGGCGATCTGCTCCATCGGCGTCGAGCGGCCCATGCCCCAGATCGCGCGGCCGCGCGACAAGAGGTCCACCGTCGCGACCTTCTCGGCGATGCGCGCGGGGTGGATGAATTCGTGCGGCATCAGGCTGACGCCGAAGCCCAGCTTGATCCGTTCGGTGATCTGCGAGAGCGCGCCGAGCACGACCTCGTTGCAGGGCATGTGGCTGCGGTTCTCGCGGAAATGGTGCTCGACCAGCCAGACCGCCTCGAAGCCCAGCTTGTCGGCCAGGACGATCTGCTCGATGTTGTCGCGATAGACCTGGCGCTCGGCCGAGCGCTGGCCCCAGGGGTGCTCGCCCGCCCAGGGCTGGGGCACGTCGAATTCGTAAAGCAGGCCGAGTTCCATCGCCGAAATCCTCTCTTCGCGTCGTTTGCTAAGCGAAGGAATACGAGCGCGGATCGGCCCGCGGCAATCGCGGGCCGGCAAATCCGTATTTACGCAGGCGCGCGCAGATCGCGGAAGAAGCTGCGGATGTCGGCGACCAGCAGATCGGGCACTTCCATCGGCGCGAAATGGCCGCCCTCGGGCAGACGCGTCCAGTGTTTGAGGTTGTAGTAGCGCTCGGCCCACTTGCGCGTCGGCACGGTCAGTTCGGCCGGGAGGATCGGGATGCCGACGGGTGCCTCGACCACGGGCGTGCGGTCGTGCGACGGCGTCCAGGGGTTGTGCGCAGCCTCGTAATAGTAACGCGCCGAGGTGTGGTAGCTCTCGGTCACCCAGTAGAGCATGACCGTGTCGATCAGTTCGTCCTTGGTGAAGCGGCTTTCGACATCGCCCTGGGTATCGGCCCAGGAACGCCGCTTCTCGACGATCCAGGCGAGCAGGCCCGCGGGGGAATCGTTGAGCCCGACCGCCGGCGTCTGCGGCTTCGAGCGCTGGAGCATGAAGTAGCCGACCTCCTCGGCCATCATGTGCGCGCTTTTCTTAAGCAATTCGGCCTCGCCGGGTTCGAAATCAGCGGGATCGGGTGGGCGCATGGCGGTCATGAAGTCGAGCGGCGCCGGCGTATGGATATGGACGCCGATCACCCTGTCTGCGTGTTTGTGGCCGAGCTGCGCCGAGATGAAGGCGCCCCAGTCACCGCCCTGCGTGGCGAAGCGCGGATAGCCGAGGCGCGCCATCAGCTTGACCCAGAGATCGGCCGTGGTCCAGAAATTCACCCCGACCTTGGTTAGCGGCGTCGAGAAGCCGTAGCCGGGCAGCGAGGGCACGACGACGTCGAAAGCATCGGCCGGATCGCCGCCGTGCGCCGCGGGATCGGTCAGCGGGCCGATGACCTTGTGGAAGTCCCAGAAGGTCCAGGGCCAGCCGTGGTTGAGGATCAGCGGTATTGGGCTCGGGGCGCCCGGTGTCCCTATGCCTTTCACATGGACGAAGTGGATGGGCACCCCGTCGATCGTGGTGCGGAACTGCGAGAAGGCGTTCATCGCCGCCTCGCGGGCGCGCCAGTCGTAGCGGTCACGCCAGTGCTCGGCCAGTTCGCGGACGTAGCCCACATTCGCGCCATAGCTCCAGGCGTCGTTGGCGAAGTCGGCGGTCCAGCGCGTGCGCGCCAGGCGGTCGTGCAGGTCGTCGAGCACGGCCTGCGGCACGTCGACGCGGAACGGTTCGATCATGGTCTATTGCCTCTCCGCGAGAAACCGCTCGGGCGGCTTTCCTTGCACGACAGTTTGCCGCAACACTCGCGATCAGCAAGCCCGGAGCGAAATCCGGCGAAAAGGAGAGAACGATGCTCGATGCGGCACAGATCATCGCCGAGGCCGAGAACCAGGTCGGCGTCGCCGATACCGACGTCGGCGTGCGCGGCAATCTCGAGCGACTGATCGCCGAGCTCGGCCGCGACTTTCCGATGTCGGATGACGGTGAAGCCTATGTCCGCAAGATGCTGCTGACCGACACGGTCAACCGTCTCGAAGGCTTGCGCTGGCTGCGCGACTTTCCCGAAATCGCCGAAGAGGCGATCGAAGCGCCGGTGTTCCTGATGGGCCTGCCGCGCTCGGGCACGACCTATTTCCAGTACCTGTTCGATCGCGATCGCCGCTTCCGGCTGATGCGGACCTGGGAATCGATCATGCCCTCGCCGCCGCCGGGCCACGATCCGGCTTCGGTCACGCGCCGCCGCGCCGCCTGGGTCGAGATCCAGAAGGGCCGCGCTCATTTCGATGGGTTCGAGGCGCTGCACCTCTACGACGAGGACGGCTCGGACGAATGCCACGCCTTCCTCGAACAGAGCTTCGGCTCGGCCGGACTACACAACCTCTATCGCGTACCCGGCTATTTCGACTACCTGCTCGACGAAGCGAACCTCGGCGAGACCTACCGCATCCACAAGCGCCAGCTCCAGCTGTTGCAGTGGAAGTCCGAGCGCCGGCCATGGGCGCTCAAGTATCCTAACCACGTCCTGGCGATGGACGAGATCCTCAAGGTCCATTCCACCGCGAAGATGGTCATGACCCACCGCGATCCGGTGCAGACCCTGGCCTCGATCTGCAAGATGACCTTCAACCTGCGCGGCATGCGGTCGGCGGGGCCGGTCGACAAGGCCGAGGTCGGCCGCGACATGCTGCATTTCATCGGCCGGCATATCGATCGCATCATGGCTTTCGACCAAGGCGCGAACGGGCACCGCGTGGTCCATGTCGATTACTACGCGCTGGTCGCCGATCCGGTCGGCGAGATGTTCCGCATCCATGAGGGCATCGGTGTGGACACGCCCGAGGACGTCGCCGAAACGGTGCGCGCCTGGCACGCCGCCAATCCCAAGAACAAGCGCGGCGCCAACGCCTATACCTGGGAGGAATACGGTCTCGACGAGGGCGCGGTGCTCGAACGCTTCGGTGACTACATGCGCCGCTTCGCCATCCCGCGCGAGAACGATGGCCTTGCCCGGATCGGCGCCCTGGCATGAGCTGGGACGCGCTCTATGCGGCCATTGCCGAGGCCCGCACGCAGATCGCCGCAGTGGCGCCCGATGCCGGGACCCTGGCCGAGGGCGAGGCCTACCTGGCACGCGTGCTCGCGGCGGGACTCGGCGGCGCCGTGCTCGGCCATCTGTTCCAGCAGGACGGCCTGTCGCGCGCCCTGCCCTGTTACGGCGGCCCCAACCCCGACTACCTGATGCGCTTCGCACCGGTGGCCGAGGGGCAGACCTATCGGCTCGAAGGGCGGCTCGAAGGGTCGGAGCGCGTTGGCGTGGGGCTCTACACTTACGGCGCCAATGGCGCGCCGCTCGAGGCGGGCTATGTCGCTTTCGACCGAAGCAACGTCGCGGCTGACGGCAGCTTCGCGCTCGACATCGGCGGCGATGCCCTGCCGATCGCGCCGGGCACGCGGGTTATGCTCACGCGCACCCTGCACCGCGATCCGGCGGCCGATCCGGCGAAACTGCGCTTCACCGGCGGTGCCCCCGCCAAGGGTCTATCGCTGGCCATGGGCAGCGCCGCGGGCGCGCTAGGCTTCGTCGCCCATTCGCTCGGCAGCAATGTCCGCGAATATCTCAAGTGGACCTCGGCGGCGCGGGGTTATCGAAATCGGCTCGATGTTGCCCCGCCCGAACTCACCGCGACGGTCCAGGGCGACCGCGACACGCAATATTTCCTCGGCGGCTTCGATCTTGCCGAGGGCGAATGGCTCGAGGTGACGATGCCCGCCGACCTCGGCGCCGGCTACTGGTCGCTCCACGCGTACAACTACTGGTACGAACATCTGCAGACCCCCGGCGCGCACGATCGCAACGTCGTCGCCGATGCCGACGGGCGCATCCGCATCGCCGTCGGCCCGAACCCGCCTTCCGGTGCCGCCAATCACATCGACACACTCGGCCGGCGCAAGGGCGCCTTCGTCTGCCGGATCATCGGTGGCGGTGGCTGTCCATCGGCCGAAGTGAAGCGCGGCTAGAGAGCTGCGATCGCCGCCAGCGCGGCCGCACGTCGCGCCGGCCAGTTGCCGGCGATCTCGACCCAGCGGACTTCGAAGCGTTCGAGCTCGTCGCGGCACAGCGCGTCGAAGCGGAACCGCTCCTGCGCCTCGGTGTGTAGCCGCAACCCGTCGTCGACCCACTGCACGTCGGGCGCCATGTGGAGATAGAGGTCGGCCAGCGGATAGTCCGGCCCGGCCATGTCGGGGCCGAGCATCATGCGGTGCCAGGCGCGCGTCATCAGCCAGTCGGTGTCGGTGATGACCAAGGCGCCGGCGGCCGCGGCGATCCGCTCCTGCTGGACGCGGGCGATCCTCTGCAAGTCCTCGGCACTGCAGTCGGTGCCGTGTTCGAGGCAGTATTCGCGACCGTACTCGGGCACCCAGACCGTGCCCAGCGCGGCCGCGAGTTCGGCCGCCAGCGTCGACTTGCCCGTGCTCTCGATTCCGTGCAGCGCGACGACGATTGTCATACCAGCGGCGCCGAGGCCACCCGGCTGCGCTGCCAGGCGATCAGTCCGAAGACGGACATCATCAGCATGACGATATAGAGTCCGGCGGTCAGGTTCAGCCCGCGCCAGACGTAGAGGACGATCGAGAGGACGTCGATCGCGATCCAGTAGACCCAGTTCTCGATCCGGCGGTAGGACAGCAGGAACTGCGCGACGACGCTGGCCGCGGCGACCGTGGCATCGACATGCGGCGCCGCGGCGTCGGTCCAGGTCGCCATCGTCTCGCCGAGCATCGCCGAGAGCGCCACGGTGCACAGCGCGCAGAGCAACAGCGTGCGCGGCGAGGACCATTCGACCACGAGGTCGCCCTCGTTGTCGATCGCGCGCGTCCACTTCCACCAGCCGAACAGCTGCACGCAGAAGAAGAACACCTGCAGCATGGCTTCGCTGTAAAGCCGCGTCTCGAAGAAGATCGTGGCATAGAGCGAGACCATGACGAGGCCGCAGGGGAAGTTCCACACGTTCCGCTGGATCAGCAACGCGATGTTGGCGAAGCCGAAGGCGACCGCCATGAATTCCAGCTCCGTCAACGCCGCATTCCCCCACCACGCATCCCGCTATGGTTAACGGCCTTAGCGCAGCCGCGGCGGCGGCGCGAGAGGCGCCGGGGGCTTTGACAAAGCGAACCGTACTGGTGATGTGCGCCAGCCACATTCCTTGGCCACATCCAGGAGCAGCCGATGGCCCGCGTCACCCCCGTCTACAAGCCCAGCGACTATCCCAACCCCGATGCCCAGACGCGCGAGGACCTGGCCGACTTGTTCGGGCAGATGTTCCCCGGCGTCGACAATCCCGAGATCGACCGGCCGCATTCGGGCGTCGCCATCGCCGCGCTCAATCCCAAGCTGGCGCTGCACCTGTCGAAGCTGTCGAGCTTCGCCGCGCTCGAACTGGGCTGGTCGAAGCGCGCCGACTTGCGCGAGATCGCGATCCAGACGGTCAACCTGCACTATGGCTCTGACTTCTCGGCCCGCTCGCGCCACCGTGCCTGGGAAGTCGTCGGCCTGCGCATGGAACAGCTTGCCGCCCTACCCTTCTGGAAGACCACGGGCCTGTTCGACGACGAGCAGAAGCTGGTGATCGAATATGCCCTCGCCGTGGTGACCGGCGACGTGCCCGCGCCGCTGTTCGCGCGCGTGGTCGGGCTGTTCGGCGAGAAGGGTGCGGTCGAATGCACGACGGTGATCGGCATCTGGTCGATGTGGGCGATGCTGCTGGGGGCTACCCAGCCTAGCCTGGATTGACCGCCAGCACCGACCGATCACGCCCGAGCCGCACGACGAGATCGGCACGCGCGGGCATTTCGGCGAGGATGTGGCGGGTCAGTCGCTCGTAGTGCTCGATGAAGCGCGCGACTCCGGCCGCGTCCATCAGTCCGGGCGCGCCGGGGCCGGCGCGTTCGCGCAGTTCGGCCTCCTGCTGCAGGCGCCAATCGAAGACCACGTCGAACGCGGGCGCGGCGAGCAGGACCAGCACGTCGATTCGCGCGAACAGGTCCTGGTACATGCCAGCCAGCGCCGCGTTGGCATAGGCACGCCACAGGCCTTGCGGGTCCTCGGCCGCCTCGAGCGTGTTCACCGGATCGCGCAGCGCAGCCGCACTCTCGGGACGCGCGCCGACGCACCAGCCCTCAAGGATCAGCAGCGCCGTGTCGGCGGGCGCGCTATCCCATTCCGCTTCGGGTAGACGATCGTCCTGCGCCTTGTCGAAGCGCGGCAGAGGCGCGGGCGCGCCCCGATCGAGCGCGGTGAGGATATCGAGCCCGAGCGCGACGTCGTGCGTCCCCGGTACCCCGCGCGTGCGGAGCAGCGGATGGACCTCATGCGCCAGCCGCTCGCGTTCGGCGCGGGTCAGATAGAGATCGTCGATAGAGAGCTGTGCCGTGGCGATCCCGCGCCGTTCCGCCTCCCGGGCAACGGCCCGCGCCAGCGTGGTCTTGCCGCTGCCTTGCGCGCCGCAGAGGCCGAGGACGAGCGGCAGTCCTTCACCGCCCTGCCCGATCGCCGCGAAGATCGCGGCCAGCAGGCTGGGATCGGGCGCGATCGCGGTCACACCGTGAAGGTCGCCGCCTGCCCGTGACGTGCGCCCTGCGCGTCGATCAGGTTCCAGACCACGGCATCGTCGATGCGAAAGCGCCGCCCCGTCGCCGAGACGCGCATGCCGCCATAGTCGTTGATGAAGTCGTCGCGGGTGACGCGGTCGAGCAGGCTCTGGCGCTCGTCGCGCAGCATTTCCTCGGCCGAGAGCCGCGAGGGCATCGTCGTGAAGCCCGCGGCGTCGCATTCGAAGGCGGCGAGCGCCACGCGGTTGCCGAAGAAGAACACCGGATCGGCCTCGATCCCGTGCGCGACGATCGCACAGGGTGCTTCCCAGAGAGCGGTCACCATGTCCTCGCCGTGCGGTACCAGCGGCCGGCGCAGCAGCCGTTCGAAGCTGTCGGCGATCAACGCGATACGCGCTGCCGTCTCTTCCTCGAAGTATTGCGCCGGGACCGGGTCCGCTATCACAACTCGATCGTCGGATGCGGGATCGCTTCGCCAGCGCGCGTCGGCGCACGGATCGCGCGCAGCACGTAGCCGAGGTAGAAATCGAGCAGCTTGTCGAGCGAGTAGTTGGCGATCGCGTCGATCTGCGATCCGTCCTCGTTCTTGTACCAATCGGCCCCGGCATTGAGCATGCGGATGACCGTGGAGATCGTCAGGTAGATGTCGAGTTCGGGGTGGAACAGTCCCTCGCGCACGCCGTCGGACAGCACCGCGCTCCAAGCCTCGTAGGCGTCCTTCTTCGCTTTCGAGAGATAGCTGAAATACTCGCTGCGGCGGAAGAACTTCCGCTCGTTGAAGGCGATCGCGTAAACCTCCTGGCTTTCGGTCAGCCGGTGCAGTTCGGTCATCAGCAGCGCGACGAAACGCTGTTCGGCATCGAGGGGCAGCTCGGCGATGCGCTGCGCGTCGTCGCGGCTCTGCAGGATCGCGTCGCGCACGATCTCCTCGAGGATTTCCTCCTTCGTCGCGAAATGGTGATACAGACTGCCCGAGAGGATATCGACGTCGTCGGCGATCTGGCGCACTGTCGTCGCCTCGAAACCGTACTCGGCAAAACGCCGCGTCGCGACGGCCAGGATCAGTTCGCGGCGATCGATCGGCGGCGATCCATCGGCCTTGGCACGCGGACGGCGAGCCGCCTTGCGCTTGGCTTCGGCCCCGTCGTTCGTCTTTGCGCGAAGCGTGTTCTGCCGTGTCGCCATTCGTTCACCGATCCTCGTCAGCCCCTCAGAAGCCGCCGCGTGTGCCGCGGTCGACCGCCGACCTTGTACCTAGACCTAGCAGGCGACAACGCGATTTGCGAGCCGCCTAGCTCGGATGTCCCCGATCGGCGCCCTACCCCCAGCGAGGTCAGGCGCGTTCGACTAGATAGAGCGCGCCGAAGCCCGGAAGGCGTCCGGGCGTGGCGCCGTTGATTGCCAGGATCGGGGCGCCCTCGGCCAGCGGAAGCGTCACCGGATCCGGTGACAGGTTGAACAGGCAGTGCACGCGCTGCCCCGCGGCTTCGCGAACGAAGGACAGTATGGCGCCGTCGGCCCGGGCAGCTTCGAGCGATCCCAGTCGCAGTGCGGGGTGGGCCTTGCGCAGCGCCAGGATCTGCCGAGTCAGGGCCAACTGCGAGGCCGGATCCCTCTCTTGCCGCTCGACCGCGCGCGCGAGGTTCGCATCGGACAGCGGCAGCCAGGGACGGCCCGTGGTGAAGCCGCCCAGATCTTCGTCGCGCCAGGGCATTGGCGTGCGCGCGCCGTCGCGTGAGAGCGTCAGCGGCCAATTGGCAATCGCCTCGGGGTCCTGCAGCAGCTCGAACGGGATCTGGTCCTGCTCGAGGCCGAGTTCCTCCCCCTGATAAACGATGATGTTGCCGCGCAGCGCCGCCAGCAGTGCGATCTTCATCGCGGCAAAGTGCTTGTGGTCGGCGGGGGCACTCCAGCGCGAGACCGCGCGCGGCGCATCGTGGTTCTCGAAGGCCCAGCTCGGCCAGCCCCCTCCGGTCGACCAGCGTTCGATCGCATCGATCGCGATCCGTGGCGTGAGTTCGGGAGCGTAGAGCAGGTCGAAGCCATAGGCTGAATTCAAGCGGTGTTCGCCCTGGGTATAGGCCTGCATCTCGGCGATCGCCTTGTCGCCGCCGACTTCGGCCACCGTATGGATCGCGCCGTATTCGTCGCAGACCGCGCGGATCCGCTCGATGAAGCCGACCATGTCGGGGTGCGACTGGCTGTAGAGCTTGGTCTGGAAGTCGAACGGCCGCGTCCGCACTTGGCCGTCGTCGGGCGCTGCTGGATTGTTGCGCAGCATCGGGTCGTGCATCGAATGGTTGAGGGCGTCGAGCCGGAAGCCGTCGACACCTCGGTCGAGCCAGAACCGCGCGACGCCGAGCAGCGCGTCCTGCACCGCAGGATTGTGCACGTTGAGCTGGGGCTGCTCCTTGAGGAAGGTGTGCATGTAATACTGGCCTCGGCGTGCGTCCCAGGTCCAGGCCGGGCCACCGAATACCGACTGCCAGTTGTTGGGCGGCGTGCCGTCGGGCTTGGGATCGGCCCAGACGTACCAGTCGCTCCTGTCGCCCTTGCGCGCGGCGCGGCTCGTGGTGAACCAGGGATGGAGGTCCGAGGTATGGGCATAGACCTGGTCGACGATGACCTTGAGGCCGAGCGCATGAGCGCGCGCCACCAGCGCATCGAAATCGGCGAGCGTGCCGAAGGTCCGGTCGACGTCGCAATAGTCGGCGACGTCGTAGCCGAAGTCCCGCATCGGCGAGGTGTAGAACGGCGAAATCCAGATCGCGTCGACGCCGAGCGCAGCGACATAGTCGAGCCGCTGTGTGATCCCCGCGAGGTCGCCGACGCCGTCGCCGTTGGTGTCCTGATAGGAGCGCGGATAGATTTGGTAGACGGCGGCGCCACGCCACCAGGGCGCCGTCGCGGGATCGATCGGTCGGGTCATGCCGGCGCTCCTTGGCCTCTGTGCACGTGTGACCATGAATTCTAATGCCGCATTGCACAATCGACTTGTCGAAGAGCCCCTGTCTGCCTTAGCCATGGCACTGGAGGCATGGAGAGGACGGAGTCGTCGTTGCGACCGGCAGCAGGGGCTTTGCGTCCACGCTCCGGTGCTCAGAATGGGAGCGTCCTGCCGTGAACATGCCCAAGCCCGAGGCCCTCTCCCCGCAAGTCTCCGAAATGGACGAGCACCTGATCGACGTGCTGCGCCACCGCGTCGGCAAGGACGAGCGCGCTGCCACCCAGCACGACTGGTTCAAGGCCGCCGTGCTGACCTTGCGCAACCACGTGGTCGACCGCTGGATCGAATCCACCCGCAAGACCTACGACGAGAGCGGCAAGCGGGTTTACTACCTGAGCCTCGAATTTCTCATCGGTCGGCTGATGCGCGATGCGCTCTCGAACATGGGCATGACGCGTGAGATGGAAGCGGCGCTCGCCAGCCACGGGCTCGACCTTGCCGCGCTCGAAGACCTCGAACCCGATGCGGCGCTCGGCAACGGCGGCCTCGGTCGCCTTGCCGCCTGCTTCATGGAGAGTCTCGCCAGCCTCGACATCCCCGCCTACGGCTACGGCATCCGCTACGTGAACGGCATGTTCCGCCAGCGCATCCAGGATGGCTGGCAGATCGAGCTACCCGAGACCTGGCTCGCCCATGGCAACCCGTGGGAATTCGACCGGCGCGAAAGCGCCTATCGGGTCGGTTTCGGCGGCGAGGTCGTAGCCGATGGCCCCGATGGCGCGGTCATCTGGAAACCCGCCGAACAGGTCGAGGCCTCGGCCATCGATACGCCCGTGGTGGGCTGGCGCGGCAAGCGCGTGAACACCTTGCGCCTCTGGACCGCGACTGCGCTCGATCCGATCCGGCTCGACACCTTCAACGCCGGCGACCACGTCGGTGCGCTCGTCGAGGAAGCCCGCGCCGACGCGCTCGTGCGCGTGCTCTATCCGGCCGACTCCAGCGCTTCCGGCCAGGAGCTGCGGCTGCGGCAGGAGTATTTCTTCACCTCGGCCTCGATCCAGGACATCATCCGCCGCCACGTCGCCTATATGGGCGACGTCCGCACCCTGCCCGACAAGGCGGCGATCCAGCTCAACGACACCCACCCCGCGGTCGCGGTCGCCGAAATCATGCGGATCCTCGTCGACATCCACGGGCTCGAATTCAACGAGGCCTGGGAAGTCACCAAGAAGACCGTCGGCTATACCAACCACACCCTGCTGCCCGAGGCGCTCGAGTCCTGGCCGCTGCCGCTGTTCGAACGGCTGCTGCCGCGGCACATGCAGATCGTCTATGCGATCAACAGCCGCGTCCTGCGCGAGGCGCGCAAGGCCGGGCTCGACGATGCCGCGGTCTCGTCGATCTCGCTGATCGACGAAGGCGGCGAGCGGCGCGTGCGCATGGCCAATCTGGCTTTCGCCGGCGCGCATTCGGTCAACGGCGTTGCGGCGCTACACACGGACCTGATGAAGGTCACCGTGTTCAAGGACCTCCACCAGCTCTACCCCGACCGGATCAACAACAAGACCAACGGCGTCACCCCGCGCCGCTGGCTGCAGCAGTGCAATCCGGGCCTGACCGCGGTGATCAAGGACGCGATCGGCGACCAGTTCCTGGACGATGCCGAGAAGCTGTCCGATCTCAACGCGCTGTCCACCGACGCGGCGCTCGGCGAGCGCATCGCCGAGGTCAAGCGGGCCAACAAGGTCGCGCTGGCTTCCTACATCAAGGAAGTCGTCGGCATCCGCCTCGATCCCGACGCGCTGTTCGACGTCCAGATCAAGCGCATCCACGAGTACAAGCGCCAGTTGCTCAACCTGATCGAGACCGTCGCTCTCTACGACCAGATTCGCAGTCATCCCGAGCGGGACTGGGTGCCGCGCGTGAAGATCTTCGCGGGCAAGGCGGCGCCGTCCTATCACAACGCCAAACTCATCATAAAGCTGGCCAATGACATCGCCCGGCGGGTGAATTCCGATCCCTCGGTCGGCGGGCTGCTAAAAGTGGTGTTCTTGCCCAATTACAACGTCACCAAGGCCGAGAAGCTGATCCCGGCGGCCGACCTGTCCGAACAGATCTCGACCGCGGGCATGGAAGCTTCGGGCACGGGCAACATGAAGTTCGCACTCAACGGTGCGCTGACGATCGGCACGCTCGACGGCGCCAATGTCGAGATCAAGGATCACGTCGGCGACGACGAGATATTCATCTTCGGCCTGACCGCCGATCAGGTGGCCGAGAAGCGCGCGCAGGGCTACAACCCGCGCGAAGTCATCGAGCAGTCACGCGAATTGAGCCAGGCGCTCGCCGCGATCGCCAGCGGCGTGTTCTCGCCCGACGATCCGCACCGCTATGCCGATCTGATGGGTGGCATCTACGACCACGACTGGTTCATGCTCTCGGCCGATTTCGACTCCTACGCCGCCGCCCAGCGCGCGGTCGACACCCGCTGGCTCGACCAGAAGGCCTGGCGCACCAGCGCGATCCGGAACATCGCCAATGTGGGCTGGTTCTCTTCGGACCGGACCATCGGCGAATATGCCCGGGACATCTGGAAGGTCTTGTGAAGCCACCGGCGGAAGCCATCATCGCGCTGCTCGAAGGCACCCACGCCGATCCGTTCTCGTTGCTGGGCGTCCACCAGGGCCCCGAAGGCACCTTTGCGCGCGCGATCCTGCCGGGCGCCGATGCGGCCGAGGCGCATGACCTCAAAGGCAAGAAGCTCGGCAAGCTCAAGCGCGTCGATCCCGGCGGGCTGTTCGAAGGCAAGCTCAAGGGCGATGCGCAGCCGGTGCAGTACCGTTGCACCGCCGGTGCACACGAGTGGTGGATCACCGATGCCTACTCCTTCGGCCCAGTGCTAGGCCCGATCGACGACCTGCTGATCGCCGAAGGCACGCATTTCCGCCTGTTCGACAAGCTCGGCGCGCACCCGATCCGCCACGAGGGCGCCGACGGCGTCCACTTCGCGGTCTGGGCACCGAACGCCCGGCTCGTCTCGTTGGTCGGTGATTTCAATGACTGGGACCACCGCCGCCACCCGATGCGCCAGCGCGTCGATATCGGCGTCTGGGAAATCTTCCTCCCCAAGATCGGCCTCGGCCGCGCCTACAAGTTCCGCATTGTCGGACCGGACGGCACGGTGCAGCCACTCAAGGCCGATCCCTTCGCCTTCGCTTCTGAGCTGCGCCCGCGCACTGCCTCGATCACGGCACGGCCTGGCAAGGACGACTGGGGCGATGACGCGCACCGTTCCCACTGGGCGGCGGTCGATCCGCGGCGCGAGGCGATTGCGATCTACGAGGTCCATCCGGGTTCGTGGCAGCGCGACGACAAGGGCTGGTTCCTGACCTGGGACGCCATGGCCGAGCGGCTGATCCCTTACGTGGTCGAGCTGGGCTTCACCCATATCGAATTCCTGCCGGTCTCCGAGCATCCCTACGATCCGAGCTGGGGCTATCAGACCACCGGGCTCTATGCGCCCTCGGCGCGCTTCGGCGACGTCGCGGGCTTCGCGCGCTTCGTCGACGGCGCGCATCGCGCCGGTGTTGGGGTGCTGATCGACTGGGTGCCAGCGCACTTCCCCACCGACGAACACGGCCTCGCCCATTTCGACGGCACCGCGCTCTACGAACATGAGGATCCGCGGCTCGGCTTTCATCCCGACTGGAACACCGCGATCTACAATTTCGGCCGGCGCGAGGTGCAGTCGTTCCTGGTCAACAACGCGCTGTTCTGGGCCGAGCGCTACCACGTCGACGGCCTGCGCGTGGATGCGGTCGCCTCGATGCTCTACCGCGACTATTCGCGCGACGCCGGCGAATGGATACCCAATGCCGAGGGCGGCCGCGAGAACTGGGAAGCGGTCGAATTCCTGCGCGCGACCAACAAGGCGCTCTATGGCCAGCACGCGGGCGTGATGACGATTGCCGAGGAATCGACCTCTTGGCCTGGCGTATCGTTGCCGGCTTACGACGAGGGCGCCAAGACCAGCCTCGGCTTCGGCTTCAAGTGGAACATGGGCTTCATGCATGACACGCTGAAGTACATGGCGCGCGATCCCGTCCACCGGCAGCACCACCATGCCGAGATCACCTTCGGGCTGGTCTACGCGTTCAGCGAGAATTTCGTCCTGCCGCTGAGCCATGACGAGGTCGTCCACGGCAAGGGCTCTCTGCTGAACAAGATGAGCGGCGACGACTGGCAGCAGTTCGCCAACCTGCGCGCCTATTACGGCCTGATGTGGGGCTATCCGGGCAAGAAGCTGCTATTCATGGGCCAGGAGTTCGCCCAGCGCCGCGAATGGAGCGAGGATCGCGCGCTCGATTGGGATCTGCGCCAGGCGCCCGCGCACGAGGGCATTCGCAATCTGGTGCGTGATCTCAACTGGCTCTATCGCGAGACCCCGGCGTTGCACGCGCGCGACTGCGAGGGCGAAGGTTTCGAATGGCTGGTGGTCGACGATGCCGCCAATTCGGTCTTTGCCTGGCTGCGCAAGGCGCCGGGCGCGAAAACCGTCGCCGTGGTCGCGAATATGACGCCGATTCTGCACACCGGCTATCGCCTGCCGCTGCCGCACGATGGGGTCTGGCGCGAAGTGATCAACAGCGACGCGGCGATTTACGGTGGCAGCGGCCAGGGCAATCTCGGCGCGGTGACGGCCGAGCACGGCGCCGCCCACGTCACCTTGCCGCCGCTGGCGACGCTGATGTTCGAACTGGCAGAATAAGAAGGGGTTTGGAGAGGTCGCATGGTCGATAGACGGCAACAACCGCTGGCGCGCGACGCCATGGCCTATGTCCTTGCCGGGGGGCGCGGCAGCCGGCTCAAGGAACTCACCGACAACCGCGCCAAGCCCGCGGTCTATTTCGGCGGCAAGACGCGGATCATCGACTTCGCCCTGTCGAACGCGATCAACTCGGGCATCCGCCGCATCGGCGTCGCCACCCAGTACAAGGCGCACTCGCTGATCCGCCACCTGCAGCGTGGGTGGAACTTCCTGCGGCCCGAGCGCAACGAGAGCTTCGACATCCTGCCCGCCTCGCAGCGCGTCTCCGAGTTCCAGTGGTACGAGGGCACGGCCGACGCGGTGTTCCAGAACATCGACATCATCGAGCCTTACGCGCCGAAGTATATGGTCATCCTCGCGGGTGACCACATCTACAAGATGGACTACGAGCTGATGCTCCAGCAGCACGTCGACAGCGGCGCGAACGTTACCGTCGGCTGCCTCGAAGTGCCGCGCAAGGACGCCTCGGGCTTCGGCGTCATGGCAGTCGACGCGAACGACGTCATCACCGAGTTCGTCGAGAAGCCCGCCGATCCGCCGGCCATGCCGGGCAATCCCGACATGTCGCTGGCCTCGATGGGCATCTACGTGTTCGACACCGATTTCCTGATCGAACAGCTGCGCCGCGATGCCGAGACGCCAGGCTCGAAGCACGATTTCGGCGGCGATATCATCCCTTACCTCGTCGAACACGGCAAGGCCGTGGCGCATCGCTTCTCGTCGAGCTGCATCCGCGCGGCCGAGGAGATCGAGGAATACTGGCGCGACGTCGGCACGGTGGATGCCTACTGGGAAGCCAACATCGACCTTACCGACGTCGTCCCCAAGCTCAACATGTACGACAGCGACTGGCCGATCTGGACCTATTCGGAGATCACCGCTCCGGCCAAATTCGTCCACGACGAGGACGGCCGCCGCGGCACGGCGATTTCCTCACTCGTCTCGGGCGACTGTATCGTCTCGGGCGCGGTTGCCTCGCGCAGCCTGCTGTTCACCGGGGTGAAGATGGGCTCGTTCTCGAACGTTCACGAGGCCGTGGTCCTGCCCTATTGCAACATCGGCCGCAGCGCCCGGCTGCGCAAGGTCGTGATCGACCGCGGTGTGCGCATTCCCGAGGGGCTCGTGGTTGGCGAGGATCCCGAGCTCGACGCCCAGCGCTTCAGCCGTACGGAGAACGGGGTCTGCCTGATCACTAAAGCGATGATCGATCGGCTCGCGTGACCTTGCGCGTCCTCTCCGTCGCTTCCGAAGCCGTACCGCTGATCAAAACCGGCGGCCTCGCCGATGTCGTCGGCGCCCTGCCCGGTGCGCTCGCGCCGCACGATGTCGAGATCACCACCTTGCTCCCCGGCTATCCCGCGGTCATGGCCGCGATCGGCAAGCCGCGTACGCTCCACACCTGGCCCGCGCTGCTCGGTGAGCCGGCGCGGCTCGTCGCGGGCAAGATCGATGGCCAACCGCTGCTGGTGCTAGACGCTCCGCCCTATTTCACACGCGGCGGCGGGCCTTATGCGGATCCATCGGGCCGCGACTGGGGCGACAATTGGCGCCGCTTCGCCGCCCTGGGCCGCGCAGCCGCCGATCTCGCCGGCGGGATAGTCAAGGGCCGGCGTTATGATCTGGTCCACGCGCACGACTGGCAGGCGGCGATGACGCTGGCCTATCTGCGTTTCGCGCCGGTGGCGGGCTCCAGTCCGCTGCCCGGCGTGATGACGATCCACAACATGGCCTTCCAGGGCTGGTCGGGCGCCGAGACCTTCGCCGGGCTGGGGCTCCCGCGCGAGGCCTGGTCGATGCACGGCGTCGAATACCACGGCGGTGTCGGTGCGCTGAAAGCCGGCATGGAGGCGGCCTCGGCGATCACCACGGTCAGCCCCAGCTATGCCGCCGAGATTCGCGATCCGCAGTTCGGCATGGGGCTCGAAGGAATCGTCGTCAGCCGCGGAGAGCGCGTTCACGGCATCCTCAACGGCATCGACGTGCGCGAGTGGAACCCCAATGGCGACCTCCGCTTGGCGGCACGTTTCACTGCGCGCAGGCTCGACAAGCGGGCCGCCAATACGCGCGCAATCGAGAGCGAGTTCGGGCTCGATGCCGCCGATGGCCCGCTATTCGTCGTCGTCAGCCGTTTGACCTGGCAAAAGGGTATGGATGTCCTGCTCCAGGTGCTCGACCATCTCGTCGGCCTCGGCGGGCGGCTCGCGCTGCTCGGCTCGGGCGATGCCGCGCTCGAAGCCGGCTTCCACGCCGCCGCCGCGCGCCATCCAGGGCGCGTTGCGGTGCGCACGGGCTACGACGAGGCACTCGCGCATCGCATGCAGGCCGGCGGCGACGCCATCCTGATCCCCTCGCGCTTCGAGCCTTGCGGCCTGACCCAGCTCTACGGCCTGGCCTATGGCTGCGTGCCGGTGGTCGCGCGAACGGGGGGGCTCGCCGATACGGTGATCGACGCCAACGTCGCCGCATTGCAGGCAGGCGTCGCCACGGGCATCCAGTTCGATGGCGTCACGCCCAATGCCCTGACCGCCGCGATCAGCCGAACCGTCGCCCTCTTCCGCCAGCCCGAGCTGTGGCGCCAGCTCCAGCGCAACGGCATGGCCGGCGATTTCTCCTGGGCGCGCAGCGGCAAGGCCTATGCCGATCTCTACGCCCGTCTCGTTGAGGAAGTCCGATGATCCGCACCGTCGCCACCACGCCGTTCGAGGGCCAGAAGCCCGGCACTTCAGGACTGCGCAAGAAGGTCCGCGTCTTCCAGCAGGACAACTATGCCGAGAACTTCATCCAGGCGGTGTTCGACGCGGTCTCGCCGCCGCGCGGCGCGGTGCTGGTGATCGGCGGCGACGGGCGCTTCCACAACCGCGCGGTGATCCAGCAGGCGATCCGCATGGCCGCGGCCAATGGTTATGGCCGCGTGCTCGCCGGCGCGGGCGGCATCCTCTCGACCCCCGCCGCCAGCCACGTCATCCGCAAGCACCAGGCCTCGGGGGGCCTGATCCTCTCGGCCAGCCATAACCCCGGCGGCCCCGACGAGGACTTCGGCATCAAGTACAACGTCGCCAACGGCGGCCCCGCGCCGGAGAGCGTGACTGAGGCCATCTATGTGCGCACGCAAACGATCGACCGTTGGCTGACCGTCGACTGGGCCGACATCGATCTCGACAAGCCCGGCGTGGTCACCGTCGCGGGTATGGTGGTCGAGGTGATCGATCCCGTCGCCGACTATGCCGACCTGATGGAAAGCCTGTTCGACTTCGTCGCGATCCGCGCCGCGGTCTCCGACGGCATGACCATGTGCTTCGACGCGATGCACGCGGTGACCGGGCCTTATGCGCACGAGATCCTCGAACGCCGGCTCGGCTTCCGCGCAGGCACGGTGCACAACGGCACGCCGATCGAGGACTTCGGCGGGCATCATCCCGATCCGAACCTGGTCCATGCCAAGGTGCTCTACGACCTGATGATGAGCCCCGAGGCGCCCGTGCTCGGCGCGGCCTCGGACGGCGATGGCGACCGCAATCTGATCATCGGCAAGAACCGCTTCGTCACGCCCTCGGATTCGCTGGCGATGCTCGCGGCCAACGCGCATTTGGCGCCGGCTTATGCGGGCGGCCTCAAGGGCATCGCGCGTTCGATGCCGACCAGCGCCGCCGCCGATCGCGTCGCGCAGGCGCTGGGCCTGCCGAGCTTCGAGACGCCGACGGGCTGGAAGTTCTTCGGCAACCTGCTCGATGCCGGCATGGCGACGATCTGCGGCGAGGAAAGCGCGGGCACCGGCTCGGACCACGTGCGCGAGAAGGACGGGCTCTGGGCCGTGCTGCTCTGGCTCAACGTGCTCGCCGTGCGCCGGATCAGCGTCGACGACCTCGCGCGCGAGCATTGGGCTACCTACGGTCGCAACTATTACGCGCGGCACGACTACGAGGCGATCGAGACCGAAAAGGCCAATGCGCTGATGGCCGAACTGACCGGCGGTCTCGACGCCCTGGCAGGCCGCGAATTCGGCGCGCTGAAAGTCGCGGCGGCGGACTCCTTCGCCTATGTCGATCCGGTCGACGGCTCGGTCAGCCGCAACCAGGGCGTGCGTGTGATGTTCGCGGGCGGTTCGCGTATCGTCTTCCGGCTTTCGGGGACGGGCACCGAGGGTGCGACCCTGCGCGTCTATCTCGAACGCTACGAACCTGTCGACGGCAAGCTCGACGAGCCGGTCTCGGCGATGCTCGGTGAACTGATTGCTGCGGCCGAGGCGATTGCCGGGATCGTGCGGCACACCGGGCGGACGGCGCCCGACGTGGTGACGTGACGCCAAGTCTCGGCGCCCGGGTCCACGACGGCAAGACCCGCTTCGCCGTCCGCGCGCCGCTCGCGCGCGAGGTCGCTCTTTGCATCTTCGCCGGCGGTGCCGAGCAGCGCGTCGCCATGCACCGTGAGGGCGACGTCTGGGCCACTGAAATCGCCGACGACCTTGCAGGCGCACACTACGGCTATCGCGCCGACGGCGAATGGGCGCCCGAGCGCGGGCTATGGTTCGATCCGGCCAAGCTGCTGGTCGATCCCCATGCGGTCGAGCTCGACCGCCGCTTCGTCTACGATCCGCGGCTCTCGGTCTTCGGCGAGGACACCGCCGCGCTGGTGCCCAAGGCGATCGTACAGAAGCCCCTGCCCGAGGTTCCGCTGGTGCCGCCGCGGTTCAATCAGGGCGGGCTGATCTACGAGCTCAACGTCCGCGCGTTTACGATCCTCCATCCCGAGGTGCCCGAGGCCCGGCGCGGCACCGTCGCGGCGCTCGCCCATCCGGCGGTGATCGCGCATCTCCGCAAGCTCCACGTCAGCGCGATCGAGCTGATGCCGATCCCCGCCTGGATCGACGAGCGCCACCTCGGCCCGCTCGGACTGAGCAATGCCTGGGGCTACAACCCGGTGGCGATGATGGCGCTCGATCCTGGCCTCTGCCCGGGCGGCGTCGCCGAACTGCGCGAGACTGTCGCCGCGCTGCATGCCGCCGGGATCGGGGTGGTGCTTGACCTGGTGCTCAACCACTCTGGAGAGAGTGACGTGCTCGGCCCCGTCCTGTCGCTGCGCGGGCTCGACGACGCGGCCTATGCCAAAGCGCCCGACGGCAGGCTGATCAACGACACGGGCACGGGCAACACGCTCGATTTTGCCAACCCGGCAGTGCGCCAGCTCGCGCTCGACACCCTGCGCCACTTCGTCCTCCATTGCGGCATCGACGGCTTCCGCTTCGACCTCGCCACGATCCTCGCGCGGGGCCCGGGCTTCGACCGCGAAGCCCCGATCTTCGCCGAGATCGCCGCCGATCCCTGGCTCGCCGACCGCGTGATGATCGCCGAACCCTGGGACTGCGGTCCGGGCGGCTACCAACTCGGTCAGTTCCCGGCGACCTGGCTAGAGTGGAACGACCGCTTCCGCGACGATGTCCGCCGTTTCTGGCGCGGCGACGCGGGTTTCGGCGCGCTGGCCACGCGCCTCGCCGGGTCGGCGGACGTTTTCGGCGAGCAGGCGAGCCGCAGCGTCAACTTCCTTGCCGCGCACGACGGCTTCACGCTCGCCGACACCGTGTCCTACGCCGAGCGTCACAACTGGGCCAACGGTGAAGCAAACCGCGACGGCCACGGCGAGAACTTCTCGTGGAACAACGGCGCCGAGGGCCTGACCACGGACCCGGCAATCCTGGCGCGTCGCGACACCGACCTGCGCGCGCTGCTCGCCACATTGTTCGCCTCGACCGGCACGATCATGCTGACCGCCGGTGAAGAATTCGGCCGCAGCCAGCAGGGCAACAACAACGCCTATGCCCAGGACAACGCGCTGTCCTGGATCGACTGGTCTCGCCGCGATACGGCGCTCGAGGATTTTGTCGCAGGTCTGGCGTGCTGGCGAGCCGAGCGCGTCGCACAGTTCCGCCAGTTCGCGCTCCCAGGAGACTGGCTGACGCTTGATGGCGTTGCGATGACCGCGGCCGATTGGGAGAATCCCGAACTTCCGGGCCTCGTCTACGGTACCCGAGCCTACCGGCTGACGATCGATCGCCGGGCCAGAAGCGTCACGCTCGCCTGATCCACCCCAACGGTGGTCTCTTCCTATTGCTGACCAGATCATTAGCCTTGTGATTTACAGTGACGCAAAAATCCCTAGAGATAGCGGCAAATACGGGAGAGAGGTTCGATGCATCGTCTGAAAATGACTATCCTCGCGGCCGCCGCGAGCACGGCCCTGCTGGCCGCGGGCTGCACCAAGGGCGCCGGCGAAGCGGCCCAGCCGGAGGCCAATGTCGGCACCGACCAGAACTGGGCGACCGTCGGCGGCGGGGCCGATGAAACCAGCTACAGCCGGCTCACCGAGATCGGCACGGGCAATGTGGACAAGCTCGGCCTCGCCTGGTCGCTCGACCTGCCCGGCGAAGTCACGCTCGAGGCGACACCGCTCGCGGTCGACGGCAAGATCTTCTTCCCCGGCTCCTACGCCGCGGTCTATGCGGTCGATGCGCTGACCGGCAAGCAGCTCTGGAAGTTCGATCCCGAGACCTGGAAGCACAATCCCGACAAGATGCACTTCTCGTTCGGCGCCAACCGCGGCGTCGCCTACGAGAACGGCAAGATCTTCGTCGCCGGGCTCGACTGCCGGCTGTTCGCGCTCGATGCCGCCACGGGCAAGCAGCTCTGGGTGACCGAGACAACTCCGGCCGGCTCCTACAACATCTGCACGGGCGCGCCGCGCACCTTCAAGGGCAAGGTGATCATCGGCAACGGCGGCGCCGACTTCGGCGCACGCGGCTTCGTCACGGCCTTCGACGGCAACACCGGCAAGCAGGTCTGGCGCTTCTACACGACCCCGGGCACGGCCGCCGAGAACAAGGGCGACCCGGCGATGGAAGCCGCGGCCAAGACCTGGGGGGCGGACTTCACCAAGGCCGGTGGTGGCGGTGGCACCGCCTGGAACGGCATCACCTTCGACGCCGATCTCAACCGCATCTACATCGGTGCGGGCAATGCCGGCGCTTACGACCCGCTGATCCGCGATCCCGGCAGCAAGGGCGACAACCTCTACACGAGCTCGATCGTCGCGGTCGACGCCGACACCGGAAAATACGTCTGGCACTATCAGGAAAACCCGCGCGATTCCTGGGATTACAAGGCGACGCCGAACATCCAGACGGCGACGCTCAACATCGAAGGCAAGCCGCGCAAGGTCATCATGCACGCGCCGACCAACGGCCTGTTCTACCTGATCGACCGCGAGACCGGAAAGCTGATCAACCAGCCCGGCAAGACCACCTTGGTCAACTGGGTCAAGGATATCGACATGAAGACCGGGCGCCCGAACGAGGAGCCCAACATCCGTTACGAGACCGGCCTGACCGAGATCTGGCCGGGCACGATCGGCGGCCACAACTGGCAGGCGATGAGCTACAGCCCGCGCACGGGCCTGGTCTATATCCCGATCCAGCAGATCGGCGCGCGCTTCTCCAAGCGCGGCGACGCTTCGGAGAACGCCTTCAACGTGATGGGTCTGCTGCTTGAGCCGATCAAGCAGAAGGACGGCGACGGCCATGGCTTCCTCGTCGCCTGGGATCCAATCGCGCAGAAGGAGGCCTGGCGCGTCAAAAACGACAACCTGTGGAACGGCGGCACGTTGGCGACCGCGGGGGGCCTCGTGTTCCAGGGCACGGCCGAGGGCACGTTCAACGCCTACAATGCCAAGAGTGGCGAGCGGGTCTGGCAGTTCAACGCCGGTCTCGGCATCGTCGGCGCGCCGATGAGCTTCTCGCTCAACGGAAAGCAGTACGTCTCGATCCTCGTCGGCTACGGCGGTACCACCGCCGCCTATGGCGACTTCATGAACGTTGGTTGGAAGTACGGCGTGCAGCCGCGTCGCCTGCTGACTTTCGCGATCGGCGGCACGGCCAAGCTCGAAGCGACGCCGGGCCCCGACATGAAGGTCCACGCGGTCGACGATCCGGCCTATGTGATCAACGAGGCCGACGTCGTCGCGGGCAAGCAGCTCGCGGTTTCCTGCGCCGCCTGCCACGGCATCGCGCTCCAGGCCACGGGAACGCCCGGACCTGACTTGCGCGAGTCCGCGATCGCGCTGCAGCTCGACAGCCTGACGCAGCTGCTCAAGACCGGCCCGCTGATGGACCGCGGCATGCCCAAGTTCGACAAGCTGACCGACGTGCAGATCCGCCAGATCCACGCCTATATCCGCGCCAAGGCGCGCGAGCAGCTCGGCCTGCGCCAGAAGGACAACTCGCGGCCGGGTAACGTGAAGCTCTGACCCGCAAAAATCCTCCCTAACCGCCTCGCAGGTAGGGAGGATTTTCGGCCCATCGCCCGAGCGATCACGCCGATAGCCAGTTGAAGGCCGCACGCTATCGCGTCATGACCGCGCGCATCGATATTTCGGACCGTAATCGGGCGAGAGGAAGGACCAATCATGAGCGATATTCTGGGCTACAAGGGCAAGCGCGTCATCGTCAGCGGCTGCTTCTCGGGCATGGGTGAGGCCACGGCCAAGATCCTGCTCGACCTCGGCGCCGAAGTGCACGGCCTCGACTTCAAGGAATCGACGCTTCCCCTCGCTTCGTTCAACCAGATCGACCTGCGCGATGCCGGCTCGATCGAAAAGGGCGTCGCCGCTATCGGCGGCAAGATCGACGCGCTGTTCAACTGCGCTGGCCTCGCCGGTGGCGGCGCCTTCCCGGCGCTGGACACCTTCAAGGTCAACTTCATCGGCACGCGCCACCTGACCGATACCGTCCTGCCGCTGATGGGTCCGGGCGGCGCGATCGTCTCGATCGCTTCGACCGGTGGCCTGGGCTGGAGCCGCCGCATCCCGACCCACATGGAACTGCTGCAGATCCAGGGCTTCGACGCCGCGGTCGCCTGGGCCGAAGCACACCCCGAGCACGTCGCCGAGGGCTATGCCTTCTCTAAGGAAGCCGTGATCGTCTGGACCCAGTTCATGGGCGCGCAGCTGATCAAGAAGGGCATCCGCATCAACTGTTCGCTGCCTTCGCCGACGCAGACCCCGATGATGGCGACCTTCCACGCCACCTCGGGCAAGGACATCGTCGACGCCGCCGCCGAGCCGCTCGGCCGCTACACCACCCCCGCCGAGCAGGCGGGCCCGCTGGTGCTGCTCAACAGCGATGCCGCCGGCGTGGTCAACGGCGTGGTCCTGCCGGTCGACGGCGGCTTCATGGGCGGTCTCACCACCGGCCAGGTCGACATCAGCAAGATGATGGGCGGCGGCCAGAAGCAGGGCTGAGCCGACGGGCCAGGAAACGCGAGAGGGCCGGCCTAGCGCCGGCCCTTTTTCGTTGCGGCGATCAGATGCCCAGCGAAGACAGCGCGCCGCCGTCGACGCGCAGGTCGCAGCCCGTGATGAAACCGGCCTGCGGCGAGGTGAGAAACACCGCGGCCGCCGCCAGTTCTTCGGGCCGACCGAGCCGCGTCAGCGCTGCACCCGACAGCATTGCTTCCGTTTGCGGGTTCTTCTCGCCCGCCATCATCGGCGTATCGATCAGCCCGGGCGAGAGCGACATGATGCGCGCGCCGCGATCACCGAAAGCCTTGGCCTCGCGCTTGGCGATCGCGCGCACCGCGCGCTTCGACAGCGTATAGGCCGCGCCCTCGTTGGGCACGAGATGGCGCAGTTCGGCGCTGCCGCCCGCGGGCAGCGGCGCCTCGAAGGCGGCGTCGGCCTCGGACGAGATCGGGAAATAGCTGGCCATCGAGGCGAACAGCACGGCCGCACCACCCTGAGCCATGCGCGGACGGATCGCGTCGACGATCGCCTGGGTCGCATCGAGGTTGATCTCGAGCAGCTTGTCCTTGTCGCCGAAGATCGCCGGCGAGACGCCCGCCGTATGGATGACCGCACCGATTGCCCGCGCACCGACCTTGTCGAGCAGCTGGCTGGTGAAGGCCGGGTCGGTGATCTGGCCGCCGAGCAGGTCGACCGTCACCCCCTTGGCGCGCAGGTCCTCGGCCACCGCGCCAAGCCGCGCTTCGTCGAGGTCGCAGAGGATGATCTCGGACCAGCCCGCCTCGCCGAGCAGCCGCGCGCAGTGCGAGCCCATGCCGCCGGCCGCGCCGGTCACGATCGCCACGCCTTCGGCGCGCTGAAATTCTGCCATGATGCCTCTCCTACTGGATTTGCCGCGAACCTGCCTGCTCGCGGCGACCAGCGTCAAGGCTTGGCGCGGCGCGGCATTGCCCTTATCGCCGCTGCGTAACCGGGAGACCCGAATTGACCGACGCCGTGCTCTACGAAATCGACGACGAAGGCATCGTCACCTTGACGCTGAATCGCCCCGAATTGCGCAACCCGATCACAGACCACGAAGTGATCGACGCGCTGATCGCCGCGCTCGAACGGCTCGAGACCGATCCCAATGCGCGCGTCGCGATCCTCACCGGTGCCGGCAAGGGCTTCTCCTCGGGCGGCAATATCCACGAGATGCGCGCGGGCGGTTCGGTCAATGCCGGCACGCCGGTCAAGACGCGGATCGCCTACAAGCGTGGCGTCCAACGCCTGCCGCTCGCCTTCGCCGCGCTCGAAGTGCCGGTAATCGCCGCGGTCAACGGCGCGGCGATCGGAGCAGGCTGCGACCTCACCTGCATGTGCGATCTGCGCGTCGCCAGCGAGAGCGCGAAGTTCGCCGAGAGCTTCGTCAAGCTCGGCCTGATCGCCGGCGACGGCGGCTCGTGGCTGCTGCCGCGCGTGGTGGGCTGGTCGAAGGCCGCCGAGATGGCCTTGACCGGCGACACGATAGACGCGCGCGAAGCCCTCGCCTGCGGCTTGGTCAGCCAGGTCGTGCCCGATGCCGAGCTCATGGATACGGCGCGAGCCCTCGCTCGCCGCATCGCCGCCAATCCGCCGCACGCCGTGCGCATGACCAAGCGGCTGCTCTGGGAGGGCCGTCGCGCCGATCTCGCCAGCCTGCTCGAAATGGCAGCGGCGATGCAGGCAGCGGCGCATACGACCGCCGATCACGAAGAAGCAGTCGAGGCTTTCATCGCCAAGCGGAAGCCCCAATTCAAAGGCGATTGACAGTGACAATGTGAAGGAGCAGGTCTCTTGTCACATTTAAATGTGATTGAGTGAGTCGTTTATGCCCGACAATGTGATCGATCGTGTCCGCAAACTCGTCGTCGACGGCGGCATGACCAAGGCAGGCCTCGCCCGTGCCGCCGGTCTCCATGCCAACACGCTGCGCGATTGCACCGAGCCGGACTGGAATCCCACCGCCGATACGCTCGGCAAGCTCGAGCGCTTCCTCTTCGCCAACGACGACCGCCCGGTGCTGGCGCCGATCGAGGAGATCATCGACGAGGCACGCAACGGCCGCATGTATATCCTCGTCGACGACGAGGATCGCGAGAACGAAGGCGACCTGATCATCCCCGCGCAGATGGCGACCCCCGCGGCGATCAACTTCATGGCCACCCACGGTCGCGGCCTGATCTGCCTGACCCTGACCAGCGAGCGCGTCACCCAACTCGGGCTCGATCTTATGAGCCGCAACAACGGCACCCGCCATGAGACAGCCTTCACCGTCTCGATCGAGGCCCGCGAAGGCGTCACCACGGGCATTTCCGCGGCTGACCGCGCGCGCACCGTCAGCGTCGCGATCGACGGCTCGAAGAGCCGCGACGACATCGTCACCCCGGGACACGTCTTCCCGCTGCGCGCGCGCGATGGCGGCGTGCTCGTCCGCGCCGGTCATACCGAAGCGGCCTGCGACATCTCGCGTCTGGCCGGGCTCAACCCATCGGGCGTGATCTGCGAGATCATGCGCGACGACGGCACGATGGCGCGGCTCGAGGACCTCGTCGGTTTCGCGCGGATGCACGATCTCAAGATCGGCACGATCCGCGACCTGATCGCCTATCGCCGCAAGCACGACCACCTCGTCGAGAAGAAGGCCGAGACGCGCTTCAAGAGCAAGTGGGGCGGCGAATGGACCGCGCGGACCTATTTCAACAAGGCCACGGGCGAAGAGACGATCTGCCTGCTCAAGGGCCGCATCGATCCCGAGCAGCCGACGCTCGTGCGCATGCACACGCTGTCCTACTTCGCCGACATCTTCGGCGAGGATACCGAACGCTCGCGCCTGCTTGCCCGCTCGATGGAAATCATCGGCGAGGCCGGCACCGGCGTGATCGTCGTGATCAACAAGCGCATGCGCAACGCCGTCTCGCAGGCGATCGAGATCAAGGAGCGCTTTCGCGCAGGCGAAGTCCCCGCCGCCGAGGAACTGCGCGACTACGGCGTCGGCGCCCAGATCCTTGCCGAGCTCGGCGTGCACGACATGATCCTGCTCAGCAATTCGCACCATTCGCTCGTCGCGCTCGAAGGCTATGGCCTGTCGATCGTCGGCGAACGCCCCGTCGACTGATCCGGAAAGCAAACAGACATGGCCAAGTTCCTCATCGTCGAAGCCCGCTTCTACGACCACCTCAACGACATGCTGATCGCCGGCGCCAAGGCGGCGATCAAGGCCGCGGGTCACAAGGCCGAGGTCATCACCGTTCCCGGCGCGCTCGAGATCCCCGGCGCGATCGCGCTGGCCGACCAGACCGGCGACTATGAAGGCTACGTCGCGATCGGCGTGGTCATCCGCGGCGAGACCTATCACTTCGAGATCGTCGCCGGGGAAAGCGCACGCGGCATCATGGCGTTGACCATGGACGGCGTCGCCATCGGCAACGGCATCCTCACGGTCGAGAACGAGCAGCAGGCGCTGGTCCGCGCCGATCCCGCGCAGAAGAACAAGGGCGGCGAAGCGGCCGAGGCCGCGTTGGCCCTGCACACGCTCAAGGATCGCTTCGGTGGCTGAAGCCCACCCGTCGATCGGCGGGATACGGCTCTGCTTCGGCGGCAATGTCTTCGGGTGGACGCTCGACCGCGACCAGAGCTTCGAGATCCTCGACGCCTTCTACGAGGCCGGTGGTCGCATGATCGACAGCGCCGAGGGTTATTCATCCTGGATCCCCGGCAACAAGGGCGGCGAGTCCGAGACGATCATCGGCGAATGGATGGAGAGCCGCGGCGTCCGCAAGGACATGCTGATCGCCACCAAGACCGGTATGGGCGGCCCGCCCTATTCGCTCAAGCCCGAGAAGGTCGCGGCGGCGATCGAAGGCTCGCTCGAGCGCCTGCGGACCGACTATGTCGATCTCTACTATGCCCACCGCGACGACAAGACGACGCCGCTCGACGAAGTGATCTCGGGCTACGACGACCTCGTCAAGAACGGCAAGGCGCGCGAACTCGGCGCTTCCAATTACACGGTCGAGCGCCTGGGCGCCGTGACCAAGCTCGCCGATCGCATGGGCATGACGTCGTTCACCGTGCTGCAGCCCGAATTCAATCTCGTCTCCCGCGCCGAGTACCAGGGGCCGCTGCAGGATCTCTGCGTCGATCGCGACATCGCCGTGCTGCCCTACTACGGGCTCGCCGCCGGCTTCCTCTCGGGCAAGTTCCGCAAGCCCGAGGACTGGGCTGGCTCTTCGCGTGCCCATGCGCTCGGCAAGTTCGCGGGCTATGGCGGGTTCGAGGTGCTGGCCGTCATGGACGCGGTCGCGGCCGAGACAGGCGCGAGCCTGGCGCAGATCGCACTCGCGTGGCTCAACGCCCAGCCCGCCATCGCCGCCCCGATCGTCAGCGCGACGAAGAAGGAGCAATTGGCGGACCTGCTCGGCGCGGCCAACCTCGAACTCAGCGCGGAACAGGTCGCGCGGCTCGACGCCGCGCTCCCCGTCTCGGCCTAGCTCACCAGATTCGCACGCGCTTTTCGGGCGACAGGTAGAGCGCGTCGCCCGGCTTGACGTCGAACGCATTGTACCAGGCATCGAGGTTGCGCACGGTCAGTACGCGATACTGCCCCGGCGCATGGCCATCTGTGGCGATCCGCGCGCGCAATGCTGCTTCGCGCATTTTGGTCGCCCATGATTGGCCATAGGCGATGAAGAAGCGCTGGTCGCCAGTGAAGCCGTCGATCACCGGTGCTTCGCGGCCTTTCAGCGAAGCGCGATAGGCATCATAGGAGGCCGAAAGCCCGGCGACGTCGGCGATGTTCTCGCCCAGGGTCAGCTTGCCGTTGACCCGCAGGCCGGGAAACGGCTCATAGGTATCGTACTGATCGGCGAGCGCCTTGCCCGCGTCGTCGAAGCGCTTGAGGTCGGATGCGGTCCACCAGTTGCGCATCTTGCCGCTGGCGTCGAAGGCTGCGCCGTTGTTGTCGAAGCTGTGGCTGATCTCATGGCCGATCACCGCGCCGATTGCGCCATAGTTGAACGCGGCGTCGGCGTTGGGATCGAAGAAAGGCCGCTGCAGGATCGCCGCAGGGAAGTTCAGCGCATTCTGCACGGGAAGGTTCACCGCGTTGACGAGCTGAGCGTTCATCCACCACTCGCGGCGGTCGAGCGGCTTGTCGATCTTGGCGAGCTGCTGGCGGTAGCCGAGCTTCGAAGCCGCCTGGCGATTGGCATAAGCGGTCTTCGCACCGATCGTCAGGCTCGAATAGTCCTGCCACGTATCGGGATAGCCGACGCCCACCTCGATCGTGCGAACTTTCTCGATCGCTTCCTTCTTGGTTGCAGGCGCCATCCAGTCGATCGCCTCGACCCGCTTGGCGAACGCGGTCTTGATGTTCTCTACCATGACCTGGACTTCCGCCCGCGCCGCAGCCGGGAAATACTTCTCGACGTAGAGCTTGCCGAGCGCATCACCGATGGCGCCGTTGACCGCAGCGATCGCGCGCTTTTCGCGCGGACGTTGCTCGGTCGTGCCGGACAGCGCGGTGCCGTAGAAGGCGAAGCGGTCGGCATCGAGTTTGCTCGGCAGGACGTCGGTGTTGGTGTTGAGCTGGTGGAACAGCAGCCAGTCCTTCCAGGCCTGGAGCGGCTGCGACGCGACGAGCGCCGAAAGCTTGGGGATCGCGCTGGCATGATAGGCGGCAAAGGTCTGCTGATTGGCGAGCTGCGCGCCGGTGAAGAAGGCCTGCCAGTCTATGCCGGGAGCCTTGGCGGCGAAGTCTGCACGCTTCCATTCGGCAGCCGAGTGCTGGAAATCCTCGCTCTGTTCGCGCGTCAGGTGCGCCTCGGCGATCTTGAGTTCGAGATCGTAGATCCGCTGCGCCTTGCCCTGCGCGTCGGCAATGCCTGCGTCGGTCAGAAGCTGGGCGATGTAGGCGTGGTACTTGCTGCGCAGCTCGACCATCTTGGCATCGTCGGACAGGTAGTATTCGCGCTCGGGCATGCCGAGACCGCCCTGGAGCACGTAGGGCATCACCGCCGTGCCTGGCAGCGACTGCGTCACAAACAGGCCGAACAGGTTCTCGGTCTGGAAATCGGTGGCATTGAGCGGATCGACGTCGGCGCGGACTTGCTCGCCGAGTACGCGCGACAGGCTCTTTACGTCGCGGATCGCGGCGAAGCGGTCGAGATCTGGCTGCACGGGCTTGAGACCGGCGGCGTCGATCGCGGCGGTATCGAGGTAGGCGCGGTAGAAGTCGCGGATGCGACCTTCGTCGCTGCTCGCCGGCGCGTTCGACCGCAGAATACCGGCAATCAGTTCGCCAAGCTGGCCCTCGGTCTTGTGGTCGGCGATGTAGAACCCGCCAACGCTCGATCGATCGGCAGGAATTTCGGTGGTCTTGAGCCAGGTTCCGTTGACGAAGAGGTTGAAGTCGCTGCCCGGTTTGACCGTCCGGTCCATCATGCCTGGATCGATACCCAACGCGCCCGGTGCTCTCACCCTTTCGACCGGCGTGTCAGCCAGAGCGGGAACGAGCGCGGGGCAGGCCGCTCCCAGGAACAGGGCGACCAGCAGCTTCCTATCGATCATCGGCAAAATCCCATGCTTGGCGACGCGGTTAGACCCGCTGCGCCAGAAAAGCGATTTCGCGATATAGGCTCCGGCGACGGCCCCGGCAATCGACCGGGACCGTTCCGGATCGATCAGGCGCTGAGACGGCCGAAGGCGCCTTCGCCGGCATAGACCGCCGCGTCGCCCAGCTCTTCCTCGATGCGGATCAGCTGGTTGTACTTGGCAAGCCGGTCCGAGCGGGCGAGCGAGCCGGTCTTGATCTGGCCGCAGTTTGTCGCGACCGCCAGGTCGGCGATCGTCGAGTCCTCGGTTTCGCCCGAGCGGTGCGACATGACCGCGGTGTAGCCGTTGCGCTGCGCGATCGAGACCGCCTCGAGCGTCTCGGTCAGCGTACCGATCTGGTTGACCTTGACGAGCAGCGAGTTGGCCAGGCCCTTGCCGATCCCCATGGTCAGGCGCTTGGGATTGGTGACGAACAGATCGTCGCCGACGAGCTGAACCTTGCCGCCGATCTTGTCGGTCAGCGCCTTCCAGCCTTCGAAGTCGTCCTCACCCATGCCGTCCTCGATCGAGATGATCGGGTAGGCGGTGGTGAGGTCGGCGAGGTAGTCGGCGAACTGGACGGGGCTCAGCGAAAGGCCCTCGCCCGAGATCTCGTACTTGCCGTTCTTGAAGAACTCGGTCGAGGCGCAGTCGAGCGCGAGCTGGATCTCGCTGCCCAGCTTGAAGCCGGCCTTCTCGATCGAGCTGGCGACGAAGTCGAGCGCGGCGCGGGTCGAGGCGATGTTGGGGGCGAAGCCGCCCTCATCGCCCACGGCGGTCGACAGGCCCTTCTCGTGCAGGCCCTTCTTGAGCGTGTGGAAGATCTCGGCGCCCCAGCGGACGGCTTCGGCCAGGGTCGGCGCGCCGACGGGCATGACCATGAATTCCTGGAAATCGATCGGGTTGTCGGCGTGCTCGCCGCCGTTGATGATGTTCATCATCGGCACGGGCAGGACGTGGGCCGAAACACCGCCGACATAGGCGTAGAGCGGCAGGCCGCGAGCGTTCGCGGCGGCTTTGGCAATCGCCAGGCTGGTGCCGAGGATGGCATTGGCGCCGAGGCGGCTCTTGTTCTCGCTGCCGTCGAGCGCGATCATGGTCAGGTCGATGTCGCGCTGGTCCTCGCCGTCGAGGCCGATCAGCGTGTCGCGGATCTCGCCGTTGACGGCGTCGACCGCCTTGAGCACGCCCTTGCCCAGATAGCGCGACTTGTCCCCATCACGCAGTTCGACCGCTTCGTGTGCACCGGTCGATGCGCCAGAAGGCACAGCAGCGCGGCCGAAGCTGCCATCGTCGAGCAGGACATCGACCTCGACCGTGGGGTTGCCGCGGCTGTCGAGGATCTCACGGCCATGAATGTCGATGATGGCGGTCATGCTTGTTCTCCTGGATAATCGCACCGCGAAGGGCTTTCGGCGGTCCTTAGCAGGGGAACCTTGGCAGGCAAGCCGCGTTGCAGCTTTGTCGGGCGACTTGTGTTACATTGGTCGCATAGACCGCAGAATCACTCTGGCTGCTGATTTCGGCCAGACAGGCGCCGCAAGGAGGATGGAAGACATGGACGAAACGCTCGCAAACCCGACCAGCACGGGCGAGAAGCCGGCCAAGGAACGTTTCGCCAAGGCGATCGAAGAAGCCAAGGCTGGTGCACAGGCGCTCGGCAAGGAAGCTCAGGAGCGCGCGGATCTCTATCGCGACAAGGTTACCAGCACGAGCGGCGAATGGACGGCGCAGGCCAAGGAAAAGGCCACGTCCTATGCCAACGAAGGCAAGGCCAAGGCGAGCGAAGGCATTGCTGCGGTCAGCAAGCTGGTCACGGAGAACGCTGGGCTGATCGATGAGAAGGTCGGCGTCAAGTATGGCGACTATGCCCGTTCGGCCGCGCAGTCTTTGCAGGACGTTTCGGCCCGTCTCGACGCCAAGGAGCTCGACGAACTGGCCGAGGAGGCCAAGGAGTTCGTCCGCAAGAGCCCCGGACTTGCCATCGGCATCGCTGCGGTCGGCGGGTTCCTGCTGGCACGTCTGCTGCGGGGATCAAACGACTAACGCCTTCGCCCGGAGGCGTTTTAGATGAGCAATGAAGAAGAGCAGCCGCCTCTCGCCGGTGGTGAGGCGGCTCGCCATAGACCTCTCGAAGATGATCTGCGCACGCTGGTCGATCGCGGCCTGGCTTTCGCCCAGGCCGAGGCAGCACTTCAACAGGCGCGCGCGGGCTATGCGGTTGGGCGAATCAAGTGGATCGCACTCCTGGGCGGGCTGGCGCTCGTCCTGGCGTTCTTCGCGCTGGTCGCGCTGACCGTGGGACTGGTATTCGGGCTGACCCCGTTGATCGGCGCGCTTGGCGCGACTGCTGTGGTATTTGCAGGATTGCTGATCGCTGCTGGAATTGTCGCAGCGATCGCGGCCGGTCAGTGGCGTTCGATGGTCGCTACATTGTCGAACCGGAGCGATGGATGATGGCCCTTCCGCTCGAACAGGCGAAAGCCGAACGCAACGCCGCGTATAGCGCCTTCCAGAACCAGCTTGCGCAGGTTCAAGAGGACCTGGCCATGCGCAGCATCGGCGGCCGCATCGCCGACCGCGCAAGCGAGGCGATGGCCGATGCCGCTGAAGTGGCGAACGAGAACAAAGGCGTCATCGCGGGAACCATCGGGGCTATCATCCTTTGGTTCCTGCGGGGCCCGATCATAAACCTGGTCGCCGGCCTCTGGGCCGATGACGACGAGACCGAAAGGAAGGCCGACGATGACTGAATCCAATGTCGTGAAGCTGCCGGAGGCCAAGGCCAAGGCTGAGGAAGCGGGCAAAGCCGTCGTCGATTTTGCGCGCGAACATCCCGGTTTGATCGTCGCCGGCGGCGTGGCGCTAGGTCTGGTCGCAGGCGCACTGCTGTCGCGCGGCAGCGGGCGTAAGCTGGCCCGCCATGCGCTGACTCTTGCCGAAATGGCCGGCACGGCGAGCGTGGCCTTCGGCCGTCAGGCGATCGAGCGCGCGGAAGATGCGGGCGAAGGTCTGCGCCGTCAGGGAGAGGCTCTTGCCGACAAGGCCGGAAAGCTCAAGGCACCCGCAGAGGATGCGGTCGATCAGGCCAGCGATGCCGCGCAGCGGTTGCTGCACAAGGCCGTCGAACTCGCCGGAAAATTGCGCCGCTGAGCCCTTGCTCTTCGCACCTGCACAATAGTAGAGGGACGGCCTCTTTTCCTTCCCCAGGACTATAGACTATGCAGAAACTTCATCTCGTGATGGGAGGTCGAGTCAGCGACCCGCAGGGCCTCGACTTCGTCAATCTCGATAATCTCGATCTTGTTGGCGTCTATCCGGACTTTGCCTCGGCCGAGGATGCCTGGCGCGGCAAGGCACAAAGCACGGTGGACGATGCCGAAATGAAATACGTGATCGTGCATCTGCACCGGCTGCTCGAGCCCGAGCTGCCTGAGGCCTGAAGCACCAAAGGGCGCCCCATGGGCTCCCAGCACGCCTTCCTTCCCGCAGCGCGGGAAGGAAGCTTGCCTCGCGTCAGATGAACTCGATCTGGTTCACGACGTAAAAGCGGTCGCCGGACGGAACGGTAACTTCCACCTCATCTTCGACCCTACGGCCGATCAAGGCCTTGCCCAGCGGCGAATTATAGCTGATGCGACCGATCTTGGCATCGGCCTCATAGGGGCCGACGATCTGATAGCGCACGGGCTTGTCGTCGTCGTCGAGCAGCGTAACCGTTGCGCCGAAGATGATCCGATCACCCGAAAGCGTAGCCGGATCGATGATGTTCGCACGGCTGATCTTGTCCTCGAGATCGCCGATCATCGCCTCAACCTGGCCCTGACGCTCCTTGGCGGCATGGTATTCGGCATTCTCGGAAAGGTCGCCGTGGGCGCGCGCTTCCTCGATCGCGTCCACGATCCGAGGCCGTTCCTCACGCAGCGCTTTCAGCTCGGCAGTCAGCTTCTCATAGCCTTCCGCCAGCATCGGCAGCTTCTCGACACTCGCCATATTCGTTCTACCTCCTGGTCGCCCCCTCATTGGCGACTGCTCTCCCGTCCCGTTCCACCTGGGAAACGGGCCGACCATTCGGATGTCCGGGAGAGCCTGTTGTATCAGCTATAATAGGCTTGCAACGAACGCACTTCAAGTTGGCTCCCGCGAAGCGCGGCTATCGCCTCCGCGGCGGCCACCGAAGCTGCCGCCGTGGTGAAATAGGGCACCTTGCCGGACAGCGCCGAAGCACGGATCGATTGCGAGTCCTTGTGGCTCTGCCAACCTTCGGTCGTGTTGAAGATCAGCGTCACTTCGCCGTCGATGATGCGATCGACGATATGCGGGCGGCCCTCGGCCACCTTGTTCACCAGTTCGACCGGCAGACCGGCGTCGGCTAGGTAGCGCTGCGTGCCGCCCGTGGCGATGATCGTGAAGCCGAGCTCGATCAGCTTGCGCACCGCCGGCAGGATCACCGGCTTGTCGCTGTCCTTGACCGAAACGAAAGCCGTGCCGCTCTGCGGCAGGATCGTGCCCGCACCGATCTGCGATTTGGCGAAAGCGGTCGCAAAATCACGATCGATTCCCATGACTTCACCAGTGGACTTCATCTCCGGCGAGAGCACAGGATCGACCCCGGGGAAGCGCGCGAAGGGGAAGACCGCCTCCTTGACCGCCATATAGTCGAGCTCGCGCTTGAACGGTGGGAAGGTGTTGAGCTTCTCGCCGGCCATGACGCGCGCGGCGATCTTGGCGACGGGCTGACCGATCGCCTTGGCGACGAAAGGCACGGTGCGCGAGGCGCGCGGATTGACCTCGATCAGGTAGACCTCGCCGTCCTTCACCGCGAACTGGATGTTCATCAGGCCCTTGACGCCCAGGGCCTTCGCGAGAGCCTCGGCCTGACGCTCCATCTCCTCGACGATTTCGCCGGGAAGATTGTAGGGCGGCAGGGTGCAGGCGCTGTCGCCCGAGTGGATGCCCGCTTCCTCGATGTGCTGCAGAACACCGGCGACGACGACTTCGTCACCATCGCAAAGCGCATCGACATCGCATTCGATGGCATCGCGCAGGTACTGGTCGATCAGCACGGGGCTGTCTCCCGAGACCTGAACCGCCGTGGTGATGTAGTCGTCGAGTTGCTGGACCGAATCGACGATCTCCATCGCACGGCCGCCGAGCACATAGCTCGGCCGCATGAGCACCGGATAACCGATTCGCGCAGCCACGGCGACGGCCTCGTCGCGGCTGCGGGCGATGCCGTTGGCCGGCTGCTTGAGCTTGAGCTTCTCAACGAGCGCCGCGAAGCGCTCGCGGTCCTCGGCAAGATCGATCGCGTCAGGCGACGTGCCGAGGATCGGAATGCCCTCGTCTTCCAGTGCCTGGGCCAGCTTGAGCGGCGTCTGCCCGCCGAACTGGACGATGACGCCGACGAGTTCGCCGTTCTGCTGCTCGACACGCAGGATCTCGAGCACGTCCTCGGCCGTCAGCGGCTCGAAGTAGAGCCGGTCCGAGGTATCGTAATCGGTGCTCACCGTCTCCGGGTTGCAGTTGATCATGATCGTCTCGTAGCCGACATCGGCCAGCGCGAAGCAGGCGTGAACGCAGCAATAGTCGAACTCGATGCCCTGGCCGATGCGGTTGGGACCGCCGCCGAGAATGACGATCTTGCGGCGATCGCTGGGCATGGCCTCGTCCTCGGGCTCGCCGAACATCGGCGCCTCGTAGGTCGAATACATGTAGGGCGTGACCGCCTCGAACTCGGCCGCGCAGCTATCGATCCGCTTGAACACGGGATGGACGCCGAGTTTCTTGCGCAGTTCGCGCACTTCCTGCTCGGTCGTGGCGCCGGCAAGGCCCTTGATGGCATCGTGGAGCAGGCCGTGCTTGCGCGCACGTGTCTCGCCGAGGCCGCCAGCCACATGGACCGAACGCACGGCCAGCTTGGCGAGCCGCTTGTCGGAGAAGCCCATGGCCTTGAGACGGCGCATCTCGGCCGGATCGATCGGCAGGCCCTCGGTGGAAATCCGTGCCTCCTCGGCGACGATCTCTTCGATGTGCCGCAGGAACCAGGGATCGTAATGCGTGATCGCGTTGATGTCCTCGACCGAAAAGCCCTCACGGAAGGCCTGACCGACGACGAGCAGGCGATCGGGCGTCTGGCGCGCGAGCGCCGCGGTGATCTGATCGCGGCTCGCGCCTTCGAGCTCGATCACGCGGTTGAAGCCGTCGAGACCGGTCTCGAGACCACGCAGCGCCTTCTGCAGCGATTCCTTCAGATTTCGGCCGATCGCCATGACTTCGCCGACGGACTTCATAGCCGTGCTGAGCAGCGGCTCGGCACCTTTGAACTTCTCGAAGGCGAAGCGCGGGATCTTGGTGACGACGTAGTCGATCGACGGCTCGAAGCTGGCCGGGGTGGCCCCGGTGATCTCGTTGGTCAGCTCATCGAGCGTGTAACCGATCGCGAGCTTGGCGGCGACGCGTGCGATCGGGAAACCCGTTGCCTTCGAGGCCAGCGCCGACGAGCGCGACACCCGGGGGTTCATCTCGATGACGATCAAGCGGCCATCAGCGGGATTCACCGCGAACTGCACGTTGGAACCGCCTGTTTCGACACCGATTTCCCGCAGGACCGCGATCGATGCATTGCGCATGATCTGGTATTCCTTGTCGGTCAGCGTCAGCGCCGGGGCGACGGTGATCGAATCGCCGGTGTGGACGCCCATCGGGTCGACGTTCTCGATCGAGCAGATGATGATGCAGTTGTCGGCGCGATCGCGCACGACTTCCATCTCGTACTCTTTCCAGCCCAGCAGGCTTTCCTCGATCAGCACTTCGGTGGTCGGCGAGGCGTCGAGGCCCGAGCGGACGATCTTCTCGAACTCGGCCTTGTTGTAAGCGACACCGCCGCCGGTGCCGCCGAGCGTGAAGCTCGGACGGATGATCGAGGGCAGTCCCGTACGCTCGAGCACGGCGAAGGCCTCGTCGACCGTATGCGCGACGCCCGAACGCGCCGATTCGAGGCCGATCTTGTCCATCGCCTCGCGGAAGCGCTGGCGATCCTCGGCCTTGTCGATGGCATCGGCATCGGCGCCGATCATCTTGACGCCGTACTTCTCCAGGGTGCCGTCGTTGAACAGTGCGAGCGCGGTATTCAGCGCAGTTTGGCCACCCATCGTCGGCAGGACCGCGTCGGGGCGCTCCTTCTCGATGATGCGCGCCACGATCTCCGGCGTGATCGGCTCGACATAGGTCGCGTCCGCCATGTCGGGGTCGGTCATGATCGTGGCGGGATTGGAGTTGACGAGGACCACACGGTAGCCCTCCTCCTTCAGCGCCTTGATCGCCTGGGTGCCCGAATAGTCGAACTCGCAGGCCTGGCCGATGACGATGGGTCCCGCGCCGATGACGAGGATCGAGGAGATGTCGGTGCGCTTGGGCATGGCTGTCCTAAGTCTTACTGTTCGGTGAGCTTGGCGAAGGCGGTTTCCCAGAACTCGGGACCCGCGGCCTTGGCCTGCTGGAGAATCGGATTGCTGTCCTGCTCGGCCTTGAGAAAGGCCTTGTAGGCGGGTTCCTGGAACTGATGCATCGAACCGCCGAACTCGTTCTGCTTGGTCGAATAAGCGCCGGCCTCGATCAGCTTGTCGATCAGCACGATCGCTGCCGCCTTCGACTTCGAATGGACCTGGCGGCCGAACTTGCGCGTCGCGACCTGCACCTTGTCGGCGAAGATCAGGGTCAGTTCGCCATGCGGATAGAACCGCGGCGCGGCGCTGAACTGCGCCGCGTCGGTCGCGACGTAGTAGGCGTAGACGTGCTGTTCGAGTTCGGTGAGGCTCATTGTCTTATATCCTCCTGGAATTCACGCCTGCGTGGTTTCGGGCTTCAGCATGCCGACGAACCGCTCGAACAGGTAGAAGCTGTCCTGCGGCCCCGGGCTCGCTTCGGGGTGATACTGCACGCCGAAGGCCAGCTTGTCCTTCACTGCGATGCCGCAGTTCGAGCCGTCGAACAGCGAGACGTGGGTCTCGATCACGTTGTCGGGCAGGCGCGTGTTGTCGACCGCGAAGCCGTGGTTCATCGAGGTGATCTCGACCACGCCGTCGAACAGCCGCTTGACCGGATGGTTCGCGCCGCGGTGGCCCTGGTGCATCTTGGTCGTGGTCGCGCCGGCGGCGATGCCGAGCATCTGATGGCCTAGGCAAATGCCGAAGATCGGAATGTCGCGATCGAGCAGAGCCTGGATCGTCGGCACGGCATAGGCGCCGGTGGCCGCAGGGTCACCCGGGCCGTTAGACAGAAATACGCCGGCGGGTTCGAGCGCGAGGATTTCTTCGAGCGAGGTCTGCGCCGGAACGACCGTGACGCGCGCGCCGGCCTTGTCGAGATTGCGGAAGATGTTGTCCTTCGCGCCGTAGTCGATCGCGACGACGTGCGGGCGGGCATCGCGCGGGGAACGGGCATAGCCCTTGCCCAAGGTCCAGATGCCGCCTTCCCAGCCCTCGTACTTGCCGCGCGAGACGACGCGGGCAAGGTCCATGCCTTCGAGGCCCGGCCAGTCCTGCGCGCGCTTGATCAGCGCGGGAATGTCGAAATTGCCCGCGGGATCGTGCGCGATCACCGCGTTGGGCGCGCCCGACTGACGGATGCGGCGAGTCAGCGCGCGGGTGTCGATACCGGCGAGACCGATCTTGCCCTTGGCCTTGAGCCAGTCGCCGAACTCGCCGCGCGAGCGGAAGCTCGACGGGGCGGTGACGTCCTCGCGCACGACGCAGCCGACCGCACCCTCGACCAGCGATTCGAGATCCTCGTCGTTGACGCCGACATTGCCGATGTGCGGGAAGGTGAAGGTCACGATCTGCGCGGCATAGGAGGGATCGGTCATCACCTCCTGATAGCCGGTCATCGCCGTGTTGAAGCAGACCTCGCCGACCGACTGGCCGACGGCGCCGAAGCCCCGGCCCCAGGCGACCTGGCCATCGGCGAGGACCAGAACGCCGGTTGCGCCTTTGGGTTGTGGCGCGTGCGAAAGGGCGGCGTCGGCCATGATAGGGGCGCTCCGTTTAAGGGTTTCCGGCGATAGGTGCTAAGGGGCGGCGGCTAGACCCCGAGGCCTGTTCCGTCAACCTAGGAAAAGATCAAATCCCTCCCTAAGATGGACCGTTCCGCCGCCGAGTGCGGCAATTCACGGGAATCCAAGAAAAATGCTCCGCGACTCGATCAAGGCCGCGCAGGTCTCTGCCATGAAATCGGGCGACAAGGGCCGCCTTGCCGCCGTCCGCCTCATCCTTGCCAAGCTCAAGGACCGCGATATCGAACTGCGCACCGCCACGCAGACGCCCGACGACGACGTGCTCGTCGTCGAAGTCCTGCAGAAAATGGTCAAGCAACGCCGCGAATCGATCACGCTCTATGAGCAGGGTGGCCGTCAGGAACTCGCCGATGTCGAGAAGGCCGAGCTCGAGGTGATCGAGACCTTTCTGCCGCAACAGCTCAGCGAGGAAGAAACGCGCGCGGCGATCGAAGCGATCAAGGCCGAACTCGGTGCCACCGGCGTAAAGGACATGGGCAAGGTCATGGCCGAGCTCAAGGCACGCCACGCGAGCGAGCTCGACATGGGCAAGGCCAGCGGTTGGGTGAAGGAGGCGCTAGCCTGACATGAGCCTCTCGCCCCAATGGCTTGATGAACTGCGCTCGCGGATCACGCTTTCGAGCGTGGTCCAGCGGACGACGCGGCTCACCAAGGCGGGGCGCGAGTTCAAGGCCTGCTGCCCGTTCCACAACGAGAAGAGCCCTAGTTTCTACGTCAACGACGAGAAGGGTTTCTACCACTGCTTCGGCTGCGGCGTGCACGGCGATGCCATCCGCTGGATGACCGACCAGCGCGGCCTGTCCTTCATGGACGCGGTCAAGGAACTCGCGGCTGAGGCCGGCATCGACGTGCCCGCACCCGATCCGCGCATGGCCAAACAGGCCGAACAGCGCGATTCGCTGCACGACGTCATGGCAGCGACGCAGGCGTGGTTCGTCGAGAGCCTGGCGGCCTCCGAAGGCACGAAGGCGCGCGCCTATCTCGCCACACGCGGGTTCGACGCGCATACGCTCCAGCGCTTCGGTTTCGGCTATGCGCCCGAAGCTCGTCAGGCACTCAAGGGTGCGCTGAGCCAATTTCCAGAGGCCAAGCTGATCGAGGCCGGCCTGCGCATCGCGGTCGACGACAAGGAGCCCTACGACCGTTTCCGCGGCCGCCTGATGCTGCCGATCGAGGACGCGCGCGGGCGCGTCATCGCCTTCGGTGGTCGCATCCTCGACAAGGACAAAAAGGATGCGCCCAAGTACCTGAATTCACCCGACACCCCGCTCTTCGACAAAGGTCGCACGCTCTACAACCTGCACCGCGCCAGCCCCGCCTCGCGCCAGACTGGACGGGTGATCGTGGTCGAGGGCTACATGGACGTCGTCGCGCTTTCGGCCGCGGGCTTCCATGAGAGCGTCGCGCCCTTGGGTACGGCGCTGACCGAGCGGCAGATCGAGATGCTCTGGCGGCTCGTCGAGACGCCGATTCTCTGCTTCGACGGCGATGCCGCCGGCCAGCGCGCGGCGATGCGCGCGGTGACTCGCGCCCTGCCCTTGCTGCGCCCCGCCCATTCGTTGCGGATCGTCCGGATGCCTTCGGGGCTCGACCCCGACGACCTGATCAAGCGCGACGGCCCGCGCGCGATGGAGGACGTTCTGAGCAAGGCGCAGAGCCTGCTCGATACTCTGTGGGAGCACGAACGCGACTCGGTCCCGCTCAACACTCCCGAGGACAAGGCCGGGCTCAAGGCGCGTCTGCTCGCGCATGTCGAGACGATCGCCGATCAGGACATCCGTGGGCTCTACAAGCGCGAACTGATGGATCGCTTCTCCGAGTTCGCCTATCCGCCCCGCCAGCCTCGCGATCAGGGATCCTGGCAGAGCAATGGCCAAGGCCAGCGCCGCGACTCAGGCAAGTGGCGGGACAAGAACCGCTCGCCCTTCGCCGGCCCTTCGCCGAGCGGCAACGCGGCGCGACTGCGTCATGCGACGAGCGGCGGCGCGCGCGACGCGCTGTCGGCGGCGATCCTCGTCGGCCTCATCCGCTTCCCCGGCGAAATTGCGCGACATGCCGAGGCGCTTGCCCGCTGCCCGGGGCTCGATCCGCGCTTCGACCTGCTGCTCGATGCCAGCGATCACGGCCAAGCGCTTGAAAGCGATATGCTTGCCACCATATTGGTACGGCAAGGACAAGCGATGCCCTCCTCGATGGACTATGGCGGCATGCGTTTTGGTTTCCTGAGCCTCGATGCGACACCGGCACAGGCCTGCGCAGAAATGGCCCAGGCTATCGAACTGCTGGTCGAGCGTCCGGCGCTGGAAACCGCGCTAATGGATGCGACCGAGCGGTTAAATCGCGAGTTTACCGATGAGGCCTATGCCGAGCAGCAACGTTTGCTGAAGAGAAAACTGGAATTTGAGTCGCGTCTCGGGCAAATGGCGAGCGCGCGTGCGGCTTTGCCTTCGGGCGATGCCTCTAAAACCATGGCGGAATGATGGATCTCGATCAAAACGAAGACATGCAGGGCGACAAGGGTGACGGCGGCGACGCTCCCCTGATCGATCTCAACGATGCCTCGATCAAGAAGTTGATCGCGCGCGCCAAGCGACGCGGCATCATTACTTACGACGAACTCAACGAAGCGCTGCCGCAGGATATGTCCTCGGATCAGATCGAGGACATCACCTCGGCGCTGAACGAGATGGGCGTGAACATCGTCGAGAGCGACGAGGACGCGGTCGATCCCGAGGACAAGCAGCAGGACGAGGAAGCCGAAGACAGCGACGGCATGTCCGAGCGTCCAGCGCTCGAGAAGAAAAAAGAGACGATCGAGCGCACCGACGATCCGGTGCGCATGTATCTGCGCGAGATGGGCGCGGTCGAGCTGCTCAGCCGCGAAGGCGAGATCGCCATCGCCAAGCGCATCGAATCGGGTCGCGACACGATGATCCTGGGCCTCTGCGAGAGCCCGATCACCTTCCACGCGATCATCCAGTGGTCCGAGGCGCTCAACAACGGCGAGATGCAACTGCGCGAGATCCTCGATCTCGACGCCATGCTCTCGAAGGAGCCCAAGCCCGAGAACCTCACCGAGGACGGCGAGGAAGACAACGGCGAGATCAGCGAAGCCACGGCCGGCCCTTCCTACAAGGAAGAGGAAGAGCCCGAGGAAGAGGAAGCCACCGACGGCGAAGAGGACGAGGACGGCATCGAGCGCCGTGCGCGTCGTCCCGTCGAGGAAGAGGAAGAGGACAACACCCTCAGCCTCGCGCAGATGGAAGCACAGCTCAAGCCCGAAGCGCTCGAGAAGTTCGCCAACATCACCGACCTGTTTCGCAAGTTCGAGAAGATCCAGGGCGATCGCCTCGACGCGATGGGCCTGGGCAACGATTTCCCCGCGGCCAAGGAAAAGCAGTACCAGCAGCTGCGCGAGGACCTCACCGCGCAGGTCGAGTCCGTGCAGTTCCACGCGACCAAGATCGAGTTCCTGGTCGACAACCTCTATGCCTTCAACCGGCGCCTGACCGCGCTCGGCGGCCAGATGCTGCGCCTAGCCGAACGCCACAAGGTCAACCGCAAGGACTTCCTCGACAGCTACATCGGGCGCGAGCTCGATGACAACTGGCTCAAGGACATGTCCAAGAAGGACAAGAAGTGGAACGCCTTCGCCGAGAACGAGGCCGATCCGGTCGAGCGCATCCGCTCGGAAGTGTCGGACATCGCCTCGGCCACGGGCATGTCGCTCCCCGAGTTCCGTCGCATCGTCAACATGGTGCAGAAGGGCGAGCGCGAGGCGCGTATCGCGAAGAAGGAGATGGTCGAGGCCAACCTGCGTCTCGTGATCTCGATCGCCAAGAAGTACACGAACCGCGGCCTGCAGTTCCTGGATCTCATCCAGGAGGGCAACATCGGCCTGATGAAGGCGGTCGACAAGTTCGAGTACCGCCGCGGCTACAAGTTCTCGACCTATGCGACCTGGTGGATCCGTCAGGCGATCACCCGCTCGATCGCCGATCAGGCGCGCACGATCCGTATCCCGGTCCACATGATCGAGACGATCAACAAGCTGGTCCGCACGAGCCGCCAGTTCCTCCACGAGCAGGGCCGCGAGCCCACGCCCGAGGAAATGGCCGAGCGTCTGTCGATGCCGCTCGAGAAGGTTCGCAAGGTGATGAAAATCGCCAAGGAGCCGATCAGCCTCGAAACGCCGATCGGCGACGAGGAGGATTCGCACCTCGGCGATTTCATCGAGGACAAGAACGCGATCATCCCGGTCGACGCGGCGATCCAGGCGAACCTCAAGGAAACGGTCACCCGCGTCCTGGCTTCGCTGACCCCGCGCGAGGAACGCGTGCTGCGCATGCGCTTCGGCATCGGCATGAACACCGACCACACGCTCGAGGAAGTCGGCCAGCAGTTCTCGGTCACGCGCGAACGCATCCGCCAGATCGAGGCCAAGGCGCTGCGCAAGCTCAAGCACCCGAGCCGGTCGCGCAAAATGCGGTCGTTCCTCGACCAGTAATTTTTCCAGACCAGCGGGAACCGTTCGAGCGCATCCGACGTTTCATCATTGGTCAGAGAATGGAAATCACGAGAAAGGCAGGCTCCGCAAGGAGGTCGCCTGGACGGAGCCCCGCCGCAGAGATGCGACGGGGCTCTCTCGTTTTGTGGCCGCTGCCGATGGACGTCGTAAGGGCGAACTGGCATTCCGCCCGATCATGAAGAAGTTCGCTCTCGCTCTGGTCACCGCGCCCGCCCTGTTCATAGCCAATCCTTTGGCCGCCGAACCGGCCGCGACGCCCGATCCGACCGCGATCGCCCATGCTCGCGAGATCGTTGAGACGATCATGCCGCCCGATCGCCAGTCCACGGTGATGGCCGAGATGACCCGGGCCATGACGGATCAGATGCGCAGCGCCATGGCCGACCAATTCACCGACGCCGGGCTTCGTCAGATCGTCGATGCCCATCTGACCAAGGTGATCGAACGTATTGATCCGGTCACACAGCGATATCTGCCGGTGCTGATGGAGGCGATGATCCAGGCCTACGCCCGCGAATTCTCGGTTGCCGAACTCATCGAAGTCTCTCGCTTCGCCAAGACCCCGGCCGGTCGCCAATACTTCTCGCGTAGCACAGCGCTGATGGCCGATCCCGCCGTAGCGGCGGCCAATCGCACCTATTTCGCCGAGGCACAGGCCGCGAGCCTGGCCAGCCAGAACGATCTGCGGGCGGCGATCATGGCCTATCTGCAGAAACACCCTGAGGTCGCCCGCAAGATGGCCGAACAGGCGAAAGCGGGCGTTCCCCAGCCCTGATCTTTACAAATCGGACGGTCACGCCTAGATCGCCGCCATCGCGTAACTGACGAGACAGGCGGAGCACCGCCGTGGAGCGCGATCCTGGCTTGCCGCTCGTCTGGGCACTCTCTGTTTCTTCGGGGAAGTGCCGTGTCCGTCTTTTGTGTCATCTCTATCTCAGCGCCTCCCCGGGCTGGCCTTGGCGCGCCCTCGCGCCTAAGGGGCGGCTTCATCGATTCCTCTTCCTTCAGCGGATAGTTTCCATGCGCATCGCCATCGCTTCCGATCACGCCGCCGTCGACCTCAAAGCCGAACTGCGCGACTATCTGATCAGCCTGGGCCACGAGGTCGCCGACCTCGGTCCCGAGACCGCCGACCGCGTCGACTATCCCGACTACGGCTACAAGCTGGCTTCGGTCGTGGCCGACGGCACGGCGCAGTACGGCGTCGCGCTCTGCGGTTCGGGCATCGGCATCTCGATCGCGGTCAACCGCAATCCGGCGCTGCGCTGCGCGCTCGTTTCCGAGCCGCTCTCGGCCGCGCTGGCGCGCGAGCACAACAACGCCAATGCCATCGCCATGGGTGCGCGGCTGACCGGCATCGACATGGCCAAGGCCTGTCTCGACGCTTTCCTTTCGACCGAATTCGGCGGCGGCCGCCACACCGGCCGCGTCGAAAAGCTCACCAACCCCTCGATCTGAACAGGCAGGACCGCATGACCGACATCCGCCCCGAAGGCTTTTTCACCCAGGACCTGGCCCAGAGCGATCCCGAGATCGCAGGCTGGATCGGCAAGGAACTCGATCGTCAGCGCGACAAGATCGAGCTGATCGCCTCCGAGAACATTTGCTCGAAGGCCGTGCTCCAGGCCGCCGGCTCGATCCTGACCAACAAGTATGCCGAGGGCTATCCGGGCAAGCGCTATTACGGCGGCTGCGAATATGTCGACGAGATCGAGCAGATCGCGATCGACCGCGCGAAGCAGCTGTTCGGCGCGCAGTTCGCCAACGTCCAGCCCAATTCGGGCAGCCAGATGAACCAGGCCGTGTTCCTGGCGCTGCTGCAGCCGGGCGACACCTTCATGGGCCTCGACCTCAACGCCGGCGGTCACCTGACCCACGGCTCGCCGGTCAACATGAGCGGCAAGTGGTTCAACCCCGTGCCCTACACCGTGCGTGACGACGATCACCGCATCGACATGGACGAGGTCGCCCGCATCGCGCGCGAGACCAAGCCCAAGCTGATCATCTCGGGCGGCACCGCCTATTCGCGCGAGTGGGACTTCAAGCGCTTCCGCGAGATCGCCGATGAAGTCGGCGCTTTCCTGCTGGCCGACATGTCGCACTTCTCGGGCCTCGTCGCCGGCGGCGAGCACCCCTCGCCGATCCCGCATGCCCACGTCACCACGACCACGACGCACAAGTCGCTGCGCGGTCCGCGTTCGGGCATCATCCTCTCGAACGACGAGGCGATCGCCAAGAAGATCAATTCGGCGATCTTCCCCGGCCTCCAGGGCGGCCCGCTGATGCACATCATCGCCGCCAAGGCGGTTGCCTTCGCGGAGGCACTGCAACCCTCGTTCAAGGCCTATGCAAGGCAGGTGAAAGCCAACGCCAAGGCGCTCGCGGCTTCGCTCCAGGAGCAGGGTCTCGACATCGTCTCGGGCGGTACCGACAATCACCTGATGCTCGTCGACCTGCGTCCCTACAATGCCAAGGGCAAGCACGCCGAGAAGGCGCTCGATCGCGCCGCGATCACCTGCAACAAGAACGGTATTCCCAACGACCCGGAAAAGCCCTTCGTCACCTCGGGCATTCGCCTCGGCACCCCCGCGGGTACGACGCGCGGTTTCGGGGAGGCCGAGTTCACCCAGATCGGCAAGCTGATTGCCGAAGTGGTCGAAGGCCTGCGCAAGAACGGTGAAGAGGGCGACGCTCAGGTCGAGGCGAGCGTGAAGGCGCGCGTCGAGGAACTCTGCGCCCGCTTCCCGATCTACCAAGGTCTCTGACCTTTGCGTTGCCCGTTCTGCGCCCATGACAACAGCCAGGTGAAGGATTCGCGGCCCACCGAAGACGGGGCCGCGATCCGTCGCCGGCGGCAGTGCGAGGGCTGCGGAGCGAGGTTCACGACGTTCGAGCGCATCCAGCTGCGCGAGATCACCGTCGTGAAGAGCGACGATTCGCGTGAACCTTTCGTGCGCTCGAAGATCGAGCAGTCGGTCACCCTCGCCTGCCGCAAGCGCGGCGTCGCGCAGGAACGGATCGACCAGCTCGTCTCGGGCATACAGCGCCAGATCGAGACCACGGGCGAGAGCGAGATCCGCTCGCAGGCCATCGGCGGCATGGTGATGGACGGGCTGCGCCAGCTCGACAGCGTCGCCTATATCCGCTTCGCCAGCGTCTATCGCGATTTCAGCGAGGCGAAGGATTTCGAGGAATTCGCCAGCGCGGTGCAGCAAGTTGGTGGGCGCGATGTCGGCGGAAACTGACAAGAAGCCGCTGATCGTCCTCGTCCGGCCCCAGCTCGGCGAGAACATCGGCAAGGCCGCGCGCGCTATGCTCAACTTCGGACTCGCCGAAATGCGCCTCGTCGCCCCGCGCGACGGTTGGCCCAATCCCAGCGCCGGCCCGGCCGCGGCGGGCGCCGATATCGTGCTCGAAAAGGCCCAGGTCTTCGAGACGCTTGCCGAGGCCGTTTCCGACTGCGCCCACGTTTATGCCACGACCGTGCGCAAGCGCGGCGTCACCAAGCCCGTTCTGACGCCCGAAGAGGCGGCGCGCGACATCCACGGCGCCGTCGGCCGCTCGGCCTTCGTCTTCGGCCCCGAACGCTCGGGGCTCGAAACCGAGGACGTCGCCCTGGCCCGCGCAATCGTCACCGTGCCGATCAATCCCGAATTCGGCTCGCTGAACCTGGCACAGGCGGTGATCCTCTGCGCCTACGAATGGTCGAAGCACGCCAGCCTCGAACAGCCGACCGTGGAGGAAATCCTGCCCCCCGCACCGCAGGACGAGCTCGAAGGCCTGATCGGCCACTTCGAGGCGCTGCTCGAACCGCGCGAATACTTCTTCCCCGAAAGCCGCGCCGCGTCGAGCCGGCGGACCTTGCGCAACCTGCTGACCAAGCCAGGCTGGAACCATCTCGAGGTGCGCACCCTGCGAGGCGTGCTCAGCCAGCTCGAGCGCGAGCCCGGGCGCAAGCGCTAGACGCTTGCAAAACGCGCGCGCGGACAGCAATTTACATCCATGAAAGCAACATTGCCGATCCTTGGGGGATTGCTGCTCACGGCAGTCCCCGCCTTCGCCGCAGAACCCGGCCCCACGCCCAGCGCCACGCCGGGTGCACCTGAAGCCGTCGATGACAAGCTCATATGTCGCCGCCAGGTGGTGGTCGGTTCGCGCCTTCCCGGCCCCAAGGTCTGCCGCACGCGGGCGCAGTGGGACGGCAACAACCGCGATGACCAGGATGCGATCCGCCGGGTGCAGGACCTGCGCCGCAGTCCCGACGGCGGTTGAGCGCGCTTCTTTCGCGCAAGACCACCCCGCGGCCTTGACTTTCCGTCATGCACCCGTCATGGGCGCGCCTTCGCAATTGGCCCTGCACCCCCGGTGAAGCAGCGGCCGCATCCGGTTTCAGGCCGGATGGTGCGGTTCCGGGGTCTTAGCGCGGGCGATCGTCGCCGGTGCAGCAAATGGAGTGAAGGCGCATGTCGAAGCGCAATTCGTCGAAGTACAAGCTCGATCGCCGCATGGGCGAGAACATCTGGGGCCGTCCCAAGAGCTCGGTCAACCGCCGCAGCTACGGTCCCGGTCAGCACGGCCAGCGCCGCAAGAGCAAGGTCTCGGACTACGGCATCCAGCTCCGCGCCAAGCAGAAGCTCAAGGGCTACTACGGCGACGTCACCGAAAAGCAGTTCAAGGCGACCTATCAGGAAGCCGCGCGCATGAAGGGCGACACCGGCCAGAACCTGATCGGCCTGCTCGAGCAGCGCCTGGACATGATCGTCTATCGCGCCAAGTTCGCGCCGACCATCTTCTCCGCGCGCCAGATCGTTTCGCACGGCCACATCCGCGTCAATGGCGTGAAGTGCAACATCGCTTCGCGTCGCGTGCGTCCGGGCGACATCATCAGCCTGGGCAACAAGGCCAAGGAAATGGCGCTTATCGCCGAAGCGCTGACGCTGCCCGAGCGTGAAGTTCCCGACTACGTCGCGCCCGACGGCACCGACAAGATCACTTTCGTCCGCGTCCCGACGCTCGACGAGGTGCCCTATCCGGTCCGCATGGAACCGAACCTGGTCGTCGAGTTCTACTCGCGCTGATCCAGCTTTTCGCACCTGCGAATCGAACGAAGGCGGCTCTTGTGGCCGCCTTTTTTCTGCCCTAATTTTGCCCGTCTCTTGCCCGCGCTTTGCTGCACAGTTGCAGCGCGCCACTCGTCGCGTTTTTCCTGCTGAAAACAGCATGCTGCTGGGAACTTCGCATCCTCGGCGGCATTATCCGGGACGTATGAAACGCTATCGCTTTGTGACCCCGCACCGCCGCGGCAAATGGTACCCCGATCTCGCAACCGCCCAGCGCTTCGCCGCCCAGATCGGCGCAGGCTTCATGGAGATGCGCTCGGGACGATTCTTCGCCTATCGCGGTACCAAGCTCGAGGTTCAGCCGGCCTGAGTCGACCGCCCGGCGTCAATCCGCTTCGCGCCTGAACGTCGCGCCCCGGAAGGGGTAGACCACTGCTTCCCAGACCGAACCGACCTCCTCCATTCCCTCAAGTCCCGTGGGCGGAAATTCGGTGCGCGCGGGGTGGTGATACGTGCCGAAGAGGTAGTCCCAGACCGGAAAGAAGGCCGCGAAATTGCGGTCGTGATGCTCGTCGAGTCGGCTGTGGTGAACGCGATGAACCTGCGGTCCGGCAATGACCGGGCTCAGCGGGCCCAGGTGCAGTCGCAGGTTCGAATGGATGAAGGCGCCCCAGAAGGTCAGCACGATGGCGGTGACGCCGGTCGCGACGGGCAGATTGAACAGGAAGGCCATCGGTACGAACATAACCGCGGTCCGGCCGATCTCTTCGAGCCAGTGCACGCGCATGTTGGCCGAGACGCCGAGCGTCTCGTCCATATGGTGCAGGCTATGCATCCGCCAGAGCGCAGAGAACCGATGCTGCGCGCGGTGCAACCAATAGTAGAAGAAGTCCCAGACCAGCAGGTAGAGTAGGCATCCGACGATCACGCCGACAGTGCCCGAAATCGAAATCCACGGCAGAAGATCGATCAAGCCGCCGCCGCTCAGCGCGCCGGCCTCGGCAACGAAGAACTTGATCGCCACGGCCAGCACGGTCGGCACCGCCAGATAGACAACCATCAGCCGCAGGTTCAGCCACCAGCCCCGCGCCGACTTGAGCGGACCTGCCGGCCAGACGTTCGAGCACGCCGAAGAACAACAGCGGCAACGCGAGCGGCGCGAGCACGCCCACGACGAAGATCAGGCCCTGTTGGAAGCTGTTCGGCATCGAGGCCGCATTGAACCCGTTTTAGCCGAACCGATCAACGACGTTCCTATTGGACGGGAATAGCGCAGACCGTGCGCATCGCCTTCACCGCCGCGGTCGACCCGGTGAGGTCGAACGTGAAGATTTCCTCGTTGCGGCTGTTGACCACGGCCAGCGTGGCACCGCGCGAGAACGAACTGAAGAACACCGGCGAAAGCGGTTGGGCGATCTCCCACGAACGGCTGCCCGACAGATAGCGCAGCCGCACCGAGAAAGCGTCCTGCCAGTCCTCGCCACGGGCATAGAAGGCCACGCGCTCTACCTGGCCGTCGGTGCGCAGGCCCGTGCCCTGATAGCTTGAGAAGGCGCCGGTCAGGCCCGGTTCGCCGCCTTTGCTGCAGCCGCCGAGGAATTGCACGGTGCCGCCCTTCGACGAGGCCATGATGCCGACCGCGCCGCGCGCGGTGTCAGAGGTGACGGTCCAGGCCGGCGGCGCGCTGGAAACCACGGACTTGGCGGCCGGCGCGGACTGCGCATAAATCGGCACGAGCGGCGCCAGGGCCAGCGACAGTGCGGCGATCCGCAGGGGGTTCTTGCGTGCGATCATCGTTCCAAATCCCTTCAACGGCCGAGATAGTCGCGGCGGAAATCGGCGGCGAATGCGGCGAAGCGCCCCGCCCCGATCGCGTCGCGCATGGCCTGCATAAGCTGCTGGTAGAAGCTGATATTGTGCTCGGTCATCAGCACCGCACCCAGGATCTCGCCGGCCTTAATCAGGTGATGGAGATAGGCGCGCGAATAGGTGCCGCAAGTCGGGCAAGTGCAGCGCGGATCGAGCGGCCCGGTATCCTCGGCGTGCCTGGCGTTGCGCAGGTTGAGCGGCCCGGTCCAGGTGAAGGCCTGGCCATTACGGCCAGAGCGGCTCGGCAGCACGCAGTCGAACATGTCGACCCCGCGCTCGACCGCGCCGACGAGATCGTCGGGCTTGCCCACGCCCATCAGATAGCGCGGGCGGTCTTCGGGCAACTGGCCTGGCGCAAAATCGAGCGTGGCGAACATCGCCTCCTGCCCTTCGCCCACGGCGAGCCCGCCGATGGCATAGCCGTCGAAGCCGATATCGCGCAGCGCGTCGGCGCTTTCCCGGCGCAGGCTCTCGTCGAGCGCGCCCTGCTGGATACCGAACAGCGCGGCACCCTCGGCGTGTTCGCCGCCAGCGTCGAAAGCGTCGCGGCTGCGCTTGGCCCAGCGCATCGACATTGCCATCGATCGCGCGATGACGTCGCGATCCTGGTCGGCGCGCGGGCATTCGTCGAAGGCCATGACGATGTCCGAGCCGAGCAGCCGCTGGATCTCCATCGAGCGCTCGGGGGTCAGATGGTGGCGCGAGCCGTCGATGTGGCTGGCGAAGGTCACGCCCTCCTCGGTGATCTTGCGCAGGTCGGACAGGCTCATCACCTGATAGCCGCCGCTGTCGGTGAGGATCGGCCGCGACCAGTTCATGAACTTGTGCAGCCCGCCCAGGCGCGCGACGCGTTCGGCACCGGGGCGCAGCATCAGGTGATAGGTGTTGCCCAGGATGATGTCGGCGCCGGTCGCGCGCACGGCCTCGGGCTTCATCGCCTTGACCGTCGCGGCGGTGCCAACGGGCATGAAGGCCGGGGTGCGGATCTCGCCGCGGCGCATCTGGATCGTGCCGGTGCGGGCCTTGCCCTCGGTGGCGTGGATGGTGAAGGCGAAACGGGTCATCGCCCGTGCCTATAGAGCCTGGGGCGCCGGATGCCAGTGCCCGTTGTTTCCGCCCTCGACCGTGCTAACAATATGGCGAACAAGAATCACGGGAGAGACGAAATGGTAGATTTCCGGGAAACCGACTTCTTCAGCGACGGGGAAATCGCCCAGGACTTGCCGAGCTATCTTGCCTCCCTGCGATCGGCCTGTCCGGTGATGCAGGAGAAATTCCAGAACGTCTTCATGGTTACCGGCTACGACGAGGCGGTCGAAGTCTACAACCAGCAGGGTGAGGTGTTCTCCTCGGCCGTGGCCGTCACGGGCCCGCTGCCGCCCCTGCCCTTCACGCCGAACGGCGATGTCGCGGCACAGCTCGCCGAGCATCGCCATGAGATGCCCTGGACCGACCATCTCGCCACCTTCGACGGCACGCACCACACCCAGCACCGCGCGCTGCTCCAGGCCCTGCTGACGCACAAGCGGCTCAAGGCCAACGAGGACTACGTCGGCGGCCTCGTCATCCGCCTGGTCGACGGGCTGATCGATCGGGGCGGCTGCGAGATCACCAAGGACTTCGCGCACGCGCTCTCGACCCTGGTGATCGCCGACCTGCTCGGCGTGCCCGAGGAGGACCGCCCGGCGCTGCTCGAAGCCATGGGCCCCGATCCGACGCAGCTCGGCGGTGACGAGGGCTTCAAGGTCGGCGCCGACCCGCTGCTCCACCTCCACGCGCGCTTCCTCGGCTACCTGACCGAACGCCTCGATAATCCGCGCGACGACATGCTGACCGACCTTGTCCAGGCGAAGTTCAAGGACGGCGGCGATCCGGGGCTGCACGTCAAGGCGCAACTCGCCTGCTTCCTGTTCGGCGCCGGCCAGGACACCTCGGCCCGTCTCGTCGCCTTCGCTTTCCGCACGCTCGGCGACATGCCCGAGGTCCAGGCCAAGCTGCGGTCGGAGCCGCACCGAATCCCCGAATTCATCGAGGAGGTGCTGCGCACGCAGCCGCCGGTCAAGACGATGTCGCGGCTTGCGATCAGGGACGGCGTGGTCGGCGGGGTCGATATCCCGGCGGGATCGATCGTCACGGTCTGCTCGGGCGGCGCCAACCGCGATCCGCGCCGCTTCGCCGATCCCGACACCTTCGACTACGATCGCCCCGGCGTGCGCGACCACATCGCCTTCAGCCGCGGCTCGCACGGCTGCATCGGCGCGCCGCTGGCGCGGATGGAAGTGCGCGTGGCGCTCGAGCAGTTCCTCTCGCGCACCTCGGACATCCGCATTGCCGAGGCACAACACGGCCCGGCCGATGCGCGGCGCTATGCCTACGAGCCGACCTACATGCTCCACGGCCTGCAGGCGCTGCATGTGGAGTGGGACAAGACCTAACCCCTGCCCCACTCGCAACGCGATCAATCCGCCAGCCAGTTGCCATGGAACCCCGGCGGCACGCGGTGCGGGATATGCACGCGAGCCACGGGTTCGGCCGCCATGTCACCGGCGTTGAGGATCACCAGGTCGGTGGTCTCGTTGACCGTGTCGATGACATAGCCCATGACCCAGCCCTCGCCCTCGGGCGCGTCGGCGCCGCGCGGCACGAAGACGAACTCGCCGGGGACCTTGCCCGGGCCGAAATCGTGCGCAGTGCGTTCGCCGGTCTGGAGGTCATGGCGGTAGAGCGGCTGCTCGCCGAGGAAAGTGGTCTCGGCCTCGGGCAGCCCGATCGCCCAGGCATAGCGATAGTCCTGTCCGAAGAAGCGCTCGTCGGGCCGCGGGAATTCCTGCGGCGCGGCATCGATCGTCTGGCGGTCGACGGTCCGCGCCACCGGATCGATTACCCAGCGTTCGAAGCCGCGCGGCTTGCCGCTCGGGCCCTCTCCGTCGCCGTCGAACATCGTATCGTAGACGTCGACGTCGACCACGACCTTGCCGTCGGCACGGTCGAACGAGTTGGCAACGTGGAAGACGTAGCAGGGCTCGACATCGCACCAGATCACGTCGTCGCTGCCGCCCTCGCGCGGCAGCAGGCCGACGCGCGCCTGATGCTCGGGGTTCCAGCGATAGGGGAAGTTCGCGCCGCCGATCAGCGTCTTCATCGAGAAGGTCACGGGCAGGTCGAACACCAGCACGTAGCGATCGGTGATCGTGGAGTCGTGGATCGACGGGCCATGCGTGACCGCGATCGGCTGCTCCCGCCGCACCGTGCCGTCGGTGCCGACCACGACGTGCCAGACCCTGTCCTGCGTCATGCCATCATAGGTGATCGCGTGGAGTTCGCCGGTGCGCCGGTCTTCATGCGGGTGCGCGGTGAACGGACCCTTCAGGCTGCCGCCGAAATCGCTGTAGGCGATCGATTCGAGCTCGTCCGACAGTTCGACCGGATAGGAACCAGCCTCAACCAGCGCGAGGGTCTTGCCGCCGAGCCGGATGACGTTGGTGTTGACGGTGTCGTGGTTCGAGCGACGCGGCCCCGGCGCCGCTTCGGGACCACCGACGCCCTCGAGCTTCTTCGAGCGGATGTAGCGGTTGCGATACCACGCGGCCTTGCCGTCCTTGAGCCGCAGGCCGTGGACCATGCCGTCGCCGATGAACCAGTGATAGCCGCGCGGATCGGGCTTGAACGGGTTGGGCCCGATGCGGACGTAGCGGCCCGAGAGCTCGGGCGGGATCGTGCCCGTCACCGCAAGATCGGTCAGCGTGCGCTCGTCGTGCAGCGGCGCGTGGATGCCGCCGAGAAAGCGGTGCTCTGCCTTGTCGTCCTGGAGCCGGCGGTTGATGCCCGAAACGACCTCGACGCCTTTCCCGACGATGCCGCGGATCGTGTCTTCGACTGCGCTTGCCATGATACGAGTCTCCATCTAATGTTTATGGCGTCAACATACAGGCAATGATAACAGTGTCAACATCATCCGAGACCGACCGCGCCTATCATCACGGTGACCTGCGATCCGCGCTGATCGAGGCCGGCCTGACCGCGCTCGAAACGGCCGATCCGAACGAGCTGTCGCTGCGCCAGCTGGCGCGCGAGGTCGGGGTCTCGGCGACCGCGGTCTATCGCCACTTCCCCGACAAGCACGCGCTGCTGAGGGCGCTTGCCGAGACGGGCCTGGCCAAGCTGTTCGAACAGCAGAGCTTGGCCGCGGCTGCCGCGGGCGGCGGTTCGCCGGGCTTCGCCGCGACGGGGCGTGCCTATGTGCGTTTCGCCGTGGCCCATCCCGGACTGTTTCGCCTGATCTTCAGTCATGCCGAGCTGGCCGGCGGCGCCGAGCTCGGCAACAATCCCGCCGGGCGCCTTTTGCGTGCCAATTCCGAAGCGATGAGTGGCGGCGATGCCGCGGCCGCGCGCGAGATGCAGGTCCGCGCCTGGGCAATCGCCCACGGCCTCGCCATGCTGATTCTCGACGGGCACTTGCCCGCCGACGACGCGCTGATCGACGCGACGATGCCCGCGCGCGATCCCTGCGAGATCTAGCTTCGCAGCCGCCAGCCCGTGCGGAAGATCACCGCAATCACTGCGATGCATAGCGCCATGAAGCCCAGCGTCGCGGCGATGGCCGCACCGAAGTTGACGTCGGCCTGGCCGTAGAAGGTCCAGCGCAGGCCGTTGACCAGATAGACCACCGGGTTGAACAGCGTCACGGTGCGCCAGGGCTCGGGCAGCATCGCGATCGAATAGAACGTGCCGCCGAGGAAGGTCAGCGGCGTCAGCACCAGCATCGGCACGACCTGCAGCTTCTCGAAGCCGTCAGCCCAGCAGCCGAGGATGAACCCCAGCAGCGAGAAAGCCACGGCGCTCAGCACGATGAACAAGGCGGCCAGCAGTGGATGCTCGATCTGATAGTCGACAAAGACGCGCGCGGTCGCGAGGATCACGATCGCCAGGATGACCGACTTGGTCGCCGCCGCGCCGACATAGCCGACCAGGGTCTCGGCAACGCCGATCGGCGCCGACAGCAGCTCGTAGACCGTTCCCGTGAACCGCGGCAGGTAGATGCCGAAACTCGCGTTGGCCGTGCTTTCGGCCAGGATCGTCAGCATAAGCAGGCCGGGGACGATGAAAGCCGCATAGGGTACCCCGCCCATCGTATCGATCCGCGAACCGATCGCTCCGCCGAACACGATGAAGTAGAGCGAGGTCGTCAGCACCGGCGTCAGGATCGACTGGAACAGCGTGCGCCAGGTTCGAGCCAGCTCGAACTTGTAGATCGCCAGGGTGCCGCGCAGATTGAAGCTCATCGGGCGGCCTCCTTATTGTGATGATGATTGCGGCCGATCAGGTCGACGAAGATGTCCTCGAGGCTCGATTCGTGGACGTCGATGCCGGTGAAGTCGATGTCCTCGCGCAGCAGCGCCTTGAGCAGCGGGGCGACTTCGCCCTCGCCAGCGCCGTGGTAGCAGAGCACCTTGCCGTCGTCCTCGATCGCCAGACCGAAATGCTCGAGCGAGGCCGGGATCGCGGTGATCGGCTTGGCCAACGCGATCTTGGCCTCGGTCGTGCCGAGCCGCGCCATCAGCGCGCGCTTCTCCTCGACGAGCTGGAGCACGCCGCGGTCGATCACGCCGACCCGGTCGGCCATCTCCTGGGCTTCCTCGATGTAATGCGTGGTGAGGATGATCGTCACCCCCTGATCGCGGAGCTCGCCGATGAGCTGCCACATGTCGCGGCGCAGCTCGACGTCGACGCCGGCGGTGGGCTCGTCGAGGAACAACAGGTCGGGATCGTGCGCCAAAGCCTTGGCGATCAGCACGCGACGCTTCATGCCTCCCGAGAGCGCCGAGATGCGCTGATCGCGCTTGTCCCACAGCGATAGCGATCGCAGCAGCTTTTCGATCTTGGCCGGATCGGCCGGCCGCCCGAACAGCGCGCGGCTGTGCGCCACCGACGGCAGCACGTATTCAAACATGTCGACGGCCAGTTCCTGCGGCACCAGCCCGATCCGCGCGCGGGCCTGTCGCCAGTCCTTGGCCATGTCGAGCCCGAAGGCGCGAATCTTGCCGCCGCTCGGCCGCACGAGCCCGCAGACGAGCCCGATCAGGGTCGTCTTGCCTGCGCCGTTCGGCCCGAGCAGCGCGAAAATCTCGCCTTTGTTGATGGTCAGGTCGGTCGGTTGCAGAGCCGTTACGCCGCCGGCGTAGGTTTTCTGCAGTCCCTCAATTTCCAGAATTGCTCCCATCGGCCACAGATGAGGTCGCGCGATGAAAGGTTCAAGGCAAGAGCAGGCTCGAATCCCCATAGGAATAGAACCGATAGCCCGCGGCGATCGCGTGGGCATAGGCCGCCTGCATGTTTTCCAGCCCCATCAGCGCCGAGACCAGCATGAACAGCGTCGATTTCGGCAGGTGGAAATTGGTCATCAGCCCGTCGATCGCGCGGAAGCGGTAGCCGGGGGTGATGAAGATCGCTGTGTCGCCCTCGAAGGGGCGGATGATCCCGTCCTCGCCCGTGGCGCTCTCGAGCAGGCGCAGGCTGGTGGTGCCGACGGCGATCACCCGACCGCCAGCCTGACGCGCGGCGTTGAGCCGATCGGCTGTCAGTGCATCGATCCGGCCCCATTCGGCATGCATCGCGTGATCGGCGGTATCCTCGGCCTTGACCGGCAGGAAGGTGCCCGCGCCGACGTGGAGAGTCAGCGTCTCGTGGGCAACGCCGGCTTCTGCCAGCCCAGCCATCAGTCCGGGGGTGAAATGCAAAGCCGCGGTCGGCGCGGCGACGGCGCCCTTCTCGGCCGCGAACATCGTCTGATAGTCCTGCTGGTCGGCCGCATCGGTCGGGCGCTTGCCGGCGATGTAGGGCGGCAGCGGCATCTGGCCGGCGCGCTCTAGCAGCACCTCGACCGGCTCGTCGCCCGCAAAAGCCAGAGTCCAGGAGCCATCGACATGGCGCTGCTCGGCCACGGCCTCGACCCCGGCGGGGAATGCGATCCGGTCACCCTCGTGCAGCCGCTTGGCATTGCGCACGAAGGCTTGCCAGCGACGCAGGTCGATCCGCTTGTGCAGGGTCGCGCCGATCCGCGCTTCTCCGCGCTTCCCTTCGAGCTGCGCGGGAATCACGCGGGTGTCGTTGAACACCAGCACGTCGCCGCGGCGCAGCAGGCTCGGCAGCTGGTTCACGCAACGGTCGTCAGGCGCCCCATGGGGACCCACCACGAGCATGCGCGCCGCGTCGCGCGGACGCACGGGCCGCAACGCTATGTTTTCGGGCGGGAGTTCGAAATCGAAGAGGTCGACGCGCATGCGGCGCGACTAGCGCGTCTTGGGAATCAATTCGACTTCGAATTGCTCAGTTGCTCGGCGGTCACCGGAGCGGCCGGTGCAGCGGCAGCCGGTGGCGGCGGCGGAGCGCCCTCTGCCCCCAGCGAGGCGCGGACGATCTTGGTCGGGTTCTGCGGCGGCTCGCCACGCTCGATCGCGTCGGCCACGTCCATGCCGGCAATCACGCGACCAAACACCGTGTATTTGTGATCGAGCGCGAAGCGCGGATAGAACACGATGAAGAATTGGCTGTTGGCGCTGTTCGGATCGTTGGTCCGCGCCATCGACAGCGTCCCGCGCACGTGCGGCAGCGGGTTGAACTCGGACTTGAGATCGGGAAGCTTCGAGCCGCCCTCACCCGTGCCCGTGGGATCGCCGGTCTGCGCCATGAAGCCGTCGATCACCCGGTGGAACACGATGCCGTCGTAAAAGTGCTCGGCGACCAGCGTCTTGATCCGCTCGACGTGGGCCGGCGCCCATTCGGGCATCAGCCGGATGGTGACGCGGCCGCCGTTCGACAGGTCGAGGTAGAGCACGTCCTGCGGATTGTTCGCCGGATTGGTGTCGACCAGGGTCGGATAGACCTTGGGCGGCGTAACGGCAGGTGCATCCTTGGCCATGGCGGGCGCGGCGATGAGCGAAAGGCCCAGAACAATAGATGCGAACAGACGGGATTTCATTCGGCAGCACTCACCCATGGCCAGGCCGGCGGCAGAGCCTCCAGCATCGATCGGCCGCTCCGATAGCCGTCCGCCGCTGTCATGGCAATGAACGGAACCCGTCGCGGCCGGTACGGTGTCGCGTTTTAATACTCGCGCAAATCAGTATTCGCCGAGACGTCCGGTCTGCTCGATCCGCGCCAGCACGTCGTCGCGCACCGTCGCGCTGACGAAGTTCGAGATCTCACCGCCGAACAGCGCGATTTCCTTGACGAGCTTCGAGGCAATCGGCTGCAGGCTGACGTCGGCCATCAGGAAAATCGTCTCGATCCTGGCGTTGAGCTGCTGGTTCATGCCCGCCATCTGGTACTCGTACTCGAAGTCCGCGACGGCGCGCAGGCCGCGCACGATGACCGAGGCACCCTGCTTCTCGGCGAAGCGCATGAGCAAGGCGTTGAAGCCGACGACCTCGACGTTGTCGATGCCCAGCGCATCGACTTCGCGCCGGACCATGGCCATGCGCTCCTCGGCGGAGAACATCGGGTTCTTGGAAATGTTGGTGGTGACGCCGATGATCAGCCGATCGACCAGCTTCGCGCCGCGACGGATGATGTCGGCATGGCCGAGCGTGATCGGATCGAAGGTGCCGGGATAGACCCCAACGCGTTCCTTGCCACCGGCCATCAGTGATTCCTTTCCACGATATACCGCGCCAGTGCGCGCAGCAGGTCGGCCTCGACGCCGTGGCTGGCGAGTTGGGCCACCGCCTGGTCGACCAGCATCTGCGCTTGCGAGCGCGCGCGTTCGGGGCCGAGCAGCGAGACGAAGGTCTGCTTGCCCTGCACCGCATCCTTGCGCAGCGCCTTGCCCGCGGCTTCCTCGTCGCCCTCGTGATCGAGGAGGTCGTCGACGATCTGGAAGGCGAGACCGATGTCGCGCGCATAGCCGCGCAGGTTCGTGCGTCCCTCGGGCGGGATGCGGCCGAGAATCGCGCCCATCTCGACCGAGGCGCCGAGCAGAGCGCCGGTCTTCAACTGCTGGAGCCGCGTGATGGTCTGGAGGTCGAAGGCGCTCTCCTCGGCCATCATGTCCATCATCTGACCGCCAGCCATGCCCTGGAAACCGCTGGCCTGACCAAGAGTCGCGACGAGCTCGATCCGCGTGAACGGATCGCCGCTGGTCTCGGGATCGGCCAGCAGTTCGAAGGCAAAGGCGTGAAGCGCGTCGCCCGCGAGGACCGCGGTCGCTTCGTCGAAGGCCCGATGGACGGTCGGTTTGCCGTGCCGCAGGGCGTCATCGTCCATGCATGGCAGGTCGTCGTGGATCAGCGAATAGACGTGGATCGCCTCGATCGCGACTCCGGCGCGCAGGGCCGCGTCACGGTCGACGCCGAACATCTCGGCGGTCGCGGTCAGCAGCAGCGGGCGCAGGCGCTTGCCGCCACCGATGCAGGCATATCGCATCGCTTCGATCAGACGCGCCCGCGGATCCTGCGGCAGCGGCAGGAGCTGGTCGAAGGTCTCGTCGACGTCGCGCGCGATGCGGACCAGGCCATCGGCCAAAAGGCTGTCGCTCACGCCGGTACTGGTCATGTCAGCGGTCCGGATCGTCGAAAGGTTGCGTGCCGGCGGCACTTCCGTCGGGACCGGCGACGATCCGTTCGATCCGCAGCTGCGCGGCGTCGAGTCGCGCCTGGCAATGCTTGCGCAGGTGTTCGCCGCGTTCGTAGAGCGTGATCGAATCGTCGAGCGGCACTTCGCCGCTCTCAAGCTTGCGGACGACGTCCTCCAGCGCACGCAGCGCGTCTTCGAAGGTCAGTCCGGCGATGTCTGAGGCAGCACTTTCAACCATGCGCCAGCAATGGCCGGGCGGCGTCCACCGGTCAAGCGCTCCAATCCTGTGCTGACGTCTAGCGCTCTGCGCAGAGGCGAGCTAAGGGCGCGGCATGTCCGAGATCACCGCAGATGTCGTCGCCGCCCACGGGCTGTCCGCAGAAGAGTACGAGCGCGTCCTGCACGCACTCGGCCGCGAACCGAACATGGTCGAGCTGGGCATCTTCTCGGTCATGTGGTCCGAGCATTGCTCGTACAAGTCGAGCCGCATCCACCTCAAGAAGCTGCCCACCGAGGCGCCCTGGGTAATCTGCGGCCCCGGCGAGAACGCCGGCGTGATCGACATCGGCGACGGCCAAGCGGCGATCTTCAAGATGGAGAGCCACAACCACCCGAGCTACATCGAGCCCTACCAGGGCGCGGCGACCGGCGTCGGCGGCATTCTGCGCGACGTGTTCACGATGGGCGCGCGCCCCGTCGCCAACATGAACGCGCTGCGCTTCGGCCGGCCCGACCATCCGAAGATGAAGCACCTCGTCCAGGGCGTGGTTGCGGGCATCGGCGGCTACGGCAACTGCGTCGGCGTGCCGACGGTTGGCGGCGAGACCAATTTTCACAAGGCCTACGACGGCAATATCCTGGTCAATGCGATGACCGTGGGCGTCGCCGACACTGACAAGATCTTCTATTCGGCCGCGACCGGCCTCGGCAATCCGATCGTCTACGTCGGCTCGAAGACCGGCCGCGACGGCATCCACGGCGCGACGATGGCCAGCGCCGACTTCGGCGACGACATCGAGGAAAAGCGCCCGACCGTGCAGGTCGGCGATCCCTTCGTGGAAAAGCTGCTGATCGAGGCCTGCCTCGAACTGATGGCGACCGACGCGATCGTCGCGATCCAGGACATGGGCGCCGCGGGCCTGACCTCGAGCTCGGTCGAGATGGCCAGCAAGGGCGGCGCGGGTATCCGCCTCAACATGAACGCCGTGCCCTGCCGCGAAGAGGGCATGACACCCTATGAGATGATGCTCTCGGAAAGCCAGGAGCGCATGCTCATGGTGCTCCAGCCCGGCAAAGAGCCGATGGCTGCGGCGATCTTCGAGAAGTGGGAGCTCGACTTCGCGGTGATCGGCGAAGTCACCGACACCGGCCACATGGTCCTCGAATTCGATGGCGTGGTCGTCTGCGACATTCCGCTCGACCCGCTGGCCGACGACGCGCCGCTCTACGACCGTCCGCATGTGCCCACGCCCAAGCCGGCCGAACTGACGGACGTTCCCGCAAGCAGGGACATCGGCGCGGATCTGTTGGCGCTGATCGCCAGCCCCGACCTCGCCTCGCGCCGCTGGATCTTCGAGCAGTACGACAGCCAGGTTGGTGCGGACACCCTGCAGAAGTCGGGCGGCGACGCCGCGGTCGTGCGCATTCACGGCACCGACAAGGCGTTGGCGATGAGCACCGACTGCACGCCGCGCTATTGCTTCGCCGACCCCTACGAGGGTGGCAAGCAGGCAGTGGCCGAGACCTATCGGAACATCTGCGCGGTCGGAGCGACGCCGCTGGCGATCACCAACTGCCTGAACTTCGCGAACCCGCAGCGGCCCGAGATCATGGGGCAGATCGTCGGCGCGCTCGAAGGTATGGGCGACGCCTGCCGCGCGCTCGACTATCCGATCGTCTCGGGCAACGTCAGCCTCTACAACGAGAGCAAGGCGACCGGCGGCGGCTCGGCGATCCTGCCCACGCCCGCGATCGGCGGCGTCGGCCTCATGCTCGACCACAGCAAGATGACGACGATCAAGTTCCACGCGATGGGCGAACCGATCTACCTGATCGGCGAAAGCAATGGCCATTTGGGCCAGTCGCTGTGGCTGCGCGAGCTCCATGGTCGCGAGGAAGGCGCCCCGCCGCCGGTCGATCTCGAGGCCGAGCGCCATCACGGCGAATTCGTCCGCGAACTGATCGCCGATCGCCGCGCGACGGCGGTGCACGATGTCTCCGATGGCGGACTTTTGGTGGCGTTGGCCGAGATGGCCATGGCCAGCGGCATCGGCTGCGAAATCGACATCGACGTCAGTGACGCCGGCATCGCTTTCGGCGAGGACCAGGGTCGCTACGTTGTCACGGGGCGCGAGGCCGACGCGATCCAGGCCAAGGGTATTCCGGTCACGCGCATCGGCACCACGGCCGGCACTTCGGTCAAGGGCGCGGGCTTCGACATTCCCGTGAAGACCCTGCGCGAAGCCAACGAGCGCTTCTTCAAGGAATGGATGGAGGGCTGAGCGGATCGCGCTTCGCCCTTAATCCCTTTTGCATAGTTCTGCACATATGACGGCGTCGCCCGGGGGCTATGCGGTCCCTTGAGGCGCAGGGTTCGCCAAGGGGAAATCATGAAGAACTATGCCGTTCTCGCCGCGCTTGCCGCGGCCGCTTTTGCTGTGCCGGCGCAAGCCGAAGAGGTGTTCACCGTCATCAACAAGACAGGTTACGACATCGCCGAAGTCTACATCGCCCCGTCACGCAGCAACGACTGGGAAGAGGATATCCTCGGCCAGGACGTGCTGACCGACGGCGCTCGTACGAACATCGATTTCGCAAAGTCCGAGGACACCTGCAACTGGGACATGAAGGTCGTCTACACCGACGGCGACAATGCCGCCTGGCAGGGTCTCAATCTCTGCGAGATCTTGAGCGTTGAGCTCCACTACAACGCCAGCACGGGCAAGACATCGGCGCTGACGGAGTAACCCCTAGCCGCGGACCCATTCGCTGCGCGGAATGCCGAGCAGTTCGAGAATGGCGGTCAGATCGCCCCGGTCGATCCAGCCATCGGCCGCGGCGCGGGCCTTGGGCTTGGCGCGATAGGCCAGGCCGTAGGTCGCGGCTTCGAGCATCGGAATGTCGTTGGCGCCGTCACCGGTGGCGAGGCTCGTGGCATTGCCGCCGAGCTTGGCCATTTCCTCGAGCAACACGGCCTTCTTGACCGCGCTGTCGGTGATCGGGCCGATCAGCCCGCCGGTCAGCTTGCCGCCCGTCACTTCGAGCGTGTTCGCGACGACGCGCTCGAAGCCGAGCTGCTCGGCCACGGGATCGGCGAACTGGTGGAAGCCGCCGGTCACCAGCACGGTGCGGCAGCCCTTGGCCTTGAGCGTCGCGACCAGCGTTTTGGCGCCGGGCATCGGAGCGATGCGCGTGGCCAGGCATTCGCCGATGGCGCTCTCGTCCAGCGCCGCCAGCAGGCGGACGCGCTCGCGCAGCGCGGATTCGAAATCGAGCTCGCCCTGCATGGCGCGCTCGGTGATCTCGGCGATCTGGTCCTTGATGCCCGCGAAATCGGCGAGTTCGTCGATGCATTCGGCCGAGATCATCGTCGAATCCATGTCCGAGACGAAGACCCGCGGAATCACCGGCTCGTGATCCGAGAGCAGCAGGTCCGACGGCGCGAAATGGCGGTCGAGGACTTCGCGGACGCCGGCCGGATCGCCGTGCGGCAGTTCGAGTTCGATCGCGTCCATGCCACTGCGAACGGTTTCGGCCATCGCCACCGGCCAGCCCTTGGCGGCGAGTTCCGCGCGCGCGCGATCGAGATTGGTCGCAAGGGTGCTGGTCTCTGCTATCAGCCGGGCAATGAGCAACGAAACGTCCTTCAATTCTATCGGCGACAAGCCGCCGCTGGCGCTCATCGCAGGGCCGACCGCGAGCGGCAAGAGCGATCTTGCCGTGCGTCTGGCACTCGCGCTCGAAGCGACGGGGCGCCGCGCGGTGGTCATCAACGCCGACAGCGCGCAGGTCTATGCCGACCTTTCGGTGTTGAGCGCGCGGCCCTCTGCCGAGGAGATGCAGGGTATCGACCACCGCCTGTTCGGCGCCTGGGACGGCGTGCAGGCCTGCTCGGCGGCGGACTGGGCAGCGGCCGCCAAGCGCGAGATCGCCGCCACCCATGAGGCAGGCGGAGTGCCTGTGCTCGTCGGCGGCACCGGGCTCTATATCCGCACGTTGCTCGACGGCATCGCGCCGGTACCCGAGATCGATCCCGCCGTGCGTGCGCAAGTACGCGCCCTGCCCGTCGCCGAAGCCTATGCGGCGCTGTCTCGCGAGGACGCCGAACGCGCCGCGGCGCTGTCGCCTGCCGATGCGGCACGCATCTCGCGGGCGCTCGAAGTTGTCCGCTCGACCGGACGCGGGCTCAAGGCCTGGCAGAGCGAACGCAGCGGCGGAATCGGGGACGACGTGGCGCTGCATCCCGTGATCCTGCTGCCCGATCGCGCGAAGCTCTACGCCCGCTGCGACCTGCGCTTCGCGCGCATGCTCGACCTCGGCGCGATCGCCGAGGTCGAGGCGCTACTGGCGCGCGGACTCGATCCCGCCCTGCCCGTGATGCGCGCGATCGGCGTGCCCGAGATCGCCACCTATCTGCGCGGCGAGGCTTCTCTCGACGAAGCGACGCGCAGCGGCGCACAGGCGACACGCAATTATGCAAAGCGTCAGTTCACCTGGTTGCGGCACCAGCCCCCTGCGCATTGGCCGCGGGAAAACAACGAACCATTCATCGAAAAGGAAATATTTGAAACATTGTTTCAAACATAGATATTGACACATCATTTCATGTCTCATACTGCGCCGCACAAATCCGCGGATGCGGTCTCGTGCCTATGAAAGTGGCGACCCGGCGCGGCATTGCCGTCCCGGGTCGGTTCTTTTAAAGGCCGCAGCTTCTTGAGGAAGGTTGGAACAGTGAGCGAAGAGCGCAGCGGCGCAAGCATTCTGGTCGAGAGCCTGGTCCGGCAGGGCGTCGAATTCGTGTTCGGCTATCCCGGCGGCGCGGTTCTGCCGATCTATGACGCCCTTTTCGGCGACGAGCGGCTCCGCCACATTCTCGTCCGCCACGAGGCCGGCGCCGCGCACGCGGCGGAGGGTTACGCGCGCTCGACCGGCAAGCCCGGCGTCGTGCTCGTCACCTCTGGTCCCGGCGCGACCAATGCCATCACAGGCATTGCCGACGCCTTCATGGATTCGATTCCCTTGGTCGTGATCACCGGCCAGGTCGCCACCTCGATCATCGGTTCGGACGGCTTCCAGGAGGCCGACACCGTCGGCATCTCGCGCCACTGCACCAAGCACAACTATCTGGTGCGCGACCCCTCGCAGCTCGCGGCGGTGATCGACGAGGCTTTCCAGATCGCCACGACCGGCCGTCCCGGCCCCGTGCTGATCGACATTCCCAAGGACGTCCAGGTGGCCTCGGCAGCGTGGAACGACGGCGCGATCCAGCGTCGCAACCGCTATGCACCGACCACCGAGGGCGGCCAGGCCGAAATCGTCCGCGCGGTCGAGCTGATCGCCCAGGCCAAGGCACCCGTGCTCTATACGGGCGGCGGTGTGATCAACTCGGGTCCCGAGGCGACCAGGCTGCTGCGCGAACTGCAGGCGCTGACCGGCGCGCCCGTTACTTCGACCCTGATGGGCCTCGGCGCCTTCCCGGCGGACAACAAGGACTGGCTCGGCATGCTCGGCATGCACGGCACCTATGAGGCCAACTGGGCGATGAACCAGGCGGACCTGATCGTCTGCGTGGGCGCGCGCTTCGACGATCGTGTTACCGGCCGGCTCGACGCCTTCGCGCCGAACTCGACCAAGATCCACATCGACATCGACCGTTCGTCGATCAACAAGACCGTGCCCGTCGACCTGCCGATCGTCGGCGATTGTGCCACGGTCCTGCGCCAGCTCATCGCCGAATGGGGCAGCCGCAAGCCGCAGGACCTGACCGAGTGGAAGCGCCGGATCGACGGATGGAAGGCCAAGGACAGCCTCGCCTACCGCAAGTCGGACAGCGCGATCATGCCGCAGTTCGCGATCCAGCGGCTGTTCGAGCTGACCAAGGACCGCAATCCGATCATCTCTACCGAAGTCGGCCAGCACCAGATGTGGGCGGCGCAGTACTTCCACTTCTACGATCCCAACCGCTGGCTCACCTCGGGCGGCCTCGGCACGATGGGCTACGGCCTGCCGGCCGCGATCGGCGCGCAGCTCGGCAATCCCGACGACCTGGTCATCGACATCGCCGGCGACGCCTCGATCCAGATGAACATCCAGGAGCTCGGCACGGCCACGCAGTATCGCCTGCCGGTCAAGGTTTTCATCCTCAACAACGAGTGGATGGGCATGGTCCGCCAGTGGCAGGAGCTGACCTACGAGAGCCGCTTCTCGCAGTCGTACTCGGACAGCCTGCCCGACTTCGTGAAGCTCGCCGAGGCCTATGGCTGGAAGGGCATCCGCATCGAGAACGAGAGCCAGCTCGACGACGGCATCCGCGCGATGATCGCGCATCCCGGGCCGGTGATCGTCGACTGTCTGGTCGATAAGCCGGCCAAGTGCTTCCCGATGATCCCCTCGGGCGCGGCCCATACCGACATGATTCTCGACGGCGACGTGGTCGCCGGCACGATGGACGACGAAGCGAAGGCTCTGGTGTGATGAAGATCAAAGAAGAGGCGTCGGAGCGCCACGTCCTCACCATCACCGTCGACAATGAGGCGGGCATCCTGGCGAAGATCGCCGGCCTGTTCACCGCGCGCGGCTACAACATCGACAGCCTGACCGTGGCGGACATCACCGAGAACCACAACGTCAGCCGGATCACGATCGTCACGCACGGCCCGCCCGCGCAGATCGATCAGATCCACGCGCAGCTCGAACGCCTGGTGCCCGTGCACAAGGTCGTCGACCTGACCGAGGTCGGTCCTTACGTCGAGCGCGAGCTGGCGCTGATCAAGGTGGCCGGGACCGGCGACATCCGCGTCGAGGCTTTGCGCGTCGCCGAAGTGTTCCGCGCCAAGGTGGTCGACACCTCGACGCGCAGCTTCGTCTTCGAACTGACCGGCACGCCCGACAAGATCGACAGCTTCATCGCGATCATGCGCGAGCTCGGCATCGTCGAGGTCGGCCGCACCGGCGTGGTCGGCATGATCCGCGGTCCCGAAGCCGCCTGAATTTACACACCCTCATATTTTGATTTTTCGAAGGATAGAGACATGAAGGTTTATTACGACGCCGACGCCGACCTGAACCTGATCACCGGCAAGAAGATCGCGATCCTCGGCTACGGCAGCCAGGGCCACGCCCATGCTCAGAACCTGCGCGATTCGGGCGTCAAGGAAGTGGCCATCGCGCTGCGCGAAGGTTCGGCCACGGCGAAGAAGGCCGAAGGCGCCGGCTTCAAGGTCCTGTCGAACCAGGAAGCGGCCAAGTGGGCCGACATCCTCATGATCCTCGCCCCCGACGAGCACCAGGCCGCGATCTACGCCGATGACCTCCACGCGAACCTCAAGCCCGGCGCGGCGCTGGCCTTCGCGCATGGCCTCAACATCCACTTCGGCCTGATCGAAGCGCGCCCCGACATCGACGTGATCATGATCGCGCCCAAGGGCCCGGGTCACACCGTGCGCAGCGAATACCAGCGTGGCGGCGGCGTGCCCTGCCTGATCGCCATCGCCCAGGATGCCACGGGCAACGCCCACGACATCTCCCTCGCCTACGCTTCGGGCGTCGGCGGCGGCCGTTCGGGCATCATCGAGACCAACTTCCGCGAGGAATGCGAAACCGATCTGTTCGGCGAGCAGGCCGTGCTCTGCGGCGGCGCCACGGCGCTGGTCCAGGCGGGTTTCGAGACGCTGGTCGAGGCGGGCTACGCCCCCGAGATGGCCTATTTCGAGTGTCTCCACGAGCTCAAGCTGATCGTCGACCTGATGTATGAAGGCGGCATCGCCAACATGCGCTACTCGATCTCGAACACCGCCGAATACGGCGACATCACCACGGGGCCGCGCATCATCACCGAAGAGACCAAGAAGGAAATGAAGCGCGTCCTGGCCGACATCCAGTCGGGTCGCTTCGTGAAGAACTTCGTGCTCGACAACCGCGCCGGCCAGCCCGAGCTCAAGGCTGCGCGCTACGCCGCCAAGCACCACCCGATCGAGGAAACCGGCGCCAAGCTGCGCGCCATGATGCCCTGGATCGGAGCCAATGCTCTGGTCGACAAGACCAAGAACTGATCCCCATCGGATAGCCTTCCCCGCAGGACTCTGCGGGGAATGGAAAATGGGAAGGGCTGGTCCGTGCGACCGGCCCTTTCCTTTATGCGTGGGCAAGCTAGGATCGCCGCCCGAGGGCGCATCCGGCGTACCCCACACGGAGACCCGTCGCATGTCCCTTTCGCGCAAGACCCTCGGCCTCATCGGCGCTGCCGCCGTACTCGCGCTCGGCGCGCCGCTCATCGCCCAGCAGGCTCCGGGCAAGCCCGGCGCGCGTGACGCGAGCCGCGTTACCGGCGGGACCTACACCGTCGACAACGAGCACACGCTCGTGCGCTGGAAGCTCGATCACCTTGGCATCACGCCCTACTTCGGCCTGTTCGGCCAGATCACCGGCAGCCTGACGCTCGATCCCAAGAACCCCAACGCCGCCAAGGTCGACGTGACGATCCCCGTGGCCAAGGTCACCACGACCAGCCCGGGCCTGACCGGCCACCTGCTCAAGGCCCCCGCAGCCGCGGGCGGCAAGCCCGACTTCTTCGGTCCCAGCCCCGCCGATGCGCATTTCGTCTCGACGGCGGTCGTCGCCAATGCGGCGGCCGGCACGGCCAAGATCACGGGCAATCTCACGCTCAACGGCGTGACCAAGCCCGTTACGCTCGACGCCAATTTCTACGGTGCGGGCAAGTCCCCCGCCAACATGGGCGGCGCTGAGAACGTCGGCTTTGAAGCTAAGACCACGATCAAGCGCAGCGACTTCGGGCTCGGCCTGGCCGTGCCGATGGTCTCGGACGAGGTCGACCTCGAAATCGCCGCCGCATTCAAGAAATAAGGTGCGATGATGCGTCCGATCCCTCTCTCTGCCGTGGCCGGCATCGCCATGCTGGCCTTGTCGGGCTGCACCCAGACCGGGGATCGGGCGCCGACCAAGCCCGAAGCTCCCGCTCCGGCGCCTGCGCCCACCCTGGCGCCGGCGGTGCCACCGAGCTCGCAGCCGGCGCCGCCATCGGGCAGCCCCGAGCCAAAGCCCGGCGCCGAACGCCCGCCCCAGGTCGAGCCGGTGGCCGACGCCTGCGGCGCGGGCAAGCTCGTCGAATATCTGAACCTGCTGCCCACCGACGACACCGCCGCGCGTATCCGTCTGACCGTCGGCCACGACCGCATCCGCACGATCCGGCCCGGCGATGCGGTGACGCAGGACTTCCGTCCCGACCGCCTCAATGTCGAGATCGGCGAGGACGGCCGGATCAAGCGGGTCTACTGTAGCTAGGGCCGCATCAGCGCGAAGCACTTGCGCAGTTCGCCAACGAACAGCTCTGGCTGTTCCCAGGCGGCGAAATGCCCGCCGCGGTCGAGTTCGTTCCAGTAGACCATGTTCTCGTAGCGCTGTTCCATCCACGAGCGCGGCACGGGCATGATGTCCCTGGGAAAGGCGCTGGCCCCGGCGGGCAGCGTGATGCGGCCGTCGTTACCGCCGCCGAAGCTCTCCCAATAGAGCCGCGCGGCCGAGGCGCCGGTGCCGGTCAGCCAGTAGAGCATCACGTTGTCGAGCACGGCATCGCGGCCGAGCACGTCCCAGGCGTGGCCGGAATTGTCCGACCAGACCTGCAACTTCTCGTAGATCCAGCCCGCGAGCCCGATCGGCGAATCGACCAGACCGTAGCCCAGCGACTGCGGCCGCGTGGCCTGCTGCTTGGCATAGGCCATGTCCCATTCGTTGTAGAAGGCCATCCGCTCGAGCGTGCGCCGGTCCTCCTCGGTCGGGTTCTCCTTCGCCGCCTTGGTCCGCCGCGCGATCGGCATGTTGACGTGAATGCCGACGCAGCCCTCTGGCGCGAGTTCGCCGATCTTGTTGGTGACGAAGGCGCCCCAATCACCACCCTGCGCGACCCAGCGGGTGTAGCCGAGCCGACGCATCAGTTCGGCCCAGGCTTCGGCGATCTTCTCGATCCCCCAGCCCGTTCGCGTCGGGCGCGACGAGAAGCCGTAGCCGGGCAGCGAGGGCAGGACGAGGTGGAACGCGTCCTCGGCCTTGCCGCCGTGGAGGACGGGATCGGTCAGCGGTCCGATGACACGCTGGAACTCGATCACCGAGCCGGGCCAACCATGGGTCATGATCAGCGGTGTCGCCGCGGGCTCGGGCGAACGGACGTGGAGGAAGTGAATGTCGAGCCCGTCGATCTCGGTGACGAATTGGCCGAGGCCATTCAGCCGTGCCTCGCAGGCGCGCCAGTCGTAGTGCTCGCGCCAGTAGGCCGTGAGGTCCTGCAAAACCGCGAGCGGCGTGCCCTGCGACCAGTCGTCGACGGTCTCCGCTTCGGGCCAGCGGGTGTTGTCGAGCCGGCGGTGGAGATCGTCGAGCTGATCCTGCGGGATCGCGAGCGTGAACGGGCGGATCTGGGTCATGCCCCCGATCATGCCCGCCCGCTGGCGGCGATCAAGCCTTTGCGTCGTCCCGGGCTTGACCCGGGACGACGAAGGATCAGGCCAGCTTGGCCACGACCTGCGGCAGGTCGAGCGTGGTGACGAAGCCGGGCTTCGCCGCGCAGACGTAGGGGATGCAGTTGACCGGGCGGTGCGCGGTGAGGTTCGGGGTGAAGTTCGGATAGTCCTCGTCCGACACCGGATAACCGATCGTGATGTCGAGCGGCGTGTCACCCTCGACCAGCACGTGCCAGCCCGACTTGCGGAAGTTCCACTCCTCGCCGTCGGTCGTGTCGACGTCGGACGAGATGTACCAGATCGCCTGGAACTCGATCAGCGGCTTGCCCTGGTGCAGGCACGAGACGACGGTCTTGGTCGCGGCAACGGTGCCGGCCTTGGCCGTGCCGGCGGGGATCACAACGTCCTTGCGCGCGATGCCCTGCGCCTGGCGCGTCTGGATGTCATCGAACGGCTTGCCCCAGGCCTCGGCGATGAGGTTCAGCGAGGGGCTGAACGAATGCTTCATGTGGTGAAGCATCCCTTCGTTGACCCCGCCCGGCGCCATGCCGAAGCCCATCATCGGGCCGAACAGCATCTCGGGCGAATTGCGCGACGAGGTATCGGCGAATTCGGTGATCGTCAGCTTGTCGACGCGCCGCGCGATCGAGGTCAGGACGATCGGTACGGCCTCGGTGATGAAGCCCGGGCTCGAACCCGTGGCGTGGATCGAGGTACCGCCCGTCTGGCAGGCCTGTTCGATCGCCGTGCGGTCGGCTTCGGCCAGCCCCGCCGGGTTCTGATATTCCATACGCGTCGAGACGATGTTGATCCCCGCAGCGAGGATGCGGCAGACCTCTTCGACGCGATTGACGTGCGGCATGTAGAGTACGCAGTCGGGCTTGAGCGCGATCACCTCCTCGAGCGAATTGGTCGCCTTCACGCCGATTGGATCTATGCCGCAGAGCGTGCCGGCATCCTGGCCGACCTTGTCGGGATTGCTCACCCAGACACCGACGAGCTCCATGTCCGGATGCTCGATCACGCGCTGCATCGCGCGGCTGCCGACATTGCCCGTCGCCCACTGCACGACACGATAAGGGCGCGACCAATCGGCGCGCATGGTCTGGTCCGTCATGGAAATCTCTCCCGTTTCTCTGCGCGCACTTTGCCCATGCCGGAACGCTGTGCAAGTGTTCAGATGTTTCGCCGCAAGGGAACTTGCGGCGGCGCCTCCCTCCGCTAAAGCTCGGCGTCGTGAGCGCGAGCATGAACCGAACCCTGATCACGCTCGGCCTCATCCTGTCGGCCTTCATGAGCGCGATGGACACGACGGTCGCCAATATCGCGCTCCCGCATATCCAGGGCTCGATCTCGGCCTCGCCCGAACAGATCACCTGGGTCATCACCTCCTATTTCATCGCCCAGGCGGTGACGATCCCGATCAGCGGCTGGCTGGCGGCGCGCTTCGGGCTCAAGCCGATGCTGCTGTTCTGCGTGTTCGGCTTCACCGTGACCTCGGTGATGTGCGGCATGGCGATGAACCTGCCCGAGCTCGTGCTGTTTCGCGCGCTGCAGGGCGTGGTTGCGGCACCGCTGATGCCTGTGGCGCAGTCGGTGTTGATCAACATCAACCCGCCCCAGCGGCTCGGCCGCGCGACCGCGCTGTTCACCATGGCCGCGGTCGTGGCGCCGGCGATCGGCCCGGTGATCGGCGGCTGGTTGACCGACGAGTGGTCGTGGCGCTGGTGCTTCTACATCAACCTGCCCGCCGGTATCCTGTCGATCTCGCTGCTCTATTTCTTCCTGCCCGCCTCGGCCCCGGCACCGCGGCCATTCGACGTGCTGGGCTTCGCCTCGCTGGGCATCGGTGTCTCGGCGCTCCAACTGATGCTCGATCGCGGCACCACGCTCGACTGGTTCGATTCGCGCGAGATCTGGATCGAAGCCGCCGTCTCGGTCTGCGCCTTCTGGATATTCCTGGTCCATTCGTTGACCGCGCGCGCGCCGCTGTTCCCGCGTGACCTGCTGCGCGATCGCAATTTCCAGACCAGCGCCATGTTCGGAATGTTCTTCTCGACATTGACCTTCACCAGCTTCGCCATGCTGCCGCTGATGATGCAGGGCGTGCTCGGCTATTCGGCGGTACACGCCGGGGTGCTCAGCGCGCCGCGCGGCATCCTGATGCTGGTTATCCTGCAGTTCATGGGCCGGCTCGACAACCTCGTCGACCGCCGCGTGTTGATTGCGATCGGGCTGACCTTTTTCGTCTTTGCGTTCTACGAGATGTCACGGTTCGACCTGTCGATGGACGGCAGCCGGATCGTCTGGGCGACCCTGCTCCAGGGTGTCGGCCAGGGCATCCTGTTCGTGCCACTATCGACCCTGGGCTTCCTCACGATCGCCCCGCATCTGCGCCCCGACGCGGCTGCGGCGACGAGCTTCATCCGTAACGTCGGCGGCTCGATCAGCGTCGCGGTGTTTCAGGCGCTGACCGTGTCCAATGCCCAGACGATGCACGCCTCGCTTTCGGCACATATCGGCCCCGAGATGGCGGAAGGCGTATTGCCGCCCTACCTATCCCCCGAAACCACCGCCGGTGCCGTGGCGCTAAACGGCGAAATCGAACGCCAGGCGCTCATGGTAGCCTATGTCAACGACTTCTGGCTGCTGACGATCATCGCCCTGCTCTCGGTTCCGCTCGTCCTCATGATCCGCGCGCCGAGGAAGCGGGCACAGGACGCCGGCCCGCTTCCGATCGAGGCGCACTGATCAGCGCAGGCTGGCGCGGCGGATCAGGCTGACAATCAGCAGCAGAATTACGGCGCCGACGACCGAGAGCGCGATCGAGGTCACGGTGATGTTGCCGCTGAGGAACGAGGCGCCGCCGCCGAACAGCCAGCCCGCGATCAGCGCGCCAACGATGCCCGCGGCCATGTCGAAGATCAGACCGCCACCGCCACCGACGAGCGCGCTGGCGAGCCAACCCACGAGGACGCCGACGAGAAGAATGATGAGAATGCCCATGACGTGTCTCCTTTGGCGAAGAGACGCCCGTGCCGGCGATTGGTTCCGCATGCAGGCCCGTCGACCCTTTACATCGACCGGCCCAATCGCCATAGGCAGGGGGCAATGACGAAGCGGCTTGGCCTTCCCCTGCGACTTATCCGCCCTTGGGCGTGAGCTGATGCGTCGTATCTGCGGCGCTGGCGGCGCCCAAGGGGACCTGACCAGACCTTAAGCCGCAGATTTCCAAGCGAGACACGTCATGACCATGCTCAAAGACCCTTCGGTCAAGTACCGCCCTTTCCAGCCCATCAACCTGCCCGACCGCCAGTGGCCGAGCCGCACGATCACCCAGGCACCCCGCTGGCTCTCGACCGACCTGCGCGACGGCAACCAGGCGCTGATCGACCCGATGGGCGCCGAGAAGAAGAACCGCTTCTTCGACCTGCTCGTGAAGGTCGGTCTCAAGGAGATCGAGGTCGGTTTCCCCGCGGCCGGCGCCACCGAGTTCGACTTCATCCGCGGCCTGGTCGACAGCAATCGCATCCCCGAAGACGTTCTGGTCCAGGTGCTGACCCAGTCGCGCGAAGACCTGATCAAGACATCGTTCGAGAGCCTGGCCGGCGTCCACGCCGCGATCGTCCATCTCTACAACGCGGTCTCGCCGCTGTGGCGCCAGGTCGTGTTCGGACTGGAGATGCCGCAGATCAAGGAGATCGCGGTCAACGGCGCCAAGGTTCTGCGCGACCAGGCCGCGCGCTTCCCGCAAACCAAATGGCACTTCGAATACAGCCCCGAGACCTTCTCGACCGCCGAGCTCGATTTCAGCCTCGAATGCTGTGAAGCGGTGATGGACGTGCTCAAGCCCACGCCCGAGCACCCGATCATCCTCAACCTGCCGGCCACGGTCGAGGCGGCGACGCCCAACATCTACGCCGACCAGATCGAGTATTTCTGCCGTAACCTGCCCAACCGCGACTCCGCGGTGATCAGCCTGCACACCCACAACGACCGCGGCACCGGCGTCGCCGCGGCCGAGCTGGGCCTGATGGCCGGCGCGGACCGCGTCGAAGGCTGCCTGTTCGGCAACGGCGAGCGCACGGGCAACTGCTGCCTGGTGACCGTCGGCCTCAACCTCTACACCCAGGGCGTCGATCCCGGCCTCGACTTCTCGGACATCGACGAGGTCATCTCGACGGTCGAATACTGCAACCAGCTCAAGGTTGCAGAACGCCATCCCTATGGCGGCGAACTGGTGTTCACGGCCTTTTCGGGCAGCCACCAGGACGCGATCAAGAAGGGCTTCGCGGCGCAGGAAACGCGCAACGACCAGCTCTGGGCCGTACCCTATCTGCCGATCGACCCGGCCGACCTCGGCCGCAGCTACGAAGCGGTGATCCGCGTCAACTCGCAGAGCGGCAAGGGCGGCTTTGCCTGGGTGCTCGAGCAGGATCAGGGCCTCAAGCTGCCCAAGCGGATGCAGGCGCACTTCTCGAAGCACGTCCAGGAGCTTGCCGACCAACTCGGTCGCGAATTGCAGGCGGGCGATATCTGGGACGTGTTCCGCAAGGCCTATCGTCAGGACGGTGGTCGCTTCGAGCTGCAGGACTACGAAGAGACCAAGGCGCCCGATGGCAGCCGCGTCTTCGCCGGCAAGATCGCGGTCGACGGCCAGGTCCAGTCGGTCTCGGGTCGCGGAAACGGCCTGCTCTCGTCGGTCGTCGCCACGCTCCAGGACGCCTTCGGCCTGGGCCTGGAGATCCGCGACTATTCGGAACATGCCCTCTCGGGCGGCTCCGACGCCAAGGCCGCGGCCTATGTCGAATGCGTGACGCCCGACGGGCGGACGATCTGGGGCGTGGGCGTCGACGAGGACGTTGCCACCGCCGGCGTCCGCGCCGTACTCAGCGCTGCCAACGCGATCTGATACGGTAAATCCTCCCCGGTAACGGGGAGGTGGCAGCCCACACGGCTGACGGAGGGGTTCTCCTCTCGGCGCAACGCTTGCCGAGAACCCCCTCCACCACCCGCTTCGCCGCGGTCTCCCTCCCCGTACCGGGGAGGAAGAAACTCAAACCTTCTTGGGCAGCACGATCTCGGCGACGCCGGTGCACATCGTCGTGCCCTTCTGGCTCTTCATCAGGTGCTTGACCTGGATGATGTTGCGGCCTTCTTCGTCGACCGTCTTGTCGACGACCTCGGCGGTCTGGATCGTGATATCGCCCGAGAGCGCCGGACCGCGATAGTTGGCAGTCGAGTGTACCACCCAGCCATGTTCACCGGCCCATCCCGCGAGGTAGTCGGTCACCCAGGCGCCCATCGAGGCGCCGTAGCCATAGGCCCGCGGCATGCCGATCTTGCGCGCATATTTGGGGAACAGGTGTCCACGCGAGGCGCCGATATAGGCACCGTCGGTCAGCTCGGGGTTGATCCTCTCCATGATCGGATCGTTCTCGTGGCCAGCCATCTCCTTGGTGAACCCGAAGTCCTCGAGATTGATCACACGACGATCGAGCGTGCCCCAGGTGGTGAACAGGTAGGCACGCCACTCGGTGGTCAGGCTGGCGATCGTATGCGGGCCGAACACACGCTCGGGAAGCTGGTCGCCGACGTTCACGTCGTCCCACCAGCGCTCGGAGTGGCCGAGTTCGTGCATCATCTGGATCCAGGCGAACTTGCGCTCTTCGAGCGAATCCAGTTCTTCGTCGGTCCAGGTCGGTTCCTCGAACTCGTCCTTGTTGACCGTTGCGCCACCCGCAGCGGCCGAATAGCGCAGCGCGGTCGAGCGCTGCTTGGCGATCAGTTCGCCGTGCTGGTTGCGGTAGAAGTTGTCGCCGCGCTGAAAACAGGTCGGGCCGAATCCGGTGTTCTTGACCGTGTAGTCGAACGGGATGCGCTCGTTGGAAATCGTGTCGCCGCCGAACACACGCGGGCCATAGTGCCAGAACTCGTCACCGGCGAAGAGCAAGTGCGATTCGGGGATCTTGCCGACGCAGGACGGCGCCGTGCCGTGACCGTCGTCCATGACGATCGGGAAGGACTGCGGCGCGATCAGCTTGCCCCACTGGCTTTCGGCGGCATAGGCCGGGTCGAAGTGCAGCAGGTTCGGATAGTGCATGGCCTGGACCCAACGGCGGATGTCGTTGTTGCCCAGAGGCTCGCGCAGCGGCGAGCTTTCGATCACCTTGCCGAGATACTGGTCGATGTCCGAGCAATCGAGCGTCGGGGCTTCGGTGGCCATGCTTGGTTCCTTCGTGAGTCAGATTTGATACGTCATTTTCGGGTCCCGCGGCAATCCAGAGCGCTCCGCACGACCGCCCTGGATTGCTCCGCTTCCTCCGCAAGGAAGATGCGTGGGATCAGTTTCAGCCCGCCTTCTTTGGCAGGGCGATCTCGGCCGAGCCGGTCGCCAGGATGACGCCCTTCTGGTTGGCCATCTTGTGCTTCACGTGGACCAGGTGACGGCCCTCCTCGTCGACCGACTTGTCGATGACTTCGGCAGTCTGCACCGTGATGTCGCCGGTCAGCGCCGGGCCGCGATAGTTCGAGATCGCATGGGTGACCCAACCGTGCTCGCCGGCCCAGCCCGCGAGATAGTCGATGCCCCAGGCGCCCATCGAGGCGCCGTAGCCATAGCCGCGCGGCATGCCGATGCGGCGCGCCCAGCCCGGGAACAGGTGCCCGCGCGAAGGGCCGTAATAGGCGCCGTCGGTCTGGAACGGATCCTGGCGCATCATGTCGGGATCGTTTTCCCAGATGCCCATGGTCTCGTCGAAGCCGACGCCGGCGAGGTCCTGCTTGCGCAGGTTCATCGTGCCCCAGTTGTTGACGATATAGGCGCGCCATTCGGTGGCGAAGCTGGCTATCGAGTGCTGGCCGAAGACGCGCTCGGGCAGCTGGTCGCCGACCTGGACGTCATCCCACCAGCGTTCCTTGTGACCGAGGTCATGCAGCATCTGCACCCACTGGAAGCGGCGCTTGATCAGCTCGGCCTCTTCCGCGTCGGTCCAGGTCACCTCTTCGAAATCATCGGTGTTGACCGTCTCGCTGCCCGCTTCCTTGTTGTAGCGGATCGAGGTCGAGCGCTGCTTGAGGATCAATTCGCCGTTCTGGTTGGTGAAGTTGTTGTCGCCGCGCTGGAAACAGGTCGGGCCGGCGAACTTGGTCTCCTTGACGACGTAGTCGAAGGGAATGCGCTCGTTGGCGATGATGTCGCCGGCCTCGACGCGCTTGCCGGTGAACCAATGCTCGTCGCCGCCGAATAGCAGGTGGGAATTCGGGATGTTTCCGACGCAGGCCGGCGCAGCGCCGTGGCCATCGTCGGTGGCGATGCAGAACGACTGCGGCGCGATGATCTTGCCCCAGCGGCTCGCAGCGGCGAAATCGGGGTCATAGTGCAGCAGGTTGGGATAGTGCATCGCATGGACCCAGCGACGAATGTCGTTGGTCGCGATCGGTTCGCGCAGCGACGAAGAGTCGACCGGTTTCCCGAGGTACTGGTCGATATCCGAAGTGTCGAGCGTGGCCATGAATGTCTCTCCCGAATGTATACGACGACGCGCTCTGCAGCGAGAGTCACGATGATTCTCGCCTTCGGACAAGGCGGCGCGGAAGGCAACACCCTTGTTGATTAATCCGCACCGACCACCTCTCGACAGCCTGTGATCCAGCGATTATGGCGAATTTAATCGATCGATTAAAAACGGATCCGTCATGCCTTTGCCCGCCCTGCTCGGTAAGCTCCGCCTCCCCGTCATCGCGTCGCCGATGTTCATCGTCTCGAGCCCCGAACTGGTCATCGCGCAATGCCAGGCGGGTATTCTCGGCAGCTTTCCCGCGCTCAACGCGCGGCCGGCGGCACAACTCGACGAATGGCTGGCGCAGATCACCGATGCGATCGGCGACGCGCCCTATGCGGTGAACCTGATCGTCCACAAGACCAACAACCGGCTCGAGGAAGATCTGGCAATCTGCGCCAAGTGGAAGGTGCCGGTCGTCATCACTTCGCTGGGTGCGCGCGAGGACGTGAACGCCGCGGTCCATGGCTGGGGAGGCATCGTCCTGCACGACGTCATCGACAACGCCTTTGCCAGGAAGGCGATAGAAAAGGGCGCCGACGGTCTGATCGCTGTCGCCGCCGGAGCCGGCGGTCATGCCGGCGCGCAGTCGCCCTTCGCGCTGGTCCAGGAGATCCGCGAGTGGTTCGACGGGCCTCTGGTGCTGTCGGGCGCGATCGCCCACGGCAATTCGGTCCTCGCCGCTCAGGCCATGGGCGCCGACCTCGCCTACATCGGCAGTCCCTGGATCGCCACGACCGAGGCCAATGCGCCTGATCCCTACAAGCAAGCGATCGTCGACGCCCAAGCCTCGGACATCGTCTACAGTAACCTCTTCACCGGCGTGCATGGCAACTACCTGCGCGCCTCGATCGTCGCAGCCGGGCTCAATCCCGACGATCTGCCCGAGAGCGATCCGACCAAGATGGACTTCGGTTCGGGCGGCACCACCGCCGCGAAAGCTTGGAAGGACATCTGGGGCTCGGGCCAGGGCGTCGGCGCAGTCAAGGTTGTCGAGAGCGTGGCCGCACGCGTCGACCGGCTCGAAGGCGAATATCAGCAAGCCAAGGCAGCACTTGCCGCTCGGCTCGGCTGAAAGCTCGATATCCATAGCATTTCGGCCATGGCGTCGAGTTCTGAGAAATCGCCAGTGGTGCCGAGCGGATCGCGGCGATTTAGGGAGAAGGCCTTGCGTCCGCCCTGCAGGAGTCGCCGCCGCAAGGCCCGCTGAACCAGGCCGAGCCGCATCAGCGCCTGCAGGTTTGCCGGCTCGAGTCCGCGCTTGCAGCGTTCGCGCGACCAACTGGCCTCGATCGTTCCGACCCGTTCGATGACCATGCCGCTGTAGCGGCGATGCGGGCCGCGGTGGAGCGGCATGGCCATACGCAGAGCGGCGGCGTCACTGCCGGGCAGCAGCATGCCGTTGGCGCGAAAGTCGTCGAAGCCGACACGGGTCGGACCGATCGCCTCGAACAGCGGCCCGAAGCAACGCTGCGACAGAAGCTGGCGGGGCAGCAGGTGATGCCGCTGCAGGCCGGGATCGTAATCCGCGCTGCCGCAGCGGTTGATCGCTTCGAAAGGCAGACGGCGCCGCGGGGCCGACTGCGGCGGGGTCACGCCGACCTCGTCACCATTATGCGACGCCCGTCGGCCGAAGGCTCGGCCAGAAGGAGTTCACCGTCGGCGCCCGCAAAGGTCTCGGCCCTCTGCAGCGGTCCGTGCGCCACGAGCCTGTCGATGATCCGCCCGGCGATCTTGAGCGTATCTGTCCCTTCCTCGCTATCGCGCCGGCCCAGATGCAATTCCTGTCCGATGAAGAAATCGAGACCGGCGCTCCGAACCCCTCCGTCCGCGTGCGGCAACAAGGCCGTGAGCCCGAGCGCGGGAAACGGCCCGCCCGATAGCCAGCTGAACATGATGCGGGTGAAATACTTGGGATCCATCCAGGCACCGGCAGGATTCCAGCACACCGCCGTCACCGGTAGTTCCATCGCTAGGCTCGCGCCGAGGCGCAACAGCGTGCGGACAACGGGCAGCAAGGCTGCCCCCCCGGCTATATGTGGCCCCGGCAGCAGAGCCACGGCCTCCAATGCGGTCGCACTCTGATCTACGCTCAGGCCATAGACATGGCTTGCGTCCGGCAAAGGTGCCGCGCGACCCGGGGCTAGACCGCGAAGGTCGAATGTCAGACCGCTGGCCAACAGCTCCAGCCAGCCATGCTCGTCTTCGGGCCGATGGCTGATGCGGGCCGTCTGGCCAGCGGAAGCCTGCACGTCGAGCAGGGTCTCGATATCCCCGACCGTGGGGCGAGATCCGGCTGCAAAAAGCAATGAAATGCCGGCCCTGCCCTGCATCGCTTCGCTTGCCCTCCGCCTGCCGCGCACGCATCGCACGATCAATCCATAACGGTTGTGACACCTTTCGCCGGCTCGCGTCGAGTCCCCGCGACCGGCGGATAGGCTCATCTTGGATGCATAACCTAGAACAGACCCAGATTTAAGCCTTCTGCGAGCGCGGCGCCAAGTTCCCGGCATCGCGCGATATCCTCCGGCGCCACGCGTTTCGGGGCCATGATCGCCTCGGGCGTCTGGGCTTCGAGGCGAACGATCAGCGATTCCGCAACACGGCGAAGACGCCAACCCGTGACGATCCGGTCGATCTGCGCCTCGGCGCCCTGTCCCGCCGAACCCGCGGCAATGGCAGTCGCATAGGCGCGGCCCTCGATCCGCCCGAGCATGGGGTAGTACGTCCGGTCGAACATCTCCTTCATCGCCCCCGAAAGACTACCCAGGTTCTCTGGCGCTACGAAGAGATAGCCCTGCGCCGCCATCAGGATCTCGGGCGTTGCCTCGGCCGCGGCGAGCAGCAGGCCGTAGTCACCTGCCCCTTCACCGGCGGCACGCGCCATCGCCTCGGCCGCGCCCGTGCGGCTATGCCAGACGATGGCGAGCATGGCGCGTCAGCAACCGCCCCCGCCGAGCGCCCCACCCAGCATGCCACCGAGGCCGCCACGGCGGCGGCAGTTCTGCCCGCCAGAACCCGAACCCCGCCCGTCATCCTCGGCCGCAGCGCCCATGCCCGAAGGCATGCCCGGCATCTGCATCCAGCTCGTGGTAGAGCGATGGCGGATGCGCGCGGTCCATTCGAGCCGCCACGGACCGGTGGCCGGACGCGGCGGATAGGAGAAGTTCTCCTCGGGCCCGAAGCCCGTGAGCGTACCGACGCGGAAGTCGCCGGCGTCGCGAATGACCTCGGCCGGGACCGTGCACGAGGTCGCGGTCGGCGCCAGCACCGTGCGGTCGCGCACCAAGGCCGCGACCTGCGAGGGCGACAGCCAATCGGCCAAGCCACCGCCGAACTGGCGTGTGGCCGAGCTGGTCCACATGACCATGTCGCCCATCTCGCCATTGCCCGTCTGCTTGCCGCCGAACAGCCCGGCGAGATAGCCCGTCGCCTCGGGAATGCCGGTCCAGCGCACCATCGAGGCGCCGCTCGGCAGCGAGCTCGTGTTGACGCGCAAGGCCGCCATGAAGTCCTTGGTCAGGGTGAAATTCATCTCGGGCGCATAGTTGCTGGCCACGCGATGCGGTCCGGGCAGCGCCGTGTCGGGCTTGACGTACTTGCCATCCTCGGACGGCCAGCGCCCGAATGTGCGGCTGTTCTGCAGGTTCGGTCCCCAGTCACGGATAATCGTCGAGGTCCACAGTCCCGGCGGCACCTGACCGGACGCCAGGCGCGCGAAATCGATGACGATCGGCTGCCCTTTGGGCGCGTGCTCTCCGCAGCCCCAATAGATCAGCAGGCGGCCCTTGGGCTTCTGCGGCAGGACGTCCTCGCCGCGCTCTTCGCGCGGCGTGGTCAGCGCCACCGACTTGCCGAGCTTGGCGGCCGGCGGCGGGAAGTGGTCGGCCTTGGGCGCGCCTTTCGCCGAAGCCTGGGAGGAACCGAGGCGCAGGTAGAGTTCGTGCTGGACGTTGTTGCTACGGCCGCCGCCGAACATCATGCTCATCGCCCCGCCCATGCCGGCGGGCATGCCCGAGATGGTTCCCGCGCGCATGTCGTAGCGCGCGACGGGTGCATTGGCCGGGCCCGGCTGTGCGATCAGCGGGATAGCCACCGCAGTTGCTCCGGCGGCGAAAAGCCCGCCCCATACGACTCGTGAAACCATCCCCTGTTCCTCCCTCTGAGACACGCGATCATATCGTGTCTTACGCGCGAGAGAATCTCCATACTTGGTGATATTTCGCACGGCGCGGCCTTCCCGCCCGCAGATGAATGGGTTAGCCCCGAAACATGGCTTCCCAACCCGCATCGCTGTTCGGCATCGAGACCTCGCTCGGCGGAAAGACCTGGCGTTGGCGCGGCGGCAACATGGACATCGGTTCGGGCCTCGGTGGCGCGGCGGGGCTCGACGACATCGTCACTCAGCTCCTGCTCGCTCGCGGCGTCCCTCGCGAGGACGTCGAGCGTCAGCGTTCGCCATCGCTACGCGCCTTCCTGCCCGATCCCTCGCAGTTCCGCGACATGGATGCCGCCGCCGAGCGGATTGCCCAAGCCGTGCTCACCGGCGAGACGATCACCGTCTATGGCGACTACGACGTCGACGGCGCGACCAGCGCGGCGCTGTTCATCCGCCTGCTGCGCATGCTCGGCCGCGGCGCACGTTACTATATCCCAGACCGCCTGCTCGAAGGTTACGGTCCGTCGGGCGAAGCGCTGGTGCGCATCGCCGGCGAAGGCTCGAGCCTGATCGTCACGGTCGATTGCGGCGCCATGGCGCACGAGGCGCTGGCCATGGCCCACGCCGCGGGGGCGGACGTGATCGTGGTAGACCACCACAAGTGCGCCGAAGAGCTTCCGGTCGCCGCCGCGCTGGTCAATCCGAACCGGCTCGACGAAAGCGACACCGGCGTGGCGCACGGCCATCTCGCCGCGGTGGGCGTCGCCTTTCTGGTTGCCATCGCCACGGTGCGCTCGCTGCGCCAGCGTGGCTTCTTCCAGGATCGGGCTGAGCCGGACCTGTTTTCGCTGCTCGATCTCGTCGCTCTGGGAACCGTGGCCGACGTCGCAGCGCTCCACGGTCTCAACCGCGCACTCGTCGCCCAAGGGCTCAAGGTCATGGCCAAGCGCGAGAACATCGGCATGGCCGCACTGATCGACGCCAGCCGGCTGAATCGCCCGCCGACCTGCAGCGACCTGGGCTTCGCGCTCGGTCCACGAATCAACGCCGGCGGCCGCGTCGGCGAATCGACGCTCGGCGTGCGCCTGCTGACCAGCGAAGATCCCGACGAATCCGCCGACATCGCCGCCCAGCTCTCGCGCCTCAACGAGGAACGCCGCGCGATCGAGGCCGAGGTGCAGGAAGCGGCAGAGTTGCAGCTCGCGGCGCAGCACAACCGCGCCGTGCTCGTGCTGGCGGGCAAGGGCTGGCATCCCGGCGTGATCGGCATCGTCGCCGGGCGAATCAAGGAAAAGACCGGCAAGCCCGCGCTGGTCATCGCGCTCGACGCCGACGAGCATGGCCAGGGCAAAGGCTCGGGGCGTTCGATTCCCGGCGTGGACCTGGGCGCCGCGATCATCGCCGCACGTGCCGAGGGGCTGCTCGTCGCCGGCGGCGGCCATGCCATGGCCGCGGGTCTGACCATCGCGCCCGACAAGCTCGATGCCCTGGCCGACTGGCTCGACGCGAAGCTGGGCAGTGCGATCACCTCGGCGATACGGTCGCAGGCGCTGTTGCTCGACCTCGCCGTGACGCCGGGCGGCCTCACGCCTGAACTGGTCGGCACGCTTGAGAGCGCCGGGCCGTACGGCATGGGCTGGCCGGGACCGCGCGTCGCGGTGGGCCCCGTACGGCTGGTGAAGGCCGATCTCGTCGGCACCGACCATGTCCGCGTGATCGCTCGGGGCGACGACGGTGCAAGTTTCAAAGCCATCGCCTTTCGCGCGGCGGAAAGCGACATGGGTCAAGCGCTGCTCCACGGATCGTCGGGTCGCAAGCTCTGGCTGGCGGGCCGCGCCAAGATCGACGACTGGGGCAGTCGCCCCTCCGCCGAGCTTCATCTGGACGACGCTGCCTGGGCCGATTGACCCGTTCGCGCGGGTTCAATTTCACCCAAGTGAAACAAACTCGACAAGTAGGCTTGACCCCCGGGAAAGCCTTGCCTATCTGCGCGGCCTGCCGTCGGCACTAGCTGACACGGCCCCTTCGTCTAGCGGTTAGGACGCGGCCCTTTCACGGCTGAAACACGGGTTCGATTCCCGTAGGGGTCACCATCTTCTTGCTCCTTCCGGTGCAAGGCGATAGGTCGGTGTCGGCATATGGCCCCTTCGTCTAGCGGTTAGGACGCGGCCCTCTCACGGCTGAAACACGAGTTCGATTCTCGTAGGGGTCACCATCTAGCGCCGATCGGGGCGGCTAGACCGGGACGGGAAGCTGTCCGCCCTTTTCCACTTCGACCGCATCGACCGTCACCTCGGGCGCCGCATTGCCGCCGCTCGTATCGACCTTTCGCGCGAGGTCTGAAGCCAGCGAGCGCAACCGCTTGAACGCGAAAGCACCAAGCGCGAGCGCGATCACCGGTGGCGTCACCGCTAGGCCGAGCAGGAGCTTCGACGTGTTGCGCGTACTCTTTTCCTTCGGATCCCGGGAAATTGCGCGAGGAATGGCGACATTGGGAATGCTGGACATGGGCTTCTCCTTCGCAGGTGCAACAGAGCCCGCGCGATAGGGTTCCAGCCCTGTGAAGCGCTTCGACGAAATGCGCGATATACCTGCCTGGGCGACAACCGCGGTTAACCATTCGCGTGGCATCCGGCCGAGGTGGCCCTGGGGAAGGACTGGGTTGCGATCATTCCATTTGAGATTGGAAACCGCATGCCATTGATGAATTGGGATCAGAGCCTCGACATCGGGGTCGAAAAGATGAACGCCGAGCATCGCGACATCCTCGACGCGATGAACATCGTCTACGACGGCGCCAATGCCGGCCAGTCGGGTCCGGTGATGATGGCCAAGATTCGTCGCCTGGGGGACATCACCACGCGCCATTTCACCGATGAAGAAGCCTATCTCCAGCGAATCGGCTATCCCGAATTCGACATCCACAAAGGGATACACACGAAGCTGCTCGCCGATTTCGCCGCGCATACGCAGGCTATCGAAGCCGCAGGAGGCGTGCCCACCGGCGCCTTCTTCACCTTCCTGCGCCTTTGGCTCTCGGCGCACATCAAATGTATCGACCTCAAGTACGGCAATTTCGCGCGATCCTCGCCGAAGGCCGCCTGACCGGAGGCATCAAGGCTTGGCTGGCGGTGTCGACCGCCAGCCTTCGGCGCGATGATCCGTGGTCGGGCGATCGGCGTCTGACGTGTCGTCCGCGTCATTCGGCGCCGCGCTCAGATCAGCGAGAGGGTCTTCGTCGACCTTCAATCGCGTCTGACGCGGCGAATAATCCTTGATGACAGTACGGGGCATCGAATGTCTCCTCGATGCCGCAACCGGCGAGCGTCCTGCGGAGTTCCCCCCGATGCGAGCATTGGCGCTTCACTCCGTCGCCGAATGCCCTCGATGCGACGCAAGGCTATTGTCTATCGATTTAGTTGAATTATGTTGTCCCTTAGTCGGGACGTATTCCGAGTCGACCGGCCAGCGAGTTCCATCCCGGAGAACACGATCATGGCCTATTTCGAAAATTCGCGGGCGAGCAACGATCAGGAACCGCTGGTCCTGCTGATCCCGGGCCTCAACGACAGCGGCCCCGACCATTGGCAAAGCCGCTGGGCGCAGAAGTACGGCAATGCCGAACGCGTCGAGCTCGGCATGTGGGACGATCCACACCGCAACACCTGGGTCAACAAGCTCAACCTCGCGATCCATAATGCCGATCGTCCAGTGATCCTCGTGGCCCACAGCCTCGGCTGCATCACCGTCGCCTGGTGGGCCGAGTACGAACAGCCGCCGCGTGACGGCGGCGTGATCGGTGCGCTGCTGGTGGCTCCGCCCGACGTCGATCGACCGGGTCTCGATCCGCGCCTCGCTCGCTTCTCGGCCTGTCCGCGTACCGAACTGCCCTTCCCCAGTGTCGTCGTCGCCAGCCAGGACGACCCTTATTGTACGCAGCGCAGCGCGATCTCGTTGGCGCGCGACTGGGGCAGCCGCTTCGCCGATGCCGGTGCCGTCGGCCACGTCAACGCCCAGAGCGACCTCGGCGACTGGCCATTGGGCGAGCGCCTGCTTTCGCAGTTGCTACACGGCCACGGTCCGCTGCCGCGCGAAATCCCGCTGCGCAATCTCGGCGCGACGCAGCCCGACTATGAACTGGCAACCGGCAGACGTCACTGAACGGACATAGAGGTGGGCGTGACTTCACGGTGCTTGCCCATGCTGCGGCGCAAAATCCACAGTCGGGTGATTGTCATATAATCGACCTCGAACTGACGTGGTAGAGTAACGATAGCCACCTACCCGCCCCCCCAGATTTCCAGTCCAGGGGGCCAATTTCCAATGTTCCAGATCGATCCCGCACGCCGCCGCGCCATGTTGCTGTGCAGCGTTGCCGCGCTTCTTCCGTTGACCAGCGTCCATGCCGAGGAAGCCGCTGTCGCCGACGACGGTGCCGGCGACATCGTGGTCACCGGCACGCGCCCGATCGCCGAATCCGAAGCCGCCGCGCTTGAGGTTCAGAAGAAGTCCGACTCACTCGTCACGGTCGTGGCCTCGGACGCGGTAGGCCGCCTGCCCGACCAGAACATCGCCCAGGCCACGAGCCGCCTGCCCGGCGTCAGCGTCGAGCGCGACCAGGGCCAGGCGCGCTACATCAACCTGCGTGGCGCACCCAAGACCTGGACGACGCTGTCGTTCGACGGAATCAACGTCGTCAGTCCGGAAGGCCGCGACGCGCGCTTCGACTCGATCCCCTCGGCGATCGCCGGCAAGATCATCGTGTCGAAGGCGGTGACCCCGGACATGCCGGGCGAGACCGTCGCCGGCAACGTCAACGTCATAACGCGCTCGGCCTTCGACTACGAAGGCTTCCACATTGCCGGCAAGGCCGGCATGGGCTTCGCCGAACTCGGCGATCGCAAGGAATACGAAGGCTCGGTGGTCGTTTCCGACCGCTTCCAGGCTGGTGATGGCGAGATCGGCGTTCTGCTCTCGGGCAGCTACTACGAACGCAACATGATCACCGACAACTTCGAAGTCGACTACGAGCGCGTGCCGAACGACCAGCGTCCCGGAGCGGCAACTCGCTTTTGGGCGCACGAAGCCGAGAACAAGCTCTATCGCTTGACGCGCAAGAACTGGTCGGTCTCGGGACGCCTCGACTGGAAGCCCGACGCCGACAACACGATCTCGCTGCGTTCGGTCTACACGATCTTCACCGACGACGAGGCGCGCGACAACTACCGCTTCGATCTCGACGACCGCGAGGGCGATCTCGTCGCCAACACCGCAGCCTGCACGCCGACGCTGAACACGACGCCGACGACCTCGGGCTATGGCGACATCTGCATCGGCAACACCCCGCAGAAGGGCACGGTCTACGGCGTCGACATCCGCCAGCGCTCGACGCTGCGCGCCTTCCGCCAGTCGGTCTTCACCAACACCCTCGCCGGCGACCACGCCTTCGGTGACGGCTGGACGGTTTCCTGGGCCGGCAATTACACCGAATCGAAGGACGATCGCTCGGTCGTCGGCGAAGCGACCTGGGACAGCCCCTCGACGCGCAACCTGCGCCCGACCGTCGCTTACGACTTCTCCGATCCGAACCGCTCGCGCCTGCAGCTCTTCCGCACGATCCAGCTCGCCGGCCCGACCCGGTTCCAGGCCGGCGACGCCGTCACCGCGGTCGACACCTTCACCAAGCCGCTGTCGAGCTTCACCGTCCTTGACGCGGTCGACACGACCAAGGCCTACACCGCCAAGCTGGTCGTCGGCCGTGACACGAGCTTCCTGGGCGGAGACGCTACGATCAAGCTGGGCGTCCAGTTCGACCAGCGCACCAAGGTGGCCGACGAGAACCAGATCTCGCTGAACGCCACCCAGGCCGCCACGGTCCTGCCCACTGACTACAACCAGTTCTCGCTCGATCAGGCCTTCCTGGGCAAGATCCCGATGGATTACACCTTCCGCTACTTCGATACTGACAAGATGCGCGCCGCGAGCGCTGCAGCCCGGACTGCGTTTCCGCAGTTGCTCTTGCCGAACACCGCGAACAACTACGACGTCCGCGAGCAGGTCTATGCCGCCTTCCTCATGGGCACGGTGCGGTACGACTGGGGTTCGGTCGTCGGCGGCGCGCGCGTCGAGCACATCAAGAACCGCGGCGTCGCCGTCGGCACCGTTGGCACGACCACGGGCCTGGTGACGGCCGAGGCCGAGCAGACGCTCGTCTTCCCCAGCCTGCACATCAACTACAACGTCGACGAAACGAAGAAATTCCGCCTTTCGTTCAACTCGGGCGCGGCACGTGCCGACTATGACCAGCTTCGCCCGAACGTCGTCGTCAACGACACAAACGAGACGATCTCGGGTGGCAACCCCGGCGTGAAGCCCGAGCGCGCCTACGGCGTCGACGCCTACTTCGAATGGTACATGCGCCCGCAGGGCTATCTGATGGTCGGCGCGTTCTACAAGGAAGTGAAGGACGTGCTCTACACGACTTCGCGCACGTTCGGTTCGAACGCGCTTAACGTCGGCGGTGTCGATCGTTCGGGCTACACCTTCTCGGGCATCACCAATGGCGGCGACGGCCGCATCTACGGTCTCGAAGCCGCGGCACAGCTCCAGCTCGAGCCCTGGACCGACAGCCTCGGCCTGCCCGAGTTCATGGGCGGCTTCGGCGTCTCGGCGAACCTGACACTCAACAACAGCCGCGTCACCAAGCCCGCGACGGGCGCGATCCCGGCGCGCAAGGTCCGCCTGCCCGGCACCTCGGACTTCGTCTACAACCTCGGTGCCTATTACGAGAAGTACGGCCTGTCGCTGCGCCTGCAGTACCAGAACCGCGGCAAGTGGCTCGATACGGTGGCGGATACCCTGGCCGATGCCGGCGACACCTACTGGGACTCGGACGACGAACTCGACTTCTCCGCGCGCTATGCGATCACGAAGAACTTCGAGATCTATTTCGACGCCTCGAACCTGCTCAACCACCCGGGCCGCCGCTTCTCCGATCCGGGCAACCTGCTGACCGCGACGGGCACGGCTTCGCCCAGCACAAGCGGCCAGACGATCGAGTGGGAACGTTTCGGGCGCCGTTACACCGGCGGTATCCGGTTCAACTTCTGATGCGCAGCAAGACGATCCTGCTCGCGGCGCTGGCCTGCTCGGCCTGCGCCACCACCGCGACCACCCCGCCGGTAGCTTCGCTGCCGGCGGCGGAGGTCACCGCCCTCGCCGAAACCGCCCCGGTGGGAACGGCCGCAGCCGACGCGGCCGACGATCCGGCGATCTGGCGCAACCCGGCAGATCCGGCGAAGAGCCTGATCGTCGCGACGGACAAGCGCGCGGGTCTGCACGTTTACGGTCTCGGCGGAGCGTCGCGGTTCTTCGAGCCTGACGGACGGCTCAACAACGTCGACCTGGTCGATCTGGGGCCGCGCGGCGTGATCGTCGTGGCCAGCGACCGCAACGACGTCATGGCGGCGAAGCTGCGGCTCTACCGGCTCGACACCGAGACGGCGAAGCTGATCCCGCTCGGCGCGGTCGCGGGCGGCAAGGGCGAGGCCTATGGCGTCTGCCTCTGGGTCCACGGGGAAGCGCTGCACGCCTTCTCGGTACTCAAGGACGGCACGGTCGAGGAATTCCGCCTCGAACTGGACGGTACCCCGCGTTCGGTGCCCGTGGCGACGCGCAAGGTCGCGACCCAGGCCGAAGGCTGCGTCGCCGATCCGCGCGACGGGACGCTCTATGTCGGCGAGGAAGACGTCGGCGTTTGGCGCTACGCCGCGGGCAGCACCCAGGGTGCGCTCGTTGCGAAGGCCGACGGCAAGCAACTGGTGATGGACACCGAAGGCCTGGCGCTGATCACCGAGGGCGACAAGGGCGGCTACCTCGTCGCCTCGAGCCAGGGCGACAATGCCTATGCCGTCTACCGCCTGCCGGGCATGGAACCGGCCGGCCGTTTCCGCATCGCTGCAGGCAAGTTCGGTGCGACGTCTGAGACCGACGGCATCGCGCTGATGGGGGGAGGCTTCGGCACCGATTATCCCGCGGGCCTGTTCGTCGCGCAGGACGGCGACAACGCGCCGCATGCGCAGAACTTCAAGCTGGTGTCCTGGGCCGACGTGCGCAAGGCGCTGGGTCTCTAGGCAAAAATAATCCTCCTCGGCACGGGGAGGTGGCAGCCACGCAGTGGCTGACGGAGGGGGTTTGCCGGCAAGCGCTGCGCGCGCCGAGAGCCCCCTCCACCGCCTTCGGCGGTCCCCCTCCCCGTCACCGGGGAGGAGTTCACCTTTCAATCAGACGATTTCGCCGATCTCGGTACCCACGTCGTAGGTCTCGCCCGAGGCGGCCTTGTGCACGAGCGTACCCGAGGCCGGAGCCTCGATGTCGCGCGCGGTCTTGTTGGTTTCGAGCACGTAGATCACGTCGCCTTCCTTGACGGTGGCGCCGTCTTCCACTTTCCACTCGGCAAGCGTGCCCTCGCTCATCGACATTTCAAGCTTGGGCAGGGTCAGGGTCGTGGCCATCGGTTTACCTTCTGTAGTGCGTTTGACGGTTGATCAGGACTTTACCGCAGCGCGGATGCGCGCGGCGATCGAGGGCGGCGTCGGGACCTGGCTGAACTCGATCGCGTTCGAATAGGCCATCGGCGCATAGTCGGCGCCGTAACGCATCGCGGGCGCCTTGAGCTTGCCCCAAAGCTCCTCGTTGATCGTCGAGCAGATCTCGGCGCCGAGGCCGCAGAACTCGACCGCGGCGTGGACGACCAGCGCGCGGCCGGTCTTCTTCACCGAGTCCAGCACGCGGTGGTAGTCGATCGGCACCAGCGAGCGCAGGTCGATCACTTCCACGTCGATGCCGTCCTTGGCCACCTCTTCCGCCGCTGCGAAGCAGTGGTTGAGCATGTAGCCATAGGAGATCAGCGTCAGGTCCTTGCCCGGGCGACGCACCTTGGCGACGCCGAGCGGGATCTTGTACTCGCCCTTCGGCACGTCGCCCTTGAGCGTGTAGAGCAGCATCATCGATTCCAGCATGACGACTGGATCGGGATCGTCGATCGCCGAGAGCAGCATGCCCTTGGCGTCCACCGGGTTCGACGGATAGGCAACCTTGATGCCCGGCGTGTGCGTCAGCCAGGCTTCGAGGCTCTGCGAGTGCTGCGCGCCGAAGCCGCCCATGCCGCCGCCGAGCTGCATGCGGATCGTCAGCGGCGCATGCGTCGCCGAACCCGACATGTAGCGCTGCTTGGCCGCGTGGTTGGCGATCTGGTCGAGGCAGACGCCGAGGAAGTCGACGAACATGATCTCGGCGATCGGCTTCATGCCGGCGATCGACGAACCGATCGCGGCGCCGATGATCGCGGTCTCGGCGATCGGGGTCGGACGGACGCGACGGTCGCCGAACTCGGTCTGCAGGCCCTTGTTGGTGCCGAACACGCCACCCTGCGGATCGCCCACGTCCTCGCCGAGGATGAAGACTTCCTTGTTGTTGGTCATGGCGATGTGCTGCGCATCGCGCACGGCAATCGCCATCGAGATCGACTCGGTGTCGCCCGAAAGCTCGCCCTCGGCTTCACGGACCGGGAAGTGGCCGCGCTGCGGCACGCTGTCGGGATCGGCGAACACGTCGACGATCGTCTCGCTCGGCGGGGTCGGCTTGCTTTCGAGCGCACGGGCGATCGCGTCCTCGACTTCGGCCTTGGCCGCGGCTTCGAGTGCGGTCAGCTCTTCCTCGGTCGAGATGCCGGCTTCGAGCAGCAGCGCGCGTGTCTTCTCGAGCGGCGCGCGCTCCTTGCCTGCGGCCAGTTCTTCCTTGGTGGCGTTGTAGTTGTCACCGACGCCGGCGTGCGGGCCGATGCGGTAGGTGATCGCCTCGACGAAGACCGGGCCCTTGCCGGCGCGGACGTGGTCGATGACCTCCTTCATGCCCTTGTAGAAGGCGGCGGGATCGTTGCCGTCGAGCTGGACGCCCTTGAAGCCGAGCGCTTCGGCGCGGCCGAAGAAGTTCGGGCCGGCGGTGTAGGTGGGGATGCGCGTATATTCGCCCCACTGGTTGTTCTGGCACATGAAGATCACCGGCAGCTGCCAGGCACCGGCCAGGTTCATCGCCTCGTGCACCGCGCCGATCGAGGTCGCGCCGTCACCGAAGTTAACGATCGTCACGCGATCCTCACCGCGCTCCTTGGCCGAGATGGCCAGGCCGTTGGCGATCGGCGCACCGGCGCCGACGATGGCGGTGGTGACCATCGAGCCCGACTTGGGATCCGAGATGTGCGGGCTGCCACCCTTGCCCTTGTTCACGCCGTCTTCGCGGCCCAGAGCTTCGGCGAACATGCCGTAGAGGTCGACACCCTTGGCGACCTGGTCATGAATGCCGCGATAGGTGGTGACCATGTAGTCGCGCTCGGTGGTGAGCTGCGAGATCGTTGCCGGGATGCACTCCTGGCCGGTCATCGGCCAGTAGGTGAACATGAACTTGCCGGCCGAAAGCCCCGCCTGGATCGCCTTGTCGACGGCGCGGATGCGCGTCATCTGACCGTAGATCGCCTTGAGCACTTCGGGCTCGATACCAAGATTTCCCTGCGCCATGATTCTGCCTCTCCCGAGATGATTCCACCGGCGCATAAGCATGCCTTCGGCGCTGTGCACAATCGAAACTTGCGTCGGAGGGCCGCGCAAATCCATAGTTTGGAGCAATTCGCCGCAGCAATCATTGGGGCGATACATCGGTCGATGGAGAAGCAATCAAGTGCCTGACAAGCTCGAAGGACAAGTGGCGGTGATAACCGGCGGCGGACGCGGCATCGGCCAGGCGATCGCCGTCGCGCTGGCAGGCGAAGGCGCGACGGTGGTGGTCTCCTCGCGCAACAAGGCAGAACTCGACTGGACCGTGGCCGAAGCCAAAGGCCTGGGCGTCGACGCCCTCGCGGTCGTCGCCGACGCCACCGACCGGCTCCAGGCCCATCGCCCCGTGGAAGAGGCGCTCGCCCAGTTCGGCAGGGTCGACATCGTCGTGCCCAACGTCGGCGGCGTAGCCGGCATGCACACCAGCCTCGACGGCGGCAGCGAGGGGTTCGAGGCGACCTTGCTGCTCAACCTGACTTCGGCCTGGTGGACGATCCAGTCTGCCATGCCGGCTATGCGCGCAGCGCGCTATGGACGGATCGTCACGATCGGATCGACCGAGGCCCTGCGCGCCAATGACGGCGGCCCTCCGGGCTATGTCGCCGCCAAGCACGGGCTCGTCGGGCTGACCAAGCAACTCGCGCAGGATTGCGGGGCCTTCGGCATCACCGCCAACTGCATCTGCCCGGGCTGGACCAACACGGCGATGGTCGATTTCAAGAAGACCGCCGCGCACATGGGGATCGCCGAAGCCGAAGCCCGCGCCTATGCCACCGATCGCGCGGCGTTGGGGTGCATCCTCGACCCCGAGGATATTGCCGCAATGGCGCTGATGCTTGTCTCGCCCGAAGGCGCGCGGATCACGGGCCAGGCGATCTCGGTCGACGGGGGCTACCGCCTCTAGAAATACTTGGGTTTTGCCAGAGCGGGATCGATGGATCTCGCGGACCAGCGCGCGAATGCTTCATCGCCGACGAAGGGATTCGCCGCCCGTTCGTGCCCGAAGGTCGACGTATCACCATGCCCCGGAACGAAGGCCACGTCGTCGCCCAGCGGAAACAGCCGGCCACGGATCGAGTCGATCAAGGTGGGGAGATCGCCGTCGGGATGCTCCCAGGCGCCGATGGTGTGGCGGAACAGGATGTCGCCGACGAAGGCCTGTCGCGCCGCGCGGCTGAAATAGGCGACGTGGCCCTTGCTGTGTCCGGGGCAGTGCAGGACTTCGAGTTCCTCCTCGCCGAAATGGACGCGATCGCCGTGTTCGAGCCAGCGCAGCGGTTCGTAACTGCGCACCTTGCCGCGCGGCTCGGCTGCCTGGCTTTCGAGTTGCGCGACCACCTCTTCGTTCGCGGCGCCCGCCCGCGCCATGCCGGCAAAGAAGGCACCCTGCCCCTCGAGCCGGGCAACGAGCGGCGCATCGCCGACGTGAGGCCCCTCGATGCGCGCGCCGGTCATATCGGCGAACTGCGCCGCCCCGCCGCAATGATCGAAATGGCCGTGGGTAACCAAGGCCACTTCGGGCTCGAGATCGAGCATGTCGATGAAGTTGAGGATCTCGCTGATGTCGCCGCCCGGATCGATCACCGCCGCGCGCCGGGTCTTCTCGCACCACAGGATCGAGCAGTTCTGCTGGAAGCGGGTCACCGGGAGGGTTTCGAACTCCATGCACCATCCTAGCGCGGTGCTGGACCGCAGGGGAAGCCGGAACCAACGGCGCGAAGGCGGTTTCCTTTCGCAAGGGTGCGGACTGGAGAGACATATGCCGATGATCGAAGCCCGCGACGGGACCCGCCTCTACGCCAAGTCTTGGGGCAACGGACCGCCGGTGGTCCTCATCCACGGATGGCCGCTGTCGGCCGACAGTTGGGACCCGGTCACGCACCATCTCGCCGAAAACGGCTTTCAGGCAATCGCCTACGACCGTCGCGGCTTCGGCCGGTCGGACCAACCTTCCGACGGCTACGACTACGACACGTTCGCCGACGATCTCGCCGCGGTGATCGGACAGGTCGCCGGCGGCGAGAAGGTCGCGCTGGTCGGTTTCTCGATGGGCGGCGGCGAAGTCGTGCGGTTTCTCTCGCGTCATGGCGCACAAGGCGTGGCGCGCGTGGCCCTGGTCAGTTCGGTCGTGCCCTACATGGCCCAGGCCGAAAACAATCCCGACGGCGTTCCCGAACATGTCTTCGCTGAAATGACCGAGGACATGCTCACCGATCGCGCCCACTTCTTCCGTGGCTTCTTCAAGGACTTCTACGGCGTGGGCTGGCTCGATCGCGCGGTCAGCGAAGAGGTTCTCGACCTGTCGTGGCAGACCGCGATGCAGGCCGGCCTCCATCCCACGCTCGCCGCCGCACGGGCTTTCGCGACGACCGACTTCCGACCCGATCTTGCCGCCTTGACCGTGCCGACGCTGGTGATCCACGGCACGGCCGACAAGACCGTGCCGATCGAGGCGACAGCGCGTGAGGTTGCGCGCCGTGTGCCGCATGTCGATCTCATCGAATACGAGGGCGAGGCCCACGGGGTCTTCGCGACGCAGCAGGAACGCCTGAAGCGCGACCTGCTCGCATTTCTCGAAGGGCGGGCACCGGAGGATCGCCAGGAGGTACTAGACGCGATCACCGAACAATCGATCGTGATCGAGCGGATTTAGCGGCACACGCCGAAGCCGTGGCGCGCTGCCTGGTCAAGATGCAGGTGGTCGCGATGCGCGGCGTTGTAATCGGGCGAAAGCGTCGTCGCGAAGACCTGGCAGGCCGCCTTGCGCGCGGCGCGCAGGAAGTCCGCTTCGGGCACCGGTCGCGACCAGTCGCGCAGCACGGAGACGCGGCGTCCGTCGGCGAGCACAAAACCCGCTACGTCGATCGCATTGCCCGTCGCGTGCTCGCTCCAGGCGCCCGTCGCGCCGCCGCCGATCCGCCGACAATTGTTCGTGCCGAGATGTTCGATAGCCACGACGCGCGTGTGGAGAAGATCACGCGCCGCCGGTTGCACCGAATGCCGCAGCCAGAGCGCCAGGGCGGCACTGACCGCGCAACTCGCCTGCGCGCCGGTAGGGCGTAGTGCCAGGCCACTCGCTGCGTCGGGCGTAGGCGCTACGCGATCCACACGGCGGCAGATGCCCTCGCCCACCGGCGGCAGCGCGGTGAAGGCGATCGCGCTGCGCTTCAGGAAGGCGCGGCATTCATCCGGCTCGGCGCGCAGATGGGCGAGCTTGCGCACGGTCGCCCAGCCCACCCGATCGGAAAGCCGCAGCGGCACCCAGGGGTTGTGCTCGGGATGTTCGGTCAACCACCGCCAACCCGTGAAGACGAGCGCAGCCGTGACGATCAGCACGATCGCCCAGCGATCGGGATTGAAGCGGTGTCGCGAGGCCATAGCCTCTCCCAACGCGGGAGAGCGCCACCGGTTCAGTCGATCGGCGCGCCCGGCAACGGCGGAACCGGCTGCGGCGGCACGTCGGCGTCCTCCTCGTGGACCTCGACGATGCCGAGCCCGACGTGGCTGCGCGAGCGGCTGTAGCCGAAATAGACGAAGAAGCCGATCACCGCCCAGATCGCGAAGAGAATGATGCTCTTGTGATCGAGCATCGCGAACAGATAGATGCAGCCCGCGATCGATATCGGCGCCGTGATCCAGACCGCTGGCGTGCGGAACGGACGATGCCGCGTGGGATCGGTCTTGCGGATCACCATCACCGCGATCGACACCGCCGCGAAGGCGAAGAGTGTCCCCGAGTTGGAGATGTTGGCGAGCTGCCCCACCGGGAAGAACGCTGCGAACAGCGCGACCGCGACGCCAGTGATGATCGTGATGACGTGAGGCGTGTTGTACTTGGGGTGGATCTTCGAGAACGAGGCCGGCAGCAGGCCGTCGCGGCTCATGACAAAGAAGATGCGCGTCTGACCGAACATCATCATGAGAATGACCGACGGCAGCGCGAGCCCGGCGGCGAGGCCGAGCAGGTTGCCGATCTGCGGCCAACCGATCTCGCGCAAGGTGAAGGCCAGCGCTTCCTTCGAGCATACGACGTCCTTGAAGCCCTCGGCCGCGCGTGCGGCACATTGGGCGGCCAGTTCGCGGCTACCCGGCTCCAGCGCGATGCCGGCGACATCGCGCACCGGCTGGCTGGAAAGCCCGGGCGCGCCGATGACCCCGGCCGCGACCAGGAGATAGAAGACCGTGCAGACCGTCAGCGAACCGATCAGTCCGATCGGCATGTTGCGCTGAGGGTTCTTGGTTTCCTCGGCCGCGGTCGAGACCGCGTCGAAGCCGACATAGGCAAAGAAGATCGAGGCCGCCGCCATGCCGACGCCGATGAAACCCGTCGGCGCGAACGGCGAGAACTGCGCGCTGTTCATCACCGGGAGGGCAAGCACGCAGAACAGCGTGAGCGCCGAAACCTTGATCACGACAAGAACGGCATTGACCGTCGCGCTCTCGCGCGTGCCGATGACCAGCAGCCAGGTGACCAGGCCGGCGATGAACATCGCTGGCAGGTTGATCGCGCCGCCGTCGAAAGGCCCGGCAACCAGGGTATCGGGTATGTCGATGTTCAGCGCATGCTCAAGCAGGCCAATCACGTAGCCCGACCAACCAACCGACACCGCGCCGGCGGCGACCGCATATTCGAGGATCAGCGCCCAGCCCACCATCCAAGCGATCAGTTCGCCCATTACCGCGTAGCTGTAGGTATAGGCCGAACCCGAAACGGGGACCATCGACGACATCTCGGCATAGCAGAGCGCGGCGAAGGCGCAGACCAGACCGGCGATGATGAAGCTGACCATCATGCCGGGGCCGGCCTTCTGCGCGGCCTCGGCGGTGAGGACGAAGATGCCCGTGCCGATGACCGCACCGATGCCGAGCATGGTCAGTTGGAAGGCGCCGAGCGATCGGTGCAGGGATTTCTTTTCAGCCGTGGCCAGAATGGCATCAAGCGGCTTCACGCGACCGAACATGCAGGGGACCCTCACCGAAATCAGCGGATTGGCCGGGAGGCTACAGTCTGGTGACATATTGGCAAGGCCCCGCGCGTGGCCTTCCCCAGCCTTGTATCAGGAGCTAGAAGACCGGCATGTCCACGACCTTCCAGCTCGACACCGCCACCAGCCGCGCCAACCCGACTCCGGCACCAATGAAGCGCCTGACCGTGCCGCAAATCCAGCGACGCAAGTTCGAAGGCCGCACCGAAAATCCGCTGGTGATGCTCACTGCCTATACCGCGCGGCAGGCCCAACTGCTCGATCCGCATTGCGACCTGCTGCTCGTCGGAGATTCGCTCGGACAGGTGATCTACGGCCTGCCGTCTACGCTGTCGGTCACGCTGGACATGATGATCGCACATGGCGCCGCGGTCGTGCGCGGATCCTATCACAGCGTCGTGATCGTCGACATGCCGTTCGGCACTTATGAGGCCAGTCCGCAGCAGGCCTTCGCCGCGGCGAGCCGGATCATGGCCGAAACCGGTTGCGCCGGGGTCAAGCTCGAAGGTGGCCAGGCGATGGCGGAAACGATCGCCTTTCTCACCGCCCGCGGGATCCCCGTCATGGCTCACGTCGGCCTCACCCCGCAGGCCGTCAACGCGCTGGGCGGCTACGGCGCGCGCGGCAAGAGCCAGCAGGAGCATGAGAAGATCGTCGCCGATGGCGTGGCCGTGGCGAATGCCGGTGCCTTCGCCATCGTCGTCGAGGGCGTGCTCGAACCGATTGCCATCGCCCTGACCAAGACCGTGGAAGTGCCGACGATCGGCATCGGCGCCTCGGCGCAATGCGATGGGCAGGTGCTCGTCACCGAGGACATGCTCGGCATGTTCGAGCGCGTGCCGCGCTTCGTGAAGCGCTACGAGACGATCGCCGAGACGATCTCGGGCGCGGCCGTCCGCTATGCCGAAGAGGTGCGTGCGCGGGTCTTCCCGGGTCCCGAGCAGACCTACCAGCCCAAGTGACGTCCGCATGGACAAGGTGACAAAGGTGACAAAGGTGACGGCGCCCAACGGCTGATTGTGTCACCTTGAGCAACGAACTCCACCTTGCCGGAAGTTCGGTCCGTAGGACAGCCGCTTTTCCTGGTCCGGCTCAGTGCGTCGGTTCGCGATCGCCGCGCAGCCGCGTCGCCATCGGCGCGGCGACGATCATCTGCACGAGATGGTAGACGATCAGCGGCAGGATCACGATGCCGGCCATCTCCGAAGGGAACAGCACGGTGGCCAGAGGCGCGCCCATCGCGATGCTTTTCTGCGCGCCGGCGAAGAGCATGGCGATACGATCGCCGTGCGACAGGCGCAGCAGGCCGCCGAGCAACCAGGCACCTCCGTAGCCGAGCACCATCAGCACCGCCGAGCCCAGCAGCACGCCGGCCCAGCCCACGGCGTCCACCTTGGTCCAGATCCCCTGCTCGACCGCACCCGAGAAGGCGACGTAGACGGCTATGGCGATCGAGCTGCGATCCATCCGGGTGATGAGCTGCTTGTGCTCCATGATCCATCCGCGAACGAACCCCTGCAGCACCTGACCCGCGACGAAGGGGAGCAGCAGCATGGTCACGACCTTGACCAGTTGATCGCCATGGAACTCGCCACCCGCGTTACCTGCGAGCAAGGCAAACAGCGGCGCGCTGATGAAGACGCCGAGGATGTTGATCAGTGCCGCCGCCACGACCGAACTCGCGACGTTGCCGCCCGCGAGCGAGGAGTAGGCGGTCGCAGACTGGACGGTCGAGGGCAAAACACCGAGATAGAGGAAACCGAGCGCCAGCATCGGCGGCAGCACGGTGGCACTCGCCTGCCACAGCCCCCATCCCGCCACGGTCATCACGCCGAAGACGAAAGCCACCAGCGGCAGCAGCAGGCGATGGTTGCCGAGCCCGGCCAGAACCTCGCGCCGCGACAGTCGCAGGCCGTAGAGCAGGAAGAGAACGAACACCGCGGCGTTCGAAACCATCTGGGCGATCTCGTGCGCGCGCCCTTCGACCGGCAGCACAGTCGCGAGCAGGATCGCGGCCGTTATCAGCCGCACCATCGGATCGATCTTGCCCAACAAGGCGATCAACGCTCCGAAGGGCGCACGGGCGGCGCCGGCGTACCGAGGAAGCGCGGTGCCGGCGCGGGCTGGATCAGACCGTCGATCTCGATGAACGTGCCGCGCTCACGATTATGCGCGTGCAGCGGCGCCTCGGCGAGACTGAGTACCGGCGCGAAACAGGAATCGGTGTCTTCGAGCAGCGCGCACCATTCGTCGCGGGTCTTGGCACGGAATATCTCTCGCAACCGCGCTTTCGCCCGAGGCCAGGCCGCCCGACCGCCGCGCACGAAATCGGGATCGTCAGAAAGTCCCAGCCTCTCGAGCAACAGCGCGTAGAACTGCGGCTCGAGCGGCCCCAACGCAACGAACTTGCCGTCCGCCGTCTCGTAGGTGTCGTAGTAGGGAGCCCCGCCGTCGAGCACGTTCACGCCGCGCCGATCCTGCCACATGCCGTTGCCCAGCATCGTATAGGTCATAGCCGACAGCAGCGCCGCACCATCGACCATCGCCGCGTCGATCACCTGCCCTTTGCCGGTCGTGCGTGCGGACAAGATCCCGGCGAGGACGCCGAAAGCGAGCAGCATGCCACCGCCACCGAAATCGCCGACGAGGTTGACCGGTGCCATCGGCCGCTCGACCGGCCCGAACGTGTGGAGCGCCCCCGACAGCGCGATGTAGTTGATGTCGTGCCCCGCGTGCTGCGCCTTCGGGCCCTCCTGACCCCAACCCGTCATGCGCCCGATGACCAGACGCGGATTGCGCGCGAGCAGCACGTCAGGACCCAGGCCGAGCCGTTCGATCACGCCGGGACGATTGCCTTCGATCAGAGCGTCGGCGGTCTCGACGAGCGCAAGCAGGCGCTCGACGGCCTCAGGCTGCTTGAGATCGAGCGTCAGCGGGTCACGATTGCGGTTGAGGACGTCGCGCGCTCCGAAATCGCCGAAGGGCGAGGCGCCGGGACGCGCGACGCGGATTACCCGAGCGCCGTGATCGGCCAGCATCATGCCGGCGAACGGCGCCGGTCCGATGCCGGCCAGCTCGATTACCGTTATGCCGTCAAGCGCGCCTGCCATATCGTCTCCCGGTCCTCGACCGGACGGCGAATGCCCAAGGCCCGTGTGATTGTCGAGACGGGAATCAGGTCCCGGCCAACATCGAGGCGCTCTTGTCGAGCAGAGCCTGCGCCCGAGCCGGCTGGCCAAGTGCCTGCAAGCTGAACCCCCAGGCCTCCGTCGCCAGCGGGCTGCCGCGTTGAAGCGCATAAGCCGCGCGCGCCGTTGCCTCGGCCGCCTTGGCGTCGCCGCCGCGCAGTTGCACGCGCGACAGGTCCACGAGCAGTCGCACGTCGTCGCCGCCGCCGTTGACCCGCAAGGCTTCGAGGAGTTCGCGCGCGCGCCGCCAGTCCTGCGTTTCGACCGCGGCGCCTGCCATCATCCGCATGGCCATGCGATCGGCGGGGTTGGCGGCGAGGAACCCGCTGACCAATGCCTTGGCTTGGGGCGCCTGGCCGGCCTGGGTGGCCGCCAGCGCCATGCGCAGCATCAGGCTCTCGGAGAACCGCACGTGGGCCGCCAGGCGATAATGCGCCAGCGCCCCCGACGCATCGCCGCCAGCGAGCATCAGATCGCCCGCGATCGCCTGGTTGAAGCCCGATCCGGGGTTCGCGGCCAGCTTGGCCGCGCTGGCGGCCCGCGCCTCGTCGATCCGTCCTGCGGCCAGCAGCCCGCCGAATTCGGAGCCGATGACCACCGGGACGAAATCCGGTCGACGCGCAAAGGCTGCCCGATCGAGCAATGGCGCCGCCAGATCGCGACGCCCTTCGGCCTCGTAGGCGCGGGCAACCAGCGCCATCAGGTAGGGCGAGGCCTCGGGTCGCGCCGCTTCCGTGGCAAAGTCGTGGATCAGAAGTCGGTTCTCACCGCGCCGCGCATAGGCCTGCGCCAGCAGCAGGCGAGCGCGCGCATTGGCCGGCTGAAGCCGATTCAACCGCGACAGCGCCTCGGCCGCGAGGACATAGTTACCCGCCTGCATCTCGAGAACACCTTCGAGCAATTGCGCCGCGGGCACCTTGTCAAGCTTGTCGCCGGCGCGCGCGAAGAGGCCGCGTGCCAGCTCGGCCTTGCCGGCACGCGCCGCCAGTACGGCCTGGAGATAATAGGCGAGCGGGTGGCCTGGCTCGATCGAGAGCATCAACCGCGTCGTTTCGAGCATCTTCTTGGCGCGCCCGAGGTCGCCGAGCGTCGCGGCATATTCGCCGAGCACGTCGACATCGCGCGGCGCCTGCCGCAACGCGCGCTCGAACCAGGGCAAGGCCGCGGCCAGCCCCTGTTGATCGCGCACGAACTGGGCCTTGAATTCAAGCGCGCGAACATTGCCGGGTTCGAGCTTCAGCGCATAGTCGGCCGCATCGTTCGCGAGCATATGCTCACCGCCGATATAGCGGAGCCGTCCGATCTCCACCCACATCGACGCGTCGCGCGGAGTGATCGCCATGGCCTCGTCGAAGGCCCGGCCAGCAGCGAGAAGATCGCCGGTCTCGCGCTCGAGCTGGGCCAGCTTGCGGAAGCCCCAGGCCGCGGTCTCGCGGGTGAATTCCTCGGGCGCGAGCCAGTCACGCGCCTTCTCTGGCTCCCCCTGGACGAGGTAGGCCTCGCCCATATAGGCCGCGACCGCCGCGCGTGGGGCGCCCGCACCGAGTGCGCGCTGCAGGCTGACTTCGGCGGCGATGCCGTCGCCTCGCCCCAGCGACGCTCGTGCCTCGCCAACGAGATCGGTCCAGCCCGGCTCGGCCACGCCGGGTCCCGCCAACGCCGCGGCGAACAGGGCCGCCGTCATTAGCCAGGGCCGCCGTCGCGGCATGCGATCAGGCGCTGAGGTCATACTGCTTGAGCAGGTCATAGAGGGTCGGCCGGCTGATCCCCAGCATCTTGGCCGTGCTCGAGATGTTTCCTTCGCTCCGGGCCAGCGCGTGGCGGATGACCTTGCGATCGGACGCCTCGCGTGCGGTCTTGAGATTGAGCGCGCCAACGACTTCGGCATCGGGCTCGGCCAGATCGAGATCGACAGCCGTGACGAGCTTGCCGTCGGCCATGATCACCGCGCGCTTCACGCGATTCTCGAGCTCGCGGACGTTGCCCGGCCAGGGCCAGGCATCGATCGCGGTCAGGGCATTGGCGGCGAAACCGCGGACCTGCGGGTTCATCTCCTTGGCGAAGCGCGCGAGGAAGACCTTGGCGAGCAGGGTCGCGTCCCCCGGCCGCTCGGCCAGGCTCGGGATTTTCACGACAATCTCGGCCAGGCGATAGAACAGATCCTCGCGGAAGCGGCCGTCGCCGATCATCGTCTCGAGATCCTGGTGCGTGGCGCAGACGATCCGCGTGTCGACCGCTATAGAACGGCGCGAGCCGATCCGCTCGATCACGCGTTCCTGCAGAAAGCGGAGCAGCTTGACCTGGAGCTGGAACGGAATGTCGCCGACCTCGTCGAGGAACAGCGTGCCGCCTCCGGCCTGCTCGATCTTGCCTTCGGTGGTCTTGATCGCGCCGGTGAAGGCACCCTTCTCGTAGCCGAACAACTCGCTTTCGAGCAGGTTTTCGGGAATCGCCGCGCAGTTGATCGCAACGAAGGCGCCATCGGCGCGATCGCTCGCCTCGTGCAGCCCGCGCGCGAGCAGTTCCTTGCCCGTGCCCGAGGCGCCGAGCAGCATGACCGAGACATTGGTGTTGGCGACGCGCTCGATCGTGCGCGCGACGCGGACCATCTCGGGCGCGGCGGTGATCATGGTGCCGAGCACGCGATCGTCCTTCGCGGGCCGCGCGGCCAAGGTGCGGTTTTCACCCTCGATGCGATGGAGTTCGAATGCGCGGCGAACGATCAGGCCGATCGCCTCGATGTCGATCGGCTTCTGGTAGAAGTCGTATGCGCCCTTGGCGATGGCCTGGAGCGCGGACTCGCGTGCACCGTGGCCCGAGGCGACGATCACCTTGGTGTCGGGCTTGAGCGCCATGATCTCGTCGAGCACGGCGAAGCCCTCGGTCGTGCCGTCGGGGTCGGGCGGCAGGCCGAGATCGAGCGTCACCACCGCCGGCTCCTCGGCGCGCAGGGCGGTCAGCGCTGAGGCGCGATCACCGGCTACGATCACCTCGAAGTCCTCGTAGGCCCACTTGAGCTGCGCCTGCAGCCCGGCATCGTCCTCGACGACGAGCAGCTTGGGCTTGGATGGGGTGGTCATGCAGCTTTCTCCGCCGGGGTTCCGGCTCGATTGTCGAAAAGTTCGCTCGTGGCTGTGAGCGGCAGGCGAATGGTGAAGCGCGAGCCCAGCCCTTCGCGCGATTCCACCTCGAGCCGTCCACCCATGGCGATCACCAGTTCGCGCGCCTCGAAGGCGCCGATGCCGAAACCGCCGGTCTTCGAGGAGAAGAACGGCTTGAACAGTTTCGTCCTGACGAAGTCGGGCGACATGCCCGTGCCCGAGTCGACCACGTCGAACCGCGCGTGGACGCCGTCAGCCGCGGCGCTGACATAGACCGGGCGGTTGGCGGCGCTGGCATCGATCGCGTTCTGGATCAGATGGGTGAGCACCTGTTCGAGCGCCTCGCGATTGGCCATGACCGCCTCGTCGAGGCACTCGCCGACCACGACCGGATGGCCGACGCGAAACCGGCCGGCCACGGCGTCGACGACCTCGGTCGCGAGCACGGCATCGACCTTCTCGATAGCCCCGTTGCCGTAGCGCGACAGACGCGCGAGCAGCGCATTGAGCTTGTCCGCCGAATTGCGCAGCGTCACCAGCATGTCGTCGCGGAAGGCCGGCTTGTCCGCATGCTTTTCGGCGTTGCGCGCGAGCAGGCTGAGCTGGCTCGCGAGATTCTTGATGTCGTGCATGACGAAGGCGATGCGGCGATGGAAATCGTCGAACCGGCCCGCCTCGGCCAGCGCCTCCTGGCCGGCATGTTCGGCAAGATACGAAGCGAGCTGCTGGCCCACGACACGCAGCAGGTCGAAGTCCTCCCAGTCGAGCTGGCGCGCCATCGACGGGCGAGCCAGCACGACGAGCCCGACCAGGCGCTCGTAATGGATCAGTGGCACCAATGCCCAGGCGCGCGATTCCTGCCGCAGCCATTCGGGCACGACCTGCCCCTCGCCGCGCGAATCCCGGCCGGAGCGCAGGTCATCCATGTGGACGATGAAACCCTCGCGCTCGAAGAAGGCGACGGCGGTCGGGCTCAGCGCCACGGCGGGCACGTCGGCCGCGGGCCAGTGCCAGCGCGCCGCCAGGGTCATCTCGCCGTGATCGCCGGGGGCGAGCAACAGTCCCGCCGGGCACTCGGCGATGTCGGCGATCGCCTGGACCACGCGCTCGCCCAGCGGTGCGCCGCCGCCGCTGTTGCCGATCGTACGGGTGAAGCGCAGCCATTCCTCGCGATAGTCGTAGCGGTGCTGGAACAGGTGCTTGGCCAGCGTCACCTTGAGCCATCCGCGCAGGCGGCGCGAAGGCAGGAACAGGATCGCCGCGACGCTGGCGAGGATCACGAAGCCCAGCCCCATCACGCGCGCATAGTCGCCGCCCGCGTAGGACAGCCAGCGCGCGACCGCGACCATCGCCGCAAGATAGGCACCGATGACGATCAGCGAAAAGGTTTGGAAGGTCACCGCACGCGAGGGACGGAACCGCTGGCCGGCGCGCTCCTGCGTCGCGCCCAAGGCGAGCAGCACCGCCAAGGCGATCGCCGACAGGCCCCGCAGCGCGGCGACCTCGGCGGGCCACCCGCTGGTCAGATAGGCGATCGTGTATAGATTGAGGTCGACGGTCCACAGCACCGCCAGGCCCGTCGCCGGCCAGAGCAGCACCGAGCGTGACTGGTTCGAGGCGCCCGCATAGAGATTGTGGACGAGCACGAGCGCGCCGACCGTGATCAGCAGGCGCAACAGGACGATAGAATCGAACGCGACATCGGCGATCGCAGGCCCAAACGCGAGATGGACGATGATCACGTCGATCGCCGCCTGGAGCAGCTCCACGGCGGCGAGAACCGCCAGAACGGGGCGGATCGGGCCGAGACTGGCATGTCGCCCGTCGACCGCGAACAGGCGGTAGGTCACGCCCAGCCAGGCCAGATTGCGCGCCGCTTCGGCGAGCGATGCCGGCAGCCCGCCGTCGCCCAGCACGGCGACGATCAGGCAGCGGATTGCGGTCAGCGCGAGGCCGATCACGATCGCCGGCCAGGCGTCGCCGAAGCCCTTGCGCCGGCTCAGCAGCCAAACGGCAGCGGTCGCCGCGGCGACCGCACCGACGAGGTGCGTGCTCGCGCCCGCCAGCGTCCAGAAGGGGCTGATCGCGTCCTCGGTCACCGCAGAGCCGTTACCGCGCGCCTTCGTGCCAGAGCACGACGCGCAGGGTCTGGAGGATGATCAGCAGATCGAGGAAGGGCGTGTAGTTCTTGGCGTAGTAGAGGTCGTATTCGAGCTTGTGCCGCGAATCCTCGATAGAGGCGCCATAGGGGTAGTTGACCTGGGCCCAACCGGTGATGCCCGGCTTCACCATGTGACGCTCGGCATAGTAGTTGAGCTGTTCCTCGAGGTCGGCGACGAATTCGGGGCGCTCGGGACGCGGACCGACGAAGCTCATTTCGCCCTTCAGCACGGTCCAGGCCTGAGGCAGTTCGTCGATGCGGACCTTGCGGATGAAGTTGCCGATACGCGTCACGCGCGGGTCGTTCTTGGTTGCCCACTGCGCGCCGCCCGCTTCGGCATCGGTGCGCATCGAGCGCAGCTTGATGACGTCGAACTTCTGTCCGTAGAGCCCGACGCGCGACTGGCGGTAGAAGGCCGGGCCACGGCTGTCGATCTTCACCAGCAATGCGAAGATCACGATCACCGGCGCGGTCAGCAGCAGCAGCAGCGCGCTCGCGCCGATGTCGAAGGCGCGCTTGGCCACGCTGGAAACCGCGCGCCCCGAGGAGAACCCGTCGGAGAAGATCAGCCACGAGGGATTGACCGTGTCGAGATCGACGCGGCCGGTCTCGCGCTCGAGGAAACTCGAGAAATCGTTGACGTGGACGCCGGCGGTCTTGATCCGCAGCAGGTCCTTGAGCGGCAGCGCGTTGCGCCGCTCTTCGAGCGCGAGGACGACCTCGCTGACGCCGAGGTTCTCGACGAAGCGCGTGAGATTGTGGATCGCCGAACGCGCGATCGCCTCTTCGACCACCGGCGCGCTCTCGCTCATGCCGACATAGCTCACGATCACGAAGCCGCTCTCGGACTTGTCGCCAAGTTCGCGCAGGCGTTGCGCGCGGTTGCCCGCGCCGAGCACGAGCACGCGGCGACGAAACGCAGAGGTGCCGAGAATGCCGCCGATGACCAAACGATTGAGCACGAGCAGGACGATCGCCAGAGCCATGCCGTAGGCCAGGGTCGAGCGCCAGAAGTTGTGTGCGTCGAGGACGAAATCGATGAACGACAGCGCGATGATGCCCAGCGAGACGGCGACCAGCAGCCTTGCGCAGGCGAAGCGCATCGAACGCAGCGAGTCGGCACCATAGACGCCGACCGAAATCATCGCCGCCAGCATCATGCCCGCGAAACCGGCGTGAGACCACACGCGCTCGTGAAAGAAGCCGGGATCCATCTCGATCTGCCCGGCGCGCAGCCGCCAGGCAAGCTCGCCCGCGGTTACCAGCAGCAGCAGGTCGAAAAGCCCGAGCAGCAGGACCGCGTGCGGGATATAGTGCTTGAACACCCTGATCATGATGGCCTTGCTCAGCGTCCGGCCCGTGACGGACCGTCGAACATGCCTAGGCCAAAGGCGTAAAATGTCGGTAAAGCTGACAGTGCCGATCAATCGGCAAGTGGCGAATTATCGGCCTTTATCGGGACATTGTCGGCAAAATTTACAGCGGACGGTGCCCTTCGGCATCAGAATTCGGTCCAGTCCTCGTCGAAGGCGACGTTGCCCATGACCATCGGCGCCGGGGCCGCAGTGGTCCGTGCTGGCGCGGGCGCCGAGGGCGCGGCGATCGGCACGACGTTGCCCGAGCTCGTGCGGAACTGCGTGACGAGCTGGGCCAGTTGCCCCGCCTCGTCGGCCAGGCTGCGCGAGGCGGCAGTCGATTCCTCGACCATCGCAGCGTTCTGCTGGGTCATGCGGTCCATGTCGCCGACCGCCACATTGACCTGCTGGAGGTGCGTGGCCTGGGCCTGGCTGGTCGCAGCGATCGTGTCGAACATGCGATCGATCTCGCCGATGCGGCCAGCGATACCCGCGAGCAGCGCGCCGGTCTCGGCCACGAGCTTGGCGCCGGCATCGACGTGCTGGGTGCTGTTCGAAATCAATCCCTTGATGTCATTCGCGGCGTCGGCGCTGCGCTGTGCGAGCAGACGCACCTCGTTGGCGACCACGGCGAAGCCCTTGCCCGCCTCACCCGCGCGCGCGGCTTCCACGCCGGCATTGAGCGCAAGGAGGTTGGTCTGAAACGCAATCGCGTCGATCGTGTCGATGATGCGGGTGATCTCGCCCGAGGATTTCTCGATCTCGCCCATTGCCGAAACGGCGCGTGCGACCACGACTTCACCCTCATGCGCCTCGGTATTGGCCGTCGTGATCGAGGCGCGGATTTCCTGGGTCTTGGCCGCGGCTTCGTTCACACCCGACGTGACCTGGTTCATCGCGGCCGCGGTCTCTTCGAGGCTTGCGGCCTGGTGCTCGTTGCGTCGCGCCAGATCGTCCGAAGCCGTGCGGATCTCGGCTGCGCCCGACGATACGCCATTGGCCGTGCGCGTCACCATCTGGATGACCTGCGCGAGCTCGGCGACGGTGCGATTGTAGGCCTTGCGGATCTGCTCGTACTCGGGCGCCAGCGGCTGATCCATCCGATGGACGAGATCACCCTCTGCCATCTTGGCCAGCGAGTCGGACAGTCCGTCGACCACCGCCGCCTGCTTCGCCGCCGAATCGCGCTGGGCAATGCCCGCTTCGCGGAACACGCCGATCGCGGCAGCCATCTGGCCGATCTCGTCGGTGCGATCGAGGCCCGAAGGCGTGCGGCTGTAGTCCCCCGCGGCCATGACCTGCATGGTCTCAGCCGTTTCGGCGAGCGGCGCGACGACGCGGGTCCGGATGAAGCGTCCGGCCAGGAAGATCGCGCCGAGGACCAGCAAGGCCAGGCCGGCGATCGCCGCCAGGGCCATTGTCACCATCCGGTCGTTCTGCGCCTGCATCGTTGCGCGGTGCTTATCCGACAGCTCGACGAGACGCTGAATGTCGGCGCGCTGCTGGTTGTAGAGCTGCTTGAGCCTGCCGTCACGGATCGCGCCCATCGCAGCGCCGTCATGCCGCTTGGCAGCGGGTAGAAAATTGCTGTCGATCTCCTGCCAGAACAGGTCTGCGGACTTGATCGTGGTCTCGAGCTGCGCCCGTTCCTCGGCCGGCACTTCAGCCTGATGCCAGTAGGCCTTGCGCACTTCGTAACCGTCGCGAACGACCTGGAGCTTGGCCAACGCGGCAGAGTCCGCGCCGTCGGCGTCCTTGATCTCCTCGGCGAGCATGTAGGGCTCGACCACGAACAGCGGCGGCGGCAGCATGTCTGCCAGCAATTCGTCCTGAAGCGCGCTTTCGCGATGGATCGGGCCGCCGAAGCGGATCTGGGCGACGACCAGCGCCGCAATCGCCATGGCTACGCAGAGAAGAACGATGAGCCCCGTCGCGCCGCGACGAACCTGATTTGCAAGCATGACGAATCCAGTCGGCCTTGAAAGAGAATTGGCCGAATTCCTTGCCTCACAGCGGTTAAGATGTGCGTAAGACAGACCCGCGAACAAGCCGAGGTCCGCCGCCTATTTTCCGGTAATCAGATCGTCATCTAGCGCTTCATCAGCCGCATTGCCGTCAGTGTCAGCGCTTCCGCCCCCGTGGCGATGACCTTGTCGGCCTCGGGTGCCCAGAACGGGCTGTGGATCGACGGCTGCGGCTTTTCGCCGCGGCGGGCGGCTGCAAGCGTCTCGGGCGGAACGCCGCCGATCCACAGGATCGTCGACTTCACGTGCGCCTCGTCGGCGCGGCGATATTCGTCGAAGTCCTCGCCGCCCATGACCGGCTGCTCGAGCACGATCACGCGCTGCGCGCCCATTTTCCCTGAAAGATCGTCAGCGATCTCACGCGCGAAGTCAGGCGAGTTGAATGTGGCGCGGGTATAGGGCTCCTTCACCGTCACGACGGGCATGCGGTCCTGGGGCAGCCCCGCGGCCATGCCCTCGCCCGCGGCGATCCGGCGGATGCCCTCGATGAGACGCTGGCGATCCTCGTCCGAAAAGCTCCGCACGGTCAGTTCGAGCTTGGCCTCGTCGGAGATGATGTTGTGCTTCGTTCCGCCGTGAAACGAGCCGACCGTGACGACGGCCGGATCGACCGGGTTCTGTTCGCGGCTGACCAAGGTCTGCAACCGCATCACGATGGCGCTGGCCAGGACGATCGGGTCCTTGGCCTTGTGCGGGTAGGCCCCGTGCCCGCCGACACCCTTTACGATGACGTCGATCGAATCGACGTTCGCAAGCGCCCAGCCCGGCCGCACGCCGACCGTGCCCGAAGGCAGATCGGCGCTGTCGTGGAAGGCCAGAGCATAGTCGGGCTTGGGAAAACGCGTGTAGAGCCCGTCGGCGAGCATTTCGCGCGCGCCGAGCCCCATTTCCTCGGCCGGCTGGCCGATCATGACCAAGGTGCCCGACCATTCGGCCTTGCGCGCGGCGAGCAGCCGGGCGGTCTCGATCCAGGCGGTCATGTGGGTGTCGTGGCCGCAGGCGTGCATGATCCCGCTCTCGACCCCGGCGGTAGAGGTGCCGCGCAGCTTCGAAGCGAAGGGCAGCCCGGTCTGCTCGGTGACGGGTAGCGCGTCCATGTCGGCGCGGATCAGCACGGTCGGCCCCGCTCCGTTGCGCAGTACGGCGACGAGGCCGGTCTTGCCGACCTTCTCGGTCACGGTGAAACCCGCCTTGCGCGCGGCATCGGCCATGACCTTCGCGCTGCGCACCTCCTGGAAGCTCAGCTCGGGATTGGCGTGGAGATCGCGATAGGTCGCGATCAGCCCCGGCAAGTCGGCCTGGATGCGGTCGGCGACGGTCTCGGCCTGAACGGGAAGAGCCGCGAGGAGGAGCGGCGTGACGGTGAGGAGCGAGCGGATCATGCGCTCAGCCTATGCCAGCGCTCGCGCAGCCGCAATCGCGCTGATCGCCGATATCCTGGTGCCCCTGGCCCGACTCGAACGGGCACGCCTTGCGACAAACGATTTTGAGTCGTTCGCGTCTACCATTCCGCCACAGGGGCAGCGGGAGCCCGGCGATAGCCGGGCTCGTCGAGCGCATCAACCGGCCTTGAGCGCGCCCGCAAGAATCTTGTGCAACCTCGAATGCAGCGCGTCGTTGCCCGCGAGGACTTCGGTGTCGCAGATCGCCTGCGAACGCCCCTTGAAGTCCGAAACGAAACCGCCTGCCTCGCGCACGAGCAGGCAGCCCGCAGCGGTATCCCACGAATGCAGGCCCGATTCCCAGAAACCCTCGAAGCGGCCCGATGCGACCCAGGCGAGATCGAGCGAGGCGACGCCGAAGCGGCGGATCCCGGCGACCTGGGGGCCGAGCGCGAGGTAGATCTTGGTCCACTCGGCAATGTTGCCACGGCCCATGAAAGGGATGCCCGTGGCGATCAGGCTCTCATCGAGATGACGGCGGCCCGAAACGCGCAGGCGCTTGTCCTGCAGCCAGGCGCCGCGGCTCTTCTCGGCCCAATAGGATTCGTCGGTGATCGGCTGATAGACCAGCCCGGCCGTGACCTCGCCCCAGCCCGATCCGTCGAGCTTGGGTTCCTGCACCGCAATCGAGATCGCGAAGTGCGGGATGCCGTGGAGGAAGTTCGAGGTGCCGTCGAGCGGATCGATGATGAAGCGCGGCTTGCCGGGCTGCCCCTCGATCTCGCCGGCTTCCTCGAACAGGAAACCCCAATCGGGCCGTGCCGCACGCAGCTCGTCCCAGAGCGTGCGCTCGGCCTGTTGATCGGCCTTCGAGACGAAGTCCGCCGGCCCCTTGCGCGAGACCTGGAGGTGTTCGATCTCGCCGAAATCGCGACGGAGGCGCTGCCCGGCCTTGCGGGCTGCCTTTTCCATCACGCGGATCAGACCTGAAATTGCCGTCATGGTGTGATCAGCCCACCTTGCCGACGTAGGTTCGCTCGTAGACGTCCACGATGATCCGCGTGCCGCTGCCGATGTGCGGCGGCACCATCACACGCACGCCGTTGTCGAGCACGGCGGGCTTGTAGCTCGAAGAAGCGGTCTGGCCCTTCACCACGGCGTCGGCCTCGACGATCGTGGCTTCGACCTGGTCGGGCAACTGCACCGAGATCGGGCGCTCTTCCCACATTTCGAGCAGCACTTCCATGCCGTCCTGGAGGAAGGCCGCGGCATCGCCGAGCAGGTCCGACGGCAGGGTGATCTGGTCGTAGGTGTCCTTGTCCATGAACACGAGGTCGTCGCCCTCGGCATAGAGGTACTGGAAGTCCTTGGTGTCGAGGCGCACGCGCTCGACCGTGTCGGCGCTGCGGAAGCGGACATTGGTCTTGCGGCCGTCGATCAGGTTCTTCATCTCGACCTGCATGAAGGCGCCGCCCTTGCCGGGCTGGGTGTGCTGCGTCTTGGCAACCTTCCAGATGCCCTTTTCGTATTCCAGGATGTTGCCGGGACGAATGTCGACGCCGCTGATCTTCATGGGAGTGCCTCTGATGCGAAAGAGCGAAAGGGGGGCGTGGTCCGCCCCCTCGGAAAAGCGGCCCCTTAGCGTGCGCCCTGCGATATGGCAATCACGCTGCGACGGTGGTAGCGCTCGCGGCATGAAACGCGCGCTTCCCGTTCTCGCTCTCACCTTTCTCGCCACGCCCGCACTGGCTGTTCCGGGGGGAGAGATCGGCTCCCTGCAACTGGGCCGCTATACCTGCGAACTGCCCGGCGACGCGCTCGGTCCGCGCGGCGAGGTCCGGCCGGACGAGGATTTCGCGATCATCTTCGGCTCGCGATACGAGGCGAATGACGTGCGCGGCACCTACCTGCTGACCGGAGATCAGATCGTCTTCACCAGCGGCCCGCGCAAAGGCGAGCGCTATCACCGCATTACCCAAGGCTTCCTGCGTCGCCAGAATGCCGACGGCAGCGACGGCGACTTGCGCTGCGTGGTCGCCAACCGCACCAACACCTTCCCCGACATTCCCGGCGCGCAGTGAGCCGAGGGCGCGCATAAAATTACGACAGGTCTGTCGTAAAACCTCTTGACCTCACCCGGTCTCGGCGTGCCAATGCACGTCGATCGAAGGAGGATGGGATGGATCTGGGACTGACGGGCAAGGTCGCCATCGTGACCGCGGCGACGGCGAACATCGGCCGTGGCATCGCACTCGAATTGGCAGCCGAAGGCGCCAGGGTCGTGGTCGTCGGCCGCGATGCCGAAGCCGGGGCGCGCACCGTGGCAGCGGCCAAGGCTCGTGGCGCGCAGGACGCGGTGTTCGTCGCGGCCGATCTGCTCGACAAGGCCGCGCCGCAACGCATCGTCACGGCAGCCGAGGAACTCGGGCCGGTCGAGATCCTGGTGAACAATGTCGGCGGCAACGTCGATCAGGGCTTCTTCGTCGACTCCGATCCCGACAAGTGGGCGGGCGACATCGATCTCAACTTCGGGACGGTGCTGCGGATGACCCACGCGGTCCTGCCCGGCATGATCGCGCGCAAGCGCGGTGCCATCGTCAATGTCGGCTCGACCGCAGGGCTCGTCGGCGACTACATGCTGCCGGTCTACTCCGCCGCCAAGGGCGCGGTGCACAGCTTCACCGTGGTCCTGGCGAAAGAGGTCGGCCAGCACGGGATCCGCGTCAATGCGATCGCGCCCTACGCGACCTTCGCCACGGATCCGGCCGCCTTCAGCAAGGGCAGTCGCTTCAATCCTGAAAACGGGTTGTTCGCCAAAGGCCTGGCCAGCGTAAGTGAGGAGGATCGCGCGATCCGCCAGCGGCGTACCTTCGTCGGCCGGCCTTTCGCCACGCCCGAGGAAATGTCCGCGGTGGTCGCGCTGCTCGCCTCCGACCGTGCGAGCTTCGTCACCGGCCAGGTCTGGCCGGTCGACGGCGGTTCGCTGATGTAGCATCACGAAAAAAGGGAGAGAAACGATGGCGATAGACGAAACCGCACTGCAACACCTGCTCGACAAGGACGCGATCCGCGATCTCGTGCTCCACTATTCGCGCGCGATCGATCGCAAGGACGTGGAACTGCTGCGCGACCTCTACACCGAGGATGCAACCGACACGCATGGCACCAGCTTCGACGGTCCGGCGGACAAATATTGCGACTTCATCGCCGCCGCCCTCCCCTACATGAACTACTCGGGCCACCACGTCTGCAATCACCTGCTCAGCGTCGAGGGGGACGAGGGCAACGGCGAGGTTTATGCCATCGCCATCCACTATATCCCCGACCAGAAGAACCCCGGCGCGATGATCGAGGATTTCATGGCCGTGCGCTACATCGACAACTACCGTCGCTGCGCCGACGGCCAATGGCGTTTCGCCAAGCGCGTGGTGACCTACGACCTGCACCTGACGCGCCCATTCGACGGCGATGGCCTGCTCGGCAGCAGCCCGGTCGATCCGAGCTACGACGAGCTCAAGCAACGCTTCTTCCAGCGCGGTCCGCGCGCCTAGAACCGGATTCTCTCGGGCCGGGACGGAGCGCGATCGGCCGATTCTTGACGTCATGACGACTCCGCGCCGGCTCGGTTCATCGCAAGTTGCGCTCGCACGACCCGCACCGCGACCATGGTTGCGGGCAGCGTTCATCTGCCCGCAAGGTTGCGCTGAACACGCAGGTTCCAGTGCGATCACACGCCGCACAAAGAAGCCAGATTGGAGAGGGTTCTGACAGCTGAACACACCACCGAGAGGATGGCAGTCGGACGAGAAGCTGCGCTCACGCAGGCCCCCACTGGCCGAGTTTGAAGGAGCACCACTATGACCGTCATGTCCAAGACCCCGAAACTTCTCTTCGCCGCCACCCTGCTCGCCGGCACGGCCTCTGCCGTCATCGCCCAGCCCGCGAGCCCGCCCGAGGCCGAGCTCACCGCGACGGTGACCGACGACGCCGCCCCCGCCCAGATGACCAAGGGCCCCGACATCGAGGGCTTCATCTCGGCACGCAGCGATAACCGCATCCAGGTCACCAGCGCTGGCGGCACCAACACCGTCGTCACCGTCACCGACACCACCCGCATCAAGTCGAGCGGCGGCTTCCTGGGCATGGCCAGCAACAAGCTTGCCGCGGATTCGCTGCTCAACGGCTTGCCCGTGAGCATCAAGACGCTGCAGGGCGGCGGCAGCCTTGTCGCGAGCCAGATCTCGCTCAAGAACAAGGACCTCAAGACCGCGGCGATGATCCGCAACGGCACCGACCAGCGCTTCGCCGAGCAGACCGCAGCGACCGAGGCTCTGCGCGGCCGCATGGCGGACATCGACCAGTACAACATCAAGGCCACCACCAACGTCAACTTCGACACCGGCAAGGCCTTGCTGTCCGACCAGGCGAAGAACGATCTCTGCGCCGCGGCCACCCAGGCCGAGGGCCAAAAGAACGCGATGCTGCTGGTCGTCGGCTATACCGACTCGACGGGTAGCGAGGAGATCAACCAGGAGCTCAGCGAGAAGCGGGCGGGTCGCGTGGTGAACTATCTTCAGCAGGTCTGCGGCTGGAAGCCCTACCGCATGCTGACCCCCACGGGCATGGCGACGGCCGATCCGCTGGCGGACAACACGACCACCGAAGGCAAGGCGCAGAACCGCCGCGTCGCGGTGAACGTCCTCGTCAGCAAGGCTGCCGAAGGTCTCTAGGACGTTCGGGGTGGGCTTAGGCTCACCCCGTCCCCTTCAGGCGAACAGGTCTGCGTAGTCGGCGCGCAGGGCCGCCTTCTGCACCTTGCCCATGGCGTTGCGCGGCAGCGCCGCGACCACGATGACCCGGCGTGGCTGCTTGAACCGGGCAAGCTGACCCTCGAGCGCGGTGCGGATCTCGTCCTCGGTCACCTCCGCACCCTTCTGTGGCACGACCACGGCGACGACGCCCTCGCCCATGTCGGGATGCGGCACGCCGATCACGGCGCTCTCGTCGACGCCGGGCAGCGCGTCGATCGCCTCCTCGATCTCCTTGGGATAGATGTTGAGCCCGCCGGCAATGATCAGGTCCTTGGCGCGGCCGACCAGCGTGATCCTGCCGTCCGGCTCTTGCGTGGCGACGTCGCCGGTGATGAAGAAGCCGTCGTCGCGAATTTCCTGCGCGGTCTTCTCGGGCATGCGCCAATAGCCGGCGAAGACGTTGGGCCCGCGTACTTCGAGCACGCCCGGACCTTCGACCGCCAGTTCGCCCCCATGGCCATCGGCGTCGCCGCGCAGGCGGACCTCGACGCCGGGCAACGGATAGCCAACCGTACCGGCGACACGCTCGCCGCCCTGGTAGGGGTTCGAGGTGATCATGCCCGTCTCGGTCATGCCATAGCGTTCGAGGATGCGCTGCCCGGTCTTGGCCTCGAAGCGCTGGTGCGCTTCGGCGAGCAACGGCGCCGAGCCCGACAGGAACAGACGCATGTTGCCCGCGATCGCCGGGGTCAGCTCGGGTGCGGCGGTCAGGCGCGTGTAATGCGTCGGCACGCCCATCAGCACCGAACCGCGCGCGAAGTCGGCGATCACCGCCGCGGGATCGAAGCCGCGGTGGAACAGCACGGTCGCCCCCGCGAGCAGCGCACCGTGCAGCGCCACGAACAGGCCGTGGACGTGGTAGATCGGCAGGATGTGGATCAGCACGTCGTCGGCGTGCCAGCCCCACAGGTCCTTGAGCGTCAGCGCATTGCTGAGCAGGTTCGCATGGGTCAGCATCGCGCCCTTCGAACGCCCGGTGGTACCCGAGGTGTAGAGGATCGCGGCGAGATCCTCCGCCTTGCGCAGCGCGACCGGGACGGGATCGGCCGGCAGATCGTCGAGCAGGCTGCCGGTGCCGTCGGTGCCCAGCGTGACCAGCCTGCCCGTGGTCATGAGGTCACGCACGGCCGCTTCGTCGGCGGGCCGGCAGACCACCACCGCCGGCTCGGCATCGCCGAGGAAATAGGCGAGTTCGGCCGCAGTATAGGCGGTGTTGAGCGGCACGAAGACCATGCCGAGCCGCTCGGCCGCGAGATAGAGCAGCACGTTCTCGGGCGACTTGTCGACCTGCACGACGATCCGCTCGCCTGCGGTTCCGCCCAGCGCCTGCAGACGCGCCGCGAGCCGCCCGGTGCGCGCATCGAGATCGGCGAAGGCGAGAACCGTCGCACCGTTCTCGACGAGGAAGGGCTTGTCGCCGGCCTGTTCGGCCACGGCGAGGAAATGCGCGAAGATGTTGGCGTTGTCGGTCATGCCCGCTCGGTCGCGCGGATGGACAGGCGATGCAAGCGGCAATCGATCCTTCCCTGAAAGGGGAGGTGGCAGCCCGCAGGGCTGACGGAGGGGGGGCCAGTCTCGGAGAGGGTGACACCCCTCCACCACGCGCTTCGCGCGCGGTCCCCCTCCCCTTTCAGGGGAGGAATTGCCCGACCAGTTCCTCCGAGTGCTCCCAAAGCGCCCGTGCGGTCTCGGGATCGGCGACGCTCGCATCGTAGCCCGCCCAGGCATGGGTCTCGGGTCCCACCGGCAGCGCTTCGCCGCAATCCTCGAGCACCAGCCCGCCGCGGCCTTCGAGCCCCGCCGCCGTCGCCGCCCAGACCGAAGTCGCTGCAGCCTGGCCCGCGGTCTTCATTCGCGGATCGAGCGAGCCGTCCTCGTGGATGAAGCCGATCTTGCGCTTGAGCGCCTCGCCGTGGAAGCGCTGCAGCCCGGTCAGCGACGAGCCCGGCAGCACGGCATTGGCGAAGATGCCCCCGCCCCGCCAGCGCCGCGTCGCTTCCTGCGCGAAGAGGATGTTGGCGCTCTTGCTCTCGGCATAGGCGGCGCCGTCGAAATGCTCGCGGCTCTGCCACTGCAGGTCGTCGAGGCGCACCGGCATGCCTTGGTGCGCGGCCGAACTGACCACGACGATCCGCGCGCCGCGCCCAAGGTCATTGGCCGCCATCTGCGGCTTCAGCAGATGCGCGAGGTGAAAATGGCCGAGATGGTTGGTCGCGAAGCGGACGTCGAGGCCGTTGGCCAGATGCTTGTCGGGCGTCTTCGACACGCCGGCGTTGCAAATCAGGACGTCGACCGGCGCGGTGATCTGCGCCGCGAAATCCGCCACCGAAGCGAGGTCGGAGAGGTCGAGCTGGAGCAACCTCACGCTTCCGCTAACACCGCCCAGCGCCTCCTCTCCCTTTGCGACATCGCGCACGCCCAGCACGAGATCCGCGCCTGCCGAACCGAGCGCTCGCGCGGTCTCGACACCGATGCCGGAGCTCGCGCCGGTGATCACCACCTGCCGGCCGGTCAGGTCGATCCCGCGAACGACCTCTGCGGCCTCGGTGTGGAAGCCGAACATCAGTCCTTGCCGAGCGGCACTTCGTAGCGGTCGGTGTAGAAGCGGAAGGTTTCGCGCAGTTCCGCAGTGCTCAGGCCATAGTCGGCGCCGTCGTATTCGTGGCGGCCATGCTTGTCGCGCGGGGTGTTCTCGCGCCAGGCGCGCATTCGCGCCTCGGCCTCGGGCGTGAACTCTTCGCCGAGGAACTCGTAGAGTTTCGCCATGGTCGGGAACGGATCCTTCTGGAACGGAGCGAAGTGGATGTCGAAGAAGCGCTGCTCGTTGCCCGCGTCGCGGAAGGCGATCATCCGCTGCATGCCGAGCAGACCGAACTCCTCGTTGATCTTCCCGAGCCAGAGCTTGTCGGGCGTGTCGGTGTTGGGCTTGTGCATCTCGTAATAGAGATCGGCGACCGAGGGGATGACGTTGGCGACGTCGCGGTGCGTCATGCAATAGCGCGCGTCGGGGAAGACCTTGTCGAGCGCCGTGATGAACATCGAATAGGTCGGGTTCTTGAGCCGCCAGCGCCCGGGGGGACAGCGCCATTGCAGCAGTTTGAGCACGCGCTTGACGTAGCGGAAGGTCGGCTCGAGATCGGCGTCGTGGTGCAGCCACTGCGCGTAGGACGGGATATGGAAGCTCGCCTGGAAGATCTGCGAGACGAAGTTGTAGCCCATCGTGAGCTGGTCTTCGGTCGGCGAGGTCGAGGTGCTCGGCAGCATCTGTTTCATCCGCGGCGTCATCTCGTCGCGGCGCTTCATCTGCTCGTCCATCAGCGCGATGCGCGGATCGGTATCGTAGGTCGCGGTCTCGGGCGGCGGGCACGGGTTCATGCATTCCCAATTGCGCATGACGCGCACCGCCGGGTCCTCACCGAGCAGGCAATGCAGCGCGGTGGAGCCCGTGCGCGGCAGGCCGAGGACCATCAGCGGCGCGACGATCTCCTGCTCGTCGATTTCGGGATGGCGCGCATACCAGTCTTCGACCTCTAGCCGTTTCATCAGCAGCATGACGATCTGGCCGTCGAACATCCGGCGGCCGGCGTCGTTGAGCCGTGCCTCGCCGTCGCCCGAGGCGATCAGTCGTTCCAACCCCTCGCGGAAGCTGTCGTCGCCGAAATTGTCGAGGCCGGTCGCGCCGCGCGCGGCGTCCAGCAAATCCGATATTCTGCTCATCACTCTCCCTCTGGGCTGTCGGCCCTCAAAGGCTCTGGATCGCAGGCTAGGATAGTGGCAGCTATCTCCGCAAGCGCGAGGCGCATCGCGGGAGGGATGAAGATGGCGACGACGATCAAGGTAGGCCTGCTCAACGACATGGGCGACGGCCCCGACGCGCCGGGCGACGTTACCGACTGGCTGCGGCGCGAGGTGGAAGTCGTGCAGGCTGCGGGGCGGCTCGATGCCGAGGTCGAATTCGTCCATGCCTATGGGCTCGGGCTGCCTGCTGGCACGGCGGCGGCGGTTGAGCGTGCTTTCCTGGAACTCGTCCGGCAGGACGTGGCGCTGATCGTCGGCCCGGCGATCGGCGACAATGCCCTCGCCGCCACGCCCTGGGTCGAGCAGGCGCGCGTGCCGACGATCAATTGGGCCGGCGCCGAGCGTGGCCGCGGCGAATGGATGTTCCATCTCCAGGTCGGGTCGCACGAGGACGAATCGCTGGTGATGGCGCGGCATCTCAAGGCGATCGGCGCGGATCGGGTCGGCGTGGTCTACGACCAGTCGCCGATCGGCACGCGACATCTTAAGTATCTCGAGGACGAGGCGCGGATCATCGGGCTGGACCTGGTCGCGGCGGAATCGATCTCGCCGCTGTCGGAGGACGCGTCGGCGGCGGTCGAACGCGTGCTGGCGTCACAGCCGCAAGGCTTCGTCTACCTTGGACTCGGCCTGTCGGCGCCGGCCGTGGCGCGGCCGCTGAGCGCCAGCGGCTGGCAGGGACCGCGGATCATGAACACCGCGGGCCTGCGCGGCTACCACGGCGCGTTCGCCCAGGCCTGCGACGGCTGGATCTACATCGACATGCATTCGGATTCGAACCGCACGCTCGATGCCCTGCGCGCGCGGATGGGCGTCGATGCGAAGCAGGCGGTCTGGGCCGCCAAGGGCTACGATCTCGGTCGGCTCGTCGCCGAAGGCCTCGCCCGCGCCGAGGACTTCAGCCGCGAGGGCGTGAAAGTGGGCCTCGAACAGATCAAGTGGCTGCCTGCGGCCGAGGGTGCGGACGGCACCCTGCTCGGCTTCGGTATCCAGGACCGCGGCGCGCTGCACGGGCGCTACCTGGTGCTGCGGCAGTGGGTGAACGGCGAGACGATCGAGGTCGGCTGACTAGCCGGGAAAGGTCTCGAACCGCGGCAGGGCTTCGAGCCCCTCATCCCAGTCCGCGCGATCGGCGACGAAGATGTGCGCGTTGGGGCGGATCTCGATAGGATCGTCGAGGCTGCCCGCGGGTACGACGAGCATGCCCACCTCCTCCTGCACGCGCGGCAGCGCCGCACCGCAGGTCGCGCAAAAGCTCTTCTCATGACGCGTGTCGGGCACGCGATAGGTCCGGACCTGCTCCTCGCCCGCCAGCCACTCGAGCTTCGCGCTCGATGAGAACAGGTTGGCGCGGTGCGCCGATCCCGTGTCCTTGCGGCAGCGGCCGCAATGGCAGAGGAAGAAGCTGTCGAACGCGCCGTCGACGCGGAAGCGGACGGCGCCGCATTGGCAGGAACCTTGGGTCATCCGCGGCGTCTAGCCTGCCTGAACGTGCGGGGCCACACCCTCGCTGCCGACGATCACCCGCTGCAGCACGCGCTTGCCGACGCCCTCGACGTTCCCGCGCCTATGCTGGAGCGCGATGTTATCCCAGATCACGATGTCACCCTTGTGCCAGCGGTGCTCGTAGACGTTGGCCGGGGCATAGAGGTGGTCGTAGACCGCGTGCAGCCGATCGCGGCTGTCCTCCCAGCCCATGTCGAGCAGCCGCGCGGTCTGCATCGCATTGACCCAGACACAGGTGCGGCCGTTGTGCGGGTTGCGGTATAGCGCGGGCCTGACGCCGCGCTTCTGCGCGAGCGGATCGCGGACGTCGCAGGTGACCTCGGCGAGCACCGTGTAGTGCGGCGCGATCATCTCCTGCTCGCGGCCATCGAGCACGGCATGAAGATCGTCGGGCAGCTCGATTTCGGCGCGGGCGAAGCGCGTGGACGAGGCGCCGTCGACCACGTCGAGCGCGTGCAGCGACAGCGCGTCGAACGGATGCGCGGTATAGGCCGCGTCCGAATGCCAGTTGAGCTCGGAGGCCGAGGGCCCGCCGCCCTCGTTGGTCATATAGCCGTTCTCGCCCTCGCGCAGCAGGATCGGCCCCAGCAGGCCGCAGACCTCGCGCTGGCGCGCCATGGTCAGCGCCTGGCCACGCGCGATGACGAGACCGTGGGTGTTGAACAGCGTGCGGAATTGCTCGGCCTCGGGTGCCGAAAGCGGCTGCGCGAGGTCGCGTTCGATCTCGACGCCGAAAGGCTCCAGCGCGCGCCAGATCAAGCCGTCGGTCATGTCCTCACCCTCGTTATAACAAGTGAGCACTATCTACCTTGTGCCAAACCGAAGGGCAATCACCCGCCGGCGACGCGCTGGAGCAGTACGACGTCTTCCGCCCCGGCCAGCGAGCGCGTCCAGTCGGGCGCGAACACCCCGTCGACCGCAAAGGCGGCGCGCGCCTCGGCCTGGTCGGCGAAGTCGGGCGCGAGATCGCCAAGCCGGTCGACCAGAGCCAGCAAGGTCGGTGCCTCGATTTCGAGCACACCCTCCCCGCCGAAGAACTCGCGGTCGAACGGCGGCATGACGACGATCCGCAAGCGCTACTCCGCCGCGCGCAGCAGGCCGTAGACGCGGTCGGGGCTGATCGGCAGGTCTTGCATACGGATGCCCGTCGCGCGGCTGACGGCATTACCGACAGCAGCCAGTGGCGGCACGATCGGCACCTCGCCGACGCCCTTGACGCCATAGGGATGCGCGGGGTTCGGCACTTCGACCATGACGGTGTCGATCATCGGCATGTCCGAAGCCACAGGCATGCGATAGTCGAGGAAACCGGCGTTATCGAGCTTGCCCGAACGGTCGTAGACATAGGCCTCGTTGAGCGCCCAACCGATGCCCTGCACCGCCCCGCCCTGCATCTGTCCCTCGACATAGTCGGCATGGATCGCGCGGCCGACGTCCTGGACGACGGTGTAGCGCTTGACCAGGACGTGCCCGGTCTCGCGGTCGACCGCGGTGTCGCAGATGTGGACGCCGAAGCCGGGCAGGAAGTCGTGCGGATCGACCACGGCCTCCGCCGAGATCGGCCCGCCGGTCGTGCTGGTCTTGGCGGCGATCTGCGCCAGGGTCAGGCGCTGGTCGCCGTGGACCGCGGCGCCGTCTTCCCAGGTCACGGCAGCGACGTCGACGCCCCAGGTCCGCGCGGCGCGGTCCTTGAGCTGCTCGATCACGCCTTCGGTCGCCTGGATCACCGCCTTGCCCGTGGCGAAGGTCGTGCGGCTGCCGCCGGTGACCATCGAGAAGCCGATCGACGAGGTATCGGCGATCGTCACGCGCACCTTTTCATAGGCCACGCCCAGCGTCTCGGCCGCCATGATCGCCATCGAGGCGCGGCTGCCGCCGATATCGGGGCTGCCCTCGGTGACGAGCACCGAGCCGTCCTCGCCGAGCTTGACCGAGGCGGTCGAAGGCCCGCCGTAATTGCCCCAGAAGCCGCAGGCGACGCCGCGGCCCTGCCCGGCTTCGACCGGCGCCGACCAGTGCGGATGGGCCTTGGCCGCCTCCAGCGCCTCGGCATAGCCGATCGCGCCGAGCGGCACGCCCGAGGCCGAGGGCTCTCCAGGGTGGACGATGTTCTTGAGCCGCAGGTCGATCGGATCGATGCCGAGCTGGGCGGCGAGTTCGTCCATCGCGCTCTCGACCGCGAAGTTGATCTGCGGCGCGCCCGGCGCGCGATAGGCGTGCATCGTCGGGATGTTGCTGAGCACGTTCCACCCGACGATCGAAGCATTGGGCACGCGATAGTGCCCAACCGCGCCGCCGACGCCCGAATAGACCTCGTTCGCGCCGGGGAAGGCGCCGCCGTGGTACTTGAACTCGATCTCGGTGCCCAGCAGCGTGCCGTCGGCCGCCGCGGCCAGGGTGATGTCGATCACCGCGCCGGGCGCCGGACCGGTCGAGCGAAAGATGTCGGTGCGCTTCATCGTCAGCCGCACCGGACGCCCGGCCTTCTTCGACAGCAGCATGGCGACGGGTTCGAGATAGACCGTGGTCTTGCCGCCGAAACCGCCGCCGATCTCGAGCGGGTGGACGCGGATGTCGGCGATGCCGATCTGGAGGATGCCTGCAGTCATCGCGCGGATCGCGAAATGGCCCTGGCTCGAACACCAGATCTGCGCCTGGCCATCGGCCTGCCACTGCGCGACGCAGGCGTGTGGCTCGATGTAACCCTGGTGGACCGGCTGCAGCGTGAAGCGACCGGTGAAGCTGGCGGCCGCGCCGGCGATCGCCGCCTTGGCATCGCCACGCTCGATCGCAAAGCGCATCGAGGCGTTAGAGGGCTTCGCCGGCTTCTCCGCCAAACCTTGCGTGAACACGTCGTCGTGGAGCACCGGCGCGTCCTGGGCCAGCGCGTCCTCGATGGCGATGACATGCGGCAGGACTTCGTAGTCGACCTCGATCAGCTTGAGGGCCGCTTCGGCGATCGCCTGGCTGGTCGCGGCGACCGCGGCCACGGCCTGGCCTTCGTAGTAGACCTTGCCGATCGCCATGCACTTCTGCGCGACCCAGCGCAGGTTCGAGGCGCTCTCGGCACCGGCGACGAGCTTGTCCGCCGCCTGCGGGAAGTCCTGACCGGTGACGACGGCCTTCACGCCCGCAAGCGCCTCGGCCTTCTTCGTATCGATACCCCGAATATGCGCGTGCGGATGCGGGCTGCGCAGCACCGCGCCCTGGAGCATTCCCGGCGCGACGAAATCGGGGCTGTAGATCGCCTTGCCGGTAACCTTCTCGACCCCGTCGGGGCGCACCGGGCGCGTGCCGACGAGACGGAACTGCTGCTTGTTCTCGGGCGCGTTCATGCCGCGGTCCTCCTGTCCTGGCGCAGCTCGGCCGCGGCATCCATCACCGCGCGCACGATCTTGTCATAGCCCGTGCAGCGGCAGAGATTGCCCGCGAGCCAATAGCGCACCTCGGTCTCGCTCGGCTCGGGATTGTGGTCGAGCAGGGCCTTGGATGCGACGATGAAGCCTGGCGTGCAGAAACCACACTGGAGCGCACCGTGTTCGAGGAACTGGCGCTGGATCGGATGGAGCTGGCCGCCCTCGGCGACGCCCTCGATCGTGCTGACCTGGCGCCCCTCGGCCTCGGGCGCAAGCACCAGGCACGCGCAGACCATCTTGCCGTCGAGCACGACCGTGCAGGCGCCACAGTCGCCCGAGCCGCAGCCTTCCTTGCTACCGGTCAGGTCCATCTCCTCGCGCAGCGCGTCGAGCAGCGAGGTGTCGGGATCGCAGAGGAACTGCTGCGGATCGCCGTTGACCGTGGTGGATACGAGAAGCTTGTTCATGCCTGACTCCGGCCCTGATTGTTATGGGCCCGTTCGAGGGCGATCCTGACGGTCCGCTTGACCAGCACGCCGGCCATGGCCGTGCGGTATTCTGCGGTGCCGCGCTTGTCGTCGATCGGCTTGCAGGCGGCGCGCACGGCATCGGCCGCCGCTTCCAGCGCCGCGTCGTCGAACCTGGTACCGACGAGCGCCGCACTGGCGGCCTCGACCAGCACCACGGTCGGCGCGACGGCACCGATCGCCACGCGCGCGGAAGTGCAGACGCCGCCGGCATCGAGCACGAGGCTGACCCCGGCGCCGACCACGGCGATGTCCATCTCGGTCCGCGGGATCGAGCGCAGGTAGGCATCGCCGCCGAGCTGCGCCGGCAGACGGATCTCGAACACGACTTCACCGGGCGCGAGCGAGGTCCTGCCGGGGCTCGCGGGAATGGCTTCGACGGGCACTTCGCGTTCACCGTTCGGCCCGGCAACGAGGCAGGTCGCGCCTGCCGCGACGAGCGCGGGCACGCTGTCGGCCGCGGGCGAGGCGTTGCAGAGATTGCCTGCCATGGTCGCGCGGTTGCGCACCTGGACCGAGCCGATCAGGTTCGCCGCCTCGACCACGCCGGGCCAGGCCGCGGCCAGCGCCGCATCGTCCTTGAGAGCAGTGCAGGCCGTCGCCGCGCCGATGGCGAAACCGCCGCCGGGCAGCGCGCGGATGCCCGAAAGGCCGGCGATACGCTTGAGATCGACGATCGCGCTGGGCGCGTTGCGGCCCGATCGCATCTGCACGATCAGGTCGGTGCCCCCGGCAAGCGGTCGCGCGCCGGCGTCACCCGCCAGCAGCGCCACCGCCTGCTCTATCGTCTCTGGGGCGTGATAGGCTGGCGACGACATTGAGACTCCCTCTGGTTTTGGGGTCCGAGTGTCGTCGTCCTGCCCGACTAGTCAATGCCGGAATGCGGCAGTCCCTTGCCCGATCGTCTCAGGCTGTCACGTAGCCGCCGTTGAGCGGATAGGTCTGCCCCGTGATCCACGAGGCCGCGTTCGAGCACAGGTAGGTCACCAGGGTGGCGACGTCCTGCGAGCGACCGTAGCGGCGGACGATGTAGTTCGAGAGCTGCTTCTTGGCGTGATCGCTCTTCTCGAACTCCTCGAGCTGTTCCTGCGGCATGTCGGGCATCAGCGACGACAGCGACACCGCGTTGCAGGTGATGCCGTGACGGCCGACTTCCTTGGCGATCGAACGGACGAAGCCGTTGGCCCCGGCCTTGGCCGCGGCATAGACCGCGAGCTTCGGCTCGCCGGTGCGGCCAGAATCCGAGACGATCGTGACGATCCGGCCCTTCTTGGCCTCGACCATCGCCGGGATGATCGCGTGGCAGCAGTTGAGCACGCCGTAGAGATTGGTGCCGAGATAGCGCGGCCAGGCCTCGGGATCTTCCTCCCAGAAGTTCAGCGTCGGACGCAGCGAGCCGCCGGGACCCGCCATGCCTGCATTGTTGACCAGCACGGTGATCGGGCCGAGTTCAGCCGTCGCCTTGGCCACGGCGGCGCGTACGGCTTCGAGATCGGAAACGTCGAAGGGCACGGCCACGGCCGGCACGCCGGTCGCGCGGATTTCCGCGGCCACGGCCTCGGCGCGTTCGGCGACGAAATCGTTCACCGCGACGCCGCCGCAATTGTGCCGCGCCAGCTCCAGCGCGATCGCGCGACCCGCGTTCTGACCTGCGCCCGTCACCAGGGCCACCTGGCCGCCCAGATCGATCATGTCCTCTCCACTCATAGTCTATCCTCCATTTACAGCCCGATTAGATAGTGCTTACCATCTAGGCAAGCGAGTCCCACATCGCCGAGAGGATGCTTCCATGACGACACAAATCGGCCCGCTGTCGCAGTACCTCCAACCGCTGGAGGACGCTGTCAACGAGATCGCCAACACCTGGCGTCCCGACGATCCCGAATATCGCGCTGACGTCTACCGCCAGATCATGATGCAGCTGTCCTACGGCTACTTCGCCTTCTTCCACGCCGATCCCGAGCATCCCGACTGGGCGCCGCTGTGGAACCCGGTCTACACGCTCCAGCCCAATCCCGACGACATCTACCTCTACGCGCCGATCTCCAGCGACTACAGCTACAGGATCAGCGGCGACCGCGTTTCGGTGTTCATGATCACCTTCACCACGGCGCTGAGCTCGGCGGGTCTGCCCTGGGAGAACGATCTCGTCGGCACCTACTACAACGACATCGACAGCGGCGACCTGCAGGTCGAACCCGACGGCACCTTCGAACTGCTGGTCAGCGCCGAGAAGCCGGCGGGCTATACGGGCAACTGGCTGAAGATCGCGCCGGGCGCGCGCGTGCTGATGACGCGCTATCGCAGCTACGACTGGATCAACGAGGTCGATCCGCGCATGTCGATAGAATGCCTCGATCCCAAGGGATTGAAGGCTCGCCTCAGCCCCGAGCAGATCCTCGAGCGGATCGACCATATGGCGCGGATGCCCGTGCGCGCGACCAAGCTGTTCTACGCGATGCAGAACGCGGTGAAGGCCAATGTCGGCGTCAACGTGTTCGAGCCGGCGGTCTACGGCGGCTCGTTCACCCGCCAGGTCTATCTTCCGGCGGTCTACGAGTTCGAGCCCGGCGAGGCGCTGATCGTCGAGACCGACCTGCCGGCGCAGCGCCGCTACTGGAACTGGCAGCTCAACGATCCCTATTTCAACGCCACCGAATACGTCTACCGCCTGTCGAGCACCAACGGCCACTTCGCCCACGTCGCCTCGGACGGGCGGTTCTATGCCGTGATCGCGCAGGAGGACCCGGGCGTGCCGAACTGGCTCGACGCGGCGGGCTTCTACCAGGGCACGATCTACGGCCGCTGGTACGATTGCGACAGCCACCCGGTGCCGACGATGAAGCGCGTCAAGGTCTCCGAGATCCGCGACCACCTGCCCGCCGACACGCCTGTTGTCACGCCCGAGGAACGGGCCGAGGAACTGAGGCAAAGAGTCAGGGCCTGCCAACGTCGGAGGCGCTGGTGATGCTCGAAGGCTTCGATCTCAGCGGCCGCGTGGCCGTGGTCACCGGCGGCGGCACGGGCATCGGCGGCGCGACCGCGCGCCTGCTGGCCGAGCGCGGCGCTGACGTGGTCCTCGCGGGGCGGCGCATCGAGACGCTGGAAGCGATGGCCGAAGCGATCCGTGCGGATACCGGCCGGCGCGTGCTGAGCGTCGCGACCGACGTGCGCAAGCCCGATGCCTGCAAGGCGCTGATCGAGGCGGCAGTGGCCGAGTACGGCCGGCTTGACGTGCTCATCAACAATGCCGGCGGTGCACACGGCCATGTCGGGCTCCACCGCATGGACCTTGCCAAATGGGACCGCGACATCCAGCTCAACCTCAGCGCCGCGCAATATTGCGCGCAAGCGGCCTTTCCGCATCTGCGGCGCAGAAAGGGCTGCGTGGTCAACGTCTCGTCGATGGCCGGGGTCAACGGCACCCAGGGCGTTGGCGCCTATTCGGCGGCCAAGGCCGGGTTGCAGATGCTGACCAAGGTCATGTCGGCCGAATGGGGACCCAGCGGCATCCGCGTCAACTGCGTCGCGCCGGGCATGACCGCGACCGAGGCGGCCGAACTCGGCTGGGACAAGCGCGGATTCGACGCCGCCGCAGTGGCCAAGTCGGCCTTCTCGCTCGGGCGCTACGGCACGATGCGCGAGGTCGCCCAGGCGATCGTGTTCTTCGCCAGCGACGCCGCGTCCTACATCACCGGCGAGACCTTGGCTGTGGGTGGCGGTGCCAAGCTCGGCGGGATGATCAACTTCGAAGACGACGAGGAACTGGGGACCCTGCTGACGAAGGCGTGAGGCGCAGAGGCTGGGTTGAACGGAACAGTGCGAGGGGCGCTCGGCAGCCCCCCTCGCCTTCCCATCAAAAATCGAACTTCAGGCTCACCCCATAGGTCCGCGGCGGCGCGTATTCGCTGTGGTCGCCGGTCGTGCCGCCGACGCCGGTCTGGTAGTAGCGCGCGTCGAACATGTTGTTGCCCCAGAGCTCGATGCCCCAGTTCTTGTTCGGCCGCAGCTCGAACGACAGGTTCACCACGTCGTAGGCGCCCTGCGTCAGGCGGTTGTCGGCCTCGAAGAAGATCCGGCTGGAGTGGTTCCACAGCGCGTTGAAGATCACTTCGGCATCGTTGCCCAGGTTCTTGCGCCAGTTGAGGCTTATCGTCGAGGCGAAGGTCGGCGAGAGCGGCGTCTTGTTGCCCGTGGCATCGCCGAAGCAGTTGATGCCGCCACCCGTCGCCGGGCCGGTCGACTGGCCCGCCGGACGCGCGCGTCCGGCCGGTTGACCGGTCGTGCAGACCGCCGGGCTCTGATAGGTGAATTGCGCGCCGGGGAAGTCGGTAAAACGCGAATTCAAATAGGTGCCCGAGAAGTTGAGCGTCAGTCCCTCGGTCGGCGCGATCGTCAGTTCGCCTTCGAGACCGTCGACCTTCACCGTCGCGGCGTTGAGCAGCAGGGTACGCCCCGGCGAAGGCTGTGCACGGATCTGGTAGTCGTCGATCTTGTAGTGGAAGCCCGCGAGGTTGAGGCGGACCAGGTTGTCGAACAACTGCGACTTGAGGCCGACCTCGAAGGCATCGATCGTCTGCGGACCCACGGCAGGATCGAGCGGGCTGCCCGTCGCCGCGAAGATACCCGACTTGAAGCCGCGGTTGTACGAGGCATAGACGTTGATCTTGTCGCCGAGGTCCTGGCGCAACGCCACGCGATAGGTGACCTTGCCCGTCGACAGCTCCTGCTGCGGCGGTGCCACCGTGACCACCCCGGTCTGGATGGCGGTGACCGTCCCGCGATAGGTGCGCTCGTCCTTGGTGTAGCGCACACCGGCGATCAGGTGCGTGGTCGGGGTGATGTCATAGCCCGCCTCGCCGAAGGCCGCATAGGAATTGGTCTTCATCTCGGCGCGCGTCGACGTGCCGTTGTTGAGCCCCCCGAAGGCCAAGCCGCGCAGGGTGAAGCCGTCGACGTTGGCCTTGGCGTGGTAGTAGAACACGCCGAGTTGCCAGTTGAACGGCGTCGTCGAGGCCGAGGCCAGGCGCAGTTCCTGCTGGAACGTGTTCACCCGCGACGGCACATAGGCGATCACCAGGCGCGACGAGGTGTAGTCGGCGTCGAACGAGGACTGGACCTTGACCCCGCGGCGCGCGGTGATCGAGGTCAGTGTCGCGAAATCGAATTCGTGCTCGACCGTCAGCGAGCCTCCGAAGGTCTGGATATCGGCATAGCCGTTGTCGAGCGTGTTGAGGTTGTACTCGCCCGGGAAGCGATAGCCGCCGGTGCCGACACTACCCTTGGTCAGGTAGAACCCGTTCACGTAGTCGTTGTAGTCCTTGTAGTAATCGCCCGAGAGGACGATCTTGGTCGCGTCGCCCGGACGCCAGACCAGCTTCGAGCGCGCGCCCCAGTACCACCCCTTGCCGATGTCGTTGCCGGTGGCGAGATTGGTGCCGAAGCCGTCGTTCTGATCCTTGCCGGTCAGCGCCACGTCGAAGCTCAGGTTCTCGCCCACCGGCGTCGCCGCGTAGAGCTGGCCCTGCAGGGTGTTGTAGTTGCCGTAACCGACCTTGCCCTGGACCGTTGCCTCGTTGCCCGGCTCGCGCGTTATGATGTTGACGAGGCCGCCCGACGAGTTGCGTCCGAACAGCGTGCCTTGCGGGCCCTTGAGAACCTCGATGCGCTGGATGTTGTTGAACTTGGTACCGGCCGAGGTCAGATCACCCAGATATACGCCATCAACGTAGAAGGCGTTTGCGCCCTCCTCGCCGACGTTGCCGCTGGTGTTGCCGACACCGCGCATGAAGAAGATGTTCGAGGGCCCCGACGAGGTCACCTGGACGCTGGGGACGATCTGGCTGATCGAGGTCGTCCCGCCGACGCCGACGGCCTGCAAGGTCTCGTTGCTGATCGCCGTGACCGAGATTGGCACGTCCTGCAGGTTTTCCTCGCGCCGCTGCGCGGTGACGACGATGTCTCCGACGCCGGTGCTTTCGACCGTCGCGGTCTCCTGCGCCAAGGCCTGCGTCGAAACCCCGGTCAGGGCCGTGGTGATGCAAAGCGCGAGAAGCGTGCTCGCGACGTGTCGCCGATTGGCATGCCCGCCCATATCCAAATCCCCCATGTGTTTTATTGGGGGGGATGCTCAGCGAGCCGGCCGGTCGTGTCAAATGAGGCTGAAACGCTGTTCAAGCGTTCAGTTGTTCCGGTTTTCCAATATCTTACAGACGCTTAAAGGAACCGACCGGGGCCATTTTTGACATTGCGGTTCCGACACGGACAAATGCCGTTGCTGCGGGCAATGGACCGCAACGCGGCGAGACGGCGACTTGTGATATTCGCCGTCTCATTTCGCTCTCAGTCGGGCCAGATCGCATCCGCTGCGGCGACCGCCTGGCTCCCGCGTCCGCCGAGTTCGGCGGTCAGCAGCTTGAGGCGATAGGTCCACAGGTGCAGCGGGTGCTCGAGCGTCATGCCCATGGCACCGAGGAACTGGTGGAAGTCGTAACCCACGCGCTTCGCCGCTTCCTGCGCGTGCAGCGCCGCCAGCGCGGCATCGCCGGCCGTGCCGGTCATCGCCGCGCGCAGGGCGAGCCAGTAGACGCCGTTGGTCGCGACCTGGATCTCGGCGAGGCGATGACGCAGCGCCTGAAAGGTTGCGATCGCGCGGCCGAACTGCTTGCGCTCGCCGACATAGGTCGTGACCGAGGCCAGCGCCGCGGCGAGCAGGCCCGCGGCCTCGGCCGCCAAGGCACCGCGCCAGGCCGTCAGCAGCCGCTCGAAGGTGACGTCATGGCTGCGCGTCTCGGCGGGAACGCTGGTCAGGAAAGCCACCGGATAGCCGTAGAGCACTTCGTCGCCGGCAGAGCGGACATGCTCGTCGCTGGCAGTGAAGCTGCGCACCCCGCCCTCGCCCACGACGACGACGGTCGCGCCGGGCTTGAGGAAGCGCACGGGCTTACGGAGAGAGCCTTCCTCGACGAGGCACAGCGGCCGCGGCAATTCGGGATCGAGCAACGGACGCACGAGCGCAGAGGCGGCCGCCTCGACCGCGAAAGGCAGCCGCGCGAGCTTCTCGACCACCAGCGCCGCCGTGACCGCACCGAGCTCTTCCATCGCCATGACGTCGAGGAAGCCGCCCTCGACGAGTTCGCGGTCGAGATCGTCGCTGGTCAGCGCGAACGACACGTCGTGCATCGGCACCGTCGCATAGGGCCGCGTCAGGCTGTCGATGAAGTCGAGGATCTGGGTCTGGTCTTCGGACAGGGACAGAAGCATCAGCGCGGCTCCCGCGGCAATTGGAGGACATCGGAAGCGATGATGTTGAGCTGAATCTCGGCCGCGCCCGAAGCGATGCCCGCGACGATGCCGCGCTGGTGGTGCATCTGCAGGAAGGCCGACTGGCCGGCCAGCGCCTCGGGCACATATTCGACGACGAATTCGCTGACCGCACGCTCGGCCTGGACCGTGGCATAACGGGCCGAGGAGCTCTCGGGCCCGACCGTGCCACCGTCGACGCGCTTCTGGACGATCGCGTAGATCGCCGTGCGCGCCGCCTCGCAGAGCGCGGCGCAGCGCGCGGCCTCGGCCTTGACCGTCTCGCGCGTGAACTCGCCCTCGGCCTTGAGGATGCCAACCGCACGGTCGAGCGCCTCGCGCGCGAGGTGGTAACGCGGGATGCCCAGGCGTTCGTTGGTCAGCGAATAGCCGATGATCTCCCAGGCCTGGCCTTCCTCGCCGAAGCGCTGGCCGACGGGAACGATCACGTCGTCGAAGAACACCTCGTGGATGTCGCCTTCGCCGATCAGGCTCGGAATCTGGCGCACGGTGATGCCCGGCGTGTCCATCGGCACGAGCAGGATCGTGATGCCCTTCTTGCGATCGTCGCTGGTGCGCGTCAGCAGGAAGCAGGTGTCGGCGAGGCCGGCATAGGAGGTCCAGATCTTCTGGCCGTTGACCTTGTAGTGATCGCCCTCAAGCTCGGCGCGCGTGCGCAGGCTGGCGAGGTCGGAACCCGAATTCGGCTCGGAGAATCCCTGGCACCAGAGCATCTCGCCCGCCGAGATTTGCGGCAGGTACTTGGCCTTCTGGCCTTCCGTGCCGTATTTCAGCATCGTCGGGCCGATCCAGTTGACGTTCATGTACTGACCGCCGCGCGGCTCGCCGTACTCCCACATCACTTCGGCCAGGATCTGCTGCTCCCAAGGGCCGAGCCCTTCGCCACCGATGTCCTTGGGCCAGTGCGGGAACAGCATGCCGTTCTCGGCCAGCTTGCGGCAGAAGCCCCGCGCGAATTCGGTCAGCGCCGGTGAGGCCGGGCCGTGCTTGGAGAATTCCTCCCAGTCCTCGGGCAGGTTCGCCGCGAGGAAGTCGACCAGCTTGCGGCGGAACGCCTGCTGCTCGTCGGTCCATTCGAAGTTCATGGGGCTGTCGCTCTCTCAGGTCTGCGGCCCCGTTAGACGACAGATGGGCCGCGGAACAAGGCCTCTGCGCCCAGGGTCAAACGAAACGGGCTCCGGCCTTGCGACCGGAGCCCGTCCCTGATCCCGCAGGATCGCGTTTTTAGCGGATCTTGCCGCTGAACGAGACGCCGAAGATGCGCGGCTCGTTATAGACGGCCGCCATGTAGTTCTCGATCACGCCCTTGAGGTTCTTCTCGTTGGTGATGTTGCGCGCGAAGGCCGCGAACTCCCACGACTTGTCGGCACCGGTGATGCCGATCTTCAGGCCGCCCTCGAAGTTGTTCTTCGAGTAGAACTCGCGCGTCTTGTAGAGCACGAAGTTCGTGTAGCCCTGGACGTTCCAGTCGGTGGCGATGAAGAAGCCGCCGGCATCGCCGACCGGGATGTCATAGCGCGCGGCGAAGTTGACGTTCCACTTCGGCGCGTTGGGCAGCGGGTTGCCGTCGATCGAGGCGAAGACCGTCGGCGCGCCGAAGACCGGACGCGTGATCGTCGGATCCTCGACCGTGCAGACCACGACGCCGTTGAGCGCGCAGACCTGCGCATAGACGCGGCTGTCCTTGATCTTGGTGTGCAGCAGGCTGCCACCGAGCGAGAGCGACAGGTTGTCGACCGGCAGGAACTCGATCTCGGCCTCGGCGCCATAGGCATCGGCCTTGTCGGCGTTGAACAGGACGCCGTTGCCGTCCGAATCGTTGCCGTTGAGCTGGATGTCGTTGACGCGCCAGTAGAACGCGCTGGCGCTGAAGCGCAGGCGGTTGTCGAGCAGCTGGCTCTTGAAGCCGACCTCGCCCGAGGTGATCGTTTCCGAATTCGCCGTGGTGAAGGCCGAACCGAACACGGCCGAACGGCCCTGGATCGTCGGCCCGCGGAAGCCGCGCGCGACACGCGCATAGACGCTCGCCTGGTCGCTCAGCTTGTAGAGCGCGCTGAGATCCCAGCTCGGCTCCTTGCCGGTCAGGCTGACGTCACGCGCCGCCGTCGCCGGGAAGTTCACCGTCGAGCCCGTGCTCGCCACCTTGATCAGCTGGGTCCGCTTCTTGTCCTCGGTATAGCGGCCGCCGGCGGTGATCGTCAGGCGATCGCCGATCGTGTAGCTGACCTGGCCGAACAGCGCCCACGAGGTGTTGACGTTGTGCAGGCGCACCCAGTTCTCGGGGTTGTTGGTCTGGGCGTTGGTCGCGCTGAACGGCGCGGTCAGGAAGTAGCGACGCTGGTAGAAGTCGGTGATGTCGCGGCTGTCGAAGTAGTAGCCGCCGACCTGCCACTTGAACGGACCGTCGCCGGTGCTGGCGAGGCGCAGTTCCTGCGTCCACTGGTCGAGATCGCGGATCTGGCCCTGCGACTGGCCATAGCCGTTCGCCACGCCGTTCACCGGGAAGTTCGCCGCAGCGCCGCCGTCGGTGTCACCGCGGCTGTAGCCGGCGGTGTGCTCATAGGCGGTGATCGAGGTCAGCTCGATATCGCCGAAGTTCCAGGCGAGACGCGCCGAGGCACCCTTGGTGTTGTAGGCCTGCGGGTTGTTCTGCGCCTCGTCGAAGGCGACGCGGGTGCGCGAGGCCGTGCTCTCGTTCGAGCCCTTGGTCAGCGCGCCGCGCAGGAACAGGGTCGAGGTGCCGTCATAGTCGCGGACATGGCCCGAGAGCAGCAGCGAGAGATCCTCGGTCGGCGTGAACAGCACCTGCAGGCGCGCGTTCTGGTCGGTGAAGCCGCCCATCGTGTTCTTGGCGGGCGACACCGTGCCGTCGAGGCTCGGGCCGGTGTAGGTGTTGTCGACGTAGTCCTCGCGGTGCTGCGCGAGCACCGAGAGACGCACCGCGACCTTGCCGTCGACGATCGGACCGCCGATGCCGGCGTCGAGGTTGACGCTGTTGTAGGTACCATAGGACAGCGAGGCGCGGCCCTGGAGGTCCATGGTCGGGCGGATCGTGTCGAACTTGACGATGCCCGCCGTGGTGTTGCGGCCGAACAGCGAGCCCTGCGGACCGCGCAGCACTTCGACCTGGGCGACGTCGTAGACCGGGTTCGACTTGAGCACGACGTGCTCGAGCACGACGTCGTCCTGGATGATCGAGACCGGCTGCGAGGCGCCGAGGTAGAAGTCCACGTTGCCGAGGCCGCGGATGTAGAAGCGCGGGAAGATACGGCCCGTCGTCGATTCGACGTAAAGGCTGGGCACGCGGCCCGCGAGCGAGAGCAGCGTGTCGTCGCCGCCGCCGGTGAAGGTGCGCAAGGCATCGCCGCTGACCACGCCGACCGAGACGGGAACGTCGGTCAGGTTCTCGGCGCGGCGTTCTGCGGTCACGACGATTTCGCCCAAGCCAGTTTCGGGGCCGGTGTCGGCGCCGGCATCGGCGGTCTGCGCGGCGGCGATCGACGGCAGGGCCACCGTGGCGAGGCAAAGCGCCGTGAAGGCGAGTGCGGTCTGCGATTTCATGTAAAGGTATCTCCGATTGATCGAAGACGGCCGTTGCGCGCAGACGAAAGTCGTCGGGCCAGCCATCTTGGCGGCCCGACTAGGCTTCGCGGGTGTTAGATCAATGACAGTTGTGTTGCAGCGCAGCATTTCCCCGGAGGGTGACACTTTTCAGCAACAGTCTGGAAACACTCTACTTCCGCTCGGCGTTCACCGCTTCGGGCGCCAGATAGCGCGTGGTCGAGATACCGCCGTCGACCGCGATCGTCTGGCCGTTGACGAAGGCCGCCAAGTCCGAGGCTAGGAACGCGGCCATGTTGGCCACGTCCTCGACCGTGCATTCGCCGGGGAACGGCGTCAGCTCGTGATTGGTGCGACGGAAGAAGTCGAGATCCCAGAACGCGTCGGTCATCTCGGTGCGCACGACGGTGGGCGCGATGTAGTTGCTGCGCACGCCCTGCGGGCCATATTCGGCCGCCAGCGTCTGCATCAGGCCGATCTGCGCGGCCTTGACCGCCGAGTAGGCGCCGCCGCCCGGCGTGCCGTAGATGCCCCAGGTCGAACCGACGAACAGGATCGAGCTGCCCTGCCCCAGATGCGGCAGCGCCTCGCGCGTCAGGCGGAACGGCGCACGCAGCGAAATGCCGAGCACTTCGTCGAGCATGTCGTCGGTGGTCGAATGGACCGGGCCGAAGTTGAACGAGCCCGCGTTGTTCACCAAAATGTCGAGCCGGCCGAATTTCTCCAGCGCATGCTCGACGATCGCCTTGGGCGCATCGTCGGAGGTCGCGTCGACTGCGATCGACGAATAGGCCACGCTCGAGCCCAGCTCTTCGCCGAAGCGCGCGAGCTTGCCCTCGTTGCGGCCGGTCGCAACGACCTTCACGCCCTTCGCGCCGAGCGCGCGGACGATGCCCGCGCCGATCCCGCCGCCGCCGCCGGTGACGATCGCAACTTTGCCTTCCATGCGTTCGAACTCCTATCTTTCTTCGTCACCCTGAACTTGTTTCAGGGTCCATTTCCCGTCCTGCACGACCTCCGCCGGGAGGCACGATGGATCCTGAAACAAGTTCAGGATGACGGGTGCAGTGTGATTCCGCTCAAGCCCGCTGGTTGCCAGAGCGCTCTGCAATGTCGTTGGCGGCGATGTAGCCGAAGGTCATGGCCGGGCCGATCGTCGCGCCGGCACCCGGGTAGACGTCGCCGAATGGCGTGCCCGACTGGTTGCCCGCGGCGTAGAGCCCAGCGATCGGATTGCCCGCCTGATCGAGCACCCGCGCCCGCGCATCGCAGCGCAGGCCGCCCTTGGTGCCGAGATCGCCGTTGTTGATCGGCACGGCATAGAACGGTGCGGTGTCGATCGGGCCGAGGTTGGGATTGGGCGTGACCGTGGGATCGCCGAACATCTGGTCGTAGGGGTTCATGCCGCGGCCGAATTCGGGATCGATGCCCGTCTTCGAATACTCGCCGATCTTGCGGACCTGTTCCTTGACCTTGTCGACCGGCAGATGAATCTTCTTCGCCAGATCCTCGATCGTGTTCGCGCGGAAGACATAGTGGTCCCACCAGTCCTCGGGCACCTTCTTCTCGGGCGTGTGCACGGTCGGCATCAGGCCGCCGGCGCTGAACTTCTTGCGGAACTTCGCGTCGAAGATCAGCCAGCAGGGCATGTTGGCGCCGGTCTTCTGGTGATCGGCGACCATCGCCTGGCCGAACTGGTCGTAGCCGCAGGCCTCGTCGACGAAGCGGTCGCCGTTGCGGTTCAGCACGACGCTCCACGGCCGACCGACGTCGAAGGCGGCCTGGTGAATCTCGTGGAAGTTCGAGGCGCCGGGCATCGGCAGTTGCATCGTCGGGATCCACCAGCCCGCCTCGGTGTGCTCGGTCGAAGCGCCGATTGCCTCGGCGGCGATCAGGCCCTCGCCGCGATTGGCATCCTCTGGCGTCGACGAATGGCGCGTCAGGCCGGGGACCGGGTAGAAGCGGTCGCGCAGCTCCTGGTTCCATTCGAAGCCGCCGGCAGCGAGCACGACGCCGTGGCGCGCATTGATCGTGTAAGTGCGGCCGAAGTTGCTGACCTCGACGCCGGTCACGCGGCCGGCGTCGTCGACCAGCAGACGATCGAGCTTGGTCTCCATGCGCAGCTCGGCGCCGCGGTCGAACACGGCCTTGTAGGTCGCGCCCATCAGCGCCGCGCCCGAAGTGAAGCGCTTGTCGCGGTGCGAGACCGCACGGGTCGAACGGTCCATCCAGTAGCGCGCGATGACCTTGGCGGCGACGCCGCGCCACCCCTTCGACTGCATCATCAGAGTGAAGGTCTCGGTCAGGTCCATCGCGTAGCGGCCGAACAGCTTGAAGCGGTTGTACTGCTCGCGCATCAGCGCATAGCGATTGTCGCCGAGATCGCGGCCGTCGAAGGTAGGAACGATCACCGACCGGTCGGCGCGCGCGCCGGGATTGCTCGGATAGTAGTCGGGCCAGGCGGCGGCGGCGACCTGTACGCCGGTGCTCTTGAGATAGGCGAGCATCTTCGGCGCTTCGTCGACGAAGGCCTCGAGCCGCTCGCGGTTGACCGGCTTGCCGATCAGGCTGTCGACATACTGGAGGGTCGCCTCGCGGCTGTCGCCCTGGTCGCCATCGAGCTGGTGGTTCGGGATCCACATGACCCCGCCCGAAGTCGCCGAGGTGCCGCCGAACTTCTGCGCCTTCTCGATGATCAGGACCTTGAGCCCCTGGTCGGCAGCGCGCAGCGCCGCCATCGCGCCGGCCGAGCCGGAGCCCACGACGACGACATCGAAAGTCTCATTTTCCTGCACGCGTCCACTCCCCGGCACCCATCTGTGGGCCTGTGCCATTATCGGTTTGGACAGTGCCGGAGAAATGACCGGCAGGGTAGAGCCAATTGCTTCCGCGCGCGTTTGGCGGCAAGGGCGGATTGAACAGCGGCCGAGACCCTTTCAGGGGGCGCCGAGATCGACCTGAAAGAGAGTACCCGAGACAATGAGCGAAAAGACCTTCGTCGCCGTTGCCAAGCTCGACGAACTGCCCGCGGGCACCAAGATCGTGGCCATGGCGGGCAGTGTCGAACTCGTGCTGTGCAACACGAAGGACAAGATCTTCGCCGTACAGAACCTCTGCAGCCACGCGCACGAAAAGCTCGACTGCGGCAAGATGAAGAACGGCTGGCTCTCCTGCCCCGTCCACGGCGCGCGTTTCGATCTCGAGACTGGCGAGCCGATGAACCCGCCCGCGACGATGGCGATCAAGACCTACGAGGTTCGCGTCACCGGCGACACGATCGAAGTCGCGATTTAACGCTCCTGCGTTTGACGACCAACCCGACGCGCTGCAAGAGGCCCGCATGAGCGACACCACGCAACTCGACACACTGCGGAGCGAAGTCCGCACCTGGCTCGCCGCCCATGCCCCGACGGGCTGGCGTGAAGCCTACAAGACCATGAGCCACGCCGAGTTCGCCCAGGCGCAGCGCGACTGGTTCCAGACCTTGGTCGCGGGCGGCTATGCCGTGCCGCACTGGCCCGCGGGCTCGGCGCCCGGCGCCGGTCGCAGCCTCGCCGAGCAGAAGGTGATCTACGAGGAACTGGCGCGCGCCGACACGCCGCGGCTGCTGCTCTCCTTCGTCTCGACCTATCACGCTGCCTCGACCTTCCTCGAATGCGGCACCGACGAGCAAAAGGCCCGCTATCTCCCCGCGATCCTCGAGGGTGAGACCTGGTGCCAGGGCTTCTCCGAGCCCAACGCCGGCTCCGACCTCGCCTCGCTCAAGTGCAAGGCCGAACGCCAGACCCGCGACGGCCAGGACGTCTACGTGATCAACGGCCAGAAGGTCTGGTCGACGATGGCGCAATATGCCGACAAGTGCCTGCTGCTCGTGCGCACCTCGAGCGAAGGCGCCAAGCAGGCGGGCATCACCTTCCTGCTGATGGACATGAAGGCGCCGGGCGTCTCGGTCCGCCCGATCGAACAGATCCAGGGCGACGAGGAATTCTGCGAGATGTTCCTCGACGACGTGGTGATCCCGGTCACCGATCGCGTCGGCGAAGAGGGCAAGGGTTGGGCCGTGAGCCAGGCGACCTTGTCGTCCGAGCGCGGACTGACCTTGATGGAGCTGACCTACAAGATGCGCGGCGCGTTGAGCCGCGTGGCCGAACTGATCCGCAAGAACGGCTATGAGGAAGACCGCGGCGTGCTGCGCGACTTCGGCCAGCTCGTGACGCGCTGCGACGAGGCCTGCGCGATCGCCGACCGCTTCCTGCAGAACCGCATCGACGGCCACGAAGGCCTCGGTGACGCCTCGATCGTCAAGAACACCTACTCGCGCGTGCTGCGCGAGTTCACCCTGCTCGGTACGCGCCTGGGCGGGATCGACGAGCAATACCGCGCCCCGATCGTCTTCGGCGATCTCACCACGGGCAACTGGATGGCCGATTTCATGAACAGCTACGCCTGGACCATCGCCGGCGGCAGCGAGGAAGTGCAGCGCAACATCATTTCCGAGCGCATGCTCGAAATGCAGCGCGAGCCGAAGGGGTGGGTCCTGTGAGCATCGACCGTAGCGAACTCCACGACGCCGCGCAGAAGGCGTTCCCTGCCGACCAGCTCAAGCCCGCGCGCGAAACCAGCTGGCCGCTGATCGCCGAGATGGGCTGGCTGCTGCTGCCGCTGCCCGAAGACGCGGGCGGCCTCGGCCTCGGCCGCGACAGCTCGGCCGCGATCCACTTCGAACTGGGCAAGGTCCTCTCGACCGCGCCGCTGATCCCCGCGCTGCTCGCCGTCCAGGCGCTCGCCGCGGCCGACGAGCTCGCCGACCAGGCGAGCTGGATCGAACGCGCCACCACGGGCGAACTGATCACCACGAACCTGCTGCCCGCGGCGGTCGAGGTGACCAATTCGGGTTCGATCGTGCTGAGCGGCACCCTGCCCTGCGTGCCCGATGCCGATCTGGCCAGCCACGTTCTCGTCCTGACCAAGGGCCTCGCCGCTCTGGTGCCACTCGACGCGACCGGCGTGACCGTGACCGAACGCAAGCTGTGGGACGAGAGCCGCCGCCTGTTCGACGTCGCGCTGAGCAACCACCAGGTCGTGCCCCAGCTCGTCGTCGCACGCGGCGAAGCGGCCCACGCGATCGCCGAGCGCCTCCACGGCGAACTGCAGCTCGCGCTTGCCGCCGACAGCCTCGGCGGTGCGGTCGCGGCGCTCGAAATGACGATCGAATACCTCAAGACGCGCAAGCAGTTCGAGCGCCCGCTGGCCATGTTCCAGGCGCTCAAGCACCGCGTCGCCGACCTCAAGACCCGCGTCGTCGCGGCCGAAGCGCTGCTGTGGAAGCGCGCGGTCGAGGAAGAGGCGAGCCTCGTCGACCTCGGCGCGGTCAAGGCGCTGGCGACCGACGTCTATCGTCTGGTCGTCGAGGAAGCGATCCAGCTCCACGGCGGCATCGGCCTGACCGAGGAGCATCCGATCCACCTGTTCATGAAGCGGGCGATGCTCAACCTGCAGCTCGGCGAGAGCCTCGACACCTGGCGCGAACGAGTCGGACGTCAGGCGTTGGCGACGTTTGCTTGATCTCAGCCTTCTCCCGCAGGCGGGAGAAGGATAGCGCAGCTTGCTCCGTCAGGAGCTAGCGAAGCTTGGATGAGGGTGGCGGAGCACTACGCCGCGCCAACCCTCACCGCTGCGACTAGGCAGCAAGCTGCCAAGTCTCGCGCCTCTCCCGCCAGCGGGAGAGGGTTGGTTTGTTACCACCCGTTCCAATGCGTGATACCACTCACCGGCGGTCGCACCGCCGGCTTGAAGTCGGTGCCCCTGGTATAACCGACGGGCAATAGCGCCACCTGCATGACATTGTCGGGCAGGCCGAGCAGCTCGGCCGCTTCCTGCTCGTGCAGCAGGTGCAGGGTCGTCAGCGCCGAACCCAGGCCCCGCGCGCGCAGCGCGAGCTGGAACGACCAGACCGCCGGAAAGATCGATCCGAACACCCCCGCCGAGATCATCGGTGGCGCCCCCGTCGGCGGGCGGCCCTCGACGCAAGGGATGACATGGACGGGCACCTTCTCGAGATTCTCGGCCAGCCACTGCGCCGAATCGCGGACGCGTTCGCCCTGCCCCGGATCGGCCTCATTCGAGGCCTTGAGCGGCGAGGCGAGATAGGGCAGCGCGCCCTTGCGGTAGATCTCGGCGAGCGCGAGCCGCTTGGCCGGATCGTCGATCACCAGCCAGCGCCACGACTGGCTGTTGCTCGCGGTCGGCGCCTGGACCGCGAGTTCGAGACATTCGGTGATCACCTCGCGTGGCACGCCGCGATCGAGATCGAGCCGCTTGCGCACCGCGCGCGTGGTCGAGAGCAACGCGTCGGTGGTCGCCAGGTCGAATTGCATCGCAGGTCCTCGTTGGCCGTTGGGGCACGAAGTCTGGCCGAAGCGCGCGCGCAGGCCAAGCGCCAATCACCTATCCTGCAGGTCATCGAGCGAGGAGAACCGCGATGACCCTGCACACGCCCTACAACGAGACGATCGTCGATCAGCACACCCGGCAGGCCGAAGGCTATGCCCGCCTCACGCAAGGCATGATCGCCAGCGATCGCCGCGCCGGCCTGCGCGCCTTCATCGGGTTGACCGCGCAGGACCAGGTGCTCGACGTCGCCTGCGGTCCCGGCTCGCTGGCGCTCGATCTCGCGCCCCATGCCGCGCGCGTCACCGGCTACGACATCACCCCGGCCATGCTCGACCAGGCGCGCGCGGCGCAGGCCCGGCTGGGCATCGACAACGTCGAATGGATTCTGGGCGATGCCGCCGGCCTGCCTTTCCCCGATGGCGCCTTCGACGTGGTCGGCTCGAGCGCGGCGTTCCATCACTTCGAGCAGCCGGCTTTCGTGCTCGCCGAGATGGCCCGCGTCTGCCGGCCGGGTGGCCGCGTCGTCGTGCTCGATGTCACGCCCGATGCGGACAAGGCAACAGCCTACGACCGCATGGAGCGTCTGCGCGATCCGTCGCACGGCCATGCCCACACCATCGCCGAGTTCGAGGCGCTCGGCCGCGATGCCGGCCTCGGCGAAGCGCGGACGGTGACCAATCTCACCGCGCCGATGCCCTATGCTGCCGTGATCGAGACCTCGTTTCCCGAGACCTGCACGCGCGACCAGCTGCTCGCGATGATGCGTGACGATGCGGCGAGCGGTGAGGATCGCCTGGGCTTCCGCGCGCAGATTCAGGACTGCGCGGTGATGGTCACCTACCCAATGTCGATGATCGCCTGGACCAAGCCCTGACCTTTCACTGACGCATCGAATTGCCGCCGTCGACGCTGAGCACCTGGCCGGTGATGAAGCTGCCCTCGTCGGACATCAGCAATGCGCCCATGGCGGCAATGTCCTCGGGCCGACCAAGGCGGCCGACCGGAATTCGCGCCGCCATGCCCGCGACCACCTCGGGATCGAGCACCGCCTCGAACCGCGCATGCGTCACCACTCCCGGCGCGATGGCATTGGCGCGGATGCCGTCGCGGCCGAAGCGGTTGGCGATGTTCCGGACGAGCGCGTGGGTGGCGACCTTGCTCATCGCATAGGCCAGACGTACCGTTTCGCCGGCGAAAGCCGCGCCCGAAGTGGTGAACACCAGCGACCCGCCGCCGCGCTTGAGCATTTCGGGAATCGCCGCGCGGCTGCAGAGCACGGCACCGCGCGCATTGACGCGCATGACCTCGTCGTAGACGTCCATGGGCAGGCCGAGAATGTCGGCGCCACTCTCGCCGTCCTTGAAACTCGCGAAATTGGCGTGGAAGCCGTCGAGCCCGCCAAAGCGCGCAACCGCGAGCGCCACGACGGCGGTCACGGAGTCCTCGTCCGCACCGTCAAGTGTGGTGCCAATTGCCGTCCCACCGGACGCCGTGATCTCCGCCACCGTAGCCTCGACGCTCGCCGCATCGACATCGCCAAGCACCACGGCCGCACCTTCAGCCGCATAACGCCGCGCGAGGCCGCCGCCGATCCCGCCTGCACCGGCCACGACGATGACCTTGTCCCGAAGCCTGCTCACATCGCCTCTCCCTCGTTTGCGCAACGAGAGTGGCACGACGATCGCGCGCGTCTATCCCCCGGCGGGGACAGCCGGCGCGATACCCAGAGTCTTTGCGGCCAGTTCGCGCATCACCGCGGGCTTGACCTTCTCGCTGCCGGTGACCGCGCAATCCTCGTCGGTAAAGAACAGAACGCAGCGCGGGATCTTGAAGCTGGCGATCTCGGTCTTGAGGAAAGCGACGATCGCGCTCTCGTCGAGCGTCACGCCATCGACGGGCACGATGCAGGTCACGACCATCTCGCCGAGCAGGTCGTCGGGCACACCCACGGTCTGCACGCGCTTGATGCCGTGGAACCGCGCGCAGACCTCGTCGACCTCGAGCGGCGAGACGTTGGCGCCGCCGGTCTTGATCATGTCGGTCAGACGCCCCTGCCAGAAAAAGCGCCCCTCCTCGTCGACGTGGCCGCCGTCACCCGTGCAGAAGAAGCCCTGCGCGTCGAAGCAGTCTTCGAGTGTCTTGCCGAGATAGCCCGTCATCAGGGTCGGTCCCTTGACGCAGAGCTCACCCTTGGTCCCGCGCGGCACGATCGCGCCGGTCAGCGGATCGACGATCTTGAGGATGTTTCCCGGCAGCGGCGCGCCGAAGCTGTCCTTGTAGTATTCGGGCGGGACCTCGACCGAGAAGCCGGTGTTGACGGTCATCGTTTCGGTGCAACCGAAGGCATTCGGCACGCGCCAGTTCGTGTCCACGGTCGGGTGCTCCCAGATCAGCTCGCCGCGCGGCACGTATTTGACGCTAGACAGATCGGCCTCGGCCCAGTTCGCCGCGGCCTGGAACCGCGCCCACTGATGCGGGCGGCCGTTGATGAAGTGGACGCCCTCCTGCTCGATCAGGTCGATCGCCTCCTCGGCCTCGAAATAGCGTTGCAGGATCACCGCCCCGCCGGTCGAGAAGGCCGAGCCGAGCACCATCGAGACGTTGCCCGACCAGAAGAAGCCGTTGCCCGTCCAGGCGCGCACCGGATGGTGCATCCCGAAGGTCTGCGGCCAGCGCCACCACTGCACGGTGAAGGCGCGCTGGGCATGGACGATGCCCTTGGGCAGGCTGGTCGTGCCCGACGAGAAGAAAATGCCGCCGATGTCGCCCGGCGTTACGCTGTCCGCACGCGCCAGGACCTGGGTTTCGGCAATGCCTCTGCCGCGTGCGACGAATGCCGCCCAGGGCTCCACGGCGCCGCCGGCAGCGGATTCCGCCGCTTCGCCGATATCCTCGACACCGCCGAGCGAAACCAGATGGCGCAGGAACGGGAACTTCGCCGAATTCAGCCCGCCGGGTTCGCCCTGTGCGATCGTCGGATCGAGCTCGGCGATCATGCCGTGAAAATCCTTCTTGAGCACGGTCTGCTCGAACAGCAGGATCGAGACCTGCGACGCCTTGATCAGATGGTCGAGCTCGTTCGGGGTCGAGAAAGTGCTCAGCGCCACGGGCACGCCGCCCGCCAGCGCCGTGCCGAACAGCGCGGCGAGGAATTCGGGGCGGTTGGTCATCAGGATGCCGACACGGCAGTCGCGGCCCACCCCGCTCGCGATCAGCGCGGCCGCCACCTCGATCGAGCGCGCGAGGAGATCGTCGTAGGACCACGACAAGCGGCGATCGCCCTTGCGCAGCACCAGGGCTTCGCGCGGGCCATAGCGCGCCACGACTTCACGCAGGTAACCGCCGATGGTCTGCGCGCCTTGTCCCGGCTCCTCGGCAAGCGGCTTGCCGTAGATCAACGAAAGTGACCTGTCTTGCACGCGCGAACTCCCTCCCCCATGAAGTGCGAAGCCTAACAACGGCCGCCGGGCCTGGGAACGCGGCTTCGCCCGCCAGTCACGGCGCTGCGCCGCTGGAGGCAAAACCGCAGTTTCTCCGTGCAAGCCGCCGCCTTCGGGCGCTAGTCAGCGCAAAACGGATTCGGGAGACACGAGATGAAGCAGGCAGTCCTTCAGAGCGGCAAAGGCATCGAGACGCTGGAAATCCGCGAGGTTGCTATGCCGCAGCCCGGTCCAGGCGAAGCCCTCGTGCGGTTGCAGGCAGCCACGCTGAACTTCCGCGACCTGATCATGGCCAAGGGCCTGATCCCCGGCATCGCCAAGGAACCCGAACTCGTGCCGCTCTCGTGCGCAGCGGGCATGGTCGAGGCTGTCGGCGACGGCGTAACGCGGGTAAAGGCCGGTGACCGCGTGACCCCACAGTTCACCATCGGCTGGATCACCGGCGCGCAGCCGACGCCGACGATGCTCGGCGGCTCGATCGACGGCGTCGCCCAGCAGTACGCGATCTATCCGGCCGAGAGCCTGGTCCTGAACCCCGACGAGCTCGGCGATCTCGAGGCCGCCACCCTGGCCTGCGCCGCTCTGACCTCGTGGTCGGCGTTGACCGGCTTCCGTCCGACCGGCCCGGGCGACTGGATCCTCGCGCACGGCACCGGCGGCGTCTCGATCGCCGCGCTACAGTTCGCCAAGGCCATGGGCGCGCAGGTCATCGTCACCTCGTCGTCCGATGCCAAGCTCTCCCGCGCGCGTTCGCTCGGCGCCGACGTCACCGTCAACTACCGCACGACGCCGAACTGGGCCGCGGCGATCCGCGATGCCATCGGCGGCGCCAAGATCACCAACGTGATCGATACGGTCGGCGCGACGCAGTTCGCCGACAACGCCTCGCTGCTGGTCGAGGGCGGCCAGCTCTCGGCAATCGGCATGCTCGGTTCGGAATTCTCCTGGACGCGGCAGGATCCCAGGGTCGATCTCAAGCCGATCGGTGTGGGCAACCGGGACCAGCACGAAGCCATGCTCGCCTTCATCGTTGCGCACCGGATCAAGCCGGTGGTCGACGTGGTCTATGACCTCGACCGCATTCGGGACGCATTCCAAATGCTGGAATCGGGGCAGTTCTTCGGCAAGGTCGGCGTGAACCTGCTCTAGCGACGCGGCCCGAGCGCCTTGAAGATGCCGTCGGCCGAACCGACCACCGCGCCGTCGGCCTTGATCAATCCGCGCACGAAGGCGAGCGACGAGGTCTTGCGCACGAGTTCCGGCTCGCAGGTGATCAGCGCGCCTTTGGCCACGCCGCCGGCAAACGAATACTGGAGCTGGACCGTCACATAGCTGTGCCCGGTGATCGCATCGGCTGCGCCCATGCCGAGCGCGATGTCGGCGAAGGTCATCAGAGCGCCGCCGTGAACGACGGCACCATAGTCGTTGACGATGCCGTCGTGCGCCGCGAGCCCCACCACGCGGTTGCCCGCCTCGCCCTTCATCCAGGTCTTGCCGATCGCGGCCGAGAAGCCGGAGGTGGGCAGAGGCGCCCACCCCGCGGTCATGAATCCGGCATCGTCCATCGCCGCCGATCTCAGAGCTGGGCGTTGTCGAGGCCCGCGGCGTGCTTTGCGGCGATCCAACCGAAGGCCATCGACGGACCGACGCTGGCGCCGGCGCCCGGATAGATCTTGCCCATTGGCGAAGCGGTTGAGACGCCCGTGGCGTAGAGCCCTTCGATCGCCGAACCGTCGCCGCGGAGGACGCGCGAGTTCACGTCGGTGACGACGCCGCCATAGGTGCTGACATCGCCCGGAACGACGTCGACCGCATAGAACGGCCCCTTGTCGATGCGGCCGAGCGAACGGAACTGCTTCTCGCGACGCGGATCGCCCAGGAATTCGTCATAGGCGCGCTCGCCGCGGTGGAAGTCCTCGTCGACACCCTTGTCGACGAAACCGTTCCAGCGATCGACCGTCGCACGCAGCGTCGCGGGATCGACGTCGATCAGCTTGGCCAGCTCCTCGATCGTCGCGGCTTCCTTGAGATAGCCGGTCCCGCGCCACTTCTGCGGAATCTTGCCCTGGCCGCCGCCCGCCAGCGGATAGAGTTCGATATACTGGCGATCGAACACGGCCCAGCTCGGCACGGCCGGCGACGTCCGATTGCGCACGACCATGCGCTCGCAATATTCCTCGTAGGAACCGCCTTCGTTCAGATAGCGCACGCCCGTCTGGTCGACGAGGATCGCGTGGGGCTTGGCCGTGACCGCCTGGGCGCCCGGAGCGACGTAGTCGTTTTCCCAGCCCGGCGCGCGGGTCATCTGGAAGCCGACCATCTGGTCCATCTGCGCGAGCACGCCACCATGGCGCTCCATCTCGCGGTGCATGTCGCCCTCGTCGGCCTCGTTGGTCATCGACCAGGCCGAATTGGTACCGGGCATGTACTTGTCGCGCATTTCCTGGTTGCGCGAGAAGCCGCCGGCATTGACCAGCACGCCCAGGTTCGCGCCGACGCGCCAGGGCTTGCCGTCCTTGCTCGCGACCACGCCGAGAACCTTGCCGTTCTCGATGATCAGCTCGTTGACCGGGGTCTCGACGCGGATGTCGACGCCGGCGCCGAGCGCGGCCTTGAGCATGCGGCCCTGGAGCGCGGCACCGGCGGTGACGTAGCTTTTGCCCGTAAGCTTGCCGAGCACGACCTTGAGCCCGGTCTTGGCGAAGAAGCCCAGCTTCTTGCCCGTGCTCATGAACGGAAGCTTCATGCCGTCGTCGAGCAGCACGGGCACTTCGAGGAAGCCCTTGCGCAGCTTCGGCGCCCAATCGCCGAGCTCGTTCTTGTCGAACGGTTCAGCGACGATCGTACGGCTGGTTTTGCAGCCGCCCGGATATTCGTCGTAATAGTCGGGCCAGAACACCGAGCCGCGGCGGAGCTGGACGCCCTGCTTGACCAGGAACTCGATCATCTTGCGGCCTTCGGTGATGTAGGCCAGGCGCTTTTCGTGGCTGGTGCCCGGCGCGTCGGCATCATCGCCGACGACGGCGTCGAGATAGGTGATGCCCTTCTCGGTGCTGTCCTCACCCGGCTCCATGAAGGGGTTGTTGGGCAACCACATCACGCCGCCCGACTTGCAGGTGGTGCCGCCGGCATAAGGCGACTTCTCGAGGATCACGACCGACTTGCCGGCCTGGCGCATCAACAGCGCCGAGCTCATCGAACCGCCGCCGCAGCCCACGACCACCCAATCGAACGTCTCGTCGAAATCCGCCATCTTGATCCTCTCCGTCGCGCGTTTCCGCGCCCAATCTTGCTGCGCGCCTGTTCAGCATGCCGGCTTGACCTTGGCAACCCGGCGCACCATCGCACTCGCGAAGATTTTGGCTGGCCCGGCAAAAGCGAAGCTCTATGAGGGCGCCGACTAGGGAGACCGCAAAGATGTCCGATACTGCCCAGGCCCTGCCGACTTTCAAGACGATCGAGTTCGCCCGCGAAGGCCGCCTGCTGCGCCTGACCCTGAACCGTCCCGAGGCGATGAACGCGATCAACCTCGAACTCCACGACGAACTGCCCGACGCGCTTTGGTTCGCCCAGGGCGACACCGGCTCGGACGTGGTCGTGATCACCGGCGCGGGCCGCGGCTTCTCGGCGGGCGGCGACCTCGAACATATCGCCCGCAACGCCGCCAATCCCGTGCTGTTCGATCACGAAGCGCGCCAGGCGAAGCGGATCATCTCGACCCTGCTCGACATCGACAAGCCGGTGATCTGCCGGCTCAACGGCCACGCCGTCGGCCTGGGCGCGACGATCGCGCTGATGTGCGACATCGTCATCGGCGCCGAGGGCGCCAAAATCGGCGACCCCCACGTCGGTCTGGGCCTCGTCGCGGGTGATGGCGGCGCGGTGATCTGGGCGCAGCGCATCGGCCTCGCCCGCGCCAAGGAGTACCTGTTCACCGGCGAGATCCTGACTGCCCAGAAGGCGGCCGAGATCGGCCTGATCAACCAGTGCGTGCCCAAGGAAGAGCTCGACGCGACGGTCGATGCGTTCTGCGCCAAGCTGCTGAACGGTGCGACGGGCGCGATCCGCGCGACCAAGATCCTGACCAATCTGGAGCTCAAGCGCCTCGCCGCCGCCGTGATGGACGCGGGTATCGCCTATGAATCGGTCTCGGTGCGCAGCGCCGACCACCTCGAAGGCATCGCCGCTCTGCGCGAAAAGCGCGCGCCGAAGTTCGGGCAGCGTTGAGCAAGACGAACGCCCTCCCCCTCGATGGGGGAGGGATACGGAAGCTTGGCTGCGCAGCGGCCTAGCTGAAGTTGGGTAGGGGTGTGGTGGCCGGCGAGCGCTGCGTCTGCGGCAGCCTCACCCCCATCCAGCTACGACTAGGGCGCAAGCGCCCAAGTCTTCGCATCCTTCCCCCATCAAGGGGGAAGGAGATGGCGTCAGCCCCCGGCCTTCACGTATTCGCCGCATTCGGTGAACAGCGCGGTATAGGTCGTGGCCATGTCCTGGAAGTCCGGCGGGGTCATCTTGCCCGACTGCGCCAGTGCGCCCATGCCGGCAAGCAGCGCGCCCGGATCCTCGACATCGGCGTCGTAGATCGCGAGGTAGGTGTTGGGATCATTGCCCGCGAGCTTGGCGACGAGTTGGAACCGCTGGGCGCCCTCGAACCCGGGCACCGACGTGATCTCGCCGAGGTGCTTGTTCTGGTACCAGTCGTTGAACTCGGCTTCCTTGCCTGGCAGCGGCGTGGTCAGGGCGACAAGTTTGACTTTGGGCATCGTGACATCCTCCTCAGATAGCGCGCACTACCATCGGCGATGGTTTCAAACGATGCAAGCATGCGGCGCCGGCCGAGCATGATACCGCCCGGCCGTTACCGTACGAAGGCCTAGGATCTTACTGCAGCGTACCGCCTTCGAATTCCGCGAAGACGTCGTGCTCGTCGGCATGGGCCAGGCTCGAATGTTCGGTGCATTCGCCGCGGAACTCGCGCGGGTTCACCTTGAACACGCGCTTGAACATGCGGCTGAAATGCGCCGGGCTCTTGAAACCGACGCCATAGGCGATCTCGCTGATCGAGATGTCGCGCGGATCCGAGGCCGAGAGCCAGTTGCGCGCCTTCTCGAGCCGCTGTTCCCAGACCAGTTCGGAGAACGAGGTGCCCTTGAGCCGCAGCAGGAACGAGAGATAGCGCGGACTGATGCCGCACCCCTTGGCGACCATCGCGGTCGAGAGCTGCGGATCGGACAGATGCACTTCGATGAAGCGCAGCACGTCCTGCAGACGGCGGTCGGCGATCGTCTGGCGCGCCGGCGCAGCTTCCTCGCTGGTGCGCACGGCATTGCCGATCAGGGTCAACGCGGTCTCGACGAGCACGCGCGCCGAATCCTCGCCGAGCGAGCCGTCATCCTCGAAGACGTCGGTCAGGATGTTCTCGGCAATCGCCAGCTCGGCGCGATTGGCCGGCATGAACAGCCCGGTCGAGAAATCCTGCGGGATATGCGCGCGCAGAATGTGCGTCGGCACGGTGACGTGGAGCAGTTCGTGCACCGATTCCGAATCGACGACGCACTCGATGAAGAACGGCGACATCGAGCGGGTGATCGCGAAATCTCCGGGCTGCGCGATCTTGTTGCCGCATTGGTTCGAGAAGGCGAGCTTGCCGTGCTTGACGAACCACAGGATCGACAGGTCGGTCGCATCCTCGCGGATGTGCTGGCGCGTGCGCCGGAAGCCGAGGTTCGTCGCCGAACGCTGCTTGATGATCGACACTGCGCCGACCGCCTTGCGCTCGGAGCGCACTTCGATCGTCGAAGCGTCCTCGATCCAGAAATCGCCGCGATAGTATTCCTGATCGCGGTCGCCGCGGAACTTGTCCTGGCAATCGCGATAGTTGCGACGATCGAAGGAGAACAGGGTCTCCGCCATGGGGTCTCTCCCGGTGTGGGGCGCACATGCGCGGCCCTTCTTATGAGCCTTTCATAGGCCAACCCCCGCCGCTCGCTACGCACGCGACGCATCGCTTTCGACATTTGGCGCAGCCGGCGGATTGATCGGCGCGTTCGGCCCCATTCCTCCATATCGGACTTTGCTCTGACGGCAGTCGCGTGCTGCACCTGCGAAAGCCGATCTCCGCGTGCCCTTTGCACCGACAGTCAATCGCACTTCCTATCGAAGGAGCTTGCGCCTGCGGCCACAGACAAGTCCCCCTCTTGGCATTTTGCGCGAGACCGTCGATATTGTACGCTACAGATAGCCGGCCAAATGACCGGCCGGGAGAACGGGATCCATGGGTCAGGAAAGCTTCTTCAGCCTCGACGGGCCGCTCGACATAGCGCCGGGCGGCGGCCAGTGCCGGGCCGCCAATTTCAGCGGGCTCGCCGATGTCGCGCGCCAGCGCGGCCGCGACGCGCGCGGCATCGTCGAACGCTACGGCATGGAAGCGCGCGTGCTGACCGATCCCGAAAGCCTGATCGCGCCGCAGCAGCTCGCCGACACGCTCGAATACTGCAGCTCGCTGTTCGACGATCCGCTGTTCGGCCTGCACATCGCGATCGCGCAGGATCCCGAGGTGTTCGGCTGCGTCACCGCGCTCTGCCGCGCCGCGCCCACCGTGCGCGCGGGCATCCGCTGCCTGATCGACTTCCTGCCCGTGGTCCACGCGCCCGATTGCGAGGTCGTGCTGATCGAGGGGCGAGAGACCGCCGAACTCGCCTGGCTGGTCAACACCGACATCGGCGTCAACGACCAGGCCAATTACCAGGCGGCGATGCTCAACGTGAAGCTGCTCCAGGCGATGGGCGGTCCAGGCTTCAAGCCTTCGTGGATCAGCCTCTCGGCCGACACCCGCGCCAGCGATCTGCCCGAGCTCGAGCGCGTGCTCGGCTGCAAGGTCATCTCGCACAGCCGGCACAACGCCATCGCCTTTCCCGTGCATACGCTCGATCAGGTCGTGCCCAGCGCCAACCGCGTGCTGTTCCGCCTGCTCGGTTCCTATCTCCAGACCGTGAAGTCCTCGCACAGCCAGTCGATCATCGACCGCGTCGAAAGCTACATTCGTGGCTCGCTGGCCTCGGGGAATTGCACGATCGAGCGCTGCGCCGACAAGATCGGCACTTCTGTGCGCACCCTGCAGGCCAAGCTCGCGGGCGAAGGCGCCAAGTTCTCCGAACTGGTCGAGGGCCAGCGCGCCAAGCTCGCCAAGTCGCACCTCGCGCAGCGCCAGCTCACACTCGACGAGATCGCCGATCGCCTGGGTTATGGCGAGCAGACCAGCTTCGGTCGCGCCTTCAAGCGCTGGACCGGGCTGACCCCGCAACAGTTCCGCGCGGCCTGTTGATCAGCCGACTCTCATTACCACACGCCCCGCGCCTTCGCCCTTGAAGGCGGCGTTCATTGCCGCGCGAAAATCGTCGAAGGCGTAGACCTGGCCGATCGCAGGCTTGAGCGCGCCCGTCGCAGCGATCTCGAGAACCTTGGCGAAGTTGGCCTGGGCCTTGGCCGGCTCGGCCTCGCCGAAGGCGCGGAGTTGGACGCCGATCAGGCTCGCGGTCTTGACCAGCGGCAGGTTGGTCTTGAGCGCCGAAATCCCGCCGGTGAATCCGATCACCAGATAACGCCCGTCGTAGCCCAGCGTGCGGAAGGCCGGATCGGTCATGTCGCCGCCGACCGGATCGAACACGACGTCGACGGTTCCGCGCCCGCCGGCCGCCGCCTTGACCTCGCCGCGCCAGTCCTCGCTGCGCGTGTTGACCACGGCATCGGCGCCCGCCTCGCGGCAGAGCTCACGCTTCTCTTCGCTTGAAGCCGAAGCGATCACCCGCGCGCCGAGCGCCTTGCCGGTCTGGATCGCGGCCACGCCAGTCGCTCCGGCCGCGCCGAGCACGAGCAGGGTCTCGCCCGACTGCAGCCGCCCGCGATCGCTGAGCGCGTGAAAGGCGGTGGTGTAGCTTGGCGGAAATACCGCGGCTTGCTCCAGGCTCAGCGCATCGGGCACCTTGTTGAAGCTCGAGGCGCGGAAAGTGCCCTGCTCGACGAAGATGCCGCCGAAGCTCGAGCCCATGACGCGGTCGCCGACGGCCAGGTGGGTGACCCCCTCGCCTACGGCCTCGACAACCCCCGCGCATTCGCTGCCAGGAATGAAGGGCAAAGGCGGCGTGACCTGGTACTTGCCCGCGGCGGTGAGCACATCGACGTAGGAAATGCCGATCGCCTTCACCGCGACGCGGATTTGTCCAGGGCCGGGCTCGGACGTCAGATGCTCGCGGATTTCGTAGACTTCGGGCGGGCCAAACGCGTCGGCGATAATCGCGCGGGGCATCAGTGCTGTCCTCCATCGCAGCGCACGAGCGAGCCGGTGACGTTGACCGAAGCCGGGCTCGCCAGGAACAGCGCAGCGGTGACGATCTCCTCGGGATTGGCAGCATGGCCGCGCGGGATGGCTATCGGCCCCTGCCCCTTGTCGGGCCAGGCCTCGACAATGTCAGTGCGGAAGGCCCCCGGCGACAGCGTGTTGATCCGCACCTCGGGCGCATATTCCCAGGCCAGGCTCTTCGACATGGCATTGAGCGCGGCCTTCGAAGAACCGTAAGGGACGGTCTCGGGCAGAGGCATCAGCGAGCCCGACGAGGTCACGTTGATGATGCAGCCGCCGCCTGCCTGCTTCATGCGATGCGCGACCTGGCTGGCGAGGCGGAACGGCCCCTTGAAGTTGAGGTTCACGACGGAATCGAACAAGGCCTCCGAAACCTCGTGGCTCGGGCTGCGCGGGCTCATGCCGGCGTTGTTCACAAGGATATCCACACGCCCGAACGCGGCATAGGCCTCCTCGATCAGCCGATCGCACTCGGCCCAGCGGCCGACGTGGGCGGACACCGCCAGCGCCTTGCGGCCCAGCGCACGAACTTCCTCGGCGACGGCCTCGCAGTTCTCGAGCTTGCGGCTGGCGATGATGACGTCGGCGCCGCGCTCGGCGAAGGCCCTGACCATCTGGTAGCCGAGCCCGCGCGAACCGCCGGTGACGAGCGCGACCTTGCCGGTAAAGTCGAACAGCGGGTCCATCACTTGGCGTCCCGCGCATTCGGATAGCGTGCCAGCGCCGCCGCGGTACGTGTCGGAATGTGCTCGCTCGGGAAAATGCCGTCCACGGGCTTGGCCTTCTTCATGTAGGCGCGCGCCAGCTGCGACTTGTGCACGTCGGTCGGCCCGTCGGCGAAGGCCAGCGACATGTGCCCACCGTACCACTTGGCCAGCGGCAGATCGAGGCTGATGCCCAGCGAGCCGTGCAGTTCGAGGCTGCGGCCGACGACGTCGTGGTAGATCTTCACCAGGCCGATCTTGCACATGCCGATATGGTTGCGCGCCGATCCGTGCGGCAGGCGCCCTTCCTCGACCTCGTCGATGATCCAGGCGGTCTTGAGCACGAGCAGGCGGAAGGCCTCGAGCTCGACGATCGACGAGGCGATCTTGTCCTGTACCATCTGGTGATCGCCGAGCGTGCGGCCGCGCGTGCGGCGCGAGACCACGCGTTCGAGCATCATCTCCAGCGCGCGGTTGCAGATGCCGACCGTGCGCATGGCGTGGTGGATGCGCCCACCGCCGAGCCGCGCCTGCGCCACCTTGAAGCCGCCGCCGCGCTCGCCGAGCATATGGTCGAACGGCACGCGCACCTTTTCATAGCGGATGTGCGCGTGGTGGCCGTTCTCGGGATCGCGGTCGCCGGCGATGGCGACATTGCGCAAGATGTTGATGCCGGGCGTGTCGGTGGGGACGATGAACATCGACATGCGCTCGGTCAGCGGCTTGTCGGGATCGGTAACGCAGATCACGAGCAGGAAGGTCGCCAGCTTGGCGTTCGACGAGAACCACTTCTCGCCCTCTATCTCCCACACGTCCTCGCCCTTGTCGTTCTTGACCAGGGTCGCCTTGCACGTGAACTCGCCGGGATCGGCGCCGCCCTGCGGCTCGGTCATCGAGAAGCACGAGACGATGTCGCCGTCCATTAGCGGGCCGAGGTACTTCTGCTTCTGCTCGGGCGTGCCGAACATCGCGAGGATTTCGGCATTGCCGGTATCGGGTGCGGCCGTGCCGAACACGGTCGGCGCCCAGGACGAGCGGCCGATGATCTCGTTCATCAGTCCCAGCTTGACCTGGCCATAACCGGGCCCGCCGAGATGCGGCCCGAGGTGGCAGGCCCAGAGGCCCTGCGCCTTGACCTGGTCCTGCAGCGGCTTGAGGTGCCGGCGCGCGTCGGCGCGGTGCGTCTCGAAATTGGCGCCCATCTCGGGCCAGAGCAGGTCCATCGTCTCGCATTCCTCGCGGACGAACGCGTTCATCCAGTCGAGCTTGGCCTGGAATTCGGGTTCGATGCTGAAATCGATCATCTGACCTCTCCTTGAAAATGAGCCGTCACCCTGAACGTGTTTCAGGGTCCATTTCTCGTCCAGCTCAGGTCGGGCCAGCGGAGAGATGGATGCTGAAACACGTTCAGCATGACGATGGATGTGTGGCGCTGCGGTTATTGCATCCGTGCGATCTGCGCCTTGGTTTCCTTGAACACGTTCTCGACGATCCGCGCGAAGAAGCGGCCGGTTTCTTTGGGCAGGATTCCCGCCTCGGCCTGCGCCACCTTGTACTCGAGCAGGCAGCCCGACTTGAACTTGGCCAGCAGCGAGAACCACTCGAAATCGCGAATGTCCCGGCCCGTGCCCGCGCAGTAGTAGCGCGCCAGTTCCTGCTTGGTGGGGAAGTTCGCCGGGTTGTTGAGCGCGGTCGGGAACTCCTTTTCGGGATAGTCCTCGTCGCGCATGCCGCCGGTGAACCAGCCCATGTCGATCATCGGATCGCCGATCGTCGAGAGCTCCCAGTCGATCATCGCCGCGAGCCGTGCCGGCGGGCCGTGACGGAACATCATGTTGGGCGTGCCGACGTCGCCGTGGATGATGCCGCGCACTTCCTGGGGCAGCGTGGCCTGGCGCAGCCATTCCTCGGTCTCGGCATAGCCCTCGAGATGGCGGCCTGCGTAGCCGTAGCGCTCCTTGTAGCTCGCGAGCTGGCCCGACCAGCGATCGACCTGACGTTCGAGGAACTTGCCCGGCTTGCCATAGTCGCCGAGCCCGATCGCTTCGTAATCGACATTGGCCAGCGCGATCAGCCCGTCGACGATCGCGAAGGGAATGCCGTATTCGTAGGGCATCTGATCGAACGGTGCTTCGTTCCAGATCTTCTCGTCGCGCAGGTTCGGCGCCCAGCCCCGCACCTTCTCCATGACATAGAACGGTGCGCCCGCGACCGACACGTCCTCGCAGGCGCCGTAGCAGCGCGGATGCGGCACCTCGGTCTGGCCCAGCGCGGTCAGGATCCGCGCCTCGCGCAGCACGCCCTTCTCCGCGCCCGGCGGCGGCACCGCCGGCGGACGCCGCATGACCATCGGCTCTTCGCCGCGGCTGAGCGTCAGCACGACGTTCGATGTGCCGCCGCTGAGCACCGAGGTCTCGAGCGGCCCCTTGCCGAGCTCGGGCACATGCGCGTCGAGCCATTCGGTCAGCGGCCCCTTGGGGGCCAGCTCGTCGAGATCGTAGGTCATGCTGGTCATTTGCTCTCCCCCGTCCGCAGCCGCGCTTCGAGTTCCTTGCGGATGTCGTGGAGCAGGCCGGCCGCGCGCCGGACGAGATCGGCGTCCAGACTGCCGGCGATCTCCTCGGCGATGGCATCGGCGCGCGCGTCGATCTCACGCTTGAGCGCCACGCCCTGCGCGGTCGCGCGCAGCAGCACCGCGCGCTTGTGGTCGGGATTCGGCTCGACCTCGATCAAACCGTCCTCGATCAGCGAATTGGCCGCGCGCTGGACGATCTGGCGCGGTTGGCCGAGCGAACGGCCGATCTGCGGCACGGTCGGCGCGCGATCGGCCTCGACCACGGCGTTGAGTACCGTCAGCTCGGAATCGCCAAGTCCTTCGGACCGGCGCGCGCCAGCGAACATTCCTTTGAGACGGCCGTTGAGCCGGATCAGCTCGTCCGAGAGGCCCACCAGCGGATGTCGGGAATCGAATTTGCCATGCATGCTCCGATCGTGTCGGTTTGACATGATCGTGTCAATTTATTCCTCTCGTGCCGCGGGCGGGGAATTACACCACCGCCACCGGATTGCCGTAGAGCTTGCGGAGTTCGTGCTTGGCCAGCTTGCCCGAAGGTATACGCGGCAGCTCCTCGACGAATTCGTAGGTCTTGGGCTGCGTCACTTTCGATATGCGGTTCTTGACCCAGTCGCGCAATTCGGCCTCGAGCGCGGGCCCTGCCTCCGCCCAGTCCTTGGGCTGGACGATCGCCTTCACCGCCTCGCCGTATTCGGGATCGGCGACGCCGATCACCGCGACGTCGAGCACCTTGGGATGCACGATCAGACAGTCCTCGATCGCCTGCGGATAGATGTTCACCCCGCCCGAGATGATCATGAAGTCCTTGCGGTCGGTCAGGAAAAGATAGCCGTCCGCGTCGAGCCGCCCGATGTCGCCGACGGAGAACCAGTCGGCGTGGCGTGGATGGGTCGCGGCCCGGGTCTTGGCCGCGTCGTTGAGATAGTTCACACCGCGCCCAGGCAGCGCCTCGAACCAGATCAGACCCGGCTCACCCGCGGGCAATTCTTCGCCCTCTTCGTCGCAGATGTGGATCGGGCCGAGCGAGGACCGCCCGACCGAGCCGGGCTTGCACAGCCATTCCTCCGCGCTGATCGCAGTGGCGCCGACACCCTCGGTGCTGCCGTAATATTCCAGGATGATCGGTCCCAACCAGGCGATCATCTGGCGCTTGATCTCGACCGGGCACGGCGCTGCGGCATGGATGGCGATCTGCAAGGTCGACAGGTCGTAGCCGGCCCGCACCGCGTCGGGCAGCGCCAGCATGCGCACGAACATGGTCGGCACGAACTGCGCGGCCGTGACGCCATATCTCTCGATCGCCGCGAGCACGCCTTCGGCATCGAACTTGCGCTGGGTGACGAAAGTGCCGCCGAGGCGCTGCGCCACGATCATGCACGAGAGCGGCGCGCCGTGGTAGAGCGGGCCAACGTTCAGATACACGAGCGGGTCCATCTCGTGATAACGCGATATGCCGCCTTCGAGCGCATTGAACTCGTCGATCGGCCCTGGCGTGAATGGCAGGACGATGCCCTTGGGCCGCCCGGTCGTGCCGCTCGAATAGATCATGTGAAAGCCGGAAATCTCGTCGGCCACCGGCACCGGCGGCATTCCCGCGAGCGCGTTGCGCAGCGAGCCGGCGCCTTCGATCGGCTCGTCATCGGCATAGAGGAGGGTCGCCACACCTGGGATCAGCGTCTCGCGCTCTCGGGCCAGCACGCGCGGCGTCTCGCCGAGCGAAGCCGAGAGCACGAGCACCTGCGAAGCGGAATCGCCGAGGATATAGGCCGCCTCGACCGGCTTGAGATGGGTCGAGAGCAAGGTGACGAACACACCGCAGCGCGTCGCGCCCCAATAGGCGATCGGGAAAGCCGGCGAATTGCGTAGCATCAGCGCGATGCGATCGCCGGGCTGGAGCCCCAGCGAGCGCAGGAACTGCGCGAAACGGTTCGAGCCTTCATCGAGCTGACGGTAGGTCAGAACCTCGCCCGTATCGGCGATGACCATGGCGGCAGCATCGGGAATGGTCCGGGCGTGGTGCGAAGGATGGAAGCCCGGCATCGGCTCAGTCGGCCCGTTCGGCAGGCCGGCCGTCGATCCGGCGACGCAAGGTCACCAGGCTGTCGCTCATAGCCGCGAGGTCTGCGAGGTCGAGGTCGAGCCCGTCGGTGAGATCGGCGATGATCTCGGCCGACTGGGCGTCTATCGTGCCGCCCAGCGCGCGTCCCTTCTCGGTCGCGACGAGCAGCGCGGCGCGCTTGTGGCCGGGATTGGGCCGAAGCTCCACCAGCCCTTCCTCCTCGAGCACGCGGACGGCGCGCTGGATCACCTGTCGGGGATGGCCCAGCGAGCGGCCCATCTGCGGTACCGTCGGCGGCCGCGACGCGTTGGCTACGCCGATCAGGGTCAGGACCTCGATGCCCGAAAGCCCCGAGTCATCGCGCACGCGTGCGAACATCTGCAGCAGGCGCACGCCGATCCGGTGGGCCTCGCCCAGGATGGTGACGAGTTCGGTGACCTTGGCCTGAGTCTCGTCATCGCTGGAATTTGCGACCGGCGGATTGACGCCGCCCCGTGCAGCGCGCGAACCCGGTCCGAATTTCGGAGCTTCCGCCGGTCCCAACACGCTCCAGAAACTATGCCTCGGTCCCATTCCCATCCCTTTTGTTATCGCCTGGCAACGATAGCGAATGCCTGCCGCCTGACAATTGGTAAGGAAGATGAACTTATGGGAACCCGAGTGTCAACGTCTCCCGAAGACGGGCGCGATCAGTAGACCCCGCCCTGCTCCTCGGCGAAGTCGGCCGATTCCGCGGAACGGGCCGCATCGCGGGCATCCTGCTGGCGCGCCTGCCGTCCGCGCTGGATCGCGGCCAGCAGCGCCGAGCGCTGCTTTGAGAGTTCGTCGGCGCGCGTCGCCCGCGAGGGTTCGGTATCGGGCTTGAAGGCTTCCCAGATCACGCCGGCCTTAGGATCGCTGCCAGGCTCGACGCCGAACACGCGCTTGCCGCTCGTGCGATCGATGCGGACCATGCGGACACCCTCGGGCGCGACGAAAGGCAGTTCGCTCCAGCGGTTGCGCGTCGCCTGGACGAACTGCTTGAAGATCGGCGCGGCAATGCGGCCGCCTTGGGCATAGCCGCCGAGCGAGCGCGGCTTGTCGTAACCGAGATAGACGCCGGCGACGTATTTCTGCGAACCGCCGACGAACCAGACATTGGTCGGGCCCGTGGTCGTGCCGGTCTTGCCGAACAGCGGAATCTTGAGATCGCGCAGCACCACCGCGGTGCCGCGCTGGACAACGCCCTCTAGCATGTGGACCACCTGATAGGCGGTACGGGCATCGAGCACCTGCTTGCCGCGCGGCTCGAAGCGGGGCATCGGCTTGCCGTCCCACTGCGCCATGTTGCAGGTCGTGCAGCGGCGGTTGTCGGCGCGGAAGATGACCTTGCCGTTGCGATCCTGGACGTAGTCGATCACCGAAGCCGGATACTGCACGCCGTTGGCGGCGAGCGCGGCATAGGCGTTGACCATCTGGATCACGGTCGTGTCGCCCGCGCCGAGCGCGAAGGACAGATAGTTCTGGTACTTGCCGATGCCGACGCGCTGGAACGTCTTCGTGACGTTCTCCATGCCCGCGTCGTTGGCGATGTGCACGGTCATCAGGTTGCGCGACTGCTCGAGCCCCCAGCGCATCGTATGCGTGCCGCCACCGCCACCGCCACCGAAGTTGCGGAAACACTTCTGCCCGGCGGTTCCCTGATAGACGCAGAAGGTCCCGTCCGAGACCATCGTCGCCGGGGTCATGCCCAAGTCGAGCCCCGTCGCATAGACGAAAGGCTTGATCGTCGAACCCGGCTGGCGCAGCGCCTGGGTGGCGCGGTTGAACGAGGCGAGCCCCGCGTCGAACCCGCCCTGCATCGCGACGACGCGGCCATCGGCCGGGCTCTCGACGAGCATGCCGCCCGAGACCTCGGGAATGGTCTTCACCGCATAGGTTTCGCCGCCTACGGGCGCTGCCGCGATCACGTCGCCGGCGCGCAGCTTGTCGGGCAGCCCCGTAAGACGGCCGGTCTTGCCATCGGGAAAACCGATCGAGGCGCTGGCGCCTTCACGGGCGATGACGATGCCTATGCGCCAGTCCTGATAGCTGATCGACTTGTTGAGCGTGATGAGCTGCGTCTGCCACTTGTCGCCATCGATATCGACATGCTCGATCGGACCGCGCCAACCCATGCCGCCGTGATAGCGCAGCAAGCCTGCGCGCAGCGAATCCTGCGCGGCCTTCTGCATTTCGGGATCGACCGAAGCGCGCACCCAGAGCCCGCCCGCGTAAACGCTGTTCGGCCCCTGCTCGGCCTTCTCGCCGTATTTCTGGATCAGCTGGCGGCGGACTTCCTCGACGAAATAACCCATCGACGGATCGTAGGTCTCGACCCGGCGGCCGATGATGCCGAGCGGCTGCGCCTTGGCCTCGTCCGCGGCTTCCCGGGTCGCCCAACCGTTCGAGACCATCTGCTCGAGCACATAGTTGCGGCGTTCGATCGCCATCTGGGCGTTCTTGGCACGCCCATAGCGCTCGGGCGCCTTGGGCAGGATCGCCAGGAATGCGGATTCGTGCAGCTTGAGCTCGCCGACGTCCTTGCCGAAATAGGCACGCGCCGCGGCCTGGACGCCGAAACTCTGCCGACCGAGCGGGATCTCGTTGAGATAGAGTTCGAGGATCTGCTGCTTGTTCAGCGTGGATTCGATACGCCGCGCGAGGATCATTTCCTTGAGCTTGCGCGTCACCGAATATTCGTCGCCGATCAGGATGTTCTTGGCCACCTGCTGGGTGATCGTCGAGCCGCCCTTGGCGCGCTGGCCCGAACCCAGCTTCGATGCATAGTCGATGACCGCGCCGGCCAGACCAGGATAGTCGACGCCGCCGTGGGTCCAGAAGGTCTTGTCCTCGGCCGCGAGGAAGGAATCGGTCAACTGCTTCGGGAAATCGACGAAGCGCAGCTGGACGCGGCGTTCGCGCGCATAGGAATAGACGATCTGTCCGTCGATCCCGCGCACGATCGTCGGCAACGGCGGCTGATAGTCGAGCAGCTTGTCGGCAGAGGGCAGATCGCGTGCGACGAGCAGCCAGGCCGCGATGAAGATCGCGAGGAACCCACCGCCGGCATAGCCCAGCCACCGCACCCAGCGCTTTTCGCGCCAGGTACCGCGCAGCCATCCCCAGGCGCCACTCGCCTCGCGGCGGATGCGATAGTTCAGGTTCTCGCCGTCGGACGATGCGTTCTCAGCCATTGCCCGCCGCCTTTATCGCGTGTCCCGCGCGAGGGGAAGCGCGTTCGCCGATCGTCTCACCCGATCGCTTCACGGTTGCGACTGCCGCGCGAAGAAGGCCCGGATCGCCTGCGCGGTCGCCTTGGCGAAAGTCGCCTGACCCTCGGGAGACGCCAGCCTCGCCGCCTCGTCGGGATTGCTGATGTAACCGCTCTCGAACAGGACCGAGGGCATATCGGGCGATTTGAGCACGACGAAGGCCGCCGATTGCAGATTGCGATCGTGGAAGCGCATCTTGTCCGAAGCCTCGCGCAGGATCAGGCGAGCGAACTGCTCGGACCGCGCCTGGGTCTCACGCTGCGACAGGTCGACGAGGATCGCGCTCACGGCATCGCTGGTGCTCGCGAGCGAAATGCCATTGACCGTGTCCGCGCGGTTCTCGCGCGCGGCTAGGCGCGCGGCGGTCTCGTTCGTGCCGCGTTCGGACAGCGTATAGACGCTGGCACCGCGTGCATCCTCGTTGCCCTCGACGCTGTCGGCGTGGATCGAAATGAACAGGTCGGCATTGAGCCGTCGCGCCACGCCGGAACGCTCGGGCAGCAACAGGAAGCGATCGTCGTCGCGCGTCATCGCCACGCGGATGCCACCGCTCTTGATCAACTCGTCGCGCAAGGCCCGCGCAAGGCCGAGCGTCAGGACCTTTTCGACCAAGGGTGCGCGGCCGGCACCGGGATCGTGTCCGCCATGCCCGGCATCGATGACGACGAGCGGCCGACTGCCGTCGAGCGGCCCCTGGATCGGCGGCAGGCCGATCTCGTTCGTCGGTGGCGCGAGGACGATGCGTTCGACATAGGCATAACCGCGCCCGGGCGACGCGAAGAGCCGGTCCGCCGCGACCATGGCGCCGACCAGCGCCAGCGGCGCAGCGACAAGCAGGGCAAGCTGAACCAGGCGCGGCATTGCACGTCTTGCTAGGGCCACCCACATGGATCCGCAATGGTGGAGGGAACCGGTGTCCCCCGCCCGTTCGCGGGGGCAAGCCCGCCCGGTCGGCCTCCGAGGCAACCCTTGCCGATCAAGGTATTGACTGCTAGATGAACGAAGCCGGGCGAACCTGTCCGATCCTCGACGCTCCGAAACAGAGCTGAAACAAGCGTATTCGGGCGGGGATCGCAGAGATGTTCACATTTCCGGCCGACATCCGGGCTTTCCAATCCGGACCGAACAGGTTGATGCGAGCCATGAGAAGCCACTTGCCGTTCTGCCAACCGCAGCCTTTGCAGGCGCGGAAGGCTTGGACGGCTGGCGCACCGCTCGACGGTACTGCGCGATCGAATACGCCGCGCATTCTCCCGCTAGCAGACACGAAGCAAGCCGCCCGAGCGCTTTCGCGCCCGGGCTTTACGCACACCACCGATCGCCGCGCCACGGAACCCGAACCTCTCGGGACCGGCGGCGAGCCATTGCATATGCGCGCCACTTTGCCGGCCCCCAATCGCTTGGGATCCGTGCCGCGGCGCGCTTGGAGAATTTATAATGACCACGCGCATGCTTATCGATGCGCGCCACCAGGAAGAAACCCGGGTGGCCGTGCTCAAAGGCAATCGTATTGAGGAATTCGACTTTGAATCTGCCGATCGCAAGCAGATCAAAGGCAATATCTATCTAGCCAAAGTAACCCGGGTAGAACCGTCTCTGCAGGCGGCCTTCGTCGATTTCGGCGGTAATCGTCACGGTTTCCTGGCCTTCAGTGAAATCCATCCCGACTATTACCAGATCCCCAAGGAGGATCGCGAAGCGCTGCTGGCAGAAGAAGCCGCGCACGCCGAGGAAGAAGCCGCGCTGCGCGCCGCCGACGACGGCGACGATGAAGACTACGGCCACGACGACGATGGTGACGGCAATCTCTCCGACGACTTCGGCGAAGAGGGCGTCACCGAGGTCGACACGTCCGACAAGGACCAGGTCGCCACGATCGAGGACGGCCACGTCGAGAACGGCTTCGAGGACGAAGACGGCGAGCACGCCGAGGGCGAAGCCGGCGACGAGGACAGCCAGGGTGGCCGTCAGCGCCGCGGCAAGCGACGCCAGGGTGGCCGTGGCCGTTCGAAGGAAGCCGACGAACTTCGCGCCAAGCGCATGGCGCTGCGCCGCCGCTACAAGATCCAGGACGTCATTCACCGGCGGCAGGTTCTGCTCGTCCAGGTCGTCAAGGAAGAGCGCGGCAACAAGGGCGCTGCCCTCACCACGTACCTGTCGCTGGCGGGCCGCTATTGCGTGCTCATGCCGAATTCGAGCCATGGCGGCGGCATCAGCCGCAAGATCAGCTCGGCCTCGGACCGCAAGCGCCTGAAGTCGATCATCTCCGAGATGGACCTGCCCAAGTCGATGGGCTGCATCGTCCGCACCGCGGGCCTCGCGCGTACCAAGACCGAGATCAAGCGTGACTTCGACTATCTCGCACGCCTCTGGGACGAGATCCGCGAGAACACGATGAAGTCTTCGGCGCCGGCGCTGATCCATTCGGACAGCGACCTGATCAAGCGCGCGATCCGCGACATCTACAATCGCGATGTCGAGGAAGTCGTCGTCGAGGGCGAGAACGGTTACCGGGCTGCGCGCGAATTCATGAAGCTGCTGATGCCCAGCCATGCGCGCCGGGTGAAGGCCTATGTCGATCCCGTGCCGCTGTTCCAGCGCTATGGCGCGGAAGATCAGCTGACCGCGATGTACGACCCTGTCGTGCAGCTCAAGTCGGGCGGCTACATCGTCATCAACCCGACCGAGGCTCTGGTTTCGATCGACATCAACTCGGGCCGTTCCACCAAGGAACACGGCATCGAGGCGACGGCGCTCAACACCAATATCGAAGCCGCGCGCGAAATCGCCCGTCAGCTCCGCCTGCGCGACATGGCCGGGCTCGTGGTCATCGACTTCATCGACATGGAATACGGATCGAACGTCCGTAAGGTCGAGAAGGCGATGAAGGACGCGCTCAAGAACGATCGCGCCCGCCTGCAGATCGGCCGCATCTCGAGCTTCGGCCTGATGGAGATGAGCCGCCAGCGCCTGCGCACCGGCGTGCTCGAGGCGACCACGCGCACCTGCCCGCACTGCGACGGAACCGGCCTGGTCCGCACGGCCAGTTCGGCGGGCCTGTCGGCGCTGCGCCTGATCGAGGACGAGGCCGCCAAGGGCCGCGGTTCGGTCATCTCGCTCTATGCCAGCACCGAGGCCGCAGTCTACTTGCTCAACGCCAAGCGCGCCGATCTCGCCGAGATCGAAGACCGCTATGGCGTGCGGGTCGAGGTGATCCCCGAGGGCGAGAACGAAGGCGCGAAGATGCGCGTCGTCTCTTCGGGTCCGCGTCCCGAATTCGTGCCCAAGTTCGAACCGATCGTCGAGGAATTCGACGACGAGGACCTGCCCGAGGACGATGATCTCGAGGAAGAGGCCGAAGTCGAGGCGCGCGAAGGTGGCAGCCGCGCCGATGCCGATAGCGACGGTGATGGCCGCCGCAAGCGTCGCAAGCGCCGCCGGGGTCGTGGACGCGACCGTCGCGACGACGAAGCCCAGGGTGAAGACGCTCAGGGTGACGACGCACAGGGTGACGACGCACAGGACGAAGATCGTGCCGAAGACGCCGGCGAAGCCGACGACGAAACCGGCGACGAGGTCGAGACGACCGGTGACGACAATGGCGAAGACGGTGAAGGTCCGCGCAAGCGTCGCCGTCGTGGCCGTCGCCGGCGTGGTGGCCGTGGTCGCGGTGAAGGCGATCAGGCTGCGGTGAACGACGACGAGAGCGAAGGCGCAGAGGTTCCGGCCGAAGCCGCCGAAGCCCCGAGCGCCGAACCCGTTGCCGAGACCGAAGCTGCTCCCTCTGAGGAAGCCCCGGCCAAGCCCAAGCGCACGCGTCGCAAGAAGACCGATGCCGTCGCCGAGGAGACTCCGGCCGTCGAAGCACCGGTCGAAGCCGCGCCTGTCGCTGAAGTGACCACCGAGGAAGCGCCGGCCAAGCCCAAGCGCACGCGCAAGAAGAAGGCCGATGCCGTCGCTGAGGAGGCTCCGGCCGCCGAAGCACCGGTCGAAGCCGCGCCTGTCGCCGAAGTGGTGGCAGAGGAAGCGCCGGCCAAGCCCAAGCGCACGCGCAAGAAGAAGGTCGAAGCCGAAGCGGTCGCCGCCGAAGCCGAGCCGGCAGCCGAAGCCGCGGCGGCCGAGCCGGCCGCAAACGTCGCAGCCGATGCTGCGGCGGAAGCCGAAGCCGGCGAAGGCGGTTCTCCGCGTCGCGGCTGGTGGCAGCGCACGTTCGGCGCCTGATTTAACACCGACACGCGAAAAGGCCCGTCGCTCTCAGGAGCGGCGGGCCTTTTCCGTTGGTGCGGCAATCAAGCTTCGGCTGGCGCGAGAACCGTCACGTTGACCGGAATTGCCGAGAACCGCGGCATGAAATTGATCGGCTGTACATGCCGGGTCAGCGAGGTCAGTTGGCCGACATTGGCCCCGCCGTCGGCCAGAGGATCGCCCGAACCGACGAGCGGGCCGAACATATGCGTCATCGAGATCACGCCGCGACGCAGCCGATCCTCTCCTTTGGCGAGCGTGCGGACCTTGCCGAACTCGGACGCGATCTCGATCGTGTCGCCGTCGGCCAGGCCCTCGGCCGCCATGTCCTCCGGGTTCATGTACGCGTAGTTCACCGGGAACCGCCGCCGCGCCTCCTTCGAGTCCCGGAAGGCCCCATTGAGCGCATGGAGCACGCGCCGGCAGGTCAACCGATAGCCGTAGCCAGTCTCCGCGGGCTCCTTGGCAATCGCGGCGAGTTCCGCCGCCACATCGGGCGGGCACAGTTCGAGCCGGCCGGACGCACCGGGCGGCCCGGGCAGCACGGTGCGCAGCGCCACTTCGGCCCTTACCCCCGAAGGATTCGCCTTGATTTCGTCGAAGGAAACCACGCTGTCCTTGGCAAGATAGCGACAGAGATCCTCCGGATCGGGCCTGTCGGTAAGACTCAGTTCGATGCCTTCGGGAATGTCCTGAAAGCGCAGCCCGTAGTTCCAGTATTTGAAGGTCAGTGGCACGCCCATCTTCGCCGAGACGGCCCAGAAGAACTCCCAGTCGTCGATGACGCCTTCGGGCTTCGCAACGACGGGCGCCGTGTATTGAACGAAGGGCTCGGGATAGGAACCGTCGCCGGGCACCGATATCTCGTGCCGCTCGAACGGCTGTGACGTGGCGACGACGTAGTCGGCCATCTCCCCGGTCGCGTTCATCCGGCTGTCGAGCGAGACCAGCAGGTCGAGCTTGGCGAACCCCGCCTTGGCGAGTGCAGGATCGCCGACCGCCATCAGCGGATCGCCGCCGAAGCAGATCAGCGCGCGGATACGGTCGGGCGAATCCGCGGCGATTTCGCCGGGGATCAGTGCGGTGGGGAATTCGCCGACCAGCAGACCGGTATCCTCGCTCACGCATTTCGGCTCGTGTTCGAAGCTGCGCGTCGGCGAGACCGCCATCTCGTAGGCATCCTTGGCCTTGAGCACGCCGGGATTGCGGATGCGATCGCCCGCCTTGCGGTATCCCCCGGCGAGCACGTTCACGACTTCGATCATGTGATCGGCCGTGTTCGAGTGGGTGCTCATCGAAGGACCCGTGCCGCTACCGGCGAGCGGGCGCTCGGCCTCGCCCAGCCACTTCGCCGCAAGCTCGATCTGTTCGACCGGCACCTGCGCGCGCGCTGCGGCGAACTCGGGCGTGAACGGGGCCAGCGTCGCACGCAGTTCATCGAGCTGAATGCAGAACCGCTCGACGAAGTCGCGCTTGTAGAGCCCGTCGCGCAACATGACGTGGGCGATCGCGCCGAACAGTTCGGCATCGTGGCCGGGCAAGGGCTGAATGAACAGATCGGCGAAGCGCGCGGTCTCGGTCCGGCGCGGATCGACGATGATGATCTTGCAGCCGCGCTCTTTGGCCGCAGCGAAAGCGCGTGCCGGCGCGCCGACCTCGGCCACGGCGAAAGGCGCGCCCTGGTGCGTGACGAGCGGATTACCGCCGGCCAGCAGCGCGCAGTCGGCGTCGCGGAAATTGTGGCGGCCGCTGGCCATGATGCCCATGCGCGCCATCGTCACCCACTTGGCCGACTGGTCGACGGTCATCGACGAGAAGAAGTTGGGCGTATCGAGCGCCGCCACCCAGGCGCGCTCCATCAGGTTGCCGAGCACGCAGCGGTAGGCGCCCGTGCCGTGATAGACCGCAATCGCCCGGGGTCCGTGCTCTTCGTAGATTGCCTTGAGCCTGGCGCCGATCTCGTCGATCGCCTGATCCCCGGCGATCTCCGCAAAAGTGCCGTCGGTCTGCTTCTTCAGGCTGTGCAGCAGCCGGTTCTCGGCGCCATTGTGGAAGTCGATCGCGGCGAGGCCCTTGGGGCAAAGATAGGCGCCATAGGGCGAGGCCGTACCGTCGGGCCGGGCGCGCACCATGCGCCCCTCCTCGACGTCGATCTCCATCGAACAGAGCGCGCTGCAATTGCGGCAGAATGTCTTTACGGTCTCTCCCATCGCGCCAAGCTAGACCAGGCAAGCGACGAGAAAAACGCGAAAGGAACACGCCGCTCGCCGCAGTCAATCAAGCTGACCGCGAGAGGCGTGTCGCAACTAGACGCCTGCCGCCATGCCGCCGGTGACGCGCAGCACCTCCCCCGTGACGAAGCTCGCCTGCGGCGAGGTCAGGAACAGCATGGCGTCGACGATGTGCTCCTCCTTGCCGTCGTCGCCGATCATCTGCATCGCCTTGACCCGCGCCTTGGTCTCGGGCGGCAGTTCGGCGGCGATCGTCTCGGTGAGCATGAGCCCCGGCGAGATCGCGTTGACGCGCACGCCGTCGGGGCCGAGTTCGCGCGCGAAAGTGATCGTCAGGCCCGAGACTGCGAGCTTGGTGTCGCCATAGGCCGATCCGCCCATGTGCCCGGCCGACGAGGCGATGTTGACCATCGAAGCACCCGCGCGGCCGCGCATGTATTCGGCCGCGGCGATCGTGCAAGTGACAACGCCGATGACGTTGACGTCGAACAGGCGCTTCACTTTGGCGAGGCCCATCTTGAAGATCGGCTGACCGTATTCGTCGCTGTGCAGCCCGGCATTGTTGATCAGGATGTCGATGCCGGGATTGCCATTCTTGGCGCCAAGCGCGGCCGCCTGCTTCATGATTTCGGCCATCCGAGCCTCATCGGTGACGTCGCCGCCGAAGCCCGTCGCCTGGCCACCGCTCGCGCGGATGTCGGCCGCGGCTTCCTCGGCCACCGTACCGTCGATGTCGACCAGCACGGCATGGGCACCGCGCGCGGCCAGCGCCATTCCGAAGGCCTTGCCGAACCCACGCCCGCCGCCGGTGACCACGGCCACGCGATTGCTGTAGAAATTGCCCTCGGACATCAGTTCATCTCCCGAATTTGTTGCGCGTGATGGCACAATCGTGCGCGCCGGCAACCGCTATGGCGATATTTGCGAAATCGGCCGACGGGCATGCCCGTGTCAGGCGCTCTCGGGGGTGCGAGCCTTGCCCAAAGGGATTGTGTTCGATTTCGCCGCCTCCTGGAAGACGATCAACACCGTGCAACCTTCGGGGCCGACGACGATCGGGCCATAACCGGTTCCTGCCTTGGCCCAGCGTAGGTCGCCCTTTGTGAAATTGGCCTTCCCGACCATCTGCGAGCCTTCGATGATGTATTCGAGATAGTTGCAACCGTGGGTGTGCGGCTCGACCACTTCGTCCGGCGCGAACTTCGAGAGGATGACCATCGGCGAAGTCGCGGCATTGTCCTCGTCGAGCAGGAAGCGCGCGTATTGGATGCCTGGCGAGGCGCCCTGCCCCCAGGCGATGTCGTCGGCGAAAATGTCCTTGTGCCCTCTACCGGCCATGACGCTCTCTCCTCAGGTTCTGTTCTCGGGCGAATGCCCCACCCGTCCCGACGCGCAGCAAGCCTCGATTGCAATTCACCGCCCGTCTGCGAGCATGGGCAAAACGATCTGGGAGAGAGAGATCATGCGCTTGGCTTCGCACGTCCTGTTCGCGACAGCGACCGTTGCCGCGTCACCGGCCATGGCGGCCGAAACCATACCCGACGTTCGCATCGAGGTGACCTCGCGGATCGACGCCTACGATGGCAGGACCTTCGGCAACGCCGGCCCTTACGAACGTATCGCCGGCATTGCACACTTGCGGATCGATCCCAGGGCGGCAGCGAACCGCGGCATCGTCGATCTCGCCAAGGCACCGCGCGATTCCGACGGGCTGGTCGCCTACGACGTCGATGTGGTGATCCTGCGTCCCAAAGACGGCACCAGGGCCCGGCGCGTGATGCTCTACGATGTCGTCAACCGCGGCATGAAGCTGATGGCGATGTTCACCGGCGGCTCGGCGATGGGCGGCGGCGACCCGATCGCGCCCGGCGACGGCCTCCTGCTGCGCCAGGGCTATACCCTGGTCTGGAGCGGGTGGCAGGGCGACATTACGCTGTCGGGCAACGGCAAAGGCCTGATCGGCGCGCGCTTCCCCGTGGCGAGTGACGGCGACAAGCCGCTGACCGGTCCCGTCTCGACCGAGACGATCTTCGACAACACCAGTTCCAATCGCCTGTCCTTGCCCTATCGCGCCGCGACGCTCGATCAGGCCTCGGCCAGGCTCACCGTCCGCGCCGTTACGGGCGCGCCCGCAAGGGAAATTGCCGCCAGCGACTGGCGCTTCGAAGACGATCGCCATGTCACGCTCACGCGCCCCGCAGCGATGGATGCCGGCGCAATCTATCGGTTCGACTACGTCGCGCGCGATCCCGTGGTCATGGGCCTCGGCTTCACCGCGACGCGCGACCTGATCGCCTTCTTGCGCCACGGCAGCGCCGCACAGGGCAATCCGCTCGCCGATCTATCCGCAGCGCCGTGCGAGAAGGACGCGAAGCAGGCCTGCGTCAATCCGCGCGGGGGCGCCTTTTCGGCGGCAATCGCCTTCGGCGGCTCGCAGTCGGGGCGCTACCTGCGCGACTTTCTCTGGCAGGGTTTCAACAGTGATCTCGCCGGGCGGCGCGTGTTCGACGGGGTGATCCCGTTCATCCCCGGCGCACGGCAGACCTACACGAACTACCGCTTCGCCGAGCCGGGCCGCTTCTCGCGCCAGCATGAGGATCACGACGTCCCCGGCTTCGGATTTCCCTTCACCTATGCCACCCTGACCGATCCTGTCACCGGCAGGCGCGACGGCATTCTCGCGACCTGCAGCGCCGACGGCACTTGCCCGCGCGTGTTCCACATCGATACCAGCGGCGAATTCTGGCAGGCCGGCGCCTCGCTGGTCGGCACCGGCGGCACCAACCGCGACGTCGCCCTGCCCGCGAACGTGCGCGCCTACATGATCGCCGGCGGCGCCCATGCCCCGGGCATGGCCCTGCCCGCCTGCCGTTATCCGGCCAATCCGCTCAACTATACGCCGATCGTTCGCGCGCTGCTCATCGGCATGGTCGACTGGACACTCGGCCGGGCAGAACCGCCCGCGAGCCGTTGGCCCAGCCTCGGGAAAGGCGAGTTGCGACCCGTGGACGCGCTGCGCGGACCCGAGGGCATCGTCTGGCCCAAGGTGTTCAATCAGCCCATTTCCCCGGCAGGCAAGCGTGCCTGGCCGCAATATGTCCCGGCGATCGACACCCAGGGCAACGACCAGCCCGGCATCCGCATGCCCGAGGTCGCCGTGGCCGAGGGCACCTACCTGGGCTGGAACCTGCGCAAGCCGGGTTTCGGTGAAGGCGACCTCTGCCTGATCGCCGGATCCTATCTGCCTTTTCCCGCTGACAGACGCGAGCCGCCTGCGACCGTCGCCGAGCGCAGGGCCGCGGTCGTCGGGGAACTCGCTGCCGAGCGCCTGCTGCTGGCCGAAGACGCCGCACGCCTGCGCGCGACCCTCGTCGGAAGCAAATGACGCTTGCCTTCCGCATGGAGAAAGTCATAATGAAACGCATCAGTCGCCATTAAGCCGAGTCGCGGCGCGACGTATGTGAAGAGGATCGCCATGAACACGCTGACCGAACTGAGCAGCCCGCCGTCGACCGATCAGGCAGAGGCCGATTCCGCGCCTTTCTTCATTCGCGGACAGGTGATCGACGGTGCCGATCAGATTCACCGCTCGCGCGACCTCGGCGTGTCCTTCGCAACGCCCAAGCTCGATCTCAACAGCCTCGTCCATCCGCGCACGGAGTTGCCGCCGCTGCTCAACACGCCACTGTCGGAGATCATCGACTTCCTGGTGGAATCGGGCCAGCGGCTCTGCGATCCCAATAACGAGCACGTCCAGGCCTGCATCGACCGCATGGCCAAGGTCAGCCTCGCGCCGCGCGCGGTGATCGAGCATCAGATGCTCCACGCCACCGAGTACCTCGACAAGAAGGTATTGATGGAAGTCGTCGAGCAGAACTTCCCCAACCCCAAAGCGCTCGACGAGTGGGTACCACACACCGACCACCAAGGGCGTCGCAGCTTCATCCGCGCCTATGCGCCGCGCCTGATCCACGTGCTGCCCGGCAATTCGCCGGGCATGGGCATCCGCTCGATCGCCCAGTCGGCACTGGTCAAGTCGGTGAGTCTGTTCAAAATGGCCTCGGCCGACCCGTTTTCGACCACGGCCTTCCTGCGCACCATGGCCGAGATCGACCCCAACCACCCCGTCGTCCAGTCGATGTCGGCGATCTACTGGCGCGGCGGCGACGATGCCGTCGAGCGCGTGCTCTATCGCCCGCAGTATTTCGACAAGCTGGTCGCCTGGGGCGGCGGCGACGCGATCAACAACGTGATGAAGTACATCGGCCCGGGCTTCCAACTCGTCTCGTTCGATCCCAAGACCTCGATCTCGATGGTCGGGCGCGAGGCCTTCGCCTCGGCCGAGACCTTGGCAGAGGCCGCCGAGTTCAACGCCCGCGACGTCTCGATCCTCAACCAGGAGGCCTGCGTCTGCAGTCGCTTCACCTTCCTCGAAGCGACGCCTGAAGAGGGTGACCGCTATGCCGAGGTCCTGGCCGAGCGCCTGCGCATCGACCGCACCGGTGAAGGCACGCCGCGCCCGCTCGATCGCGAACTCAAGGAACAGATCGACGTCCTGCGGATGATGGACGACGACTATGCCGTCTTCGGCAAGACCGATGGCCGCGGCGTCGCGATCCGATCGGAAGAACCGGTGGACTTCCACCCGCTGCGCAAGACCTCGAACGTGGTCTGCGTGCCCGACCTGATGGAAGCGATGAAATACGTCAACGTCGCGACCCAGACCGTCGGCGTCTATCCGTTCGGCCGCATGCCCGCGCTGCGCGATCATCTTGCCAGCGGCGGCGCCCAGCGCGTCGTGCGGCTCGGCGAGGCCGGACCCGCGGCGATCGGCAACCCGCACGATGCGATGTACCCGCTGCACCGCTTCGTCCACTGGATGGCCAACGAGGACGGCGTCGAGGGCAGTTGATCGCCTTCTCCGCGCGACACGCCTTGGCCGGCACCGTCCTTTTGTGACACGGGCCGGCCGGGGGTTGCACGCAAGCGAAGCGCGAGTCAGACAGCGAAGCTCGTGGGTTCGAAGAGCGGAGCGGCATGGCGAAATTCATCGCGGTCTACAGCATGAAGGGCGGCGTCGGTAAGACGACGCTGGCGGTCAACCTGGCCTATTGCTCGGCGGTGCTCGGCGGGCACCGCACCTTGCTCTGGGATCTCGATGCGCAGGGCGGCTCGGCCTTCCTGCTGGGACAGGCAGAAGCCTCCCACACCGCCAAGAAGCTGTTTTCCGGCAAGGCCGATCCCGCGGACTTGGCCGAACCGACGCGCTGGCCCGGGCTGGACCTGATCGCCGCCGATCTCTCGCTGCGCCACCTCGAAAGCGACCTGGCCGAAGCCGACAAGCCCAAGCGCCTGCGCAAGCTGCTGCGCACGCTCGAGGACCGTTACGACCGCATCATCCTCGACTGCCCTCCGGGCCTCGGCGAGATCAGCGAGCACATCTTCCGCGCGGTGGAACTGATCGTCGCGCCGGTCGAACCCAATCCCCTGGCACTGCGCACGCTCGATCTCGTCGAAGCCCGCCTCGCCGAGGAGGACGGACGCAAGCCGCGGATCATGCCGGTCCTCTCGATGGTCGATCGCCGCAAGTCACTGCACCGCCAAGTGCGCGAGGCGCATCCCGACTGGCCGGCCATCCCGCAGGCGAGCGCGGTAGAGCGCATGGCAGTGGAACAGGCGCCCGTCGTCGATTTCGCCCGCAGTTCTCCGGGTGCGCGCGCCATCGTCGAAGTCTGGCGCGCGGTCGAAGGCGAGAAGCCCGCAGCGCCGCTGGCGAAGATCCCGGCGAAGACCAAACGATGAAGCCTTCGCGCACGAGCGCCCTTGCCCTGACGCCGTGAATCGCTAGAGAGGCGCAAACAGCCGGCTTCTCGCAGCCGCAACATGGGGCATTCTCGATGGCGACCTTCACCCTTCCGAAGAACAGCGTGATCAGCAAGAAGGGCAATCACCACCGCGCCGAGGGCGCGACGAAGGTCAAGAAGTTCACCGTCTACCGCTACGATCCCGACAGCGGCGAGAATCCCCGTTACGACACCTTCGAGATCGATCTCGACAACTGCGGCCCGATGGTCCTCGACGCGCTCATCAAGATGAAGAGCGAGCAGGACCCGTCGCTGACCTTCCGCCGCTCGTGCCGTGAAGGCATCTGCGGTTCGTGCTCGATGAACATGAACGGCCGCAACGGCCTGGCCTGCACCACCGCGATCGAGGATCTCAAGGGCGAAATCCGCATCACGCCGCTGCCGCACATGGACGTGATCAAGGACCTGGTCCCCGATTTCACGCACTTCTATGCGCAGTACGCTTCGATCCGACCCTGGCTGCAGACCGTCTCGACCACGCCTTCGGGCAAGGAGCGCCTGCAGAGCCCCGAACAGCGCGAGAAGCTCGACGGCCTCTACGAGTGCATCCTCTGCGCCTGCTGCTCGACCTCGTGCCCCAGCTACTGGTGGAACAGCGACAAGTTCCTCGGCCCGGCGATCCTGCTCCAGGCCTATCGCTGGCTGGCCGACAGCCGCGACGAGATGACCGGCGAACGCCTCGACGAGCTCGAGGATCCGTTCCGCCTCTATCGCTGCCACACGATCATGAACTGCGCCAACGTCTGCCCCAAGGGCCTGTCGCCGGCGCGCGCAATCGCCGAGATCAAGAAGATGCAGGCCGAACGGCACGTCTGAGGACGTGAGCGTGGAAGGCCCGGCCTTCTCCTGCGAGCCCGATCCGGATCATGCCGGCTGGCATCGCTGGCGCCTGCTCGACGAAACCCGCTACAACGAAGCGGTACTCGGCCCGATGCTGGTGCGGCGCGAAGGTGACGATTCCGCGCGCTGCCGGATTCTACCCGTGCGTCACCTGACCAACAACGGGGGCAACGTCCACGGCGGCGCCGTGCTCGGCATGATCGACGTCGCGCTTTTCGCCGGGGCCTTCATGGTCCGCGGCATCAATGCGATGGGCGCAGCCACGGTCGACGTGTCGTGCCAGTTCATCGGCCCCGGCAACCCCGACAAGCCGCTAGACGCGGTCGTCCAGGTCCTGCGCGAAACTCGGCGGCTCGGCTTCCTGCGCGGATTGGTCGTGCAGGGCGAGGGTGCGGACGAGAGCCTCGTCGCGTCGTTTACCGGCACCGTCCGCAAGCCCAGCGCGCCGCGATGACCGGCCTGCTCGCCCGTTACGAAGCGCTGATCGCCTCGGGCGAACTGCGCCCCGATGCCGAACAGGAGGCTGCGGCCGAACGGCTCGAAAAGCTCCAGCGCGAACTCGAACGCGCGCCGACGGGCGGCCTGATCGGCAAGCTGTTCGGCAAGAAGCGCGAGAGCCGCCACCGCGGCGTCTACATGTGGGGCGGCGTCGGTCGCGGCAAGTCGATGCTGATGGACCTGTTCCACGACAGCCTGAAGATCGACGAGAAGCGCCGCGTCCACTTCCACGCCTTCATGCTCGAGGTCCACGAACGCCTGCGCGACGAGCGCAAGAAGGAACAGGGCGATCCGATCCCGCCCGTCGCCGCGGCGATCGGCAAGGACCTGCGCTGCCTCGCCTTCGACGAGATGGTGGTCAACAATTCGGCCGACGCGATGATCATGAGCCGGCTGTTCACCCAGCTCATCGAAGACCAGGGCGTGACGATCGTCACCACCTCGAACCGCGCGCCGAAGGATCTCTACAAGGACGGGCTCAACCGCGAGCACTTCCTTCCCTTCATCGCGCTGATCGAGCGCGAGCTCGACGTGCTGACCCTGAACGGTCCGGTCGACTACCGCCTGCATCGCCTCGGTGGCATGGCCATGTGGCATATGCCCCTCGGCCCCGAAGCCACGGCGCAAGTACGCGAGGCCTTCTTTCGCCTGACCGACTATTCGCCCGAGGATAGCGCTCACGTTCCCTCGGCCGAGCTTGATCTCGGCGGGCGGGCGCTGTTCGTACCCAAGAGCCTCAAGGGCGTCGCGGTGTTCAGCTTCAAGCGACTCTGCGGCGAAGCGCGCGGCGCCTCGGACTATCTCGCGATCGCGCGCGCCTATCACACGGTGATCCTCGTCGGCATTCCGAAGATTGGTCCGGACACGCGCAACGAGGCAGCGCGCTTCGTCACGCTGATCGACACGCTCTATGAGCACAAGGTCAAGCTGCTGGTAACGGCCGACGCGGCGCCCGAGAATCTCTATGACAACGGCGGCAAAGGCAACGAAGGCGGCCGCTTCGAATTCGAGAGAACGGTCAGCCGGCTCAACGAAATGCAGAGCGCCGACTACCTGGCGCTAGGACACGGCGAAGAATAGCCATGCCGCCCCGGGCAAGCCCGGGACGGAGATTGACTAGGAGGCCCGAGCCAGCATCGCCTTTTGCGCCTGGGCGCTGGCAAGTCGCTGCATCAGCTTGAGATCCTGCTCACGCAGTTGCAGCGCCGCATCGGCCCACAGGTCGACGATGCGATAGTATTCCGACATCTCGATCGGGTTGGCGACGCGCGTGGCGCGGCGGGCATTGACCACGCCGGCGTGGCGCCGGTCGGTCTTGGCCATGAAATCACGCACCGCGGCCACGCCTTCGCCGGCCGGAGCGAGCTGGTAAACGATTCCGAGATCATACATCTCTTCGGCCGAGTAGGTCTCGTTCGAGAGGATGATGCGATCGGCCATGGCCGCGCCGAGTTTGCGCGAGAGAATCGCGTGTGCGCCCATGCCGGGGAACAAGCCGAAGGTGACTTCGGGCAGGCCAAAGGTCGAGCCGCGCTCGGCAATGATGAAGTCGAATGACAGCAGCGATTCAAAACCGCCGCCGAGCGCCTGGCCCTGGACCAGGCCGATCGTCAGCATCGGCAGGTCGAGCGCGTGCATGTTGCGATCGAGGATTTCCACGCAGCGGTAGCCATAGGCCGCCAGAGCCTCGCGATCCCGCTCGCGAATGAGTTGGTGGAACAGCGCGAGATCGCCGCCGAAGCAGAACACGCCGGGCGCTCGGCTGCCGAGGATGAGGTAGCGCAGCGGCAGCCGTTCGGGACCGAAGCCCTGCTTGATCAGAGACTGCCAGGCCTCGAAATCGGTGAGCATCGTGCGAGTGAAGCTCGGGCGGTCCTTGGGCCGCATGAAGGTCCACAGCGCTTGCTTCGTTTCGTCATAGAGGACGTCGAGCTCTTCGAGCGCGAGCAGGCGCTCCGGCACGGCCAGGCGCCGTTCCGACCGTTCGAGCAGAAGCTCGACGTCATTGGTCAGAGGAATGGCCAGCGCATCATCCGCGCCGTCCTGCTCAGTCCGTCTATCAAGATCGCCGCTCAGCCGATCCATACATAACCCCGCTTACGACCCCGCTGCCAGTTGTTATGTTATCGCGGCCTCTTGAGAATCTACGCGAGCACGGAGTCCCTTGGCAAAGGGATTTTGCGCGACGCAGCGTCCATCAAGGGACCGCGACTACGTATAAACACTGTGCAAAACGGATAAATTTCACTTGACCGTGTCATTAAAGGCACGGTCCGCTCGCGTCCTCGGAAATGCCGTCCGTGATCATACTCACGGAAGATTCCCGTATTAAAATCCGTATCCTGTATGGTTAACTTGAAATTTACCACAACCTATGGCGTTCGAGTCGCTTCGTAAATTAGACAATGGTCGAACATCATGCGGCCATCCCGGCGTCCTTCAGGCGTCGAGACATTCGCAGAATTCCGCCGATTTCGAAAAAACGTCAGGCTGCAGCGCCCAACCGCTCGAGCGATCTCTCGAGCATGAGCAGCTGCCACAACAGGCGCGAATTGTCGGCCCGTCCGGCGATGTGCGCAGACGCGAGCAGACTAAGCTGCTCGCGGTCGAACCAGCCCATGCGCGCGAGCCCGGCGCTCTCGCCGATCGCTCGCGCAGCTTCGGCCAGCGGACCGCGAAACCACTGTGAGATCGGCGTCACGAAGCCCTGCTTGGGACGATAGAGTATGTCATCGGGCAGGTAGCGGCGCATGGCCTTCTTCATCAGCCACTTGCCCTGCCCGCGCTGTGTGCGCAGCCGCTCCGGCATACTGGCGGCGAATTCGATCAGGCGATGATCGAGCAGAGGCTCGCGCGCCTCGAGCCCCACCGCCATCGACGCGCGATCGACCTTGGTCAGGATATCGCCAGGCAGCCAGAACTTGAGATCGGCATATTGCGCGCGATCGAGCCCCGAGCGTGCGGGAGCCTGCTGCATCAGCGCGACCAGTGGCTGCTCTGCGCGATAGTCGCCGCGCAGCCGCTGGAAGTCCGGTGAATAGATGCGATCGCGCACCTCCGGCGGCGTCACCGACAGTGCGCGGGCATAGCCCTCCTCGCTGCTCGCCGCGAGCGAGAGGAAGGTTGATTTGGCGCGGAACATCCGCGGCGCCCAGTCGGCCTTGGGGTAAGCCGCACCGAGGGCACCGAACACGGGGCGGCGCAGCGATGACGGAAGCAAACCGCGCAGCCCGTCCTCGTTGCGCTGGAACACGTGTCGGCGATAGCCCGCAAGCGCCTCGTCCGCGCCGTCGCCCGACAGCGCCACGGTCACGTTCTCGCGCGCAAGCTGGCAGACCCGCCAGGTCGGCAGCGCCGAGGCATCGGCGAAGGGTTCGTCAAACATGGCCGCGAGCGTATCGATCGCAGTGAAATCGTCCTGAGACACCGTGCGGCTGCGATGATCGGTGTGAAAGCGCTCGGCGATCTGCCTAGCATAGCCGGTTTCGTCGAGTTCGGCGACGTCGAAGCCGATCGAACAGGTCTTGACCGGATTGGTGCTCGCCTCGGCCATCAGCGCGACGACGCTAGAACTGTCGACCCCGCCCGAGAGGAAAGCGCCCAGCGGAACGTCGGACACCATGCGCGAGGTGACGGCTTGGCGTAGCAGCAGCACCAGTTCGGCCTCGAGATCGGCGGCACTGCCGCGACGCCGCTCGGCGAACGAGACGTCCCACCATTGCACGGGCCGCGGCATCGAAGCGTCATGGCGCAGCAGCAGATAGTGCCCCGCGGGCAGCTTTTCGACGCCCTTCAGGATGGACCGCGTATCGGGCACGTAGCCCCAGGTCAGATAGTCCTCGACCGCCAGCGGATCGGCCTCGCGACGCAACAGCGGATGGGCGGTCAGCGCCTTGAGCTCGGACCCGAAGATCAGGCTGCCATCGGCGAGCGGCGCCAGGAACAGCGGCTTCACCCCGAGCCGGTCGCGCGCGAGGAAGAGCGTGCGTTGCTCGAGATCGTAGATCGCAAAAGCGAACATGCCGTGGAGCCGAGGCAGGCAGTCGATCCCCCAGCGCTGCCAGGCTGCAAGGATGACTTCGCTGTCGCCGTCGGTGTGGAACACCGCGCCGGTCGCGCGTAGTTCCTCGCGCAGTTCGCGGTAGTTGTAGATTTCGCCGTTGAACACGAGCATCGCGCGCCCGTCGGTCGAGGCCATCGGTTGCGGTGATCCGGCAAGGTCGATGATCGAGAGCCGGCGATGGCCGAGCCCCACGCCGGGTGCGGTCCAGACACCCTGGCCGTCCGGTCCGCGATGCGCGATCGCGTCGCACATACGCTCAACCCGCGCCGGGTCGACCGGCTTGGGTGTCGAAAGATGGAAAATGCCCGCAATTCCGCACATCGGCCGAAGTCCTAGCGGAGGCCGGCCACGCGGTCCATCCATCGGTCCGTTGGACCGATCGCACGGAGGAATCGATCCAGAGCCAGCTTCGTGGGACGTCCGGGCGTAGATTCAGCCGAGACGATCAGCATCATCGTCGGCCTTTCGCGGAGAAACACCCGGTCGGCCATATTGGCGAGCTTGAGCCGGGCGTTACTGCCGGTCAGCAAATCTCCCGTCCTATACCAGGTATAGGCAAGCCGTTCGACGCGGCCTTCGGCCAGCATGCGATCGGTTCGGGCATCGGCGATCGCCGGCCCCGGCGACTGCCAGGCCCAAAGACCATCGGGCGGAAGCGCGCCTTGGCCGAAGCCGCCCGCTTCGCGCCCTTCGGTCTGGGCAGCGTAGAGCGCAACGAACACGTCGACCTCATGACCTGCGGCATCGGCATAGCGGCCGATCAAGCGATGATCGGCGCCCTGCGCGCGGGGCTCCCATGGCAGGCTCGGGCGGTGGGCGACGCGCTGCCAACCGGCCACTTGCGGTAGATCGATGGCCCCCGGCATCGGCGCGGCGAGCGCATCGGCGGCGCGTGTCCAAACCTGTCCCACGAACAGGATCGCGATCAGCGCGAACAGCGCAGGCATAGCGCCGATGCGCAAGGCTTCTAGCCGCGCGATCACCCGCGAGGCCGTGATCCGGTCGAGATCGACCATCGGCTCGTCCATGGGGCGATCGAAGAACCGCCACGACAGCGCCAGCACGAGCGCGATCACGATGGCGAAGAATATCCAGCCATAGACGATGTGATCGAAACCCGAGGCGCGCTCCGCGCCGACATATTGCGCCACGAAGACCGTAGCCCAAGCGCGCACTCCGTTCGCCAGAACCGGCACGACGAGGCAGACCGCAAGGAAGGCCAGGCGGCGCGGCCAGCGGGTGAAGCAGACCTCTGCGGCCAGCACGCCGAAGGCTGCCATGGCGATCAGGAATTTGACCCCCGAACAGGCCTCGGCCACCTCGAACAGTCCCGCCGGCGTATGGATGAACACGCCGTCGATCACTGCAGGCACGCCACTCAAATGCACGAGAGAGATGGTGATCGCCGCGGTGATCATCTGCAGGGCCGGAACCAGTTCGTCGCCGATCGGCACCAGGAAAACCATGTAAACCAGCGGAAACGCAAGGACTGCGCCGATCCTCGGGCCCAGGAAAGTGAGCACCGAACCGGCAAGCAGGGTCACCGCACCCGCCTGCCGCGCGACCGAGAGGCCCGCAAACTCGCCGAGCACCCAGAGCAGGCCCGCAGCCGCGCTCAGCACCAACCCCGGCCACCATGCTTGCGGCGTCAGCTTCGCGAGCTGCGGCAGCCGCTCGTAGACCAACCAGGCAATGATCGCGGGAACCAGGACCACGTGGTTGTAGGTCGAGATGTTCCACCACTGGTCGGCCATGTCCGCCCAGTCGGACAGGAACAGCAGCAGGTCCGCGATCCAGGCGCCCGCAAGCAGGCCGAGCGCGGCACGCCAGGCCTGGGGAACGTTCGCGAAAAGGCCTGGGCCGGAGCGCAGCCGCGCGGCGATGTCATGCGGCATGACGCTGCGCCCCACCCTTAGCTTGGATGAATTCCGCCAGCGGCGCGAGCGCTGCATCCCAGCTCACGTTCTCGACGACGAAACGGCGCGCCGCCTCGCCCAATCGGCGCGCGCGGGCAGTGTCATCGAGCAGGGTCAGCACCGACTCGGCCAGCGCAGCGTCGGTGTCGGCCACAGCGAAATGCTCGCCATCCTGCGCCGCGATGCCCGTAGCCGCTTCACGGCTCAACACGACGGGGAGCGCCATCGACATGGCCTCGAGCACCTTGTTCTGTACCCCGCGACCGATCTCGAGCGGGATCAGCGCGCAGTCAGCCGCGGCGAGCCAGGGGCGGACGTCATCGACCCGGCCCCAGACGTGACAGCCGTCGCGGCCATGCCGCGCGAGCAGTTCGGGCGTCGGATTGCGGCCGACGATATGAAAGCTGGCCTCGGGTCGAATGGCACGAATCCGCGGCAGCACGCGCTCGATCACGCGGCGTGCGGCGTCGATGTTGGGCGCGTAGTCCATCTGCCCGGTGAAGATCAGGCGGGGGCCGGTGCAGGCGAGCATCCGCGGTTCCGGCGAAACCAGCACGGGATCGAAACCCGCACTGTCGATACCATTGCCCAGAACACGAACCTCGGCCGGCGAACCTGCCGGGAGGCGAGAACGGAACAGTTCGGTCTCGGCAGCCGAGATCAGCAGGGTGACGTCTGCGCGCGCTGCAAGCCGCGCTTCCTCGGCACCGAGAAGCCTCGCCTCACGCGCCTCGACGAGCGCCATCGGCCCCCTGCGCTTGGCGGCATAGGCTTCGAACTTGGCCGAATCGACGTCGACCAGATCGACGATCAGCCGGCCCGGGAAGTCCGCGGGAACGTATTGGCCCATCTGCCCCGAGAAGACGTAGATCGCCGCGATCGAGCGCGTCGCCAAGGTCTGCGCGACATAGTCGGCAAGCGCGCGATCGTGGAACGCGGTCAGGCTGACCGGGCGCCCCGTGGCGAGAGCCTGGAGCGCCGCCAGTGGCAGCGGCTTGGTCCGGCGACGCAGGCAATAGCTCGCGGCCATGCTTGCGAGGCTCGCTTCCTCGGCGAAATCGGCTTCGTCGTCGGCGAAAGTCGCCACGTGGACCGGCGCGATGTCTGCGAGGTGCTTGAGGATATGGTGAGAGCGGATCTTGTCGCCGCGATCGGGCGGAAACGGCAGGCGATGCGCGATGAACAGGATTTCACCGTTCATCCCAGACCCCGTGCGATCCAGGGACCCAGGCGGTTCGCCACGGCGAGCGGCAGCTTCCGCCAGAGCGCGATCTGCAGGGCGTGTTTTCTGCTCGTCGGATCGGCGTCGCGCGGCGCCTCGCCGGGGGCGGTCCAGGTCGCATAGGTCAAAGGTTCAGGCTCGAACCCCCAGTTGCGCTTGAAATGGTAAGCGCCGCTGTTGGTCTTCGACCGGCCGAAGTCGAAATGGCTGCAGCCGCGCTCGCGCGCATGGCGCATGAGCTCGAAATACATGCGATCGTTGCCGCGCAGGAGCCGCGCGGCCTGAGTGCCGCCGCCCCAATAGGGCATGACGGCGCCGCGGTGGTAAAGCGAGAGCACGCTCGCAACGGCCACGCCTTCGTGGCGCACGGTCAGAATGTCGGCATCGGTACCGAAGCGATCGAGCACCGCATCGAACAGCGCGCGCGGGAAGACCGGCGTGCCGAGATTGCGGACGCTCTCGGCGTATACCGCATAGTGTGCCGCGCGGTCGCGCGCGCTGGTGCCGATCTCGATCTCAAACGAATTGGCGAGCCCCTTGCGGACCTCGGCGCGCTGCTTGCGCGGGATCGCCAGGAGTTGAGCCTCGTCGTCTGCAGCGAGAGGGATCACGAAACCGCAGTGTGATTCGGTCTTCAAAGTCCAGCCCGCTCGGTCCTGCGGCAGGCTGCCACCGCGCAGTTCGATTGCCGGGCATGACCGCCGCAGCGCCTGGCCTTCGGCCTGGGCGAAAATCGCCGCCACGTCGACATCGTCGCTAGCAAGAAGGCCACCGTCGACCGCGAAACCGCTCGATGCGAGCAGGCGGCCGAAGATCGGCGAATGGATTTCGCTCAATGGCAGATAGGCGACGATCTCACCGTGGTGCTCGGCGATGAGCGCAAGCGGGCGATTGCCGGTTCCCGCGGCGATCGCTTGCAGCCAGGCCAGACGGTGAAACGGTGTCGCGTCAGGATGCGCGGCGACGAATGCCTCGATCCGCGCCGTCTCATTCGGGTCAGCCAGGTCAGCGAGGTGGATCCGCTCGCGCTGGGGGACGAAAGGCGCGTTCATACGGCCAGCGCGATGGCGCGCAGCGCTTCGCCGCGGGCCAGATCGTCCATGCGGCCCCAATCAAAATCCGCGATCAATTTCTGCAACTTGCCGGCCATACCGTCGAGATTGGTGTAATGCCGCAGCTTCGACTTGAGCGGCGCATGAGCCACGCGCGGCTGTTCGGGGTCGATCTCCCACGGGTGGAAGTAGAAAACCGCCGGACGGTCGTCACGCCGGTTGACCTGGCGGATCGCCCAGCGCGAGAACTGGTAGGGCAGAACGCGAAAGAAACCCCCGCCCCCGGCAGCCAGGCGACGGCCAGCGAATTCGGCCGTCGTCACCGGGATCTCGATGAAATCGGCATCGGCGAGCGGGCGGAAGGCGAAGCGCGGCGCCTCGCGCCAGCCATAGTGGTCGTGCGCGATCGGTGCGACGCTCGAACTATAGGCGTAGCCCTGCTCGGCGAGTTCGGCGAAGGCCCAAGGCGTGCGCTGGTCGATCGAGAAGCTCGGGGCGCGATAACCGCTGACACGCTCACCGCTAGCATCTTCAATGGCTTCACGGCTCTTCTTGAGATCGAGCGCAAATCCGGCGCGGTCCATGGTGAAGACGCGCGCATGGTCCCAGCCATGGCTGGCGATCTCGTGCCCCTGCGCGGCGATGCGCCGCATCATCGCCGGATAGCGCTTCGCCACCCAACCGAGCGTGAAGAAGGTCGCCTTGACCTCGGCCTCGGCGAACAGCGCGAGGATCGCGTCGCAATTGCGTTCGACTCGCATCGTCAGCCCGTGCCAGTCGCCACGGTCGATGACCGTCTCGAAGGCGCCGACCTGAAACCAGTCCTCGACGTCGACCGACAGGCCGTTGATCGGCCCGCGGGTCCCGCCGGGCGCGGGCATGTCGATAGGCAGGGCGGCGGTCACGGGCGAAGTCTCCCTGCGAGAGGCATCAGGATCAGGCTGCGGCGCGCGCGCCGTTCTCGGTCTCGATCCATTCGATCAGCATGGTCAGCGTATGGCGGATCGCGCTTTCCTGCTCGATCACCTGGCTTTCGAGTGCACCGACGCGATCGCGCAGGATCGTGAGTTCGTTCTGCGCGCTCGGGGTTTCGACCTTGTTGGCGAGTTCGACGATGGCGTGCTGAAGCTCGGCGATCTGCGCGTCTCGCTCGGCCAGAGCGACCTGGAGCGCGGCGGCGGCAACGCCCTCGATCGGCTGCGGCGCGACCGCGACAGGCGCGGACTGCGGTGCCGGAACGGAGGCTTCCCGCTTCGGCGCAGCATCGTGCCCGAGCTCACCGAGAACCTGCTGCAGCATCGCATTGTCGACGTGGCTGCGCTGCTCGACCGCGCCGAGCATAAGCAGACGATTGAAGATCTGGTTGATTCGCCGCGGCACGCCGCCGCTGGCCGTATAGAGCTCGGCGAAGACGCGCTGGTCGAAGCTGGGATTACCGTTCCAGCCGACGCGCTTGAGGCGGTGCTCGATATAGGCCTGGACTTCGCTGGCCTCCATCGCCTCGAGGTGATGCGTGGCGATGACGCGCTGGCGAAGCTGTTCGAGCTGCGGATGGTCGAGCAGAGTGCCGCGGAACTCGGGCTGGCCGAGCAGCAGCGTCTGCAGCAAGGGGTGCGAGCCGAGCTGGAAATTCGACAGCATGCGCAGTTCTTCGAGAGCGCCGATCGACAGGTTCTGCGATTCGTCGACGATCAGCAGGCAGCGCCGGCCCGCGCGCGCCTCGTCGTGGAGGAATGCCTCGATCGCTCCGAGCGCCGAAGCCTTGTCATGTCCCTGTACCGGCAGACCGAAAGCCTGCGCGATGACATGGATCACCTCGCCTTCGTCGAGCTTGCTGGTGACGATCTGCGCGGCGGTCAGCCGTGCGGGATCGATCGTCGCCATGAGGTAGGCGACCAGGGTCGACTTGCCCGCGCCGACCTCGCCGGTAATCACGACGAAGCCTTCCGCCTGGGCGAGGCCATAGGAGAGATAGGACAGCGCCTTGCGGTGCGTCAGGCTCTCGAAATAGAACGCCGGATCGGGCGTGAGCTGGAAAGGGCGGCCGCTAAGCCCGTAGAATTCGTCGAACATTCGTGCCCCCTGGGCTTAGAAACTGTAGCGCAGGCCGAGGAGCGCCGAAGCGATCCACTGATCCGGCAGCGGCTCTTCGCGATCGATGCCGTCGATGCCCACGGCTGCCGTGGCCGAGAGACGACGGGTCAGGTTTCGATAGTAGGACGCGGTCGCCCCAATCGCCGTTCCATCGCCGTTCAGGCTCGATCCGCTCTGGAACCAGTTCGCGCGCACTTCGCCACGAACACCCGAGTCCGCGTCGAGCCGGCGACTGAGAAAACCAGCGAGCCAATAGTTCTCGTCGACCACGCCGCTTTGCTGCGCGAGCACCGTTCCTGGCGCACCGATGAAGCGACGGCGATCGTAACCCCCGCCAAGCCCGGCATTCATACGGCCGAAATTGACACTGTATGTCGCCATCACGCCGCGCGCACGGAACGCCGACGAACGCACCGAACTGAGCGCACCGCTCAGGCAGTTGCCGCCGTCGAGCGATGAGACGCAACCACCGAAGCCGCCGGTGAGTGGGTTGCGGACCACCTCGAAGTCGGTCGGCAGGCCATCGAGCGATCGGGCCAACTGGCCGCCGAAGCCGGCGATACTGTCGTAGACCGAAACGTTGAATGCCGCGCGCGGGTTCGGCGCATAGGCGAAGGTGCCGTAATAGGTGGTCGAGCCGTAACGGCGACCGACATGCGCCTCGAGCGCGGTGCGGCGGCTCGGACGCCAGATCACGCCGGCATCCCAGATCAAACCGCTGACGTCGTATCCGATCAGGCGCGGGCCGCTCTTGTCGGTAACGTAACGGCCGTCGTTGCCGACCACCGGATTGCCGGCTGTATCACGCACCGCATCGCGACCCGAGATCTCGACGTCTTCGTAACCGATCCCGCCCACGACATGGAGCGTATTGGTGATCGGCACGGTCACGTCGGCCCGCGCTGCGAAATTCTCGATGCGTTGATCGAGATTCGACACGTCCTCACGGTAATAGCTCGCCCCGGCGCTCAAGCCGACGGGCAGTATCTGGCCCGGTTTGACCCCGGCCTTGACGTCGGCATACTGGACCACGCTATCGTCGAACACGTCGACCGGCGGCTGGCCCGGCGTGTTTACGAAGGCGTCCGGCGCCTCGACCTTGCTGTAACCGATACGGTAATTGGCGTTGACCGCCACGGGACCGGCATGGGTCGCGAGCGACGGTCCCGCGTAGACCGAATAGACCTGAGTCACCGCGTCGTTGCCGACGTCGATCGGCGAAAGCGCCGAAGAACCGTCGACTCCCACGCGCGTACGCGCCGCGAGTGCGCCGGCATGCATCGTGAGGCCTGGCACGACCGTGGCATAACCATTGGCGACGCCGCTGATCGTATTGCTGTCGGCAGCGCGCCCCCATCCGAAGCGATGCTCATAGCGCAGCGAAACCGAGAGACCATTGTTGCGCCCCTGGATCGAGGCGTCGACACCGGCTGCAACCGTCGAATAGGTAAGCGTGTCGTCACCCGGCGAGAGCTCGGCAGTGACGATCTGCGCGGCTTCGATGTAGGGCGTGATCCGAACGCCGCGGCTACCCGCATTTCGACCGCCCCGTCCGGCGCGATCACCGCGATCGGACGATCCGGAGCCGTCGCTCGCCTTGACGTCGTCGCCGCCCGAACTTCCTCCCGAACCACCGCCCGAGACGTTGCCGTAGCCGATCGACTGTGCCGTCGCGGCGAGCGGAAGCGCACAGGCGCCCGCAGCCAGCAATGCGGCCAGATTCCTCGAATGGCGTGACTGCATGGTCATGCTCCGTATCCGTAATAGGCGCCGAACTTGCGGCCGCTCGGGCTGAAGCTTGCGGCGTTCAGCAAGAGCTGGATGTTGGGACAGCCCGACAGCAACGAGATCGCATCTTCGAGCGATTGCTGGCCGGTTTGGCCGGCGCGGCAGATGACCAGCGCCTGACCGGCATATTTGGCGAGTTCGGCCGCGGGCGATGCCGCGAGCGCCGGAGGCGAGTCGAAGATCACGATGCGGTGCGGCGCATCCTCGGTCAGACGATCGAGCACGCTTGCGGTTCGCGACGAGTTCAGGTTCTCGCTATCGCGATTGGTCGCATTGCCCGCAGGAAGGACCTTGAGGCCTGGAATGTCGGTGTTGAGCACCAGATCGGCAACATCGAGCGCGGGATCGGCAAGCGCGTCCATCAGACCCTGTCCGCCCGGCAGGCCGAGCGCGCTCAGCACCGAGGGCTTGGCGAAATCGGCGTCGACGAGAAGCACTTCGCTCTCCCTCTCCGCGGCGATCGCCAGCGCGAGGTTCACAGCGCAGTAGGTCTTGCCCTCGCCGGGATGCGGCGAGCAGATCAGCAGACGCTGTCCCTTGGCCGCGGCGCCCTGGCGCTTGAGATCGGCAGCGTTGAGCAGGAGCTGCCGCTTGACGATGCGGAACTCCTCGAGCGTCGCCGAGACGTTGCCCTCGGGCTGAATGAAGCCCTGACGACGAAGATGCTCGCGATCGATCGGATGTTCGGTATCGTCGCGCGGCGACGAGGCGGCTGGCGCAACGACCGGACGCACGACGGGCGCGGGCATGACCGCTGCTGGTGCCGCTTCGACGATCGCCTCGGGTTCGGCTTCCACCACTTCCGGACGGATCTCGGGTTGGGCCGGCTCGACCGCGACCGCGCGCACCTCGGCGGCCGGCTCGGGAACTGCGGGTTTCGAAGCGATCTGCGACTTGAAACTCGCGGGCACCGGCGGCGCTGCAAACTGGCCCCAGCCGAAGCTCTCGACGGCGCGCTCGATCAGCGAACCGCCGTCCTTGGGCCCATTTCCGTTCGGGAGGGGTATCTTGGTCTGCTCGGTCATACGTTACCCCCTCAGGCCACCATGCCGCGCTGGACGAATTCGACGGCCATCAGCAGAGCGAAAAGCCCGCCGAGTGCGCCGAGCCCTGCAAAGAACAGCTTGCGCTGGCGCAGCCGCGCCGCCTGGGCCGTCTCGGTGAGCGTGCGCGAGATCGATCCCAGAACCGGCAAGCCGGTGGCGGCCTCGAGCTTGCTCGTCGTCGCGAAGGTCGTGCGGAGCTGGCCCAGTGCAAAAGCCGCGCCAAGGCCTGCGCCGACACCCACGATCAGCACGCCGATCAGCAGCAGCGGACGGTTGGGAGCCACCGGCGCGCGCGGCGTCGTCGGCGGATCGATGACCTGGAACTTGATCGCCTCACGCTCGGTCTTCACCTCCCCGCGCAGGCGCAATTCCTCGCGGTCCTGCAGAAGCTTATCGTACTGCTGACGCAGGACGTCGTAGTCGCGACCGATACGCTGCGCCTCGGCGGCGATCTCGGGATCGTTGATCTGGCGCGCCGTAAGCTGGGCGATCTCGGCCTGGATCGTCGAACGGCGGGCGTTAAGCGACTGGACGCTCGCCCCGCGATCCGCCTTGATCGACTGCAGCGAGCTGTAGGCCGGATTGGGTACGCCGCCGACGTTGCCGCTGTCGCTCTGCGCCGCGGCGCGCAATGCGGCGATCTGGTTCTTCACCGAGACGACGTCGGGGTGATTATCGGTCAAACCGCGTGCGCGCATCTGCGCTAGGTCGGACATCGCCTGCGCCAACGAACTCTTGGGGCTGCTGGTGCCGGGACCGCCCGCGATCGTCGCCGGGGTACCCGCCAACTGGCCATTGATCGCAGCGACCGCGCTCTGCGCGCCGGCGAGATCGGCATCGATGCCGCGCAGTTCGGCACGCGCCGCCTCGAGCCGCTGCAGGCCGGCTTGGCCGCCCGCGACCATGTCGGGGTTCTTGGCTTCGAAGGCGAGACGACGCTGTTCGGCGGCCTCGAGTTCCTTCTCGCGCTGCTGGAGCTGGCCGTTCACGAACTGCAGGGTCTCGGTCATCTCGCCGCGGCCGCCCGAGAGGTTCTCCTCGCGGAAGATGTCGATCATCTTCTGCGCGATCTCCTGCGCGAGCTTGGCGTTCTCGGCCTCCGAGAGTGATCCCTGCGAAGCCTTGGCGGTGATCTCGAAGATGTTCTCTTCGGTAGCGGCAACCTTGACCGACTTGCCGAGCGCGATGACCGCGCCTTCCATGTCCTTGGGCGAGCTCACCGAATCACCGAGCTTGGTCGACCGGATCACCTTCTCGAGGTTGACCGCGGAGGTCAGCGTCTGGCGGATGCGTTCGATGTCGCGCTTCTTGTCGGCAACGCCGATGCCCACCTGTTCGGCCAGGGCATCGTCGAGCTGGATGAAGATGCGCGCCTTCGATTCGTAGCTGTTGGGAATCAGGGCGACGACGAGCCACCCCAGAAGGCACACGCCCCAGGCCACCGCCAGAGCGAGCCAGCGGCGGTTCCAGACGCTGTGCAGCGCGGACAGGACCTCGTCGTAGAGCCCGTTCATGTCAGAACATGCTTTCGGGGATGATGATGACGTCGCCCGGCATCAGCATCACGTTGGCGCGGCTGTCGCCCTTCTTGAGCAGATCGCCGAGCTTCACCTGGAATTCGCGCTGCTTGCCCAGCGTCTTGTCGAAGCGGATCAGCTTGGCGCGGTTGCCCGAGGCGAATTCGGACAGTCCGCCAACAGCGATCATCGCGTCGAGCAGCGTCATGTTGGCGCGATAGGGGATCGAGGCCGGCTTCTCGGTGGCGCCGACGATCCGAACCTGCTGGCTGAAGGTGCCGGCGAACTTGTTCACGATCACCGAGACCAGCGGATCCTGGATGTACTGCGAGATCTGGAGCTTGATGTCCTCGGCCAGCATCGAAGGCGTCTTGCCCACGGCCGGCATGTCGGTGATCAGCGGCGTGGTGATGCGGCCGTCGGGACGGACCTGAACGCTCGCGCCCAATTCGGGGTTGCGCCAGACGAAAACCGTGAGTTCGTCGAGGGGCCCGATGACGTATTCTTCGCCGGGCCCTTCCTGCATCGCCACGAATGAGGCGGAGGGCAGTTCGGGCTTCGACGAGCCCGCGCAACCCGAGAGGGCGAGGCTCGCGATGGCACTTCCTGCAAGGAGCCGGAAGAAGCGGTCACGTGGCATTTTGGCACATCCTCAACAGTGCCGGCCGGCGATGGGAACTGGCCTATTCCCACACGCAAGCCAGACGTTTTCGGATGCAGCTATCGGTAAAAAGGGTGAATATTGCGTTAGCCTTGGCCGCTAATCGTTGGGGAACCGCGGCTTGCGAGCCGCGGTGTCCCGATACGACACAGCGGTCGGTCTAACCCGCAAGCTCCGCGTAAAGCGCCGTGCGATCGATCTTGCCATTGGGTCCGATCGGCATGGCCTCGCGCCAATGAATCAGCTTGGGCTGCATGAAATTGGGCAGTTCCTGCATAAGTTTGCGCGGTAGTTCTACCTCGGCTTCGGAACTTCCTGCGGTCGCCCGGACCACGAGATGCACGGCCTGGCCGAGCCGCTCGTCGGGCAGGCCCAGCGCCACGGCCTCGGCAACCAGGCCGGTCGCCAGCGCAGCCTCTTCGATCTCCTGTGGGCTGATGCGATTGCCCGCCGACTTGATCATCGCGTCGCGCCGACCGACGAAATAGAGCAGGCCCTCGGCGCTGCGGCGCACGCGGTCGCCCGACCAGACGGCCATGCCGCCATAGCGCGATGCGGCGGGTGCGGGCTTGTAGCGCTCGGCCGTGCGTTCGGGATCCTGCCAATAGCCGTGCGCCACCAGCGGCCCGGCGTGGACGAGTTCGCCCTCCTCGTCGTCGGCAGCTATCGCACCGGCGTCGTTGACCACGAGGATCTCGGCATGGGGAATCGCCTTGCCCATCGAGGTCGGGTGCGTGTCGATCAGCGCGGGATCGAGGAAGGTCGAGCGGAAGGCCTCGGTCAGGCCGTACATCGCGAAAAGCCGTGCCTGCGGGAACAGCGCGCGCAGCCGCCGTACGAGATCGGGCGTCAGAGCGCCGCCGCTGTTGGTCAGCCGGCGCAGCTTGGCGCGCGTCTGTTCGGGCCAGTCGAGCTCGGAGATCTGGACCCAGAGCGGCGGCACCGCAGCCAGCGTGGTCACCCCGTGCTTCTCTACCGCCTTTATGAGATCACGTGGGGTCAGGTAGTCGAGCGGGACTACGCGGCCGCCCGCGTACCAGGTCGAGAGCAGCTGGTTCTGGCCATAGTCGAACGACAGCGGCAACACCGCGAGCGTGCGGTCGTCGGGCGCGAGGCCGAGATAGTCAGCTACGCTCTCGGCACCGAGCCACATGTTGGCGTGACTGAGCATCACCCCCTTGGGCCGGCCGGTCGATCCGCTGGTGTAGAGGATCGCCGCGAGTCCGTCGGGATCGGACTCGGACAGCGGCAGGTCGACCGCAAGGGCAGCGGCAGCGGTCAGCGCATCGGCTTCTGAGATTTTCTCGCAGCTATCAGGCACATCACCTTTTTCCAACGTCGAAAGCCGCGCCGGCGTACCGACGATCAGGCGCGATCCGCTATCGGCGAGGATATGCGCGACCTGCGCGTGCTTGAGCAGTGGATTGATCGGCACGTGAACCAGCCCGGCGCGCGCCGCAGCGAGCGGCATCAGGCAGGTCAGCTCGCCTTTGGCCGCCCAGGTGGCGACACGGGCGCCCTGCTCGGGTATCTGCGATCGAAGCCAGCCCGCCAGATGGGAGACACGCGATCTTAAGGCCTTGTAGCTAAGCGTTCCCTCGCGCAGCACCAGCGCGGGCGCTTCGTCGGCACCGCGGAGCACGAGATGGTCGAGCGGCCGGATCGTCGTCTCGGTGTCGGCGTGCAAGGCAGGCTCCAGTGGGGGAACGGCGGGTGATCGCCATCGAGTATCATGCTGATCTTAAGGAAGTGCAATCGGACGCGGCTCTCGCGACCCTGCTTTCCTCGGAGATGCAGCAGACGCCGTTCGACCGCCTCGCCTGGTGGCAGGGGCTCGCCGAGCATTGCGGGATCGAGCCCCTGCTCGCGGTGGCGCGCGATGGCGATAGCACGACGGTACTGCCGCTTCAGCGCGCCAACGGCGCGCTCTCGGGCCTCGCCAACTGGTACTCGTTCCGTCTGCGCCCTGTCGCCTCACCCGGCGCCGATGCGACCGGAATGCTGACGGCTCTGGCGCGTGACCTCGCGCGTAAGGCGCCGCGCCTCACGCTCGCAGGCCTTCCCGACGAGGACGGCAGCGCCGAACTCGTCGAAACCGCGTTCCGCCGGGCGGGCTGGATCGCCTTGCGTGAAACCTGCGACACCAACCACGTCCTGCACCTTCAGGGGCGCAGCTACGACGCCTATCTGGCAGGTCGACCGGGACCTTTGCGCACCACGCTCAAGCGCAAGACCGCGAAAGTGGAAACGCGCATTTTCAATCAGTTCGATGCGGAAGCCTGGGCCGACTATGAGGATATCTACGCCGAAAGCTGGAAGCCTAGCGAGGGCTCGCCCGATTTCCTTCGTGGTTTCGCCCAGGCTGAGGGCGCGGCAGGGAGGCTTCGGCTCGGTGTGGCCTATGCCGAAGGACGCGCGGTGGCTGCACAGATGTGGACCATCGAGGGCGGCACGGCCTTCATCCACAAGCTCGCGCACCGGGAGGACGCCAAGCCGCTTTCACCCGGGACCGTGCTCAGCGCCGCCCTGTTCCGCGAGGTGATCGACACCGATGGAGTCGGGCTGATCGACTTCGGCACGGGTAACGACGGCTATAAGCGCGACTGGATGGAGGAGGTCCGCCCGCGCTATCGTCTCGAGATGATCCGTCCCGAAGCCCCGCAAAACTGGCCCTTTCTCGCCAAGCGCGCACTCAAGCGCCTTGCGGGCCGCGGTAAGCGTGGCTAGAGCCCGCCCAATTTCGCAGCTCAACGGCCAGAAAGGCGCCCTAGAACGCTCATGCAGACCGACACCGACCAGCTTCTGCGCCGCATCCTTACCGATGTCCTCGGACTGAAGGCGGGTCAGGCGGATGGCTTCACGGCGGACACCGGTCTGTTCGGCCACCTGCCCGAGCTCGACTCCATGGCGGTCGCCGGTCTGCTGACCGAGATGGAAGATCGCCTCGACATCATGATCGAGGACGACGAGATCGATGGCGAACTGCTGGAAACCTACGGCTCGCTGCTCGCTTTCGCCGAGGCCAAGCGCACCACAGCGTGATCCCGGGCGCCTGGCCCTGCCCCACATCCGACGGCGCGACCGCCGACGAATATGCGCTTTGCTTCGATAGCGGCCGGATCGACCGGCTGCTGATCGTTCCTGCGCTGTTCGATGAGGCCAACCGCCTGCGCCGGTTAACCGTCGAGGTCATGCGCCGGCTCGACGCGGCGGGGATCGACAGCATTCTGCCCGACCTGCCCGGCTGCAACGAAAGTCCCCAGCCGCTCGATATCCAGACGCCGACGACCTGGCGCCGCGCGATGGGGGCGGCCGCCGAACATTTCCGCGCAACGCATGTGCTGGGCATCCGCGGCGGCGCCATGCTGACGCCCGCAAGCTTGCCGGGCTGGCACTATGCGCCGACGAAGGGTGCCGCGATCCTGCGCCAGCTCTTCCGCGCACGCATTCTTGCGTCGCGTGAAATAGGCATTTCAGAAAGTCAGGACAGTCTTTTGGAAACCGGACTTCGTGAGGGGCTCGAACTATCCGGTTTCGGTCTGGGCGCGCAATTCCTCGAGGAGCTCCAGAGGCTGGAAGCCATCGACGGCGCCAGCGTGATCGACCAGGAGATGATCGGCGGTGGCGGCCTCTGGCTCCGCGCTGAGCCTGGGGAGGACCGGAATCAGGCCGATGCGCTTGCAGCGGTCTTGGCGATCGGCATCAAGGCATGAGCCGGCGGCATCTGACCTTTGCCTGCGAAGGCTCGACAATGGTCGCTACGCTTGACGAGGCGCCGGGTACCGCAGGGCTGCTGATCGTCAGCGGCGGGAACGAGTTGCGGTCGGGCGCTTGGGCCGGCCAGGCGCGGATCGCCGCACGGATCGCCGCAGCGGGCTTCCCCGTACTCCGCTTCGACCATCGCGGCGTCGGCGACAGCGATGGCCCCAATGGCAGCTTCGAAACGCGCGGGCCAGACATCGCCGCGGCACTCGCGTCGTTTCGGAAGACCTGTCCCGAACTGAGCCGGGTCATTGGCTGGGGCAATTGCGACGGCGCGAGCGCGCTGATGCTGGCACGCGGCCTGGGATTTGAGGGGCTCGTTCTTTCCAATCCCTGGACGATCGAGGAAGACGATGCCGCGCAGCCGCCCGAGGTGCTCCGCGATCACTACAAGCGACGGCTGGCCGATCCGACAGCGATCAGGCGGCTGCTGACGGGCAAGGTCTCGGTCGGCAAGCTGGCGGCTTCGTTGCGCGACGCCACGCGCAAGCCCGCGCCGCCGACGACGCTGACCCAGAACCTGGCGCGGGGGCTCGCCGATTTCGCCGGTCCGACCCGTTTCCTCATCGCCGAGCGCGACCGGACGGCTCAGGCTTTTCTCGCCGCCTGGGACAAGGCCGACGCGCGCATCCGGCGCTGTCCGAATGCGACGCACAGCTTCGTGGAAAGCCATTCCCAGGAATGGCTTACGGAGCAAATTCTCGAAATGCTGCGAGCTTAGTTCAGCCCGCCTGCGCCGCCAGCTTGACCGCCTCGAACTCGCGCTCGCCGACGAAGCGTTCGGCGTCGAGCGCGGCCATGCAGCCGGTGCCCGCCGCGGTCACGGCCTGGCGATAGGTATGGTCCATGACGTCGCCGCAGGCGAATACGCCGGGGATCGCGGTCTTGGGCGTACCCGGCTGGACGACGATATAGCCGCTGTCGTCGAGTTCGAGCTGGCCCTTGAACAACTCGGTCGCCGGCGCATGGCCGATCGCGACGAAGGCGCCCTCGGCGGCGAACTCGCTCTCCTTGCCGGTGATCGTGTCGACCAGCAGCAGGCCGCGCAACGCACCGGTGGTCTCGTCGTGCAAGAACCTTTCGACCTTCTTGTGCCAGAGCGTTGAAACATGGGGATTTGCTTCGAGGCGATCCTGCAGGATCTTTTCGGCACGCAAGGTGTTGCGGCGATGGATGAGAGTGACGTCCTGGCTGTGGTTCGTCAGGTACAGCGCTTCTTCGACCGCCGTATTGCCGCCACCGATGACCACGACCTTCTTGCCGCGGTAGAAGAATCCGTCGCAGGTTGCGCAGGCCGATACGCCCTTGCCGCCGAGCTCCTGCTCGCCGGGCACGCCGAGCCACTTGGCCTGGGCTCCCGTTGCGATGACCAAGGTCTCGCCCTCGTAGACGTCGCCGCTGTCGCCCACCGCGCGGAACGGGGGGCCCGAGGTGAGATCGACCGAGAGGATCGTGTCCCAGATCATCCGCGTGCCGACATGCTCGGCCTGGGCCTGCATTTCCTGCATCAGCCAGGGGCCCTGGATCACATCGCGGAAGCCCGGATAGTTCTCGACATCGGTGGTGATCGTCAGCTGACCGCCAGGCTGCAGGCCCTGGACGACGATCGGTTCCATGCCGGCGCGCGCGCCGTAGATCGCGGCCGAAAGCCCGGCGGGTCCCGAACCGATGATGAGCATGCGGGTGGTATGAACGGTCATGAAAATCCTCCGGCTGGCTGGCGAGATAGGATGCATGGGGCGGCTTTGCCAAGCCGGCCTGCGCAGCATTCCTTTCCTCGCGGATAGGGCGGGTATCCTGGGGAGCCTATCGCGCAGAGCCGCGTTTCCGATGCAACCGCAGGAGCCCGCCTTATGCCCAGTAATCTCGCCCCCGCCGCACAGCTCGCCGCCAAGCGCCAACCGCCCTTTGCCGAGGAGAGCACCGACTATGCCCAGGCGCGCGAGGCGCTGCTCGCCGAGGAGATCGAGGTGCGACGCCATGTCGGTCGCCTCGCCGCGCAGATTCGCGCCCTCCCTCCGGGGCCCGAGATCACCGAGAACTATCGCTTCATCGACCCCAACGGCGTGGAGATCGGCCTCGAGGAAATGTTCGGCGGCCATGACTCCTTGGTGATCTATCACTGGATGTTCGGCCCCGACCGTGAGCGCCCCTGCCCGATGTGCACGGCGACGCTCGGCTCGCTCAACGGCAACGGCGCCGACATCGCCCAGCGCGTGGCGCTGGCGGTGACGGGGCGCTCGAAGGTCGAGCGGCAGATCGCCTTCGCGCAGGAGCGCGGCTGGCGGGACCTGCGCTTTTTCCAGAGCGTGGGTGACGACTGGGCGCTGAAGATCGGCGGGCTCGATCCCGACAAGGGATGGGAAATGCCGGCCCTGCTGGTCCTACGACGTCAGGGCGATATCGTGCGCCTGCACTGGATGGCCGAAGGCAGCCAGGAAATGGCCGATCCCGGCGAGGACCCGCGCGGCGCCGTGGAATTGCAGGCCTTGTGGAACCTGCTCGACCTGACGCCGGAGGGCCGTGGCATAGACTGGTATCCCAAGCTCGACTATCCGCCCATCTGACGGATGGATTGACGTCGCGACGCAGCGGTCGCATCCCGGAGCCATGCGTACCACCGGCCCCGTCTCGAACAGCTTCATCTCGCAGCGCCTGCGGCTCCACTACGTCGACTGGGGCAATCGCGAGGCCCCGCCATTGATCCTCCAGCACGGCGGGCGCGACCATTGCCGGTCGTGGGACTGGGTCGCCGAGGAACTGACCAAGGACTGGCACGTCATCGCCCCCGACCTGCGCGGCCACGGCGACAGCGCCTGGTCACCCGAGGGGCACTACGGCATGGACGCCTTCGTCTACGACTTCGCGCAGCTCGTGCACACGCTCGGGCACGAGCAGGTGACGATCGTCTCGCACTCGCTCGGCGGCAACATCGCCACGCGCTTCACCGGGCTTTATCCCGAAAAGGTGCGCAAGCTCGTCAACATCGAGGGCCTCGGCCCATCGCCCGAACTGCGCGCCCAGGCCGAGGCAGAGGGCGCGGCCAACCGCGTGCGCAAGTGGATCGAGGACAAGCGCAAGGCCTCGGCCCGGCTACCGCGCCGCTATCCGACTCTCGCCGCCGCCTATGCGCGCATGAAGGAGGAGAACGGCTTCCTCAGCGACGAGCAGGCACGCCACCTGACCGTGCACGGCGCGAGCCGCAACGAGGATGGCACCTGGTCGTGGAAGTTCGACAACTATCTCAACGTCTGGTCAGCGAACGACATGCCTCATGCCGAGCAGATCAAGCTGTGGGAGGCCATCACCTGCCCCGTACTGATGTTTTACGGCACCGACAGCTTCGCCTCGAACCCCGAGAAGGACGGCCGTCTCGCCCATTTCCCGACCGCCAGCCTCAAGGTCTACGAGAAGGCCGGCCACTGGCTCCACCACGATCAGTTCGACCGCTTCATGTCAGACATCAGAGAATTCCTCTAACTCTTTCAATCATATGACAAGGGCAGCACGAATTCGTTCCTGCTTGGCGGAATCCACTGCCAGCACCTCTGCGAGATAGGCGTCGATTGTGCCATGGCTTGCGCGGATCGCAGCGAGGCCTTCGGCGAGATATTCGGCCTCGACCCCACGCAGGGCCTGGCCCGTCGCCTCGTCCATCCGTTCGTACTTCGACACGTCGCTGCCGCTCCTGCCGTGGAAATCGCGGCCGGCCATGACCGTGTTGGTCAGCAGATAGTCCGCCATGACGTCATCGGCTTGGACTCCGAGCACGTGATGCGTCAGCGCGACCGACAGCCCGGTGCGGTCCTTGCCCGCAAAGCAGTGGATCAGACTCACCCCGTCGTCGGCGAGTGCCGAGAAATGGCGACGCAGCACGGCGACGAGGTTCGCGCGATACGGCATCTCGGCATAGAGCCGCCGCATCGCGCCGCGCGCATCGGCTTCGGTCAGCACACCCTTCGCGGCGTCGATGTGGGACGCCAGTGCTGCCGATTCTCCATCGCAGGTAAGGACTTGTGCGGCAAAGCTTGTATGACGCCTGCAGGGATTGAGCGTCCGTTCGCTATCGCCGCGCAGATCGGTGACCGTGGTCAGCCCAAGCCCCGCGATCACATCGAGATCGGCGTCGCTGGCGCCGACGTGCTGCCCAGAGCGCCAGAGCACACCGCGTTTGACGCGGCCGCCGCCGGCCACGGCATAGTCGCCGTAGTCGCGGAAGTTGTTGACGCCCTCGAGGCTGAGCACACGGCTGTCGGTCATGGTCACGCCTCCACCAGAGCGCTGCGCAACCGCTCGCGCAGCGCCGCATCGGCGCCGAGCACCTCGGCTAGATAGCCGTCTGTCGAACCGTGTCGCTCGGCCATCGCCGCGAAAGCGCCCTCGAGGTATTCGGCCTCCACCCCCATCAGAACGCGCAGGACCTCGTCGTCGAGTTGGCCGGTCAAGGCCGTGATCGTCGCGGCGCCGGCTGCGATGCGCGCCTCGACGTCACCCGCGGTGTTAGTCAGCAGGTAGTCGGCGATGATGTCGTCGCGGTGGACGCCCGCGGCCAGGTGCACCGCGGCAACGGCTATGCCCGTGCGGTCCTTGCCGGCCATGCAATTGACCAGGCTCGCACCGCGCCCTTCTGCGAGCGTCGCCAGCATCTGACGGATCGCGGCAACCAGTTCGGGGCGGAAGGCGATCATGCCGTAGTTCTTGCGCAGCCCCTCGCGGGTCGAGGTGACGTCGCGCTGTCGCGGCGCCTGGGCGGCGGCGACGTGCGGGGCCGAATGGCCCGCCTGGCGAACCGGCGGATCCTCGCCGAAGATCACGGCTGCGGCAAATCCCTCGGGCCGGCGACACGGGTGTGTCGTCCGTTCCTTCGACGAGCGCAGGTCGAACACCGATGCCAGATCGAGCGCCGCGATCCGCACCAAATCCGATTCGCTGGCGCCGTGGTGCTGGCCCGAACGCCAGAGCAATCCGCGCCGCAGACGCCCGCCACCGGCGACGGAATAGCCGCCGTAATCGCGGAAATTGTGTACGCCATCCAACGCAAGCACGCGGTCTTCCGACATAATCAAGTTCTTCCTATTGCCGATACTAGCTATGCTTAGTATCCGCCGCGCGGTTGAGGAAACAGGAAATCCTATGAACGCCGAGAGCTCGATATCCGTGGATGATGACAGCCAGGGTGACGTGCCCCGGCAGCGCCGCGGCCTGCGGCGTGTGCTCATGCTGGCCGCGCCCGTCGTGGTGCTGGTCGGCGCGCTCTATTTCTACCTGACCGGCGGCCGCTACGAGTCGACCGAGAACGCCTCGCTGCAGACCGGCCTCGTCGCGGTCAGCGCCAGCGTCTCGGGCAAGGTCGTCGCGATCGAGGTCACCGAGAACCAGCGCGTGAAGAAGGGCGACGTGCTGTTCCGCATCAACACCGACGGCTTCCAGACTTCGGTCGCCGCGGCGGAAGCGCAGCTTGCCAATGCCCGCACCGATGTCGGCGCGAAGCAGGCCGACTATCAGGAGGCGATGTCGCAGGTCAGCGCCGCCCAGGCACGCGCCGCCTATGCCCGGAACGAAGCCGCCCGCCAGGCCTCGCTGCTGCGCGAAGGCATTTCGTCGAAGGCGCAAGCCGATCAGGCCGCGACCGAGGCGCGCACCGCGCGTGACGCCATCGCCGCGGCCCAGGCCAAGGCGGAGAGCCTGCGCGCCAGCCTCGCCGGCCAGATCGGCGGTCCCGCCGACGCCCAGCCGGCGGTGCGCCAGGCCGCCTCGCAGCTCGAGAGCGCGCGGATCGCCCTGCGCGACGCCGTCGTCCGCGCGCCGCAGGACGGCGTGGTCACGCGCGTCCACCAGCTTCAGGTCGGCAACTATGTTACCGCAGGCCGCACCGTGTTCATGCTCAGCGGAACGCGTTTCTGGGTCCAGGCCAACTTCAAGGAAAACCAGCTGCGCTACATGCGCGTCGGCCAGCCGGTGCTCGTCAAGATCGACGCCTTCCCCGACCACAAGCTCAAGGCCCACGTCGCCAGCTTCAGCCCCGGCACCGGCAACTCGTTCTCGATCCTCCCGGCCGAGAACGCGACGGGCAATTGGGTCAAGGTAGTCCAGCGCCTGCCGGTCGAGATTGCGCTCGACGAAGCGCCGGCGGCCGACCTGCCGCTGCACACGGGGCTAAGCGTCGAGGTCGAGGTCGACACCGGCCACCAGCGCCACCTGTTCGGCGCCGACACGCCGCCCTATGCGCCCAAGGCCAAGCCAGCCGCCGACCGGCCCTGAGCCCCAGCGGCGTGGCTACCGCCTATCCCGATCCGACGCGGCGCCTGCTGATCACGCTGCCGGCGATGCTGGCGTCGACCTTGGTGGCCGTAGACATCACGATCGCCAACGTCGCGCTGCCGCATATGCAGTCGGCGCTGTCGGCCTCGTCCGACCAGATCGTCTGGGTGCTGACCTCCTACTTGATAGCCGGCGCCATAGCGACGCCGCTGAGTGGCTGGCTGGCCAGCCGCTATGGCCGCAAGCTGGTGATGGTGCTGTCGGTCGCCGGGTTCACGATCGCCTCGGCGCTGTGCGGCGCGGCGCAGGACCTGACGATGATCGTCGTGGCGCGCGCGCTCCAGGGCGCGAGCGGCGCAGCGCTGATCCCGCTGAGCCAGGCGATCCTGCTCGACATCAACCCGCCCGAGCGGCTGGGCAAGGCGATGGCGCTGTTCTCGCTCGGCTCGATGGCCGGGCCGATCATCGGTCCCTCGCTCGGCGGCTGGCTGACCGATGCGATGTCGTGGCGCTGGGTGTTTTTCATCAATATCCCGGTCGGGCTCCTGGCGCTCCTCGGCATGCTGGCCTTCATGCCCGAGAGCCGGTCCGAAAAGCCCATGCGCTTCGACATATTCGGCTTTCTCGCGGTATCGACGGCGCTGACCGCTCTGCAGCTCATGCTCGACCGCGGCGAGCAGCTCGACTGGTTCGAGTCGCCCGAAATCCAGATCTACGCCGTGATCATGGCCGCGGCGGTCTATCTCAGCATCATCCACCTGTTTACCGCGCGCGACACGTTTCTGCGCCCCGAGCTGTTCCGCGACCGCAATTTCGCGGTCGGCAGCGCGGTCCGTGCCCTGCTGGGTATCGTGATTTTCGCAACGGTGCCGCTGGTCGTGGTCATGACGCAGAGCCTGCTCGGCTATTCGGCCTTCCGCACGGGCATGGTCGGCATGCCGCGCGCGCTGGGCACGATCGTCTCGACGATCGTCGTCGCGCGGATCATCGGCAAGGTGGACTCGCGGATCATCCTGTTCTTCGGGCTGCTGTCCTCGGCCGTGTCGATGCTGCTCTATGCCAAGATCGATCTCTACGTCGATCAGGACACCCTGCTCTACATCGGTTTCGTCCAGGGCCTGTCGGGCGGCATGGTGTTCCTGCCGCTGTCGGTGATGGTCTTCGCGACACTATCGGACAAGCTGCGCAACGAAGGCGCGGCGATGTTCGCGCTGACCGGCAACCTCGGCAATGCCATCGGCATCTCGCTGCTGAGCCGCGAACTGGTCCACGACACCGCTGCCTCGCGCGCCTATCTGGTCGAGGGGGTGCGGCCGGACAATCCGATCGTCCAGTACGGCATGCCCGACTTCGATCCCGGCGCGGCCGACGTGCTCGCCCGGCTCAACGCCGAGATCGGCCGTCAGGCCAGCATGGTCGGCAATGCCGACGTCTATGCCTTCGTCTTCTACGTCAGTCTGGCGATGATGCCGCTGATCCTGTTTCTGCGCCCGCCCAAGCACAGCGCCCACCAGGCGCCGCTGCCGGTGATGGAGTGACCCGATGCGTCGATACCTGCCCCTGATCCCGCTCGCCCTGCTCGGTGCCTGCACCGTCGGGCCCGACTTCGAGACCTTGGCCGCGCCGCCGCCGCAGGCCGGCTATGCCACCCAGGGCGCGGGCCGCGCCGCGCTGGGACAAGGCCCCGACCGGGGCTGGTGGACCGCCTTCGGCTCGTCCGAGCTCGACGCGCTGGTGGCGCGCGCGATCGCCAGCAACCACAGCCTCGCCGCGAGCCGGGCGACGCTCGAACGCGCGCGCGAGCGGATCAATGCCGCGCGCGGCCGCATGCTGCCGCAGGTCGACGCCGATGCGCGCGCCGAATACCAGCAGCTCAACCTCTCGGCCTTCGGCTTCGATGCCTTTTCGACGAGCGGTGGCCAGTCGATCAAGAATCCGCGCTTCGATCTCTACACGATCGGCGGCGGCGTGACCTACGATCTCGACCTATTCGGCCGCAACCGCCGCGCGCTCGAACAGACCCGGGCCGATACCGAAGCCAGCCAGCGCCAGACCGAGGCCGCGCATCTCGTCATCGCCGGGCGAGTCGTCCAGCAGGTGCTCGCGATCGCTGCGCTAAACGACCGCATCGCCACCGAACGCGCGCTTCTCGCCGAGGACGAGCGTAACGTCGACCTGACGCGCAAGCGCCAGCAAGGCGGCGTAGGTACGCTCGTCGAAGTGCTCAGCGCCCAGGCGCAGCTCGAGGACGATCGCGGCGGTTTGCCGGCGCTCGAGCAACAGCTCGTCGAGGCGCGCGGAATGCTCGCGATCCTCGTCGGCCTGTCGCCGGCCGAACTCGAGCCGACGCCCTTCGCGCTCGACCGCTTCGCCCTGCCCGCGCAGGTGCCCGTCGCCCTGCCCTCGGCGCTCGTGCACAAACGGCCAGACATCCTCGAGGCCGAGGCGCGACTCCATTCCGCCACCGCGGCGATCGGCGTCGCCACGGCGCAACTCTATCCGAACGTCACGCTCGGCGCGAACCTTGCGCAGTCGAGTTCGGTGCCCGGCGACCTGCTGAGCAACAGATATCGCGGCTTTGACCTCTTCGCGGGCCTCACCGCGCCGATCTTCCACGGCGGCACGCTCAAGGCGCAAAAACGCGGCGCCGAGGCCGATGCCCGCGCCGCGGCCGAGACCTATCAGCAGACCGTGCTCGAAGCCTTCGGCCAGGTTTCCAACCTGCTCTCGGCGATCGAAACCGATGGCCGTTCCTTGGCGACGCGCCAGGAATCGGCGCGGATCGCCCAGCGCTCGCTGCGTCTGTCCCGGCGCAGCTTCGAGGTGGGCAATTCCGGCGTGCTGCAAGTGCTCGACGCCAGCCGGACCTACCAGCGCAGCCAGCTCGCGCTCGTCGATGCGCGCTCGCGCCAGTATCTCAACGTCGCGCGGCTCTACGTCGCGACCGCGGGCGGCTGGCTCGAAAATGCAGCCACGACGCCAAGTGCACCACCGCCCGCCGGTGGTCAACGGCGGCTAACCCTCTTCGGCAGGTCCGATTTAAGTATAAACCCCTAAGATCCACGCCAAGATCACAAAGGAGATCGCTGTGGATCGCAGACGCGAAAGCCGGCTCTTCGTCGAAGTGCCAGGATCCTACGAAGTCGCGGGCTCGGCCCAGCGCGAGATCGTGTTCAGCGCGATCTCCGCCACCGGTTGCCGGCTGAACTACGTCGAGCCGCACATCGCGATCGGCCACGTCATCGCTCTCAACCTCGGGCCGATCGGCCCGCTCGCCGCGACCGTGCGCTGGCGCGGCCGGGACAGCGCCGGGGTCGAGTTCCACGTGCCGCTCGAAACCGCGATCGTCGACTTCTTCGCCGCCTTCTGCGGCGCAGCAGCCTGAAGTTCCCTTCGACTCTTCGCGCGGGCTGGGCTATCCTCCGCCGAACCGCAAAGATAACAGACGGTCGCAAATCAATCGGTTAGCGTGGGGACCTGCCAGGGGGGCGGTCTTGCAGGACCGACGGAGGGACACGTGCGCGCCGCAATGCTTTCGATCGCCATGACCGCGCTTGCCGCGACCGCTTCGGCGAGCGCGCAAGAGGCGCGTCCATCGCTGCAGGACAGCTTCCGCCTGGGCAATGCCCGCGGCGCGCTGTGCCAGATGCAGAGCCAGAGCGGCGATCCCGCGGTCGAGGGCATGTTCGACCGCGCCTGGGCGATCGTCTGTCGCGACGCCGCGCGCGCCGTCGGCAAGGTCTATGCGCTGCGTGACGATGCCACCGCGACGGCCCGCCTCGCCGTGGCGCGCGAGCCCGGCGTGGTCTGCGAAAGCGCCGAGACCACCGCGACGATCGCCGACGTCGGCCCGGTCTCGGTCACGCTCTGCCGGCTGACCGACGCCAACATCGGCTACAAGATCTACCGTGTCCGCGTCGGCAAGGTGACCTATGCCGCGCAGGGGCTGAGCGGCTACGACAGCGCACTCGAACTTGCGCTGCGCACGATCGTCACCGACCGCAACCTCGACGGTGAGATTCGCGTCGCGACGACGGGCCTCGCCGATCCTGTGGCCTTCGCGCGCGTCCAGGCCGGCGCGCTCGATCCGGCGCAGACCCTGGCCGAGGGCTATCGCCGCAACAACGCCGGCTCCTACGCCGAGGCGGCCGAGTTCTTCGACACGCTGCAGGCGCGTCTCGATGCCGAGGACACGGTGCGCGACACCACCGTAGGCCGCGACCAGCGGCTGCACGAATACCTCGTCAACCAGGCGCTGCAGAAGTCCAACCTCGGCGAATTCGCCGAGGCCGACTCGCTGTTCGCCGCGGCCGGACGCGTGTCGACGCTCGATCCCGTGCAGCTTCGCCTGCGCCGCAACTTCGAGGGCATGCACCTGCTCAACCAGGGCAAACTGGCCGAGGCCGCGGACGTGCTGACGCGCTCGGTCGTGCCCGTGGGCGTGATCGGCCTGGGTGGCGGGGTCGATATCACCGCGCCGCTGGCCGCCGAGATCAACTCCTCGCTGCCGAACGGACGGCGCTTCGGCGCGGTCCAGGCCACGACGCTCACGCCAGAGGAACGGGCCGCGATCCTCGATGCGCAGGCGCTCCAGCTGCGCGGCACGGTCCTGCGCCTGCAAGGCCAGCCGCAACCCGCCCGCGCGTTGCTCGATCGCGCCCTGTCCGACGCGACTGCCGTGCGCGAGGGGCGGATCACCTCGATCACTCGCCTGCGCGCACAGATCATGGCCGAGACCGCGCTGATCCAGGAGAGCCAGGGCAATTTCGGTGCGGCCGAGAGCCTGCTGCGCGGCGCGCTCGACCTGCTGAGCAACTCCTACCCCGAGACGACCGCGATGAACGGCGGGCGGGCGCGTCTCGCCGCCTTCCTCGTCCGCCGCGGCAAGCCAGCCGAGGCGATGGAGCTCTATCGCGCGATCGTCGCCAACACGACCGCGAACCGGCTCAACACCACGGGCCTGTCGAACCAGCTCGCACCCTATTTCGAGCTGCTCGCCAGCCAGATCCCCAGCCGGCCCGAACTGGTCGAGGACCTGTTCCTCGCCAGCCAGACGCTCGTCCGCCCCGGCGTCGCCGATACCCAGGCCGTGCTCGCACGCGAACTGCGCGACGGCGACGGCGAGTCGGCAGCCTTGTTCCGCCAGGCGATCAGCCTTTCGCGCGACATCGAGCGCACGCGCATCGAACTGGCGCGGCTGAACGCACTGCCGGAGAAGGACGGCGCGGTGTCAGAGCAGATCGCCTCGCGCGATCGCGACATGAAGCTGCTGACCGAGCAGCAATCGCTGACCTTCGCCCGGCTATCCGAATTTCCGCAGTATCGCGCGCTGTCGACCGAGGCGATGACGCTCGCCGAACTGAAGGCATCGCTGCGCGAGGGCGAGGCCTATTACAAGCTGGCCGTGGCCGGCAGCGGCGTCTACGCGATCTACGTCGACGCCCAGGGTGCCACCGCCTGGAAGACGCCGCTCGCCGCCGCGGACCTGACCGCCAAGGTCCGCGAACTGCGCGGCACGATCTCGCTGGTCGAGAACGGCCAGAACGTGACCTATCCGTTCGACGTCAAGCTCGCCCGCGCGCTCTATCGCGACCTGTTCGATCCGGTCGCCGCCCGACTAACGCCGGTCCAGCACCTGATCTTCGAACCCGATGGCGCGATGCTGCAGTTGCCGCCCAACCTGCTGATCGCTGATCAGGCCGGCGTCGATCGCTACCTGGCGCGCACCGCCGATCCTAATGCCGACGAATTCGACTTCCGTGGCATCGAATGGCTTGGCCGCAGCCATGCGGTCAGCACCTCGGTCTCGGCACGCGCCTTCCGCGACACCCGCCGCACTCCGGCCTCGACCGCCGCGCGCCAGTATATCGGCTTCGGCGACAACGCTCCCGCGACGCCGGGCCTGATACAGGCCAGCGCGACCCGTGGTCTGAACGGCGGCAATACGACCGATTGCTCCTGGCCGCTCAGCGAGTGGAACAAGCCGATCTCGGCGAGCGAGCTGCGACAGGCCGCCTCGGCGATCAGCTCGAGCGGCTCGCAGGTCGTCACCGGCGCAGCCTTCACCGACACGGCCGTGCGCAGCCGCACCGATCTGGCCGACTATCGCATCCTCCACTTCGCCACCCACGGCCTGGTCACGGCGCCGCGGCCCGAGTGCCCGGCCCGTCCGGCGCTGCTGACCTCGTTCGGCGACGGCGATTCGGACGGCCTGCTGAGCTTCAAGGAAATCTACGACCTCAAGCTCAACGCCGACGTGGTCATCCTTTCGGCCTGCGACACCGCCGGCGAGGCGAGCCGCGCGGCCACGCGCGAAGCGGGTGTCACCACGGGCGGCGGCTCGGCGCTCGACGGTCTGGTGCGCGCCTTCATCGGCGCGGGCAGCCGCACGGTGATCGCGAGCCACTGGCCCGCGCCCGACGACTTCAGCGCCACGCAGCGGCTGATCTCGGGGCTGTTCCGCGAGGGCGTCGGCCGGCCGCTGGCGGTCGCGCTGCGCGATGCCCAACGTCCGCTGATGGACGAGGCCTCGACCTCGCACCCCTATTACTGGTCGGACTTCGCGATCGTCGGCGACGGCGCCCAGCAGCTCATCGTCCAGCGCTGAGCCGATGCCGCGGCTCAAATCGACGCGGCTGCTGGCGCGCCGGATCGGCCCCGCCCGCGCGGTGCTCACCGCGCTGCTGCTGATCGCGGGTCTGCTGGTCGCGCGCTATTCCTGGACCTTGCCCTTCGTCCCGGTGGCCGAACGGTCGCTCTACGACCTGCGCGAAGCCTGGGCGGCCCCGATCGTCGAGCCCGACCCGCGCGTGGTCATGGTCGTGTTCAACGACGATACCTTGAACAACACGCGCAAGCGCTCGCCGCTCGACCGCGGGACTCTGGCACGAGCGCTGCGTTCGATCGACGCGATGGGCGCCAAGGGCATCGGCATCGATATCCTGATCGACCAGGAACAGGACGAGGACGCCGAACTGGTCGAGGCGCTTCGCGGCATGCAGACGCCGACCTATCTGGCCTATGCCTCGTTCGGATCGAACCGCGACCAGATCAGCGAGCGTCAGCAGCAATTCCTCGACGATTTCCAGAAGGCGATCGCGACCGACAAGACCAAGGCCACTTCGATCCGCCTGGAGGTCGACAGCGACAACGTCGTGCGGTCCTGGCCCAAGGTCGTGCCCGGCCTGCCTCCACTGATGGCGCGTGCGCTCGTCCCAGACGATCGCGATTTTGCGACCTATGCCGGGGCGATCCGCTTCCGCCAGGCCAAGTTCGCCGACTACGGGGTCTACAACAAGCTGCCGATAGACGTCTTCGCCGCCGGCGTGGAGATCCCCGCGCTGGCCGACCAGATCCGCGGCAAATACGTGCTGATCGGCGGCGACGTGATCGACTACGACCAGTTCGAGACCCCGCTCCGCCTGGCCACCGAGGGCCGGACGATGATCGGGCTCGAGGTCCACGCGACGATCCTGTCGCAGTTGCTCGACAAGGCCCCCTTCGCGCCGGTCACCGGCGCACAGCTCTGGCTGATCGCGCTGTCCGCGATCTTGCTCGGCGCGCTGTCGAGCATGGCCGCGGGCGCCTGGTGGCGCGTGGGGCCCGTGCTGCTGATCCAGGCGGCAGGCGTGGCCCTACTGCCGTTCTGGATGCAGGCTCGGATGATCGACACACAGAACCTTCCCGTGTTCGGCTGGGCGCTCGGCTGGGTCCTCGCCTTCATCGCGGTCGGCGCGGCGGCGCGCGCGGTCGGTGCCGAGCAGCGCAAGTTTGCGCAAGGCGCGCTGGGCAAGTACCTGCCGCGCGACATCGCCAACCAGATCATCCAGGATCCCGAGCAGCTCGCGCTCAAGGGCGAGCGGCGCGAGATTTTCGTCATCTTCAGCGATCTCGAGGGATTCACCGAGCTCAGCCACGCGCTCGACCCGCAAATGGTCGCGACGCTGCTCAACCGCTATCTCGACCTGCTGAGCGACGTCGTCCTCGCGCATGGCGGGACGATCGACAAGTTCGTCGGCGATGCCGTGGTCGCCTTCTGGGGCGCGCCGATCTCGCGCCCCGACGACGGCGAGCGCGCAGCCCGCGCCGCCTATGCCATGTGGCAGGCGGGCGAGGAGTTCCGCAACACCGCCCCGCCCGGCGTGCCGCCGATCGGCCGCACCCGCGTCGGCCTCCATTTTGGCGAGGCGATCGTCGGCAATTTCGGCGGGGAGGACCGCATTCAATACACCGCGCTGGGCGACAGCATGAACACCGCCTCGCGGCTCGAGGCGGCGAACAAGAAGCTCCATACCAGCGTTATCGCAAGCGCCGAGGCGGTGAGCCGGTCGGGGCTCGACTGGTGGCGCCCGATGGGGCGGATCACCCTGCGCGGTCGCGCCACGCCGGTCGACGTGTTCGAACCGACGCCGGACATGCCTAATGGTGCGTTAAGCCACATACAGGCGATTCTCGATCGTCTAGCCAAAGGTGACGGCGGGGCTCTCGCCGAGCTGGAAGGCCTTGCGGCGGCCAGCCCGGACGATGCGGCGCTCGCCAATCTTGTCTATCGGATGCAGTCGATCAAATCTGGAGGTTCCTATGTTCTCGAATAGCGTTCGCTGGAAGGTCGCCCTTGCTGCGCTGACCTGCTCGCTCGGCTTCGCAGGAGCCGCAGCGGCGCAGACGATCGTCGTCAGCGCCTCGGGGCCCTCGGCGCGCAGCTACCCGGCCGGCAAGTCGCTCGCCGCGGGCAGCCGCATCGTCCTCGCCGCCGGAGACACCCTGACCGTGCTCGACAGCCGTGGCACGCGCACCCTGCGCGGCCCGGTCACGACCAGCGCCGCCGCCTCGGCGACCACCGCGAACCCGAGCTTCGCGGCGCTCGTCGCCACGCAGAACCGCCGCCGCGCCCGCACCGGAGCGATCCGCGGTGCCGGCGAGAGCGCCAAGCCGTCGAACCTCTGGTATGTGAATGTCGCCAGTGAGGGCACGGTCTGCGTCACCGATCCCGCCGCGGTCGGCCTCTGGCGCCCGGATATGGAGCAGGCAGAGACCTTGACCATCGCGCCGGCTTCGGGCGGCAGCGCCAGCGCGCCGTTCCTCGTCGGCCAGAACGTCGCGACCTGGCCGGCCAGCCTGCCGATCGCCGAGGGCGCGAGCTACGTCATCAGCGGCGGCGGCCTGACCAAGCCCACGCGCGTGCGCTTCGCCTTGCTACCGGCGGCCCCCGGCGATCCGGCCGGCACCTATGCGACGCTCGACGCCAAGGGCTGCGATGCTCAGAAGCAGCTTCTGCTCGGCGCCCTGAAGAGCCCGAACTGAAGCCCACGATATAAGTCCCGAATAGAAGCAGCGGCCGGGTCGTTTCGTCGATTTTGGGAGTGACCCGGCCTACCGCCTAGCGTACTGTAAAACGTGACGATTTCGCCAGCTTGATGCACCCCAAAAACCGGTCCGCGCGACTGGATGAGAGAATCGCGGGCATCAGACGGTTCGGGGAGCCGCGGGACTTTGGACCCCGTGGGGAAATTTCGGCTGACCGCGCCCGCAGGCTGCGTTCGGTCGCATATGGGGCAAGCTATGGCATTCTCGCGCTCAGCGCTTTTCTTGATGGCCGTAGTCGGCACGGGTACGCCGCTCGCCGTGGCGGCGCAGTCGTTGCCGTCGCGGCCGCCGACGCGCGAAGAACTCCAGCGTGAGCAGGCGACGCAGCCGCCGCGCGACACCGGCTCACGCGTCACGGTCGAGGGCGACATCGAGCGGGCGCCCTGCCCGCTCGCCGATCCCCGCTTCGCCAGCGTCCGCATGACGATCACGGGCGCGCAGTTCGATGGCCTCCAGGTCGTCTCGCCCGAGGCGCTGCGCTCGACCTGGGCCGAATTCGTTGGCCAGAGCGTACCCGTCGCCACCGTCTGCGAGATCCGCGATCGCGCCGCGACGATCCTGCGCCGCCAGGGCTACGTCGCCGCGGTCCAGGTCCCGCCGCAGCGGATCGAGGAGAACGGCACGGTCCGCTTCGACGTGATGATGGCCAAGCTCGTCCGCATCCAGGTGCGCGGCGACACGGGCCGCGCCGAAGCGACGATCGCCCGCCAGCTCGGCAAGCTGCAGGATCAGCCGGTGTTCAACACCTTCGATGCCGAGCGCTATCTGCTGCTGGTCCAGGACATACCCGGCTACGACGCGCGGCTGACCCTGCGCCCGGCCGGCACCCGCCCCGGTGAGGTAATCGGCGAAGTCTCGGTCCGCTACACGCCGATCGAGATCGAAGGCGCGGTGCAGAACCTCGGCTCGCGCGAGGTCGGCCGCTTCGGCGGGCTGATCCGCGCGCGACTGAATGGGCTGACGGGCCTCGCCGACACGACCACGCTCGCCTATTTCAACACCTTCGACTGGCGCGAACAGCACGTGCTCCAGGCCTCGCACGCCTTCCGGCTGGGCCAGGAAGGCCTGACCCTGGGCGGCGACTTCACCTATGCCTGGACGCGGCCCGACGTCGGCGGCACCGGGGCCGGCGCCGATCCGTTCCGCACACGCACCCTGATCGCCACCTTGCGCGCCTCCTATCCGTTGCAGCGCAGCCTCTCGGAGAACCTCTGGCTCGGCGGCGGGCTCGATCTCGCCAACCAGCGCGTGAACTTCACCGGCGTGCCGATCAGCGAGGACAAGATCCGCGTCCTCTTCGCGCGGCTCGACTACGACCGCATCGACCCCGCCTCGATGGGCAGCCTGCGCGGCTATTCGGCGAACGAGCCGCGCTGGCGGATCGGCGGATCGCTCGAGCTGCGCCAGGGTGTGAGCATTCTCGGCGCCAGCGCGCCCTGCCCGCGCGTTCCCGCGCCGATCTATGCGAACTGCCCCGGCCTGCTGCTTTCGCGCGCCGAGGCCGATCCAACGGCCTTCGTCCTGCGCGCCTCCGGCTATGCCGAGTTCCGTCCGGCACCCAAGCTGACGATCAGCCTGGCCCCGCGCGCGCAATATGCGCCGAACCCGCTGCTCGCCTTCGAGGAATTCTCGACCGGCAACTACACGATCGGCCGCGGCTACGAACCCGGCGTGCTGACCGGCGACAGCGGCATCGGCGTCCAGGCCGAGCTGCGGCTGGGCAGCCTGGCGCCGCGCAGCGCGCAGAGCTGGGCGCTCCAGCCCTTCGCGTTCTTCGACGCCGCCCGCGTGTGGAACCAGGACCAGCGCGCACCCTATCCGCGCGATCCGCAATCGCTCTATTCGGCCGGCGGTGGCCTGCGCGCCCGCTGGGGCGACCGCGCCCGGCTCGAGGCTTATGCCGCCGCGCCGCTCAAGCGCGTCGCCTATTACGCCGACCCCGCGAACCAGACCGGCCTGCGCCAGGTCAAGGGCGACGTCCGCCTGCTCGTCTCGCTCACCGTCAACCTTTTCCCCTGGACACGCTGATGACCCAGCTTCCCGAAACGACCGCCCTCCGCTCGACGCGCCGCGTCAGGCCGCTGCTGACGAGTTGCGCGATGGCACTCGCGCTGGTCGCGGCGGCGCGCGGAGCGACGGTGAGAGCGCAGATCGCGGGCACCTATACGGTCGACGCGGGCGATGCGACTGTAAGCAATCCGGGTGGAGCGCCCGCGACGATCACGGTCAACAGCGCAACCGCAGTGATCAACTGGGTTCCAACCGATGTGGCCACGACGGGCGGAACGATCGACTTTCTGCCCGATGGTAACAGTGCCAACTTCACGGGCTCAAGCAGCTTTACCGTGCTCAATCGTATCCTGCCCGTCAGCACGACGCGACCCGTCGGGCTGAACGGAACGGTGACCGGTTCGGTCGTGTCGGGCAGCGCCAACGTCTGGTTCTACAGTCCCACCGGCATCGTCTCCGGCACCAACTCGACTTTTACTGCTAACGGCATCGTCCTGACCGCGAACGACGTCGGGTACACGCCCGGTGTCAGCGGCGCCGGCAGCATCAACACGCCATACAAATTCACAACGCAGACGGGCAGCGAAGCTGCGCGCGTGGTGAACAATGGCAAAATCACCACCACTGGCTATGCGCTGCTCATCGCGCCGGGGATCACCCAGGGCGGAACGATCGACGGCGCCGGCTCGGCGGGGCTGGTTGCAGCGCAGGATGCCACGTTCTCGATCGCCAACGGCATGTTCACCATCAGCGTGGACGAAGGCACGACGGTCACCAACGCGATCGTCCACACGGGCAGCACCGGCGTGGTCGCGGCGGGCGCCGCCGCGAAGAACGTCGTCATCCTCGCCGCGCCGCAGAACAGCGCGATCACGATGGCGCTGAACGGAAACTTCGGCGCGACCCAGGCTGAAGCGACGGACGCCGGCCGCACGATCGTCCTGTCGGGCGGGTACAACGTTTCGAACGGAGTCGCTTCGTCCACGCAGACGCAGACGCAAACGCCGACCCCTACGCCGACTCCAACCCCAACACCCACGCCGGCTTCCGGGCTCGTGGCAATCAATGTTGCAACGTCGGAATTCAAGGCGAATGTCACCGGCAAGAGCACGGGCGCGATCACCGTCAGCCCGACCGCTTCGGGAAGCGCCATCTTCCGCGGCAATGCCGATTTCACCTCGGCCACGACGATCGAAGTGGCCGTCGATCCCGGCGAGACTATTTCGGTCGGGGGCGATCTCAAGCTCACGGCACCACAAGCGGTCGACGTGCTGTTGCGCACCGCCGGGGGCGGATCGACCAACCCGACGATCAGCGTTACCGGCGATCTCACCCTGGACGCCAGCTATAAGGGCGCCGGGACGCCAGAGGGCGGTATCGCCACGATCCGCCTGGATACGCCAACGCCAACTCCGACACCAACTCCGACACCAACTCCGACACCCACGCCGACGCCAACTCCCACGTCAGTCTCACCCAGCTTGAGCGTCGGCGGAGCGACCAAGGTCTATGCGGACGGCTCGGGCTCGGGCCTCGGCGACACGGGCAAGGGCGGCACGGCGCAGATCCTGGCCAATGGCGGCACGGCCTCGCTCGGCACCACAACGATCCGCTCTACGGGCACCGGCGGAGCAGGCAGCAGCGGCACTGGCGGCACGGCCCAGCTCAAGGTCGCAGGCGCCTCGGTAACGACCGGCGTGCTCACCGTCGAGGGGATCGGCGCCGGTGGCAACGACTTCGCCGCGATCGGTGGCGGAGGGCAAGGCGGAACGGCGCTGGTCGAGGTCAATACCGGCGGCAACCTGACCGCGACGAGCGGTGTCATCCGCGCGCGCGGCACGGCGGGAAGCGGCAGCACGGGAGGCGGCACGGCCGTCGGCGGTACGGCGACCTTCACCGGCAGCAACGCACAAAGCTTCAATCTCGGGACGAGCTGGCAAGTCGATGCCACCGGCAAGGCAGGCGATTCGGGGGCGGCTTCGACGGGCACCGGCACCGGCGGCACCGCAACCTTCACCAATACCGGCGCCGCCAATGTCGCGGCGAACAGCCGCACCGTCGGCACGCTGACCATCGACGCGAGCGGCGAGGCCGGCAACTTCAGCGGCGGCGGCGGTGGCAAGGGCGCCGCGGCATCGGGCAAGGGACAATTTACCGACGATGCCAGCGGCACCAACGGCCATGGCAAATATTCCAGCCTGAGCCTCTATGCCAAAGGCGACACCGCCGCGGCGACCAAGAGCGCATACGTGGACATTTCCAACGGTACGGTCACGGTCACAGGTGGCGTCAACGTCGAAAGCGCCGGCACGCCGACGTTCACGATCGCCAGCGGCAGCAAGCTCGACATCGGCACGACGCTCGACGTCACCTCGACCACGGCCGGCATCGCGCTGAATGGCGGTACCATCGACTCTGCCGGCAATGCCAAGTTGATCGCCGTCACCGACATCACCTCGAACGCATTGTCGACGCTTGAGGGCAACAATGTTTTGATCAAGACCGGCGCCAGTCTGCTAGGCACGAACCTCTCGATCACGGCAAATTCGGGCCTCGGCATTGAGGTAGGAAGCGCCGGCAATCTGATTGCCAAGGCGCTCGATGTAACCGGTAATCTTACCGACTATAATCCGAGCAACGAACTTTTTGCCGGGGGCGATCTGGAGATTGGCACGCTCACACTGCGTAGTGAGACGGGCAAGCTCAATGCAGGCGGCAACCTGACCATCACCAAAGCATTGACGCTTGCGACGAAAGGGCTCGAACTGGAATCGAACGGCGGAACGGTTACGCTCAGCGAACTGAACGCAATCACCGCTGGTGCCGGTTCTGCTTCACTCAAAGTCATAAATGCCAACACCGTAGTGATCGACAAGACCAAAACCACCGGCGACATCGACCTCAAGGCAACCCTGGGCAGCGGCAACGCGGTCACGCTGGGCAATGTCGAAGCCGGCGGCAAGCTCACTGTCAGAGTCGATGGACTGGCAAAGGTCGCCGCCCCCGTCACGGCCGACACCATCGAGTTCTATTCGTCGTCGATCGACGTGGCGGCCAACCTTGGCACGCAGACCGTTACGAAATCGATCCTTCTCGAACACGCCGCCGATGTCGGCTCAGCCACGAGCTACTATGGCGGCGTCGACGTCGCAGGCGAATACAGTCTGACCGACACCGAGATCACGCGCCTCCATGCCGACAACATTACGCTGAGACCGGCCGACAAGGCTCAAATCAGACAGATGACCGTGACCGGGCTAGGTTCTGGCTCAGGCAGCCAACTCGGCACCGGCACTTTCGCCATCGACGCCCCGGGCGAGGTCCGCATCGTAGGCGTAGCTGCCTTCACCGGTCTGAGTTCGGGCAACACGTTCAGCGTAGAAGCGCCCGAAATCATCATCGAGAATCAGACCGGTCTGGTCAGCTTGACCGGCACGGGCAGTGCGCTCGCCGGCACGCTCCTATTCAAAGCCGACAAGATCTGGGCGGTCACGTCCGGCACGGAATCCTCGCTCAACACCCCAACACCTACGCCTACCCCAACTCCGACCCCTTCGCCGACGCCGACGCCCACTCCTTCGATCGATCCGACCACGGCCAATTCGTTGCTCTCCAGCAACGGTGGTTCGTTCAACAATGCTGGCGTGCTCCGCGCAGGGACGCTGCAGTTCGAGATCACCGATCAAGACTCCTTCATCTCACCCTCGCTGCTCATCCAGAACACCGGTGCGGGCACGACCTACGAACAGCGTCGCGGATTCCAGGCGGGATCGGGCGGGGTCGTCATCTCCACGAGTAGCGCCGGTACCGATCCGCTGATCATCATCAACGGCACCGGCAACAGCGGAGTAGCCGTCGGGCTCGACGTTCTCCCCCTGGTCCAGGTGAACGGCGGACCTTCGTCCACTGCGAGTGGCGGGCGCTCGGGATCGACGGTCAATGGCTGCGCGATTCCCAACGGTAACTGCACGCCAACACCTACACCCACGCCAACACCGACCCCGACACCCACTCCGACTCCGACTCCGACGCCCACACCGACGCCCACACCGACTCCGACGCCCACGCCGACCCCAACACCCACGCCAACTCCGACTCCAACTCCAACTCCAACACCCACGCCGACCCCGACACCCACTCCGACGCCTACGCCCACACCGACTCCGACACCCACTCCGACACCCACGCCAACTCCGACTCCGCCCCCTCCGCCGCCCCTGGCCACCAGTCAGGAAATCACGCCGACGCAGGAGCGGATCGAGAAGACGGTGGAGCCGCCGGCCGACACCACGGCCGACGGTCCGGTCATGATCACGACGACGGTCGACGTGCAGGATCTCGGCCGGCTCAATTACGATCCGCAGGTGGACGAACCCGTCACCGCCTCGGGCAACGACGATCTGTGGACGCCGGCCTGCGATGCCGGAAAGGACGGCGATTGTCCGGCCCCCGGCGCAGCACCGTGAGCACGGGAGCTCACCGCCGCATTTTCGCTTCCTACCTTAGACTTTAGTCGGTCATCGTAGGTTTGGGGATGGGGTCGCCCGAGCTTTCTTAAGCCTTTTTACCATAAGCCCGCGCGCATGGGCTCGCAGAAGCAACGAGAGCAGCGTCAGGTCGTGATGCTCAATGCGCGCATGCGCAAGGGAGACGGATGGTCGGACGTGACCATCTGCAACCTCTCGCCGCGCGGTGCGATGGCGAAGGCGCTGACGCCGCCGGAAAAAGGCGAATTCGTCGAACTGCGCTGCGGATCGAGCTCGATCGTCGGCCATGTCCGCTGGTCGCAGGGCGTGCGCTTCGGCATCCGCGCCCAGGACCAGATCGACATCCGCGGCCTGCTCGCCGAACAACGCGGCGAACGCAAGGCCCCCAATGCCGATCGGCGCAGCGCCGCGCGCGAGGCTCTTGCCGCCAAGCCCCTGCCCAAAGCGGTATCGACCGAACAGTCGAGCCAAACCTTCGCGCGGGTGTTCGACTGGGGCGTCCTCGCGATCGTCGGTATCGCCGGCGCAGGGCTCGTCGGCAGCCAGGTCTATTCGGTGCTCTCCGCCCCGATGGTCGAGATACAGTCGGCCTTGCGATAGTGAAATTTTTGCCCACGGCCCCGGTTGACCGCGCGCGCGCTCGGCCGTAAGAGCGCCCCTCGCACGCACGTTGGATGCCAACGGCGGCCGTGTGGCGGAGTAGCTCAGCTGGTTAGAGCAGCGGAATCATAATCCGCGTGTCGGGGGTTCGAGTCCCTCCTCCGCTACCATTATTTCCCGATATTCTCAGATACCTGGCGTCGATCGGCCATACTGTCCCATGTCGCGATCTAGCCGCGGAAGGCGTAGAACTGCGCCTGCTGCCAAAGCTCGTCACGCCAGTGCGCCAGCGCAAGCCCGTGGAAGCGAAAACTGCGCGGTACGAAACTGGCCGCCAGCACCTGCTGCAGCGCCTGGGCCTGTGCGCGGGGCACCTTTTTCTGGATCGTGATGTGCAGGCGCAGATCGCGGTCGTCGCGCTGCTGGATCAGGCCGTGGAGCCGCTCGGCGAGTTCGGCGTGGATGTCGACCATGCCGGGGCTATCCAACGCAAAGGCAGTGCCATGCCCCAGATCCATCAAGCCGATCACTTGCGCCTCGGGAGCCCTTCGGCGGGCCATGTCGCCGAGCAGGCGACGCACTTCGCCCTCGGCAGAGGGCGGCAGCGCATGGAACAGCGTGACGTGTGCCGGCAGGCGATTGCGTTCAGGCGGGTAGTGCGCGCGGCGCAGACCATTCGCCCAATCGTGGAGGCCTTGCGGCAGTTCCGCCGTGATCAACAGAGGCGCACGCCGGGGCGCTGCAGCCGCATCCGCACCCGGCGCGCCGCGGTCGATCAAGCGGGCTCCCTCAGCTCTTCCAGCAGCTTCTCCGGCGCGGTCTCTCCATAGGGATCCTGGTCCTCGCCGGTGTCGTTGATGCCCGGCTCCTCGTACCAGTGGGTGATGACGTTGTCGTCGATCACCATGGCGTAGCGCCACGAGCGCAAGCCGAAGCCAAGGTGGCTCTTGTCGATCAGCATGCCCATGCGCCGCGTGAACTCGCCGTTACCGTCGGGCAGCAGCTTGACGTTCTTGAGACCAAGGTTCTTGCCCCACTGGTACATGACGAAGGCGTCGTTGACCGAGACGCAGTAGACCTCATCGACGCCGAACTGCTTGAATTCCTCGTATAGCCGTTCGTAGTTCGGGCACTGCTCGTTCGAGCAGGTCGGGGTGAAGGCGCCTGGCAACGAGAAGACCACCACCTTCTTGCCGGCAAAAGCGTCGCGCAGGCGGAAATCCTCCCAGCGGAACGGATTGGGACCGCCCAGGCTCTCGTCGCGCACGCGCGTCTTCAGGGTCACGTCGGGAATCGGGCGCTGGATCATGGACTATCTCCTCCTGTTGGCGAACGCCGAGATAGCCGGGGTCGTTTCATCGCCTAAACAGGATAAAGTAAAACCTTCGATCGCTTCAGGCGATCACAATTCCCCACGCGCGCGCCGGATCGCAAACCATTTGGCGACATTGGCATTATGCTGCGTCAAAGTGTCGGCGAAAGCGTGGCCGCCCGTACCGTCGGCGACCATGTAGAGCGCCTTGGTCGGCGCCGGATCGAGCACGGCAGCGATCGAATCGCTGCCCGGATTGGTGATCGGGCCCCGAGGCAGGCCGACCATCGTATAGGTGTTGTAGCCGTTGACCGCGGCGATCTCCGACTGGCGGATGCGGCGGCCGAGCGGCTTGCCCTTGGTGATCGGATAGATGATCGTCGGATCGGCCTGGAGCAGCATCCCGGTGCGCACACGGTTCGAATAGAGCCCGGCGACCTGGCGACGCTCGGAGGGCTTGCCCGTCTCCTTCTCGACGATCGCGGCCAGCGTGATCGCCTCTTGCGGCGTCTTCACCACGGTGTTGGGCGAACGCTCGGCCCAGAGCTCCTTGAGCCGGCGCTGCATCGCCGCCTGCATGCGACGCAACACGGCTTCGCGGCTCTCGCCGCGGGCGAAGTCGTAGGAATCGGGCAGGATCGAGCCTTCGGCGGGTACCGCGATCTTCCCCGTCAGGTGCGGCTGCGCCATCAGCCGCTCGTAGACCATGATCGAGGGCATCCCCTCGGGCACGGTGACGAAGCGGCGGATGATCTCGTCGCCTTGGAGGATCGCCAGGATCTTCGAAGGGCTCGCCCCTTTGGGCAGCATGAATTCGCCGGCCTTGATCGGAGCGGCGCTGGCGAAGAAGCGGGCGCGCAGGCGGAAGGCCTCGGCCGAGCCGATCGCGCCTTCCTTCTCCAGCTTGGCCGCGACCACGGTCAGGCCGGCGCCGTCGGGGACGACGAAGGCCTGGTCCGCCTTCAGCGGTCCACTACCGTACCAGGCGCCGAAAACGCCCCACGTCGCGGCGAAACCGGCCAGCGCAAGCAGCGCTGCCAGGATGAAGCCGCGACGCGAAAGCATCAGCCTTCGTACTTGCGGACCACGAGGCTCGCATTCGTGCCCCCGAAGCCGAAGCTGTTGTTCAGCGCGGCGCGCACGGGGCGCTTCTTGGCGGTGTGCGGCACCAGATCGACGCCCTCGCAGCTCTCGCTCGGATTATCGAGGTTGAGCGTCGGCGGCACGATCTGGTCGCGGATCGCGAGGATGCAGAAGATCGTTTCCACCGCCCCGGCGCCACCAAGCAGGTGGCCGATCGCCGACTTTGTCGAGCTCATCGAGACCGTGTCGATGGCATCGCCGAACAGGCGACGCACGGCGCCGAGTTCGAGCTCGTCGCCGAGCGGGGTCGAGGTGCCGTGGGCGTTGATGTAGTCGATGTCCGACGGTTCGAGGCCGGCCTTCTTGAGCGCCATCTTCATCGACCGGAACGCGCCCGAACCTTCGGGATGCGGCGCGGTGACGTGATAGGCGTCGCCCGAGAGGCCGTAGCCGATGACCTCGGCATAGATCTTGGCGCCGCGCGCCTTGGCATGTTCGAGCTCTTCGAGCACGACGACACCGGCGCCCTCGCCCATCAGGAAGCCGTCACGGTCCTTGTCGTAGGGGCGACTGGCCTTCTCGGGCTCGTCGTTGAAGGCGGTCGACAGGGCGCGCGCCTGGGCGAAGCCGGCGATGCCGATCGGGCAGATGGTAGCCTCGGCGCCGCCCGCCAGCATGACGTCGGCGTCGCCGTCCTTGATCATGCGCGCAGCGTCGCCGATCGAGTGAGCGCCGGTCGAGCAAGCGGTCACGACCGCGTGGTTCGGGCCCATCAGGCCGTACTTGATCGAGACCTGGCCCGAAATGAGATTGATGAGGCGTCCGTGCACGAAGTGCGGCGAGACGCGCGTCGGGCCCTTGTTGGCGAGCACGAGCGATTCGCTCTCGATGCCCGGCAGGCCGCCGATGCCCGAACCGATCGAGCAGCCCGCCATGTAGCGTTCTTCCTCGGTCATCTCGGTCAGGCCGGCGTCTTCGATCGCCTGGCCGGCGGCATCTATGCCGAAAACGATGAAGGGATCGACCTGACGCTGGACCTTGTGATCGACGCGCTTGTCGGCGTCGAAGCCCCAGGGGTGGTCCTTGGGCTTCACTTCGGCCGCGATGTGGCACTTCTGGCCTTCGGTATCGAAGTGGGTGATGCGGCCCGCGCCGGACTTGCCGGCGATCAGATTGCTCCAGGTCGTTTCCACGTCCGCACCCAGCGGAGTGACCAGACCAAGACCCGTTACGACGACACGACGCATGCAATTCTCCGAAAAAACAACAGGCTCAACCTCCAGAGAGGTCGAGCCTGCCGAATAATTCATCCCTGGCTCCCCACAGACGACCCTTAGACAGGCTCAGGGCAGCCGGGAATGATGGGCTTTGTCAGCCCTTGTTGTCGTTGATGAACTTGATCGCGTCAGAGACGGTGCTGATCTTCTCGGCGGCATCGTCCGGGATCTCGACGCCGAATTCTTCTTCGAAAGCCATGACCAGCTCGACGATGTCGAGGCTGTCGGCGCCCAGATCGTCGATGAAGCTCGCGTCCTCGGTCACCTTGTCGGCTTCTACACCGAGGTGTTCTACGACGATCTTCTTAACCCGATCGGCGGTGTCGCTCATGCATTTGCCCCTTCTAAAGCGGAGGATGGAAATCTCGGCAGTCGCCCTAAAGAACGCATGTGCCGCTGGCAAGCCTAATGGGCGATGCACCAAGGCAAAGCCACGCCTCAGCAGGGAAATATACCCGATTCATCGCGCCGAATGGGCCGCAAGCTGACGCGAAGCGCGGCGCCGGGCGGCGATCCGCCCCAGCCCATCGCCGACATTGCCCGCGCGCGAGGTCTGCGCGGCCTCGCGATAGAGCCGTTCGGCACCGTCCAGATTGCCCGCAGCCTCGTCACAAAGGCCGATGTTGAACAAGGTCACGGCGTGTCCCGGATTGGCATCGGCAATCGCCTGCCACTGGCGGCAGGCAGCACCGGCATCGGTCTTGGTCAGCCGCAGCGCGTTCTTGAATTTCTCGCCATCCTCGCGCGACAGGCCCTTGCGATCCTCGAGCACGCGGATCGATTCGCGGCGCCAGGTCGGCGCCAGGGCACCGCGCAGGCGGCCGGCAATGCGGCCCGTGAGTTCGCGCACCACGGTCTCGGGCGAGCGCTGTTCGGACGAATTGTCCTCGCAGCGCGAATCCGTGGCCTGTTCGAGCTGGCTATCGGCATGGACCAGGGCGCCGTCGCGCACAGCGATCAGACGCACGTTGGGCACGAGCTCGATCCGCCGGCGCGTGCAGCGCACGTCTTCCTTGCGCTTCTCGGTGCACTTGCCGTTTGCGTCCTTGGCGACGCAGCGCTCGCGCTGTTCGGTATAGCGTTCGCGCTTGATCTCAGCCGTGGCCGTGCCGCGCAGCACGCCGTCGGCGCCGCCACTGGCGCTGGGCAGCACACGGAAATAGGGGCGACCGTCGATCTCGACGGCGCGCAGGGCATCCTCGATGCGGATCGCGAGATCGGCCCCGTCGGAACCACCGAACGATTCCACCGCAATCGTCTTCATCGCCGCGGCGCCATCGCTGTCGGCGGGATAGACGCCTTCGACCGTGAGCACTTCGGCTTGAGCCGCCGTGGTGAGCAGCAGCACGCTCGCGGTGAGTCCACGCAATCCGGCACGTATCATCGGAAGCCCCCTTCTCGATCCGCGAGAAGGGGTAGCCCATCATCCCTGCCCCGTCATCCCCGCGTTCGCAGAGACGACGACGGCAGCCCTCAAGCCTTCGCCTGCGGCTCGATCACGCGGATGTGCAGTTCGCGCAGCTGCTTGAGCTCGGCGTTCGAGGGCGCGCCCATCAGCAGGTCCTCGGCGCGCTGGTTCATCGGGAACAGCGTGATCTCGCGCAGGTTCTGCGCGCCGCAGAGGAGCATGACCAGGCGGTCGATGCCGAAAGCCGCGCCGCCGTGCGGCGGAGCGCCGTATTGGAAGGCGCGATAGAGGCCGCCGAAGCGCTCCTCGACGTCGGCCTGGCTGAGCCCGGTGAGCTCGAAGGCCTTGACCATCAGCTCGGGGCTCTGGTTACGGATAGAGCCCGAGGCGACCTCGTAGCCGTTGCAGACGGCGTCATACTGGAAGGCCTTGATCGTCAGCGGATCCTGGTTCTCCAGCGCTTCGAGACCGCCCTGCGGCATCGAGAACGGGTTGTGCGCGAAGTCGACCTTCTTCTCGTCCTCGTTGTATTCGAAGAACGGGAAGTCGACGATCCAGCAGAAGTCGTAGCGGTCCTTGGCGATCAGGCCGAGCTGGTCGCCAACACGGGTGCGCGCCAAGCCCGCGAGCTTGGCCGCCTGCTCTTCCTTGCCGGCAGCGAAGAAGCAGCCGTCGTCGGGGCCGAGCCCCATCGCGTCGTAGAGCGCCTTCATGCCCTCTTCGCCGTGGTTCTTGGCGATCGGGCCGCCAAATTCACCGCCCTTGCGGGTGACGTAGCCCAGGCCGGCATGGCCTTCGGCGCGTGCCCATTCGTTCATCTCGTCGAAGAACTTGCGGCTCTTGTCGGCGGTGTTCGGCGCCGGGATCGCGCGGACCTTGCCGCCCGAGCCGACGATCTTCTCGAACAGGCCGAAGCCCGAGGTCTCGAAGTGGCTGCCGACGTCGTGGATCAGGATCGGGTTGCGCAGGTCGGGCTTGTCGGTGCCGTACTTGAGCACGGCCTCGCTGTAGGGGATGCGCGGCCACTGGCCGGCCGGCGTCACGGCCTTGCCCTCGGCGAAGGTCTCGAAGGTGCTGGCGATCACGGGCTCGAGCGTATCCCAGATCTCTTCCTGGGTGACGAAGCTCATCTCGAGATCGAGCTGGTAGAACTCGCCCGGCAGACGGTCGGCGCGCGGGTCCTCGTCGCGGAAACAGGGGGCGATCTGGAAATAGCGGTCGAAGCCGGCGACCATCAGCAGCTGCTTGTACTGCTGCGGCGCCTGTGGCAGCGCGTAGAACTTGCCCGCGTGGATGCGGCTCGGCACCAGGAAGTCGCGCGCGCCCTCGGGCGAGGACGCGGTCAGGATCGGCGTCGAATATTCGGTGAAGCCCGCGCCTTCCATGCCGCGGCGCAGGTCCGAGATGATCTGGGTCCGCTTGACGATGTTGGCGTGGAGCGTCTCGCGGCGCAGGTCGAGGAAGCGGTAGCGCAGACGGATATCCTCGGGATATTCCTGTTCGCCCGCGACGGGCAGCGGCAGTTCCTCGGCGCGCGACAGCACGATCGCCTCACGCGCGAAGACCTCGATCGCACCGGTCGGCAGATTGGCGTTGGCGGTGCCCTCGGCGCGCGCCTTTACCACGCCGTTGATCGTCACGACGCTCTCGGCGCGCAGCGACTCGAGCACGGCCAGCGCCGGGCTGTCGCTGTCGGCGACGATCTGGGTCATGCCATAGTGATCGCGCAGATCGACGAAGAGCACACCGCCGTGATCGCGCTTGCGGTGCACCCAGCCCGAGAGGCGGACGGTCTCGCCGACATGCTCCGCATTGAGAGCGCCGCAGGTGTGTGAGCGATAGGGATGCATCGAAAGTCTTTCCATTCGGCCGCCAATAAGGCAGGGGGAGCGCGCGGCTAACAGGCGATGGCCGCAATTTTGTCAAGCCGAGGGCCCGCACGGGCCCATAACAGAACAAAGACCCATGAAGATACACCCTCTGATTACCACTACCGACGCGCTGGCCGACCTCTGCGGCCGCCTTGCGAAATCCGATTTCGTCACCGTCGACACCGAATTCATGCGCGAGAACACCTACTGGCCCGAGCTGTGCCTGGTGCAGATCGCCAATACCGAAGAGGCCGCCGCGGTCGATCCGCTGGCGCCCGGTCTCGACATGAAGCCCCTGTGGGACCTGCTGACCGACAACGAGGAGGTCCTCAAGGTCTTCCACGCCGGCGGCCAGGACGTCGAGATCGTCTACAATTTCACCGGCCGCACCCCGCACCCGATCTTCGACACGCAGATCGCGATGATGGCGATCAGCCAGTCCGAGCAGATCGGCTATTCGAATATGGTCGAGTCCTGGCTGGGCATCGTCGTCGACAAGGGCGCGCGCTTCACCGACTGGTCGCGCCGGCCGTTGACCGAGCGGCAGATCGAATATGCGATCGGCGATGTCACCCACCTGTGCAAGATCTTCCCCAAGATCCTCGCACGCCTGAAGAAGACCGGCCGTGGTGCCTGGCTCGACCAGGAGATGGAAAAGCTCGCCGATCCCGAGAACTACCGCAACGATCCGAACGAGGCCTGGGAGCGGATCAAGGCGCCGAGCCGCAACGCCACGGTGCTCGGCCGCCTGCGCGCGCTCGCCGCCTGGCGCGAGGTCGAGGCGCAGGACAAGAACATCCCGCGCGGCCGCATCGCTCGCGACGAGACCGTAGCCGACATCGCCAGCCATCCGCCCAAGACCCAGGCCGACCTCGCGAAGGTCCGCGGACTCTCCGCCGGCTGGAAGGACAACGAGATCGGCCGGCGCCTGATGCAGACCCTGGCCGACGCCCAGCCTCTGACCGATGCCGAGATGCCCCCGCGCGCACCGCGCGGAGCACCGCTGGGCAAGGAAGGCGCGCTCGTCGCCGATCTGCTCAAGTTGCTGCTCAAGATCCGCAGCCGCGAGATCGACGTCGCCGCCCGCCTGCTCGCACGCAGCGACGAGCTCGAGATGCTGGCCGCTGGTGTGCGCAAGAAACTGCCGATCCTCGAAGGCTGGCGCTACGACGTCTTCGGCCACGATGCGCTCGACCTCGTCGAGGGCAAGATGGCCTTTGCGGTGGTCGACGGTAAGCTCAAGATGACGCACGTCGACGACGTGGTCGAGGAAGCACCCGAGCAGGTGGCGGACGATAGCCAAGGCGATTCTGTCGGCGACACCGCCGCGTGACGGTCTACCACCCGACCCTCAAACAGCTTCAATATCTCGTTGCGCTCCACGAGCATGGCCACTTCGGCCGCGCCGCCGAAGCCACCTTCGTTTCGCAGTCGACGCTGTCCGCCGGTCTGCGCGATCTCGAGGCCCTGCTCGGCGTCGTCCTGGTCGAGCGCACCAAGCGCGCGGTGCGCTTCACCCCGCTGGGCAATGCCGTGGTCGCAAAGGCCCACCGCATCCTGCGCGAGGCCGAGGAGCTTTCGGAGCTCGTCCAGTCGAGCGGCCAGCCGCTCTCGGGCGAGGTGCGGATGAGCGTGATCCCGACGATCGCACCGTTCCTGCTGCCGCGCATGCTGCCGCGGCTGCGGCGCGAGCGTCCCAATCTCAAGCTTTTCCTGCGCGAGGAGCCGAGCGCGGCGGCGATCGAGTCGCTGCACCACGGCCGCGCCGACTGCGTCCTGCTCGCCCTGCCCTATCCCGCGGGCGAGGTCGAGAAGGAGACGATTGAGCTCGACGCCTTCTTCGTCGCATTCCCCAAGGACGATCCCCGCGATCCTCCCGCCGAGATCTCACCAGCGGCGATCGACGAAAACCGGCTGCTGCTGCTTGAAGACGGCCATTGCCTCAAGGATCACGCCCTGGCCGCATGTAACCGGCCCGAGCTGCGCGCCAGCGCGACGATGATCGGCACTTCGCTGCACACGCTCGTGCAGATGGTCGACAACGGCCTGGGCCTGACGATGCTGCCCGAGATGGCGCTCGATGCTGGCATCCTCAACGGCACCAACGTCGTCGCCCGACCGTTGAACGCGCCGAACGCCAATCGCGAGATCGCGCTGGTCTGGCGCAAGAACAGTCCGCGCGCCGAGGAATTTCGGCTGCTCGCCGAGGAACTGCGGACCGGCTGATCGCAGCCCGCGACGGCGCCCGGACCATCCGGCCCGGGCGCGCCCCTGTTATCAGAATTCGATGCTGAGCTCGACGCCGTAGGTGCGCGGCGCGACGTAGTTCGCCGAGGTCGCGAGCGGGGTGAACAGCGCGAAGGTGGCATCCTTGCGGTTGGTCAGGTTCTTGCCCCAAACCGCGAGTTCTGCATCGGCCCCGGCGATCGCCAGATGGCGCAGCGCCACGCGGCCGTTGACCAGCGCGAAGCCCTTCACCTCAGCCATCGAGGCATTGCTACGCGACGCGTAGATGTCGATCGCGGGATTGAGGCTGTAGAGGATCTTCGAACGATAGAGCACGTCCGCGCGGAAGTTCAGCGTCGCTTCGCCGAACAACGGTTCGGTCTCGTAGGAGCCATAGGCGCTCGCGGTCCACTTCGGTCGCGCCGTCACGCGAAACACGCCGCCCGCTCCAGCCAGGACCGCCGGGTTGATGAAGGGGAACTTGACGTCGGTATAGCTGACGCTGCCCCCGAGGGTCAGGCCGCGGGTCGGCGCTGCCGTGACTTCGAGTTCGAAACCACGCGCCCGGATCTTGCCTTGATCCACCACGAAGGTGGACAGGCTCGAGATCAGCTCGCCCGCCGTAGCCGCGCCGTAGAGCGTTGTCAGGGTCGGCAAGACCGCCGCCACCGAGTTCGCCGCCGTGGTCGATTGCGGCGACTGGAAGTGGTTATAGTCGACATGGAACAGCGCAAGGTTGGTGCGCAGGCGGTTGTTCAGGAAATCGCCCTTGAAGCCGAGTTCGACCGAGCTGGCGGTCTCGGGTTCATAGACGATGCCAGCGGTCGAGCCGCCAGACACGAAGCTGGTCGAATACTTCGCGTAGAGCAGCATTTCCTGGCTCGGCTTCCAGTTCACGCCGATCAGGATGTTGGGCTTGGTCTTGCTGTATTCGGGCGGCACGATCAGCGGTCGCGGCGAGACCACCCCGGTCGTGGCGCTGCGCACGTTCCAACGGAACGAACTCGTCTTCTTGTCGTAGGTCACACGTGCGCCGCCGACGATCTCCAGCTCGGGCGTCACCTTGAACTCGAGCTGGGCATAGGCGGCGAGCGAGGTCGCCTTGTTGAAGTAGCGCCCTTCGTTGCCGAGCGGGATCACGCCCGTGGCCGGCAGGAAGGTACCGAAGGTCAGCGTGTTCTGCTGCCCGATCGGCCCGCCGGCCTCGTCATCCGAGTGATACCACAGCGCGCCCAGCGTCGCCTGGAGGCGTTCCGAGGTATAGTTCACCTGGAGTTCGTCGCTCCACTGCTTGGCGATCGAAGAAGCCTGCGAATTGACGATGGCGACGCGCGAACCGACCAGCGGCGTGAGGCCCGCGGCGAACTGACCGAGGATCGCCGCCTGCTGCGCCTGCGGCAGGGCGAAGAAGCCCGCGCCGATCTGACCGACCGCCGAAAGCAGCGCGAAGGGCTGGACCACCTGCGGGGTGAATGTCAGCGTGCCGACGCCGTCGATCGCCGACGGCGCGAAGACCGTCGCCTTGCGATAGGCGAAGATGTTCTTGACGACGATCGAGTCGGTCGCCTGCCAGGTCGCGGTCGCGCTGTGGCCCTGAACGCGCTGCTCGCGCGCGGTCACCCAGGCGTTGGTGACGACGTCGGGGCGCTTGCCATCGGGCCGCATAGGTCGGCTGGCTCGAATAGAGCGCGGTCAGCACGCCGCCGAGCAGGCCGCCGCCAGCCGCCGCGTCATAGCCGATGAAGCCGGTGCCTTCGGGCGTGCCTTTGTCGTCGTTGCGGTCGTATTTGTAGACCAGCTTGAAGCTGTCGCTTGGCTCGAACTTCACTGCCGCGAAGTAGGAATTCGAATCGACCGTCCCGAGCCAGCGCGGCGAGCGCTTCACGCCGAAGCCCGAGGGCGAATTGCTGCGATCCCACAGGGTGCCTTCGGCGGCGTTGCGGATCTCGCCGCGGCGATAGTCGCGCACGTAGCTGAAGTAGGCGCTGAACGGACCGAATTGCGGCGTCTCCACCGTCGCGCGCAGGCGATAGGCGTCGTAGTTGCCGTAAGACCCTTCGAGCTTCACGCGCGCGTCACCGGTGGGATCGCGCGTGGTCACGCTGATCGCGCCGGCCGTGGCGTTGCGACCGAACAGCGTACCCTGCGGACCGCGCAGCACTTCGAGCCGCTGGATGTCGGGCAGCTGGAAGATCGAGCCACGCGGAGAGCCGATGTAGACGCCATCGACATAGATCGAGACCTGCTTGTCCGAACCGGCGACGACGCCGAAGCTCGTCTGGCCGCGGATCGTGAACGATGGAGTCGAGATACCACCGGCCGAGGGTTTTACCGTCACGCCCGGCGCGACCGCCGAGAGATCGTTGACCGTGAAGATACGGTTGGCCTGGAGGTTTTCCTGGGTGACCGCGGTCACCGCGATCGGAACGTCCTGAAGACTCTGTTCGCGCTTCTGCGCGGTGACGACGATTTCCTCGAGCCCGACGGTGCCTTCGGACGTCTGAGCCAAGGCTTGTAACGGCAGGCCTATGCCTATCGTGATTGCCGTGGACGCGAGCAGAGAATTACGGGACATGCCAGTCAGCTTCATCGCTTCCTCCCCATGAGGACCGACCCGCTCGGGCCGGCCATTCTCAGCCGCTGCGCTCGGTTGCCGGCGCGCGCCATTGCGGGCCGGAGCGAGTCTTCAAGCGGTCTGGAATTGCTCCCAATTCTTGTTTTTCAAGGCGGGAGTATAAGCGACTGCGTATCGCAGACAATGCGTTTCCACGAACGCATTAAGTTATTCCACAGTATCGTCGTGACGATGACTGCCCCTCGACTTTCAGAAAACTAGTAACCTAGGTAAGCTATAGGCGTTTAACGAAAATACCAATCCGTTCATGCACTTGGGAAGAGGCAATGAATATTCGGAAACGCGCGCGGAAGGCGCACGATCAATCCATGTGTTTGAGACCGACCCGCAGATAATCCCATCCGGTCACGAGAGTCAGCGCCGCCGCGGCCCAGAGCGTGGTGAGACCGACCGTATGCGGCAGGTTGAAAGTGAAGCCGGCCAGGGTCAGCGTCCAGCCAGGCAGCGCGTTACCCAGGATCAGCGCGCCCAGGCAAACGAGCTGGAAAGTCGTCTTCCACTTGGCCAGGCGGCTCACCGGCACCGATACCTGCAGACCACCAAGGAATTCGCGCAGTCCCGAAACCGCAATCTCGCGGATCAGGATCACCAGCCCGGCGATCACGTGCATGTCGCCGACATAGGGACCAGTGAGGACGCCCTGCGCGGTCAGGACGAGGACCACCGTCGCCACCATGATCTTGTCGGCGATCGGATCGAGGAAGACGCCCAGCTTGGACACCGTGCCCTGGGCGCGCGCCAGGTAGCCGTCGAAATAGTCGGTGATGCCCATCAGGCAATAGACCACGAAAGCGATTCCATAGCCCGTGCGCCAGGTCGGCCACCATAGCAGGGCGGCCAGGATCGGCAGGGCGACTATCCGCGAGAGCGTGAGAATGTTGGGCAGAGTCAGCATCGTGCCACCAGAGATAGCGGGTAACACTTCTGCACAAAAGAGGCGCTAGAAGGGGTTGTGGACGGCCAAGCAACCGCTAGGGTCGCGCGCCAAGAGAGACTGCCGAACACGAGGCCATGACAACAACCACGCACCTCATCGGCACGCGCCGGTTTCTGCCGCTTTTCGTTACCCAGCTGCTCGGCGCCTTCAACGACAACCTCTTCAAGAACGCCATGGTGTTGTACGTCGTTTACAGCGTCTACAACTCGGAGGCCGAGGAAGCGCGGTTCAGCGCGATCGCCTCGGCGCTGTTCATCATTCCCTTCTTCGTGCTCTCGGCGCTGTCGGGCCAGCTCGCCGACATGCGCGACAAGGCGAAGATCATCCGCATCGTCAAGTTCTGCGAAATCCTGATCATGCTGGTCGGCGGCGCCGGCCTGGTGCTCGCCTGGCAGGGCATGCTGGTCAAGACCGTGGCGATCCCGCTGATGCTGCTCGCGCTCTTCGCCATGGGTATCCATTCGACCTTCTTCGGCCCGATCAAGTACGCCATCCTGCCGCAGCATCTGAAATCGGACGAGGTTCTCGCCGGAACGGGGCTGGTCGAAGCCGGCACCTACATGGCGGTGCTCGCCGGAACGATACTGGCGGGCTGGATCGAGGTCGAATGGGCAGCGCTCTGCGTGGTGCTGACCGCGGTGGTCGGCTATTTCGCCGGCCGCCAGGTCCCCCCCGCCCCGCCGCTCACCGCCGCGCAGCCGCTCGACTTCCACGTGTTCCGCTCGTCGGCGACCTTGATCCGCAAGACGATGGACGAGCGCCGCGTATTCCTCGCGATCATGGCGATCTCGTTCTTCTGGACGATCGGCGCCGTCCTGTTCATCCAGTTTCCGCCGCTCGCCAAGAACGTGCTCCATGCCAGCAAGGAAGTGGCCAGCCTGTTCCTTGTGATCTTCTCGGTGGGCATCGCGATCGGCTCGATGACGATCAACGCCCTGCTGAAAGGCAAGGTCTCGGCACGCTATTCGCCCGCCTCGGTCATCGTCATGGGCGTCTTCGTCGTCGCGTTCCATCTGGTTTGCGCCAACTGGGGTACACAGGAAATCGATGGGCTACTCGATGTGGCCGGCTTCATCGTTCAGCCACTGGCCCTGCCGCTGCTCGGTACCCTGTTGGGCATCGCGATTGCCGGCGGCATGTTCGTCGTGCCGCTCTACGCCTTCCTCACCACCTCGGTCGACAAGTCGCAGACGGCGCGCACGATCGCGGCGAACAACATCGTCAATTCGGGGGCCATGGTAGTCGGATCGCTGCTCGCTGTCGGCCTCAGCGCCGGGGGCGTCGCCATCGCCGACCAGCTCCTGCTCGTCGCGGCGATGTGCCTGGGCTCGGCCTGGCTCGGCCGGCTGCTCTACAAGGCCGAACTATCGGCCGCGGCCTGAAGGCCGCATCCCATCCTAAGGTCAGGCGATGAAGGTCGCGACCGCCGCCAGGCAGGCGCTGTAGGCGGTCAAAAAATCGCGCCAGCCGGTACCTTCGGTGCGGCTGCGCACGTCGAGATCACGATCCACGCGGCGCACGTGCGCCGGCAGGCTCGCGAGGAACGGATGCCGGGCGGATTCGTCCGAAAGGACAAGGGCGCGTCGCTTGGTCATGCAGTGGAGTTAAGGAATTCTTCACCATCGTACTAGCCGGTTAACCTAGACCTATGCGCGCCTTCCCGTTCCGGGACAGACACGAAAAAGGGCCGCTCCCGTGGGAACGACCCTTCTTTCTTCAATCGCGAAACGCGTCAGACCTTGTCGCCGAGAGCGCCCTTCACCTTGCCGAGCAGGTTCTGTGCTTCACCCTTGCGTTCCTGCGCCTTGCCTTCGGCGTGCAGCGCGGGATCGTCATTGGCCTTGCCGGCGGCCTGCTTGACGTTGCCGGCGATTTCGTTCGCGAGGCCCTTGGCCTTGTCCTTGAGTTCACCCATGTCGTAACTCCTTGTCCTGGGCGCCGAGACCGATGTCTCAGGCTTCGGAAAGGGAACGTGCCCGAGGCGCGCTTGGTTCCGTAAAAGAGTGTATCAGCCCCCCGCCATGCCGAGGACATAGTCCCACTCCTGCGGTGTCAGTTCGGCCACAGACAGCCGCGACAGGCGCACGAGCTCCATGTCGGCAAGCGCGGGATCGGCTTTGATCTCCTTCAGGCTCACGGGCCGCTTGAGCTTCCGATCCGGCTTGACCTTGACCGCCGCCCACTTGCCCTCGGGATCGCTGGGATCGGTCAGGCCCGCCTGGCTGATGGTGACGATGCCGACGATCTCGAGCCCGATGTTCGAGTGGTAGAAGAACGCCTTGTCGCCCTGCTTCATCGCTCGCAGGTTGTTCGCGGCGCGGTGATTCCGCACGCCGTCCCAGGTGCCCTCGCCCTCGGCGACGAGATCGTTCCAGCCATAGGCGTCGGGCTCCGACTTCAACAGCCAGTAGCGCGGCGCTTCCGTGCCTGCGTCATTGATTTTGGTCATGCATGCCTGCCCATTGTCCGGTAGAGGGCGGGCATAACGACCATTTCCGGACTGGGAAAGCCATGGACCTCCAGACCCTCCCCGTGCTGAGCCTCGCCGACGAACCGCAGCGGTTTTCGGACGAGATCGGCAATTCTTTCCGCGCCTTCGGCTTCGCGCTCGTGCGCGATCACGGCATCGACTCCAAGCTGATCGCCGACGCTTGGCGACTAACCGCAGAGCTCTTCGCTCTGCCCGAGGAAGAGAAACGCTCCTACTTGCTCCAGGGCATGTCGGGCGCGCGCGGCTATACGCCGTTCCGCACCGAGATAGCCAAGGGCGCACAGGAGACCGATCTGAAAGAGTTCTGGCACGTCGGCCGCGACCTGCCTGCCGGGCACCCGCTCGCGACGAGCTCGATGCCACCCAACGTCTGGCCCCGCCGGCCCGAGGGTTTCCGCGAGGTGTTCGAGCCGCTGTTCGCCGAATTCGACCGTGTCGGCTCGGTGATCCTCTCGCGCATCGCCGTGCACCTGGGCCTAGTCGCCGACTGGTTCGATCCGGCCATCGCCGACGGCAATTCGGTGCTACGCCTGCTCCACTATCCGCCGGTCGGGCCCGATCAGGGCGGCGCGATCCGTGCCGGCGCGCACGAGGACATCAACCTGATCACCCTGCTGCTCGGCGCCGAAGAGGCCGGGCTCGAGCTGCTCGCGAAAGATGGCTCCTGGCTGCCCGTGGCGCCGCCCGAGGGCGCGGTCGTGATCAACATCGGCGACATGCTGCAGCGGCTGACCAACCACGTCCTGCCTTCGACCACGCACCGCGTGCGCAATCCGGCCGGCGCACGCGCCGGGCACAGCCGCTATTCGATGCCATTCTTCCTGCACCTGCGCAGCGACTTCCGCTTCGCCACCTTGCCGCAATGCGTTTCGACCGAGAATCCCGATCGCTATCCGGTGTCGATCTCGGCCGACGACTATCTGCAGGAACGTCTGCGCGAAATCGGCCTGAAGAAATAACAGCACGTCCGATCGCAGCTAGACTTTGGGCTTAACCGAAATTTCAGACCGCCCCGGGTATCCTCCGCACATTGCGGGAAAAAGGTACGCGGATGGCGGACACGAAACATAATCCCGGCGACCCCAGGGACGGCTCGAGAAACCGCTTCGGCAAGGCCGAACGCGACATGGTTGCACTCGGCATCGCCACCGCCGCGATCATCATGTTCGTGGGCACCGGCGGAGTCGTCGTCCCCCAGGTCGTACGCTCCTTCGCGGGCGGCCTCGGCCCCGACAAGGCGCTGACCAGCGCGCTCCTGCTCAACATCGCGCTGATCATCTTCGGCTGGCGCCGCTATCGCCAGCTCAGCCAGGAAGTTCAGGAACGCCGCAAGGCCGAGGAACAGGCCAAGCTCCTGGCCGAAACCGACCCGCTGACCGGTTGCCTAAACCGCCGCAGCCTGGCCGATGCCACGGCCGAGCTCATCAGCGCTGGCACCGATCGGGGCGAAGTCGTCGCACTGGTCATGATCGACCTCGACAACTTCAAGCAGATCAACGACTTCAACGGCCACTCCACGGGCGACCAGGTGCTGCGCGAATGCGCGACGCGGATCGCGGCACTGCTGCCCAAGCGCGGGCTGCTCGCGCGTCTCGGCGGCGACGAGTTCGCCTGCGTCCTGCCACTCGACCCCAAGCGCCCCGAGGTGATCGACGATCTCGCCGTGGCGCTGATCGAAGCGATCGCCACGCGCTCAGACGTGAGCGGCAGCGGCATCGAAATCACCGCGTCGCTGGGCCTCACCCGCAGCGACTTCTCGCGAGAGGTCGGCGAAGAGCCGGCCGATGCGCATACGCTTCTGCACATGGCCGACATCGCGATGTACCATGCCAAGCGCGCAGGAAAGAACCGCTACTTCTGGTTCGACGCGCCGATGCAGAACGAATTGCGCTTCCGCCGCGAGATCGAGCAGGGCATCCGCCGCGGCATCCGCCTCGGCGAATTCGTGCCGTTCTACGAACAGCAGATCGACCTCGCCAGCGGCGAGCTCACCGGCTTCGAGATGCTCGCGCGGTGGAAATCGCCTGCGCTCGGCGTGATCAGCCCCGAGATCTTCATCCCCATCGCCGAAGAGATCGGCGCGATCGCCGACCTTTCCGAAAGCGTGATCGCCCAGGCGCTCGAAGACGCGAAGACCTGGGACGCGAGGCTCACGCTCTCGGTCAACATCTCGCCGCTGCAGATGCGCGATCCGTGGTTCGCGCAGAAGCTGCTCAAGATGCTGGTCGAGGCGAATTTCCCGCCACACCGGCTCGAGATCGAGATCACCGAATCGTGCCTGCACGAGAACGTCGCCGAAGTGCGCACCTTGGTCACCAGCCTCAAGAACCAGGGCATCCGCATCAGCCTCGACGATTTCGGCACGGGCTATTCATCGCTCGCGCAGCTGCGCAGCCTGCCGTTCGACCGGATCAAGATCGACCGCATGTTCGTGACGAACCTGACCGAGGACAGCGACAGCGCGGCGATCGTCGACGCGGTCACCCGCCTCGGCAAGGATCTCGGCCTGCCCGTCACCGCCGAGGGCATCGAGAACAAGGAAATCCTCGCGCGGCTGATGCAGTACGGCGACATCAAGGGGCAAGGCTTCCTTTACGGACAGCCGCAGCCCGGCAACGTCACGCGCGACCGGCTCGCGAGCCTCGATCTGCTCAGCGACCAGCCGGCGCCGCCGGTGGAGAGCGCTTTGCCAGCGACCGATCCCAAGGCCGCAAGCCAGGGTTGACCCGCCTAGCCCCGCGCATCGCGACGCGCTAAGGCCGCACCATGCGTAGGCTGGTGCACTTCCTGGTCATCCTGACCGTGCTTCTGTGCGGCACCCACCTGTCGCCCGCCGAGGCCGATGCGCTGACCGATCACGCGACCGAAGCGCGCGCTCACGCCGAGCACGGCGACGAAGTCCCGGGCGATTCGCACACGGGCGCAGCCCATGCCGGCCACCACCACTGCCCGATCGCCCCCGATCCACACGCGATGGCATCGCAATGCGATGCGACGCCGATGACGCCGCTGCTTTTCGACCGCCCGGTCGCGCGGCTGCGCTCGCGGGCCACGGCACCGCCGATCCAGCCGCCCGCAGCCTGAACCCCGAACGTCACGCGGTCCGCCTCCCGGCCGCATGCCTTCGATCGTGTTCAGGAGTTTCCCATGCTTGCGAAGACCCGCGCCCTGCTACTGGCAGGCGTCGCCTTGTTCGATGCCCACGCCCTCGCCGCCCAGACCGCGGCGGATGACACCCCCGCCCCCATCTCCACCGAAGCCGAGGCCGGCGAAGACGATATCATCGTCCAGGCCACGCGCTCGGGCCGCCGCGTCCAGGACGAGCCCGTCCGCGTCGAAGTGATCGACCGCGAGGAGATCGAGGAGAAGATCCTCATGCGTCCCGGCAACGTGGCGATGATCCTCAGCGAGACCGGCGGTTTGAGAGTCCAGGTCACCTCGCCCGCGCTCGGCGCCGCCAATGTTCGCGTCCAGGGCATGGACGGCCGCTTCACCCAGCTGCTCGCCGACGGGCTGCCGCTCTACGGCGGCCAGGCCTCGTCGCTCGGCCTGCTGCAGGTGCCGCCGACCGACCTCGGCCAGGTCGAGGTCATCAAGGGCGCCGCCTCGGCGCTCTACGGCCCTTCGGCGCTCGGTGGCGTGATCAACCTCGTCTCGCGCCGCCCGAAAGACGAGCCCGAGGCCGAAATCCTGCTCAACGCCACGACGCGCGACGGCCAAGACGTCACCGCCTATGCCGCGACGCCTTTGTCCGACGCGTGGAGCGGCTCGCTGACCGGCGGCTTCCACCGCCAGACCCGGCAGGACCTCGACGGCGACGGCTGGGCCGACATGCCCGGCTACCGTCGCTGGACCATACGCCCGCGGCTGTTCTGGGAAGGGAGCGATGGCGCCTCGATGTTCGTCACCGCCGGCGCCATGACCGAACAGCGCCGCGGCGGTACCCTGCCCGGCCGCACGGTGCCCGACGGCACGGCGTTCCGCCAGGAGCAGGATACCGACCGCTTCGACGGCGGCCTCGTCGCGCAGGCACCGCTCGGCGAGATCACCGCGCACCTGCGCGCCGCGGCCATGACCCAGAAGCACCACCACTTCTATGGCCCGGTGCACGAGGACGATCGCCACACGACGCTGTTTGCCGAAGCCTCGCTCTCGGGCAAAGCGGACGCCACGAGCTGGGTCGGCGGTCTGGCCTGGCAGCGCGATTCCTTCGCCTCGCAGACCTTCCAGGCCTTCGATTATGCCTATGAGGTGCCGGGTGTATTCGGCCAGGTCGAGCAAGACCTCACATCCGACCTGACGCTCGCGGGCAGCGCGCGCGTCGATTTCCACAATCGTTACGGCACGCAGTTCAGCCCGCGGCTGTCGCTGCTCTATCGCCCCGGCCGCTGGACGATCCGTGTGTCGGGAGGACGCGGCTTCTATGCGCCGACGCCCTTCGTCGAGGAGATCGAGGCGGCCGGGCTCTCGCGGCTCGAACCGCTGGGAGATCTCGAACCCGAGACCGCGCGCACCGCCTCGTTCGACCTCGGCTATCGCAGCGGCCCGATCGAGGCCAACCTGACGCTGTTCGCCTCGAACATGCGCAATTCGACGCGATTGGAGACAATCGCCGCCGATCGCGTCCGCCTGGTCAATGCGCCGGGCCAAACGCGTATCCGCGGTGCCGAGACCTTGCTGCGCTATCGCCAAAACGGCTTCACCGTCACGGGCTCCTACGTCTTCGTCGATGCCACCGAGCCCGACCCCGATCGGCCCGGCCGCCGGCAGGTGCCGCTGACGCCCAAGCACACCGCCGGGCTCGTCGCGATGTGGGAGGAGCACGACAAGGGCCGGCTCGGGCTCGAGGTCTATTACACGGGTGGGCAGTTGCTCGAGGACAATCCCTATCGCACGCGCTCGGAACCCTATGTCGAGGTCGGCATCCTCGGCGAGATCGCGCTGGGCAAGGCGCGGCTGTTCCTCAATGCCGAGAACGTCTTCGGCAAGCGCCAAACGCAACACGACCCGCTGCTCCGTCGCACCCGCGCGCCCGACGGCCGCTGGACCGTCGACGTCTGGGCGCCGACCGAAGGCTTCGTGCTCAACGGCGGCGTGCGGTGGAAGTTCGGCGGCGGCGACTAAAGGTGGTTTACAGGCTTGGGCGGCTCGGTTATCGGGCCGCCCATGTCCACGGCGATCAAACCGATTAGCACCAAGCCGACCCGCATCGCGGGGCGGTTCGGTCGTGCTGACGGTTAAGACCTAGGCACCCGGACACAGCCCCGCCGAAGCGCGGGGCCTCTTGCACAGCAAGCCAAAGCATCCCGCGCCTCCGCACTCAAGGAGACGCATTTCCATGAACTACCTCGACAACACCACCGGTCGCTACAACGTCGGCGTCGTCGGCGCGACGGGTCTCGTCGGCACGATGATGCTGTCGCTGCTGGCCGAGCGGAACTTCCCGGTGGGCACGCTGCGGCTGTTCGCCTCGGCCCGGTCGGCGGGCAAGACGATTGCTTTCAACGGCAGCGACGTCGTGGTCGAAGATGCGACGACGGCCGACTATGCAGGCCTCGACGTGGTGTTCTTCTCGGCCGGCGGCTCGACCTCGAAGGCGCTCGCCGAGAAGGTCGCCGCGGCCGGTGCGGTCGTGATCGACAACAGCTCGGCCTGGCGTTCGCACCCCGAAGTGCCGCTGGTCGTTGCCGAAGTGAACCAGCACGCGCTGCGCCAGATGCCCAAGGGCATCGTCGCCAACCCCAACTGCACGACGATGGCGGCGATGCCCGCGCTCAAGCCGCTGCACGACGCCGCCGGCCTCGTCCGCCTCGTCGCCTCGACCTACCAGGCCGTCTCGGGCGGCGGCGTCGAGGGCGTCGAGATCCTGCGCGAACAGATCGTCGCCGGCGCCGAGACCTGCGCCGACCTGTCGTATGACGGCAGCTCGGTCGACCTCGGCACCCCGCGCAAGTGGTCGGTGCCGATCGCCTACAACGTCGTGCCGCTCAACTACGTGCTCGGCGAAGACGGCTACACCGAGGAAGAGCTCAAGCTGCGCGACGAGAGCCGCAAGATCCTCGAGATCCCCGGCCTGCGCGTCGCCGCGACCTGCGTGCGCGTGCCCGTGTTCACCGGCCACTCGATCGCGATCAACGTCGAGTTCGAACGCCCGCTCTCGCCCGAAACGGCGCTTGAACTGCTCGGCAAGGCGCCGGGCGTGGTGCTCAGCGACGTGCCGAATCCGCTCGAAGCCGCGGGCAAGGACCCCGTCTTCGTCGGTCGCGTGCGCCGCGACACCTCGGCCGACAACGGCCTGACTCTGTTCGTCGCCAACGACAACCTGCGCAAGGGCGCGGCGCTCAACGCCGTACAGATCGCCGAGGTCCTGATCTCGGGCCAGTTCTGAAAGATCGCCGCGGTGCGGTCCCTTCCTGAGAAGGACTCGCACCGCGGCGCTTTCCCTTTGCGCCGATAGCCTCTAGAGCGCGGCCACTATGCGCGTACCCTTCGTCAAGATGCACGGTCTCGGCAACGACTTCGTCGTGCTCGACGGGCGCACCGAGAGCGTGCCGGCGATGACCAATGCCCTGGCCGCCGCGCTCGCCGATCGCCACACCGGGATCGGCTGCGACCAGCTCGTCTTGCTCGAACCGTCGGACGCCGCCGACTTCCGCATGCGCATCTTCAATTCGGACGGCTCCGAGGTCGAGGCCTGCGGCAACGCCACACGCGCGGTCGGCCTGCTCCACGGTGCCGCGGCGCGGATCGAGACCGCGGGCGGGCTGATCTCTGCAAGCCCCGCAGAAGGCGGCATTTCGGTCGAGATGGGCCAGCCACGCTTCGACTGGGACCGCATTCCGCTCGCCTATGCGATGGACACGCTGACCATGCCCGTGGGCTGGGAGGATCTCGACGCCCCCACAGCGGTCAACGTCGGCAATCCGCACGTCATCTTCTTCGTGCCCGATACCGACGCGGTCGATCTTGCTCGCCTTGGCCCCGAGATCGAGCACGATCCGCTGTTCCCCGAGCGCATCAACGTCAACGTCGCGACGATCACCGCGCGCGACTCTATCCGCCTGCGCGTCTGGGAGCGCGGCGCCGGGCTGACCCGGGCCTGCGGCACCGGCGCCTGCGCCACGGCGATCGGGGCGATGCGCCGCGGCCTCGTCGATCGCGCGGTCACGGTCACCCTGCCCGGCGGCCCACTGCGCATCGAATGGCGCGACGACGACGAGATCGTCATGACCGGCGCTGCCGCCGAGAGCTTCCGCGGCGCCTTCGATCCCGCCGACTACGGAGCCTAGGACGTGACGCTCGAGGTCGTGTCGCTCGGCTGCCGTCTCAACCTGTCCGAAAGCGAGAGCCTGCGCGGGCTGTTGTCCGCCAGCGACCAGCTCACCGTCATCAACTCCTGCGCGGTCACTGCCGAGGCCGTGCGCCAGACGCGCCAGGCGATCCGCCGCGCGCGCAAGGCCCGCCCCGACGCGCGCCTGCTAGTCACCGGCTGCGCCGCCGAGATCGAGCGCGACATGCTCGCGGCGATGCCCGAGGTCGACGGCCTGATTGCCAACACCGCCAAGCTCGATCCCCGCGCCTGGAACGTGCCCGCCGCGCCGCTCGTGCCGCACAAGGCGCACACCCGCGCCTTCGTCGACGTGCAGACCGGCTGCGACCACGCCTGCACCTTCTGCGTGATCCCGCAAGGCCGCGGCCCGAGCCGCTCGCGCGCGGTCCGCGCCGTGATCGAAGACATCGCCCGCCATCTCGATGCCGGCGCGCGCGAAGTCATGCTGACCGGGGTCGACCTGACCTCGTGGGGTGGCGACCTGCCCGACGAACCACGGCTCGGCGCCTTGGTCGCGGCCGTGCTGGACGCCTTCCCCGGCCTTGAACGCCTGCGGCTGTCCTCGCTCGACGGGATCGAGATCGATGGGCAACTGTTCGAACTGCTCGCCGGCGAAACGCGGGTCATGCCGCACGTCCACCTGTCGCTGCAGTCGGGCGACGATATGATCCTCAAGCGCATGAAGCGCCGCCATACGCGCGCGCAGGCGGTCGACCTCGTCGCTCGCCTGCGCGCGCGCCGCCCCGGGATCGCGGTCGGCGCCGACCTGATCGCCGGGTTTCCAACCGAAGACGAGGCCATGCACGCCAACAACCTTTCGATCATCGCCGACCTCGCCATCGTCCACGGCCATGTCTTTCCCTACTCGCCCCGCCCGGGCACTCCGGCCGCGCGCATGCCGCAGGTCGCACCCGCAACGGTAAAAGCGCGCGCCGCGCAATTGCGCGAGGCGGTCGCGCAGCAACGCTCGACCTGGCTGCAATCGCTGGTCGGCACGCCGCTGCGCGTGCTCGCCGAGCGTGACGGCACCGGCCATGCCGACAACTTCGCACGCGTGCGTCTATCCAACGGCAGCACGGCGTCGCAGTGGCAGACCATAACGCCCAGCCAAGTGATCGAAGGAATGCTCGCATGAGCGCGGAAACCTGGAGCGACCGCCTGTTCGGGGGCTTCCGCAAGACCTCCGAACGGCTTTCCGAAAACCTCGCCGGAATCGTCTCGCAGACGCGTCTGAGCGACGACCAGCTCGACGAGATCGAGGACGCGCTGATCCTTTCGGACCTCGGCCCCCGCGCCGCCGCGCGCATCCGCGAGCGCCTGTCGGGCGAGCGCTTCGAGCGCGGCGCCGACGAGGTTTCGATCAAGCAGGCCGTCGCCGAAGAGATCGCCGCGATCCTGCGCCCCGTGGCCAAGCCGCTCGAAGTCGTGGCCTTTCCGCGCCCGCAGGTCATCCTCGTGATCGGCGTCAACGGCTCGGGCAAGACCACGACGATCGCCAAGCTCGCGCACCTGTTCCAGGAACAGGACTACGGCGTGATGCTCGCCGCCGGCGACACCTTCCGCGCGGCCGCGATCGGCCAGCTCGCGGTCTGGGCCGACCGGATCGGCGTGCCGATCGTCCGCGGCCCCGAGGGCGGCGACCCCGCCTCGATCGTGTTCGACGCGGTAAAAGCCGCAACCCAGCAGGGCATCGACGCGTTAATCGTGGATACGGCCGGACGCCTGCAGAACAAGCGCGAGCTGATGGACGAACTGGCGAAGATCCGCCGCGTCCTCGGCCGCCTCAACCCCGAAGCCCCGCACGACGTCGTGCTGGTGCTCGATGCGACCAACGGACAGAATGCCTTGCAGCAGATCGAAACCTTCAAGGAAGTGGCAGGCGTGACCGGCCTTATCATGACCAAGCTCGACGGCACCGCCCGCGGCGGCGTGCTCGTCGCCGCGGCCGAACAATACGGCCTGCCGATCCATGCGATCGGCGTCGGCGAGAAGATCGACGACCTGCGCCCCTTCGACCCCGACCTCGTCTCGCGCGTCATCGCGGGAGTGGCATGATGAGCGAAGCCGTTCCCTCCAAGGACAGACCCAAGAGCTCCTGGATCAACCTCGTCGTCGATTTCGGACCGCTGCTCGTCTTCTTCCTGGCCTATCGCCATTTTGCCCCGCCTTCGGATGACCAGGGTCTCGGCGTCGTCGTGGCCGTGACCAAAGGCACGGTCGCCTTCATGATCGCGACGGTGATCGCGCTGATCGTCTCGCGCTGGCGGCTGGGCCACGTCTCGCCGATGCTCTGGCTGTCGACGGCGCTGATCCTCGGTTTCGGTACCCTGACCGTGCTGCTGGGCGATCCGTTCTGGGTCCAGGTCAAGCCCACCGCGATCTACCTGCTGTTCGCCACGGTCCTTTTCGCGGGCTTGCTGCGCGGCAAGCCGATGCTGCGCTACCTGCTGCAGTCGGCCTTCGAGGGCCTCGACGAGGCCGGCTGGCTCAAGCTTTCGCGCAACTGGGCGGTGTTCTTCCTGTTCCTGGCCGGTCTCAACGAAGTGTTGCGCCAGGTGCTGACCTTCGATGGCTGGCTCCAGGCCAAGCTCTGGGGCTTCACCAGCCTCTCGTTCCTGTTCACCTTCACCCAGATCCCGATGGTGCTGCGCCACGGCCTGGGCCAGGAATCGAAGGACGAGGTGCTGACGAATCCCCCACATGAATAAGGTGCACGAATAAGTGCACAATGACGCAAAATCATGTGACATTCGGCCACGATGCCGCAATAGATGGCGCGCTGACCCGCGGTTTTCCGTGCGGCCGGCCAACAAACTTTTGCAGTTCGCTGCGTAGTCGCGCCTTCGGAATCCTAGGGGGAAAACATGGCCAAACTTTTCGGTAACCTCCACCTCGTGCTCGCTGTGGGCCTGGTGTTCGCCATCGCTGTCATGATGGCCTTCGCGCCGTCGGCGACGGTCGATGCCAATTCGGTGCTGCGCTGGCTGCACCTGTTCTTCGGCGTCCTGTGGATCGGCCTGCTCTATTACCTGAACTTCGTCCAGGTGCCGACCATGCCCAAGATCCCCGCCGAACTGAAGAAGGGCGTCACCGGCTACATCGCCCCGAACGTGTTCTTCTTCTTCCGCTATGGCGCGCTGCTGACCGTGCTGACCGGTCTCGCGATCGCCTTCATCGCCGGTTACGGCCACCAGGCGCTGACCTTCTCGGGCGAAGGCAACGTCAACCTGATCGGCCTGGGCATGTGGCTCGCGATCATCATGTTCCTCAACGTCTGGCTGATCATCTGGCCGGCGCAGAAGAAGATCCTCGGCATCGTCGAAGCCAGCGACGAGGAGAAGGCCAAGGCCGCTCCCCGTGCGCTGATCGCCAGCCGCACCAACCTGCTGCTGTCGCTGCCGATGTTCTACACGATGGTCAGCGCCAACCTGGGCTGATCCTCGCGGGCATAGTCGCCAAAGAGAGGCGCGGTTTCCGGGAAGGATGCCGCGCCTTTCTTTTTGTCGCATGATCGCGGCATGACGCTTCGATTCGCCCCGCTCGCCGCGCCGCTCCTGCTGGCGCTGACCGCTACCGCTTATGGCGCCGCGCCGAAGGCGCCAGCCCGACCCGCGCCGCTGCCCGATGTGGTGCGCGTCGCCATGGTCACCGAACAGGGCACGATCACGCTCGACCTCGACGCCAAGAACGCGCCCGTCACGACGCGCAATTTCGTGCGCTACGTCGACCAGCGCCGCTTCGACGGCATCGTCTTCTACCGCGTCATGCGGCTCAAGTGGGGCGAGCAGCCCAACGGGCTGATCCAGGCGGGCACGCGCGGCAATCCGCAGAAGAACCTGCCGCCGATCGCGCACGAGCCGACCAATGTCACCGGCGTGCTCCACAAGGCGGGCGCGATCTCGATGGCGCGCCACGCCCCGGGCACGGCCGCGGGCGACTTCTCGATCCTGCTGTCCGACATGCCCGGACTCGACGCCGATCCCAATGCCACGACCGATGATGGCAAGGCCGGCTTCGCCGCCTTCGGTCACGTCGTCGAAGGCATGGACGTGGTTCGGAAGATCTACGACGTGCCGCTCTCGACCACGCTCGGCGAAGGCGTGATGAAGGGGCAGATGATCGAGAAACCCGTCCGGGTGCTGACCGTGCGGCGGGTGGCGATCCCGGCGGCACCGGCTCCCGCGACCTCTCCGACCACCAACTAAGCCGTCATCCCCGCGAAAGCGGGGATCAGCCTTTCGATCGCGTCAGCCCTAGATCTCGATCTGGCTGCCCAATTCGACGACGCGGTTGGTCGGCAAGCGGAAGAATTCCATCGCGCTGGCCGCATTGCGCAGCATCCAGGCGAACAGCTTCTCGCGCCACAGCGCCATGCCCGGCTTGGCCGAAGGCAGCAGCGTCTGGCGCGAGAGGAAGAAGCTCGTCTTCATCATCTGGAACGGCTCGCCGCACATCGTCACGCGCTTGAGCGTCTCGGGCACGTCGGTCTCCTCGAGGAAGCCGTAGCGCAGGATCAAGCGGTAGAAGCCGTTACCCATGTCCTTGACCGTGAAGCGATCGGCCTCGTCGACATAGGGCATGCCCTGGATCGCCACGGTCAGGATCACCACCCGCTCGTGCAGCACCTTGTTGTGCTTGATGTTGTGGAGCAGCGCCGAAGGAACGCCGAGATCGGTCGAAGCCATGAACACGGCCGTGCCGGGCACGCGCGCCGCGCTCGAATGGGCGCTCTTGGCGAATACCTCGATCGGGATCGTCCCCTCGGCCATGTTGGCGCGCATCAGTTGCCGGCCCTTCGACCAGGTCGTCAGCAGGGTGAAGATGCCGACGCCCATCATCAGCGGCACCCAGCCACCGTCGGGGATCTTGGTCAGGTTGGCGCCGAGATAGGCGGCGTCGAGCGCGAAGAACAGGCCGAGCAACGGCACCGCCAGCCAGGTCTTCCACTTCCACAGCTGGAAGAGCACGACCGCAAGCAGGAAGTTGTCGATCGCCATCGCACCGGTGACGGCGATGCCATAGGCCGCGGTCAGGTTCGACGAACGCTGGAACACCAGCACGAGCAGGATCACCGCGATCATCAGGCCGAAGTTGATGACCGGGATGTAGATCTGTCCGGCCTGAAGGCTGGTGTGGCGGATCGTCATGCGCGGAATGAAACCGAGCTGGATCGCTTGCTGGGTCACCGAGAAGGCGCCCGTGATCACTGCCTGCGAGGCGATGATCGCCGCCATCGAGGCGATGATCAGCAGCGGCCACTGAAACCACTCGGGCGCGAGCAGGTAGAACGGGCTGGCCAGGGCATCAGGGGTGCGCAGCAGCAGCGAGGCCTGGCCCAGGTAGTTGAGCACCAGCGCCGGCAGCACGAAGGCGAGCCACGAGATGCGGATCGGCTTGCGGCCGAAGTGGCCCATGTCGGCATAGAGCGCTTCCGCGCCCGTCACCGCGAGCACGGCCGAACCCATCGCCAGGAAGCCGCGCCAGGGGTCCTGGACGAACATCGTCACCGCGTGATGGGGGCTCAGGGCCGAGATCACCTCAGGCATCGCCGCGATCGAGATCACGCCGAGCACCGAGATCACGGCGAAGTAGACGAGCATGATCGGGCCGAAGAAGGCGGCGACCTTGGCCGTGCCGCGGCTCTGGATCATGAACAGGAAGATGAGGATGCCGACGACCAGCGGCACGACCGCCGGGCCGAGATGCGGCTGATAGACTGCCAGACCCTCGATCGCCGAAAGCACCGAGACCGCCGGCGTGATCATCGAGTCGCCGTAGAACAGCGAAGTCGCGAAGATCCCGAGCAGAACGATCCCGCCCGACCATTTCTTGACGCCCGAGTGTTTGTTGATCAGCGCCAGCAGCGCCAGGCTGCCGCCCTCGCCACGGTTGTCGGCACGCATGATGACCGTGACGTATTTGAGCGTCACGATGACCATCATCGACCAGAACATCAGGCTGACGATGCCGTAGATGTGCAGCGGATCGAGCGGCAGGCGGTGATGGCCCGCGAAGGTGTCGCGCATCGCATAGAGCGGGCTCGTGCCGATGTCGCCGAAGACGACGCCGATAGCGCCGACGGCGAGCTTCAGCGCGCCGCCATGGTGTTCGTGATGTCCATGATGCGCGACGGCGGGTGTCGGCGATGCTGACGCCCCCTCCCCATCGGCATTGGCACCCGCGTCGTTCGAAATCGATTCGCTCATGCCAGCGCCCTGTCGCGACTTGTTTCCATGCCGCAACGCGGCAAGGAGGCGGCGCTTAGCAGCAAGCGAAGTCCCCCGCAATCGGCGTGAGAAACCCGTTTTTTAGGGCATTGTTCCAGGCTGACCCACGGGCATGCCTTGCATGGCGTTCTGCCGCGCGACGATCATGTCGAGCCGCTGGAGCTTGTCGACGAGATCCGGGCGCCAGGGAGCGTCGGGCGGCGTCCTGGCGAGGAGTTCGGTCCAGATCGTCCGTGCCTCGTCGAAGCGCCCCGATTGCGCCATGGCCAGGCCGAGAAAGAACGGGGGTCCCGGATGCTCGGGCGCGACCGTCGCGGCATTGCGAAACGCGAAGAGCGCGGCCGGCGAGAGCGAGCCTTCGGCATGACCGACGAGCGCATTGGCCAGAGCCAGCCAGGCGTCGGCGTCGCGCGGGTTCTTGTCGACCGCGCCCAGCAACACACCTGCCGCGTCGGCATATTGACCGTGCCGCGCCAGAGCATCGGCGATGATACTCCACTTGTTGTTGGTTTCTCCGCCTGCTCCCCCGCCCGCGAGCGCCTTGCGAGCCTCGACCAGTTCGGGGGAATTGGGCGCGCTGGTTTCGGCGGAGGCCTTGGGCGCGCCCGGCATGCCGGGATGCCCCTGCAGGCCATAGCCGGCGATCCCCAGCAGCAGCGCCGCGGCGATCGCTTCCCAGCCCGCACGCGGCTGGCCGAACCAACGCAGCAGCAGCAGGATCAGCGCAAGCGCGAGGATCGCGAGAACAAGAGCCCAGAGCCAGCTCATTCCGTGCCCTCCTTGCGGAAACGCCGGCTCAGCAGCAGCGAGGCGAGCACCAGCAAAACGATCGGCAGGATGAACAGCGGCCAGGTCAGCGCGGTCACACGCGGAGCATAACTGACGTAGTCGCCATACCGCTCGACCAGCCAGGCGCGGATCGCTTCGGGATCCTCGCCGGCGGCGATGCGCTCGCGGACCTGGCTGCGCATGTCGCCGGCCATCGGCGCGTCCGAATCGGCGATCGACTGGCTCTGGCACTTGAGACAGCGCAGTGTTTCCATCAGCGCCTGCGCCTTTTCCTCCTGCGCAGGGTTGTCGAGCTGGCGATAGGCATAGGGCGCCGGCGGCATGGTATCCTGCGCGAAGGCCGGCGCGGCAAAGATCATCAGCAGCAGGATCAGCAGACGCTTCACTGTTCCGCCTCCTTCAGCTTTTCGAGAATCAGCGGCATCTGGTCGGCGCGGATCTCGCCGATGTGCTGATAGCGGATCACGCCCTTGCCATCGATCACGAAGGTTTCGGGCACGCCCGAGGACCCCATCGCCATCTGCACCTTGCTGACGTCGTCGGCGCCGATGCGGGTGAAGGGATTGCCGTTGCGGGCGAGGAACGCGGTCACGTCCTCGCGGTGGTCGCGGATGGCGATGCCGTTGATCTCGATACCCATCTTCGCAAGCTGGTCGAGCTGCGGCGCCTCGACCGCACAGGGAATGCACCACGAGGCGAAGACGTTGAGCAGCCGCGGCTTGCCGCCCGCGATGAAGTCCGTCTGCGCTAGCCCCGGCTTGTCGGCGGTTGCGGCGGGCAGGTCGAACGCGGGCAGCGGCTTGCCGACCATGGCGCTCGCCACCTCGCGATCGGCCGGGCGAAACAGCCCGAACAGCACGAGGCAGACGAAGCCGAGGAACACCCCAAGCGGCAGCCAGATCGCCCAGCGGCGCGGTTTCGGAGATGCGGTGGTATCGGTCATCGCCCCTGCCTCTCGCGGCGATAAGCGATCTTGCCACGCGCCACGTAGCGCTTGAGGTCGCTGGCGACACGGCCGAGCAGCGCGAGCAGGCCGCCCAGGCCGATCATCAGCCCGCCGAACCAGATCATCGTGACGAAGGGCTTCCACCAGAGGCGCAGTTGCCAGCGGCCATCGTCCGCCTCTTCGCCGAGCACGGCATAGAGCTGTCCGTTCCAGCGCGTCAGAAGCGCGGATTCGCTGGTCGGCTGCGGCGGCGACCAGAAGAAGCGCGCTTGCGGATGGACCGCGGTCGCCTTGCCGCCGTCATAGGAAGCGTCGAGATCCGCCTCGAGCGCCGTCCAGTTCGGGCCTGCGACGGGACGGACGCGCTTGAGCGTGATCTGCCACGGTCCGACGGCGGTGGTGTCGCCGACGCGCGCGGCGACGAGTTTCTCGACCGAGAAGGCGCTCTCGCTGGCCATGCCGAACAGCGCGACCGCGACGCCCAGGTGTGCGACGACCATGCCCCAGGTCGCCAGCGGCGTGCGGCGCAGGCTGCGGCCGCGCAGGGGCAGCAGGCTCGCGACGGCCAGCCCGCCCGCAAGCGTCAGGCCGATGAAGGGCAGCACGCCGATCCCGCCCCAGGCCGCGACGCCGATCGCCGCCAGGACGACCAGCAGCGCAGGAATGACGAGAATGGCGCGCACGCGTGCGAAGCCATCGCGCCGCCAGCGCAGCAGCGGACCAACCGCCATGACCAGCAGCATCGGCACGACGAACAGCGCACTCATCGGGTTGAAGTATGGCGGCCCGACCGAGACCTTGGCGCCCATCGCCTCGGCCACGAGCGGATAGAGCGTGCCGAACAGGACGATGCCAAGCACGGCCGAGAGCATGACGTTGTTGAACACCAACGCGCCCTCGCGGCTGACCGGGGCGAAGCGTTCGCCCTCGCTCACGGAGCCGGCGCGCACGGCGAACAGGGTCAGCGCGCCGCCGATGTAGATCGCCAGCAGGATCAGGATGAAGGAGCCGCGCTCGGGATCGACCGCGAAAGCGTGGACCGAGGTCAGGATACCCGAGCGCACGAGGAAGGTGCCGACCATCGACATCGAGAAGGCGACCACGCCCAGCATGATCGTCCAGGCCCGCAGCGCGTTGCGCGCGGCGAGGACCGATACCGAATGCAGCAGCGCCGTCGCCGCGAGCCAGGGCATCAGCGAGGCGTTCTCGACCGGATCCCAGAACCACCAGCCGCCCCAGCCGAGCTCGTAATAGGCCCAGTAGGAGCCGGCGGTGATGCCGAGCGTGAGGAAGATCCAGGCGCCGAGCACCCAGGGCCGCATGGCGCGGGCGAAGGCCGGGCCGACCTCGCGCGTGATCAGCGCGCCGATCGCGAAGCTGAAGGCGATCGAGAGCCCGACATAGCCGACGTAGAGCGTCGGCGGGTGGAAGGCGAGGCCCATGTCCTGGAGCAGCGGGTTGAGCCCCTGCCCCTCGGTCGGCACCTGCGGCATCCGCTCGAACGGGTTCGAGGACAGCAGCAGGAAGGCATAGAAGCCCAGGCTGACGAAGGCCTGGCCGGCCAGGGTCGCGAGCATAGTCGGCTCGGGTAGACGCCGCTCGACCAGCGCAACGAAGCTGCCGGCCAGGCCCATGACGGTCACCCAGAGCAGCATCGAGCCCTCGTGGTTGCCCCAGGTGCCGGCGAACTTGTAGATCAGCGGCTTGGCCGAATGCGAGTTCATCGCCACGAGCTTCACCGACAGGTCGGTCTGGCAGAACAGCACGATCAGCGCGACGAAGGCGATCAGCGCCAGCAGGCCCTGGACGATCGCGACGGGGCGCACGATCGCGCCCAGCGCCGCGCCGCCGCGGGTCAGGCCGAGCGCGCCGGCGAGGAGTTGCAGGCCCGCGAGGGCGGCCGCGAGCCAGAGCGCGGCAAGGCCGAATTCGGCGATCATTGCGTTTCGGCCACCACCTGTTTGGCTTGCGCCTCGGTCATTTCCTTCATCTCGCGCGGAACGTACTTCTCGTCATGCTTGGCGAGGAGGTTGTCGGCGATGAAGGTGCCGTTGGCGGCGAGCTTGCCCTCGGCGACGACGCCCGAGCCCTCGACGAACAACGAGGGCACGATGCCCTTGAACCGCACCGGCACGCGCGCCTTGCCGTCGTGGACGACGAAAGCGATCGTCACGCCGTCGGGCTCGGTCTTGAGCGAGCCCTTCTCGACCATGCCGCCCAGGCGCACACCGCGGTCGGGATCGGGCCGGGCCGCGACGATGTCGCTCGGCACGTAGAAATAGCTGGCCTGCGAACGCAGACCCCAGATCGCCAGCAAGGCCGCGCCGATCAGCGCGACGAGCGCGATGACGACGAGCACCAGCCGCTGGTGCTTGGCTTTGATGCCGGCAGTTTGCGTAGTCATCGCTCACGGCTCCGCTCGCGCCGGCGCTCGGCCGCGCGCATCGAGATCAGGCTCCAGGCGATCATCGCCACGGTGCCGCCGACGCCGATCGCATAGGCGGCCCATATGAAGGTCCAGGGATCCATCGCTTCGCGCATCAGGCCAGCCCTCCCGCCTTGCGGCGCAAGCGCGCCTCGGCCTGGATGTCGGCAAGGATCGCGCGCATCCGCGCGAGCACGACGCCGCCGAAGATCAGCGAGAAGCCCAAGGTCGCGATCAACAATGGAACGAGGAAGTCGAGCGCCATGGCCGACTTGCCCACGGAGATCGAAGGCGGCTGGTGCAGGCTGTTCCACCACAGCACCGAATAGTGGATGATCGGGATGTTCACCGCGCCGACGAGGCCGAACACGGCGGGCACGCGCGAATTGCCCTGCCCCTCGCCGCTCGCCGCCTGGGCGAGCGCGGCATAGCCGAAGTAGAGGAACAGCAGGACGAGCATCGAGGTGAGGCGCCCGTCCCATACCCACCAGGTGCCCCAGGCCGGTCGGCCCCAGAGCGAGCCGGTGACGAGGCACAGCGCGGTGAAGACGGCGCCGGGCACCGCGATCGCGCGCGCGCCGATGCCGGCGAGCGGGTGGCGCCACACGAGTTCGACGAGGCTGGCGACGGCGATCGCGGTCCAACCGCCCATGCCCAGCCAGGCCGACGGCACGTGGACGTAGAGGATGCGCACGGTCTCGCCCTGCAGGCCTTCGGCCGGAGCGAAGAACAGGCCCCAGGCCAGCGAGCCGGCCGCCAGAACGACGCCCGAGATCAGCAGCAAAGGCATGAGCCAGCGCGCAATACGCAGGAAACGGGCGGGATTGGCGAAGCCGTGCATGATCGCGGCGCTTTTGGCAGCGCAGGCCGCCTCGGGCAAGGGGCAAGGCGCGCTTACACCCCGCCGAAATGCCCGAGCAGAAAGGAGAGAAATGGGGCGATCGAAGGGGTTCGAACCCTCGACCTCCGGTACCACAAACCGGCGCTCTAACCAACTGAGCTACGATCGCCACAAAATCGCGCACAAGGCGCTGTCACCACTAGGCTCGACCGAGCCATCGGGTGGGAGCGCGCATTTGCACAAGCGCTTCGAATTGGGAAGCGAAAATTGCGCCGCGCGGGCTCCGCCCCGATTTTCTTCTGCCGCGCGTCCGCTTATGACCGCTCTCTATGACCGGACCGGGCGAATCATCGGCAGAGCACCTGCTCTCGTTTCCCAACATGCAGCGCGTGCCCTCGCCGCGGCTCGAGCTCTACCAGTACCGCAATTTCCTCGATGCCGCCTCGTGCGATGCGCTGGTCGAGCGGATCGAGGCGCAACACCGCCCCTCGACCATAGCCGACGACAACGGCGACGACCTGTTCCGCACGAGTTCGACTTGCGACCTCGACGCATCGGACCCGATCGTCGCGGGGCTGGACCGGCTGCTCGGCCACATATCGGGGATTCATCCGGCCCATGGCGAGCCGCTGCAAGGCCAGCGCTACGACGTCGGGCAGGAATTCAAGCCGCACACCGACTATTTCGAGCCCAACGGCACCGACTACCAGATCCATTGCGCCGTCCCAGGCCAGCGCACCTGGACCTTCATGATCTACCTCAACGACGTCGAGGCTGGCGGCGCGACGCGGTTCAAGTGGCTCGACAAGACCGTTCAGCCCGAACGCGGCAAGCTGCTGATCTGGAACAACCGCCGCCCCGACGGCATGGTCAATCCCGCAAGTCTCCACCATGGCATGAAGGTTCGTGCGGGGCGCAAATACGTGATCACGCGCTGGTATCGCGAGCGCCCCTGGGGCTGAGCGCGCAGCGCTCCGACAGGCAAACGCTAAAGGCCGGACGGAATGTCGCGGCGATCGGAAAGCGCCACCCCGTCCGGCCTCTGCACAACGCGCTGTCGCTACGCTGCGTGCCCCAGCCCTGCGATGCTGCACCGCCGGGCCTTGCCGATGGTTTGACCGATCTCGGCGACCACATCTGTGATTCACGACACAGCCGCCGCGTGAGTTTTCGCACATCGCCGGCATCGCATGCGAAACGCCCAACGCAAAAGGGCGGCCCCGCGGGACCGCCCTCTTCGTGATATCCGGCGATGAGCCCGAATCAGTCCTTCTTGAGCGTGAGCCCACCGAAGCGCTTGTTGAACTGGGCAACACGGCCGCCGTCCTGAAGCTGCGCCTTGCCGCCGGTCCAGGCCGGGTGCGAGGTCGGATCGATTTCCAGCGCCAGCGTGTCGCCTTCCTTGCCCCAGGTCGAGCGCGTCTCGAACACGGTGCCGTCGGTCATCTGGACCTTGATCATGTGATAGTCGGGGTGGATTCCGCTCTTCATCGCATTCGCTTTCGTTGCGACCGGTTCCGACCGGCCTGAATGGAAGCGGCGCGCATAGCGACGCTTCGCCTGTTTGTCCAGCCTGACAGCCGAGTTGCGGGAACGGACGTTCCCGCGACGCTCGTCAGGAAGGCGGGTCGGCCACCATCGCGGTGAACTGCACTTCGCAGGTGACCTTGCCGTCGACCGAAGCCTTGCCCCAGAACTTGCACACACGCGCGCGCTTCTGGACGAAGCCCACGTTGAGTTCGAGCAGGCAGCCCGGCTCGACGGGGTTGCGGAACTTCGCTTCTTCGATCGCCATGAAATAGACGAGCTTGCCCGAACCCGCGAGTTCGAGCGTCTCGATCGCCAGGATCGCCGCAGCCTGGGCCAGCGCCTCGATCTGGAGGACGCCGGGCATGATCGGGCGGCCGGGGAAATGACCCTGGAAGAACTGCTCGTTGAAAGTGACCGCCTTGATCGCGCGAATCTCTTCGCCGATCTCGAGCGAGAGGACCTTGTCGACGAGCAGCAGCGGATAGCGATGCGGCAGCGCGTTCAGGATCTTCACGATATCGTAGGCAGGCGCCTCGGCAGCCTTCTTTTCTTCAGCCATTCCCCGGTCCCCGACCTCAGCGACCCGAGGGCTGCGTCGTGGTGGTCGGCTTGGCCGGCTGCGCCGGCGCAGCGCCCTGCTGGCCCTGAGCAGCCTGCTGCTGCGCGCGCTGCTCGCGGACTTCGCGCGGCTCCCAGCCCGCGGGCGGGACGAGCGTGGCCGAAGGGATCAGCGTGTTTAGCTCGTTCACGATATCCTGGCTCAGGTTGTAACCGTTGTTGTTGAACGCGGTCACGGCCTGGGGCGAGAGCAGCAGCGAGATCTTCTTCTTCGCCATGGCGGCCTTCACCGCGGCGTCGAGCTTGTCGGCGATCTGCTCCTGAACGTAGGCTTCGGACAGGCCGACCGGCTGCAGGATCGTGCGCAGTTCCTGCTCGCCCGACTGCTGGATCTGCTGGATCTGCTGAGCCTGGGTCTGCAGCGCCGCCTGATTGGGGCTCGGCAGGGCACGGTCCTTGTTGAACTTGTCGACCAGCGGAGTCACCTGCGCGACGATCGCCTTGCGGCGCGCCTCGGCCTGGTCGAGCTGGGGCTTGTAGGTGGTCGGACGCTGCGTCTGCGCGGTGCGATAGGCGTTCGAGTTGGCGACGACGCCGTCGAGATCGGCAACCGCCAGACCCGGAACGAGCGGACCGGCGGCGGCCTGGGCCTGGGCGAGAGCGGGCGAAGCGACGGCGAGCATCAGACCGGCCGCGGCAACGGACTTGAGAAGGGTCTTCATCAGAATTGGGTTCCCACGTTGAAAGTGAAAGTCTTTGGATCGTCGCCTTCCTGCTTCAGGATGACCTTCGAGAAGTCGATGCGGAAGGGGCCGAAGGGTGAATTCCAGTTGACGCCGATGCCGATGGCAAGACGCGGCTTCCAGGTGTTGCCCAGGAAGAACTCCTTGTAGGCAGGGATCGTGCTGCCCGCGGCGGTAACGCCGTCGCCCGAGGCGACGCAGGACGGATTGCTGGCCGGCGCGCCGTTGGCGCTCGAAACGAGCGTGGCCGAACCGTTGCAGATCACCGTATACTGCGGAATGCCGTTGGCGTCGCGGCTCGGGATGAACTGGTCGGTCTTGAAATCGTCGGTCAGCGGACGACGCACGCCCCAAACCGCGCCGACGTCGGCGAAGATCGAGGGCCTCAGGCCGAGTTCGCGCGCACCCGAACCCAGCGGGATCTCGAGTTCGGCACGCGCCTGATAGTAGTACTTGCCGCCCAGCGCGTCATCGACCCAGTCATTGCGGTCGGCCGAGAACTCGCCGTCCTCGTTGATGCCGTTGGCATTGGTGTCGGTGTAGAACTTGCGGATGACGCGCGGACCGATGCCGCGGATGTCGAAGCCCCGCATCTGCGGCTCGCCGAGGTAGAAGCGGTCGGTCAGACGGACGTCGTCGATACCCAGCGCAGCGTTGCCGCTGTTGTCGAGCGACTTGATGATGCCGCCCTCGCCCGAGATCGAGAAGATGAAGCCCTTGCCCACCGGCCAGTAGTGCGCGGCATTGGCGCGCATGCGCGCGTAGCGAACCGAGCCACCGAGGCCTGCGAAGTCCACGCTCGTCGATGCGAGCAAGCCGCGCGACGGGCGCACGCGGTTGTCGAGCTTGTCATAGATCACCGACAGGCCGACGATAGAACTCGTGCGTTTGCCGATGGCCTCGCAGAGATATCGGCCCGCGAGGAGCGGGTCGCAGCGGAAATTCCCCGCGCTAAGGCGATCGGTGTAGAACTGATTGCGATCGAGCGAAATGTCGTCGTAGTTCAGCGTGTAGCTCGCCACGGCGGTCAGGTATTCGGTCAGCGGCACGCCCGCGCGCAGCTGCATACCCGTGGTCGCCTGCTCGTAGGTCGTGCGGCGATCCGAATTGGCGAAGTTGAAGCTGTTGTAGTCGCGGCGGTAGATCGAGACCGAGGCCGAGACGTTCTTGTCGAACACGTAGGGCTCGGTGAAGCTCGTCTCGATCGACTTCGAATAGCGCGAATAGGAGCCCGACAGACCGATCGTCTGGCCGCGGCCGCGGAAATTGCGCTGCTGGACCGAAGCCTGGAAGATGAAGCTCTCGATTGACGAGAAGCCGGCCGAAAGCTGGAGCTCGCCGGTCGGCTTTTCCTCGACGTTGGCTTCGAGCACGATACGGTCTGGCGCCGAACCCGGCTTCTGCTCGACCTCGAACTTCTCCTGGAAGTAGCCGAGCGACTTGATGCGCGCGCTCGAACGCTTGACCTGGAGCGAATTGAACGCATCGCCCTCGGCGATACGGAACTCGCGACGCACGACCTTGTCCTGGGTCAGCGTGTTGCCGTTGACGTCGATCCGCTCGACATAGACGCGCGGCGCTTCCTGGATCTGGAAGGTGACGCCCATCGTCAGGTCTTCCTTGGAGCGCGCATAGTCCGGCCGCACGTCCGCGAAAGCATAGCCGAAGGCGCCGGCGGTCTCGTTGAGCTTCTCGATGGTGTCTTCCACCAACTTGGCGTTGTACCAATCGCCCGCCTTCATCGGCAGCTGCTTGGCGAGCTGCTCGCCGTCGAAGTCGCGCAGCTGGCTGTCGACCTTGACGTCGCCGAACTTGTAGCGCTCGCCTTCCTCCACCACGTAAGTGATGATGAAGTCCTTCTTGTCAGGCGTCAGCTCGGCCACGCCCGAAACCACACGGAAGTCGGCATAGCCCTGGGTCAGGTAGAACTGGCGCAGCTTCTGCTGGTCGAAGGCCATGCGATCGGGATCGTAACTGGTGCCCGAAGAGAACAGGCGGGTGAAGCGCGCCTGCTTGGTGACCATCTCGCCGCGCAGATCGCCGTCGGAGAACTTCTCGTTGCCGATGATGTTGATCTGGCGGACCTTGGACTTGGGCCCCTCGGTGATCTCGAAGACGATGTCGACGCGGTTCTGCTCGAGGCTGACCATCTTCGGCTCGACCGTGGCGGCGAAGCGGCCCTGGCGCTTGTAGAGCTCGATGATGCGCGCCACGTCGGCACGGACCTTGGAACGCGTGAAGATCTGGCGCGGCGAGACCTTGATCTCGGGCAGGATCTTCTCGTCCTTGATGCGCTTGTTGCCCTCCAGGATGATCCGGTTGACGACCGGGTTTTCCTTCACCTGGATGACGACGTTGCCGTTGTCGTTGCGCACCTGCGCGTCGGAGAAGAGCTCGGTGGCGAAGAGGTCCTTGAGCGCCTGGTCGGCCGCGGTCTGCGTATAGGGCTGGCCAACGCGCAGCTTGACGTAGGACAGGATCGTGTCGGGCTCGAGCCGCTGCGAGCCGACCACGGTCAGCGTCGTGATCGGCATCGCGGCCTCGCCCGGCGCGGGCGGTACGACGACAGGTGCGGGCGCCGCAGGACGCGCCGGCGCTGCGGCGCGAGCCGGAGCGCGTGGCGCCGTGTTCGCAGCCTGGGCGTAGACAGGCTGCCCCGCCAGGATCGTGGTCCCCAGAAGCGCCGCCGCCAAACCGGACGCGCGGCGATAATCAAGGCTGCGAACCATCGTCATTCCCATCATCGACACGCTAAATCCCGTCACAGTTCGGCAATAGTCCGAAACATTGCGGCAAAAGGCAGTCCTCCCACCCGACCGCGCTACCGCTCCCGCAGGCAGTCGCAGCCCTCTGCCCGATGGCGCCCGGCCAATCAAGCAGTCAGTCGGTATCGAGGGCTGTCAGTTGCAAGTTCTCCACCGGCCAGACCGGCTCAGCCACCGAAAAGCGGCAGTCCGGCCAGATCGTTGATCGTAACGAACAGCATCAGGGCCAGGACCAAAGCCATGCCCGTGCGGAACGCCCATTCCTGACTGCGGAGACCCAACGGCTTCCGGCGCACCGCTTCCGCTGCGTAGAAAGCCAGGTGCCCGCCGTCGAGGGCAGGAATTGGCAGCAAGTTGATGAATGCCAAATTAATTGAGATCAGCGCGACGAAACTGACGAATTTCTGCCAGCCCAGGCTCAATTGCTCGCCCGAATACTTGGCGATCTTGATCGGCCCGCCGAGTTCCTTGACCGAACGATCGCCGGCGAAGATCTGGCCGATGCCGGTCACCGTCATGCGGATGATACCCGCGGTCTGATCGACCGCCAGCGACACGGCCTCCCCCGGTCCGACCGGCACGATCCGGCCCTTGCCGGCGGCGATGCCGATCCGGCCGATGCGCGCCTCGTTGCCGAACTTGTCGCGCTCGATCCGCTCCTGCACGGGCACGGGCAGCGTCATTTGGCGGCCCTCGCGCGCGACCACCAGGGTGACAGTCTTGCCCGGATAGGGCACGACGTATTCGGGAATTTCGGTGAAGCTCTCGATCGTGTGACCGTCGATCGCGACGATGCGGTCGCCCAGCCGCAGGCCCGCTGCCTGCGCGGTCGAATTGGGGGCGAAAAGACCGATTTCGGGCGTCGCCACGACCTTGCCATAGGCCAGGTTGAACGCGGCGAAGATCGCGATCGCGAAGACCAGGTTGGTCACCGGCCCGGCCGCGACGATCAGCGCGCGCTGCCAGAGCGGCTTCGATTGGAACAGTTGTGCGCGCTCGGCCGGAGTCAATCCGTCGGCGGCATTGGCATCGGGCATCGAGGCCGCATTCATGTCACCGGCGAACTGGACGTAACCGCCCAGCGGCAGCACCGAGAGCTTCCAGCGCGTACCACGCCGGTCGGTCCAGCCCGCGATCTCCTTGCCGAAGCCGATCGAGAAGGCCTCGGCCTTCACACCGAAGAAGCGGCCGACCAGATAGTGGCCGAGCTCGTGGATCAGCACGAGCGGCCCCAGCACCAGGACGAAGGCGAGCAGGGTCAGCAGCAGCGAGGGGGAATGGCTCAAGTCAGGCAGGCTCCATCGGCGCCGAGTTAATCAGGTCTCTGGCACGGTCGCGCGCCTCGGCGTCCACCGCGATAACGTCGGCGAGACAGGCAGGCGCAGGCGGGGCATAGCACGAAAGCACGTCCTCGACATGTGCGGCGATGCGCGTGAACCCAATCTGACCGGCGAGAAAGGCAGCGACGGCGATCTCGTTGGCGGCGTTGAGCACGGCCGGGATCGCCCCGCCCGCCTCGGCGGCCTGCCGCGCGAGCCGAGTGGCGGGAAAGCGCGTTTCGTCCGGCGCACGGAAGCTCAGCTCACCGATCGCGGCGAGATCGAGCGGTGCCAGCGGCGTCTCGATCCGCTGCGGCCAGGCCAGCACCGAGGCGATCGGCACGCGCATGTCCGAGGGGCCGAGCTGCGCCAGGGTCGAGCCGTCGCGGTATTCGACCATCGAGTGCACCACCGACTGCGGGTGGACGATGATGCGCAGCTTATCGAGCCCCACCGGAAACAGGTGATGCGCCTCGATCAGTTCGAGGCCCTTGTTGAACATGGTCGCGCTGTCGACGCTGATCTTGGCACCCATGTCCCAGTTCGGGTGCCTGACCGCCTGGGCGGGCGTAGCGCCGACGAGTTGCTCAAGCGACCAGTCGCGGAACGGGCCGCCGCTCGCGGTCAGGGTGATCGAACGGACATGCGCAGGATCGTTGCCCGCCAGACACTGGAAGATCGCGTTGTGCTCGGAATCGACGGGCAGCAGGGTGGCGCCATGGCGCGCCACGGCCGAGGTCATGACGTCACCGGCCGAGACCAGCGCTTCCTTGTTGGCGAGGCCGATCGTACCGCCCTGCTCGATCGCCGCCATGGTCGGGGCGAGGCCCGCGCAGCCGACGATCGCGGCGATCGTGATGTCGACCTGTCGCGATGCCGCCTCGACCAGCGCGGCGGGGCCGCCCGCGGCTTCGATGCCGCTACCGGCGAGTGCCTCGCGCAGGTCGTGCAGGCAGGCGGCGTCGGCGGTGACCGCGATCTCGGCACCGAACTCGCGCGCGAGCTTGGCCAATTCGGTGACGTTGCCGTTGGCGGTCAGCGCAACGACCTTCCAGTCGAGCGGCGCGCGGCGGATCAGATCGAGCGTGGAAGCGCCGATCGAGCCGGTCGCACCGAGGATCGAGATCTTGCGCATTTTCACATCATACCCAAGGCGTGAAGGATTCCCGCCAGGAAAAGCACGGCCAGCAGGCCGTCGACGCGATCGAACAGGCCCCCATGGCCCGGGATCAGCGCGCTCGAATCCTTGACCCCGGCGCGGCGCTTCATCCAGCTCTCGAAGAAGTCGCCGGCCTGGGCAATCACGGCGATGACCGGCCCGGCGGTGATCGCGGCGCTCGGCGTACCGGTCGTCTGATGGAAGTAGGCCGCAAGCAGCAAGGTCGCGCCGACGATGCCACCGCCGAGCCCCGCCCATGTCTTCGACGGGCTGATCTTGGGGGCGATCTTCGGGCCGCCAATCGAACGGCCGGCGAAATAGGCGCCGACGTCGACCGCGATCACCGCCGCAACGATCGCCAAGGTCCCGACCAGCCCATCGGGCTCGAGCCCGCGGACATATTCGAGCATCCGCGCGGCAACCGTAATGTAGACGATGCCGACGAGTATCCAGATCACCCGCGGCGCGACCTTGTCGGTCATCCGCAAGGTCAGCCGCGACCATTCCCACATGACGCCCGCGGCGATCGCCAGGACGAAGACCGACCAGACAGTGCCGCCCAGCCACAGCGCCACGCCCGCAACCGCGAGCATGACCACGGCCGAAGCCGCGCGCACGCCGAGATCGGACGCGCCCTTGGCCTTGCGGTCAGCGCCCTCCATAACGACGCTCCCGATCGGCAAAGGCGGCCAGCGCCTCTTCGAGATGCGCGGGGGTGAAATCGGGCCAGAGCACCTCGGTGAACCACATCTCCGCGTAGGCCGCCTGCCACAGCAGGAAGTTCGACAGCCGAATCTCGCCGGACGTGCGGATAAGCAGGTCGAGCGGTGGCAAGTCGGCGGTGTCGAGCTCGGCCGCGATCGTCTCGGGCGTGATCTCGCCCTTGGCCGCTGCGGCGCGCGCGGCGCGGGCGATCTCGTCCTGCGCGCCATAGTTGAGCGCGACCGCCAGGGTCGAGCCGGTATTGCTCGCGGTACGCGCGACCGCGCCCTCGATCAGCTCTACAATATCGACCGGTAAAGCCTTGTAATCGCCGATAATCTTGAGCCGCACATTATCCGCGGCGAATTCTTCGAGATCGCTCAGGATGAAGCGCTTGAGCAGCCCCATCAGCGCCGAGATCTCGTCCTCGGGCCGCCGCCAGTTCTCGGTCGAGAAGGCATAGAGAGTCAGCGCTTCGAGCCCCATCGCGCGCGCGGCCCGAACGAGCTTGCGCACGGCCTCGACACCACGCTGATGGCCGACGACGCGCGGCAGATGGCGTTTCTTCGCCCAGCGCCCGTTGCCGTCCATGATGATCGCGACATGCTTCGCGGTGGTCACGGCCCCTCCCTTCGGCTCTTGTTGAGCTTGACGAAGGATCACTGGGTGAGGATTTCTTTTTCCTTCTGCGCCGCGACCTCGTCGAGCGCCTTGATCTGGTCGTCGGTCAGCTTCTGGACCTCGGCCTCGCCGCGCTTGCGCTCGTCCTCGGCGATTTCCTTCTTGCTCTCGTCGGCCTTGAGCGCATCCATGCCGTCGCGGCGGACGTTGCGGATCGCAACACGAGCCTTTTCAGCATATTGATGCGAGAGCTTGGCAAGTTCCTTGCGACGGTCCTCGGTCAGATCGGGGATCGGCAGGCGGATGTTGTTGCCATCGTTGATCGGATTCAGCCCGAGGCCGGCCGAACGGATCGCCTTTTCGACGGGGCCGATGTTGGTCTTGTCCCAGACCTGCACCGACAGCAGCCGCGGCTCGGGCGCGGAAACCGTCGCCACCTGGTTCAGCGGCATCTGCGAACCATAGACCGTGACCGTGATCGGATCGAGCAGCGCGGTGTTCGCACGCCCGGTACGCAGGCCCGAAAGGTCATGCCGCAGCGCTTCGACGGCGCCCTTCATGCGGCGCTCGAGATCCGCTTTGTCGTACTTGGCCATGTTCAGGCTCCCTTCTGCACGATCGTCTGTACGCCCTCGCCAACGAGAACGCGGGCAAGATTGCCCTTCTCGCGGATCGAGAACACGACGATCGGAATGTTGTTGTCGCGGCACAGCGCCACGGCCGAGGCGTCCATGACCTTGAGATTGTTTGCCAAGACCGTGTCGTAATCGACTGCATCGTAACGCTTCGCGTTTGGATCGGTCTTGGGATCGGCATCGTAGACGCCATCGACGCTGGTGCCCTTGAGCAAGGCGTCGCAGCGCATCTCGGCCGCGCGCAGCGCAGCGCCGCTGTCGGTGGTGAAGTAAGGCGCGCCGACGCCGGCGGCGAAGATCACCACGCGGCCCTTCTCCAGATGGCGCTCGGCGCGGCGGCGGATCACCGGCTCGCAGACCGCGTCCATCTGTACGGCCGACTGCACACGCGTCTGTACGCCGATCTGCTCGAGCGCATTCTGCATGGCGAGCGCGTTCATTACCGTCGCCAGCATGCCCATGTAGTCGGCCTGGGCGCGGTCCATGCCCTTGGCCGCGCCGGCCATGCCGCGGAAGATGTTGCCGCCGCCGATGACCAGGCAGACCTCGAGGCCGCTATCCTTGGCCTGCTTTACTTCCAGCGCGAGCTCGGCGACGAACTCCGGGTCGATGCCGTACTGCTGGTTACCCATCAGGACTTCGCCGGAGAGCTTTAGCAGGATGCGTTTGTAGCTGGGCGAGCTCATGGGTGCAAAAGCGTCCGTTTGGCGGGAAGGCGGCCCTTATAACCCTAAGCGGGGGGCTGCCAAGTGCGCGCTGGGCGTAAAAAATCCTCCCCGGCGCAGAGCGAGGGAGGCGACGGACCCCGCAAGGCCCGATGGCCCCTCCCCGCTCCGCCGAAGCGGAACGGAGAGGGTGCGCGATCAGTTCAGACCGGCAGCCGCGGCGACTTCGGCCGCGAAGTCGCTGACTTCCTTCTCGATGCCTTCGCCGAGCTGGAAGCGGACGTAGTCCTTGAGCACGATCTTGGTGCCGGCGGCCTTGCCGGCCTGCTCGACGACCTGAGCGATCGGGGTCTTGTTGTCGATGACGAACAGCTGCGAGAGCAGCGCGTTGTCCTTGGCATACTTCGCCACGGCGCCGTCGACCATCTTGGCCTGGACCTCGGCGGGCTTGCCGCTCTCGGCTGCCTTCTCGGCCGCGATCTTGCGCTCGCGGGCCAGGGTGTCGGCGTCGAGATCTTCAGCGTTCAGCGCCAGCGGGAAGGCCGCGGCGATGTGCATGGCGATCTGCTTGCCCAGCGGCTCGAGCACGTCGGCACCGGCTTCCGATTCGAGCGCGACGAGCACGCCGATCTTGCCGAGGTTCGGCGCGGCCGCATTGTGCATGTAAGGCACGACGATGCCCTGCGACACCGCGACCTGCTTGATGCGGCGAACCTGCTGGTTCTCGCCGATCGTCGCGACGTTGTTGGTCAGCGTGTCCGTGACCGTGCCGCCGCCCGGATAGGCCGAGGCCTTGAGGGCCTCGACGTCCGACGTACCCGTATCGAGCGCGACCTGAGTCGTGTTGCGGACGAAGTCTTGGAACTGGTCGTTCTTGGCGACGAAGTCCGTCTCCGAGTTGACTTCCACGGCCACGCCCTTGGTGCCCGAAACGGCGACGCCGACGAGACCCTCGGCCGCAGTGCGGCTGGACTTCTTGGCAACTGCGGCAAGGCCCTTGGCGCGCAGGCTGTCGACGGCAGCTTCCATGTCGCCGCCGGTCTCGTCGAGAGCCTTCTTGCAGTCCATCATGCCGGCGCCGGTGCGCTCGCGCAGGTTCTTCACGTCAGTGGCGGTATAGGCCATTGCGGATTTCCTCTTGTAGAAAAGCTTGTGATGCGCCCGGGCCCGTGAGCCCGGAGCGCGACAACTTGATGACAGCCACCCCCGTGCGGGGGCGGCGGGCATCGATCAGGCCGCGGGGACCTCAGCCGTTTCCTCGATGGCCTCTTCAGCCAGCGGGTTCTCGAGCGCACCGAAATCGGCACCCGACGAGACGACGGCGTCGCGGCCGCCCTTCTTGGCAGCCTGACTCACCGCGTCGCAGTAGAGGCGGATGGCGCGGCTGGCGTCGTCGTTTGCCGGGATCGGGAAAGCGATGCCGTCGGGCGAGACGTTCGAATCGAGGATCGCGACGACCGGAATACCCAAGACGTTGGCTTCCTTGATCGCCAGCTCTTCCTTGTTGGCGTCGATCACGAACATCACGTCGGGGATGCCGCCCATGTCGCGGATACCGCCGAGCGACAGCTCGAGCTTGTCACGCTCGCGCGTCAGCTGGAGGACTTCCTTCTTGGTCAGACCCGCGGTGTCGCCCGAGAGCTGCTCTTCGAGCGCCTTGAAACGCTTGATCGAGCCCGAGATGGTCTTCCAGTTTGTGAGCATGCCGCCCAGCCAGCGGTGGTTGACGAAGTGCTGGCCGGCCGCGCGGGCGGCATCGGCGATCGGCTGCTGCGCCTGGCGCTTGGTGCCGACGAAGAGCACCTTGCCGCCGGCGGCGACGGTGGCCGAGATGAAGTCGAGCGCGCGCGCGAAGAGCGGCACGGTCTGCGACAGATCGAGGATGTGGACACCGTTGCGCGCGCCGAAGATGTACGGCTTCATCCGCGGATTCCAGCGGTGGGTCTGGTGGCCGAAGTGTGCGCCGGCCTCGATCAATTGCTGCATGGAGACGGTAGGAGCCGCCATAGGATAATTCCCTTCCGGTTTGGACCTCTGGGAAGCTGGAACCGTGCGGATAGCCCGCTGCGGCACCGGTGTGTGGCGCTTCCCATGTGGATTTCCGCTGCGCCGGATGCCCGAAATTGGGCACACCGACCTGCGGAAGCGGCGCCCTTAGTCCGATTTGGCCGACAAATCCAGCCACAATTTCGTCAAAACACCCGCCCTCCCGAAGGTTTTTGCGCACGATCAAGGCGTTAATGGATCCTTTCTGCGCAATAGTAGTTTTACCTAGGTAAAACTCCGTGATAGAAAGCCCTCACCAGGATTTGAACAGGTTTTCCACAGGTTAGGGCACAGCACGGGGGCAAGTTGCGGGGCACGCATCAGGAGCAGGTCCATGTCCGTGTTGTTGGATTTCGTCTTTGCCGGTCTGGGCGGCCTCGCCCTCGCCGCGATCGCCGCCAGTTTCCGTCAGGCCCTTGCACCACTCGCGGAATTGCGCTCAGCCCTGCGGCAGCCGACCTTTACCGATGAAGTCAGGCTGACTTTGCGCGAACATCGCGTGCTCGTGCGTGCGCCGCGGAGTCCGCTGCGGCATCGTCATGGCCCCAAGCCCGTGACTCACCGCGTCAGCAACCGTTTGCCGCGACGCGCAGTCGCCTGACGGCACCATAGGCCCGGCGAAGGCGCCGAGCCTCATTTTTCGCATAACCTTAAGTGGTTGAATTTCCTGTGAAGACCTCAGCCCATCGCAGCAAAAGCGCAAACGGCCGCAAAATGGGCTTGACCGTCGGAACAAAACAGGAACATATTCGCTTCATCCGGAACATAACCGGTTCTACCGCGGTTATCCACACGATTTCCACTCTGAAACCAGAGTGCCGAGGCGAAGGGTTTTCGAGATGCTTGCAGTTCTCCTGACGACGCTGTTCACCGCCTCGGGCCTGCTGGCCGCTTCGGTCATGGCCGCGAGCTGGCGCCGTTACGGTCGCCAGGCCCTCGCACTCCGCCGCGAACTCGTCGACCATAGCGAATGGCGCGAAGTGCGCGTGACGATCGAGGAGGTTACCGTGCGCACCAGCGCCACCGTCCTGCACCCGCAGTTCAGAGCGGTGCGCCGGAATCCTTCGCGGCCCGCGCTTCCCGCGGCCGCCTGATCCGGGAATAGCTGACCAGTCCCACGGGGATCAGCAAAAGATAGGCGGCGCAGATCACCACCAGCGTGAGCCAGGGCTCTGTGACGAGCGCAGCGACGAGCAGACCGGCAAAGGCAATCATCTCCAGCCGGATATTGCGCCGCGGCCGCAGCTTTCCCCAGGACAGGGTCGGCACGCTCGAGATCATCAGGAAGGCGATCAGCGCGAGCCAGATAGCAACGAGGATCGGCGCGGCGAAGATTTCGTGGTGACCGCTCGCCATCCACAGATACATCGGCAGGAAGGCCAGCCCGGCGCCGACGGGCGCGGGCACGCCGGTAAGGAAACCGGCTGATTTGTGCGGCTGATTTTCGGAATCGATGCGCGCATTGAACCGCGCAAGGCGCAACACGCAGCAGATCGCGAAGGCCAGCGCGGCGAACCAGCCGACGCTGGGCAGCGACTGCAGGGTCCATAGATAGATGATCAGCGCCGGCGCGACGCCGAACGAGATCGAATCGGCCAGGCTGTCGAGTTCGGCGCCGAAGCGCGACTGCGCGTTGAGCAGTCGCGCCGCACGACCGTCGATACCGTCGAGCACGCCCGCGAGGATCACGAGTTGGACGGCCTGCTCGAAATCGCGCGCGATCGCGAAGCGGATACCGGTCAGTCCAACGCAGAGTGCCGCCGCGGTGATCGCGTTCGGCACCATCGCCCGCAAGGTCAGCCCGCCGCGCAGACGGCGCGAGGGCCGGCGCGGGTCGGTTTCCGTCACTGCATGATCCCTTCGATCGGGCCAGCCTGGCCGATCTCTGCAAGGATCGTCTCGCCCGCGACGATCTTCTGGCCGAGCAAGACCCGCGAATCGGTGCCCTCTGGCAGGTAGACGTCGACGCGGCTGCCGAAACGGATCAGGCCGACGCGCTGACCGGCTGCGAGCATGTCGCCCGGCTTGACGAAGGGCACGATACGTCGCGCGACGAGACCGGCGATCTGGGTGAAGCCGATCGCGGTGCCGTCACCGCGCTCGATCAGGATGTGCTGACGCTCGTTCTCCTCGCTGGCCTTGTCGAGGTCGGCGTTGAGGAAACGACCGGGGATATAGATCACCCGGCGCACCGTGCCGCCGATCGGGGCGCGGTTGATGTGGACGTCGAACACCGACATGAAGATAGAGATGCGCGTGACCGGCGCCTCGCCGAGCCGCGCCGCGGCCGAACCGTCGTCGATCGCCAGTTCGCGCGGTGGCGGCACCTTCTGGATCAGGGTCACGAGACCGTCGGCCGGGGCGACGATGTAGCGATCGCCCTGCGGCGTGACGCGTTGCGGATCGCGGAAGAACGCGCAGATGCAGAACACCAGGAGGCCCATCGGCCAGGCCACGGTCTCCCAGGCGAGGAACGCGAAGAGCGCGCAGAGCACCGCCGCTATCGCCGCGAACTTGCGCGCCTCGGGATGGATTGCGGGCCAGCGCCAGCTTGCTTCGCCGCGCCCTTGATTGTCGAGAATTTCACCTGCCATGCCGGGGGTATTAGGTAGTGCCCGCGCGATTGCCAAGCGCAGCCCGTGTCTTCGCGCGGGAGAAGCCCGCCGCGAGCGCCAGGGCTCGGGCATAACTGTCGTCGATATGCTGCCTGGTGGACACAAATCGGTCGTTCGCGCGTTATACCTCTGCCGCGCACCCCACACATAACCGGCGCGGCACGACCCCGAGGGAAGAACAGCCCCTCGTGCCCTAAAGCCCCGCCCAATCGAGCGGGGCTTCTTTTGGGGGACCATCCCCCCGGCCTCGTCGTGCAGGTCAGCCGATCCGCGCCAGAATCAGCCCGCCGAGCGCGGCGATCACGAGCACCTTGATGACGTTGAGCCGGAACCGGAAGATGAGCGCCGCGGCGAGCGCGGCAAGGAGTGCGGCGCGCCAGTCGAATGTCGGCCAGTCGGGCGCGTAGAGCCGCAGAGGACCGATCCGGAACTCGTCCACGCGCGCGAAAAGAACGTGGAGCATGAACCACAGGCTGAGATTGGCGATGACGCCGACCACGGCCGAAGTCAGCGCGGCGAGGCCGCCATTAAGCCGCCGGGCATGCTCCAGCCGCTCGATCCACGGCGCCAAGGCGAATATCCACAGGAAGCAGGGCACGAAAGTCACCCAGGTGGTCAACGCCGCACCGAGCATCCCCGCGACCAGCGGCGTGAACGGTTCGGGCGCGCGAAAAGCCGCCAGATAGCCGACGAATTGCGTGACCATGATCAGCGGGCCCGGCGTCGTCTCGGCAAGACCGAGCCCATCCGCCATTTCACCCGCCGACAGCCAGCCAAAGCCGTGCACCGCCTCCTGCGCCATATAGGCCAGCACCGAATAGGCGCCCCCGAAGGTGACGATCGCGAGCTGCGAGAAGAACACGCCGACGTGCCAGAGCACGTGGTCCCGCCCGAGCACCAACAGCACGAGGCCCATAGGCAGGGCCCAGACCGCGCTCCAGACCAAAACCGCGGTCACGGTCTGCCTCCAGGGCCGCGGGCTCGCGGCCGGCGGAGCGCCCAGCGGCTTCAGCGCGAGCCATTCGGGCCGAACCGCGGCGACCACTATGCCGATCGCCCCCGATCCCAGCACGACGAGCGGAAACGGCAGGTCGAGGAAGAACAGGGCGAGAAAGGCCACGACCGCCAACGCCTTCTTGAAACGGGTGTTGAGCGCCCTGCCGGCGATTCGCATCAGCGCCTGGACAACGATCGCGAGAACGGCCGCCTTGATCCCGAGAAACAGCGCGACGAACCACTCCACCTGGGCCGACCAGGCATAGAGCATCGACAGCGCGAGGATGACGAGCGCGCCGGGCAGCACGAACAGCAGGCCGGCCGCGAGGCCGCCACGCAGACCGTGGAGCTTCCAGCCGATCCATGTCGCGAGTTGCTGGGCCTCGGGTCCGGGCAGGAGATGGCAGAAGTTGAGCGCGTGGAGATACTGCGCCTCGCTGACCCAGCCGCGCTCTTCGACGAGTTCGCGGTGCATCAGTGCGATCTGGCCCGCGGGCCCGCCGAAGCTGAGAAAGCCGATGCGCGCGCAGACGCGCACCAGCTCGGGAAAATTCGGTTTTTCGGAAACGCCGGTCACATTCGCCTCATGCCTTTCGTCCGCAGCACTGCGGACGATCAAGGCAACACTTGGGCGACGGGGCCTGGACGGGAGGTTGCTTCATCCCGTGGACACTGTCTAGCAGCCCACAGAAAACCTGCCAAGCCGGTGACTATCGAGGAAGGAGGATCGCCCCGAAGGGCGCAGAGGTCGGTGGTGGACAGGGCTGGATTCGAACCAGCGTACGCTTGCACGGGCAGATTTACAGTCTGCTGCCTTTAACCACTCGGCCACCTGTCCACACCGGTTGCCGGTGCGGGGTAAACCCCGCTTCGTGCGGCTCCACAAGGGAGCCTTCCGGCCGAGAGGCGCGCTCATGGCGAAGCGAGCCTTGCCTGTCAATGGGGCGACTGGCAGGAGCGCGGTGTTTCACGCGAATATAAAAGGACATGACATGAGCGCCGGCAAAGAAGATCGCCCGAAGCGAGCCCTGCGCGGACGCGCCGGCCGGATGAAAGGTGGCCGCGGCAGCGGGCGCGCAAGCACCGGCCAGGTGCGACTCTGGGGTCGCCACGCGGTCGAGGCCGCGCTCAAGAATCCCGATCGCAACCACCACAAGCTCTGGGCAACACGCGAAGGCATCGATTCGCTCGACGGCGAACTGCCCGCCAACTTCCCGGTCGAATATGCCCAAGCGGCTGATCTCGCCCGACTGGTGGCGCGCGACGCGCCCCACCAGGGCCTCGTGCTCGAATGCGCGCCGCTCGACGACATCTTTCTCGGCGACATCCTGGAAGGCGACCCCACCCGGCCGCTGCTGATTCTCGACCAGGTCACCGATCCGCACAATGTCGGCGCGATCCTGCGCTCGGCCGCGGCCTTCAACGCCTGCGCGATCGTCACCCAGGATCGCCACGCCCCGCCCGAATCGGGCGTGGTCGCGAAGTCGGCCTCGGGCGCGCTGGAGGTCGTCCCCTGGATCCGCGTGGTGAACCTCGCACGCGCGCTCGAGGAGATCGCCGAAGCGGGCTACTGGCGCATCGGCCTGGCGGGCGAGGCCAAGTCCAGCCTGGCCGAGGCCCTGCCCGCCGGCCCTGTCGCGCTGGTGCTCGGCGCCGAGGGCGAAGGCATGCGCCAGAACATCGCCGGGCACTGCGACGCGCTCGCCAGGCTGCCGATCAGCGAGGCGATGGAAAGCCTCAATGTCTCGAACGCCGCGGCCATTGCACTCTACGCGGTCGCCACGCGATAAGAGGCGGACACTCGCAAAGGGGGGAGAATCGATGCAGCCCATTTTCGTGCCGCGAACGGGTGGCATCGTGCTCGCCCTGATCAGCCTGCTTCTGTCGGCCTGTCTCTTCGCGCCGGGCAAGTTCACCTCGACGCTCGACTTGCGCAAGGATGGGCAGTTCAGCTTCGCCTATACGGGCGAGATACACATGCTCGCACTGAGCAAGCTGGCCGAAGAGGCGAACAAGGCGCCCGAGAGTTTCACCGCCGAGACCTGCTACAAGGACGACAGCTTCGACGAGCGCCCCTGCACCGAAGAGGACCTGGCCAAGCAGAAGCAGGCCTGGGAAGAAGAGCAGGCGCGGTCAGCGGAAAAGCGGCGGCAGGACGCGCAGTCGATGCGCGCGATCCTCGGCGGGATCGATCCGAGCAGCCCCAAGGCGGCCGAAGAGCTCGCCGCGCGGCTGCGGCGCCAGGCCGGCTGGAAGCGCGTCGACTACAAGGGCGATGGGCTGTTCGACGTCGACTTCGCGATCTCGGGGCGGCTCGACCACGACTTCACCTTCCCGACGATCGAGCGTTTCCCGATGGCCAATGCCTTCGTGCAGATCGCCCTGCGCAACGACGGCACGGTACGCATCGATGCACCGGGTTTCGCTCCGGCGTCGGGCGGCGAGCCGTTCCGTTCGATGATGGGCGCCAAGGACAATGCGCCGCCCGTCTCCCAGGCCGACGGCACGTTCACCGTCCGCACCGATGGCACGATCCTGGCAAACAACACCGATGAGGGGCCGCAAACCGATCCGGCCGGGCAGAAGCTAGACTGGGCCGTGAACCTGCGCACGCCGGCAGCGCCTACGGCGCTGATCAAGCTGGGGACGTAAAAATGAGAATGCCGCGTCTGAGGGTCAGACGCGGCACCGGTACTCCCAATCTTTTTTATTTTCGTGGCGCGGCGAGAGGCATGCCGCGCGAATAGGACGCTTAGTTGACCGCGTCCTTGAGACCCTTGCCGGCCTTGAACTTCGGCTGCGATGAAGCCTTGATCTTCATCGGCTCTCCGGTGCGGGGGTTGCGGCCGGTCGAGGCCTTGCGCTTGGCGACAGAGAACGTACCGAAACCAACCAGGCGAACTTCGTCGCCCTTCTTGAGCGCGCCCGTGATGGCTTCGAAGATACCTTCGACAGCCTTCGTGGCATCGCTGCGCGTCAAACCGCTGGTATCCGCGACCGCGCCGATTAGATCGTTTTTGTTCATTATGGAAACCCCCTACCTTTCAGTGGAACCGAAACCGATTTCGCCTCTCCAACAAGCGGCGCGAATTGAGCGAGTTTTCCGGAAGCTGTCAAAGCGAAATGGTGGCTCCAGGCCTTGAATCTTCCCTAATTTCCGCGCTTTTGGGCAAAGAACGCGATTTTGCCCCCGACGCTCTGGCCCCATGCGAAACGGCGACCCGGAACAGGTTCCGAGTCGCCGCAGTGCAACAATACTATGTCGCCGGATCAGTGCGCGGTCGGCGATGCCGACGGAGCATTGGCTGGAGGCGCCGCCGACTGGCTCGCCAGTTCGTCCGCCTCGGTCCACTCGATGGCTTCCAGCGGCTGCGTGAGCGCCCTGGCGAGCACCTCGTCGACGTGGCTGACGGGGATGATATCCAGCCCCTCCTTCACGTTGGCGGGGATCTCGGCGAGATCCTTCTTGTTCTCCTCGGGAATCAGCACGGTCGTGATCCCGCCACGCAGCGCCGCGAGCAGCTTTTCCTTGAGACCACCGATCGGCAGCACGCGGCCGCGCAGGGTGACCTCGCCGGTCATCGCCACGTCGGCGCGGACGGGAATGCCCGTCAAGGTCGAGACGATCGAGGTGACCATGCCGATGCCCGCCGAAGGGCCGTCCTTGGGCACCGCGCCTTCGGGCAGGTGGATATGGATGTCCTTGCGCGCGAAGATCGACGGCTTGATGCCGTAGGCCGGGCTGCGCGCCTTGACGAAGCTGTAAGCCGCCTGGACGCTTTCGGTCATGACCTCGCCGAGCTTGCCCGTGGTGCGCGCCGCGCCCTTTCCGGGCACGGTGACGCTTTCGATCGTCAGCAGCTCGCCGCCGACCTCGGTCCAGGCGAGGCCCGTGACCGCGCCGACCTGGTGCTCGTCGTCCGACATGCCGTGGCGATACTTGCGCACCCCGGCGAAGTCGCCGAGGTTCTCGGGCGTGACGGTGACGCCGGTCACCTTGCCCTCGAGGATCTGGCGCAGCGACTTGCGCGCGAGCTTGGCGATCTCGCGCTCGAGCGTGCGGACGCCGGCCTCGCGGGTGTAATAGCGGATCAGGTCGCGCAGGCCTTCCTCGGTCAGGGTGAACTCACCCTTCTTGAGCCCGTGCGCCTCGATCTGCTTGGCGATCAGGTGCCGCGTCGCGATCTCGACCTTCTCGTCCTCGGTATAGCCCTCGAGCCGGATGATCTCCATGCGGTCGAGCAGCGGCTGCGGCAGGTTCAGGCTGTTCGCCGTGCAGACGAACATCACGTCCGACAGGTCGATGTCGAGTTCGAGGTAGTGGTCCTGGAACTTGGCGTTCTGTTCGGGGTCGAGCACTTCGAGCAGGGCCGAGGCCGGATCGCCGCGGAAGTCCTGGCCCAGCTTGTCGATCTCGTCGAGCAGGAACAGCGGATTGCTCGCGCCCGACTTGCGCAGGTTGGTGACGATCTTGCCCGGCAGCGAGCCGATGTAGGTGCGGCGGTGACCGCGGATCTCGGCCTCGTCGCGCACGCCGCCCAGCGACTGGCGGATGAACTGGCGGCCGGTCGCCTTGGCGATCGACTTGCCCAGCGAGGTCTTGCCGACGCCCGGCGGGCCGACGAGGCACAGGATCGGCCCCTTCAGCTTGTTGGTGCGCGCCTGGACGGCCAGATACTCGACGATCCGGTCCTTGACCTTCTCGAGCGCGTAGTGATCGTCGTCGAGCACGGCCTGAGCCGCGGCGATATCCTTCTTGAGCTTGCTCTTCTTGCCCCAGGGCAGGCCCAGCAGCACGTCGAGGTAGTTGCGGATGACGGTCGCCTCGGCGCTCATCGGCTGCATCGACTTGAGCTTCTTGAGCTCGGCCGTGGCCTTGGCGCGGGCTTCCTTCGAGAGTTTGAGCTTCTCGATCTTCTCGGCCAGCTCGGCGATCTCGTTGGCTTCATCGCCCTCTCCGCCGCCGAGCTCGGACTGGATCGCCTTGAGCTGCTCGTTGAGGTAGTATTCGCGCTGCGTCTTCTCCATCTGCCGCTTCACGCGGCCACGGATCTTGCGCTCGACCTGCAGCACGCCGAGCTCACCCTCCATGAAGGAAAAGACCATCTCGAGCCGCTTGAGCGCGTCGATCTCGGTCAGCAGGGACTGCTTGTCGGAAACCTTGGCCGAAAGCTGCGCGGCGATCGTGTCGGCGAGCTTAGAGGCGTCCTCGATGTCGCCGAGCTGCTCGCCCGCATCCTGCGAGAGCTTCTTGTTGAGCTTGGCATATTCGCCGAACTGATCGACGACCGAGCGCATCATCGCCGAGACTTCGGCGCCCTCGGTCTCGGCCGGCTCCACAGCCTCGACCTGGGCAACGAGCATTTCGCCGCTGGCGCCCTGTTCGGTGCGCAAGGACTGGAGCTGCGCGCGCTGCTGGCCTTCGACGAGCACGCGGACCGTGCCGTCGGGCAGCTTGAGCAGCTGGAGAACACGCGCGATCACGCCGGTGTCGTAGAGATCGTCGCGATCGGGATCGTCGCAGCCCGGATCGAGCTGGGCGAGCAGGAAGATGTCCTTGTCGCCGGTCATCGCCGCTTCGAGCGCGGCAACCGATTTCTCGCGGCCGACGAACAGCGGCACGACCATGCCGGGGAAAACGACAATGTCGCGCAGGGGAAGGAGGGGAAGCAAATTCACGGTCAGTATCCACCCACTACGGCGCACGGGAAGCGCGCCTGCCGGAGAGTTCCGGCGTTCCCGCATGATATGGGATGCAGGTGCGCGGCGCGCAATGGTCGTGCGACCAGAGGCTGTGGATGGGCCGTGGCGGTGTCTCAGCTCGGGAAACCTTTGGCGCGCAGATCGGTTGCAACGGCAACCCGGACCGGAGGAACACCCGTGAAACTGCATCGCGGCCGCCTGATCGACCACGTCCATATCCGCGCAGCCGACCTGCCCGCCTCGCAGAAATTCTACGCGGCGCTGCTGCAGGCGATCGGCATCGAAGCCGTCGTGGACGACAGCCATATCCAGGCCGACGAGCTGTGGATCGACCAGGGTGAGCGCGGCTCGCGCATTCACCTCGCCTTTCAGGCCGCGGACCAGGACATGGTGCGCCAGGCCTACGCAGCCGGCCTCGCCGCCGGCGGACGCGACAACGGTGCGCCGGGCGAGCGCGACTATCACCCCGGTTATTACGCGGCTTTCCTGCTCGATCCCGACGACAACAATATCGAAGTGGTGTTCCACGGGCCCGCCGAACGCTCGGCCGCGAGCGTCGAGGTAAGCTTCTAGCTTCGCGCAATCGCGCAATCGCGCATTCCGCTAGCCCCCGCGACAGGCTAGAGCGCAAGGATGGACGTGGGTATCGACATCATAGCCCTGCTCGTGGGCGTCGCTTTCCTTGCCGGTACGATCGACGCCATCGCCGGCGGCGGCGGACTGCTGACGATCCCGGCGCTGCTCGCGGCCGGCCTGCCGCCGGTCGCGGCGATCGCCACCAACAAGCTGCAGAGCTCGTTCGGCACGGGTGGCGCGGTCTTCGCTTTCGCGCGCAAGGGGCAGATCGACTTCAAGCGCTTTGCCCTGCCCGCGCTCGCCTCGTTCACGGGTTCGGCGACGGGCGCCTTCCTGCTGACCCTGATCGACCCGCATTTCCTATCAGGGCTGATCCCCCTGCTGCTGATCGCGATGGCCGCCTATTTCCTGCTCGCGCCGAAGATGACCGACGAGGACCGCCACGTCCTCGCCGGGCCGCCGCTGCTGCTCGCCATGGCCTTCGTCATCGGCGGCTATGACGGCTTCTTCGGGCCGGGCACGGGCTCGTTCTTCATCACGGGCCTGGTCGCGGTGTTCGGGCTCGGCGTGACGCGCGCGGTGGCACATACCAAGCTGCTCAACTTCGCGAGCAACGTGGCCGGCCTAGCCGTGCTGATCGCCAGCGGGCACGTCGTCTGGACAGTAGGCCTCGCCATGGCCGTGGGCGCGCTCGCCGGCGGTCAGGTCGGCGCGCATACCGCAATCCGCTTCGGCGCTGGCACCGTGCGGCCGCTGCTGATCGTCATGTGCCTGGGCCTCACGGCCAAGCTGCTAGCCGATCCGGCCAATCCGCTGACGGCGATGGTGCTGGGCTGGCTAGGCTAGCGAGCCTTGCGGAACACCCAGTGCTCGTCGAGTGCGGCGATGTCCTCGCCGATGTCGTGACGGTGGTGATGAACCGCGCCGCGGTGGTCGCTGGCGGCGGTGTTCGCACGAACCGCCGATGGCACGATCTTGCCGACCGACGATCTCTCGTTCTGCACGCGCATGGTAATCCTCCTGCCCAGGAAGAAGCCTCGCCGCCATTTCGCGGCGGCGATGACTTTACCATGCAATGCTATGTTGGAGTCGAGACCGCTTGATGACAGCGAGCCAACGCCACGCCGCTAGCAGGGAACGGCTGGTCTCTGAAACCGCTATTAGAACGGCATCTTGAAGCCCGGCGGCAGGCCGAGGCCCTGCTGCGCCTTGGCCATTTCCTCGTTTGCGACCGAGTCCGCCTTGACGCGCGCGTCGTTGTAGGCCGCGGCGATCAGATCTTCGAGGATCGGCTTTTCCGACGGGGTCATCAGGCTGTCGTCGATGGTGACGCCGATGACGCGGCCCTTGGCCGAGCAGCGGATCTTGACGAGCCCGCCGCCCGAGAGGCCTTCAACCTCGATCCCGTCGAGCTTGCCCTGGGTCTCGTTCATCTGCTTCTGGATGGTCTCGGCTGCCTGCTGGGCGGCCTGGATCATCTCTTCCATCGATTTCATCGTCTCTGACTCCATTTGCGACCGAACTGGGCGTCGTCGCTTTCATTCATTTCCTGCGCGTCGGGGAAAGCCGCGAAGACTGCCTCGACCAGCGGCGAGCGGCGCACGGCCTCCTCGTTCGCGGCCTTGACGGCATCGCGCTGCTCGATCAGCGTCGGCTGCCCCGGCGCGTCGCAGCGCTCGACGGTCCAGCCCTGACCTGTCGCATTCTGGCCTGTGGCCTTGTCGAGCGCCACGCGCATCTCGCGCGACATGTCCTCGGAAAAGCCCGGCGGCTGTGACCAGCGCAGCGTATCCGCGGTCAGTTCGACCACGCGGACCTGCATTTCCATGCGCGTCGCCAGCCCGAACTCGATGTCCTTAACCCGCTCGACCAGCGCTTCCCACGGTAGCGCCACCGCCGAGGCGGCCGGCGCCGGGCTGCCGTCGACCGAAGCGGCCATCACCACCGGGCGCGAGGCAAGCTCGTCGAGCTTGCGCGCGAGTTGGCCGGGATCGGGCATGTCGGTCGCATGCATGACGCGCAGCAGCGCCATCTGCGCCGCGACCAGCGGATCGGGCGCGGTGCGGACCTCGTCGAAACCCTTGAGCAGAAGCTGCCAGAGGCGGTGCAACTGGCCGGCGCTGAGCCCCTTGGCCCAGCCCTCGATCGTCTCGCGCTCCTCGGCCGAAGCGGAGTCGGCGGCATGACCGCCGATCTGCGCGACGGTGACCTTGTGGGTCAGGTCCATCGCCCCGCGCATCAGCGCCAGCGGCTCGACCCCGAGCGAGAACTGCTGTGCGACGAGATCGAGCAGAGTGCCGCCGTCGCTCGCCAGCAACGCGGCGAAGAGCCGGCGCTGGACGCTCTTGTCGGCCAGGCCGAGCATGTCGCGAACCTGTTCGGCGCTGACCTTGCCATCCGAATCGAGATCGGCATGAGCGATCGCCTGGTCGAGGATCGACAGGCCGTCGCGCGACGAGCCCTCGGCCGCCGCGGCGATCATCGCCAGGGCTTCGGCATCGGCGAGAACGCCCTCGGCCTTGCAGATGTCGGTGAACTGCTGGATCAGCAGCGGCACGGTGATGCGGCGCAGGTCGAAGCGCTGGCAGCGCGAAAGCACGGTGACGGGCAGCTTGTCCGCCTCGGTCGTCGCGAAGAGGAACTTCACATGCGCCGGCGGTTCCTCGAGCGTCTTGAGCAGCGCGTTGAACGCGTTGCGCGAGAGCATGTGAACTTCGTCGATGATGTAAATCTTGTAGCGTGCCGAGACCGCGGCATAACGCACGGCCTCGATGATCTCGCGGACGTCGTCGACACCGGTGTGGCTCGCGGCGTCCATCTCGATCACGTCGATGTGGCGCCCCTCGGCGATCGCCACGCAAGGCTCGCAGATGCCGCAGGGATCGATCGTCGGACCGCCCTGCCCGTCCGCGCCCACGCAGTTGAGCGCCTTGGCGATCAGGCGCGCGGTCGAGGTCTTGCCGACCCCGCGCACGCCGGTCATCAGAAAGGCATGGGCCAGGCGATCGCGCTTGATCGCGTTCGCCAGGGTCTGGACCATCGGCTCCTGGCCGATCAGCTGCGCGAAGGTCTGCGGTCGATATTTGCGCGCCAGCACGCGATAGGGCTGCGCTGCTGGAGCCGACGGCGCGGCGACGGGCGCCGAAACGGGCGGCGGCGGGGCCGAGACGGCGACCGGAAGTACCGGGGCCGGCTCTGGCAGCACCGCAGCAGGCGGCGCAGGCTCGCCGAACAGCGCGGATTGCCCCGCGGCCTCGAGCTCGGCCGCGCTCGGCGGAAGCTCTTCTTCGGGCGTTTCGTCGCCAAACATGTCGGGTGAATCGCCCATGCGCTCTACCTAGGCCCCCAAGGGGGAAATGGAAACACGAGCGGATGAAAAGGAGCCGGGCGACCCGCCGCAACCCGTTGTGGCTGCTTCCTTCCGGACCTGACCAAGTTGGCGAGCGCAAACGCCCGCCCGGACTCCCGGTCGCGCATATGGCGGCGGTCGCGGAAAACCGCAAGAGCCCTCCGTGTCATTGTTGCAAGCTGCGCGCGTTTGCGGCAATTAGGCGGGGCAATTCAGGGGGATTATCATGCGCAAGGCTTTCGCCCAAATCGTTGGTATAGCTACACTTCTCGCGGCAGCAACGCCGCATGTCGCCTATGCCCAGAACATCGACTTCGGCGATGACAGCGGCAAGTTCGCCAAGGACGGCGAATGCGACGACATGCGCTTTTCGGGTCCCGGCATGACCGACACGACCTTGATCGACAGCGACATCCGCCACGATGCGAGCGATTGCCGCTCGGCCTACAACCAGGGTCGGCTGACATATCAGGGCGGCCGCCGCTCGGGCGCGACTCCGGTCGCCGCGACAAGCGACGCCGATCGCATTCAGTGGGGCGACGACGCCGGCAAATATGCCAAGGACGGCGAGTGCGACGACAAGCGCTTCCAGGGCGCTGGCATGACCTCGACCCCGCTGCTCGATTCGGACATCAAGCACGACGCGACCGACTGCCGCACCGCCTTCCGCCAGGGCCGCCTGCAGCTGCGCCAGTAGGCCTTTTCGAGCCTCTCCCGCGTCGCGGGGGAGGCCTTTCGCTTACTTGAAGTTGTCGGCGTAGGCCTGGATCTTCAGCCGCTTGGGCGGCGTCGGCGTGACTCGCGCCTCGATGCCGTACTTGTCGGCATAGGACTGGGCATCGGCCTGCTCTGCGAACTTGAGCACGACCTGCTGCTGCGTGTCGCCGCTGCCAGCCCAGCCCATCAGCGGATCCGGGCGCTTGGCCTCGGCCGGCGCGAATTCGAGAATCCACTGTTCGGTGAGCGCCTTGCCGGACTGCATGGCGTTCTTCGGGCGCTGATAGATGCGTGCGGTCATAAGCGCCGATTGTCCCGAATCGCTTTCGGAATCAAGTGCGGCGTGAGGCCTCGAAGGCATTCTTGGTCTTGAGGCTCGGATCCTCGGCCCAGGGTTCGTCGGGCCAGCGGTGCCGGGGGTAACGCCCCTTCATGTCCCGCACGACGTCGCGCCACGACCCGCGCCAGAAGCCGGGAAGGTCGCGCGTCACCTGGATCGGCTTGCCGCCAGGCGACGTCAGCTTGAGCAACAGCGGCTGTGGGGGCTGGCCAAAGCCCGGATGGCGATCGAGCCCGAACAGCGCCTGGACTCTTACCTCGACCGAAGGACCACCCTCGTCGGTATAGTCGATCGCATGGGTAGATCCGGCCGGGCTGCGGAATTCGGCGGGCGCCAGCTTCTCGAGCCTTTGCCGGTCGTCGTAGGTCAGGCGGTTGCGCAAAGCCTCGTGGAGCTTGCCGCCCTCGAGCGTATCGAGCCGGCGATTGAGCAGCGGCGCCAGCCAGTCCTCCAGATCCGCCAGCAGTTCGGCGTCGGACAAAGCCTCGATCCCGGCGTGACGGGCGCGGGTCAGCAGCGCGCGCGATCCGGCGGAGAACGGCACGAGTTCGAGCCCTTCCGACCGCACGCGCTCGAGCAGAAAAGCGACGATCGCGGCTTTGTCGGGTGCCGAATCCGGCCCCTTGCTCACGGTGATCGTGCCGAGCCTTTGTTCGAGCAGCGCCTCGACGCGATTGTCGTCGGCCACCCAGCGTAGGGTCGATCGCTTCTCGATGCGATGCCCGAGCCAGCGCAGCACTTCGGTCTCGGTCAGGGGAATCGCACCGGTAATCCGCGCGCCGCCGGCAGAGCCCTGCGCCTCGCCCACGGCCAGCCATTCGGCGCGCGCCAGCGACGAGGCGGGATCGAGCCGCAGCCCCCTGCCCCCGGCGGTCAGCCAGTCCTCGCCCTTGGCATCACGGCGCTTGGCGAGATTGTCGGGGAACGCGTCGGCCAGCAGCACACCGAGCGGAATGCCGTCGTCATCGCCGCGATCTCGAACCCGCCGGGCCCATCCCGACGCCAGCTTGCGCGAAGCCTCGGCGCGACCCGAACGGTCGCCGTTCCAGCGATCGAGCCGCAGCGAAAGGTCCTCGCCGCGCCCGCCGAGCCCGCGTTCCTGCAGCAGCAGCGCGAGCCGCGCGGCATCGCGCGCCGCGCCGTGCTCGGCCGCGAAGAGCAGCATGTGTGCGAGCGGCGGCTCCATCGGCAGCGCCGCCATCGCCTTGCCGTGGTCGGTGATGCGGCCTTCGGCATCGATGGCCTGCAAGGACGAGAGCTTCGCCCGCGCCGCGCCGACCGAGGCCGCGGGCGGCGGATCGAGCCAGGGCAGCGCCGCGGGATCGCCCGCGCCCCATTGCGCCAAGGCCAGCAGCAGCGGCGCGAGATCGCTGGTCAGCATCTCGGGCGGATCGAAGGCGGGGCGGCCGGCATGGGCCGCCTCTTCCCACAGGCGATAGGCGACTCCCGGCCCCTGGCGTGCCGCGCGACCCGCACGCTGGGCGGCGGCGGCCTGGCTGGCGCGGTGGGTAACGAGCCGGGTCACCCCCGCGGCCTTGTCGAATTCGGCGCGGCGCGAGAGGCCCGCGTCGACCACGACCGAAACGCCATCGAGGGTCAGGGAGGTCTCGGCGATTGCGGTCGCCAGCACGATCCGCCGCCGGCCGCCGGGGTCGCGCTTGATCGCGGCGCGCTGCGCGCCGGGCTCGCACTGGCCGTGGAGCGGCAGGATCAGTTCACCGGGCAGCCGCTGTTCGAGCCGCTCCCGCGTGCGCTCGATCTCGCCGACGCCGGGCAGGAAAGCGAGGATATCGCCCGTCTCCTCGCGCCAGGCCGTGAGCACGGCCGAGGTCATCGCGTCCTCCATGCGCAGCTCGGGGCGAGCACCGAGCCAGCGAATCGCCAGCGGCCAGGCCTTGCCCGCGCTTTCGATCACCGGCGCCCCGTCGAGCAGGCCGGCGAAGCGCGTGCCGTCGATCGTCGCCGACATGACGACCACGCGCAGGTCGGGCCGCAGCACCTGCTGGCTCTCGATAGCCAGCGCGAGGCCAAGGTCGCTGTCGAGATGGCGTTCGTGCGCCTCGTCGAACAGCACGGCAGAAACGCCCGAAAGTTCGGGATCGCCGAGGATCGTCGAGACGAAAATCGCCTCGGTCACGACGAGCACCCGCGTCGCTGCCGAGCGCTTGGAGTCGAGACGCGTCAGGTACCCCACGGTCTGCCCCGGCGCCTCGCCGAGCAGTTCGGCCATGCGCTCGGCGGCGGCGCGCGCGGCGACGCGGCGCGGACTGAGCAGGATCACCGTGCCCCGGCACCAAGGTTCGGCCAGCAATGCCGTCGCCACCGAGGTGGTCTTGCCCGCGCCGGGCGGCGCAATCAGCACGGCGCTTTCCCGCTCGCGCAGCGCGGCGAGCAGGTCCGGCAGGACGGCGTGGATCGGTAAGTCTTTCATCGCGATGCAACCAAACTGCGCCAACCGGGTTTGGCCATCGGATCGAACAGACGGGACACGAACATGGCCAAGACCCTGGCACAATTCAGCATCAAGCGCACCGGCGAAGACTATCGCATCACGCTCGAGGACGAGGACGGCGGCACCGCCACCTGGAATGCCGACGAAGACCAGCTCGACCAGATCGTCGAAGCGATCGAGAACCGCGACGAGGACGAGGAAGAAGCGGCCGAGTCCGATGAAGACGAAGAAGACGAGGACTAAGCGCTCTCGTCTTTCGCGCTAGCAGACCTCAGTAGCGGCGCGAGACCGCGAACTCGGCGGCTTCGGCCATCGCGTTCCGGGCCTCGCCCGCCGGGAACCCCGCAATCGCGTCTATCGCGCGCTGGGCGAAGTGGCGGGCGCGTTCGCGCGTCGCGCTGACCGTGTCGTGGCGATTGATCAGCTCGACCGCATGGGCGAGGTCTTCGTCGGAATTGCTGAAGCCGGCGATGGCGTCCTGCCAGAAGCGGCGCTCTTCGGCGTCGCCGCGGGCATAGGCGAGGATGACCGGCAGGGTCATCTTGCCGTCGCGGAAATCATCGCCCTTGCCTTTGCCGCTTTCCGAAGCCTCGGAATCGTAGTCGATCGCATCGTCGACGAGCTGGAAGGCGATGCCGAGATTGCGGCCGTAATCCTCGAGCGCGCGCTCCTCGGCCTCGTTCTTTTCGGCGACCACCGCGGCGATGCGCGTGGCCGCGGCGAAAAGCGCAGCAGTCTTGGCACCGATGATCGAGAGGTAGCGTTCCTCGCTGGTCTCGATGTGGCGCTGGGCGGTGAGCTGGTCGACCTCGCCCTCGGCGATCACGGCCGAGGCGTGGCTGAGAATCTTCAGCACCTTCAGACTGCCGTCCTCGACCATCAGCTCGAAAGCGCGGCTGAACAGGAAATCGCCGACGAGAACCGTCGCGGGATTGCCATAGACGATATTGGCCGTGGCCTTGCCGCGGCGCAGGTCCGAGCCGTCGACGACGTCGTCGTGCAGCAAGGTCGCGGTGTGGATGAATTCGACCGCAGCCGCCAGCTTGTGATGGCGCGTGCCCTGATAACCGCAGAGCTCGGCCCCGGCGATCGTCAGCATCGGCCGCATGCGCTTGCCGCCGCCCGAGATCAGATGGCCGGCCAGCACCGGGATCAGCGGGATCTGGCTCTGCATCCGGTCGAGGATGACGGAGTTGACGGCGTTCATCCCCGGCGCGGTCACGGCCAGCATCGGCGCGAGCGAGGGTTCGGACGCGCGCGGGCGCAGCGGGACGATTTCGGCGGACATGGGCTCGCGCATTGCAGGTGCGAAGAGGCGAACGCAAGTCTAGAGTCGTCGGGTCGGGCGTGCTAGCGGGTGCGGCGATGACCGAAACCGCTTCTCCCGACCCGGTGCTCGCCGGCTACCGCGCCTCGATCGACAACATCGATGCCGCGCTGATCCACATCCTGGCCGAGCGCTTCCGCATCACCAAGGCGGTGGGCGCGTACAAGGCCGAGCACGACCTGCCCGCCTCGGACCTCGGCCGCGAGGAGCGCCAGATCGCCCGCCTGCGCGCCCTGGCCGAAGCCGCCCAGCTCGATCCCGAGTTCTCGGAGAAGTTCCTGCGCTTCATCATCCAGGAAGTGATCCGCCACCACGAGCAGGCACAGGCCAAGGGTTGAGCAAACGACGCCCTGCCGCGACGACCGGCAGCGGCGGCAACTGCCTGATGCTCGGCGCAATCGCGATTGCCGTACTCTTGCTCCTGATCGGCGGCCTTGCCCATATTCATGGCGCGATCAGCCGTTGATCAACCCTTCGCGCGTGGCAGCCTGAGCTTGACCAGCAGCCCGCCCAGGTCCTCGCTTTCGGCCAGTTCGACCGTGCCGCCATAGATCTCGGCCACGTCGCGCACGATCGCGAGGCCCAGGCCCGTACCGGGCTTGCCCGTGTCGAGCCGTGCGCCGCGGTCGAAGATGCGTATGCGCTCCTCTTCCGGGATGCCCATGCCGTCGTCTTCGATCCAGATTTCGCAGGTCTCCGCGTCGGAAGCTGGACCGACCGTGACGAAGACACTGCCGCCGCCGTATTTCGCCGCGTTCTCGATCAGGTTGCCGAGGATTTCGTCGAGATCCTGGCGCTCGATCGCGACATTGGCCTCGCGGCTACCGTCGAGGTCGAAGCGCGTGCGTTCGTAGAGCCGCGTGACTGCGCGCAACACGGCCTCGACGCTGGCCCAGACATTGGCCCGCGACTGGCCGACGGCGCGGCGGCCGACGGCGCGCGCGCGGGCCAAATGGTGGTCGACCTGACGGCGCATCACCGCCGCCTCGCGGATCACCGTGTCCGAAAGGTCGGGCGCCCTGGCGGTCGCCGCGTTCATCACCACGGTCAGCGGGGTTTTGAGCGCATGCGCGAGATTGCCGGCATGGGTGCGCGCCTCTTCGGCCTGGCGATCGATGTGGACCAGCAGGCCGTTCAGTTCCTCGACCAGCGGCGCCACTTCTAGCGGCAGCGGTTCGGTGACGCGGTTGGCCCCGGTCGTGCGCATCTTCTGGATCGCGCGACGCACGCGGCGCAGCGGACCGAGGCCGTACCACGATTGCAGGCCGGCCATCACGAAGAGACCCAGGCCGAGAATGACGAAGCTGTAAATCAGGATCGAACGCACGCGGCGGATCTGCGCATCGAGCTCACCGCGGCCGGCGGCAACCGAGAACCACCACTTGGTCTCGCTGCCCGGCAGGATGATCGAACGCTCCATCACGCGCAGCTTCTCACCCTGGAACTCGATGCTGTCGTAGACGTGCGGCTTGGCATCGAAATGGTCGGCCCGCACCTGCAGGCTGCGATCCCACAGCGAGCGCGAGCTGAAATCGTCGTGGCCCGCCCCCCGGATCTGCCAGTAGAGGCCGGAGTTCGGCTCGAGGAAGCGCTGGTCGCCGAGCGGCCGGTTGAAGAACACTTCGCCATCGGGGCCGATCTCGGTCGAGGCGACCATGCCGGTCAGCATGTAGTCGAGCTGCTGGTCGAAATTGCTCGTGATCATCGAGGTCATCGCGCGATCGAGCGCGAGGCCGCCGACGAGCAGCAGGAAGGTGATCCATCCCGCCGCGATCAGCATCATGCGCTTCGACAGCGAGCCCGTGTGCGGCTTGGGCTTGTCGGCCTCGGCCGCCGCTTCGGCAGCCCCATCCACCACGACGGCGGGCGCGGCGGCTTGCGCAAGGCTCGCCTTGACCGGCGGCGGGGCGTTGTCCTCCGCCACGCCGCTATCAGCCGCGGTTGGCTTCGGCGGGATCGTCGAGGCTGTAGCCGAGGCCGCGGATCGTGGTGATCACGTCGGCGCCGAGCTTCTTGCGGATGCGCGTGACGAAGACCTCGATCGTGTTCGAATCGCGGTCGAAGTCCTGATCGTAGATGTGCTCGATGAGCTCGGTGCGGCTGACGACCTTGCCCTTGTGGTGGAGGAGGTAGGACAGCAGCTTGTACTCCTGCGCGGTCAGCTTGACCGGCTCGCCATCGAGCGTGACGCGGCCCGAGCGCGTGTCGAGCCGCACGCCGCCGGCGATCAGCTCGGACGAGGTGTTGCCCGAAGCGCGGCGGATCAGCGCGCGCAGGCGGGCGATCAGTTCCTCGGTCTGGAAAGGCTTGGCCAGGTAGTCGTCGGCACCGGCATCGAGCCCGGCGACCTTGTCGGACCAGGAATCGCGCGCGGTGAGCACGAGCACGGGGAACTTGCGCCCTTCCTTGCGCCACATGCCGAGCACGGTGAGGCCGTCGATCTCGGGCAGGCCGAGATCGAGGATCACCGCGTCGTATTCCTCGGTCGAGCCCATGAAATGACCGTCCTCGCCATCGACCGAGAGATCGACGGCATAGCCGGTCTGCTCGAGCGTCGACTTGAGCTGCTTGCCCAGAGTGGGTTCATCCTCGACTATCAGGATGCGCATTCGAAGCTGTCCCCTAAGAAAATCGTCGGAAAAATGCGGCCAAAGCCGCAGCGCGTCAAGCAAAGCACCCTATCGGCCCTTCAACGCGACTGGCTGATGATTGTGCCCGAACGGGCATCGACGTCCACGAAAACCACGCGCCCCTGGCGAATGAACTTGAGACGATAGACCAGAGCGGCCGGATCATATTCGGGACCGAGGTATTCCATGCCCGGCATCGTCGGCAATATGCGCTGCTCGATCTCGCGCAGCGGCCGCACGGCGCCGGCCTTCATGTCCTTGCGCACCTGCCCCTGAACGGTCGACGATTGCGCCAGCGCGAGGGGCGCAGGCACGGCCAGGGTGAGCAGGATGGCGAGAGCGGCACGGTTCATATTGGCGCTCTGCCTAAGACCCGCGCTTTGAACAAGGCGTGAATGCGCGGTTTTCCGCCAGCCAGCTTGAGCGTCAATGCGCTTGTCAACGCGGGGGCCGACCGCCTAGGGCGCCGCCATGGCAGTAGCACCGATACTCAGTTGGGAAGGCCTCGGCCTGATCCAGGGCTCCGGCTGGCTGTTCAAGGACCTCGACATAAACGTCGGCCCGCGCGATCGGCTGGCGCTGATCGGCCGCAACGGCGCGGGCAAGACGACCCTGCTCAAGCTGCTCGCAGGCACGGTCGAGGGCGACAAGGGCACGCGCTCGGTCCAGCCCGGCACGCGCGTGATCACGCTCGAACAGGACCCGTTCTTCACCGGTTATGCGACGCTGCTCGACTTCGCGCGGTCGGGGCCCGACGCACCGCCGCAGCACGAGGTGGAATCGATCGCCGGCCAGCTCGGCATCGATCTGTCGCGCGCAGCCGACAGCGCCTCGGGCGGCGAGCGGCGCCGCGCCGCGTTGTGCCGCGCGCTGGCCTCCGAGCCCGACCTGCTGCTGCTCGACGAGCCGACCAACCACCTCGACCTCGCCGCGATCGACTGGCTCGAGGACTGGCTGAGCCGCTACAACGGCGCTTTCGTCGTCATCAGCCACGACCGCACCTTCCTCACCCGCCTGACCAAGGCAACCCTCTGGCTCGACCGCGGCTCGCTGCGGCGCAAGGAGGTCGGCTTCGGCGGCTACGAGGCCTGGGAAGAGCAGGTCCAGGCCGACGAGGTGCGCAACGCCGAGAAGCTCGACGCCAAGCTCAAGATCGAGGCTCACTGGCTCGAACGCGGCGTCACCGCGCGGCGCAAGCGCAACCAGGGCCGCCTCGCCAAGCTCTGGGAAATGCGCGCCCAGCGCGCGGCCATGCTGAGCCCGCAGGGCGTCGCCAAGATGGAGATCGCCGGCGACGGCTCGAAAACCAAGGCGGTGATCGTCGCCGACAAGGTGGCCAAGCGCTTCGGTGAGCGCACGATCATCAAGGACTTCACGCTGCGCATCACGCGCGGCGATCGCATCGGCCTGGTCGGCTCGAACGGTTCGGGCAAGACCACCCTGCTGCGCATGCTGACCGGCGAACTCGCGCCCGACGCGGGCACGATCACGCTCGCCAAGACGCTTGACGGCGTCGTGATCGACCAGCAGCGCAGCCTCATGGCGCCCGAGAAGCGCGTGCGCGATGTCCTGGCCGAAGGCGGCGACTGGATCGACGTGCGCGGGGTGCGCAAGCACATCCAGGGCTACCTCAAGGACTTCCTGTTCGATCCCGGCCTGGTCGAGGCGCGGATCGGCACGCTCTCGGGCGGCGAGCGCTCGCGGTTGCTGCTGGCGCGCGAGTTCGCGCGCAAGTCCAACCTGCTGGTGCTCGACGAACCGACCAACGATCTCGATCTCGAGACGCTCGACCTGTTGCAGGAGGTGATCTCCGACTACGACGGCACGGTCCTGATCGTCAGCCACGATCGCGACTTCCTCGACCGTACCGTGACGATGACCCTGGGCCTCGACGGCTCGGGCAAGGTCGACGTCGTCGCCGGCGGCTATGCCGACTGGGAGAAGCAGCGCAGGAAGCCCCTCGTCACCGGGACTGCCAAGGCCAAGCTCGCTGCGGAAGCACCGCCCCCGCCGATGCCGGCGAAGAAGGGCAAGCTCACCTACAAGGACCAGCGCGACTACGACCTGCTGCCGGGCCGGATCGAGGAACTCGAAGCCGCGATCCTGCGCGACGAGGCGGCGCTCGCCGATCCCGCGCTCTACACGCGCGATCCCAAGAAGTTCGCCGCGCTCAGCGATGCGATCGCCAAGGCCCGCGCCGACAAGGACGCAGCCGAAGAGCGCTGGCTCGAACTGGCGGAACTGGTCGAGGGCTGAAACCCACAAGGTGACAAAGGTGACGAAGGTGACACGGTCCAAAGCGGCGAAGTGTCACCTTGGCTCACCCGATGCGATAGAACTCCGCCACCCGGTCGAGCGCCAGTCTGAGCACGAGCTTGCCGCTGCGCACCGGCCAGGCGAGCGCGCGTTCGGCCTCGGGCAGCCCCTCGCCCGCGCAGACCACGCGCCACAACACGTCGGCCAGTCCCGGCCCCGCCGCCGCGACGGCACCATCGAAACGCGCCTTCGCGACGATCTGGCGTTCGCCTTGCGTGAGACCCGAATCGCCGCCGCCAGACACGCGCACCGGGTCCCAGCGCATGGTCACGCTCGGCGCGAGCTGGGCGCGTTCCCAATCGGCCCGCAGCCTTTCGCCGGCGTCGAACTGGGCATCGGTCAGGTGCCCCCGTGCGTGAAGCCAGGTCAGCGGCGATTCCGCAAGATTGACCGCAGCGCTGCGCCCACCGCGCCGTGCGCTCCGGTGTGACGGACCTTCGGCCGTGAGTTCGCGTTCCTCGATGACCTGGCGCATGGGTGCCTCCTCGCTTGCCGCGCGGACTTGCCAAATGCGTCGGCCTGTAGGAAAGCGGAAAACCGATTTGGTTAACCTGGACAGGCCATGATCAACCGCATTCGCGATATCCGCCGCCAAAAGAACCTGACCCTGGCCGAAGTCGCCGCGCGCTGCAGTCCGCCGACCACGGCGCAGACGATCGGTCGGCTGGAAACGGGCACGCGCAATCTCTCGCTCGGCTGGATGAACCGCATCGCCGCCGCGCTCGAGGTCGATCCCGAATTGCTCGTGCGCGGGGAACAGGCCGACCAGCCGCGGCTTATTGCCCGCATGACCGATACCGGCGCCGAAGCGCTGACCGCCCCCCGCGACGCGATCCTGCCGACGGCGCTCGGCGACAACGGCGGCCTGCTCGTCGCCATGGCGATCGAGGCCAGCGCCGGCGAATACCGCGCGGGCGACCAGGTCTGGCTGCGCCAGCACGAGGCCGACGACTATGCCCGCCTGCTCAACCGCGACGTGCTCGCCCCGCGCAGCGGCGGCCGCTTCGCCTTCGGACGGATGATCGACCGCGCCGAAAACCGCGTCGCCCTGTTGCCGCCGGGCGCAGGTCAGCGGCAGGTCGTGATCGACAACCCGCCCTGGCTGGCGGTCGCCGAAATGCTGGTGCGGAAGCTCTGACCACCGTGCTGCGCGTTCTCTCGCTCTCGACGCTGTTTCCCAACCCGCAGCGCCCGGCCTTCGGCAAGTTCGTCGCCAACCAGATGCGCGGCGTCGCGGCCACCGGCGATGTCGACCTGACCATGGTCAGCCCGATCGGCGTGCCGCCCTGGCCGCTCTCGCGCAGCGCCCGCTATCGCAAGCTCGAGGAACTGCCCGCGGAAAGCGACTGCGACGGCATCCGCGTGCTCCATCCGCGCTTCACCCTGATCCCCAAGCTCGGCGGCGACAGCAACCCGGCGCGCATCGCCAAGGCCGTATTGCCGCTGGTGCGCGACCTGCATGCGCAGGATCCTTTCGACGTGGTCGACGCGCAGTTCTTCTTCCCCGACGGCCCCGCGGCCGCACTCGTCGCCAAGGCGCTGGGCCTGCCGCTCTCGATCAAGGCGCGCGGGTCGGACATCCACTACTGGGGCCAGCGCCCCAAGGCGCTCGCACAGATGCTGCGCGCGGCGGAGCAGGCCGGACGCGTCCTCTCCGTGTCGCATGCCCTGCGCCGCGACATGATCGCCCTCGGCATGCCCGAGGATCGCATTTCCGTGCACTACACGGGGCTCGATCGCGAGCGTTTCCATCCGATGGAGCGCAAGGCGGCGCGCGCGCTGATCTCGGCGATTCCAGAGCTCGGCATCTGGGCCGAAGGACCGCTGCTCGTCGTCCCCGGCGCGCTGATCGCTCTCAAGGGCCAGCGCCTGGCCATCGCCGCGCTCGAGCGCCTGCCCGAAGCACACCTTGCGCTCGCCGGAGTCGGCGAGGACGAGTCGGCGCTGCGGCTCTTCGCCCAGGGCCGCGGCCTGACCGACCGCGTCCAGTTCCTCGGCCAGGTCTCGCACGATCTCCTGCCGCAACTGCTCTCGGCTGCCGACGCCGTCGTCCTGCCCTCCGAGCGCGAGGGCCTCGCCAATGTCTGGATCGAGGCGATGGCCTGCGGTGCGCCTTTGGTGATCCCCGACGTCGGCGGCGCGCGCGAGGTCGTCGACGGCCGCTCGGCCGGCCGCATCGCCGCGCGCGATCCCACGGCGATCGCCGCCGCGGTCGCGGACCTGTTGAGCGATCCACCGAGCCAGGAGGACGTCGCGGCCAATGCCGAACGCTTCAGTTGGGAGGCCAACGCCGCCGAACTGATCGGCTTCTGGCGCGAACTCGCCGGACGCTAGCGCGGCGCGACGTATTCGGGCGTCATCGCCCGTTCCTGCCAGTACCCCGTCTCGCTGATCGTCGCACCGCTGGCGAAGCGGATGTCGCCCGGTCTGCCCGCGCGGAAGTTGACGAAGCTCAGCCCCTTGGGCCCGGTGGTGAAGCTGTAGAGCGTGTCCGCCGCGATCGCCACGGCCGTACCCGGGCCATAGAGCCTGGCCCCGAGCCTGATCTGGCCTTCGGTGACGAAGATGATCTCGTCCTCCGAATGCGAATGGACCCCGCGCTTCTCCTCCTCGGGCGTCATCGGCGTGTCGCGGCCGGGGAAGTGGTTCTCGTGGAGCCAGACCGCGCAGGTCTTGCAGGAAGCATCGGCGTGCATGCCGCCACCGACCGAAGAGCCGCCACCCATGTCCGCGCGGCGCGGCACGCGTTCGCTCGGCAGCAGATGGATGTGACCACCGGCGCGCAGGTCGCCCGTCGGCGAGGCAGCATGAAAGGTCAGCAGTTCGGCGGGTTCGTCGCCGCCCTGCAGGGCCAGCGTCTCGCCGTGTTCGACGATGAGGCTCGATCCCGGCGCGAGCGCCCAGCCCCCGGCCTCCAGCGCGCCGTGCCAGACATAGGCGACACAGTCGGTCGCCAGCGGCCCGATGCACAGCGTCTCGCCAGGCGCGATGCGGTGGAGATGCAGGTGCAGCGGACTGCCGGTGTCGTCGAAATAGGCGAGCGCACCCGCCAGGCCCGAAAAGCCTGCGGGTGCCTGCACTGCATGCGCCTTTTCCGGCGTGACGACGGATACTTTCGGCATCGTTCCTCTCCCAAGGCCGCGCCGATGTGTTCCGGCGTCAGCTGCGTTCGCGCGCCAATCGTTCCTGCCGGTCGATGTCGCTTTCCTGCGGCACGAAGCTGGTGGCGTTGACCTTGAGCCAGATCAGGATCGGCGCCGCCATGTAGATCGAGCTGTAGGTGCCGACGAAGATGCCGAAGGTGATCGCCAGGGTAAAGCCGAAGATCACGTCGGGGCCGAGCAGCAGCAGGGCGACGAGCGTGATCAGCACCGACAGCGAGGTCACGATCGTGCGCGACAGCGTCTCGTTTACCGAGAGGTCGAGCAGTTCGGGCATCGGCATGCGCCGGTACTTCTTCATGTTCTCGCGGATACGGTCGTAGACGACGATCGTATCGTTGAGCGAATAGCCGATCAGGGTGAGCAGGGCCGCGACGATGTTGAGGTCGAATTCGAGCTGGGTCAGCGCGAAAAGCCCCAAGGTCAGGCTGACGTCGTGGACCAGCGCGAAGAGCGCGCCCACGCCGAACTGCCATTCGAAGCGAATCCAGATATAGATCGAGATCGCCACCATTGCCGCCAGCAGCGCGACCATGCCGCTGCTGAACAGTTCGCCCGAGACCTTGCCCGAGACCGTGTCGTTGCCGTCGAGCCGCGCGTCGGGATGCGCGGCCTTGACCGTGGCGACGATCTTGGCCGACATCCGCTCGGCGATCGCCGGATCCTTTTCCGACCCCTCGGGCAGACGCATGCGGATCGACAGCTGGTTGGGCTTGCCGAATTCCTGGATCGTCGGCTCGCCGAAGCCGAGCTTGTCGATCTCCTCGCGCACCGTCGCGATCGGCGCCGTGGCGCTGCGCTCGAAGGTGAAGCGGATCATCTGGCCGCCGACGAAATCGACACCGAGGTTGAGCCCACGCGTGAAGGTGAGGGTCAGCGAAGCCGCGATCAACAGGACCGAGACCACGTAGAACGGCACCCGCCACTTGAGGAAGTGGATGTTGGTGTTGTCGGGAACGAGTTTGAGCAGTTTCATCGGCCGTACCCTCACAGCACCAGTTCGGTGGGGCGCGCCTTGCGCAGCCACATCGCGACCCACATGCGGGTCAGGTTGACGGCGGTGAACACCGAAGTGACGATGCCGATCATCAGCACGACCGCGAAGCCGCGGATCGGGCCCGAGCCGAACACGAACATCAGCACCGCCGCGATGACGTTGGTGATGTTCGCGTCGAAGATCGCGCGGCTGGCTTCCTTGTAGCCCATCTCGACCGCCTGGACGACGCGCCGTCCGCGTGCGCGCTCCTCGCGGATGCGCTCGTTGATCAGCACGTTGGCATCGACCGCCGCGCCGATCGTCAGCACGAAGCCGGCGATACCCGGCAGGGTCAGCGTCGTGTTGGCCAGGGCCATGACGCCCAGGATCATCAGCACGTTGAGGATCAGCGCCAGGTTCGCATAGACGCCGAAGCGGCCATAGGTGATCAGGATGAAGGCCATCAGCGCGACGGTGCCGACCAGCATCGCGATCGCGCCCTTCTTGATCGAATCGGCGCCGAGGTCGGGACCGACCGTGCGCTGCTCGACGACCTTGAGGTCGACCGGCAGCGCGCCCGAGCGCAGCGCGATCGCCAGCTGGTTCGCCGATTCGATCGTGAAGCTGCCCGAGATCTGGGCGCTGCCGCCGAGGATCGGTTCGTTGATGTTCGGCGCCGAGAGGACCTTGCCGTCGAGGATGATGGCGAAGGGCTTGTTGACGTTCTCGGTCGTCAGCTTGGCGAACTTGGCGCCGCCCTGCTGGTCGAAGGTGATCGAGACGACCGCCTCGTTCGTGCGCTGGTCGTTCGACTGGACCGCATTGGTCAGCTGATCGCCCTTGATGCCGCCGAGGCGCTTGACCGCGATGGCCGGCTGGCCGCGACAGGCGCCCGCGTCGACGCAAGCCACGATCTCGCTGCCCGGAGGCGCGATGCCCTGAACGACGTCGCTGGGCGCGGCGGTCTCGTCGACCAGCTTGAACTCGAGCTTGGCGGTCTTGCCGAGCAGTTCGATGAGCTGGGTCGGGTCCTTGAGCCCGGGGACCTGCACGTCGATGCGGCTCGAACCAAGGCGACGGATGTCGGGCTCGCGCGTACCGAGCGCGTCGATGCGCTTGCGCACGACCTCGATCGCGGTCTCCATCGCGTGGTCGATCGCCTGGTTGATGCCGGCTTCGGTCGGGGTGAGGATGAAGCGGTTGCCGTCCTCGACCTTGATGTCCCAGTCGCGCTGGCCGGTGAGGCCCGCACCCGTGGTCAGCGGCAGGATCTGCTCGCGCGTCGCGTCGACCTGCGCCGGGTTCTCGACCACGAAGCTCAGGTTGCCGTCGCGGCTGGAGATGTCGCCGATGCGGATGCGCGGCTCGGCACCGCGCAGGCGCTGGCGCACGCTCTCTTCCATCGATTCGATGCGCTGGCGCCGCACCTGCGAGGCGTCGGCCTCGAGCAGGAGGCGGCTACCGCCGGCGAGATCGAGGCCGAGATTGACCTTGGGCTGGGGAATCACGCTCGGCAGGCTGATGCCCGCGATCGAGGTGAGCGACGGCACGGCCGCCAGGGCGAAGAGCAGGGCCACCAACCAATAGGTGACGCGCTTCCAACGCGGAAAATCGAGCATATCCTAACGTGCTCTCCCGAAAAACCCGCGCGGGGTCAGTCGTTTGCCGGCGCCGAGCCACCGGGGCCGACGATATCGGTGATGGTCGACTTGAGCGCCTTGACCTTGACGTTGGGCGCCAGTTCGATCTCGGCGTACTGCTCGTCGATCTTGACGACCTTGCCGACGAAGCCACCGCCGGTCAGCACCTGGTCGCCGCGCTTGATCGCGGCGATCTTGTCGCGATGGGCCTTCTGCTGGCGCATCTGCGGACGCAGGATGAAGAACCAGAAGATCACCGCCATGCCGACGAAGGGCATGAACGTCACCCAGGCCGGCGGCTCGCCGGCGGCGGGGGCTGCGGCCTGGAGGATATCGAGGATGGAGCTGCTCATTGCGAGAAAATCTGCCTTGTTTGCGGCATCGGCGCCAAACGACCGAAAGCACGGCCAGGCGCATCATGGCCGGAATTGCGGGCGGTTAGCAGCAAAGCGCAGGTGTGGCAACGCGCGCCGACCCGCCTTCCCGCCACGATGAAATAAGCATGTCAGCACACGCTTGCCATCGCCGTCGGGCATGCCTATAGGCCCACCCCTCGGTCGGGACGTAGCGCAGCCTGGTAGCGCATCACACTGGGGGTGTGGGGGTCGGAGGTTCGAATCCTCTCGTCCCGACCAAAGAGACACACCCCAAAAATCCCAGCTTCAAAAAGCTCGGCCCGCAAATCCGTTTTCCTACAGGAACCGATTTGGTTATCTGGACCGCTCCTCGCTTAGCCAGGAGTGCCCCATGCCCGTGCTCGACTCGTTGCTCGGCCCGCTGACCTCGATCATCGACAAGATCATCCCCGACAAGGACGCGCGCGAGCGCGCCAAGCTCGAACTGCTGCGGCTGCAGGGCTCGCAGGAGATGGACCTGCTCCAGGCGCGGCTCTCGGCGATCGTCGCCGAAGCCGGCTCGGCCGACCCCTGGACCAGCCGCGCGCGGCCGAGCTTCCTCTACGTCATGTATGCGATGATTCTCTGGGCCGTGCCGATGGGCCTGATCGGCGCGCTCAGCCCGACCACGGCCAGCGCGATCGCCAGCGGCATGACCGCCTATCTCAACGGCCTGCCCGAACCGCTCTACGCGCTGTTCGGCACGGGCTACCTCGGCTATTCGGTCGTGCGCCAATGGGGCAAGGTCGCCGGCTCGGACAAGTGAGGTCCGGTTAAGAAAGACTAAGGCCTTTGCCGCTATAACCCGGCCTATGCGGCAAGATCGCCGCCTTTCGGAGATATCGATGAGCCGTTCGGCCGGGAACTCGTGGCGCGTCAGGATCGCTGCGGTCGCGATGCTGCTGCCAATGCTGACGCTCGGCGCCTGCGCCAAGAGCAACGACGAGGCGATGAACGAGAAGCTCGCCGCAGCCGAAGCCGCCGCGAACAAGGCGATCGCTGCGCAGAAGGCCGCAGAGAACGCTGCCGCCGTCGCCGCCGCGTCGCGCCCTGCCCCCGCACCCGAGCCGACCCCGCCACCCAATGCTCTCGACGAGGGCGACGGCTCGCTCAGCTCGCATGGCGAAGATGTCGCGCCACCCAGCGATTTCTCGGACAGCTCGCCCTCGGGCTTCGACCCCTCCGCCCAGGGCTGACCCTGGGTCAGGCCCGATCGCGGCGCTTGTCAGCTTCGGCGCGTCCGCCTAGGTCCTCACCCCATCATTCAGCGGACGGGGAACATGGCGGACAAACTCGTATACGTGCTCAACGGGCCGAACCTGAACCTGCTCGGCCTGCGCGAGCCGACGATCTACGGCAGCGACACGCTCGACGACATCGCCGCCATGCTCGAGGACCGCGCGCAGGAGCTCGGCCTCACGATCGACCTGCGGCAATCGAATCATGAAGGCCATCTGATCGACTGGCTGCACGAAGCCCAGGCCGAAGAGGCGGTCGCCGTCCTGCTCAACGCCGGCGCCTACACGCACACGAGCGTCGCGATCTACGATGCGATCCGCGCGATCAAGACGCCGGTGATCGAGGTCCATCTGTCGAACCCGCACACGCGCGAGGAATTCCGCCACAAGAGCTACGTCGGCATGGCCGCGAAGGGTTCGATCGCCGGATTCGGCCCGAAGAGCTACCTGCTCGGCCTTGAAGCGGCCGCCCTGCTCTAGAACTCGCCCAGTTCCAGCGGCACGCCGGGAAGCTGTTTGGCCGTGCGGATCGTCAGCGAGGTCTTCACGCTGGCGACGTTCGGCGCCGGAGTCAGCTTCGAGGTCAGGAATTCCTGGAAGCTCTGCAGATCGCGGCTGACGATCTTGAGGATGAAGTCGATCTCGCCGTTGAGCATGTGGCACTCGCGCACTTCGGGCAGCTTGCGCATGTGCTCTTCGAACTGACGCAAGGATTCCTCGGCCTGGCTCTTCAGGCTGACCAGTGCGAAGACGGTGATCGCATAGCCGAGCTTCGAAGCGTCGAGCTCGGCATGGTAGCCCTTGATGACCCCGTCTTCCTCGAGCGCACGCACGCGCCGCAGGCACGGCGGCGCGGTCAAACCCACGCGCTGCGCCAGTTCGACGTTGGTCACGCGCCCTTCGTCCTGGAGTTCGGCCAGCAGCCGACGGTCGATATGATCGAGATTTGCCATGCCTGCGCCCCTATCGCCATGACGGTACGGTCGGTGTTGTGGCACGATTTATAACGGAAACAACCACCTCGATATAATATTATTGTTTGCCCTCGCAATCGTCCCGCTTTGCAACGCAGGCTGTGCGCGCCCTTTCGCATATGCGTCAAAGTGCTAGGAGGCTGGGCTTGTGACCGCCTCGCCGCGGGGCAGCGGAGCCATGATGCATTTCGACGACCGTCTCGATACCGTGCTGCGCAGCCCGGCCGGCAGCGAGACGATCGCGCGCGTGCAGTTCCGGCAGCTCGTCGACCTGCTCGGCAGCCTGCCCGATACGGCCCAGAGCGAGCGCGTCGATGCCGCCTATCTTCGCCTCGGCGAACTGGCCGCGGCGATCCCCGCGCGCGAACGCGCCGCCATCCTGAGCGAACCCGTCCTGCGGCTGCGCGCTTCGCGCCTCGTCTCCCAGCTCGCGGTCGCCGAGCCAGAGGTCGCCGCCGCCGCCATGGCGCGGGCCGAGCTCGACGAAGACCAGTGGCTCGACCTGATCCCGGCGCTGCCCGTCGGCGCGCGCGGCTTCGTCCGCCATCGCCGCGGGCTCTCGCCGCGCGTCGCGGTGCTGCTCGGGCGGCTCGGCGTGGCCGACCGCGGCCTGCCGCCGGCCGAGATGCCGGAAGAAGCGGAGGCGACCAACGTCGTCCCGCTGACGCTCGTCGAACCGACCGAGGCGCCGCCGCAGATCGATGAGATCGGCGCGATCGTCCGCCGTATCGAGGCCTTCCGCAAGACGCGCCAGCCCGCCGATGACGAGACGCCAACATCTGCCGAAGCGCCGCTGCGCAACCTGACCGCTTTCGATTTCGCCACCGACGCCGAAGGCCGCATCGTCTGGGCCGAGGCCGGCATCGCGCCGGCCGCCGTGGGCCTGCGGATCGCGGCACGCGATCCCGAAAGCCCGGCGCAGAGCTCACCCGAACTGCTCGCCATGTTCCGCCACCGCCAGCCGATCGGCCGCGCCACCCTGCGCATCGAGGGCGCCCCGGCGATCGCCGGCGACTGGCGGATCGACGCCGCACCGCGCTTCGACCAGCCCGGCGGCCGCTTCGCCGGCTATGTCGGCCGCATGCGTCGCCCCACGGCTGGCGCCGCCGTGGTCCCGGTCGACAGCGAGGCCGACCGCATGCGCCAGATCCTCCACGAGCTGCGCACGCCGGTGAACGCCATCCAGGGTTTCGCCGAGGTCATCCAGCAGCAGTTGTTCGGTCCCACCCCGCACGAATATCGCGCGCTCGCGGCGACCGTGGCGAGCGACGGCGCGCGCATGCTCGCCGGCTTCGAGGAGCTCGAACGGCTGGTGAAGCTCGACAGCGGCGCCCTGGCGCTCGACCCCGGCACGAGCGACCTGCTCCCCGTCATCGCCGCGACGATCGCCCAGCTCGAGAGCTTCACCGCGCCGCGTCGCAGCGGGCTCGAACTCGAATGCGAGAATTCCGCCCTGCCCGTCGCGCTCGCGCCGGTCGAGGCGCAACGGCTGATCTGGCGCCTGCTCGCGACGCTGGCCGGCGCCGCTTCGCCCGGCGAAGTGCTGCGCCTGCGCGGCCGCATGCGCGGCGATCGCCTGCGACTGACCCTGCGCCTGCCCGCGAGCCTCGCCTTCAGCGATGGCGACGCGCTGTTCGACGCCGGCGCCGGCGGCCAAACGCAGGCGCTCGCGGCCGGCATGTTCGGCACCGGCTTCGCGCTGCGACTGGCGGCGGCCGAGGCCAAGGCGGCGGGTGGCTCGCTCGAACGCCGCCAGGACAAATTGCGCCTAACCCTGCCGGCGGCATTTGCCTCGATAGCGGAGCCATCGGCCGCAGCGGATGCGCAGGTTCGGTAATCTTTTCAGTCTATAGCGCTCTCCATCGTCATCCCGAACGCGCGTCGGGATCCGTGCCGCGGCTTTGCGCCGATGGAGATTCCGGTTCTTGGTTTCCAGCGTCAGCCCCGAAGTCAGCCCCGAAGTCGGCATTGTCGCGCCACCGCGCCAGCCGGACTTCGTGCGCTTTCCGGCGGGCGCGCCGCGTTTCCTGGTGACGATCGACACCGAAGAGGAATTCGACTGGAGCCGCCCGCCCCGCCGCGAGGGTCACGGCCTCGAGACGATCGGCCAGTTCGCGCGCTTCGTGGAGTTCTGCGAAGGCTTCGGCGTGGTTCCCGTCTTCCTCATCGACCACCCGATCGCCACCGCGCCCGAGACCGCCGCGGCGCTCGGCCCCGCGCTCGCCGCCGGCAAGGCCGAAGTCGGCATCCACCTCCACCCTTGGGTCAATCCGCCCTTCGTGGAGGAGGTCAGCGAGTTCAACAGCTTTGCGGGCAACCTTCCCTTCGAGATCGAGCGCGAGAAGTTCCTCGCCCTCCACGCGACAATCAGGACCAACCTCGGCGTCGCGCCGCTGATCTATCGCGCCGGCCGCTATGGCGTCGGCCCGAACAGCGCCGCCATCCTGCGCGAGGCCGGCGTCGTGATCGATACTTCGGTCCGCAGCCTTTACGAATATACCGCGATCGGCGGACCCGACTTCCGCCAGCATCCGCGCCGCCCCTACTGGCTCGGCGGCGAACGCCGACTGGTCGAGGCGCCGGTGACCGCCATGTTCACCGGCTGTCTGCGCCGCTGGGGCCAGACGCTCTATCCGCTGCTCGGTCGTGTTCCCCGCCTGCTCGGCGCCCTGGCGCGCGGCGGCCTGCTCGAACGCATTCCGCTAAGCCCCGAAGGCACCACGGTGGCAGAGGGCATCCGCGCGATCGACGCCGCGCTCGACGACGATCTGCCGTTGCTGGTCTTCTCGTTCCACAGCCCCTCGCTGGCGCCCGGGCACACCCCTTACGTGCGCGATGCCGCCGATCTCGAGACTTTCTACGCATGGTGGCGCCAGATATTCGCCCATCTCGAGCGTCGTGGCGTCGCGCCGACCACGGTGCAGGAATTTACGCGCTCGCTGGCGCTTGCCTAGCGCGTGGCACCCGGCTAACGCCCGCGCATCCGACATCGTCTTCGCAGGCGACGGCGGGCACGGCGATGGGCCTGTAGCTCAGCGGTTAGAGCTGGCCGCTCATAACGGCTAGGTCGCGGGTTCGAATCCTGCCGGGCCCACCACGTCGGATGATCGGTCGACCGACCGCACAGGGTCGGGGAGTAGCGCAGCCTGGTAGCGCATCTGGTTTGGGACCAGAGGGTCGCAGGTTCGAATCCTGTCTCCCCGACCAACATCCTGTCGTGCCGCCCCTTGGCGCGATCGCTCACGAAACCCGATAGACCTCGCCGCTGCCGGCATCGCGGTAGAGATCGACGCGCTCGCCGTTCCAGTGATAGTCGAGGTGGCGAGCCTGCACGGGCAGGGTCACGCGATCGGGATGGAACAGGCCCGCGCATTCGCCGTGCGGATCGCGGCGGCTCGGATAGACCAGACCTTCGGACCCTTCCGCCCGCAGCCGAGCCCCCAGGGCCTGAGACGCAGCATAGTCGTCGGGCGCCAGCGCCTCGGCCCAGGCCGAGCTCTCGCCGCGCAGGTCGTGCAGCGGCGCATCGAGGTCGAGCACGAGTTCGCGGAACTGCGCGGTCCAGCCCGGCATCTCGCGCGTGCGCGCCATGAAGACCGCGTGGTGGTGGATCGTTTCGAACAGTGCCGTCTCGAACGCTTGCGCGACGTAAAGCGCGCCGAAGCGACCGTCGTGGAAGCGTCCGGGCCGGTCGGGACTGGCGTGGGTGAAGGCGGCCATGACATAGCTTGCACCCGGCCCCGACACGCGCCGTGCCGGCGGCACCAGGTCGAGCTGGCCGATCGTCTCCATCAGGCGCGGATTGGTCTTCTGCTCGGCGGCGAGCAGCAAGGGCCAGTCGGCGGGATCGGCGATGTCGTCGAACAGGTCGATCGGCGGATAGAGGCTGCGGATGATCCGGCGCGCGCCCGGCCAGACCACGCGCGTTACGGGAATCTCCGCGGAATCGGTCACCACCCGCCGCGCTCGGCGTCGAGATAGCGGCGCACGCGCATCAGGTCGGTGAGTTCCCCGCCCGCCATGACGTCGAGCGCGGAGCGGCCGCTGAAGGCTGCGTTCGCCGCCTTGATCCAGGCATAGCCGCGGCTCGGCTCGCGGAAGATCAGGCGCAGCGCCTTGTGAATGCCCATCAGGTTGGACAGCCGTGCCTTGCCGTCGCGCCCGATACGCCCGAGCGCGCCGGCCTTCCAGCGCGCATAGGTGCGTGGCGAAAGGTCGAGGATGACCGCCGCCTGATCTTCCGCGACGCCCCAGTGGCGGAACAGGGCGAGCACCGCGCGGAACATCGCCGCAGCCTCTGCATCGGTGATAGGTTCGGGCAGGAACGGCCGGGGATCGGTCTCGACCTTGACGAGTTGCATGACGTCACCTCTCTGACATATGGCGTCATATAAATATATGTTCGCCATTTGGCAATGAGGCGGCCTGCCTGACCGATTGTGTCGCAGGCATCGCGCGATTACCCCACGCAGCATTCGTGGAGGAGACGCGTCCCATGCCCCATCGTCGCTGGATCCGGCTCGCCGCCACCCTATGCTGCACCGCGCTCGCGCTTCCGAGCGCGCAGGCGCGGCCGGCGTCACGGCCGAACGTTCTCGTGATCGTTGCCGACGATCTCGGCTTTTCGGACCTCGGCGCATTCGGCGGCGAGATCGCGACACCGAACCTCGATGCCCTGGCCCTGTCGGGCCTGCGCCTGGCGAATTTCCACACCGAAGCCGCCTGCGCACCGACGCGCGCAATGCTGCTGACGGGCAGCGACAGCCATCGCGTCGGCCTGGGCAACATGCCCGAATCGATGGCGCCCAACCAGGCCGGACGACGCGGCTATGAAGGCCACTTGCGCGCCGACACGGCGACGCTGGCCGAACGGCTTTCCGCCGGCGGCTATCGCACGCTGTTCTCCGGCAAGTGGCACCTCGGCACCGCGCCCGATCAGGATCCCCATGCGCGCGGGTTCCAGCACAGTTTCGCCATGCTCAACTGTTGCCACGATCATTTCGGCCAGGGTCTTTCGACCGACCGCAGCAAGATGTTCGGCTATACCCGCAACGGCGAAACGGTGACGAGCCTGCCGGCGGACTTCTATTCGTCGGACTTCTTCGCCAGCCAGCTTATCGACCAGCTCCGCGCGACGCGCAGCGAAAGCCCGTTCTTCGCCTATCTGGCCTTCACCGCGCCGCACGCGCCGCTGCAGGCGCCGCCGGCCACGATCGCCAAGTATCGCGGTCGCTACGATGCCGGCTACGACGTGCTGCGCGAGCAAAGGCTCGAACGCCAGCGCAAGCTCGGCCTGCTTGCCCCCGCGGCTCAGCCGCATCGACCTGTCGATACCGTGCCCTGGGAATCGCTCTCGGCCGAAGAGCGCCGGACATCGAGCCGCAAGATGGAAATCTATGCGGCCATGGTCGAGGAGCTCGACAAGGCCATCGGCCGCGTGATCGCCGAGCTCAAGGCCGAGGGCGAATTCGCGCGCACCACGATCGTCTTCCTGTCGGATAACGGCGCCGAAGCGCGCGACCCCGCACCGCGACCGGGCACGCCGATCCCACCCCTCGCAACGCTCGGCGGCCCGAAGACCTACGCCAACTACGGCGCGGGTTGGGCCCAGGCGGCCACGGCCCCGTCGTGGCGGTTCAAGAGCTTCGCGACCGAGGGCGGCATCCACGCCCCCGCCTTCGTATCCGGCCCGGTGGTCCGCCGTCCCGGCACGATCGGACGCGCCTATACCAATGCGCGCGACGTCGCGCCGACCTTGCTCGACCTCGCGGGCGTCGCCGTCACGCCCGGACGTTTCGCCGGCCGCGACGTGCCGCCGATCGACGGACTGAGCTGGCGCGGACTGCTGGCCGGCAAGGCCGCGGTCTATCCACCCGACCGCGCGGTGGGTAGCGAACTGTTCGGCTCCCGCTCGCTGCGACGCGGCGACTGGAAGATCACCGATATCGGCGATGGCATCTGGCACCTGTTCGACCTCGCGCGCGATCCCGGCGAGACACGCGATCTCGCCGCGGCCGAGCCGGCACGCAAGGCGGCGCTGATCGCGGAATGGGATCGCTATGCGCGGGATGTCGGTGTGGTCCTGCCCGATCCGCCGTTCCACCCGAACCCGCCGCGCGACCACGATTGAACGCCATCGCCATCCGGTTCCGTGGCAGGCCGAACCGATCAATCGTCTGTTTCCAATCCGCGCCTTTCGGGTGATAAGCCTTCCGAAATAGCGAACGAATCGTCGCAAATGGCGACGGAGAGGGATTGGGATGGAACGCAGTTTCGGCATCGGCTGGCGGCAGGTCTTCGCGTCGATGGTCGTCATGTCCTGTTCGGGCATGATCGCGCCGACCTACGGCATCATCGCCGTTCATCTCGGCAAGGAATTCGGCTCGACCCGCATGGTGCTGATGCTGGCGATCACGGTGATGTCGATCGCCACGGGCATCCTCTCGCCGATCGTCGGCAGTCTCATGGACCGATCGTCGCTGCGCCGGATCATGGCGATCGGCGTGTTCAGCATGATCGGCGGCTTCGTCGCGCTGTCCTTCGTCACCTCCTTCACCGCGGTGCTCGTGGTCTACGGCCTGTGCATGGCCGCGACCCAGGCGATGGCCGGGCCGATCTCGGGCACCGTCCTGCTGACGCGCTGGTTCGAGAAGCGCCGCGGCCTCGCGCTCGGCATCGCCGTTTCGGGCATCGGCGCCGGCGGCATGATCTTCCCCCTGGTGATCCAGGGCCTGTTCGACCAGTTCGCCTGGCGCGAGGCGCTGCGCGTGCTCGCGCTGATCCTCGCCTGCGTCACGGTTCCCGCGCTGGCCTTCATCATCAATCGCCCCGAGGACCGCGGACTCCATGCCGACGGGGCAGAAGCCCCGCGCGCCGCCGCCGGCGGCGCGGGTGCGCCGGCCGCGCTCTCGGCACGCGACATCGTCTCCGATCCGGCCTTCTGGCTGCTCGCGCTCGTCGTCACGGTCGTGCTCGCGGGCATGATGGGCTCGGTCACCAACATCGTACCGATGGCGCGCGACCTGGGGATCGACGCCAATGCCGCGGCCGTGGTGGTCTCGCTCTACGCGGGCATGGCCTTCCTCGCCAAGCTGGGCTTCGGCGCGCTCGCCGACCGGATCAACCCGCGCGTGCTGATGCTCGGCGCGCTGGGCTCCTTCGCCGCAGGCATGGCGGCACTGGCCATGGCCGCCACCGGCTTTGGCGGCTACGGCCTGATCCTGCTGGGCGCCGCGATGGTCGGCCTCGGCGGCGTGATCGTCCCGCTGCAGAGCTTCGTCGCGCCGCGCATCTTCGGCGCGGGCGTGGTGGGCAAGGCCGTGGGCCTGCTCGGCCTCGTTTCGCTGATCGGCCTGCTGCTGACCCCGCCGATCTTCGGCTTCGTCTTCGACCGCACCGGCTCCTACTCGCCGATCTTCTGGGCCTTCTCTGTCCTCGCGGTCGGCGCCATGCTGGTCGTGCCGAAGATCCGCCTGCATCCGCGCGATATCGTGCCCGCGACATCGCACGGACCGGCCGATGCGGAGCCCGTTACCGCCCCCTGACGCGTTGCCCCTCCCACCCTAGCGTGCCAGAAGCGCGTCACGTTTTTCGGGAAGGATCGGTCATGCGCGAACATCTGCGACAGTTCATCGGCGGCGTCTGGGTCGAGAGCCAGGGCGGCACGCGCCACGAAGTGATCAACCCGGCGACCGAGGAAGCCTGCACCGTCATCACCCTGGGCACGGCGGCCGACGTCGACGCCGCGGTCAAGGCCGCGCGCGCCGCCTTCCCCGCCTTCGCCGCGACCAGCGTCGACGAGCGGCTGGCGCTGCTCGACCGCGTGATCGAGGTCTACAAGGCCCGCCTGGGCGACGTCGCCCAGGCGATCAGCGAAGAAATGGGCGCGCCGATCTCCTTCGCCACGGCCGCCCAGGCGCCAACCGGCATCGGCCACCTCAAGTCCGCGCGCAACGCGCTCGAGGGTTTCCAGTGGGAAGAGGAACTGCGCGGCGCGCGCGTGGTGCACGAGGCGATCGGCGTCGTCGGCATGATCACGCCGTGGAACTGGCCGATCAACCAGATCGTCGCCAAGGTCGCCCCCTGCCTCGCCGCGGGCAACACGATGGTGCTCAAGCCCAGCGAGGAATGCCCGACCAACGCGGTGATCTTCGCGGAGATCCTCGCCGAAGCCGGCGTGCCCGCGGGCGTGTTCAACCTCGTCAACGGTGACGGGCCGACCGTCGGTGCGGCGCTCTCGTCGCATCCCGACGTCGACATGGTCTCGTTCACCGGCTCGACCCGCGCCGGCGTGGCCGTCGCCCAGGCCGCCGCGCCCACGGTAAAGCGCGTGCACCAGGAACTCGGCGGCAAGGGCCCGAACCTCGTCCTGCCCGATGCCGACATCGACACCCACCTCGGCAAGATGCTCTCGGGCATCGTCGCCAATTCGGGCCAGACCTGCATCGCGCCGACCCGCGTCATCGTTTCGCAGGGCCAGAAGGCCGATATCGAGGCTTTCGCCAAGAAGATGTTCGACGCCACCCCGGTCGGCGATCCGGCGCAGGAGGGCGGCCACATCGGCCCCGTCGTCAACAAGAGCCAGTTCGACAAGATCCAGGCGCTGATCCAGTCGGCGATCGACGAGGGCGCGACCCTGCTCGCGGGCGGCACCGGCCTGCCGGAGAGCGTCAACCGCGGCTACTACGTCAAGCCGACCGTCCTCGCCGACGTCACCCCCGACATGCGCATCTTCCGCGAGGAGACCTTCGGCCCGGTCGCGACGATTTCCACCTATGCGACGCTCGACGAGGGCATCGCGCTCGCCAACGACACCGAATACGGCCTCTCGGCCGCGGTCACCGGCGACCCCGAAGTGGCCAAGGGCGTTGCCCGCCAGCTCCGCGCGGGCCTCGTCGGCGTCAACGCCTGGGGCCCGGTGCCCGACGCCCCGTTCGGCGGCTACAAGCGCTCGGGCAATGGCCGCGAGGCTGGGGTCTGGGGGCTGCGCGACTTCCTCGAGGTCAAGTCGATCGTCGGCGGCTAAGGTCCGGGCACTTCGACCCGGGAACCTAGCAAGTCTGGCAGGCATTCTTCCAGCAACGACAAAGGCCCGCCGCGCAAGGCGGGCTTCGTGGAAGGAGAATACCCGATGGCTGCCGCCAAACCCGAATTCACCGACGCCATAGCCCTGCTCAAGGCCGATCACCGCAAGGTCGAGGACCTGTTCGAGCAGTTCGAGAAAGCCAAGGACGCCGCGCGCCAGCAGAAGCTCGCGACGCAGATCTGCAACGAGCTCAAGATCCACACCGCGATCGAGGAAGAGATCTTCTACCCAGCCTTCCAGGGCAAGATCGAGGACGACACCCTGGCCGAAGCCTATGTCGAGCACGACGGCGCCAAGGTGCTGATCAACGACATCATGGCCGGCTCGCCCGACGACGATTACTACGCGGCCAAGGTCAAGGTGCTGTCCGAAGAGATCACGCACCACGTCAAGGAAGAGGAAATGCCCTCGGAGAGCATGTTCGCCCAGTGCCGCAAGACCGACGTCGACCTCGTCGCGCTGCGCGACCAGATGCTCGCCCGCAAGGAAGAGCTGCTCGCCCAGGCCGAAGGCGAAGGCCTGCCCGCCGCCGAACTGCGCGTGCTCCACACCGCCTGATAGCCCCGCGGCGCCGCCACCGGGCGGCGCCGCGCTGGCCTCAGCGCTTGGCGGTAAGCTCGAGGATCTCGGGCGCCAGCTTCTGCCAAGAGATGAACAGCGAGTGGCCCTTGCCCGATGCGGTTTCGGCCGCCTGGTAGTTCCACTCGTCGTCGCGCCACGGCGGATCGCGGAACTCGCTCTGCGGGATCAGGCGGTGCACCCATTCGCTGGTCGTGCGCGTGTGCGACAGGTCGCTGGTATGGCTGCGATAGACCAGGGTCGGCATCGTCAGCCGCGCGAAGTCGACCGGCTTCATCCCCGGCACCGGCGTGATGTCCGAAGGCACATAGGCCGCCGCCCAACGCTGCATCACCTCGATGAACTGGCGCGGATCCTGGCTGCGGATGAATTCCTTGGCGGTCGGGCTCATCGCGAAGTTCTCGGCCCAGGAGGTCGCGTTCATCACGGCTTCCATGCCGCCGACCGAAGCCAGCGAACCGGCCTCGCCCGCGTAATAGGTCGCGAGCTGCATGAGCCCGATGGGCTCGCCGCTGATCCACCACAGCGCGAGGTGCGAGCATATCTCCGGATCGCGCGCCGCCGCCAGCATCGACACGCGGCTGCCGCCCGAACCGCCGATGATCGCCGTCGGCCCGAGGTCGAGGTGCCGGATCAGGCCCGACAGCGCCTCGGCCTGCATCTCGCTCTCGCTCGCGCCGAGCAGGCAGGCGTCGGACTTGCCGCAGTTTGGCCGGTCGTAGATCACCGCGCGACGGCCGCCCTCGGCCAGCTTGAGCGCGAATTCGCGGATGCCCGGCGTGTCCATGTGGAAACGCCCGCCCGGCGTCAGGATGACGGCCTGGGCGCCCTCGGGTCCGTGGACCTCGTACTCTATTCCCAGGCCATTGATTGTCGCGCGTGGCATTTGATTCTCTCCCGTGATGGCTGATTTGCGCGGCACCTTTGACCGACCGGACAGGCGCCGCAAGGGGAAAAGAAGCGAATACGATCTTCGCTGTCCTACAGGGTCATGTTCATGGCATGTTCCCGAAGCCCATCCCCAACCCGAGAGCCCGCGTCGAACGACACCTCGGCGACGACAACAGACATCGCCCTCATAAAGACCGTCCCGTCACCCCGGATCAAGCCCGGGGGTGACGGGAGCAGGTTTGGGGAATGAGGGCGCGAGGGCGATGGCCCTCGCATTCGCTGCCGCTTCCATCGCGCTGCGGCCTCGTCAGGCGCGATGCGCCATGCGCACCAGCTTTTCAGCCCCCGTTCGCTTAAGCGCCTTCGGTCACTCCTCGCCCATCCGCAGCGCCGCGATGAAGGCCTCCTGCGGGATCTGGACGTTGCCATATTCGCGCATCCGGGCCTTGCCCTTCTTCTGCTTGTCGAGGAGCTTCTTCTTGCGGCTGATGTCGCCGCCGTAGCACTTGGCGGTCACGTCCTTGCGCATCGCGGCGATGGTCTCGCGGGCGACGACCTTGCCGCCGATCGCGGCCTGGATCGGGATCTTGAACAAGTGCCGCGGGATCAGGTCCTTGAGGCGTTCGCACATGTGGCGGCCGCGTTCCTCGGCGACGCCGCGGTGGACGATCATCGACAGCGCATCGACCGGCTCGTTGTTGACGAGGATGGACATCTTGACGAGGTCGCCCTCGCGCAGGCCGATCTGCTCGTAGTCGAAGCTGGCATAACCGCGGCTGATCGACTTGAGGCGATCGTAGAAGTCGAACACGACCTCGTTGAGCGGCAGTTCGTAGTTCACCTGGGCGCGACCGCCGACATAGGTCAGCCCGGTCTGGATGCCGCGGCGGTCCTGGCAGAGCTTGAGGATCGAACCGAGGTATTCGTCGGGGGTGTAGATCGTCGCCTTGATCCACGGCTCGTCGATCTGCTCGATCCGGCTGGGATCGGGATAGTCGGCCGGGTTGTGCAGCATGATCTCGCGCGCGTCGTCGGTCTTCGATTTGCGCAGTTGGATGCGGTAGACCACCGAGGGCGCGGTGGTGATCAGGTCCAGATCGTATTCGCGCGTCAGGCGCTCCTGGATGATCTCGAGGTGGAGCAGGCCGAGGAAGCCGGCGCGGAAGCCGAAGCCGAGCGCGGCGGAGCTTTCCATCTCGAAGCTGAACGAGGCGTCGTTGAGGCGCAGCTTGGCGATCGATTCGCGCAGCTTCTCGAAGTCGGCGGCGTCGACCGGGAACAGGCCGCAGAAGACCACGGGCTGGACTTCCTTGAAGCCGGGCAGCGCTTCGGCGGCGCCCTGCTTGACCGTGGTGATCGTGTCGCCGACCTTGGCCTGGGCGACTTCCTTGATCTGCGCGGTGATGAAGCCGATCTCGCCGGCGCTGAGTTCGTTCAGCTGTTCGAGCTTGGGCGTGAAGCAGCCGACGCGGTCGATCAGGTGTTCGGTGCCGCCGGCCATGAACTTGACCTGGAGACCCTTCTTGATGACGCCGTCGATCACGCGGACGAGGATGACGACGCCGAGGTAGGGGTCGTACCACGAGTCGACGAGCATGGCCTTGAGCGGGGCCTTGTCGTCGCCGCTGGGCGGCGGGATCTTGGCGACCACGGCCTCGAGGATCTCCTCGATGCCGATGCCCGACTTGGCGCTGGCGAGCACGGCCCCGGAGGCGTCGATACCGATGACCTCCTCGATCTCGTGGCGCACCTTCTCGGGCTCGGCCGCGGGCAGGTCGATCTTGTTGATGACGGGGACGATCTCGTGGTCGTGCTCGATCGACTGGTAGACGTTGGCCAGGGTCTGGGCTTCCACGCCCTGCGCGGCGTCGACGACGAGCAGCGCGCCTTCGCAGGCGGCGAGGCTGCGCGAGACCTCGTAGGCGAAGTCGACGTGGCCCGGGGTGTCCATGAGGTTGAGCTCATAGGTCTCGCCGTCCTTGGCCTTGTAGTTCAGCCGCACGGTCTGGGCCTTGATGGTGATCCCGCGCTCTTTCTCGATGTCCATGTTATCAAGGACTTGCGCCGACATCTCGCGCTCGGTCAGGCCGCCGGTGAACTGGATCAGGCGGTCGGCCAGGGTCGACTTGCCATGGTCGATATGGGCAATGATGCTGAAATTGCGGATCTTCGAGCGTTCGGTCATCCCGCGCCCTTAGCCGCATCGGAGAATACTGTCAGCCCCCGCCCCAGCGATAGAATGCGCGCAGCCTTCGACATGTCGGAAACGTTGAGCTACCCGCGTGGCGAGTTCTGATTCGTCCAGAAACCGGGAGGTTTGCATGAAGATCGACAATACCATCGCCGCCGTCGTCACGGGCGGCGCCTCGGGCCTCGGCCGCGCCAGCGCGCAGGCTCTCGCCGACGCCGGCGTCAAGGTCGCCGTGTTCGACATCAGCGAGGAAGCCGGCGAAGCCTTCGCCAAGGAAATCGGCGGCGTCTTCTGCAACGTCAACATCATGGACGAGGCCAGCGTCGAGGCGGGCTTCGCCAAGGCCCGCGCAGCGCACGGCCAGGAGCGCGTCGTGGTGCACTGCGCGGTCGTCGCCGGCGGCGGCAAGACCGTCTCGTTCGACAAGACCACGGGCGGCTACAAGCGCACCGCGACCGAGCAGATCGCCAAGTCGGCAGAAGGTATCTTCACCGCCTCCTACCGCGTCGCCTCGATCGCCGCGCTGGGCATGGCCGGCGCCGAGCCGCTCAACGACGACGGCGAGCGCGGCACGATCATCTTCACCTCGTCGGCCGCTTCGCAGGACGGCCAGATCGGCCAGGTCGCCTATGGCGGCGGCAAGGGCGCGGTCAACGCCATGGTCCTGCCGATGGCGCGCGACCTGATGGACCTGGGCATCCGCGTCAACGCGATCCTGCCCGGCACTTTCGCGACGCCGCCGATGCTGCGCGTCAAGGAAATGAACGAGGCGGTGTTCGATGGTCTGGGCAAGGCCGTGCCCTTCCCCAAGCGCCTCGGCAAGCCCGAGGAGTTCGCCTCGCTCGTGCTCGAGCTGACGCGCAACACCTACTTCAACGGCCAGCTGATCCGCCTCGACGGCGCGATCCGCATGCCCCCGAAGTAAGCGCGGGCCACATCGCCGGAAGATCGAGGGGCCGCGCGCAAGCACGGCCCCTTTTTTCGTGTCAGGTGATCGAGAAACCGGCGTCGACGCAGATCGTCTGGTTGGTGACATGGCGCGCCATCGGCGTCGCGAAATAGAGCACGGCCGAACCGATGTCGCGCGGCTCGCACATGCCGAGCGGTGGGCGGCGGTTGCCCGGGCCGATCGGCGGCGGACCCTCGGCACCGATCGCGCCAGGCGTGCCGACCCCGCCGGGCAGGACGGTGTTCACGGTGATGCCGTGCTCGGCGAGCTCCATCGCCGCGGCCTGGGTCAGCGCCGCGAGCGCGCCCTTCGAAGCGAGATAGGCCGAGAGCCCCTGAACCATCTGACCGATCAGGCCCGAGCTGGCAACGTTGATCACGCGCCCGCCCTGCCCCGCCGCGACCATCGCCTTGGCCAGCTCGCGGATCATCAGGAACGGCCCGCGCGCGTTGACCGCATTGTTGCGGTCCCAGTGCCTGACACTGCCTTCGAGCAGCAGCTCGCGATGCTGCAGTCCGGCGTTGTTCACCAGGATCCAGGGCGCTCCGTGGCGCTCGACCACGTCGGCGCAGGCGGCGATCACCGAAGTCTCGTCGCCGAGATCGACCGCGACCGAGGCCGCCTGATGTCCAGCACCTTTGAGCGCGTCGGCCTGCGCCGCGGCGCGCGTCGCGTCGATATCGGCGATCACCACCGTTGCGCCAGCCTCGGCCAGCAGTTCGGCAATGCCGACGCCGATGCCACTGGCGCCACCGGTGACCAAAGCCACCCTGCCGGAAAGATCGAATGCCTCAGCCATTACTCATCCCATCCTTCATGTCCCGCGCCGCCTGCCCGGTTTCTTCATGCGGCTGCCAGATTCTTGACAATATTCCTCTACGCGCGCGCCCGATCGCTGCGGCTTCGAATTTTCGGCTCAGTCCTTGGCCACCGGTAGCCACACGGCGCTCGCCGCATCGCCACCATGGAAGATCGTCTGAGTCGCCTTGGCATAGTCGCCGGGCTTGGCATCGAAGACAACGGGAACCCAGGTCTGCGGATTGCGCTCGTAGACAGGGAAGAGGCTCGATTGCACCTGCACCATGATCCGGTGCCCGGGCAGGAAGACGTGGTCGACGTTGGGCAGCGACCACTGGAAGGTATAGGGCTTGCCCGGTTCGAGCGGCGCCGGGTTCGAGAAGCCGCCGACAAAGCGTCCGCGGAATATCTCGATGCCGATCGGCAGCTGATAGCCGGCCATCTCGGCCTGCCGCGTATACTCGCGCGGGTAGACGTCGATCAGCTTGACCACCCAGTCGCTGTCGCGCCCGCTGGTGGCGGCGTGCAGCTCGACGCGCGGCGCGCCCTTGATATGGAGCGGCTTGTCGAGCACCTGCGTCGTATAGCTGAGCACATCGGGGCGGCCGTCCGCGAAGCGCTGATCCTGGACCAGCCAGGACTTCCAGTCGTCGCCGTCGAGAAACACCGGCCGCGAACGCATTGGTACGGGCTTTGCCGGATCTGAGACGTATTCGTCCGAGCCCGCTTCGCCCGGCTTGGCGAAAGACAGGCCGAACCGCGACGACAGGTAAAGCGGCTTTTCGGTCCCGTCGGGCCAGCGTTGCGAAACCTCCCAGCGATCGGCGCCCGTCGCATAGGTGACGACCGGCGGCGTGTCGCAGGGCGGCGCATTGGTCTTGAGATGGCAGTCGAGGAAGGGCTTCATCCAGCGCTTGCGGAACTGCAGCGCCGTATCGCCCTCGAATTTCAGCGCGCCGAGGCTCGAACCGTCGTAGTTGACCCCCGAATGACGCCAGGGTCCGATCGCAAGGTGGACGAGGCTGTTGTCGGGATCCTGGGGCTTGAGCGCGCGATAGACCGCCGGCGCACCGTAGGAATCCTCCTGGTCCCATTGCCCGACGACGAGCATGACGGGCACGGTCAGCTTGCGCGCCGCGAGCAACTTGTCGAGCGCCTGGCCCTGCCAGTAATCGTCGTAGTTCGGATGCTCGAGCACCTTGCGCACCGCGGGCAGATCCTCGAGCCCCCACTTGCGCGCGAGCTCGCGCGTCGATCCGGTCTCGAGATAGGTCTCGTACTCGTCGACCGAATTGCCGACAGGCATCGGCCCGCCGCCGCGCGTCGCGGTCTGCGCGAGCAGATAGTCGAAGCCGAGCGGGCGGAAGGCGCCGTTGTGGAACCAGTCGTCGCCGATCCAGCCATCGACCATCGGGCTCTGCGGCACCGCCGCCTTGAGCGCCGGATGCGGATCGACCAGCGCCATCAGCGCGGTGAAGCCCAGATAGGACGAGCCGATCATGCCGACCTTGCCGTTGCTCTCGGGCAGGTTCTTCACCAGCCAGGCGATCGTGTCGAAGGCATCGGTCGAGTGGTCGACGCGCGACTTGTTGAGCGGCCCGCGCAGTGGCCGGGCCATGACGTATTCGCCCTCGGACCGGTCCATGCCGCGGACGTCCTGATAGACGCGGATATAGCCGTCGTCGACGAACTCGGCGTCGGCGATCGGCAGCACCTCGGTGATCAACTGGCTGCGATTGCGCATGGTCGTCGCGCCGGAATTGTAGGGCGTGCGGCTGAGCAGGATCGGCGCGTCGCGCGTGCCCTTGCGATAGACGATGACCGTGAAGAGCTGGGTGCCGTCGCGCATCGGCACCATAACCTCGCGGCGGACGAAGTCGGCCTGCGGGCGCACCCAATCGTAGGTGCCGATCTTGTCGTTGCGGATCGGGTCGGTCGCTATTGCTGCAGCGTTGGTGGTATTATTGTGCGCAGCAAAAGCCGGCGAAGCGGCGGCGAAAATCGCGAGGAGCAGCCCGGCGAGTCTGTTGCGGAAGTTCACCCCGACAAGGCTTAACCCGCGCATCGCCACGGTCAAGCGGTCATGAGCCCCGCATCGGCGCGCGCCAGCAGAACCATAAAGCGACGCTCGCTGTCGTGGAAATGCGCGAAGGGCGTCCAGTGCCCCGCCAGCAGGAGCTGCGTGGCGCTGGCCAGATCGTATTTATGACTGTTCTCGGTGTGGATCGTCTCGCCCGCACGCATCGAAAAATGCTGCGCACAAATATCGAACGCGATATCGCGCGAGGCCTCCAGATGCATCTCGATGCGGGCACGTTCGACGTTCCACACGATCTTGTGACGCAGCGCGTCGATCGGAATGGTGCCGCCGAGCTCACGGTTGATCCGCGTGACGAGATTGAGGTTGAACGCCGCGGTGACGCCGGCGCCGTCGTCATAGGCTTCGACGAGGACCTGGCGATCCTTGATCATGTCCATGCCGATCAGCAGCACGCTGCCGTCACCCAAGGTGGCCCGCATCGCGCGCAGCAGATCGACCGCTTCGGCCGGCGCAAGATTGCCGATCGTCGACCCCGGGAAGAAGCCGAGCACCGGCCGGCCATCCACCGCGTCGGGCAGATCGAGCGGATGGGTGAAGTCACCCTCGACCGGCACGATCGGCAGGTCGGGATAGCGGCGGGCCAGCGGCTTGCAGGCCTCGCGCAGGAACGCGCCCGAGATGTCGATCGGCACATAGGCGGCCGGTGCGATGCAATCGAGCAGCAGCGGCGTCTTGGTGGCGCTACCCGCGCCGAACTCGACCACGGCGCGCCCCTCACCCACCGCAGCGCCGATCTCGCCGCACTGGTTAGCGAGGATCTCTATCTCGGCCCGCGTCGGATAGTATTCGGGCAGCCGCGTGATCTCCTCGAACAGCTCGCTGCCGCGCAGGTCGTAGAACCAGCGCGCCGGGACCACCTTCTGCCGCTGGCGCAGGCCCGTGAGAACATCGGCGCGGAATTGGTCGCGCAGGCGACCGGCGGGGCGTTCTTCGATCAGATCCTGCTCGAACTGCGTCGCCATGCGTCAGAGATCCTTGGCCAGGCGCAGACCGGTGAACTGCCAACGCTGATGGGGGTAGAAGAAGTTGCGATAGCTGGCGCGAGAATGGCCGCGCGGCGTGGCGCAGCTCGCACCCTTGAGCACGAACTGGCCGCTCATGAACTTGCCATTGTATTCGCCAACCGCGCCTTCGGCCGGCCGGAAGCGCGGAAACGGCAGATAGGCCGAGCGCGTCCACTGCCAGCAATCGCCGAAGAGGTCGGGCGAGCCCGAGGGCATGATCGCTCCGGCCGCGTCGAGCTGGTTGCCGGCGGCGGGATCATGGCTCTGGCCGATCGCTTCCCATTCGAACTCGGTCGGCAGCCGCGCGCCGGCCCAGGTGGCGAAGGCATCGGCCTCGTAATAGGAGACATGGGTGACCGGCGCCGCGGGATCGCGCTTCTGCCAGCCGGCGTGTCCGAAGGCCTCGTCCTCGTGCCAGTAGAGCGGCGTCGCGACCTTGTCATGCTGCACCCAGGCCCAGCCGTCCGAGAGCCAGAGCGACGGCGTGCGATAGCCGCCCTCGACGATGAAGGCCTGCCACTCGGCATTGGTGACGAGACTTTCGGCGAGAGCGAAAGGTTCGAGCAGCACGCGATGCGCCGGCCCCTCGTTGTCGAACGCGAAGCCTTCGCCAGCATGGCCGATGCGGGCGATGCCGCCCGGATGATCGATCCAGGCCTCGGCCGAAGCGAAAGCGCTGACCGACGGCGGCGCGGCATAGGCCGGCCCCAGCGGATTGCTCCACAGCGCGTGCTTGATGTCGGTGAGCAGCAGTTCCTGGTGCTGCTGTTCGTGGGCGAGGCCCAGTTCTATCAGGTCCTTCAGATCGGACCGTTCGAGCAGAGCCGCCATCGCCGCGTCGACATGCGCGCGGTAGGCCAGAACCTCGTCCAGGGCGGGCCGCGCCAGCATGCCGCGAGCGGCGCGCGGATGGCGCGGGCCTTCGGCTTCGTAATAGGAATTGAAGAGGAACGGCCAGCGCTCGTGGAACAGGCGATAGCCGGGCAGATTGTCGCGCAGCAGGAAGGTCTCGAAGAACCAGGTCGTATGCGCGAGGTGCCATTTCGCCGGCGAAGCATCGGGCATCGATTGAAGCGTGGAGTCCGCGTCCGACAGTGGCGCGACAAGCGCCGCGCTGAGTTCTCGCACGGAGCGATAGCGCTCAGCCAGTCGAGGCCCTCCCCCTATGTCCTCCCGGATCGCGCCACCATGCATACGAAAGCCTAACACGCAGAGGCGTGTTAGGCTCCCATTATATACCTATTTCCTGACCTTATGCCGCCTGCTTGGTCCGCTCGGTCGCCTCGAGATTGAGCATGTCGGCGATCAGGAAGGCCAGCTCGATCGACTGCGCGGCGTTGAGACGCGGGTCGCAATGCGTGTGGTAGCGATCGGCCAGCGCCGCGTCGGTAATGGCGACGGCGCCGCCCGTGCACTCGGTCACGTCCTGGCCGGTCATCTCGATATGGATGCCGCCCGCATGCGTGCCCTCGGCGCGATGGACCGCGAAGAAGCCCTTCACTTCGGTCAGGATGCGGTCGAACGGCCTTGTCTTGTAGCCCGAGTCCGACTTGATGACGTTGCCGTGCATCGGATCGCAGGACCAGACCACCGGATGGCCTTCGCGCTGCACCGCGCGTACCAGCTTGGGCAGGCCATCTTCGACCTTGTCGTGGCCGAAGCGGCTGATGAGCGTCATGCGGCCGGCTTCACGGCCGGGATTCAGCGTGTCGAGCAGCTTGAGCAGCGCGTCGGGCTCGAGGCTCGGCCCACACTTCATGCCGATCGGATTGCCGACACCGCGCAGATATTCGACATGGGCCGAACCCTCGAAGCGCGTGCGATCGCCGATCCACAGCATGTGGCCCGAGCAGTCGTACCAGTCGCCCGTCAGCGAATCGCGACGCGTCAGCGCCTGCTCGTACTGCAGCAGCAGCGCCTCGTGGCTCGTGTAGAACTCGGTACCCTTGAGCTGCGGCACGGTCTCGGGATCGATGCCGCAGGCCTGCATGAAGTCGAGCGCCTCGCCGATGCGATCGGCCATGTCGCTGAACTTCTTGGCCCAGGGGCTGCGACCGATGTGGTCGAGCGTCCAGCGATGGACCTGGCGCAGATTGGCATAGCCGCCGTGCGCAAAGGCGCGGATCAGGTTCAAGGTCGCGGCTGACTGGCTGTAGGCGCGCAGCATCCGCTCGGGATCGTTGCGACGCGATTCCGCGTTGCCTTCGGAGCCGTTGATGATGTCGCCGAAGTAGCTGGGCATCTCGATCCCGCCGACGGTCTCGGTCGGCGCCGAACGCGGCTTGGCGAACTGGCCGGCGATGCGGCCGACCTTCACCACCGGCTGCTTGCTGGCGAAGGTCATGACCACCGCCATCTGCAACAGCACGCGGAAGGTGTCGCGGATGTTGTCCGGATGAAACTCGGCGAAGCTCTCGGCGCAGTCGCCACCCTGGAGAAGGAAGCCCTTGCCGGCCGCCACCTCTGCGAGTTCGGCCTTGAGCGCACGCGCCTCACCGGCGAACACGAGCGGCGGAAACTTCGTCAAGGTCGCTTCGACCTCGCGCAGTTTCGCGGAATCGCCATAGACCGGCAGATGCCGAGCCTCCTGCGCCTTCCAGCCCTCGGGTGTCCAGTTACTCGCCACGTCAGAGCACTCCCATCAAATGCAAGCCGCGCGCATACAGCCGGCGCGCACCAATTGCAAAAGCTGGATTTCTGCCGACCGTGATCGGAGTCGCGCTGCAACCGGGCGGTTGCAAGCGGTACCGGTCCAGGCAGGGGCGGATGCCCCTGCCGCACCTCATCAACGCGCGGCCGGCGTCGGCGCCTGACCGGTGGCCTCCTGCGGCAGGACCGAGAGCTTCCACGCCTTGCCCGGCTGCAGATACTTCGCAGCAAGGGCCTGCATCGCTTCGGGCGTCGTCACCGTGTAGTCGCGCAGGATCGTGCGGATCGCCCCCAGGCGGCTCGGATCGGCGGTCGCGCCTTCGAGCTGGTACATGAAGAAGGCCGCGCTGGTCGAAGCCCGGGTCACGCGCTGGCGCATCGGCTCGATCACGCGGCCCAGTTCATCGGCCGTGACCGGGCGTGCGACCAGATCCGAAGCGATCTCCTGCGCCGTGGCGAAGAAGGCCGGTACCGCATCGGGCTGGAGCTGCGCCAGCGCGGTGATCGAACCGCCGCTGTCGAGATCGAGCGGCCAGGACGAATAGACCTGCGGCGCATAGGACGCGCCGAGCTTCTCGCGCATCGCGTCGAGCAGGCGGTTGGTGAAGAGCTGCGTGAGGAGTTCGAGCTGGCGCGCCTCGGCAATACCGGGCGAACCACCGCCGGTCGGCCAGGAGATCACCGCCGCGGCCTGATTGTCGTCACCACGATGGGTCAGGACCACGGGCTGAGCTGTCGGCGCAGGCGAACGCGCACTGGCCGGCGCGGTATCCTTGGGCAGCGGCGGCCGTGCCTTGAGTGCACCGAAGGTCCGTTGCAGCGCGGCCAGGGTCGCTACGCGATCGAAATCGCCGTAGATCTGGACCTCGATCGGTCCATTGGCGAGCGCGCGCGACCAGACCTGGCGGAAGCCTTCGGGCGTGGTCTTCTCGATCTCGGCCGGCGACGGCGTGTGGAACCGCGGATCGCGATCGCGCTGAAGATACTTGAGATCGCGCTCGAGCACGCCCTGCGGCGAAGTCTCGTAGGTCTCGTACTGCAGCTGCGCGGCAGCCTTGGCGCGACGCACGGGATTCACGTCCCAGCGCGGCATCGCGAACTTGGCGGCGAACAGATAGAGCTGGTCGGCCAGGTCCTGCTGACGCGTGTCGGCGGAGAATTCGAAGGCGGCGTCCTCGACGTTGAAATCGAAGCCCATCTTGCGCCCGGTCGAGATACGGTCGAGCTCTTCCTGGCCGAGCGTACCCTCGCCCGAACCGACGAGCGCCATCTGGCCCAGCGCGACATAAGGCGCGTCGCCCGCACCGAAAGCGCGATAGCCGCCGCCGAAGCGGACCTTGACCGCGACGCGGCCGGGCTCGTCCTGGGTCGGCCAGATCAGCGCCTTGACGCCATTGGCGAACTCGACCTGCTCGATGCCGAGCAGACCCGTCGGCGCCAGCGCCGTGACGCGGCCGGGCTCACCGATCGGCGGCATCTCCTCGAACTTGATCGGCTTGCTGTTGGCCAGGCGCACGCTGGCATCACCCGCGACTGGCACGGACAGCGCCTGGCGAAGCGAGGCCGCGTCGCCCTCGCCCGCCTTGGGCGTGACGAAGACCGCGCGGGTCACGGCGCCCTTGAACAGCGCGCGCGTGTGCTCGAGCACGGCCTGCGGCGTGAACAGCGGCTTGGACTTCTGGAAAATCTCGAGCACCGCCTCCGGCGCAGCGACGGTCTCGCGGATGTCGAGCGCGGTCACGAGGTCGTCGGCGACCTTGGAGCCGGGCAACAGGCGACGTTGCTCGACCGGGCTCGTGAACGCGACCTCGACTTCGGCCACTTCACGATCGATCTCTTCCTGCGTCGGCGCGGTCGCCAGGGCATCGGCGATCACCGCGCGCACTTCCTTGAGCGCGGCCTGCCAGTCGGCGCCGAGCGGGGTCACCGCGACGAACGTGCCGTCGACCGAGCGGCTGATGTCGTTCTGGCTGACCTGCGCGACCAGATAGGAACCGCCCGCGCGCGCCTTGCCCTCGAGCCGGCGGTTGATCACCGCCTGGGCCAGGCTGTCGATCATCAGCCCCTGGTTGTAGACGATCGTGTCGTTGACCGGACGCCAGGGCCGCAGGATCGCATAGGAGATTCCGCGCGGCAGGTCGGGCTCGACCAGGACCTGCGTCTCGCCCACCGGATTGGCCGGATCGCCGTCCTTGGGCGCGACCGGATCGCCGAAGCTCGGTGCCGGAATCGGCTTGCCGGAGACCTTCCAGCTCGAGAACCACTTCTTGACCAGCGCGGCGCTCTCGGCCGGCTCGATGTCGCCGGCAACGATGACGACGACGTTCTCGGGCCGGTACCAGCGCGAATGGAAGGCACGCACGGCATCCTGGTGCGCGCCGTTGAGCGTCGCCACCGTGCCGATCGGCGCGCGGGCGGCCAGAGGCTGCCCCGCGTAGAAGGTGCGTCGCGTCGCTTCCTGCACGCGCTGCCCGGCGCCGCCGCGCTCGCGCATCTCGGCGAGGACGATCGGCACTTCGGTGCGGATGTTGGCTTCGCTCAGAGTCGGCGCGGTGACCATGCCCGAAAGCAGCTTGAAGCTCTCCTCGAGCGAAGCCGGCGTGGCATTGGGCAAGTCGAGCTTATAGACCGTCTGCGTCGGCGTGGTCTCGGCATTGGTGTCGTTGCCGAAGCTCGCGCCGAGCCGCTGCCAGGTCGGGATCGCCTCGCCGTTGCCGAGGTATTTCGACTGACGAAACAGCAGATGCTCGAGCAGATGCGCGAAGCCCTGTTCGCTATCCTGCTCGTTCAGCGAACCGGCATCGACGCGAATGCGGATCGAGACCTGCCCCGGCGGGACGCCATTCTTGCGCGTGGCATAGCGCAGACCGTTCGCCAGTTCGCCGAAGTTCCATTCGGTATCGGGCGGAACGTCGCTGTTCTTGTAGAGCCAGCCGGCCGCCTTCTGCTGCGCGGCGGTACGCGGTGTCTGGGCGGGCGCGGGTATCGCGGCCGGGAGCACCAGGAGCGGGATCAGGCAGGAGGCGAGCGAGCGGGAGAAGCGCTTGGAAAAGGTCATCGGGCTCCGGTATAGGGTCGGTGGGGATGAAGGGCCAGTGAATAGGCGGCCCCAGTGAAAATCCTGATCCCGGCGAATGTTGCGAAAGATTGCGGTCAATCCCGCAACACGACAAACAGCGAATTAACCAAGTTCGGCGATAGCGCGTCCGTCGGCTCTCAAAGGCCGACCAGCGAAGCACTGCCCGGTCACCGCGTGATCCGGGCGGGATGCTTTCGTCATGGACGGCTGCCGCGTCGATCGCAGATGAATTACGGAGTGAACCGAATGCCTCGCAATGCCGCAACCTTGCTCTCTGCCGCAGGGCTCGCCCTGGCAGTCTGCGCGAATTCCGGCATGGCCGTGGCGAAGGATGCCGATCCGGTGACGCTCCAGGCGCTCATCGACAATCCCGAAGACTTCACGCTGACCGCGAACAGCCGCCTACGTTACGAAACGCTCGACGGACAGGCCCGCGCCGGCTTCCGTTCGGAGGAGGATCTGGTGAGCCTCCGCACGATCGTCACGGCCGACTATCGCGCCGGCAATCTGCGTTTCGGCGCCGAACTCTGGGACAGCCGGGTCTTCGGCATCGACCCGGGCGGCGTAGTGGGTCCGAACGAGGTGAACACCTTCGAAATGGTCCAGGCCCATGCCACGCTCGCCCTGCCCGACGCGCTCGGCAAGGGCAGCACGGCCTCGCTGCAGGCCGGACGCATGATGCTCAACATCGGTTCGCGCCGCCTGATCGCGGCCGACGACTATCGCAACACGACCAACGGCTACACCGGCCTGCGCGCCGACGCGAAGCTCAAGGACGGCACGACGGCCACCGCGCTCTACGTCCTGCCGCAGATCCGCCTGCCCGAAGAGCTGCCTTCGCTCCGCCGCGGCAAGGTCCAGATGGATCGCGAGAACTTCGACACCCAGCTCTGGGGCCTGTTCGTCGCCCGCCCCAAGGTGATCGGCCGGACCATGGCCGAACTGGCCTATGTCGGCTTCGCCGAGCGCGACGGACCGGGCCGGCTCACGCGCGACCGCAAGCTCGCTTCGTTCAGCGCGCGTCTGATGGCCGATCCCAAGCCCGGGCAGTTCGACTTCGAGGTCGAGGGCGTCCGCCAGACCGGATCGATCAGCAGCGGCACGGCACTTACCGCCAGCAAGCTCGACGTCTCGGCCTGGTTCGCCCATGCCGATGTCGGCTACTCCTTCCCCGGCAAGCTCAAGGCGCGCCTCTCGGTCGAGTACGATTACGCCAGCGGCGATGGCCCGGGCGGCAAATATGGCCGCTTCGATACGCTCTATGGCATGCGCCGTGCCGACTTCGTGCCCTCGGGCATCTATGCCGCGGTCGGACGGGCGAACATCAGCACACCCGGCGTCCGGTTCGAGGTCGCCCCCGGCAAGCGCTTCGAAGGCTTCGTCGCCTGGCATCCCATGTGGCTGGCCAACAGCCGCGACAGCTTTTCCACCTCGGGCGTCCGCGACGCCACAGGCGCTTCGGGCGCCTTCGCCGGCCACAACGTCGATGGGCGCCTGCGCTGGTGGGCGATTCCCAAGCGCCTGCGCGCAGAAATCAACGCCAATCTGCTGCTCAAGGGACGCTTCCTGCGCGACGCGCCCAACGCGCCGCGCACCGGCAATACGCGCTATCTCGCGACGGCGCTGACCGCGTTCTTCTAAGCCAGGATCGACGGGTAAGCCAGGACGACCGGGCGCGACGACCGTCAGCCGCCGCGCGTCACCGGGATCAACGCGCCGGTCACGCCGCGCGCCGCCGGTGAGGCGAGAAACAGGATCACGTCGGCGATCGCCTCGGCCGTCACCCACTGGCTGAAGTCGGCGTCGGGCATGTCCTGGCGGTTGGTCGGCGTGTCGATGATGCTCGGCAGGATCGCATTGACCGTCACGCCGCTGCCGGCCAGTTCCTCGGCGAGGGCCTCGGTCAAGCGATGCACGCCCGCCTTCGACGCGGTGTAGGCGCCCATGCCCATCCCGGCCTTGATCGCGGCGCCCGCGCCGATGTTGACGATCTGACCGCCGCCGGCCGCACCCGCAGCCTTGAGCGCCGGCAAGGCCAGCTTGGTGATCGTCGCATTGGTCATCAGGTTCATCGCCTGCATCTTCGCCCAGGAATCGAGGCTACCGCCCTCGAGCGTCTCCCAGGTGAAACCACCGGCGACGTTGACCAGCACGTCGATCCCGCCATGCGCTTGCGCGACCTTGTCGAGCGCGGCCTGCGTGGCATCGGCATCGGTCAGATTGACCCCGCCGATGTCGAGCGTACCGGCTAGCGACTCTGCGGCGGCCGCGGCGAAGTCGACGCGCGCCACCTTGTCGCCCCGCGCGGCGAAAGCCGTCGCCACGGCCTGTCCCAGAACTCCGAATCCGCCGGTAACGATGATCGAACGCGCCATGTCGTGAATCTCCTTCGGCGCGCAGCCTTATCGCGGGTTCGTGTCCTTGGGAATTCGTCGCGACCGCCAAGCCGGTTGATCGCCCAGGCGGCGTCAGGCCCTTAAGCTGGTGCGGGCTAGCGCGAGCGGGTCAGCATCGCCCGCAGGTCGGACGCAAGCTTGAGCGGATGGAACGGTTTCTGGATCACACCCAGCACCTCTCCGCGCGGATCGGTGAGTCCCTTGGGCATCTGGCGCGGCAGTAGCGAAGCGGTCATCAGAACGGTCTTGATCCGCTCCAGCCCCGGGATGCCGCGCAGGCGATGGTGCAGGTCGATCCCCGACATGGCGGGCAGACGGATATCGAGCAGCGCGAGATCGAAGGGCTCCTTGTTGTCATGAAGACCCTCGAGCGCATCTTCGGCCGAGGGGAACGTGGAAACGACGAAACCGGGGTCGAGGCCCAGCGCCGCCTTCACGATCTCGCGGAGATCGGGTTCGTCCTCAACAAAGAGCGTGCGTACCGTAGCGTGCGTCATGTCGTTTTTCCGACCGCCTCAATCAAGCAGGGCTTTGATGTGAGCATGACGTGGTTTCTGTTACGCTAAGACAAGACTCGGTTCGTCTCCGTAATACGCCATACCGTCGCGCTAGCCCACAGCATCGCGCCAACAATAGCATCCGCATCGGTGGGAAATCTGCCTGGGACGATTTCGACCCATCTCTGCACGGGCTTGCGCGCATACCCTACAGACATCCTGAAGGCAGCCCGAAACTGGCCGTACGATCACTATGCTTGGCCGCCGACCTCCCCGATCCGCGCCAGGTTCCGTGCGATCGGGGACTCCATGAACTTGACCCGCCTCGCAGGTTGCCTACATGCAGGGAACCATGTTCATCGAAACCGAAACCACGCCCAATCCGGCCACGCTCAAGTTCCTGCCCGGCGAGCCGGTCATGACCGCGGGCACGCGCGAATTCACCAACGAGGAAGATGCCGAGGCCTCGCCGCTGGCGGGCGCGCTGTTCTCGCTTGGCGACGTCACCGGCGTGTTCTTCGGCCGCGACTTCGTCTCGGTCACCGCCGGCGAAGGTGTCGACTGGAGCGCACTCAAGCCGCAGGTCGTTTCGGTACTGCTCGACCATTTCGTGTCGGGATCCCCGCTGTTCGCAGGCGGTGACGCCAGCGGCATCGCGGTTCCGACCGAGGACGACGAATTCGCCAGCGATCCCGCCGACGCCGATATCGTCGATCAGATCAAGGAACTGATCGAGACGCGCGTACGCCCGGCTGTCGCCAACGACGGCGGCGACATCATCTATCGCGGCTTCCGCGAGGGCGTCGTCTATCTGACGATGCAGGGCGCCTGCGCGGGCTGCCCCTCGTCGAGCGCGACGCTCAAGCAGGGGATCGAAGGGCTGCTCAAGCACTACGTCCCCGAAGTGACCGAAGTCCGCGCCGCCTGAACTCCGTGCGCCTGACTCTCGCGATCGACAGCGCGACCGAAGCCTGCTCCGTCGCCCTGTTCGATGGCGACACTCTCATCGCCGGCGAGTTCCGCATGCTGAACCGCGGCCATGCCGAACAGCTCGTGCCGATGATCGCCGCACTGCCGGGCAAAGGCCGCGCCGACCGGATCGCGGTCGCGCTCGGCCCGGGTAGCTTCACCGGCCTCCGCGTCGGCCTCGCCGCGGCGCGTGCGCTCGCTTTCGCCTGGCAGGCCGAACTCGTCGGCTATCCCACGCTCGACCTCGTCGGCGCCATGGCGCGTGATCGTCACCCCGGCCCGGTCGCGGTCGCCATGACCGGCGGCCATGGCGAATGGTTCGTCCAATCGTTCGACAACGACGGCACGCCGCGCGCGCCGCGCGCGTCGCTCACGCCGCAGGCAGCCGTGGCAGCGGCCAGCGAAAACCTCGTCGCAGGCAGCCAGGCCGAAGCCCTGGTCGCAAACCGCGGCAGCGGCGAGGCGCTCACACTGTGGCCAGACGCGCGTGCCCTGGCACTGCTGCCCAGCACGGCGATAACCGCCGAGGTGCATCCGCTCTATGGCCGCGCGCCCGATGCAAAGCTTCCCCAGGTGCGCGCATGAACGCTCCGATCGACGATATCGACCGGCTGATGGCGGTAATGGCCGAAGCCTTCGACCCGGCCTATGGCGAGGCCTGGACCCGTCGCCAGGTCGAGGACGCCCTGGTCATCGGCAATTGCCATTACGAACTGATCGCCGGCGACGGCGGCGCTCCGCAGGATGGCGCGCCGGTAGCCGGCTTCTTCCTGTCGCGCTATGGCTTCGAGGAAGAGGAGTTGCTGCTTTTCGCGATCGCCCCCACCTGGCGCCGACGGGGCCTGGGGCTCGCCCTGCTCGATCGCTTCGCCCGCTCGGCACGGGCGCGCGGCGCGGATCGCCTGCTGCTGGAGATGCGCCGCGGCAATCCCGCAGAATTTCTCTATCGGCGCTTCGGTTTCCTGCCGATCGGCGAAAGACCCAATTATTATCGCGGCCCCGACGGCCAGGCCCTCGATGCTATCACTTTCGCCTACAGCATCTGATTAACGCCCGATGAACTGCAGTATGACGTCAATCTTCAGCCAGGTTACTTGACCGGCAAAAACATCGTCCAGACATGTAATTTGGCTTGAGTCCGACCATCGCTTGGTTCAAGGCGGCAATAGTGCAAACAACCGCGATTGTGTCCACTTGAACACAGTAGCCGCCAAGTATAAATCCGAGGATCGCATGGAAACGCCCCAAAACGACATGAACGAAACGCTGATCACGCTGACGTCGGACATCGTCGCCGCGCATGTCAGCAACAATAGCGTCTCGGTCGACGATCTGCCCTTGCTCATCACCAATGTTTATGGGGCGCTCGCCGGCCTGGGGCAGGCCGCCCCGGTCGTGGAAAAGGCGCCCGAGCCGGCCGTCTCGATCCGCGCCTCGGTCAAGCCCGATCACATCGTCTGCCTCGAGGACGGCAAGAAGCTGAAGATGCTCAAGCGCCACCTCATGACGCACTACAATCTGACGCCCGATCAGTATCGCCAGCGCTGGAATCTGCCGGCCGACTACCCGATGGTCGCCCCGAGCTACGCCGAGAAGCGCCGCGACCTCGCCAAGAAGATCGGCCTCGGTCGCAAGCCGGGTCCGCGCCGCGGCCGCAAGGCAGCCGTGAAAGTCTGAAACCTTTCCCCGCGGGTTGTGGATCGCGCCCCACCCGCCTAGAAAGGTGCGTGAAGCTTTCCTACCCGCGGAGTTCTTGTGCAGCAGCCGATAGACATCGAAGCCCTATGTGCCGAGCGTGGCCTGCGCATTACCGAGCAGCGCCGCGTCATCGCCCGGGTGCTGTCGGAAAGCGACGACCATCCGGACGTCGAGAAGCTGCATGAACGTGCGGCAGCGATAGACCCCGGCATCTCGATCGCCACGGTCTATCGCACCGTGCGCCTGTTCGAAGAAGCCGGCATCCTCGACCGTCACGATTTCGGCGACGGTCGCGCGCGCTACGAAGCCGCACCCGAGGCGCATCACGATCACATGATTGACGTGGAGAGCGGCAAGGTCATCGAATTCGTCGACCCCGAGCTCGAAGCGCTGCAGAAGCAGATCGCCGACCGGCTCGGCTTCCGCCTCGTCGACCACCGCATGGAGCTCTACGGCGTCAAGCTGGAGCGCGAAGGCGGACGTCAGGATTGATCCGGCCGCTGGGCTGGTTGCTGGTCGCTATCAGGCTCGGCCTGATGCTGGCCTGGCTCGGGCTGTGCATCGTCCTCTACTACATCTGGCGTACACTGCGGCCGACCAACCCTTGGCCGAGCGTGTTCCTAGGCGGTATCGCCTGGATTGCGGGAGTCGAAGTCACCCGCACCGGCACCCAGACGCCGGGTCACCACGGCCTGCGCGGCGCCTTTTTGTTGGCCAACCACGTCAGCTGGATCGACATTCCGGCGATCGCGGGTACGACCGGCTCCGCTTTCGTCGCGCATGACGGCCTGGCGGCGATCGGGCCGCTGCGCTGGCTCTGCGACATGAACGATACGGTCTTCGTCGCCCGGCATGACCGCGCCAGCGTCGGCCATCAGGTCGAACAGGTGCGCGAAGCGATCCGCGACACCGGCGCGCTGACGATCTTCCCCGAAGGCACGACCAGCGACGGCACCGATCTGCTGCCGTTCAAGAGCTCGCTGCTCTCGGCGCTCGATCCGATTCCCGCCGGCATAGCCGTCCAGCCGATCTGGCTCGACTATGGCGCGGAAGCAGGCGACATCGCCTGGGTCGGCGAGGAACCCGGGCTCGACAATTTCCTGCGCATCCTGGCCCGTGCACGGCCGGTCGCGCTGACACTGCACTTCCTTCCGCCGCTCAAGGGCGAAGCGCTGACCAACCGCAAGACCCTCGCAACGGCGGCCCGGGCTGCGATCGTGGAAGCGATGAACCGCTAAAGCGGCGCTCAGCGCGTGGCGTTGTAGGCGAGTTGTGCCTGGTCGAGCTGGAAGCCGATCAGAACCTCGAAGCTCGCACGCTGGACCGCGGCCTTGACGTCGGGCTCGGTCAGCGGATCGACCGCGGCATCGGCCTCGCCCGCCTTGCGCTTGCGCGTGATGCGCTCGCGGATCTCGGGAGACAGCGTCGCTTCGGCACGATCGATATAGGCCGAACCCTGCGCGGTCACCTGCGCGCGCTCCTGGCCGTCGGCGAAGGACAGCGTCAAGGTACCGACCCGCTTGGAAACGACGGCGCTGCCGCCGCGCAGCACGGTCACGAAATAGGGAAGCTGGACCTGCCGCGCGCCGGCCGTGTCGGTGCGGCGTGCGAGCACGTCGAAGCTGGTCGACACGAAGACCTTGGCACCGCCATCACCACCATCGTTGCACTGCGATTTGACGTTGGTCATGGCCGCGACGATGTCGATGTTGGCCGCGGTCTTCTCGCCGCCGGCGCGGAACAGCGTCACGTCGCCGGTATAGTCGGGAATGCCGATCGCCGGACAGGCGCCGCGCACGGCGGTGACGCCGACGCTCTCGTCGACGACCAGTTCGCCCTTCGTTTTGCAGCCGGCCAGCGCGGCAGCGCCGACGATCACGATCGTTGCGGCAGGCAAGAGACGGAAGCGAGGGCTCATCGGGGCATCCTTGTTTGACGGCCATGCCCTAGCCGGGCGCGCAGCAAAGCGCTAGAGGGCCGAATATGAACGCCCCCTTTCCACATGGAAAACCGCCGCTGCGCCTTCTGATCGCAGCCCCGCGTGGCTTCTGCGCCGGAGTCGATCGCGCGATCGAAATCGTCGAGCGGGCGATCGATCGCTACGGCGCGCCGGTCTACGTGCGGCACGAAATCGTCCACAACCGCTTCGTGGTCGACGGATTGAAGGCCAAGGGCGCGATCTTCGTCGAGGAACTCGATGAAGTGCCCGATGGCGTTCCGGTGATCTTCAGCGCGCATGGCGTTCCCAAGGCCGTCCCGGCGGCGGCGAGCGCGCGCGGGCTCGAATGGCTCGACGCCACCTGCCCGCTGGTCTCCAAGGTCCACCGCCAGGCCGAGCGCCAGATCGAAGCCGGTCGGCACATCCTGTTCATCGGCCACGACGGCCATCCCGAGGTCATCGGCACCTTCGGCCAGGTGCCCGATGGCACGATGACCTTGATCGAGACGGTCGAGGACGTCGCCGCGCTCGAACTGCCCGAAGGCACGCCGCTGGCCTTTCTCAGCCAGACCACGCTCTCGGTCGACGACACGGCCGCGATCATCGCCGCAATCCAGGCGAAATTCCCGCAGGTCACCGCGCCGAAGGCCGAGGACATCTGCTATGCCACGTCCAACCGCCAGGCCGCGGTCAAGGCCATCGCGCCGCAGTGCCAGCTCATGCTGGTGATCGGTGCGCCCAACAGCTCGAACTCGCTTCGCCTCGCCGAAGTGGCCGAGCGGCTCGGCACGCGGGCCTTCCTGATTCAGCGTGCCAGCGAGATCGAACCCGAGTGGCTCGAAGGCGTCGACACCCTGGGTCTCACCGCCGGCGCCTCGGCGCCCGAGACGCTGGTGCGCGAGGTCGTCGCCCGGCTTGGCGAATGGCGCGAGCTCTCCGAAGAGCAGGTCGTCACCGCCGAAGAGCGCATGGTCTTCAAGCTGCCCCGCCAACTGGCTTAGTCAACTCGCGTAAACGGACATCATGGCGGTCTATACCCAGCTCGGCGCCGAGGCTCTCGCCGCCATCATCTCCGAATTCGATGTCGGCGCCCTGGTCTCGGCCAAGGGCATCGCCGAGGGCGTGTCGAACTCCAACTGGCTGATCGACACGGCGGGCAAGGACGGGAACGGCGCGCGCTTCATCCTGACCATGTACGAGGCGCGGACCGAGGTGAGCGAACTGCCGTTCTTCCTCGGCCTGCTCGACCATCTCGCCGCACGCGACTGCCCGGTTCCGCGCACGATCCACGACCGCGCCGGCCAGGCCTATCGCCTCCACGACGGCAAGGCCTTGGCCCTGATCGAATTCCTTCCCGGCGTCTCGGTCAGCGAACCCACCGCCGATCAGGCCCGCGCGGTCGGCGCGGCGCTGGCGCAGGTCCACCTCGCCGCCGCGGATTTCCCTGGCCGGCGCAGCAACGGCCTCGCCCTCGCCGACTGGGTCGAACTCGCGGAGGCCTGCGGCGCCGATGGCCTCCACGAGATTTCGCTGGGTCTCGACCGTCAGATATCGGACGAATTGCTCCATCTCGCGGCCCACTGGCCGCGCGATCTGCCGCATTCGGTAATTCACGCCGACCTCTTCCCCGACAACGTGCTTATGCTCGGCGACAGGGTTACGGGACTCATCGATTTCTACTTCGCCTGCCACGACATCACGGCCTACGACCTGGCCGTGACTCACGCGGCCTGGTGCTTCAGCAACGACGGAACGCACTTCGACGCTGCGCTGTCGCAGGCCCTGCTCGCCGGTTACGAGAGCGTCCGGCCGTTGCTCGACGAAGAGCGCGCCGCACTTCCCATTCTGGCACGCGGCGCGGCAATGCGCTTCCTGATGACGCGCGCCTATGATTGGATGAACACGCCCGCCGACGCCATGGTCACCCGCAAGGACCCGCTGGCTTTCGCGCGGCGGTTGGAATTCTACGCCGATCCCGCCAATGCGGGGCTGTTCGGCCGGGCCTGAGACGCCACGAAAAAGATGAGGGTACGGTTCTGAAAAAGGTCGAAGTCTTCACCGATGGTGCCTGCAAGGGCAACCCTGGCCCCGGCGGCTGGGGTGCGCTGCTGCGCATGGGTCAGCACGAGAAGGAAATGTCGGGCTCGGAGCCGCAGACGACGAACAATCGCATGGAGATGACTGCGGTCATCAAGGGCCTGAGCGCCCTGATCGAGCCCTGCGACGTCACGGTCTACACCGACAGCAAGTACGTGATCGACGGCATCACCAAGTGGGTGAACGGCTGGAAGCGGAACGGCTGGGTCAACGCCAGCAAGCAGCCCGTGCGCAACGCCGACCTCTGGCACGAACTGATCGATGCCGCGAAACGCCACCAGGTCGACTGGCAATGGGTGCGCGGCCACTCGGGCCACACCGAAAACGAGCGTGTCGACAAGCTGGCCAGCGACGCCGCCCTCTCAGCCCGTTGATCCTGGCCACCTGAGCGCTAAGCTCTCCGGCAAAGCCGCGTCAGGCGGCCGGGGAGAGCGACATGAGTCACAGACGGATCGAGCTGCGCGTAGAGACCGGCGCGCTGGACGACGGCCAGTCCTGGACGCTCGCCGCAACGGTACACCTGCCCGATAGCCCCGGGTCGAGCGCGCCCGTCATCGTCGCGATGCCCGGCGGCGGCTATACGCGGCATTATTTCGATCTGCGCGAGCACGGTTACAATCAGGCCGCGCATCACGTCGCGCGGGGCATGGTGGTCGTGGCGCTCGATCATCTGCGGGTCGGCGAAAGCGATCTGCCAGAACTGGAAGCGGCGAGCCTCGCTGCCTGCGCGGCCGCCAACCATGCAGTTCTACGCGTGATCCTGGAGCGCTTGCGGGGTGGCACATTGGCCGACGACCTCGCCGGGATAGAGCCCGTCGCAGTAATCGGCGTCGGCCAGTCGATGGGTGGGCACATCGGCCTGCTGATGCAGGCGGCGCACAAGAGCTTTGACGGACTGGCCGTCCTTGGCAGCAGCGTGGTGTCGACCCGCCTGCCCGCGCGCGACCAGGCCGACGCGGTATGCCTGCGCGGTCAGGACGATCCCATGACCGGGCTTTCCGCGCTGGTCGGGTTCGACTTCCAGTACGCGTTCCACTGGGAGGACGTGCCCGAGCGCTTCGTCGCCGCCGACATGGCCGGCCAACGCGGCACCGGTCCGCTGCCCTACTGGCGCTCCGCGACGACGCCCAATGCCGGCGGCGGCCTGCTGCCGGGCCATCTTGCAGGCGCCGCAGCCGTGGTGACCGTGCCGATACTGATCGGAATGGGCGAGCGCGACGTCTGTCAGGATCCGCTGCGAGAGCTCGCGGCCTTCATGGGCACCTCCGACCTGGCGCTTTTCGTAGCACCGCGGATGGCGCACATGCATAACTTCGCGGGTAGCCGCGAACTGCTGTGGCGCCGGCTGGACGCCTTCGCCACCCAGATCGCGGACCGTGCCCAGCCAGCCGTTCAGATGAACGGATAGGGATAGGCCATGCCGTAGTAGTCGAAGACCGTGCGGCCGTAGTTGTGATCGTATTCGGGGAAGGCCGAACTGTGGCGCGGCGCCTTTTCGAGCTGCTCCTTGGTCAAACCGACCACGTAGCCGCCCTTGTCCTCCTCATAGGTCAGCATGTCCCACGGGATCGGATAGTAGTCGTTGCCGATGCCCAGGATGCCGCCGAACTCGATCACCGCATATTCGGCCTGGCCGCTGACCTTGCCGACCATGAAGTTCTTGATCGAACCGAGCTTGTCGCCCTCGCGGTTGTAGACCTTGGTACCTTCCACGCGATCGGATGCGATCAGGCGATGCTTCTCCTGCGAGGCAATGAGCGTGTCGGCCATGGGCGGTTCCTCTCGTGATGGTCCTTGCCCTGATGAAACGGCGGGCCGCGTCGCGGGTTCCCTCGGCGGCGCGTGAGTCGTGGTCGACCCCAGGGGCAGAGCGGGATTGAGATGCCCGGCGCTTGTCCTTATCACCCGATGCCATGCCGAGAACCGCCGTATTATTCGTCTGCCTGGGCAACATCTGCCGCTCGCCGCTGGCCGAAGCCGCATTTCGCGAGGCCGCTGCCAAAGCCGGACTCGACGTCGAGGTGGACTCCGCAGGCACCGGCGACTGGCACCTGGGTTCGCCGCCCGACCCGCGCGCTCAGGCCGAAGCCCTGCGCCATGGCGTCGACATCTCGGGTTACCGCGGCCGGCAGGCCGGTCCCGATGACTTCCGCCGCTTCACCCACATTCTCGCGCTGGATGAAAAGAACCTCGCCGACCTGCGCCGCATCGCACCTTCCGACGGCAGCGCCGAGATCTCGCTGCTGCTCGACCACGTTCCCGGCATGGCTGGCCAGTCGGTAGCCGATCCCTATTTCGGCGAGGATTCGGGTTTCGCCGAGACCTGGCGCGAGGTCAGCCTCGGCGCCGAGGCGCTGGTCCGCAAGCTCGGTTGACCGCGTCAGAGCGCGCGCAGCCAGACCTGTAACGGCTTGGCGCTCTCTTCCGGCTCGTCGTGGTCCTTCCAGGCGATGTGCGTGACCAGCCCTGCGACCGGCGCATAGCCGCGCTTGCCCCAGAAGGCATCGAGCGGGACGTGGCCGGTGGGGCGCGCCGGATGGCCGGGCGCCCGGATCACGGCGGCGAAACAGGCCGCGTCGGCTCCGCAGGCTCGAGCCTGCGCCTCGCGATGATCGAAGAAGGCATGGCCGATCCCGCGCCCGCGATAGTCGGCCAGGAGCACGCTTTCCCCGAAGTAGAACAGCCGGGCGACGTCGATGCCGCACGCGTCGAAAGGCGCTTTGAAATCGGCGTCCTGCGCCGCCATCGGCCAGGCCGTCGCGGCGCCGACGATCCGCGGCCCGTCACAGGCCGCGACCAGGACTGCATGCTCGGCCTGCACGAACTCGCGCAGGTACTCCTCCTCGTAGGCCGGATCGCCGTCGTAGAGATAGGGCCACTCGGCGAAGACGGTCATGCGCAGCCGCGCGAGGTCGTCGATCGCGGCGAGGATCTCGGCGCCTGCAAGGACTCGAACCTCGAGGCTCACAGCAGGTACATCGTCAGCCAGCGCGCGACCACCGCGGGCCGCTCCGAGCCCTCGACCTCGAGCGTGACGTCCATCACCTCTCGCAGCTTGTCCGGCGCCTCGAGAGACAGTTCGCTGATCGTGAATCGCGCACGGATGCGGCTGCCCGAGCGCACCGGAGAAACGAAGCGCACGCGATCGAGACCATAGTTCAGGCCCGTACGCAGCCCCGGCACGCGCGGCCGCTCGATCTCGCCTCGCAAGGGTGCCAACAGCGACAGCAGCAGGAAGCCATGCGCGATCGTACCCCCGAATTCGGTCTCGGCGGCTTTCTCCGCATCGACGTGCATGAACATCCAGTCGCGCGTGGTATCGGCGAAGCGGTCGATCAGGTCCTGATCGACGAGCATCCAGTCGGACAACTGGCTCTGCCCCTCGTTCGCGCGAATGAAATCCTCGATTGCGCTGCTCACGCCGTTCTCCCGTTTTGCATCCTTGTGCACGCTCCGCGGGCGGGGCTCCAGTTTGCTTTTGCCCGCCGTTTGCCTATATAGGCCCGCAACGCCCCGGCCGTGCAGTCCCGCGCAAGCGACCTGCCTCTGCCGGGGCTTGCTTTTCGTACTGTCCGCCCAGTTTCGCTATCTTCCAAGGAACGCATCGATGTCCCGTCGCCGCCAGATCTACGAGGGCAAGGCCAAGATCCTCTACGAGGGCCCCGAGCCAGGCACCCTGATCCAGTATTTCAAGGACGACGCGACCGCGTTCAACGCCCAGAAGAAGGGCACGATCCAGGGCAAGGGCGTCATCAACAATCGCATCAGCGAATACGTGTTCACGCGCCTGAACCACATCGGCGTGCCCAACCACTTCATCCGCCGCCTGAACATGCGCGAGCAGCTCGTGCGCCAGGTGGAAATCATTCCGATCGAGGTCGTCGTGCGCAACGTCGCCGCGGGCTCGATCTCGAAGCGCCTCGGCATCCCCGAGGGCGAGCCGCTGCCGCACACCTTGATCGAATACTATTTCAAGGACGATGCGCTCGGCGATCCGCTGATCGCCGAGGAACACATCGCCTGCTTCGGTTGGGCCAACAACGAAGAGATGCAGGACATCTCGGCGATGGCCATCCGCGTGAACGATTTCATGTGCGGCATGTTCGCGGCGATCAACATCCGCCTGGTCGACTTCAAGCTCGAGTTCGGCCGCATCTGGGACGGTGATTACAGCCGCGTGATCCTGGCCGACGAGATCAGCCCCGACGGCTGCCGCCTGTGGGACATGACCACGGGCGAGAAGCTCGACAAGGACCGGTTCCGTCGCGATCTCGGCGGCGAATCCGAAGCCTATCAGGAAGTCGCGCGCCGTCTCGGCCTGCTCCAGGACGACAACGGTCCGAGCGAGGTCTTCGACCTGTCGAAGCACCGGAAACTTCGCGGCAAGTGATGCATTGTATCGCTCGGTCGTGACGCAGCGCGTCGCGGCCGAGCGGGTTCGCGCCAGCGCGCGGCCCTAGGCGAGGATGATCCAAGGGAGACGAGATGCGACGCAATCCGTCCATATTCTTCTTCCTTCTGCTCTCCTTCGCGCTTTCGGCCTGCGCACAGCAGGCCGAACAGGTTGCGTCCGTCAGCCGCCCACGCCCGGTCTGGGGCTTTCTCGAAAGCGACATAGCGCCCGAAGAGCAGTATCGGTTCAACCGTCTGCCCAGCGGTCTGCGCTACGTCATCCGCCGCAACGCCAATCCCAAGGGCACCGCCATGGTGCGCATGGAGATCGCCGCAGGATCGCTCGACGAGACGCCGGCTGAGCGCGGCTTCGCGCACTATGTCGAGCACATGGCGTTCAACGGATCGACCAACGTCAAGGAAGGCGAGATGATCCGCCTGCTCGAGCGCAACGGGCTGGCCTTCGGCGCCGATACCAATGCCGCGACGGGTTTCGAGACCACGACCTACATGCTCGATCTGCCGCGCGCCGATCCCAAGCTGCTCGACATCGCGCTGATGCTGATGCGCGAGACCGCCAGCGAGCTGACGATCTCGCCCGAAGCGGTCGACCGCGAGCGCGGCGTGATCCTGTCCGAGCTACGCGACCGCAACACCTGGCAGATGCGCAACGGCATGGACCAGGCCAAGTTTCTCCATCCCCAGGCGCTCTATCCCGATCGCTTCCCGGTGGGCACGGCCGAGACGATCAACGCCGCCACGGCCCAGAGCCTGCGCGCGTTCTGGGAGCGCGAATACGTTCCCGAGCATGCGACGGTGATCGTCATCGGCGATTTCGATCCGGCCGTGGTCGAGAAGGCGATCTTGGCGAAGTTCGGCTCCTGGCAGGCCAAGCCCGTCGAACCCGCGCCCCAGGCCGGCCCGGTCGACGTCAAGGCCGCCGGACGGACCGAGGTCTATGTCGATCCGGCGCTGTCCGAACGCATCACGGCCTCGCGCCATGGCGGCTGGATCGACGGCCCCGACACCACCGCGCAGCGGCGCGAAGGCCTGCTGCGGCAGATCGGTTATGCGATCGTCAATCGGCGCCTGCTGCGCATCGTCCGCCAGCCCGATCCGCCGTTCCGCGGTGCGGGCTTCGGCACGGGCGACGTGTTCCGCGATGGGCGCACGACCAATCTCATCGTCGATACGATCGACGGCAAGTGGCGCCGCGGGATGATCGCCGCGGCCGTGGAATATCGCCGCGCGCTGCGCTTCGGCTTCAGTCCGGCGGAAGTGGCCGAGCAGGTCGCCAACATCCGCACCGCGACGCGCGACGCCGCCGCCTCGGAAAGCACGCGGAGCAATGGCGCGCTGATGGGCGCGGTGTTCGACCTGCTGCGCAACGACGTCGTGCCCGGATCGCCGCAGGGCGTGCTCGACCGGCTCGAGGCCTTCATCCCCCAGATCACGCCCGAGGCCGTGCAGGCCGCGATGCAGCGCGAAGCCATACCGCTGGAGAAGCCGCTCCTGCGCTTCCAGGGCCGGCGCCAGCCCGAGGGCGGCGAGAAGGCGATCCGCTCGGCCTGGAACGAGGCGATGCGCGCACCGCTGGCCAAGGGCGCAGAGATCGCTGCGCCGGGCTTCGCCTACAGCGTTTTCGGGACTCCGGGTACGATCCTCAGCGACACGCGCGAGGCCGCGCTCGGCATTCGTGAGGTGCGCTTCACCAACGGCGTGCGTCTCAACCTCAAGAAGACCGATATCGACAAGGACCGGATCCTTGTCCAGGTCAGCGTCGACGGCGGCGACATGCTCAACACGCGCGACAATCCGCTGGCAACGCAGATGGTCTCGGCCCTGCCTGTCGGCGGCCTCGGCAAGCACAGCCAGGACGATCTGCAATCGATCCTCGCCGGCCACACCGTGTCGACCGGAATCTCCTCCACACCCGAGACCTTCGTCGCCTCGGCACAGACCACGCCGCGCGATCTGCAACTCCAGCTCCAGGTCATGGCCGCCTTCGTCACCGACGCCGGCTATCGCCCCGAGGGCGAGATCCAGTACCGGCTCAACATCAACAACTTCTTCGCGCAGCGCAACGCGACCCCCAACTCCGCGCTGAGCAACGGCATCGGCGGGATTCTTTCGGAGAACGACCCGCGCTTCACGCTGCAGCCGGTCGAAGCCTATCGCAAGCTGACCTTCGACAAGCTCAAGACCGACATTGGCGATCGGCTCGCGCACGGCGCGATCGAGATCGGGATCGTCGGCGATATCGACGAGGACCAGGCGATCGCCCTGGTCGGCGGCACCTTCGGTGCGATCGCCCCGCGCGAGGCCGAGTTCAAGCCTTATACGGCCCAGCGCAACCGTCCCTTCACCAAGAACGAGAAGCCACGCGTGATCCGCCATACCGGCCCAAAGGATCAGGCACTGCTGCGGCTGACCTGGCCGACGCGCGACGACAGCGATCCTGTCCAGTCGCTGACGCTCGAACTGCTCGAACGCATCGTCCGCATCGAGCTGACCGACACGCTGCGCGAGAAGCTCGGCAAGGCCTACAGCCCCAGCGCCGCATCGACTCTGTCGCGCTTCTGGAAGGACTATGGCGTATTCGGCATCGCCGCCTCGGTCGATGTCCACGAAGTGCCCGCAACGCGCGCCGCGATCCTCGACACGATCGCCGAATTGCGCGCCGCGCCCGTCAGCGACGACATCCTCCAACGCGCCCGCGCGCCGATGATCGAGGCGATCCAGAACGGGCTCAAGAGCAACGGTGGCTGGCTCAGCCTCGTCGACCGCGCGCAGACCGAGCCTGCCGAGATCGATCGCTATCTCCAGGCCGAGGCCCGCCTCCAGATGCTGACCACGGCCGACATCCAGGCGATGGTTCTGCGCTACCTCGATCCCAAGGACGAGATCGAGGTGCTGGTCCTGCCCGAGGGTGTGGAAGAGCCGAAGTAGGCGATCCGCAGATTCTGCCCTGCAAGGGGAGGTGGCAGGCCGCAGGCCTGACGAGGGGATCCCCCTCCCGATAGCGCGACACCCCTCCACCACCGAGCTCCGCTCGGCGGTCCCCCTCCCCCTAAGGGGGAGGATCGTTAGCAAATCAAGCTTTCCGCCCGGTCTTGTCTTCCCAGGCCTTGAACGCCGCCTCGGCACCCTTGGTCCGTTCGCTCTCGAGCCGGTCGATGTTGCTTTCGAGCGCCGCGTAGGATGCCTGGCGATTGCGGTTGGTCCCGGCGAAGTGCGGCATGACGAAGCGGGCGTAGAGCTCGTAGCTCTTCTTGGTCTCTTCCCATTCGGCCCAGTTGTGCGACTGGAACAGGATCACGCCGAAGGCCCCCTGCTTGGCCTGGAGCCGCTCGATCATCGTGATCGCGTCCTCGGGCGTACCGATCACCGCGCGGCCGGCGTTCACCAGCAGTTCCGCCGGATCGCCGGCCCCGCTCATACCGCGCATGCCCTTGGGCGCGACGCGATCGAAATATTCAACCCAGCGCGCCAGCCCCTGTTCGACGTCCTTGCGCGCCTGTTCGCGCGTGGCGGCGATGTGCATCGGCACGACCAGGCGCAGCTTGGCCGGGTCCATCCGCGTGCCGTACTCCTCGGCCATCTGCTGGGCGATCTTCCAGTTCTCGTCGAGCACGTCGAAGCCCGCGGTCTCGGTCGCGGCGACGCAGAGCATGCCGAACCCATACTTGCCCGCGAGCATGCCGCCCGATGGCGTGATCGCGCTGGCGACGGCGATCTCGGGATGCGGCAGCGTATAGGGCCGCAGGTGCGTGCGCGCCTTGTCGAGCTTGTACCAGCTCGTCTCGTGGGTGACCTCCTCGCCCGAGAGCAGCGGCACGATGATCTGCGCCACCTCTTCGAGCTTGGATCGCAGCGACTTGATGTCGACCCCGATCATCTCGGCATCGGTCGGCAGCAGTCCCGGTCCCATGCCGAAGATCACGCGGCCCATCGTCATGTGGTCGAGTTGGAGGATGCGGTTCGCGACCATCAGCGGGTTGTGGTAGGGCATCGAGACGACGCCGGTACCCAGCCGGATCCGGCTCGTGCGCTCGGCGGCGGCGGCGATCATCAGTTCGGGCGAGTCGATCGTCTCCCAGCCGGTCGAATGATGCTCGCCGAACCAGGCCTCGGCGAACCCCAGCTTCTCGACGTGCTCGACGATTTCCAGATCGCGGCGCAGGCCGATCGTCGGGCTCTCGGTGACATCGTGGTAGGGGGCGATGAACAGCCCGTGCTGGAGCGCCGTCATGGGATCCTCTCTCGTGTTTTCTTGTGAGCCCGAAACTCGCGATAAACGCCGGTAATTCAACACGAATTTAGGGCGCGGCGTACAACGCGCGTTTTAAACCCAAGCGAATCAATTTCTCCCCTTCGTCGCGGTTCGCGCCAAGGCAACATGGCTTGCCGCCGGGGGCAGAGCCTGAAAGCTTGCGCCCGCCCCTCACCTGCCGGATGTGCTGCCGATGGCCATCGACCACGACGCCCGCCGCCGCCACATCGCCGAGATCGCGATCGACGTGATCGCTGCCGAGGGCATCGGCGCGGCGACGATCCGCCGCATCGCCAGCGAAGCGCGATTCAGCACGGCCGCGGTGACGCACTATTTCGCGAGCAAGCAGGAGCTGCTCGTCTGGAGCTTCGCCGTGCTCTCGGCCCAGGGCGACGCGCGGTTCGACCAGGCCTTCGTCGAACATCCCGACGATCCGGTCCACGCCTTGCTGACCTTCACCGCCTGGTGCCCGGCCAACATCCGCCGCTGGCGTGCCTACCTGGCCTTCTGGGACGCCGCGGCGCGCGACGAAGGCCTCGCCGCGATCATTCGCGACGCCACCGCCGCGGGGATCGCCGACATCGCGCGGCTGCTGCGTGCGACATATGGCGAAGGGCACGATCTCGCCAAGGCCAGCCGCCTGCTCAACTCGATCGTCCAGGGGATTTCGCTTCAGGCTATCGTCGCACCCCAGGACTGGCCCGTGGAGATTATCCGAACGACCCTGGCCGAGGGTATCGCGGCGGCGCTCGCCGGCGCGCGGCTCACTGGGTCGTGAAGCCGCCGTCGACCATGATGCAGGCGCCGGTAATGAACGAGGCCGCGTCTGACAGCAGGAAAGCCGCCGTTTCGGCCACCTCGTGCGGCTCGCCGATGCGGCCGATCGGGTGGCTCGCCTCGATCACCCTGCGCAGCGGATCGTTGCCGACGAGCGCGCCCATCAGCATCGGCGTCGCGATCCCGCCGGGCAGGACCGCATTCACACGGATACCCCGCGCGCTGTAGTCGACCGCGGCCGAGCGCGTGACCCCGACGACGCCGTGCTTGGCCGCCGTATAGTCGGCCGAGGTCACCGTCGCGATCGCGCCCGAGGTCGAGGCCGTGTTGACGATCGCGCCGCCGCCGTGCGCAAGCATGTGCGCGATCTCGTGCTTCATGCAGAGGAAGGTGCCGGTCAGGTTGGTGCCCAGATTGCGCTGCCACTGTTCGAGCGGCGTATCGGCGACGGGCAGGTGTCCCGTATCGATCCCGGCGTTGTTGAAAGCCGCGTGGAGCCCACCGAAGGTCTCGACCGCGAAGCGCACCATCGCTGCGGCATCGGCTTCCGCGCCGACATCGGTGCGCACGAAAGCCGCCTGCCCGCCCGCCACCCGGATCGCGCCGACCAGCGCCTCGCCCGCCTCGGCATTCAGGTCGGCGAGCACCACGGCCGCCCCGCGCGCCGCGCATAGCCTTGCGGTTTCACTGCCGATGCCTCCGGTCGCGCCGGTAATCAGGACGACGCGGCCCGCCAGGCTCAGGCGATCGAACGGTCCGCTCACAGCAGGCCCATCCCTTCGGCGACGTCCTCGAGCGCCTTGAACGCGCCGTCGTCTTCCATGTCGTTGACACCGACGAGAATGCGTCCGACCCCGGCCTCCGCATATTCGGCGACGAGTTCCTTCGCGTTCACCGGCTCGAGATTGTCGTAGGCGCCCGCACCCCAGGGTGGCAGGTCGCCGACGCCAAAGCTGATCGCGGGCACGATCAGCGAGATGTCGAGCGCGGCGAAATCGCGCCCTTCCTCCGCGCAGAACTCTTTCAACAGGCTAAGCTGCTCGCGCATCTGCGCCGGGCTCAGGAACGAGGGCAGCCAGCCGTCCGCCGTGCGGGCGACGCGGCGCAGGATCTTGGTGTTGTCGGTCTTGTCGTTGCCCGAGCCGATCAGCACGGGCAGCGGCTTCTGCAGCGGCTTGGGATAGCAGTGCACCGGTGGGAAAGAGATATGCTCGCCCTCGTAGCCCTGATCGCCCTCGGCCCAGAGCGTCTGGACCGCACGCATGAAGTCGAGCGTGCGGCCGAGCCGCTTGTCGAAGCGATAGCCGAAGACCGGCGCCTCTTCCTCGATCCAGCCGGTGCCATAGGCAAAGCTCACCCTCCCGCCCGAGATACGGTCGAGCGTCGCCACCTCCTTGGCCAGCAGCAGCGGATCGCGCTGGGGGACCAGGCAGATGTTGGTGCCGAGCCGGATCTTGCTGGTCACCGCCGCTGCGGCAGAGAGGCTGACGAACAAGGCGGGCATGTGGCGGTAGTTGGGCGGTAGCGGCACGCCGTAGCGCTCGGCCTCGGCGGCCGCGATCGGGATGATCGGATGCTCGCCCATCCACATCGACTCGAAACCGAGCGACTCGATCGTCTGCGCGAGCGCGGTGACCGGCGGACCGAACCAGGTGTAGTTGGTCGTGATGCCCAGCTTCATCGCGCGTTCCTCCCCGCCGCGCCGTGCCGCGCGGTTTTTGCGTATATATGGAACACCGCCGCCGGAGCCGCGACAAGCCCGCGCGCGGTTCCATTGCCGGTGCGGGCAACTAGGCTGACGGCAAGCGGGCGATTTCCGCAGAGGAGAGACGAGGATGGGCAGGCTTTCGGGCAAGGTCGCGCTGGTGACCGGCGGCGCACAGGGCATCGGTGCGGCAATCGCGCGCAAGTTCCGCGAGCACGATGCCGTGGTGGTGATCGGCGACATCCAGCGCGAGAAAGGCCAGGCGCTGGCGACGAGCATCGGCGCAGCCTTCGTCGCGCTCGACGTCACCGATCCCGACAGCTGGAGCGCAGCGATCGATGGCGTCGTCGCCGATCACGGCGGCATCGACGTGCTCGTCAACAACGCCGGCGATGGCACCGGCGGACCGATCGAGACGACGCCCGTGGCGGCGCACCAGAAGGTGATCAATCTCAATCTCAACGGCGTCTGGCTGGGCGTGCGCGCAGCGGTGCCGGCCCTGGCAGCGCGCGGCGGCGGCTCGATCGTCAACATCTCCTCGATCGACGGACTCGCCGGTGTCTCGCACCTGAGTTCCTACGTCGCGACCAAGTTCGCCGTCACCGGCATGACGAAGGCGCTTGCACTCGAACTCGGCGACCGCGGCATCCGCGTGAATTCGGTCCACCCGGGGATCGTCGACTGCACGCACGAGCGCGCGATGCATCCGGTGGCGATGGCGCGGCTCGAAAAGGCGATCGCGCGCCAGCCGATCAAGCGCATGGCGCGGGTCGAGGACATTGCCAACGCCGTGCTGTTCTTCGCCTCCGACGAGAGCGCCTATTGCACGGGCTCGGAACTGCTGGTCGACGGCGGCCACCTGGCCGGGCCCTATCGCGATCCGTTGAGCTGAGCATGAGCCCCTCCCCGGAGAGGGAGGGTCCAACCGTCCTACTTCGCCGTCTTCGACATGCCGCCGACTCCACCCTGCATCAGGAAGCGCGAGGTCCAGCCGCCGTCGACGCGCAGGTTGTCGCCGGTGATGTAGCTGGCCATGTCGGAGACGAGGAAGACCAGCGCCTTGGCCAGTTCGTCGGGTTTGGCCGGACGCTGCAACGGCAGCATCTCCTTGAACTTCTCCAGGGCGGCCGGCGGCATTTCGAGCCGCGGCGTGGCCGCTGCGCCGGGCATCGCCGCGTTCACGCGGATGCCGTGCTGGCCCCACTCGTTGGCCATCGTCCGCACGAGGTTGATCATGCCCGCCTTGGCCGCACCGTAGCCGCCGTGGTTCGGCGCCGCGGTCAGGCCGCTGACCGAGCTGACGCAGGCGATCGCGCCGGGCTTGCCGTTGCGGATCAGCGACCGCGCCACCGCGCGTGCCGGCAGGAAGAACGAGGTCAGGTTGAGCCGGTGCGAATCCATCCACTGGTCCATGGTGAAGTCGAGCAGCTGGCCCCAGACGCCGAGGCCGATCACCGTGATCATCACGTCGACCGGGCCGAGTGCCGCCTCGGCCGCATCGAGTGCGGCCTGGGTGCTCGCCTCGTCGGTGCAGTCGGCGACGAGCGCCACGGCCTTGCCGCCGCTCGCATTGATCTCGGCCGCGACCTTCTCGGCACGCTCTTGAAGCAAATCGACGACCGCGACCGCCGCCCCTGCCTCGGCCAGGCGCAGCGAGGAGCGCTCGCCCATGCCGAAGCCGCCGCCCCAAACGATCCCGACCTTGCCGGTCAGGCCGAGCATATCTGTGCTGCCCATAGTGTCTCTCCCATCTTGGCCCATTCTTCGGGCAAGGCTCCGCCGTCCCGGACCGAAGCCCGGGTGCGGACACCGCATTCACGTTACGTCAAATCAGGGCGCGTGGTTCGGGCGCGACTGGCGGCCGGTCTTCTCCGCCCACTCCTCGATGAGCCCATCGTAGAGCGGGTGGTCGATCAGCTCGTACTTCTCGGGGAAGTTCCAGTTGCCCGACTTGACCTGCCCCTCGTCCTTGAGCTCGCGCATCATCTTGAGGTGGTTGGCCGCGGCCGTCACCCAGCCGCCGGTCGCCATGTTGAAGCCCGTGCCAGGGACCGAGAAGCCCATCGTCGCGACCTTGTTGCCGCCGAATTCCTTGACCAGATCACCGACCCAGTCGGGCCGCGGCGGATAGAACAGCACGTCGGCGCCGGCCTCGAGATAGGCATGGCCGCGCTTGACCGCCTCGTCCCAGCTGCCCGTCCCGCCGCCGCCCATCTCGCTCGTGTAGAGCTCGTCGCAGCGCGCGACGATGACGAAGTCCTGGCCCGAATCCTTCTGCGCGCGCCGTGCGGCGTCGATCCGCGCCTGCTGGTCGGCGATCGACCAGAGACCGTTGACGTGCTTCGAATGCTTGGGATTGCGCTCGTCCTCGACATGGAAACCGGCGATGCCCTGCTGGATGTAGCGGCGCGTGTAGTGATAGGCGTCGGCCACGGTCTCGCCCAGCGTGTCGGCGTCGGCGATCAGCGGGATCGACATGACGTTGGCGATGCGGCTGGCCTGCTCGATCTGCTCGACCTGCGAATAGACGCCGTTGTCGGGCACCGCATAGTGGAACGCGCTGCAGGCATGGCCGCCGAGATAGGCCGCCGGAAAGCCGACATGCTCGACGATTCGCCCGGTGATCGCCGAATAGGTGTCGCCGCAGACGAAGTGCTCGCCCTTGTCGATGAGTGCGCGCAGTTTCGCTCCGGGGCTGGTCATGGTCTCTCCCTTGGTGGATTGCGCCGGTCGTGCCGGCTGTCCGGGCCAAGGTTGCATGGCCCCGGGGGCAAGGCAAGAACCCGGCAAACCGCCCGGGCGAAATGCGTATATATGGCGAGGTCAGAGCGCTTCGAGCGTCGGGATCAGCTCGTCGAAGTGATCGATCACCGCCGCGGCGCCGAGTTCGTCGACGGGCAGATCGTTGAAGCCGAAGCTGCAGGCGACGCAGGGCACGCCCGCGGCGCGGGCGGCGCCGGTGTCGAAGCTGCTGTCGCCGACGAAGGCGGCACGGCGGCTACCGGCGCGGCGGATCATCTCTTCGACCATGTCGGGCTTGGGCTTGCGCCGCTCGACGCCGAGCGTGTCGCCGCCGATGATCGTGAAGAAGCGATCGGTCAGTGCGAGCTCGTCGAACAGCTTGACCGACAGGCCTTCGAGCTTGTTGGTCACCACCGCCAGTTTGACCCCGCGTGCGGCAAGCCCGTCGAGCATCGCCAGCCCGCCCGGAAACAGCTGCGTATGGACGGCGATGTTCGCCTCGTAGAATGCGAGCAGTTCGTGGTGCAGCCGGTCGAATTCCTCCGCCGGAATGCCACCGGTCAAGGTCAGCGCGCGTTCCAGCATCAGCCTGGCGCCGCCGCCGACGAGCTTGCGCACCTCGCTTGCGGGAACCGGCATGCGGTCGATCAGCGCGAGCGCATGGTTGACCGCCGCGGCGAGATCCTCGTGGGTGTCGAGCAGGGTGCCGTCGAGATCGAAGCCGACGACATCGAAAGGAAACGTTGCCATTCGTCGATCGATGGCGCGGCCTTCTGGAAACCGCAAGAATTTGCTGGCATTGGCGGATGATCATGGCTGCCACCGATACCCCGCTCGCCCTCGTCGTCCTCGCCGCCGGCAAGGGCACCCGCATGAAAAGCGACCGGCACAAGGTCCTCCACCCGATCGCCGGCCGGCCGATGATCGAGCACCTGCTGGCCAGCGCGAACGCGCTCGGCGCCGAACGCCTGGTTGTCATCGCCGGCCATGGCCGCGACCAGTTGGAGACGGCGCTCGGCGGCCGCGCGACGATCGCGGTGCAGGAACCGCAGCTCGGCACGGCCCACGCCGTGCTCCAGGCCCGGGAAGCGCTCGCGGACTTCGCGGGCGACGTGCTCGTGCTCTACGCCGACGTGCCTTTCGTCCGCACCGAGACGATGGCCGCGATGCTCGATCGCCTCCACGCGACCGATGCGCCGGCCGTGGTCGTGCTCGGTTTCGAACCCGACGATGCCCTCGCCTATGGCCGCGTGGTCGCTGACGAAGGCCGGATCGCCAAGATGGTCGAGTTCAAGGACGCCAGCGAAGCCGAGCGCGCCACGCGGCTGTGCAATTCGGGCCTGCTCGCCGCGCGCTCGGACGCTTTGTTCGCATTGCTCGACCGTGTCGGCAACGACAACGCCCAGGGCGAATACTACCTGCCCGACATCGTCAACATCGCCACGGCCGACGGCGCCACCTGCGCGGTCGTGGTCACCACGAACCCCGACGAGGTCGCCGGTATCAACAGCCGCGCCGAACTGGCCGAGGCCGAAGCCCGCTGGCAAGCCGTCCGCCGCCGCCAGGCGATGGACGACGGCGCTACCCTGATCGCGCCCGAGACCGTCTGGTTCGCCTGGGACACGCAGATCGGTCGCGACGTGACGATCGAACCCCAGGTCGTGTTCGGCCCCGGCGTGACCGTGGCCAACGACGTCGTCATCCACGCCTTCTGCCACATCGAGGGAGCGACGATCGCCAGCAAGGTCGAAGTCGGCCCCTATGCCCGCCTGCGCCCCGGCGCCGTGCTCGAAGAGCGGAGCAAGATCGGCAATTTCGTCGAAATGAAGAAGGCGGTTCTCGGCAAGGGCGCCAAGGCCAACCACCTCACCTATCTCGGCGATGCCGAGATCGGCGCCGGCGCCAACATCGGCGCGGGCACGATCACCTGCAACTACGACGGCTATTTCAAGCACAAGACCGTGATCGGCGAACGCGCCTTTATCGGCTCGAACTCGGCGCTGATCGCGCCGGTGCGGATCGGCGCCGACGCGATCGTCGCCGCGGGCTCGGCGGTCAGCCGCGACGTCGCCGACGGCGAGCTGCGGCTCGTGCGCGCCGAGCAACTCGTCAAGCCCGGCTGGGCCGACGAATTCCACGACGCGATGAAGAAGAAAAAGGCCGAAAAGAAGGGCTGACCTAGCGGGTCAGCTTTTCGCTTCCGCCGCCGCGATCAGTTCCATCGCGTGGTAGGACTGCTCGACCCCGGAGGTCATCGGCGCATCGCCGTTGTGCGCGCTGATGCGGTCCCAGGCGGCGGCGAAGCCTTCGACGGTCTGCTCCTCGGGTGGCAGCAGAGTGCCGCGGTTCAGCGTCACCCAGGCGCTCTGGTAGACGCCGGCGCCGGCACCGACGATGGCATTGGTCGGCGCGTCCTCGGACACCAGAAACAGCGCGGCCGGGGCGATGGACTCGGGACTGAAAGCCTTGAACGCCTTCTCGGGGAAGATGTCCTCGGTCATGCGCGTTCCCGCGGTCGGGGCGATACAGTTGACCCTGATGTTGTACTTGGCGCCTTCGAGATAGAGCGTCTTGGCCAGACCCACGAGGCCCAGCTTGGCCGCGCCGTAGTTCGACTGGCCGAAATTGCCCCCGAGCCCGGTCGACGAGGTGGTCATGAGGATGCGGCCGTAGTTCTGCTCGCGCATCGTCTCCCACACCGCCTTGCTGGCGAAGGCGCTGCCGAGCAGGTGGACGCGGATCACCGACTCGAAATCCTCGGGCTCCATCTTGGCGAAGGTCTTGTCGCGCAGGATGCCGGCGTTGTTGATCAGGATATGAACGCCGCCCCAGGCTTCCTTGGCCCTGGCGACCATCTCCACCATCTGCCCATATTCGCCGACATTGCCGCCGTTCGACATCGCTTCGCCACCCCCGGCGCGGATTTCCTCGACCACCGCCAACGCCGCGTCCGAGTGACCGGTGCCGTCGCGCTCACCGCCGAGATCGTTGACCACGACCTTCGCGCCGCGCCGCGCCAGCTCGAGCGCATAGGCCCGACCGATGCCGCCGCCCGCACCGGTGACGATCGCGACGCGTCCTTCGAACGAGATGGTCATGCTGGCAGGCTCCGTGGGTGATGGGGCAAAGCCGGGCGATGACATGCCATCGGCGGGCTTTCAATGTAAAAGCGGGCCAAAAGCTTGCTCCTTCGGGCGCACGGAGCCATAGGCTGGCCGCACGAATCCCACCCTGCAGATCCCGCGAAAGGCCTTTGCGATGAAAGTCCGCGTCTATGTCAGCCTCAAGAACGGCGTGCTCGATCCGCAGGGCCGCGCGATCCAGCATTCGCTCGAAGGCCTGGGCTTCTCGGGCGTACGGGACGTCCGTGCCGGACGGCTGATCGAGCTCGAGGTCGACGAGACGGTCACCGATGCCCAGCTCGACGAGATGTGCCAGAAGCTCCTCGCCAACATGGTGATCGAGAACTATCGCGTCGAAAGGATTTCTGCGTGAAGAAGAACTTCCGCGCCGCCGTCATCACCTTTCCCGGCTCGAACTGCGACCGCGACATGGCGGTCGCGCTGGAAGAGGTCACCGGTGAGGACGTGTTCCGCGTCTGGCACGGCGATGCCGAACTCCCGGCGGACCTGGACTTCATCGCCCTGCCCGGCGGCTTCTCTTATGGCGACTATCTGCGCTCGGGCGCGATGGCCGCGCGCTCGCCGATCATGCGCGCGGTGGTCGAGGCCGCGGGCCGCGGCGTTCCCGTGCTCGGCGTCTGCAACGGCTTCCAGGTCCTGACCGAGGCCGGCCTGCTGCCCGGCGCGCTGATGCGCAACGCCGGCATCCGCTTCGTCTGCCGCGAAGTGGCGCTGACGGTCGAGAACAACCAGACCCTGTTCACCGCCGGCTACATGAAGGGCCAGCGCATCCGCATTCCTGTGGCGCACCACGACGGCAACTACTTCGCCGACGAGGCGACGCTCGACCGGCTCGAAGGCGAAGGCCGCGTGGCTTTCCGCTATGCCGAAGAGGTCAACGGTTCGGCCCGCCAGATCGCCGGCGTGCTCAACGAGGCCGGCAACGTGCTCGGCATGATGCCACACCCCGAGCGCATGATCGAACAGGCCCAGGGCGGCATCGACGGCCGCGCGCTGTTCGAAAGCGCCGTGCGCGGGCTGGTCGGCGCCTGATCCACAGGCGGCCGGTCAAGCCGGCTTAGACGCTTGCGTCAGGCGGCCGAGCCGCTCTGGCGCAGGTCCCACTGGCGGAACAGCGCGCTCGCTTCGTTCGCCGGCATCGGCCGACCGAAGAAGAAGCCCTGGATCTTGCGGCAGCCGAGCTCGCGGATCATCTGCAGTTCGGCCTCGGTCTCGACGCCTTCGGCGGTCGTCGACATCTCGAGGCTGTCGGCCATGGCGACGACCGCGCGGATGATCGCCAGGCTTTCCGGATTGCCCGTCGCGGCGCCCTGGACGAAGCTGCGATCGACCTTGATCGTCGAGAAGCGCAGCCGGCGCAGATAGCCGAGCGACGAATATCCGGTGCCGAAATCGTCGAGCGCGACGCCGCAGCCCAGCGCCATGATGTTCTCGAGCGCCGTGCGCGCCATGGTCGCGTCGCGCAGGAAGATGCTTTCGGTGACTTCCACCTCGAGCCGGTGCGCCGGCAACCCGCTTGCGGCCAAGGCACTGACCACGCTGCCGACGAAACTGGGATCGAGCAGCTGCTCGCCCGAGACGTTGACCGCGACCTTGGTGTCGCCGGGCCAGTTCACCGCCTCGTGGCAGGCCTCGCGCAGAACCCATTCGCCGATCGGCACGATCAGGCGCGTGTCCTCGGCCAGAGGAATGAACTTGCCCGGGCTGACGAAGCCGTGCTCGTTGCTGTTCCAGCGAACCAGCGCCTCGAAGCTGAGGATGCGCTCGCTCTCGGCGTCGACCACCGGTTGATAGTGCAGCACGAATTCGTTGCGTTCGAGCGCGCGGCGCATCGAAAATTCGAGCTTGCGACGCTCTTCGGCATGGGCGTGGAGCGCGGGCTCGTAGGTGTAGTGCGCGTTGCCGCCGCCGTCCTTGGCCCGATAGAGCGCGAGGTCGGCGTTGCGCATCAGCGTCTCGACCGTGTTGCCGTCGCGCGGCCCCACCGCCGAGCCGACGCTGGCGCCGACATAGAGCGTGTGATGATCGACCTCGTAGGGTTCCGAGAGACGCGCAATGATGCGTTCGGCGACGCGTTCGACGCGGCTGAGATCCGTCGCATCGCGGATGACCACGGCGAACTCGTCGCCGCCCAGACGACCGCAGACCTCGTTCTCGCTCATCTGCTCGCGGAGGCGGCTCGAAACCTTGGCGAGAAGCTGGTCGCCGATCAGGTGACCGAGCGTATCGTTGACCGCCTTGAAGCGATCGAGGTCGATCATCAGGAAGGCACAGCGCGTGCGCCACTGCTCGGCATATTTGAGCGCATCGCCGAGCCCCTCGGTCAGCATCATGCGGTTCGGCAGGCCGGTCAGCGTGTCATAGCTGGCGAGGTAGGCGATCTTGTCCGAAGACTCGCGCTGCTCGGTGACGTCGGAACCGACTCCGCGGAAACCGTCGAAATTGGCGTGTTCGTCGAGCTTGGGCGTGCCCGAGAGCTCCCACCAGCGCAGATTCCCGTTGATCGTCACGCGGATCAGCAGGTTCGAGAAAGATTCGCGGCGTTTCAGGCGCTCGGCCAGGTCGTGGAGGCTCGAATGGAACTGGCCCGATTCCCAGGCGGGACCGGCGACGAGCTGGACGAAAGGCTGGCCGTCGATCTCGGCCGTATCCATGCCCAGCGCGAAGGCAAAGCGCGGCGAGACGCCACGCACGCGCCGGGCCGGGTCGATCTGCCAGAGCCAATCGGCCTCTCCCTCTTCGTATTCGCGCAGCAGCAGCGAGACGACCTCGCTCTTCTCGACCATGCCGGCCTCGGCCACCTTGGCCTGCAGGAAGCGCTTGGCACCCTCGACCGCGCCGAGGCAGACGGTCAGGACGAAGGCCGTCGCCACCATGGCCATGTCGAACATGCCGGCGACGAGGAAGCTTACCACCGATGCGCCACCGACGATGCCGGTGAACATGAGCGTGCCCATCGGCACGCCCGGCAGCAGGATCGCCGAGGCGGTCATCAGCATGGCCAGGACCGTCCACAGCTTGAGCCGCGTCTCGGGATCGAGGAACAGCGAGGCCACGGCGATCGGCAAGACCCAGACGAGCGCGTTGACGATCGAACTCAAGGTCTGGCGGTTGACCTCGCCGCTCGACAGGCGCCGACGGTCAGCGTCGTGCAGCGAGCGGTCGATCCGCGTTCCGAAATAGAGGCTGCCGCACAGCAGCGCGAGCCATGCGAGCGTGAGAAGAACGGGAACATGGCCAAGCAACAGGCTCGCCGCCGCCAGGGCCGCCAGGCTCTGCGCGCAGAGCCGCGAGGCCATGGCTCGCGGCAGGCAGGAATACTGGAGGCCGCGCAGCCGCGCCCAATCCCCATCGCCAGGATCGGTCAAGCCGAGGACCGCCAGGACTGGCAGCTCCTTGGGAAGCGATGCGGTTGCGGATTGTCGGTGGCTCACGCCCGCATATCTACGCGGCGACTGGTTAGCAGCTCGTAAATGCGAGGCAGCCGCAACAGCTCATTCGACAGACTTTCCTGGGGAAATCTTTCGGCCGTTGCGGCGACTCCTCACTCCACCGTGACCGACTTCGCGAGATTGCGTGGCTGGTCGACATCGGTGCCTTTCACGCAGGCGACGTGATAGGCGAGCAGTTGGACCGGCACGGCATAGACCAGCGGGGCGATCAGCGGGTGGACCTTGGGCATCTCGATCGTCGCGAGACAGCCCTCGCCCGCCTCGGCAAGACCATCCGCGTCGGAGATCAGCACGATCTTGCCGCCACGGGCGCGAACCTCCTGCATGTTCGACACGGTCTTCTCGAACAGCGGACCCGACGGCGCGAGGACGATCACCGGCACGGCCTCGTCGATCAGCGCGATCGGCCCGTGCTTCATCTCGCCCGAGGCATAGCCCTCGGCGTGGATATAGCTGATTTCCTTGAGTTTCAGCGCACCTTCGAGCGCCAGCGGATAGTCGGGGCCGCGGCCCAGATAGAGCACGTCGCGCGCCGGCGCGATCAGATGGGCCATCGCGGCGATCTCGTCGTCGTGGCCGAGCGCGGCGTTGAGCGCGGCGGGGGTCTCGATCAGGTGGTTGACGACGTCGGCCTCCTCGGCCCGGTCCATCCGCCCGCGCTTGACCGCGAGGTGTGCGGCGAGTGCGGCGAGCACCGCAAGCTGGCAGGTGAAGGCCTTGGTCGAGGCGACGCCGATCTCCGGGCCGGCGTGGGTCGGCAGCAACAGATCGGCCTCGCGCGCCATCGAGCTGGTCGGGACGTTGACGACGACCGCGATCGTCTGGCCCGCCGCCTTGCAATGGCGAAGCGCGGCCAACGTGTCGGCGGTCTCGCCCGATTGCGAGATGAACAGCGACAGACCGCCGGGCTCGAGCACGGGATCGCGATAGCGGAACTCGCTGGCCACATCGATGTCGACCGGCAGGCGCGCGAACTGTTCGAACCAGTATTTCGCGACGAGGCCGGCATAGTAGGACGTGCCGCAGGCGACGATGGTCACGCGGTTGATCTTGGACAGATCGAAATCCATCTGCGGCAACGCCACGCTCTGGTCGATCTGGCGGACGTAGCTGCGCAGCGTCTGGGCCACCACGGTCGGCTGCTCGAAGATTTCCTTCTGCATGAAGTGGCGGTAATTGCCCTTCTCGATCTGCACGGCGGAAGCGCCCGAGGTGGTGATCTCGCGCGCGACCGCCTGGCCATCCCTGTCGAAGATCTGCGCGCCTTCGCGGGTGATGATCACCCAGTCGCCCTCTTCGAGATAGGTGATCTTCTGCGTCAGCGGCGCGAGCGCCAGCGCGTCGGAGCCGAGATAGGTCTCGCCCTCGCCATAGCCGACGACCAGCGGCGAGCCGAGCCGCGCGCCGATCAGCATGTCGGGGAAATGCCGGAACGCGATCGCCAGGGCGAAGGCGCCGCGCAGTTGCGGCAGCGCCGCCTTCACCGCCTCGGCGGGCGAGACCCCGGCCTCGACCTGTTCGGAGATCAGGTGTGCGACGACCTCGCTGTCGGTGTCGCTCTCGAACTTGCGGCCGCGCGCCGTCAGCGCTTCCTTGAGCTGGCGAAAATTCTCGATGATGCCGTTGTGCACGAGCGCGAGTTCGCCCGTCGCGTGCGGATGGGCATTGGCCGCGGTGGGCGCGCCGTGGGTCGCCCAACGCGTATGGGCGATGCCGATCTCGCCCGGCGCCGGATCGCGCGCCAGTTCGCGCACGAGGTTGACGAGCTTGCCCTGAGCGCGCCGGCGAACGAGCTGTCCGTCATGGACCGTGCAGACGCCGGCGCTGTCATAGCCGCGGTATTCCATGCGCCGGAGGCCGTCGACCAGCCGGTCCGCGACCTCTTCCTTGCCGACGATGCCGATGATTCCACACATGGATTTGCGCTTTCGCTAGAGAAAATAGGGGACCCGGACGCCCGGCATCTGTGCCGGGAAATCCTTGACATTGCGTGTGACGAGAACCCGTCCGCGGATCAACGCCGTGGCGAGGACAATGGCGTTGGGCGTGTTCAGCTGCGGCCTTTCGCGCCGCAATGCAGCCGCCCGCGTGCCGATCTCGGCATCGATCTCGTCGATGCCGAAGCCGGACAGAAAAGCCCCGGCATCGCGAACCATGTCGTCGCTGCCCTTGGACATGATTTCCATCCACACCATCCGGCTGATCCAGACGCGCGGGCTCAGCCCCGCAGCGCGCCGGATCTCGGATCGCGCGGGCTCGAAACCCGTCAGCGCGTCGACGACGACGTTCGCATCGAACGTGAAGCCGCTCATGCCGGATCGGGCTTGCGCAAGGGCGGATAGCGGCCGGCGATCATGTCGCGGTGAAGCGCGCGCTGGCGATCGTCCTCACCGTCGAACTCGTCGGGAAATTCGGCTCGGACAGCTTCGTAGTCGTCATCCCAGGGCCGCGTCCAGGCGGCGCGCTCGCGTCGCTGCCAGTCCACGGCATCACCCTTCCCGTCGCCGCGATCCTTCCAGGCACCGAAGCCGCGATCGATCCAGTCCTGCGATCCCTCTGCGCGATAGGCGCTGACCGCCTCGCGCAACACGGCCGCGCGCGATTTGCCCTGCTCGCTCGCCATGCGGTCGAGCCAACGGATGTCGTCGTCGGGAAGATCTGCGAGAATGCGAGTCACGCAGCTTCGATATCACCATATGATATCAGGTCAAGTCGCGGCAGGGCACTGCCCGAGATTGCTCGGGAATCGACCCATTTGGGATTGCTCCACCCCTGTTTCGAATTAGCACTACCCCCTGGATCAAAGGGGGAACGACCATGACCTTATTGAGCCTGCCCGAAGGACTGAACCTGCTCGACCGCCGCACGCGGTTCGCGCGTCTTGCATTGCTGGCCTATCTCTTCGCCTCGGCGTTCTATCTCGCGCTGCTATTCGCGGAATTCGTGGGCACCATCGACCTGGAAAGCCCGGAGCCGTCGGTGATGGCCGTGGTGGGGCTGATATCCCTCGCCTACGTGATCGCTTTCATCGCCGCGATGGTGTTCGTCGCACTGTGGATCTACCGCGCCCATGCCAATCTCAGGGCTGCCGAGATCGATGGCCTGGCCTTCACCCCCGGTTGGGCGGTTGGCTGGTTCTTCATCCCTTTCGCCAACTTCGTGCAGCCGTTCAAGGCCATGCGCGAACTGTGGGCCGCTTCGCGCGGCGAGCCGGACAGCTACGGCAGCGAAACGGACCCGCGGCTCAAGGCCTGGTGGGGCGCCTGGATCGTCGGCAATCTCCTGTCCTATGTCGCCACGCGATACACGGAGTCGGACAAGGCGGTTGCGATGTCGGTCGGCCAGGCGCTCGACATCGCTGCGATCGCGATCCTGATGGGCGCGGCCTGACTGCTGATCCAGGTCATCGGAGAGATCGCCACCGCGCAACGCGACGGCCCGACAGTGGCACAGGCCTTCGCCTGACGGTTCGCCGGTCAGTCCTCCACGATCTTGAGCAGTCGCCGCTCGATCGGAAAGAGGACGCCGGCGAGTTCGTGGCCGCGCTTGAGCACCTGACCGGCCTCGCCGAACAGCGTCCACATGCCCTGCTTGGCGCGCAGCGAGGGACGCTTCTCGATCCGCGCCTGCGGACGCTCGGCAGCGCGACGGAAGGCCGAGAAGCTCGCCGCGTCGCGATCGAAGTTCATCGCATAGTCGCGCCACTCGCCGGCCGCGACCATGCGGCCGTAGAGGTCGAGAATGCGCTGCAGCTCGATCCGATCGAAACCGACCTGCAGCTTGGGAAAGGCTAGGATTGTGGCGCTTGATCCGCTGACTGCCGCTCCTGACGCCATCTAGCGATCAGCTCCGCGTCCGCTTGCGCGAAACCGGCGCGTCGGGCCCGCCGGCAAGTTCGCGGTCCGACAGCAGTTCCTCGACCTGCGCCTGTAGCAGCACGATGCGCGCCTCCAGGTCCTCGATCCGCTGGCCGCTGGGTTCGCAGGGCTCCTTGCAGGGCGTGCCATAGGGCATGAAGTCCTTGGCCCAGGTCTCGACCTTGACCAGCGTCGAGCGCGCCTTGACGCCGACCATCGTCGCGCCTTCGGGCACGTCGTCGGTCACGACGGCGTTGGCGCCGATACGCGCGCGCTGGCCGACCGTGATCGGCCCGAGAATCTGCGCACCCGCGCCGACGATGACATTGTCCTCCAGCGTAGGATGGCGCTTGCCGCCCTTGCCGTTGGTCGGATTGGTCCCGCCCAAGGTAACGCAGGGATAGATGGTCACATTGTCGCCGATCACGGCGGTCTCACCGATCGTGATGAAGCCGTGCTCAAGGAACAGGTGCTTGCCGATCTTGGCGCCCGGATGGATCTCGAAACCGGTGAGAAAACGCGAGAAATGCTGGATCGCACGCGCGAGGAAGAACAGGCGCGCGTTGAACAGGCGGTGCGACACGCGATGCCAACCGACGGCCCAGAGCCCCGGATAGAGCAGCACCTCGAACCGCGAGCGCGGCGCGGGATCGCGCGCGACGATAGAGTCCAGATAGGCAGTAAGTCTTGAGAACATCGCCCTGTTTTGTCCCATCAAACGCCTGCCAAAGCAAGCGCGGCCGGGTTCCCCGGCCTCAGCTCCCTGAAATCGCGTCGAGCGCATCGCGCCAGATCGACAGCGTCGGCGCCTGCTTGCGTTCCAGGCTCAACCGGTCGATCGCCGCCACCAGACGTTCGACGCCGATGTGGCTACGCGGCATACGCGGTACAAGATAGGCCGCCGCGCTTTCGTCGAGCGCCAGCCCCCGCAGTTCGGCATGGAGCGCGACGAGATCGGCCAGCATGGCGTCGTCGGGCGCGCCGATCTCCAGTCGCAAGGCCGCGCCGAGCCGCGAGCCGAGATCGGGCAGCATCACCCGCCAGTCAGCCCGATTGCTGACAAGCAGCAGCGGCCGGCCGCTTTCCTGCGTGCGGTTCCAGGCATGGAACAGCGCGGTCTCGTCGGCGGTATCGGCATCGTCGATCACGTCGCCTGCGTTGTGCTCGGCGAACCAGCGCGCCAGGAGCGATTTGCCCGAGCGCGGTGGCCCCAGCAGAATCGCGGTGCGGAACGGCCAGCCCTCGGCATGGGCGAAAGCATCGAGCACACCCGCATTGGCCTTGCCCGCGACGATTCGCGAAGGCCCCGCGCCCTGTCCGGCCGCGAGCGGAAGAGCAATCTGCGACATGGCCTGCGTCTTAACGCCTGATGCTCAAGGCGTTGTTGCCGACGGTTACCTGCCACCCGCGCGCGCGCAGGGCGGCGGCCAGTTCCTCGAGGCTGCCGCCCGAGGTCACGCGCATGACAGACGTACCGCCGATCGCGATCGAGCTGGTCGCCGCGCCTTGGACGCCGGCAGAACTGCGCACCGAGGCCAGCGCCGTATCCACCGCTCCCGCATCGGGCGAGGCGAACTGGACGGTATAGGTGGAGATCTTGACCGCAACGCTGGGCGTCGCGCTCGGCGTCACGCCCGGCACCGGTACGCTAGCGACTCCGTCATCGATCGGCGCGCCCTGGGCCGCAGCGGCCTGCAACGCCTGCAGCGCGGCGTAGAACGCGCTCTGGTCGGTCACCAGGGTGGCGTCGGGGCGCAACACGCCCTGATACAGCGCGCCAGCATAGATCTGATCGATCCGCACCAGCGCCTGATTGAGCATCTTCGGCACGCCGCGTTCGTCGGGCGCGGTCAGCGTGAAGCTGTCGAGATAGGTGTTGTCGGGGCCATAGCGTGCGGTGAAGGTGCCCTTTACCGGGCCACCGGGCCATTGCCGCTCGAGCCGCGCGATCGGGATCAGCACGTCGGAAGCGTTGAACTGGTCGAGAATGCCCCGCCACCACAGACGGCTGCGGCGGTTCGCCTGGCCCGCAGTCAGAAGCAGCGACTCGCCGCCCGCACCCACCGGCCGCACATAGTCGATCGGGCTGGCGCCGGTCTGGAAATTGGCCCAGGCGCGCTGCCACAGGCCACGCACTTCGAAGAGCTGGCCGACGCCGCCCGATTCGAGAATCGGCATCACCAGCAGCGGCGCGGAGCGTGACCGCTCGACTCCCCCCTCGCCAGCCGCGATCAGACCGCCGGCCTTCGCCCGATCGAACACGACGCCGAGCCGCGCGACGTAGCGATGCGGGCCGATCTGCTCGCGCTCGATGACGACGGCGGAGACCAGCGCGTCGATCTGGGCATCGCTGAGCTTGGCGCCCTTGATCTGCTCCCAGGCCTTGCGCTGGGCCTCGTTCCAGCCCGCTTCGCGCGCTTCCTCGGCGGTCTTTCCGGTCGTGTTGACCTCTATTCCGCCGACCTGGATGTCGGTGGTGGTGGCCAGTGGCGCGATGCCGCGCTCGCCTTCGACCTGGGCGGTCAGACGGCCCGAACCCGTGACGGCGAGCGCCAGCGCCAGCGCGCTCGCAAGCCCGATAACGAGCTGGCCGGCCGGTCCGGGGCGGAAAATCGCCAGTCGTTGGGGGAAGGTGAAATGGTGCATCGGGGAAAACCGCGGGCCTTTTGCCCAAACGGTCATGGAAATCCAAGCCGTAAAGCGATAGGCGCCTTCGTATGTCTGAAGACAAGTCCTATAGCTACGAACAGGCGGGCGTCTCGATCGCCGCCGGCAACGCGCTCGTCAAAGCGATCGCGCCCCTCGCCAAGTCCACCGCGCGCCCCGGCGCCGACGCCGAGCTCGGCGGATTCGGAGGGTTCTTCGACCCCCGAGCCGCGGGCTACAAGGATCCGCTGCTGGTCGCGGCGAACGACGGCGTCGGTACCAAGGTCAAGCTCGCGATCGATCACGATCGCCACGACGGCATCGGCATCGATCTCGTCGCGATGTGCGTCAACGATCTCATCGTCCAGGGCGCCGAGCCGCTGTTCTTCCTCGATTACTTCGCCACGGGCAAACTCGACAACGGCGTCGCCGAGCGCGTCGTCGCCTCGATCGCCGAGGGCTGCCGCCAGGCCGGCGCAGCGCTGATCGGCGGCGAGACCGCCGAGATGCCCGGCATGTACGCCGCGGGCGACTACGACCTCGCCGGCTTCTGTGTCGGCGCGGTCGAACGCGGCGAACAGCTCACCGGCGACAGGGTGGCCGATGGTGACGTGCTGATCGGCCTCGCCTCGTCGGGTGTCCATTCGAACGGCTATTCGCTGGTCCGCCGACTCGCCGCCGACAAGGGCTGGAAGCTCGACCGCCCCGCCCTGTTCGATGCCGACCGCCTGCTGATCGACCACCTGATCGAACCGACGCGGATCTATGTGAAGAGCCTGCTGCCGCTGATCCGTGGCGGCAAAATCAAGGCGCTCGCCCACATCACCGGCGGCGGCCTGCTCGAGAACATTCCGCGCGTCCTGCCCAAGGGCCTGCACGCGCAGGTCGATGCCGATGCCTGGGAACAGCCACGGCTGATGGCCTTCCTCCAGGCCCAGGGCCATATCGAGCCCGAGGAAATGGCGCGCACCTTCAACTGCGGCGTGGGCATGATCCTCGCGGTCGCGCCGGCCGACATCGAAAGCGTGCTGGCGGATCTCGCCGCCGCGGACGAGACGGCCTTTACCGTTGGCCGCATCGAAGCCGGCACGCGCGGCTGCACCGTCAGCGGCAGCATCGAGACCTGGAGCGCGCGCGCGCCGTGGAGCGCCACGCATAATGCCTGAATCGGGGCCAGGGCGCGCCAGGGTCGCCGTCCTCATCTCGGGAGGCGGCACCAACATGGCCGCGCTGCTCTATGCGAGCCGCGCCGACGATTGCCCGTTCGAGATCGTCCTCGTCGCCAGCAACAATCCCGAGGCCGGCGGCCTCAAGCTCGCCGCGGCCGAGGGCGTCGCGACCTTCGCGCTGCCGCACAAGGGCATGGCGCGCGGCGACCATGATCAGGCGATGGACGCGCATATCCGCCAGAGCGGCGCGCAATACGTCGCGCTCGCTGGCTACATGCGCATCCTCACCAGCGATTTCGTCGCGGGCTGGGAGGGGCGGATGCTCAACATCCATCCCTCGCTGCTGCCCAAGTACAAGGGGCTGCACACGCACGATCAGGCTATCGCCAACGGCGATAGCCATGCCGGTTGCTCGGTACACCTCGTCACCGCCGAACTCGATGACGGACCGGTGCTCGGCCAGACCCCCGTCGCGGTTTTGCCCGGCGACACCGCCGACAGCCTCGCTGCCCGCGTCCTGATCGCCGAGCACCAGCTCTATTCGCGCATGCTGGCCAAGCTCGTCACCAGGGCGAGCGATCCCGAACATCTCCTGGACCAAGTGCGCGAACGGGCGCTGGCCCTGCCCGAGACCGACGAGGTCACGTCGCACGGCATGCCCTGCTTCGGCATCGTGAAAGGCAAGAAGTTCGCCTATCTCAGCCGCGATCACCACGGCGACGGCAAGGTCGCGCTGCTGGTCAAGATCAGCGGGCTCGACGAGCAACAGCATCTGATCGAACAGGACGAAGCCCGCTATTACCGTCCCGCCTATTTCGGCGACGCCTGGATTGGCATCCGCCTCGATCTTGGCGACACCGACTGGGACGCGGTGGCCGAGTGGCTGGCGCGGTCGTGGCGTTCGGTCGCCCCCAAGCGCCTGACCGTGCTGATGGACGCCGCCGACGCGTTCTGAGGCCCAGGTCCGGCCCGAGGCCTCAGTCCTTGGTTACGGCCCGTTCTTGCGCGAGGTGATCGAGCAGCCGGTCGAACCGGCGCTGCAGCCGCACGATCTCGAGTTGGGTGCGCAGGTTGACCTCGTAATCGTGCCGCGCGGCGATCCGGTCCTTCGCCGACTGGCGGTTCTGGCTCATCATGATCACCGGCGCCTGGATCGCCGCGAGCATAGACAGCATCAGGTTGAGGAAGATGTAGGGATAGGCATCGAACGGATGCAGCCCGAACGCCTCGAGAATGCGGCTGTTGATCAGCATCCAGCCGACCAGCACCACACCGAAGGCGATGATGAACGACCACGAACCGCCGACCGCCGCGACGTTGTCCGCAAGCCGATCGGGATAACGGGCGTGAAGCGCGGCTTCCTCGTCGGCGTCGAGATCGATCAGCGTGCCAGCGGCGATACGCCGCAGGACATTCTGCTCCTCGGCCTCGAGCTCTTCGAACCGGCGGCCGAGGAGGTCCTCGGCCAGCTGTTCAGGCGTTCTTCCCGGATTGTGCATGCGTCATGATCCTAGGGCCTCGGCGATCAGAGCCCGGGTGTTTGCCACGCCGTAAAGCGCGATGAAACTGCCCATGCGCGGCCCCTGGCTCGAACCGAGCAGGGTTTCGTAGAGCGCCTTGAACCAGTCACGCAGCTGTTCGAAGCCGTAATGCGGATCCTTGCCGATCTCGTAGACGATGTTCTGCAGTTCCTCTGCCGTGGCATCGTCAGACAGCGCGGCAAGCTCCTCGTCCAACGCCGCGAGCGCCGCTGCCTCGCCGTTCTCGGGCTTGCGGCGCTTGAGCGTGGGCGCGATGAAATCGCGATTATAGGCCAGCGCGGTCGTCACCAGCGTGTCGAGTGCCGGATGCGCCTCTGGCCGCGCGTCCTCGACGTAATTGGCGAGGTAGGACCAGACCTGATCGCGCGTCGCCTGCGCGCCGAGCACGCCGACGAGGTTGAGCAGCAGGCCGTAGGTCACGGGCAGCTTGTCGCCGGCGCCAGCGCCCTCATCGGTGACGTTGAGCAGGTGCCAGACCGGATTGCCGAGCTGCTGCTCGATCGGCTGGTCGGCCAGCTTTTCGCGGAACTGCCAGTATTCGTCGACCGCACGCGGCACCACGCCGACATGCAACTGCTTGGCGCTCTTGGGATCGCGGTAGAGGTAGAAGCCCAGGCTCTCCTCGCTGCCGTAGGTCAGCCACTGTTCGATCGTCAGGCCATTGCCCTTGGACTTGGAGATCTTCTCGCCGTTCTCGTCGAGGAAGAGCTCATAGATCATGCCCTCGGGGCGACGGCCGCCGAGCGCCTGGGCGATCTTGCCCGACTGCGTCACCGAGTCGGTCAGGTCCTTGCCGCACATCTCGTAGTCGACGCCGAGCGCGACCCAGCGCATCGCCCAATCGACCTTCCACTGCATCTTCGCATGGCCGCCCAGGATCGACTGCTCGACCACCTGGCCGTCCGCGTCGGTGAAGCGGACCAGGCCCGCTTCCGCGTCGAGCACTTCGACGGGCACCTGCAGCACCGCGCCGGTGCTCGGCGAGACGGGCAGGACGGGCGAATAGGTCTTGCGACGTTCCTCGCGCAAGGTCGGCAGCATGATTCCCATGACCGCGTCGTAATTGCGCAGCACGCCGCGGATGGCCTCGTCGAACTGGCCGGAATTGTAGCGGTCCGATGCCGAGACGAACTCGTAGTCGAAGCCGAAGCGGTCGAGGAAATCGCGCAGCATCGCGTTGTTGTGATGCGCGAAGCTCTCGTGGGTGCCGAACGGATCGGGGATCCGGCTCAGCGGCTTGTGCAAATTGGCGTGCAGGACCTCGGCATTGGCGATGTTGTCGGGAACCTTGCGCAGCCCGTCCATGTCGTCGCTGAAGGCGACGAGGCGCGTCGGCGCGCCGCCGGTCAGAACCTCGTAGGCGCGGCGGACCAAGGTCGTGCGCAGGACTTCCTGGAAGGTGCCGATGTGCGGCAGGCCCGAAGGCCCGTAGCCGGTCTCGAACAGCACCGGAGAACCATCTTTCTTGCCCTGCGGAAAGCGCTTCACGAGCTTGCGGGCTTCCTCGAAGGGCCAAGCCTTGGAGGTCTGTGCGGCGGTCCGGAGTGCATCGTCAGTCATAACCCGCCGCCTTTCGCGCCAAAGCGCCAGCGAGGCAAGCACGAAGGGCCTTTTGGGAACCCCACCGTGCCTTCCCCGGTTATTTCGGGCGGAAATGCGAGGAATCTGCCCGTGAACTACATCAAGACCCTGCACGATCAGGTCAACGCCATGCTCAAGGGGCTGGTCCAGCAGCTGCCATCTCTGGCGATCGCCATGACGATCCTGGTGATCACCTGGTTCTTCGCACGCTTCGCCGTCAGCATTGCCGACCGGCTGACCCGCAACGTCCACATGCGCGAGAACCTCAAGCAGTTGGTGGAAACCATGGTGCGGCTGGTCATCTGGATCGCCGGCCTGATGATCGCCGCAACCGTCGCGGTGCCCGGCATCACCGCGGGCTCGGTCCTCGCCGGCCTGGGCGTCAGCGCGCTGGCGATCGGCTTCGCCTTCCAGGACATCTTCCAGAACTTCCTCGCCGGCGTGCTGATCATGCTGCGCGACAAGATGCGGATAGGCGATTCGATCGAATGCGAAGGCATCACCGGCAAGGTCGAACGCATCACCTTGCGCGAGACGCATATCCGCGCGCCGTCGAACGAGCTGACGATCGTGCCGAACTCGGTGCTGTTCAAGAACCCGGTCAAGGTAACGACCGACAATCCGCATCGCCGCTTTCAGATCACGCTCGGCATCGTCTGGGATCACGACATGGACGAGGCCGCAGCGGTGATCCGCAAGGTCGTCGAAGGCGTGAAGGGCGTCGAATCGAGCCATCCGGTCGATGTCTTCGCCCGCGAATTCAAGGAAGGCTCGGTCGAATTCCTCGTGCGCTGGTGGTCGGGCGCACGCGCCAACGACTTCGTCATCCAGGATGAGATCGTTCGCGGCATCAAGCGCGCGCTCGACGAGGCGGGTATGGAAGTCACCGGAGCCGATGCGACGACGATCGCGATCGAATCGCCACCGGCAGATGGCGATTCCACCGTCAGGGCCGCGGAACCGACCAGGTCCAGGCACGACGAAATGGTCTGAGGCATCGGCGCGGTTTGGTAACCTTGCCGCGCTAAAATAGCGGTAGGATGACGCCAGCCGAGCCACGCCTTTCGCCCGAACTGGAGCAGTCGCTGCGCCGTGAACTCGTCGCGGGCGAGCATCTGCTATGGAGCGGACAACCGCGCGCGGGCAAACTCAAGCGCGGCTTCGGCATCTGGCTCTTCGCCCTACCCTGGACTGCTTTCGCACTGTTCTGGGAAACTATGGCGCTGCTGCCGTGGAGCGCCGCGACGAAAACCCCGACCGCGATCCAGTGGAGCTTCGGCGTGATCTTCCCGCTGTTCGGCCTGCCGTTCGTCGCCGTCGGTCTATGGATGCTGTGGCAACCGATCCGCGCGATGCGCCGGGCGGGGACCACCGCCTATGGCCTGACCGGGCGACGCTTGCTGCGCGTCACCGAGGCGCGCGACCGCAAGGTGGAGAGCGTCATGCTCCACCAGATCGGTCCGATCGACCGGCGCGAAAGCCACGACGGCTTCGGCGACCTGCGAATCCAGACCCACAGCCGCGTCGACAGCGACGGCGACCGCGTGACCGAGCGTTTCGAGGTCCTGGGCGTGCCCGATGTCGCGCGGCTCGAACGGCTGCTCCTGGAAAACCTGACGAAACCGGCTTGATCCAGCTTCAATTGGTTCCAGTTTCGTTCTAACGACGCGACATGGCCGCCCTTCCCCTTCCCGCCATCCACGCCAGCCATGGCGGTGTGTGGCTGCGCGATGCGATCGGGGTGACGCGCGGGCTCGGCAAGGGCGAGGCGATCATGGCGGCGGCCGATACGCCGCTGCTCATGCTCAACGCCCCGCTGGTCGCGACGCGGCTCGGCTATCCGGATCTCTCGGGGCTCGACCTGCTCGAGCTCTATGCCTTCATCCATCCGGCACGGTTCGTGGTGCCCACCCCGAAAGGATTGGCTTCGGCGCTCGGCCTGCCCGAGCCCCACGGCGACGATGGCGTCCCAGCGCTGCTCCAAGCCGCCGCCGCTGCCCTGCTCGACACCTGCGAGAGCCCCGACTGGCCCGAGCGCGAAGGCGCGTGGAGCGTGCTGCAATCGCTGATCCGCATGCGCTGGCCTTGGGCCGGCCCTCTGTCCTCGCGCATAGCCCAGCCCGAGCGCGCCGAGCGCTGGCTGTTCTCCAAACTGCCCGAGTGGGAGGAAGCGCCCGATCGTCCGCAGCCGGCGCAGGTCACGCTCGACGAGCAGGCCGTGCTCGATCGGCTCTCCCTGTTGACCGGCGACACGGCCGAGCAGCGCCCGAGCCAGCGCGCCTATGCGGCCGAGACCGCGCATGCCTTCACGCCGCGCCGCCGCGAGGCTGCGCCGCACGTGCTGCTCACCCAGGCGGGCACGGGCATCGGCAAGACGCTCGGCTATCTCGCCCCGGCATCGGTCTGGTCGCAGCAATCGGGCGGCACGGTCTGGGTCTCGACCTTCACCAAGGCCCTGCAGCGCCAATTGCGTCGCGAGAGCCGCCGCGCCTGGCCCATGCACCGCGCCGACGGCAGCCCGCCCGTCGTGGTGCGCAAGGGCCGCGAGAACTATCTTTGCCTGCTGAACCTCGAGGATGCGCTCCAGGGCGGCTTCGGCGGTCGCGCGGCGATCCTGGCGCAACTCGTCGCGCGCTGGGCAGCCTATACCCAGGACGGCGACATGATCGGCGGCGATCTGCCGGGCTGGCTCGGCACGCTGTTTCGCCAGCGCGGCATCACCTCGCTGACCGACCGTCGCGGCGAATGCGTCTATGCCGGCTGCCCGCACTATAGGAAGTGCTTCATCGAGCGCGCCGCGCGCAATTCCGCGCAGGCCGATCTCGTCATCGCCAACCACGCGCTGGTCATGGTCAACGCCGCGCGCGGCCGCGATCACGCCGCGCGGCCGACGCGGTTGATCTTCGACGAGGGCCACCACGTCTTCGAGGCCGCCGATTCGACCTTTGCCGCGGCACTGACCGGCGCCGAGACGATCGAGCTCAAGCGCTGGGTTCTCGGCCCCGAGCGCGGCTCGAAAGGCCGTCGCCGCGGGCTCTCCGCACGCCTCGCCGACATTGCCAGCTACGACGAGCAGGGCGCCAAGGCGATCGCCGCCGCAGCCCATGCTGCAGAGGCGCTCCCCAGCGACGGCTGGCTGCAGCGCCTGAGCGAGAACCTTCCCGTCGGACCGCTCGAAGAGCTGTTCGCAGCGGTGCGGGCGACGGTCTATGCGCGCGACGAGAGCGGCGGCCAGGAAGCCGGCTACGGCCTCGAAACCGAAGCGGCGCAGCTCGAAGGTCCCTTCATCGAGATGTCCCAGGCGGCCGAGGCGGCGCTGGCGGAATTGCGGCAGCCACTGATGCGGCTCGGGCTCCGGCTCGAAGCCTTGCTGGAAGATCCACCCGACTGGCTCGATGGCCCGGGCCGCGCGCGAATCGAGGGCGCGCGCCATTCGCTCGCCTGGCGGATCGACCTGCTCTCGGCCTGGGAAGCCCTGCTCCACCGGCTCGGCGGCCCGGCCGATCCCGAATTCGTCGACTGGCTCGCGGTCGATCGTGGCGATGCGCGCGAGTTCGACATCGGCCTGCACCGGCGCTGGCTCGATCCGATGAAGCCCTTCGCGCGCGTAGTGCTCGAACCCTCGCATGGCGTCATGGTCACCTCGGCCACGCTGCGCGACGGCGACAACTGGGACCCGGCCATCGCGCGCAGCGGTGCCCCGCACATCGACGTCGCACCGCGGCTGGCAGCTTTCGACAGCCCGTTCGACTACGGCGCCCAGGCCGAGGTGCTGATCGTGACCGACGTGCCCAAAGGCGATATTCCTGCCCTGGCCGCCGCCTATGGCCGGCTGATCGAGGCGACCGGCGGCGGCGTGCTCGGCCTGTTCACCGCGATCCGGCGCTTGCGTGCGGTCTATGGCCGCATCGCCGATCGCCTCGCCCGCGGCGGCCTGCCGCTGTTCGCGCAGCACGTCGATCCGATCGACACGGGCACGCTGGTCGACATCTTCCGCGACGATCCGCGCGCCTCGCTGCTCGGTACCGATGCGCTCCGCGACGGGGTCGACGTACCCGGGCACTCGCTGCGACTGGTGGTGATGGAACAAGTCCCATGGCCCAAGCCCTCGATTCTCCACCGTGCCCGGCGTCTTGCGGGGGGTGGTTCGGCCTATGACGACCGTATCATCCGCGCGCGCCTCGCCCAGGCATTTGGCCGGCTGATTCGCAGCCGCGCCGATCACGGCCATTTCGTCGTCCTGTCCTCGGCATTCCCCTCGCGGCTGCTCACCGCCTTCCCGCCGGGTACGCCCGTGCGTCGCCTCACGCTCGACGAGGCTTTACAACGGGTGGCCAGCGGTGTTTCAGGTGATCCCGTGACGACCGACGCTGCCCCCGCAAAACCCGCGTGAAGAATCGCCCATGAAAACCCTGGGTATCTGGCGCCACGCCAAGTCCGACTGGAACGATCGCGCCGCACGCGACTTCGATCGCCCACTCAACAAGCGCGGGCTCAAGGGCGCGGCGATCATGGGGCTGCACATCGCGCAGCAGCCGATCTACTGGGAGCGAATCATCGCCTCGCCCGCGGTGCGTGTGGCCCAGACGATCGAGCTCGGCGCCCAGGCGGCGAAGATCAACCCGCAGGTGCGCTGGGATCGACGCATCTACCTCGCGAGTTCGGCAACCTTGATCGACCTGTTGCGCGAACAGGAAGGCGATCCCACGACGATCCTGATGGTCGGGCATAATCCGGGGCTCGAAGACCTGATCTTCGATCTCGTCCCCGACGACGGCAGCAATCCGCTGCGCGACATCGTCGAGGAGAAGTTTCCCACCGCAGCTTTCGCCAAGCTCGAGCTCGACATCGCGACCTGGAGCGAGCTCGAAGACGGCGGCGCGCGCCTGGTCCAGCTCACGCGCCCGCGCGATCTCGATTCGGAGCTGGGGCCGGAACCGGCTTGAGCGACACCGAGAAGCAGATCGCGACCGAGGATCCGGCGCTGAGCCGGCCGCAAAGGCGGTTGCTGCGGCGCATCTACAATGGCCGCACCGTGCCGATCATCATCGATGATCGCCCGTTCCTGACCTACAAGGATGCGAGCCGCTATCTCGAGGCCCTGGCGCCAGAGGCGCGCGAAGCCGCCTATGCCGAGATGAAGCGGCAGGCGAAATAGACGCGCTCAGGCGGCGGCGAGAGCGGCCGCGAGCGTGTTGCGGATCGATTCGAGCTGCGAAACCATATCGGCGGATACCGGGTTCGGCGCCGGCTTGGCTTCCTGCCCGGCCTTGCCCTCACCGCCCTCGATCGCCAGACGCGCGCCGCGCAGGGTATAGCCCTGCTTGTGCACGAGACGGTCGATCGTCGCGACGAGCTGGATGTCCTCGGGCCGATAATAGCGCCGACCGCCACTGCGCTTGATCGGCTTGAGCATTGGGAACTGCTCTTCCCAATAGCGCAGGACGTGCTGGCGGATGTTGAGCGCGGCAGCCACCTCCCCGATCGTTCGCAAGGCATCGGGTGCCTTGCCGTCATCGAAATCGGGGAAGTTGGACTGTTCGTTCATTTGCCGCTGATCCGATCCTTGAGCATCTGGCTGGCGCGGAAGGTGAGCACCCGACGTGGGGTGATCGGCACTTCGACACCAGTCTTGGGATTGCGGCCGATCCTTTCGGCCTTGTCGCGAAGCAAGAACGTGCCGAAGCCAGAAATCTTGACGTTCTCTCCCTTGGAGAGCGCTTCGCACATATGATCCAAGATCGCCTCGACCATCGCGAGCGATTCCGCCCGCGACAAGCCAAGCTTGCGGTTGATCGCCTCCGCAATCGCTGCGCGCGTAAGCGTTTCCGTGGAGCGCATAAAGCCCCTATCCCCTTAAACGCGACCCCCTCGCAGGGGTAATGGGGATTCTTTTAAAAAGCAATGCACTGCGAGGTATGGGTCGAACGGATCGGAAGTGGTGCGGCTAAACCCGCAGGAGGCTTGCGCCCCAGGTGAAACCGCCGCCCATCGCTTCGAGCATGACGAGATCGCCCTGCTTGATCCGACCATCGCGGATCGCCGCGTCGAGCGCGAGCGGAACCGAGGCGGCCGAGGTGTTGGCGTGCTGGTCCACGGTCATGATGACCTTGGCCGGCGACATGCCGAGCTTCTTGGCGGTTGCCTCGAGAATCCGGGCATTGGCCTGGTGCGGCACGAGCCAGTCGATGTCCTCGATCGCGACGCCGGCCTGCTCGACGACTTCGAGCAGGACCGAAGACAGGTTGGTCACGGCGTGGCGGAAGACCTCGCGGCCCCGCATGCGCAGCTTGCCGACCGTACCCGTGGTCGACGGCCCGCCGTCGACGAAAAGCAGCTGGTTGTGCGCGCCATCGGCGTGGAGCTTGGTCGAGAGCACGCCGCGCGGCTGGTCCGAGGCTTCGTCGCGCGCTTCGAGCACGATCGCGCCGGCGCCGTCGCCGAAGAGAACGCAGGTCGTGCGGTCTTCCCAGTCGAGGATGCGGCTAAAGGTTTCCGAGCCGATCACCAGCGCGCGGTTGGCCGCGCCCGAGACGAGCATCGAATCGGCGACGCCCAGAGCATAGAGGAAGCCCGAGCAGACCGCGGCGACGTCGAAGGCGATACCGCCGTTGCAGCCGAGCGCGTTCTGCACGATCGTCGCGGTGGCGGGAAAGGTCTGATCGGGCGTCGCCGTGGCGAGGACGATCAGGTCGATCGACTTGGCATCGATGCCCGCCGCCTCGATCGCGGCACGCGCCGCGGCCGTGCCGAGGGTGGAGGTGGTTTCGTCGGGCGCGGCAACGTGGCGGTTGCGGATGCCGGTACGCTCGACGATCCACTCGTCGCTGGTATCCACCATCTTCGCGAGCTCTGCATTGCCGAGCGCGCGGCGCGGGAGGGCCGAGCCCGTCCCCATCAGAACCGAACGACGCATCAGGCGGCGTCCCCCGTGGTCGCAGCGGAGGCCGGGGCACGCTTCATCTTCAGGCTTTCTTCGCCCACACGGGCCAGGTCCGCGGTAATCCGCTCGGTCACGTTTTCTTCCAGAAGTCTGGCCGTCACGTGGACGGCGTTGGCGACACCCACCGCATTGGCGCTGCCGTGGCTCTTCACGACGATGCCGTTGAGGCCGAGGAACACGGCGCCATTGTGGTTGTTGGGATCGAGATGGTGCTTGAGCAGTTCGGTCGCCGGGCGCGAGACCAAGAAGCCGAACTTCGAACGCAGCGAGCTCGAGAACGAGCGGCGCAACAGGTCGCCGACGAAGCGGGCCGTGCCCTCGATCGCCTTGAGCGCGATATTGCCCGAGAAACCGTCGGTCACGACCACGTCGACATCGCCGCGGCAGACCTTGTCGGCCTCGGTGAAGCCGTCGAACGACATCGAGAGATCGGCAGCGGCCTTGCGCAGGATGGTCGCGGCATCGCGCAGTTCATCGGTACCCTTCATGTCCTCGGTACCGATGTTGAGCAGGCGCACGCGCGGCGAATCGCGACCGGTGACGACGCGCGAATAGGCCGAGCCCATGATCGCGAACTGGATGAGGTTGCGCGCGTCGCACTCGGTATTGGCACCGAGGTCGAGCATGACGACGTCGTTGTCGCCCAGAGTAGGGAGCAGCGCTGCGAGCGCGGGGCGATCGATGCCTGGCATCGTGCGCAGCGCGAGCTTGGAAATGGCCATGAGCGCGCCGGTGTTGCCGCCGCTGACCGCAGCGCCGGCATCGCCCGCCTTCACGGCATTGACGGCCATGCCCATCGACGTCGTCTTGGCGCGGCGGAGAGCCTGGCTCGGCTTGTCCTCGCCGCTGATGACGTCGGTCGAATGGAGGATCTCGGACGCGCCGCGCAGGTTCGGATGATTGTCGAGCGCAGCCTTGATCCGCGTCTCGTCACCGACCAGCAGGAACTTGAAGCGATCGTGGCGGCGACGCGCGAGCGCGGCGCCCTCCACCATCACGCGCACGCCTTCATCACCGCCCATCGCGTCGACAGCGATACGCGGTAGACTCATCGTGCGTTTCCTGGGCTTGTGGGCTTAGAGCCCGACCGCGATGATCTCGCGACCGTTGTAGTGACCGCAAGCGTTGCACAGGTTGTGCGGGCGCTTGAGTTCACCGCAGTTGCCGCACTCGTGGAAGGCTTCGACCTTCAGCGCGTCATGGCTACGACGCATGCCCCGGCGGGAGGGAGAGGTTTTTCTTTTAGGGACAGCCATGTCGGCACCTGTTCCAGTAGTTAATCACGTTTTCTGAAGGCCGCCCTAGGCCATGGTCTATCGGCGCACAAGCCTGCGTATTTGCAGCCTCTTGCGCCGCAACCGGGGCCCGGCAACAGCGAAGGGGCGCCTATAGCGATTTTCGCGTGCGTTGCAAGGGCGAGCACGATAGCGAGCGCATCAATAGGGAAACACGGGGGAAACATGCTTCTTCAGACCACGCTCTGCCTGGCCGCCGCGGCCGCGGTGATCAACCTCTGGCTTTCGATCCGCGTCGGCCAGGTCCGCCATGCTGCCAAGGTCTCGGTTGGCGACGGCGGCAACGAGGCGCTGACGCGCCGCATGCGCGCCCACGCCAATTTCATCGAGAATGCGCCGCTCGTGCTGATTCTGATGGGAGCGATCGATCTGGCGACCAGGGGCGCGAACTGGCTGGCTGTGGTCGGCGCGGTGTTCATGCTCGGCCGCGTCTGCCACGCGCTCGGCATGGACGGCGGCCGCCTGCAGGCGCTGCGCGGCGTCGGCACGCTCGTCACCATGCTGACCCTGCTCGGCCTCGCCGTGGCGGCTATCCTGATCGCGCTGGGGAAGTTCTAGCCGAAGCGCGAATCCGCGACGAAGGGGTTCGTCCGGCGCTCCTGACCGAAGGTGCTCGTCGGGCCGTGTCCGGGAACGAAGGTCACCTCGTCGCCGAGCGGCCAGAGGCGCTGGGTGATCGAATCGAGCAGGTCCTGGTGATTGCCCTGCGGGAAGTCGGTTCGGCCGATCGACCCGGCGAAGAGCACGTCGCCCACGAGCGCCACCTGCGACGGCGCGTGATGGAACACGACGTGCCCCGGCGTGTGGCCCGGGCAATGGACGACGTCGAGCGTCAGGTCGCCGACGGTCACCTGGTCGCCGTTCACCAGCCAGCGGTCGGGCTCGAAGCTCTCGCCTTCGAGGCCATAGCGCTTGGCGGGATCGTCGAGGCTCTCGATCCAGAAGCGATCGCCCTCGTGCGGCCCTTCGATCGGCACGCCGAGTTCCTTGGCGAGCACGCCCGCCTGGCCGCAGTGGTCCATGTGACCGTGGGTGACGAGGATCTTCTCGAGCGTGACGCCGGTCTTCTCGAGCGCGAGCTTGAGCTTGTCGAGATCGCCGCCCGGATCGACCAGTGCGCCGCGCATGGTCTTGGTGCACCAGACGAGCGAGCAGTTCTGCTCGAAAGCGGTGACGGGCACGATGGCAACGCGCATCGGGGTTTGGCTGGCTTCGGTCATGCCGGGGAGATGGCGGGACCGGCGCGCGATTGCAATGCCGCGTCCCCACGCCCGCCCCGACGGATCGCCGCACAAGGTGACGAAGGTGACAAAGGCGACAGGTCCAGAGAGAGCCAAGTGTCACCTTACGCCGGACGCGCGATGGCGAGATCGGCCCGGGCGCAAGCCTAGTGTCGCCGCCGGCCGTAGGAAAGCCTAGAGCCGCCCGCCCTTCCAGACCACGCGCCCCACCACGGCAAGCTCGCGCGCGGCCAGTTCGATCGGGTCATAGGCGGGATTGGCGCTGCGCAGCACCACCAGTCCGGGCCGCCCGGTTTCGAGCCGCTTGACCAGCAGCATGCCGTCGACGCGCACGACGTGGATACCATCGCGCAAGGCCCGCGGCGTGACGTCGACCAGGATTTCGTCGCCATCGCGCAGGACCGGCTCCATCGAATCGCCCTCGACCGTGATGGCCGATAGCCGCTGCGGTTCGAGCCCCTGCCGGCGCAGCCAGCTTCTCGCGAAGCGGAGAACGCCGATCGGACGCTCGGACTCCATCGCAGCACCCGGCCCGGCCGAAGCGCCGAGCGGCAGGCGCGGAACATCTATCCAGTCCGATTCGGAGGATTTTTCCTCCGCACCGCCAAGTTCCGCCTCAGCCACGGCGAAGAAGCGCGCGAGCATGGCGCGGTCGTTCTCCTCGAGCTTGCGCGGACTTCCCTTGCGGACGAACTGCTGGAGATAGCTGGGGTTTCGCCCGATCATGCTCGATAGCTGGGCAAGGCTCACCCCCCGTTCGCTCGCCAGTTCGAGCAGGCGCTGACGCGGTTCGGAAGCAGCCATGACCTCGATCCTACGCGTAGGATTTTTCCTAGACAAGTAGGATTCCGATTGGAACAAATATGGAACATTGATTCGCGCAAAATTGCGAGGGAGGACCCATGTTGCTGCGACAGATCGAGAAGTTCCTGCGCGAGACCGGGATGCCCTGGACGAAGTTCGGCCGACTCGCGGCGCACGACCCGCGCTTCGTCGAGGATCTTCGCAACGGCCGCGAGCCCCGCGCCGCGACGGCCGAGCGAATCACCCGCTTCATGAACACCTATCGTCACGACGGCGCCTCTTTGGAGAACCATCATGCGTAACCGCGTTCCCGGCCTGCGCCGGCCCTGGCGCGCCCTGCTTTCCACGCTGCAGCGGCTGGCCGGCGGAAAAGCCGAACTGGTACGCCACGTCGAGCGTCCTTGGGCCAGCGTGACCTTCTCCGGTACCCGCCATACGGTTTCGCTCGTCTTCACCGGTGCCGAAGCCGTCGCGGCCGGCGAGCGCTTCATCACCACCTTGCCCGAGCACGAATTCACGATTCCCGGCCAACTCGTGGCCGATGCGGCGGTGGTTTCGGTGACGCACGCGGTTCTGCCCGAGGTCAGGCTCGGCGTGGAGGTGGATCTGCTGTTGCTGGAGGAGGTGTGAGCGCGAAGGACGCCGCCCCTCCTCACCACTCCATGTCGTCACCCTGAACTTGCTTCAGGGTCCATTCCTCCGCCTACCCGGCGCCGGCCAGCCAAGTCCAAGGGGCCCGGTCTGCCCGCGAACGGCAAACGCAGCTGTGGCGGCACGATGGACCCTGAAGCAAGTTCAGGGTGACGAACGGAGTTTTGGAGGGGACGGGAAACAGGCGGGAGGAGAGCGGGATCAGGCCCGCCCTCCCCCGATCCCTCACAGCGCCTTCGACAGCGCCTTGATGTCCTTGTTCAGGATCTGGTCGTTTTCCGAATAGTCGACCGGGCAGTCGATCAGGTGCACGCCCGGCGTATTGAGGCAGGTCGCCAGCAGGTCCTTGAGATGCGCGGCGCTTTCGACGCGGTAGCCCTTGGCACCGTAGCTTTCGGCATACTTCACGAAATCGGGGTTGTTGTAGGTCAGCCCCCAATCCTCGAAGCCCATGTTGGCCTGCTTCCAGCGGATCATGCCGTAGGAATTGTCGTTGAGGATCAGCACGGTGATGTTGAGGCCGAGGCGCACCGCGGTCTCCATCTCCTGGCTGTTCATCATGAAGCCGCCGTCGCCGCAGACCGCGATGACCTTGCGGTCGGGATAGACCATCGCCGAGGCCATGGCCGAAGGCAGGCCCGCACCCATCGTTGCCAGGGCGTTGTCGAGCAGGACCGTGTTGGGTTTGCAGGCGGTGTAGCCGCGCGCGAACCAGATCTTGTAGACGCCGTTGTCGAGGCAGACGATGCCGTCGTCGGGCAGAGCGTCGCGCACCTGCTGGACGGCATGCGGCGGGAAGATCGGGAAACGCTCGTCCGACGCCAGCTTGGCCGTGTGTTCGATCTCGGCCTTGCGGTAGGACAACATGTGGTCGAACTGCCAGGCGCTCGACGGCTCGATCGCTTCCTTCATCTGCCAGACGGCATTGGCGATGTCGCCGATCACCTCGATATGCGGGAAGTAGACCGGATCGACCTCGGCGGTCTTGGTCGACATGTGGATCACGACCGGTCCGGGACCGTCGAGGCCCTCGTTGCGCATGAAGAACGGCGGCTTTTCGATCACGTCGTGACCGATGTTGACGATGCAGTCCGAGCTTTCGATCGCGCGGTGGCAGAAATCGCCCGACGACAACGCCGCACAGCCGAGGAACCGGGGATGCCGCTCGTCGATAACGCCCTTGCCGAGCTGGGTCGTGATGAAGGGAATGCCCGTCTTCTCGACGAATTCGAGCAGCATCTTCGAGGTCATCGTGCGGTTGGCGCCGGCACCGATCACCAGAACGGGATTCTTGGCGTTCTGCAGCGCCTCGACCGCCTGGCGGATCGACTTCACGTCGGCAGTCGGCCGGCGCACGATCGAGCGCTTGAGCGGCACCGCCTCGGTATGCTCGTCGGCGATGTCCTCGGGCAGTTCGATATGGGTGGCGCCGGGCTTTTCCTCCTCGGCCAGGCGATAGGCCTCGCGCAGGCGGCTCGGGATATTGTCCGACGAGGCCATCTGGTGCGTGAACTTGGTGATCGGCGCCATCATCGAGACGACGTCGAGGATCTGGAAGCGGCCCTGCTTCGACTTCTTGATCGGCTTCTGGCCGGTGATCATCAGCATCGGCATGCCGCCGAGCGTGGCATAGGCCGCGGCGGTGACGAAGTTCGTCGCGCCCGGCCCGAGCGTGGCGATGCAGACGCCGGTCTTGCCCGTGTGACGGCCGTAGGTCGCGGCCATGAAGCCCGCGCCCTGCTCGTGCCGGGTCAGGACCAGCTTGATCTTCTTCGAGCGCGACAGCGAATCGAGGAAATCGAGATTCTCCTCACCCGGCACGCCGAAGATGTATTCGCAGCCCTCGTCCTCGAGGCATTCAATGAAAAGGTCCGAGGCCTTCTTGCCCTCACCGTGCGCCATTACCTGCTCCTGCTCGGGCAAGCGCGAAGAGCGCCCGCCTCCCTGTTTCGTCGTTGCGATCCGGTAAAGCGGTATCCCCCCGCCCTTACGGCGACAACCGTATCAAATGGCTAGGTGCAAGTCATCGCCTCAATAGCCAAGCGCGAGGTCGACCTGGTGCGAAAGAGGCTCGCCCTTGGCGTAGCGATCGAGATTGGCGAGGAAGCGGTCGACCGCGCGCACGATCAGCGTCTCCTGCGAGCGGCCCGAGAGGTGCATCGAGATATGGACCTGGTCGAAGCTCCACAGCGGATGGTCGGCGGGGAGCGGCTCGGGATCGGTCACGTCGAGAAAGGCCGCGCCCAGTCGCCCGTCGCGCAGCGTTTCGAGCAGCGCATCGGTATCGATGACGAAACCGCGCGCGAAATTCAGGATCGCCGCACCAGGCTTCATCGCCGCGAATTCGGCCGCGCCGATCATGCCGCGCGTCTCCTCGGTCGCGGCGACGGCCACGATCACCCAGTCGAACTCACCCAGTCGCGCACGCCATTGATCGGGGCCGAGATCATCGGGACCTGGCGTGCGGCGCATCGTGGTGACCGCCACGCCGAACGGCGCCAGCAGTTCGGCCACGCGTCGACCGATGCCGCCCGCGCCGACGATCAGCGCCTTGCTGCCGTAAAGCTCACCCTTGCCCGGCGCGTCGTGCAACCATTCGTGCCGATCCTGCGCGCGGACCACGTCGCGATAGCCCTTGGCGATCGTGAGCATGCCGAGCAGCGCATATTCGGCGATCGTGATCGCGTTGAGCCCGGCACCGTTGGTGAAGGCCACGCTCCGCTCGCGCAGCAGGTCGAGCGGGAACAGCTCGACCCCGGCACCGAGCGTGTTGAGCCACTTGAGGTGCCGCGCGCTGCGCACGATCTCGTCGATCGGCCCGAGGTGATGCGTATCGAACCAGCCGATCTCGGCCGCGGGCGCGGCTGCGGCGAGCTCTTCGCGCGAGGTGAACCAGCGCGGCTCGATCCAGTCGGGCAAGCGCGGCTCGAGCAGCGGACGCGCCATGGCGTTGAGAACGGCTACGGTCTTGGTCATGCCCGCATCGTGCGAGCGGCCACGCAGCCCGTCAATCGCCGAGCTTCCACTCCCAGCCGAGCGGATCGCCGTCCATGACCTCGACGCCCTGCGCCGCGAGTTCGTCGCGCAGCGCGTCGGAAGCGGCGAAGTCCTTGGCGGCGCGCGCTTCCTTGCGGCGGGCGATGACCGCCTCGATCTCGGCTTCGGAGATCGCCGCGGCCTTGGGCCGCAGGCGCAGTTCGGCGCGATCGAGATCGAGCAGGCCGAGCCCGAGCACGGCATCCATCGCCGCGAGCGCCGCCAGCTTCTCGCCGGCATCGACCTTCTTGAGCGCGAGCACCTCGTCGAACACGGTCAGCGCGACCGCGGTGTTGAGATCGTCCGCCACCGCGACATCGAAGCGTTCGAGGAACGGCGCGAACTTCGCGCCCGCCTGCTCGGCTACCACGCCGCGCTCCTTGAGCTGCGCGACCGCGATCACCATCCGCTTCAATCGCGTCAGCGCAGCCCCCAGCCCTTCCCAGGAGAACTCGAGCTCCGACCGGTAGTGCGCCTGGAGGCACATCATGCGGTAGGCGAGCGGGTGGTAGCCCTTGTCGATCAGCAGCTGCAGACGCAGGAATTCGCCCGACGACTTGCTCATCTTCCCTGAGCGCTCGACGAGGAAGTTGTTGTGCATCCACACGTTGGCGCCCGAGTTCTTCGCCAGGTCGAGCCCGTTGGTGCAGCAGAACGCCTGGTTCTGCGCGATCTCGTTGGGGTGGTGGATCTCGCGGTGGTCGATGCCGCCGGTGTGGATGTCGAACGGAAAGCCCAGGATCTGGCCGCTCATCACCGAGCATTCGAGATGCCAGCCCGGCGCGCCGCGGCCCCAGGGCGAATCCCATTCCATCTGGCGCGTCTCGCCTTCGGGCGTCTTGCGCCAGATCGCGAAGTCGGCGGCATTGCGCTTGCCTTCGACCGCCTCGATCCGCCCCTCTCCCTCTTCGGTGTGGGCGCGGGCCAACCGGCCGTAGTCGGCCACGGTCGCGACATCGAAGTAGAGCCCGCTGTCGAGTTCGTAGCAGTGCTTGTCGGCGATGGACTTGGCGAAATCGATCATCGCCGGGACGTACTTGGTGGCGATCGACCATTCGGTCGGCTGGCGGATGTTGAGCGCCTTGATGTCCGCCCAGTAAGCCTCGGTGTAATGCGCGGCGATGTCCCAGATCGACTGGGCGCGCTCCTTCGCCATCTTCTCCATCTTGTCCTCGCCAGCGTCGGCGTCGTCGGTCAGGTGGCCGACGTCGGTGATGTTGATGACGTGGGTGAGCTTGTAGCCCTTGAAGCTCAGGGTGCGGCCGAGCACGTCGGCGAAGACGTAGGCGCGCATGTTGCCGATGTGCGGGTAATTGTAGACCGTCGGCCCGCACGAATAGACACGCGCCTCGCCCGGATGGACGGGCTGGAAGGTCTCCAGCGAGCGGGTCAGGCTGTTGAACAGCTTCAGCGGTGCGGCATCGGTCATAGGCCGCGCCTTAGAATCAAGCCGCGTGGGCGTAAAGCAGCAGCGCGAGACCGGCGAGGATCACCCCCGTCCCCCACCACTCGTTCGCGGCCAGCCCCTTGCCCGAAATCCGCCGCGAGACCAGCGCCGCGAGCGGCATCTCGATCAGCGCGAGCGTGCGGACATTGGCCGCCGCGGTCAGCGAGAAGGCGATGAACCAGCCCGACGAGGCCGCCGCGCCGAGGAAGCCCGCGCCCAGGCTCACGCGCCATTCGCGCAGCGAGCCCAGGAAGGCCTCGCGCTGGCGCAGCGCCAGGTAGAGGCCGAGCAGCGCGCTCTGGATCGCCAGCGACAGCACGAGCATCGACAGGCTGTTGATGACGAAATCGCCTGTTCCCAGCGTCTCGATCGCCGCGCGGAAGGCGATCGCCGAGAGCCCGAACAGCCCGCCGCCGAGCGTGCCGAGGACAATCAGCCGGCCCTCCTTGAGCAGCAGCCGCGCGTCGCTGGGCTTGGTCGAGGCGAGCAGGACACCCGCGGTGACCACGCCGATCGCCAGCCACGACAGCGCGCCCAGCACGTCGTGGAGCAGGACCACGCCCATGATGGCCACGAGCACGGGCTCGGTCTTGATATAGGCATAGGCGACGCCGAAGGCTCGCTCGCGCATGACCTGGAGCATCAGCGCGGTCGCGGCGATCTGCGCGAGCGCGCCGAGCCCGCACCAGCCGAGCGACGGCGCGCCGACCGGCGGCACTTCCGCACCCAGGATCGCCAGCGCGCTCGCGAGGAACAGCGCCGCGAAGGGCAGACCGAAGATGAAGCGCACCTGCGTCGCGCCGAGCGTGCCGATCTTCTGCGTCAGGTTGGCCTGGGCGCCGTTGCGGAAGACCTGCGCGGTCGCGGCGGCCACGGTCACGGGCACCCAGAGCAGCGCCGACGGCATCGTCAGAAGCCCTCGAACCGGACCACTTCGGACAGCGGCGCGCGCGGCACCGCGAACCGGTTCACCGGCGCTGCGGGATCGCCATGGCCGATCGCCAGGCCGCAGAAGAACACATGGTCCTCGGGGATAGAAACCGTCTCGCGGATCTGGCGCGTGTACATCGCCCAGGACTCCTGCGGGCACGAATCGAGCCCTTCGTCGCGCAGCAGCAGCATCACCGTCTGCAGCCACATGCCGATGTCCGACCACTGCGGCGGCCCCATGTAGCGCGGCGTGTGGACGAGCATCACAACCGGCGCACCGAAGGCCCGGAAGTTGCGCGCGAACTGGGCGAAGCGGCCGCGCTTGTCGTCGCGGGCGATGCCCAGCGCCTCGTACATCTTCTCGCCGACCTCGACGCGACGCTCCTCGTAGGCGCCGTCGAGCCCCTTGGGATAGATGTCGTATTCCATCGTCCGTTCGCCACGCGCCGCGACGGTCTCGGCAATCGCGGCCTGGAGCCGCGCGAGCGGATCGCCGGCCAGGACCACCGCGTTCCACGGCTGGACATTGCCGCCCGAAGGCGCGCGCTGCGCGGTCTCGAGCACGCGGCGCAGCACCGCGGCATCGACCGGTGTGTCGAGAAAGGCCCGGACCGAACGGCGCGAGACGACCGCCTCGGCAACGGTCACTGATCGAAGCCCACGAAGCGCACCGCCTCGTCGAGCGGCACGCGGCCGCGTTCGAAATTGTTCACCGGCGCCTCGGCCTCGCGGTGACCGATGGCGAGGCCGCAGAACAGGATGTGGCTCTCGTCGGGCACGCCGATCTCGGCCTTGATGAGCCGGGCATAGAGCGCCATCCACTCCTGCGGGCAGGAATCCAGGCCCTCCTCGCGCAGCAGCAGCATGATCGTCTGCAACCACATGCCGACGTCGGCCCATTGCGGCGCGGCCATGAAGCGCTCGAAGTAGCAGACCAGCAGCGCCGGCGCGCCGAACGAAACCACGTTCTGCTGCGAGATGTCCCAGCGCTTTTCGCTATCGCCGCGCGCGACGTTCATCGAGCCGTACATCGCCGCACCGAGCGTGCGCAGGCGATCGCGATGCGCGGGCGATTGCTGCGGCGCGGAGAAATCGTATTCGATCGGGTCCTGCGGCTGCGCGGCCAGCATCTTCTCCTGCAGCCGCCGGAGCGGCTCACCCGCGAGCACGGTCGCCTGCCACGGCTGGAAGTTGCACCCCGACGGCGCCATCTGCGCGCGTTCGAGAACCCGCCGCAATACGGTGAGGTCTACGGGCTTGTCCCGGAACGCGCGGATCGAGCGACGGGTGGCAACGGCTTCGGAGACTTGCATCAATCGTCCTCGAACAGCCCCGCGAGCTGCTCGATCATCGTGCCACCGAGCTGCTCGACGTCCATGATCGTGACCGCGCGCTTGTAGTAGCGGGTGACGTCGTGGCCGATGCCGATGGCGACGAGCTGGACCGGCGACTGGCGCTCGATCCAGTCGATCACCTTGCGCAGGTGGGTCTCGAGATAGCCCGCGCTGTTCACGCTCAAGGTCGAATCGTCGACGGGGGCACCGTCCGAGATGACCATGAGGATGCGGCGATCCTCCGGGCGCGCCAGCAGGCGGCTGTGCGCCCAGAGCAGCGCCTCGCCGTCGATGTTTTCCTTGAGCAGGCCTTCGCGCATCATCAGGCCGAGGTTGCGGCGCGCGCGGCGCCAGGGCTCGTCGGCCTTCTTGTAGACGATGTGGCGCAGATCGTTGAGCCGGCCCGGATGCTGCGGCTTCCCGCCGCCGAGCCAGGCCTCGCGGCTCTGTCCGCCCTTCCAGGCGCGCGTGGTGAAGCCCAGGATCTCGGTCTTGACGCCGCAGCGCTCGAGCGTGCGCGCGAGCACGTCGGCGCTGATCGCCGCGATCGAGATCGGCCGTCCGCGCATCGAACCCGAATTGTCGATCAGCAGGGTGACGATCGTGTCCTTGAACTCGATGTCGCGCTCGATCTTGTAGGATAGCGACTGGCCCGGCGAGACGACGATGCGCGCAAGCCGCGCCGCATCGATGATGCCTTCTTCCTGGTCGAACTCCCACGAGCGGTTCTGCTGCGCCATGAGCCGGCGCTGGAGCCGGTTGGCGAGCTTGGTGACGATGCCCTGCAGGCCCTTGAGCTGCGCGTCGAGATAGGCGCGCAGGCGGGTCAGTTCCTCCTCGTCGCAAAGCTCGTTGGCGGCGACGACTTCGTCGAAGCTTTCGGTGAAGACCTTGTAGTCGAAGGCGTCGGGCAGGTCGGTCCAGGGACGGTTCGGACGGACGGGCAGCATGCCCTCGTCGCCGTCATCGCCGGCATCGGCCTCCTGATCGTCGTCGGCAGACTCGGCTTCGCTTTCGCTCTCGCCGTCGTCGTCGCCTTCACTGGGTTCGGCCGCCATCTCCGAGGGCTGCTGCTCCTCGCCGGCGTTGTCGCCCTGCTCGTCTTCCTCGGTTTCCTCGTCGCCGTCGTTGTCGTCCGAATCGTCGGGCTGGCTGTCCTGCGGCTCGACGCGCACCAGTTCGAGATGCTGGAGCATGTTCAGCGACAGCGCCTGGAACGCCTTCTGGTCCTCGATCGAATCGGCGAGCGCGGCGAAGTCCTCGCCCGCGCGCTCCTCGATCCAGCCGCGCAGCATCTCGACCCCGGGCTTGGCCGCGGCAGGCACCGGCTGGCCGGTCAGCCGCTCGCGCAGCAGCAGCGACAGCGCGGTCTGGACGGGCACCTCGTCGGCGGCCTTGGCGCGGATGATCGGATCGACGTTGAGCCGCACGGTCGTCGCCGCATCGAGGTTCTGGGCGATGCCGGCATAGTCGTTGGCGCCGAGCGCCTCGTAGCGGACGAGTTCGACCGCATCGTAGCAGGCGCGCGCCATCGGCTCGGCCGGCGCGTGGCGGTTGTGCAACTGATCGTTGTGGTGGCGCAGCTTGAGCGCGAAGCTGTCGGCGAAGCCGCGCGCTTCCATCGCCGCGCCGCGCGGCAGACTGCGGCCGGGCATCGGCACGCGGAAGGTGTTGCCCGACTGGCTCGGCGCGTCGGCCGTCCAGTTGACCTCGACCTCGGCGTCATGCGCCAGCGCGCGCGAAGCACCGGCGAGGACGGACTTGAAGCGGTCGGCTGGGGATTCGTCGGACATTCGAGCGCAATTCTATCCTAGATCGTCATCCTGAACTCGTTTCAGGATCCATTGTGCCGTCAACGCGACGCCCGAGATTGCGGCACGATGGATGCTGAAACAAGTTCAGCATGACGATGACAGGGAGGAAAGCCGATTTAGATCGACTGGCCTAGATGCTTTGCCCGGTCTTCGCCCAGTCGGCGAGGAAGCCTTCGATGCCCTTGTCGGTCAGCACGTGCTTGAACAGCGAGCGGATCACCGCGGGCGGCATCGTCGCGACGTCGGCGCCGATGCGCGCGCTTTCGAGCACGTGGATCGGGTGACGGATCGAGGCGACGAGGATCTCGGTCGAGAACGCGTAGTTGTCGTAGATCAGACGGATGTCGTTGATCAGCGCCATGCCGTCGAAGCCGTTGTCGTCGTGGCGGCCGACGAAGGGCGAGATAAAGGTCGCGCCGGCCTTGGCGGCGAGCAGCGCCTGGTTGGCCGAGAAGCACAGCGTGACGTTGACCATCGTGCCGTCGCTGGTCAGCTTCTTGCAGGTCTTGAGACCGTCGACCGTCAGCGGCACCTTGATGCAGACGTTGTCGGCGATCTTACGCAGGACCTCGGCCTCGCGCATCATGCCGGCATGGTCGAGCGCGACGACTTCGGCGCTGACCGGCCCCGAAGTAAGGCCGCAGATTTCCTTGGTCACTTCGATGAAGTCGCGGCCCGCCTTGGCGATCAGCGAGGGGTTCGTGGTGACGCCGTCGAGCAGGCCGGTTTCGGCAAGGTCGGCGATTTCAGCGGTGTCGGCGGTGTCGACGAAGAATTTCATGATGGCTCCTGCGGGCGATTCCGCGCCCCTATAGGCCGCGCCGGCCGGGGGGGCTAGGCCCCCCGACCCCTCAGGGCCGCGGAGCTGCCGGCGGCAGCGGTGCCGGCACCGGGGCGCGTGCGGCCGCCAGACCGGCTACCAGGGCACTATCGCCGCTCGCCGCGGGATTGGCGCGAAGCTCGGCCTCGGCCGAACCGATCTCGTACCAGATGCCGTTGTCGGCCGAGAGCGCGATCGCCTGGGCGACGTCGCGCAAGGTCACGCCGGGCAGCGCCGCGACGGCCTGGGCGATGATCGGATCCTGCGCCGCGACCAGCGCCTGCTCGATCGGCCCGCGCAGCGCGTTGACCAGGCCCGAGCCCATTTCGAGCCGCAGCGCGGAAGTCGCCGCGGTCGGCTGGCCCTGGACGATCGCCGTGGCGTTGGGGATCGGCAGCTTGCGCGAGGCTTCGGCCATGGCCGGCACGGCGCCGCGCGCGCCCGCTTCGGCAAAATAGTTGAGCTTCTGGATCAGTTCCTGGCGAAACGCGCCCTGCGACAGCGGTCCGGTCGCGGTGGCCGCACCCTTGGCGAACAGCACGGGCATGCCGAAGCGCGCGACGTTGCTCGTCAGGAAGCCGTTGGGCTGGCCGAGCCGGTTCAGCGCGTTCTGCGTCGAGAGCACCATCAGCCGGCGCACGGCGTCGCTGGCCGGATCGGCGGCAACCTGTGCGAAAGCGACGCCCGGCAAGCTCGCCATGACGCCCAGCGCGAGCGTGCCCAGAAGGAATTCGCGGCGGCCGACGACGGGGTATGCGGTTGCGGTCATTCGATTTTCCTCTTCTCTTCCGGCGTCTTCATCGTGGGCCATGCCTATATGCGCAGTGAATGGCTATAGCCCGCAAGATGAATCGCGCCAGACTCCTCGTGTTCAATGCCGCGCTCGGCGCGCTCGACTACCGCGTTCCCGAGGGAATGGCGATAGAACCGGGCTCGGTCGTCGTCGCCCCGCTGGGGCCGCGACAGATCGTCGGCGTGGTCTGGGATGCGGAACGCCTGCCGACGAAGGATGTGCCCGACAGCAAGCTGCGCCCGCTGCTCGAAGCCCTGCCCGTGCCGCCGCTGCCCGCGCCGTTGCGCCGGCTGATCGAGTGGGCAGCCGACTACTATGTCGCGCCGCTCTCCTCGGTGGCGCGCATGGCATTGGGTTCGAGCGCGGCGCTGCGCGGCGGCGGCACGACCACCGAATACCGCCTGACCGGCGAGGAGCCCAAGCGCATCACCCCGCAACGCGCCGCGGCGATGGACGCGCTCCACGGCGAGCAGGCGACGATTCGCGAACTCGCCGAGATCGCCAGCGTCTCCGAAGGCGTGCTGCGCGGCATGGTCGGTGCCGGACTGCTCGAACCCGTCGTGGTCGACATCGACCGCCCCTACCCGCGCGCCCGCGCCGATTTCGCGGCGCCGACCCTGAGCGAGGATCAGCAGGCTGCGGCGGACATGTTCGTGGCCGCGGTCGAAGCGAAGAAATTCGCGCCGTTCCTGCTCGACGGCGTCACCGGCTCGGGCAAGACCGAGGTCTATTTCGAAGGCGTCGCCGCGGCGCTGGCCGAGGGCCGCCAGGTTCTGGTCCTCCTGCCCGAGATCGCGCTGACCGAGAACTTCCTGCGCCGCTTCGAAGCGCGCTTCGGCGTGTCGCCCGTGCTCTGGCATTCGTCGCTCAAGGCCAGCGAGCGCCGCCGCGCCTGGCGCGCGATCGTCTCGGGCGATGCCCAGGTCGTCGTCGGCGCGCGCTCGGCGCTGTTCATGCCCTATGCCAGGCTCGGCCTCATAGTCGTTGATGAAGCGCACGAAACCTCGTTCAAACAGGACGACGGCGTGCGCTACAACGCGCGCGACGTCGCCGTGATCCGCGCAAGGTTCGAGGGCGTTCCGGTGATCCTGGCCAGCGCCACGCCCGCGCTCGAATCGATGCACCTGGCCGATACCGGGGTCTACCAACGCATCGTCCTGCCCGATCGCTTCGGCGGCGCGAAATTGCCCGACATCTCGATCGTCGACCTGCGCGAGGAGCAGCCCGAGCGCGGCCGCTGGCTGGCACCGCGACTGGTCGAGGAGCTCAAGGCGCGGCTCGAACGCGGCGAGCAGTCGCTGCTGTTCCTCAATCGCCGCGGCTATGCCCCGCTGACCCTGTGCCGTCATTGCGGTTATCGCTTCCAGTGCCCGAACTGCACGGCCTGGCTGGTCGAGCATCGCCTGTCGCGCCGGCTCGCCTGCCACCATTGCGGCCACGAAGTGCCCGTCCCTGCGGCCTGCCCCGAATGCGCCACGCCCGACTGCCTCGTCGCCTGCGGCCCCGGCGTCGAGCGCATCGCCGATGAGGTGGCCGAGATCATGCCCGGCGCGCGGGTCGCGCTGGTCACCTCGGATACGCTGAACAGCCCCGAGAAGATCGGCGAATTCGTCGCCGCCGCCGAGGGCAAGCTGATCGACGTGATCGTCGGCACCCAGCTCGTCACCAAGGGCTACCACTTCCCCGACCTGACCCTGGTGGGCGTGGTCGACGCCGACCTCGGGCTCGAAGGCGGCGACCTGCGCGCGGCCGAGCGGACCTATCAGCAGGTCGCCCAGGTCGCCGGTCGCGCCGGTCGCGGCGAGAAGCCCGGCGAGGTTCTGATCCAGACGCGCCACCCGACGGCCGCGGTGATCGACGCCTTGGCCAAGGGCGACCGCGACGCCTTCTACGCCGCCGAGACCGAAGCCCGCCGCGACGCCGGCGCCCCGCCCTTCGGACGCTGGGCGGCGATCATCGTGTCGAGCGAGGACGAGGCCGAAGCCCGCGATGCCGCGCGCGCGATCGGCGGCAAGGCGCCGAACCTGCCCGACGTCCTGATCCTCGGCCCCGCCCCGGCGCCGATGTCGCTGCTGCGCGGCCGCTACCGCTACCGCCTGCTGATCAACGCGCGCCGCTCGGCCGAAGTGCAGAAGATCGTGCGCGAATGGCTGGGGCTATTCGACTTTCCGCAGGGTGTGCGGGTGAATGTCGACATCGATCCCTACAGCTTTGTCTGACCTCTCGGCCTGTGGCATAGGTTCCGCATGAACTGCTGGGACATCGCCGCATGAGCACCACCGTCGGCGGCGGCGCCAAGAAGATCCTTTACGCGCTCCGCACCGCGCAGCGGATGGGGCTCAAGAACAGCGCCAAGGCGCTGACCGCCAAGAACACCTGCAAGGCCTGCGCGCTCGGCATGGGCGGCCAGGCCGGCGGCATGACCAACGAGCTCGGCGAGTTTCCCGCGGTCTGCAACAAGTCGATCCAGGCGCAGTCGACCGACATCCAGCCGCCGATCCCCGAGGCCGTGCTGACCCACGCGCTCGCCGATTTCGCCGAGCTCGACGGTTACGAGCTCGAACATCTCGGCCGGCTCGGCACGCCGCTGTTCAAGGCCGCGGGTGAGGATCGCTACCGCGTGGCCGACTGGGACTTCGCGCTCGCTCGCGCCGCTTCGCGACTGCGCGAGACCGAACCCGACCGCGCGCTGTTCTATTCCTCGGGCCGCTCGTCGAACGAGGCCGGGTTCCTGTTCCAGCTCTTCGCGCGCGCCTTCGGCACGAACAACGTCAACAACTGCTCGTATTACTGCCACCAGGCCTCTGGTGTCGGCATGGGCTCGACGATCGGCTCGGGCACGGCGACGGTCGAACTCGCCGACCTGACGCGCTGCGACCTGATCCTGGTGGTCGGCGCCAATCCCTCGTCGAACCACCCGCGCTTCATCCACAAGCTCAAGGACTGCCGCGCGCGCGGCGGCGAGGTGATCGTGGTCAATCCGGCCAAGGAGGCCGGGCTCGTCCGCTTCGCTCTGCCCAAGAGCCCGCGTTCGATGCTCAAGGGCGGCGACTGGATCGCCAGCGAATATCTCCAGCCGCGGATCGGCGGCGACACGGCGCTGTTCAAGGGGCTGGCCAAGGCGGTGCTCGAGGCCGGCCTCGAGGCCAGGGACTTCATCGCCGCGCATACCGAGGGCTTCGAGGCCTTCCGCGCCGACGTGCTCGCGGCCGACTGGGACGCGATCGAACGCGGCTGCGGACTCGACCAGGCGACGATCGCCGGCATCGCGCGCAAGATCGCGACGGCGCAGAACGCGGTCTTCGCCTGGGGCATGGGCGTGACCCACCACACCCACGGCAGCGAGACGGTCGAGGCGATCGCCTGCCTGGCGCTGCTGACCGGGCAGATCGGCCGGCCGGGTGCGGGCCTGCTGCCGCTGCGCGGGCACTCCAACGTGCAGGGCATCGGCACGATCGGGGTCAAGCCCGTGCTCCCCACCGACGTCTTCGCGGCGATCGAAGAGGGTTTCGGCGTCAAGCTGCCGACGAGCAAGGGCTACGACACGCTGGCCGGGATCGAGGCGGCGCAGCGCGGCGAAATCGACGCCGCGGTGATCATGGGCGGCAACCTCCTGGAGGCCACGCCCAACCGCGAATTCGCCCGCGAGGCGCTGAGCCGGATCGGCTTCCGCCTGTTCCTGACGACGACGCTCAACCGCGGCCATGTCGAGGGCATGGACGACGGCGAGGTCATCGTCCTGCCCGTCACCGCGCGCGACGAGGAGTGGGAACCGACCACGCAGGAATCGATGTTCAACTTCGTCCGCCTGTCGGACGGCGGCATCGAGCGGCTCGACAACGTCCGTCCCGAAGTCGCGATCCTCGCCGATCTCGCGGCGCGCGTGCTGCCGAGCAGCCCGATCGATTTTCCCGCTTTCGCCCGCCACCGCCACATCCGCGAGGCGATCGCACGGACGATCCCCGGCATGGCCGAACTCGCCGACATCGACGTGGCCAAGCGCGAGTTCCACATCGCGGGCCGCCTGCTCCACGCGCCGCGCTTCAACCGCCCCGGCGGCAAGGCCGCCTTCGTGCCGATCCCCCTGCCCGCGCCGCGCGGCGAAGGGCTGATGCTGACGACGGTGCGCTCGGAGGGCCAGTTCAACTCGATCGTCTACGAGCGCACCGATTCCTACCGCGACGGCGCCGATCGCATGACCGTGATGATGCACGCAGAGGACATCGCCGCGGCCGGCTTCACTCCAGGCGAGACCGCGACCCTCGTCTCCGACCACGGCCGCCTGCCCGGCGTGACGCTCAAGGCCTACGACATCGCGCGCGGATCGGTGCTCGCCTACTATCCCGAAGCCAACGTGCTCGTCGGCACCGCGGTCGATCCGCGCTCGCGCACGCCTTCGTTCAAGGCGACGCCCGTGCGGCTGGAACGGTGATCGCAGATCCTCCCCTGCAAGGGGAGGATCGGGTTCAGTCCGCTTTTTCCCGCGCCAGCAGTTCGCGCTTGATCGTCTCGCCATAGGCATAGCCGCCGAGCGCCCCGCCGGACTTGATCACGCGGTGGCAGGGGATCAGCACGGCCACGTTGTTCGCGCCGTTGGCCGAGCCGACCGCGCGCACCGCGCCGGGCTTGCCGATGGCGGCGGCGATCTCGGCATAGGATCGCGTCTCGCCGGGCGGAATCCGGCGCAGCTCCTGCCAGACCGCTTCCTGAAAAGCCGTGCCCTGGACGTCGAGCGGGATGTGCCGCGAATCGCCGGGCCTTTCGACCGCCGCGACGACCTGCGCGAACAGCGCGGCGAAATCGTCACCGCCCTCGATCAGCTCGGCTTGCGGGAAGCGGGTCGCGAGGTTCGCACCGTCTTCGTCGAACGATAGCCGGCAGACGCCCTTGTCGGTCGCCGCGACGAGCATCGGCCCCAGGCTGGTCGCGACCACGGTCCAATGGATCGTCGCGCCGCGGCCACCGTCGCGCCAGGCCGAGGGCGTCATGCCCATGCGTGCCTGGCTCGCCTCGTAGAACCGCGAAGGCGCGCCGAAGCCCGCCTCGTAGACCGCCTGGGTGACGCTCTCGCCCGCGGTCAGCGCGTCGGCGGCGCGCTCGATCCGCAGGGCGCGGGCGAAGGCCGCCGGCGACAGGCCGACCGCGCGCTTGAACAGCCGCTGGAAATGCGCGGTGCTGTAGCCCGCCGCCGCGGCGAGCATATCGAGCGGCACCGTCTCCTCGGCATCGCGGAGCATCCGGATCGCCCGCGACACCGCCAGTTCGTCGCGCGAGACATCGTCGGGCCGGCAGCGCAGGCAGGCGCGCAGACCCGCGGCCTCGGCATCGGCGGGGGTCGCATAGAACGAGACGTTCTCGCGCTTGGGCGGGCGCGCCGGGCACGAGGGACGGCAATAGATCCCCGTCGAATGCACACCGGTGATGAACACGCCGTCGAAGCGCCGGTCCTTGGCCAGCGCGATGCGCCAGCGGGCGTCGTCGTCAGCGGGTACTGGGGCCGGTTCGGGGGCAGGAACATCGGAGGGCAGCGGCTTGGTCACGTCCTGATACATGGCACGTCTCCTTCTCAGGACAAGCCATGCCGCATGCGCGCCGCCGCCGCGTCCCGGCGCTTGCGTTCAAAGCGATCGGCCGCGCCGTGGTTGCATTGCAGCAGGGCGGCAAGGCGGGCAAACAGCGGCGCATGGCTCGAATCGCACGTCTCTTCGCCCTGATCGCCACTTTCGCCGGACTGCTAGTGAGCCTGCCCGCGACACGGCTGGCCGCAGAACCCGCCGACATCGCCGCGGCCGCGCGCAGCGTCGTGCGCATCGTCCTGGTCTCGCGCGACGGCGAACAGCTCTCGCTCGTCGGCCACGGCTCGGGCGTGGCGATCGCGCCGAATCGCATCCTGACCAATGCCCACGTCATCGCGCCGCTGCAGGAGGACGACACGATCCGCATCGGCGTGGTGCCGTCCGAGGGCAAGAACGGCTGGTTCGCCAAGGTCGTCGCGGTCTCGCCGGGCAACGACCTCGCGCTGCTGCAATTGACCGAAACGGGCGCCACCCTGCCGGCGGCGACGCTCTACACGGGGCCCGTCGCCGACGGTCAGGACGTCTACGCGGTCGGCTATCCGGGCAATGTCGACCTGGCCCAGGGCTATTCGATCGGCGACATCACCGCCCCCTCGGCGCCGGTGAAGACGCGGGGCAACGTCTCGGCCGGGCGCTCGTCGAAGCAGTTCGACACGCTGCTGCACACGGCCCCGATCGGCGCGGGCAACAGCGGCGGGCCATTGCTCGACAATTGCGGCCGCGTGATCGGCATCAACTCCTTCGGCACGATCTCGCAGGACGCCGATTCCGAATTCTACTTCGCCGCCTCGATGCGCGAGGTCTCGCGCTTCCTGCTCAACGTCCACGCCAAGCCGCAGGCGACCGGCGCGCCCTGCCGCAGCCTCGCCGATTTCAGCCGCGACGAGGCCGCGCGCGCCGCGGGCGAGAAGGAACGCGCCTTCGAAGCGCAGCGTGTCGCCTCGGTCGCCGAGGACAAGGCGCGGACCGAAGCCCAGCTCGCGGTGATCGGCGAGCGCGAGAACGGCATGGCGATCGCCGGCCTGGCGCTGCTGCTCGCGCTGGCGACGGGCGGTGCCGGCCTGTTCCTGCTGACCAAGGATCGCCAGCGCGATGCGATCATTGGCGGGGTGCTGACCGTGGCCCTGCTCGGCGGGGCGGTGACGGCCTGGGTCCTGCGCCCCTCGCTGGCCGATATCAACACACGCGCCGATGCCCTGCTGGCCGAGGCGAGCAAGGGCGGCAAAGGCAAGCCCCAGGCGGGCGACCTCTCGGGCAATCTGACCTGCGTGCTCGATCTCCAGCGCAGCCGCGTGACCGTGTCGCCGACCGCCGATCTCGCGCTGTCGTGGCGTGCCGACGGCTGCGTCGACCAGCGCGACCAATATGCCAGCGGCGCCGACGGCTGGTTCCGCGTCGCGGTGCCCAACGACGACGAAACCGCCACGGTCGCCAGCTTCGATCCGGCGACCGGCGTCTACCAGGCCGAGCGTCACCTGCTCGACCTCGCCGCGATGACCCAGCTGCGCGCCGAGCGTGACAAGCAGCCCGCGGCCCAATGCGGCGGTGGTCTCGACGCCGCCCGGCGCATGGCCTCGGGCCAGCTCGCGCTCAAGGCGCTGCTGCCCGACGCGCCGAACGAGCGGCTGGTCTACAATTGCAGCAAAGCGGCTGAGCCGGGGACAAAGCCATGATCGTCGCCCCCCGCCTTGCATCGAAATAATTTCGTCGCTATGCGCGCCCCGACTGCGGGCCGCCGGGCGATTTTTCGCATGGCTTAGCGTGCCTGCCCCATCCGGTAAGAGGGAACCGAAACGCGTGGAGAATTCCGGCGGCATTACGGCGAGTTTGCAGGGGCGTTACGCCTCGGCACTGTTCGACCTGGCCAGTGAGAAGGGCTTTGTTACCGCAGTCGAGAGCGATCTCGACAAGCTTGGCGAAGCGCTCAAGGGCAGCCCCGATCTCGCCGCGCTGATTCGCAATCCGAAGATCAGCCGCGATGATACCGCCAAGGCGATGGATGCCGTTTCCGGCGTGCTCGGCCTGTCGGACCTGACCAAGAACTTCATCGGCGTGCTTGCGGCCAACCGTCGCCTGTCCGCCCTGCCCGAGATCGTCCGCGCCTTCGCGACGATCGCGGCCGCCCAGCGTGGCGAGGTCACCGCCGAGGTGACCAGCGCCCACCCGCTGAGCGACGACCAGATTTCCCAGCTCTCGCAGAAGCTCAAGGCGCGCGAAGGCAAGGAAGTGAAGATCAAGGCGAGCGTCGATCCCGAGATTCTCGGCGGCCTCGTCGTCCGCATCGGGAGCCGCCAGATCGACAGCTCGATCCGCACCCGTCTCAATACCCTCGCTAACGCGATGAAAGGCTGAACATGGACATCCGCGCCGCAGAAATCTCGAAGGTCATCAAGGACCAGATCGCCAACTTCGGCACCGAGGCCCAGGTCTCGGAAGTCGGTTCGGTGCTCTCGGTCGGTGACGGTATCGCCCGCATCCACGGCCTCGACAGCGTCCAGGCCGGTGAGATGGTCGAATTCGCCAACGGCGTTAAGGGCATGGCCCTCAACCTCGAAGCCGACAACGTCGGCGTCGTGATCTTCGGCTCGGACTCGGAGATCAAGGAAGGCGACCAGGTCAAGCGGACCGGCACGATCGTCGACGTTCCCGTCGGCAAGGGCCTGCTCGGCCGCGTCGTGGACGGCCTCGGCAACCCGATCGACGGCAAGGGCCCGATCGTCGCCGAGAAGCGTTCGCGCGTCGAAGTGAAGGCCCCGGGCATCATCCCGCGCCAGTCGGTTTCGGAGCCCGTGCAGACCGGCCTCAAGGCCATCGACGCCCTCGTCCCCGTCGGCCGTGGCCAGCGCGAGCTGATCATCGGTGACCGTCAGACCGGCAAGACCGCCGTCGCGATCGACACCTTCATCAACCAGAAGGACGCCCACAAGGGCACCGACGAGAAGGCGAAGCTCTACTGCATCTACGTCGCCGTCGGCCAGAAGCGCTCGACCGTCGCGCAGATCGTCCGCCAGCTCGAAGAGAACGGCGCGATGGAATATTCCATCGTCATCGCCGCGACCGCTTCGGAGCCCGCGCCGCTCCAGTACCTCGCGCCCTACACCGGCGTGACCATGGGCGAATACTTCCGCGACAACGGCATGCACGCCGTCATCGTCTATGACGATCTTTCCAAGCAGGCCGTGGCCTACCGCCAGATGTCGCTGCTGCTGCGTCGTCCTCCGGGCCGCGAAGCCTACCCGGGCGACGTGTTCTATCTCCACAGCCGCCTGCTGGAGCGCGCCGCGAAGATGTCCGACGCCAACGGCGGCGGCTCGCTGACCGCCCTGCCGATCATCGAAACCCAGGCGGGTGACGTTTCGGCCTACATTCCGACCAACGTGATCTCGATCACCGACGGCCAGATCTTCCTCGAGACCGGCCTGTTCTACCAGGGCATCCGTCCCGCCATCAACGTCGGTCTCTCGGTGTCGCGCGTCGGCTCGGCCGCACAGACCAAGGCGATGAAGTCGGTTTCGGGCTCGATCAAGCTTGAGCTCGCGCAGTACCGCGAAATGGCGGCCTTCGCGCAGTTCGGTTCGGACCTCGACGCCTCGACCCAGAAGCTGCTCAACCGCGGTTCGCGCCTGACCGAGCTGCTCAAGCAGGCCCAGTTCTCGCCGCTGCCCTTCGAGGAGCAGACCGCGTCGATCTTCGCCGGCACCCAGGGCTACCTCGACGGCATCGAAGTCAGCCGCGTCACCGAGTACGAAGCCGAAATGCTGAGCTACCTGCGTGCCGAGCACGCCGAGGTCCTGACGGCCATCCGCACGAGCAAGGCGCTGGGCGACGAGCCCAAGGCCAAGCTCAAGGCTGCGCTCGACACGTTCGGCAAGCAGTTCGCCTAAGGAATAACGCGTCGTCCTGGTGGAAGCCGGCCGGTGAAAACCGGGACGACGAATTAGGGAGCCGTCATGGCCTCGCTGAAGGAACTCAAAGGGCGGATCAACTCGGTCAAGTCGACCCAGAAGATCACCAAGGCCAAGCAGATGGTCGCCGCCGCCAAGCTGCGCAAGGCCCAGGCTGCGGCCGAAGCCGCGCGCCCCTATGCGTCGCGCCTCGCCGAAGTCATGGCCAGCCTCGCCAGCAAGATCACGGTGAGCGAGAACTCGCCCAAGCTTCTGGCCGGCACCGGCAGCGACCAGGTTCACCTGCTCGTCGTCGCCAACTCGGACAAGGGCCTGGCCGGCGCGTTCAACTCGAACATCGTCAAGGCCGCGCTGGTCAAGGCGCGTGACCTCGAAGCCGCCGGCAAGACCGTGCTGTTCTTCCTGGTCGGCAAGAAGGGTCGCGCGGTCATCCGCCGCAACTACCCCAAGGCCGTGCTGCAGATGTTCGACACGACCGACGTGCGCGAGCCCGGCTATGCCGAAGCCGAGCGCATCGCCGACGAACTGGTCACGCTCTATGAGCAGGGCAAGTTCGACGTCGCCCATTTGTTCTTCTCGACGTTCAAGAACGCGCTGACGCAGGAACCGACCGAACAGCAGATCATCCCCGTACCCGCCCCGAAGGCCGTCGTCGCCGACACCGGTGCCGTGGTCGAGTACGAGCCCGACGAGGAGGAAATCCTCGCCGCGCTGCTGCCGCGCTACCTGCGCACGCAGCTGTTCGGCGCCCTGCTGGAGAACAACGCGTCCGAACAGGGTGCGTCGATGACCGCGATGGACAACGCCACGCGCAACGCCGGCGACCTGATCAACGCGCTGACCATCCAGTACAACCGCAGCCGCCAGGCCGCGATCACCACCGAACTCATCGAAATCATCGCCGGCGCTGAAGCGCTCTAAGATCGAAGGCAAGGAAACCAAAATGGCAACCGCACCCGTGCTCAACCAGACCACCGCCGGCAAGATCAGCCAGGTCATCGGCGCCGTCGTCGACGTCACCTTCGAAGGCGAACTGCCTTCGATTCTGACCGCGCTCGAAACCGACAACAACGGCAACCGCCTCGTTCTCGAGGTCGCCCAGCACCTCGGCGAGAACACCGTCCGCACGATCGCCATGGACGCGACCGACGGCCTGACCCGCGGCCAGGCCGTGAAGTCGACCGGCAAGCAGATCACCGTGCCCGTCGGTCCCAAGACGCTCGGCCGCATCCTCAACGTGATCGGCGAGCCGATCGACGAGCGCGGCCCCGTCGGTTCGGAGCTGTTCGCCCCGATCCACGCCAAGGCTCCCGAATTCGTCGACCAGTCGACCGAAGCGGCGATCCTCGTCACCGGCATCAAGGTCATCGACCTGATCGCGCCTTATGCGCGCGGTGGTAAGATCGGCCTGTTCGGCGGTGCCGGCGTCGGCAAGACCGTTCTCATCCAGGAACTGATCAACAACATCGCCAAGGGCCACGGCGGCGTTTCGGTGTTCGCCGGCGTCGGCGAGCGCACCCGCGAGGGTAACGACCTCTACCACGAATTCCTCGACGCCGGCGTCATCGCCAAGGACGCCGAGGGCAACGCCACCTCGGAAGGTTCGAAGGTCGCGCTCGTGTTCGGCCAGATGAACGAGCCCCCGGGCGCCCGCGCTCGCGTCGCCCTGTCGGGTCTGACCATGGCCGAATACTTCCGCGACGAGGAAGGCCAGGACGTTCTGTTCTTCGTCGACAACATCTTCCGCTTCACCCAGGCGGGTTCGGAAGTGTCGGCTCTGCTCGGCCGTATTCCTTCGGCCGTGGGCTATCAGCCGACGCTCGCCACCGACATGGGCGCGCTGCAGGAGCGCATCACCTCGACCAACAAGGGTTCGATCACCTCGGTCCAGGCGATCTACGTTCCCGCGGACGACCTTACCGACCCGGCGCCGGCCGCTTCGTTCGCCCACTTGGACGCGACGACCACGCTGAACCGCGCCATCTCGGAGCTGGGCATCTACCCGGCGGTCGACCCGCTCGACTCGACCTCGCGCGTTCTGACCCCGGCCGTCGTCGGCCAGGAGCACTACGACACCTCGCGTCGCGTCCAGGAGACGCTGCAGAAGTACAAGTCGCTGCAGGACATCATCGCCATTCTGGGCATGGACGAGCTTTCGGAAGAGGATAAGCTCACCGTCGCCCGCGCGCGCAAGATCCAGAAGTTCCTGTCGCAGCCGTTCCACGTCGCCGAGGTCTTCACCGGCATCCCGGGCAAGTTCGTCCAGATCGAAGACACCGTGAAGTCGTTCAAGGCTGTCGTCGACGGCGAGTACGATCACCTTCCCGAAGCCGCGTTCTACATGGTCGGCGGCATCGACGAAGCGGTCGAGAAGGCCAAGAAGCTGGCTGAGGAAGCCTAAGCAAGATGGCCCTCCACTTCGAACTCGTCACGCCGGCGCGCCTGGTCCGTTCGGACGACGTCCACATGGTCGTCGTTCCGGGCTCCGAGGGCGAGTTCGGCGTGCTGGAGGGCCATGCGCCCTTCATGTCGACGATCCGCGACGGCGCGCTCAAGGTCTACAAGACCGACGGCGCCGCCCCGGAAGAAATCCGCATCACCGGCGGCTTCGCCGAAGTGAGCGCCAGCGGCCTGACCGTGCTCGCGGAGCACGTCGAAGGCTGATCCAGGCCCGACACCAGTCACCGAAAGGGCGTGCCGAGCGATCGGCGCGCCCTTTTCGTTTCACGGGGTCATCGGCGTGTAGGTCCAGCCTTGGGCATGGCTGCCGTCGAGCTTCGATATCTCGGCCTTGAGCAGCCTGCCCTCGCGCCAGTAGCGGATGCGCTGCGGGTAGTCGTGCGCCGCACTCGTAAATGTCACGCCGGGCTCCGACGACGGGCTCCAGGCGAACAGGGTCCAGTCCCGGCCCTGGGGCGCCGCTTGGAACGCCATGCGGACCACGGGGGCGTCACCGTTCGGCGCGTCGCGCAATATCCGCATGAACTCCCAGGTCTTGACCTGCTCCCCGCGGCCGCTGCGACTGCTGCCCATCATCTGGCCGGCCCGCGGGATGGTCCAGCATTCCTCTGTCCAGTCCTCGCCCCTCGCCTGCTGCCAGCAGCCGGCCATCCAGCCGGGCAGCGCGGCCATCGGCTCCTCGACCGCACTTGCCGGCACAGTGGCCATAGCAACCAAGGAGAGCACGCAGATCGCGGGATATCGGGCTCGTTCGGACATCTTCGTCTCCCCTCCGCTGCACGAACCGATTTTGCCGTAATCGCACGTCCGGGTCTACGGCTTGCGTGCGCGGTCTTCACGGCCCCTTATCTTACCGCCTCACTGCGATGGCTGGCGCCAGCGGCAGGCCGTCATGTTGACTTCGCCCCGCCCAAAATCGCGGCATTCATAACGCGCGTCATGGCGCTCGATCCGCGGCCGGCGGCTGTTCGGCACGGCTTCGTTCGCGAACCACAGGATCGCGCTTTTCCGGCGAGCGTCGGTCAGCGCGAGAACGACGCGGTTGGGATCGACCGCAGTGGCGGCGCGCGCCACGTCCACCGACACCGGATGGCCCGCACGGCGCAGGAAGAAGCCGCCGACCTCGGCCAGTCGGGCCGCGTCCGAGCGTTCGCCGATTGGATTGTCCCAGAGCATGACGAGATGTCCAGGGGCCCGCTCGCCCAGCCAGGCCGAGGCCCGTTCGAGTTCGAAGTTGTGGCGCGGATCGCTTTCGGGATCGCGCAGGATTCCGCCGAGGATACCGGCGGCGGTCGCGAACATGAGCGCCGTAACGAGGATCACCGCTTTCGCCTGCCGTGGTGCCATCCACCGCGCCCACAGCGCGAGCCCGAGCAGGAAGGAAGGAATGACGGCCGTCAGGTAGCGCGGCGCGAAACCCGGACGGACGAAGGCGATAATTAGGATCGCCATGATGCTGGTCAGGCCGCATAGGACAGCGATCGCTTCCGGACTGCCGGGAAGGCTCGGACGCCAACGCTCGTGCTTCAGTCTGACCAGCGACGATCCCGCGACCACCGCCAGGATCAGCACGGCGTTGAGCTTGATGCCCAGCAGGAAGGCGGGAATCTCCAGCACCGCGGAAAGCGGCAGGCCGTCGATGCCCTTGCTGCTGCCCTGGGTGAAGGCCAGCACGAATGGTAGGTGATAGGCGGCCCAGGCGAACAGCGGCGCCAGGAGCAGGAACGCGGGCCAGGTCCTGACGGCGCGCAGCCGGTGCACGACGAGAAAGGCCACCCCCTGGACCAGTGCCGGGATGGCGCCCCAGTAGTTGCACAGCACGACCAACGAGAAGACCACGATCCAGGCGCTGGCGCGTGCGATCGTCGGCTGCGCGACGAGGCGCATGAACAGAACCGTTTGGGCCGTGCCGAGCGCGAAAATTTCGGCATAGGCCCGCGCCTCACCCGCGACGGTGAAGACCGGGCCCCAGAGCAGGATGAACACCGCCCACCACCAGCGCAGCGCAGCGTCGCGATTCCCCCACCAGAGCACGGCCAGCGGCGTCACGATCGACAGGAAGAGGCTGGGCAAGCGGAGTGCGAAGTCGCTCGATCCGGCCAGTTTCGCCCACAGCCACATCGGCGCGTAGAAGGCGGGACCGGTCAATTCCGCGCGGCACCAGCCGAACAGGCCGGAAAGCGTGGGCTGGCTCGCGATGACTCCCGTGAAAGTCTCGTCGAACCAGAAGGGTTTGCCCGTGCTGTAGAGGATTCGTCCGCTCACCCCGAGCAGGAGCGCCGCGAAAAGCACGCTGAGCGGCCAGGCCGCCGGGCCGTCCGGCCGAAGCCCTCCGGAAGAAGCAACTGCAATCTTTCGCACGTCGCCGCTTCCTTCCGCCCTTCTCGCGATGAGATCGGTGGTCGCATATCTTGGTTACCGAAGCATCAACCCATTGCCGCTAATCCATTACGATCGCCGGCCCGCCGTCCGGGCGTGGAAGTCGACGGGCTTCCCGGCGATCCAGGCCAGGAACCGAGCGATCGCCGGATTGGCACGCAGGGCCTCGATATTCCCGGCCTTCGCCAGTTCGGCGTTGGAGAAGGTCGCGTGGATCGTGCGGTGGCAGATCGGGTGCAGCGGCACGACCTCGCGGCCGCCGCGGCTCTTGGGGATCGGATGGTGCCATTCGATCCGCCGCCCCAGTGGTCGTAAACAGAGCCAACAGTGCTCCGCTCGCCGCAAATCGCCCGTGCTCCGGTCAATTCGTCCCGCCCGCATTAGGAAGTTATCAAACCTTCAACCTTATTATTCAATGAAGAACGCTTGCGGATGCCAGCCATGGATCGGCTTTCGCACAGAGGATTTGACTACGCATGAGCGCATTCGGGCGACGCAATGGAGCAGGCGGCATGGGACCGGGCGCACGCCCGGCCTTCGGTGTCGCGCGGCCTATGAAGAGCGGCGTGGAAGCGCGCCCCGCCAACCCGGCGCCCACCGCCCCCGGTGGCGGCGAACAGTTCCCGCCCCTGCCCGTCGAGGAGCCGGCAGCGCGTTCCAACGATCGCAATGCCGATGCCATGAGCCGTCTCAGCGACCGCGCCAACGCGGCCGCCGAAGCGAACACCTATGATCATTCGGGCTTCGAGGCCTCGATCCACAAGATCAAGGAACAGGTGCTGCCGCGCCTGCTCGAGCGCGTCGATCCCGAAGCCGCCGCCACGCTGACCAAGGACGAACTGTCGGAAGAGTTCCGGCCGATCATCATGGAAGTGCTGGCCGAGCTCAAGGTCACCTTCAACCGTCGCGAGCAGTTCGCGCTCGAGAAGGTGCTGATCGACGAGCTGCTGGGCTTCGGTCCGCTCGAAGAGCTGCTCAACGACCCCGACGTCTCGGACATCATGGTCAACGGCCCCGAGCAGACCTACATCGAAAAGAAGGGCAAGCTCCAGCTCGCCCCGATCCGCTTCCGCGACGAAGCGCACCTGTTCCAGATCGCGCAGCGCATCGTCAACCAGGTCGGCCGCCGCGTCGACCAGACCACGCCTCTGGCCGACGCCCGCCTCAAGGACGGCAGCCGCGTCAACGTCATCGTGCCGCCGCTGTCGCTGCGCGGCACCGCCATCTCGATTCGTAAGTTCTCCGAGAAGCCGATCACCATCGACATGCTCGCGGGCTTCGGCTCGATGAGCGACAAGATGGCGACCGCGCTCAAGATCGCCGGCGCCTGCCGCATGAACATCGTCATCTCGGGCGGTACGGGCTCGGGCAAGACGACGATGCTCAACGCCATGTCGAAGATGATCGACCCGGGCGAGCGCGTGCTGACGATCGAGGACGCGGCCGAACTCCGGCTGCAGCAGCCGCACTGGCTGCCGCTCGAAACCCGTCCGCCGAACCTCGAAGGCCAGGGCGCGATCACCATCGGCGACCTAGTCAAGAACGCGCTGCGTATGCGCCCGGATCGCATCATCCTGGGCGAAATCCGTGGCGCCGAGTGCTTCGACCTGCTCGCCGCCATGAACACCGGCCACGACGGCTCGATGTGCACGCTCCACGCCAACAGCCCGCGCGAATGCCTGGGCCGTATGGAAAACATGATCCTGATGGGCGACATCAAGATCCCGAAGGAAGCCATCAGCCGCCAGATCGCCGAATCGGTGGACCTCATCGTCCAGGTCAAGCGCCTGCGCGACGGTTCGCGCCGCACGACCAACATCACCGAGGTCATCGGCATGGAAGGCGACGTCATCGTCACCCAGGAACTGTTCAAGTTCGAATATCTGGACGAGACCGACGACGGCAAGATCATCGGCGAATTCCGCGCCTCGGGCCTGCGCCCCTATACGCTGGAAAAGGCCCGCCAGTTCGGCTTCGACCAGGCCTATCTCGAGGCCTGCCTCTAGGTTCTCTCGTCTGCCAGGCGCTCGCGCGCCTGCGCGATGAAGGCTTTCCAGGTATCGTCCATCCGGTAGCCCGGATTGGCCGACCATATCCGATCGATCAGCGCATCGGCCTGGGCCTCGGTCCAGCCCAACCGCGCCTGGGCATAGAGCCCGTAGAAGGCCGTGACGCGATAGTTCGCCTGACAATGAACCAGCGTCGCCCGCCCCCGCGCCGCTTCCATCAAGGTGATGAAGGCGTCGAGCTGATCGAGCCCCGGCGCCGCCCAGGCGATCGGCAGATGCCGATAGTCGATGCCCAGCGAACCCAGCAGCGCGTCCTCGCCGGCCAGCGACGTGTCGAGGCCGTCGGGCGCGAGATTGATCACGACCTCGTAGCCGGCGTCCCTGAGCGCGCGGAACTGCGCTTCCGTCGGCTGTCCCGCGGTCGCCACGCGGTCGTCGACCGCGATGGAATTGTAGACGCCCTCCACCGTCATCCCCTCGGCTGGCTTCAGTTTATGAGAACAGGTGGATCACAATCCAGAGCGCCGTGCAAGGATGCGGCGGCCAAGCAGGATTCAGAGTGGCCCCTGCACCACGCGCGACTGGAACAGCGGCTTGTCGTCCGCCGACGGCACGCCCAGCCGGTCGAGGTCGAGCGGCCGGCGGAACTGGCCACCGAGTTCGCCCTCGACGCTCCACCGGATCCTTGCGGGCACGATGCCGCAGCCGGGCAGGCTGACGCCGACCCAGCCTTCGCAAGCGACTGCGATGGGGCTTTCGGCCATGAAGCCTTCGGCCGAGATGTTGCGGACGGCGATCGGTACGACCGTGTCGCCCGGCAACAGCAGGCTGGCCTCGATCGAAACCGACATGCGCGGCTCGCGCGGCGGGAATCTTGGATTGATCTTGAGCGACAGTTTCATGCCCGAAATTCCGCTGTTTCGGTGCGACCCTTCACGTGGAATGCCAGCTAGGCATTACCAAGAGGTTTAGCGGAACCTGCGCTACTGCAGCTGCCAGGCCATCACCAGCATCAGGAAAGCGACGAAGGCACCCCAGAAGAACAGCGTGGTCCATGGCATGAAACCCACGGCGTCGGGATCGCTGCGGTTGCGGCGGCGGCGATCGGCCAGCCAGGCGACCACGGCGAGGAGCACGGCCGCCACTCCGGCCCACAAAACGTCAATACGCAAATCGTCCATGCCCCCGCCCTTGCCTCAAGCGGCGCGGCGGTTAAAGCGCGGAGGTGGACCTTCCCCAACGCCCGTTTCTCGCCCTCGGCCTGCGTATCGTTTCGGCCTTCCTCTTCGCGACGCTCCTCGTTCTGGTCAAATATGCCAGCCAGAGCGGCGTCGCTCTGCCCGAGATCATGTTCTGGCGACAGGCTGTATCGGTCCCGCTGATCCTTGGCGGCCTGGCCATGGCCGGCAGTCTCCACCGGCTCAAGACCCAGCGCCTCGCCAGCCACGGCAAGCGTGCGCTGCTCGGCATGACCAACATGATCTTCAACTTCGGCGCGGCGATCCTGTTGCTGCCCGCCGAAGCGACCGTGCTCGGCTTCACCACCCCGCTGTTCGCCGTGGTCATGGCCGCGTTGCTCTGGCGCGAGCACATCGGTCCCTATCGCTGGCTGGCCGTGGCGCTGGGATTTCTGGGGGTGCTCGTCATTGCCCAGCCCGGCAGCCACGTCACCTCGGCGCTGGGCACGGGGCTCGGACTGCTGGCCGCCTTCTTCATCGCCATCATCAACTATCAGATTCGCGATCTCGGCCGAACCGAGGAGCCGCTGGCCACGGCTTTCTACTTTGCCGCCTTCGGCGCCCCCCTGGCCGCGCTTGCCCTGCCGTTCTTCTATAGCCCGCACAGCGGCGAACAGTGGCTGGTGCTCCTGGCGATCGGCCTGATCGGCGCGGTCGCGCAGTTCCTCATGGCCGCCTCACTGCGGTTCGGCGCGGTCACCAGCGTGATCGTGATGGACTATACGGCGCTGATCTGGGCGACACTTTATGGCTGGGCCCTGTGGGACGAGCTGCCCTCGCCGATGATGTGGCTCGGCGCGCCGCTGATCGTCGTCGCGGGGCTCGTCATCGCCTGGCGCGAACACCGGCTCGGCCGCCGCGATGCCATCAAGGAAGACACCCACCCCGAATTGCGCGCCTGAACGCGGAACATCCGGCCGCGATCGCCGTTTAGCCCGGCGAGCCGGTCGGCATGCGCGCCGATCTGCACAGGACAAGGATCACGTCATGCTCAGGAAGCTCATCGTCGCCGTCGCCGTGGGAAGCATCGCCCTCACCGCCGCGGCCTGCAACACCGTCAAGGGTGCCGGCCGCGACATCGAGTCGGTCGGCAAGGCCGGTTCCGACGCGATCAACTAAGCACTCAGCTTCCGCCGATCTCGCTGGGGATCGGCGTGGCCGGTGGCTGGACGTGGCCCTGCCAGGTCAGCACCGGCTTGCGCGCCGCCTGGGTCTCGTCGAGCCGGCGGCGCGGCGCGTAATGCGGCGCGGATTTGAGGCTCTCGTCGCCTGCCAGCGCCCGTTCCGCGACCGCACGTAGCGAGCCGATCAGGCGATCGAGCCCTTGCTTGCTCTCGGTCTCGGTCGGCTCGACCAGCATGGCGCCGTGGACCACCAGCGGGAAATAGACCGTCATCGGGTGGAAGCCCTCGTCGATCAGCCCCTTGGCGACGTCGAGCGTCGAGAAACCGTCGGGCAGGTTGTCGTCGCTGAACAGCGCCTCGTGCATGCACGGCCCGCTCGCAGCGAACGGCGCGTCGAGAATGTCCTCGAGGCTGCGTAGCACGTAGTTGGCGTTGAGCACCGCGTCCTCGGCGACCTGGCGCAGACCGTCGGCGCCGTGGCTCAGGATATAGGTCAGCGCGCGCGTGAACATGCCCATCTGGCCGTGGAAGGCGACCATGCGGCCGAAAGCCTGCGGGCTGTCCTGGGCAGCCTGCTCTTCCTCGACGAGACGCACCGAGCCATCGGCATCGCGCGTAACGAAAGGCAGCGGTGCGAAGGGCGCCAGCGCCTGCGACAGCACCACCGGCCCCGAGCCCGGCCCGCCGCCGCCGTGCGGGGTCGAGAAGGTCTTGTGCAGGTTGATGTGCATGGCGTCGACGCCGAGGTCGCCGGGGCGGACCTTGCCGACGATCGCGTTGAAGTTGGCGCCGTCGCAATAGACGTAGCCGCCCGCAGCGTGGACCGCGTCGGAGATGTCCTTCATCTCGCGCTCGAACAGGCCGCAGGTGTTGGGATTGGTGATCATGACGCCGGCCACGTCACTTGTTTCCGGCCCACCCACGCCGAGCCGCGCCTTGAAGGCCTCGAGATCGACGCGGCCGTCCTTGGTGCCGGGGATCGCCTCGACCTTGTAGCCGGCGAAGGCCGCGGTCGCGGGATTGGTGCCGTGGGCGCTGTCGGGCACGAGAATGACCGTGCGGTTCTCTCCTCGCGCATCGTGCGCGGCGCGGATGCAGAGCAGGCCGCAGAGCTCGCCGTGCGCGCCGGCCTTGGGCGACAGCGCGACGCTGGCCATGCCGGTCAGTTCGACCAGCCAGTGGCCGAGCTGCTCCATCACCTCGAAAGCACCGCGCACCGACTGCTGCGGCTGCAGCGGGTGCAGGTCGGCGAAGCCGGGCAGTCGCGCCATCTTCTCGTTGAGCCGCGGATTGTGCTTCATCGTGCACGAACCCAGCGGAAACGGCCCGAGGTCGATCGCGTAGTTCTGGCGCGACAGCCGCGTGTAATGACGCACGGCCTCGGGCTCGGTCAGCCCGGGCAGCGCGGCCTTGTCCTTGCGCAGGAAGCGGCCGAGCGCGGCGAGTGGCGGTGCTTCGGGCTCGTCGAGATCGACGCCGTAGTTGGCGCCGGTGCCGAGTTCGAAGATCAAGGGCTCTTCGAGCTGCAAACCCTTGTCACCGCTGGACGTTGCGGGCTGCGCCGATCCGGCCGGTCCGAGTTCGGGCTTCCAGCCCGAGGCGTTGGGCGCGTTCATGCCGCTGCTCCTTCCAGAACGTCGCTCAGGGCAGTGGCCAGGGCTTCGATGTCTTCGTCGGTGGTGGTCTCGGTGGCGGTGACGAGCAGGCCGCCGTGGAGGTCCTGCGCATCGGGATAGAGCCGACCGAGCGAGACCCCGCCGAGCACGCCCGCGTCGGCCAGCGAACGCACGACCTCGCGCGCATCGCCGGGCAGGATCACGGTGAACTCGTTGAAATAGGCGTCGTTGAGAACGGACACGCCGGGCACCTGCGCCAGACGCTTGGCCAGGGTCTGCGCACGGCCGTGGTTGACCGCGGCCAGCTGGGCCAGGCCCTCACCGCCGAGCAGGCTCATGTGGATCGAGAAGGCTAGGGCACAGAGCCCTGAATTGGTGCAGATGTTCGAGGTGGCCTTCTCGCGGCGGATATGCTGCTCGCGCGTCGACAGGGTCAGCACGAAGCCGCGACGACCATCGGCGTCGACGGTCTGGCCGCAAAGCCGGCCGGGCATCTGCCGGACGAACTTCTCGCGGCAGCCGAACAGACCAAGGTACGGCCCGCCGAACTGCAGGCCGACGCCGAGCGACTGGCCCTCGCCCACGACGATGTCGGCACCGAGATGGCCGGGTGCCTCGATCAGCCCGAGTGCGACGGGCTCGGTCACCACGACCACGAGCAGCGCACCCGCGGCCTGGGTCGCCGCCGAGATTGCCGCGAGATCGGGAATGCGGCCGAGGATGTCGGGATATTGCACGACCGCGCAGGCGGTCTCGCCATCGATCGCTGCGATCACTGCGGCGTCATCGGACGCGGCCTCGAGCAACGGCTTGCGCGCGTCGATCGTCTCGCCGGTGAAGCGCGCCATGGTCTCGACGCAGGCCACGTAGTGCGGATGCAGCCCACCCGAGAGCACGGCCTTGTTCCGCCGGGTCACGCGCGCGGCCATGGCGATCGCTTCCCAGCAGGCGGTCGAACCATCGTACATCGAGGCGTTCGCGACATCGACGCCGAACAGCCGCGCGACCTGGGTCTGGAACTCGAACAGGACCTGCAAGGTACCTTGCGCGATCTCGGGCTGGTAGGGCGTATAGGCGGTCAGGAACTCGCCGCGCTGGATCAGGTGATCGACCGAGGCCGGGATATGGTGGCGATAGGCCCCCGCCCCGAGGAAGAACGGCGCCGCGCCGGAGCTGAGGTTCTTGCCCGCCAGCGCGCTCATGTGCCGCTCGACCGCCATCTCGCTGGCGTGCGCGGGCAGGCCGGCGATCGGCCCCGAAAGCCGCGCCGCCTCGGGCACATCGCTGAACAGGTCGTCGACCGAAGCCGCACCGATGACGCCGAGCATCTCGATACGATCGGCGGGGGTGAGCGGGAGATAGCGCATCAGAGAGTTCCTTGGAGGAGCGGTTAAGCGATCCTCCCCTGCAAGGGGAGGTGGCAGTCGCGCAGCGACTGACGGAGGGGTGAAACCGTTGGCCGGGACACCCCTCCACCACCCGCAGCGCGGGCGGTCCCCCTCCCCCTCAGGGGGAGGATCTTGAGGTTACAGCCCGTCGACATAGTCCTTGTAGGCGGCCTCATCCATGAGATCGCCCAGTTCACCGGCGTCGGCCAGCTTCACGCGGAACAGCCAGCCGCTGGTCTCGGCATCGGCATTGACCAGTTCGGGGGCATCGGCGAGTGCCGGGTTGGCGTCGGTCACTTCGCCGCTGACGGGCGTGTAGACGTCCGAGGCGGCCTTGACCGAATCGACGACCGATACCGAGTCCCCCTTCTTCACCGCCTGGCCCACGGCCGGCAGTTCGACGAAGGTGATGTCGCCGAGCTGGCCCTGGGCATAGTCGGTAATGCCGACCGTACCAGTATCGCCGTCGATGGCGATCCACTCGTGATCCTTGGAGAAATAGCGGCTCATCGAAAGCTCCTCAGCGATGATAGCGGTGGGGGACGAAAGGCAGGGGCACGACCGTCGCCGAAAGGCGCTTGCCGCGGACGTCGATCTCGAGCGCGGTGCCGGGCGAGGCCAGCGCCGCGTCGACATAGGCCATGGCGATCGGACGCTGCAGGCTCGGCGAGAACCCGCCCGAGGTGACCTGGCCGACTTGGCTGTCGCCCTGCATGACCTGCGCGCCCTCGCGCGCGGCCTGACGACCTTCGAGCGCAAGGCCGACCCGTTTGGCCGAGGCACCCTCGGCGAGCAGCGCCAGCACGCGCTCGGCGCCGAGGAAGCCGCCTTCGACGCGGCGGCGCTTGCTGATCGCGAAGGCGAGATCGGCGCTGACGGGATCGGTCTCCTCGTTGAGATCGTGCCCGTAGAGCGGCAGCCCGGCTTCTAGCCGCAGCGAATCGCGCGCGCCGAGGCCGATCGGCTTGACCTCGGGCTGGGCCACGAGGGTATCGGCCAGTTCCACGACGTCGGCGGCGCTCACCGAAATCTCGAAGCCGTCTTCGCCGGTATAGCCCGAGCGGCTGACGCCGAGCCGCTTGCCCTGCCAGTCGTAGATGTCGGCCTGCATGAACTTGAGCTCGGCCAGCGGCGTGCCGCCGTCGATCGGCACGAGACCGAGCCGGCCCAGCGCTTCGGCCGCCTTCGGACCCTGCAGCGCCAGCAGCGCCTGCTCGTCGAAATAGGTCAGGACGATCTCGTCGGGCAGATGCTCGCGCAGGTGGCCGATGTCGTCCCACTTGGTCGCGCCGTTGACGACGACCGAGAAGTCCTTCCCGGTGTTGAGCACCATCAGGTCATCGAGCACGCCGCCGGTCTCGGACATCAGCAGCGAATAGCGGATCCGGCCCGGCTTCAGCGCCGAGATATCGCCCGGCAGCAGCGCCTCGAGCGCTTCCGCAGCGGAGGCCAAATCGCCCTCGGCACCCGCGACGCCCAGCTGGCCCATGTGGCTGACGTCGAACAGGCCGGCGTTCTCGCGCGTCCACAGGTGTTCGGCGATGATTCCCTCGTACTGGACGGGCATCTGGTAGCCGGCGAACTCGACCATGCGGGCGCCGCGTTCGCGGTGCCAGCCATCGAGCGGAAGTACCAAGGGCTCTGCCGCATCGAGGTCGTCGTTATCGTAATCTTCGCTCACAAGGCATAGCTCCGCACAGCTTGGCACACCGGTTCGGTGCCCCCTCTGTCACGGAAACCTGAGAGCTTTCCCAGGTTCCCTGACGGAACCCGGTTACCCCTTCGGCGGCTCCACCGCGCCCACAAAATGCGGCGGCGGAACACTTTCCAGAGCATCGCTATCGACCCCACGCGGTCCTTTTGCCTGAGAGATTCCGGGGCGGTTGCTCCTTCGGCGCCCTGCGAGCCGTGGGTTTCCACGAATCGCAGGAACTCTCCCGCGCGGTCAGCGACGGGAGGGACTCTGCGCAAGACCGCGCCGACGAGTCAACCGCGGCCCCTGCTGCACCTGCGAATTATCCCCGCGCGCGCCGGATCGCATAGCGGATCGCGTCGTACTCGTGGACGAAGCGTCCGGCGGCCTTCTCGCGCGCCAGGGCGAAGACCGCTTCGGCCAGGGTATCGGCCCTGGTCGAGCGATAGCGGCGCAAGCCACCGTGGAACAGCAGATCGGTCAGCGGGCTCGCCAGCATCGCGATCCGCTCGCCGAGCCGGCGCTCCTGGCGCGGCCCGCGAATCAGCCCCGGCCGGAGAATGTCGAGCCGGGCGAGCCCGACCTTGGCCAGAGCATCCTCGGTCTCGCCCTTCACGCGCAGATAGAAGCTGCGGCTCGCGCGATCGGCGCCGACCGACGAGACCAGGATCATGTGGCCGATCCCCGCCGCCTTGGCATGGCGCGCGCAGGCCAGCACGAGGTCCTGGTCGACCGCGCGGAAGGTCGCTTCGTCGCGATCGGCCTTGGCGAAGGTCGTGCCCAGCGCGCAGACCAGAACCTTGGCATTGGCCGCGGCGATCGCGTCGCCCCAGTTATCGGGATCGGCGATCAGCATTTCCATCCGCGCACCGGGCGGCAGCGCGACCTCGCGCCGTGCGACGCCGATAAGCCGCAGGTCGGGCCGCATCACCGCCTTTTCGATCATGCGCGAGCCGACGAGGCCGGTGGCCCCGACGAGACAGATACGGATCGGCTTCATTGCCCAGATCCTGATAGCCGCTCAGACATTGCGCAGGCCCTCGGGCGTGCGTCCATAGATCCGCGCGTGGCACGAGATCGCGAAGCGATCGGTCATGCCGGCGATGTAGTCGGCGATGTGGCGGCTGCGCTGCGGCTCGTAGACGGGCAGGTTCGCGTGCCACTCTTCGTCCATCAGCGCGGGTTCCTGCGAATAGGCGGCATAGAGCTCGGCCGTCACCGCCCGCGCGCGCTCGGCGGTCGCGAGCTGATCGGGGTGGTAGTAGAGCTTTTCGTACATGAAGCGCTTGAAGGCGCGCTCACCCTCTTCCATCTCGGGCGAGAAAGCGGCGCTGGCCCGACCCGCGGCACGGACATCGGCGACGCTGGTCATGCCTTGGGTGCGATGCCGCGTCTCGGCGAGGACGTCGTTGACCATCACCCCGATCTGCGAGCGGATCAGCTCGCGCAGCTGGCGGTTGCGCGGCGCCGTGGGATAACGCTTCTCGACCGCCTGCCAGCGCTCGGCAACGAAGGGATGCGCGAGCAGTTCGTCGAGATCGAGGAAGCCCGCATGCAGGCCATCGTCGATGTCGTGGTTGTCATAGGCGATATCGTCGGAGATCGCCGCGACCTGCGCTTCGAGCGAAGGCCAGGTGGTCAGCTCGAGCGGCCAGGCCTGGTCGATCTCGGCGAGCGCCCAATTCACCTCGCCGAGCGGGCCGTTGTGCTTGGCCAGGCCCTCGAGCGTCTCCCAGGTCAGGTTGAGCCCGTCATGCTCGCAATAGGGCGATTCGAGCCGCACCAGGGTGCGCAGGCAATGGGCGTTGTGATCGAAGCCGCCATGCGCGTGGAGCGCCGCGTGCAACGCGTCCTCGCCGGCATGGCCGAAGGGCGGATGGCCGATGTCGTGCGCGAGGGCCAGCGCCTCGGTCAGATCCTCGTCGAGCCCCAGCGACCGCGCGATGACGCGGGCGATCTGCGCGACCTCGAGGCTGTGCGTCAGGCGCACGCGATAGTGATCGCCGTCGGGGGCGATGAACACCTGCGTCTTGTAGCGCAGCCGGCGGAAGGCGATCGAATGGATGATCCGATCGCGATCGCGCTGGTAATCGCTGCGCGGCCCGCGCGCGAGATCGCTGGCCAGCGAGAACTGCCGCCCGCGCGACTTGGCGAGGTCGGAAGCAAGGGGTGAGCGGGTCACGACTTATCCCTCGCCCAAAATCCACTCCACCGCGGCATCGGCGTGGATACGCGTGCAGTCGAAGATCGGCAGGACGTTGGCGTCGACGTCGACCACCATCTCGAGTTCGGTGCAGCCGAGCACGATCGCCTCGGCGCCGTCCTTTTCGAGGTTGGTGATGATCGTCTTGAGCTCGCGCTCGGACTGGCGCGTCGCCTTGCCGAGGATCAGCTCGTCGTAGATGATGCGGTCGAGCGTATCGACGAAACCCATTTCGGGCGGCAGCAGCTCGATGTCGCGGGAAATCAGCTTCTGCCGGTAGAAGCTCTCGACCATGACGTTGCGCGTGCCCAGCAACGCCGCCTTCCTGATCGTGCCCTTGGCCATGCGTTCGCCGACGCATTCGGCGATGTGCAGCACGGGCACCGAAACCCCGCCCGCGACCGCGTCGTAGACCTTGTGCATCGCGTTGGAGCCGATGAGGATGGCGGTCGCGCCTGCGGCCTCGAGGCGCTTGGCCGAATCGACGAGGACCGCGCTGGCGCGCTTCCAGTCTTCGGCGGTGGAAAGGCCGATGAGCTCGGAACCGTCGAGGCTCTCGATCAGCATCGGGGCCGAAGCCTGCTTGCCGAGCTTGGCCTGAACGCCACGGTTGATGTGCTCGTAATAGGTGCGGGTCGAGTACCAGCTCATGCCGCCGATGAGGCCGATCTTGCGCAAGGGGCCGATCCTTTGTTCCGATGATGAAGTCGGAACCGGCCTAGCCCAGGCCGGGCGAGTGCGTCCAGCTAGCGGACGAGACCCGTTGCGCATAAGGCCGCGGAACTGGTCGTGACGCCGAGCACTTCGGGATCGCTGAGCCGCTCGACCGCATAGACATAGTCGGCGATCGAGCGCTTCTGGCCCTGCAGCACCTCGAGCTTGCGGAGCTGGCCGATCGACAGCCGCTCGACCATGCGGTGCGCCATGCAGTCCGAATTGCGCTCGGACAGGCCGGCGCGGACCAGCGCCGAGCGCACGCGGCTCTCGGCGATCTTCTCGACGCAGCCGGCGGTGGCGAGCAGGATCGCGAGCGGAAGGAGCAGGCCACGCATCAGTGTTGCAGGCTCTTGACGATGTCCTCGACCATCTTCTTGGCGTCGGCGAGCAGCATCATCGTCTGATCCATGTAGAACACCTCGTTGTCGACCCCGGCATAGCCCACGCCCGACATCGAGCGCTTGATGAACATCACCGTCTTGGCCTTCTCGACGTCGAAGACCGGCATACCGTAGATCGGTGACGACTTGTCGGTCTTGGCCGCGGGGTTCACCACGTCGTTGGCGCCGATGATGAAGGCCACGTCGGTCTGGGCGAACTCGCCCTGGATGTCCTCGAGTTCGAAGACCTCGTCGTAGGGGACGTTGGCCTCGGCCAGCAGGACGTTCATGTGGCCGGGCATGCGGCCGGCGACCGGGTGGATCGCATATTTGACGCGCACCCCCTCGGCCTTGAGCAGATCGGCCATCTCGCGCAGGACGTGCTGCGCCTGGGCGACGGCCATGCCGTAGCCGGGAATGATCACAACCTGCTCGGCCTCGCGCAGCAGGAAGGCCGCGTCCTCGGCCGAGCCGCGCTTCCACGGCCGGTCGATCCGCTCGCCCTTCGCGCCGCCGCCGTTCTCGGTGCCGAAGCCGCCGGCGATGACCGAAACGAAGCTGCGGTTCATCGCCTTGCACATGATGTAGGACAGGATCGCGCCCGACGAGCCGACCAGCGCGCCGGTGATGATCATCGCCGTGTTGTGCAAGGTGAAACCCATCGCCGCCGCCGCCCAGCCCGAATAGGAATTGAGCATCGACACGACGACCGGCATGTCGGCCCCGCCGATCGGGATGATCAGCAGGAAACCGATCAGGAACGACAGCGCGGTGATCGTCACGAAGACCCAGGGCGCCTGGTCCTGAGTGAAATAGCCGGTCAGCCCGAGGATCACCGCGACAGTGCCGAGATTGATGACATGGCGCGCGGGCAGCAGGATCGGCGCGCCGCTCATGTTGCCGTTGAGCTTGGCGAAAGCGATGACCGAGCCCGAGAAGGTGATCGCCCCGATCGCGACGCCGAGGCCGAGTTCGACCCGGCTCAGCGGGTCGATGAAGCCTGGCGCATCGAGAATGCCGAAAGCGCCGGGATCGAGATAGGCGGCTATGCCGACCAGCACCGCCGCCAGACCGACCAGGCTGTGGAACGCCGCGACGAGTTGCGGCATCGCGGTCATCTGGATGCGCCGCGCGGTGGTGAGGCCGATGACCGCGCCGAGGCCGATCGCACCAAGGATCTTGACCAGGGTCACCAGGTCGTCGGCCGTCGGCCGCGGCCACCAATGGCCCGGCGGGATCGGCGCCTGGGTGAACAAGGTGACCAGCACGGCGATCGCCATCCCCGCCATGCCGAACCGATTGCCGCGCCGCGAGGTGGTCGGCGAGGACAGCCCGCGTAGCGCGAGAATGAACAAGACCCCCGAAACGAGGTAGGCGATCAGTGCCCAGTCGGGCAGGCCGTGACGCTCCAAGTCAGCGATCCTTCCGCTTGAACATCGCGAGCATCCGCGCCGTCACCGCGAAACCGCCGAAGATGTTGATGCTCGCCAGCACGATCGCGGTCAGCCCCAGCCAGCTCGACCAGCCCGCACTCGAAGCCCCCGCGATCAGCGCGCCGACGACGATCACCGAGGAGATCGCATTGGTCACCGCCATCAGCGGCGTGTGCAGCGCCGGCGTGACCGACCAGACCACGTAATAGCCGACGAAACAGGCGAGGACGAAGATCGAGAGGATGGCGATAAAGGTCATTCAGTGGTTCCCGAGAGCATAGGCTAGGATGGCAGCGGCAATCTCGTCGGGATCGCGCAGAACGTCAGTCGCAGGGATGCGCAGAATGTGAAAACCGAGCGCGTGGAAATGCCGATCGCGGGCTTCGTCGCGCTCGGGCCGATCGCCCATGTCGTGAGCGGCGCCGTCCACTTCGACGATCAACCTCGCCTCGTGACAATAGAAGTCGAGCACGAAGGGACCTGCGGGATGCTGCTTGCGGAATTTCAGTCCGTTCGGGCGTGACTTGAGCCTCTGCCACAACAATACTTCGGGCAGCGACATCTCCCGGCGCAAGACCCGAGCCTGTTTTTGCGCCTTCTCCGCCCCTTGCAACATTCAGATCCTCCCCTGCAAGGGGAGGTGGCAGCGCGCAGCGCTGACGGAGGGGTGTAACCGCTGGCGGGGACACCCCTCCACCACCGGCTGCGCCGGCGGTCCCCCTCCCCTTGCAGGGGAGGATCTGGAGCGATAAACCCTCACCCCGCCAACCTCTCGCTCACCACCCTGCCACCGCGCGTCAGCCGCACGGCATCGCCGATCTCGGCGTCGAGCACGGGCTTGCCCACCTCCTTGTCCCAGAAAGCCGAGAGGAAGTTGTAGAGATTGCGCGCGTAGAGCGCCGAGGCGTCGGCCGGCAGTCGCGCCGGGGTGTTGGCGAACCCCATGATCTTGACACCATGACGCTCGACCACCTCGTCGGCCACCGCGCCTTCGACATTGCCGCCTTGCGCCACGGCGAGGTCAAACACCACGCTGCCCGGCTTCATCGAGGCGATCTGCGCGTCGCTGACCAGTCGCGGCGCGGCGCGGCCGGGGATCAGCGCCGTGGTGATGACGATGTCCTGCTTGGCGATGTGCGCCGAGACGAGTTCGGCCTGGGCCTTCTGATATTCGGGCGACATCTCGGTGGCATAACCACCCGCGCCCTCGCCCTCGATACCCGCAACGCTGTCGACGAAGACCGGCTTGGCGCCAAGCGAGAGGATCTGCTCCCGCGTTGCCGAACGCACGTCGGTGGCCGAGACCTGCGCGCCCAGGCGCCGCGCCGTGGCGATCGCCTGAAGGCCCGCGACGCCGACGCCCATGACGAAGACCCGCGCGGCGCTGACCGTGCCCGCGGCGGTCATCATCAGCGGAAAGGCGCGGCCATAGAGATTGGCCGCCTCGATCACCGCCTTGTAGCCCGAGAGATTCGATTGCGAGGACAATACGTCCATCGACTGCGCGCGCGTGATGCGCGGCATGAATTCCATCGCCAGCGCCTCGAAGCCGGCCGCGGCATAGGCATCGATCCGTTCGCGCCGTGCGAACGGATCGAGCGTGGCGACGATCCAGGCGCCCGCGGCCGCGCCGGCCAGCAGCGCCGGATCGGGGGCCTGCACGCCGAGCACGACCTGCGCGCCGCGCATGACTTCGGGCAGCGGCGCCACCTCGGCGCCGGCTGCCCGGAAATCCTCATCCGATAGGGATGCACTCAGCCCAGCGCCGGTTTCCACCGCGACGCTGGCGCCAAGCGCGATGAATTTGCGAACCGTTTCCGGTGTCGCAGCGATCCGTGACTCTCCGTTTTCCCGTTCGGCGGGAACGGCGAGCCGCAGGGTCACTTGTGCGAGACGATCAGGCCGACGACCAGGATCACGATGAGCGCAACGGCGATCGAGCCCCACTTAACCATGCCGATGAAACCCTCGTAGGTTTCGTTCGCCGCCTTCATGTCGTTGCCCGATGCCATGTCTTCGATCCTTGGAACTGGAAAATCGTGTTCGCCCCGCCTCTATCGTCCCTCCGGTCATCGCTCAAGTCCCGTCCGTTCTAGTCGGCCCGGTTTAACCGTGGGCGGCACCCGCGCGCAGGAAGCCGAAAGCTTAGCCTTAATCCCGTCTTTACCCGATCGCGCTATCCACGATGGCTCACAGGGGATGGATAAGCGCAGCACCATGGCTGAACTCGAGCAGCGCCTGCTCATGCTGATTGACGATGAACCGGCTCAGTGCCGGTTGATCTCGGCGCTCGCCGCACGCGAGGGCTGGCGCACGATCATCGCCCGCGATTCGGAAACCGCGATCGCCACGCTCGGCACGCGCCAGGGCATGCAGCTGGCCGCGATCATCCTCGACCAGTGGGTGCCCGGCGACGACGCCTGCGGCCTCATCGCCGAACTCAAGTCGCGCCGCCCGCAATTGCCGATCCTCATGCTGACGACCAGCGCCTCGCCGCTGCTCGCGGTCGAGGCGATGCGCGCCGGCGCCACCGACTATCTGATCAAGCCCGTCGCCCCCGAACGCCTGATGGAAGCCCTGCGCAGCGCCACCACGCGCGAGGCCCCGCGCGACGAGCTCGCCCCGCTCACCGAGAAGATGCCCTCGAATCCCGACTTCGAGGCGATGATCGGCGCCGCACCGACCTTCCGCGCGGCGCTCGCCGTCGCGGCCAAGGCCGCGCGCAGCCACTCGCCCGTGCTGATCGAAGGCGAGAGCGGCTCGGGCAAGGAAATGCTGATCCGCGCGATGCACGCGGCCAGCCCGCGCGCGAAGACGCCGCTGCGGATCGTCAACGTCGGCACCACCCCGGTCAATTCGATCGAATCGGTGCTGTTCGGCCACGAGAAGGGCGCCTTCGCCGGCGCTTTCGATCGCCAGATCGGCGCGATCCAGCAGTGCGACGGCGCCACGCTCGCGATCGACGAGATCGACCGGCTGCCGCTGGCGATGCAGGAACGCCTCGTCGAATCGCTGACGCGCGGCGACGTGCGCCCGATCGGCGCGCCCTACAGCTTCAAAGTCGACGTCCGCCTGATCGCGGCGAGCAACCTGCCGCTCAAGGACATGGTCGCGGGCGGGCATTTCCTGCCCGAACTGCTCCAGGCGATCTCGAGCGTGTCGCTCTCGCTGCCGCCACTGCGCCAGCGTCCGGGCGACATGTCCACGCTCTGCCGCCATTTCCTCGCACGCATCGGCGAACAGCCGGGCCTGCGTCAGCTCGGCATCACCGACGGTGCGCTGGCGCTGCTCTCTGCCTACGACTGGCCGGGCAACGTCCGCCAGCTCCAGGCCGTACTGTTCCGCGCCGCGGTGTTCTGCGACGGCGATGCGCTGACCTCGGAAGATTTCCCGCAGCTTTCGAACATGCTCGGTTCGGGCCAGCCGATCCGCACCTCGGCCTCGGTGCCCGAAAGCTCAGGCGTGATGCTCTATACCGCCGACGGCAACCTGCGCCCGCTCGAAGAGATCGAGGCCGACGTGATCCGCCTCGCCATCGGCCTCTACCGCGGTCGCATGACCGAGGTCGCGCGCCGTCTCGGCATCGGCCGTTCGACGCTCTACCGCAAGCTGAGCGAACTCGGCATCGACAACGCCGCCTGACCCGCCCTACCATCGCCGCAAGGTGACGGAGAGGCTGGATGACGGAAAGCGAGCGGCTCGCCGCGATCGAGGACATCAAGCAGCTCAAGGCCAGGTACTGGCGTGGGGTCGACACGGGCGACGGCGCGCTGGTCCGCTCGATCCTCGCCGAGGACTGCGTGCTCGACTACCACGGCTGCTGCACCGATCCGGTCACGGGCGCCGATCACATGCCGCAGATGAACCTCGTCATGCGTAGCCGCGATTCGTGGCAGACCGACAATCTCGATCCCGGCGACGGCCCGCGCCTCGTCACGGTCCACCAGGGCCACCAGAGCGAGATCGAGATCACCGGCGAGACCACCGCGAACGGCATCTGGGTCTTCAGCGACCGATTCTTCATGCCCCCGGGCGCGCCTTTCGCGCGGCTGACCGGCTATGGTCATTACCACGACACCTATGAGAAGCAGGGCGGCCGCTGGCTGCTCAAGACCACGCGGATCACGCGACTGCGCGTCGAAGTCGCCTGAATACGAGAAGGAGATCGAGATGGCCTATAGCGGATCCTGCCACTGCGGCGCGGTGACCTTTACCGTCCAGGGCGATGCCCCCCAGCAGGCGATGTCGTGCAATTGCTCGCATTGCCGCCGCAAGGGCTTCCTCCTGACCTTCGTTCCGGCCGAGCAGTTCACGCTCGATCAGGGCGAGGAGGCGCTCAAGACCTACCTGTTCAACAAGCACAAGATCGTGCACCGCTTCTGCCCGACCTGCGGCACCGAGCCTTTCGCCGAGGGCGAGCAGAACGGCGCTGCGATCCGCGCGGTCAATCTGCGCTGCGTGCCCGACATCGATCTCGACGCGCTCGCGTTGCAGAAGGTCGATGGGGCGAGCTTCTAGGCGACGACCTTCAAAGCGGCGGCAACTGGCCGAAGTCGGTGAGCGCCGCGTCGCGCAGGCCGCGCCAGACTCGGACGGCCTGGACCGTCTCCGCGACATCGTGGACGCGCAGGAGCTGAACCCCCGCATCGAGCCCCTTGAGCGCCAGGGTCAGCGAGCCGCCGAGCCGCTGGTGCGCGGGCGCTTCGTTCGACAGCGCGCCGACCATCCGCTTGCGGCTGGCGCCGAGCATCAGCGGGTGCCCCAGCGCGTGGAACAGCGGCAGCGCGTTGATCAGCGCGAGATTGTCCTGGAGCGACTTGCCGAAGCCGATGCCCGGATCGAGCACGATCCTGGCGCGCGCGATGCCCGCGGCCAAAGCGGCATCGCGCCGCGCGGCGAGCCAGTCGAACACGTCGAGCACGACGTCGCGGTAGGTGCCGCCCGCATGCAGATCCTCGCCATCCCCCGGTGCGTGCATCAGGATCACCGGCGCACCTGAGCTTGCGGCGAATTCGAGGCTGCGCGGATCGTGGCGCAGGGCCGAGACGTCGTTTATCACGTGCGCCCCCGCGGCCAGCGCGGCTTCCATCACCCCAGGCCGGCGCGTGTCGACACTGATCGCGGCGCCGGCGGCCGCGAGACGCTCGACCGCGGGCACCACGCGCTTGATCTCGTCACCCTCCCAGACGGCCGCTGCGCCGGGGCGGGTGGATTCGCCGCCGACGTCGATCATCGCCGCACCGGCCTCGAGCATCGCTGCGGCGTGGGCATTGGCGACTTCGGGATCGTCGAGGAACTGGCCGCCGTCGGAGAAGCTGTCGGGCGTGACGTTGAGGATGCCGACGACCTGCGGCTGATCGAGCCGCAGCGTGCGCGGCCCGCATTGCAGCGGCGCATGGGCCTGGCGCAAGGCCGCGACCTGCGGCTGAACTTCGTCGGGCAAGTCGTTGAGATCGCCAGCCGAAAGCCGCCGCCGCGAGACGATCTTGCCGTCGTACCTCTCGATCAGCGCGAAGCGGCTGGCATAGGCGAGACCGCCGGCCAGACGCAGCGTCTCGCCCTCCTCGCTCTGCGGACTTTCGGCGAGCGCGATCGGGCGGAGATAGTATGTCATGCGCGAACCTTAGCCTCCCAGCCCGTCATGCTGAACTTGTTTCAGCATCCATCGTGCCGCGAACACCGCGCTGTCGTCCTGAGCTCGACGGTGCCGCCTGCGCACATCCGACGCCGCAGAGCCAGCCGAGAAATGGACCCTGAAACGAGTTCAGGGTGACGAAAAAAGGGGGCAGACGGAGCTTATGGTTCCGTGGCCAGCAGATAGAGCTGCCGCACCGCGTCGATCGGCTTGATCTCGCCCTCGTGTTCCAGGTGCCAGAACGACCAGCCGTTGCACGAAGGCGCGCCCTGGAGCTTGGCGCCGAGGCCATGGATCGAGCCCGTCTCGCCCGCCGGGGTACGCAGCGAACCGTCGGCATGGACGGTCGCCTTCATCTTGCGCTTCTTGTCGGTCAGCAGCGCGCCCGGCGCGATCCAGCCGGTTTCGACCAGGGTGCCGAAAGCGACCTTCGGCGCGGCCTTGGGGCTCTGCATCGTGGTCAGCGCCGATTCGTCGAGCGGCAGCGCCATCTCGATGCGCTCGAGCGCGACTTCGCGATAGACGCTCTCGCGCTCGCAGCCGATCCATTCGCGGCCGAGGCGCTTGGCGACGGCGCCGGTCGTGCCCGTGCCGAAGAACGGATCGAGCACGACGTCGCCCTTGTTGGTCGTCGCCAGCATCACGCGATAGAGCAGCGCTTCGGGCTTCTGCGTCGGGTGCGCCTTGGCGCCATCGCGCTTGAGCCGCTCCTGGCCCGAGCAGATCGGCAGGACCCAGTCCGAGCGCATCTGCAACTCGTCGTTGAGCGTCTTCATCGTACGGTAATTGAAGGTGTACTTGGCCTTCTCGCCCATGCCCGCCCAGATCAGCGTCTCGTGGGCGTTGGTGAAGCGCGTGCCCTTGAAATTGGGCATCGGGTTGGCCTTGCGCCAGACGATGTCGTTGAGGATCCAGAAGCCCAGGTCCTGCAGGATCGCGCCGACACGGAAGATGTTGTGGTACGAGCCGATCACCCACAGCGAGCCGTTGGGCTTGAGCACGCGGCGCGCCTCGGCCAGCCATTCGCGGGTGAACTTGTCGTAAGTGGCGAAGCTGTCGAACTTGTCCCAGTCGTTGGTGACCGCGTCGACGTGGCTGCCGTCGGGACGGTTGAGATCGCCGCCGAGCTGGAGATTGTAGGGCGGATCGGCGAAGACCATGTCGACCGAGGCCGAGGGCAGGCTGCGCATCGCCTCGATGCAGTCGCCTTCGAGGATCCGCCCGAGCGGCAGATCCTTCGCCACGACGCGCTCGTCACGCGCCTGACGAAGCGGGCGCGCACGCACCCGCGTCTTTTCCACAACCTGAACCATACCGCCCGCTGAAGCCCCCTTGAATTGCTGCCTAGGGTGAGTCCTCGCGGAGTCCGCGTCAAGTCGCGACTCCGCGGGAATCCTAGCGGACGATGGTTAACGGGGCATCAACGACGATGAGAACGGAGCAAGCCCGGCACAGGATGTTGAGTCCAAGCAAGGACTTGCGACTCGATATCTTGTGGTGTGGCTTTGTGGACTCTGGGGCCGAAAAAAATCTTCAGGCCGGCGCCAGACCGGGATCGATCCCGGTCATCGCGACCGACACGTCCCACAGCCGCCGGGCGAGTTCGGGATCCTTCGCGGCGGCGGTTCGCCTGGCCAGGCCCGAACGGCCGCGCATCTCACCGAGCCCCTGCGGCCCGTAATATTCGCCGCCCTGCACGCCCGGCGCGGTCGCCGCTTCGAGCGCGGGCCAGGCGCCCTGCTCGGCGGTGTTGAGAAACAGGCCGAACAGCGGCGTGAACACCTGGAACGGTCCGGCGTGGCGCATCAGCTCGGTCGCGGCGACGCCCGGGTGGCAGCCCACCGCGATCACCGGCGAACCTGCTGCGCGCAGCCGCCGATCGAGTTCGGCGAAGTGCAGCATGTTGGCGAGCTTGCTGTCCGAATAGCGCGCGGTGCGGTTGTAGCCCTTCTCGGCACCCAGATCGTCCCACTGCAGCTTGCCGCGGTTGTGCGCGAGGCTGGCGGTGACGACGATGCGCGCACCCGGCGTCTCGGCGAGCTTGGGCAGCAACAGGCCGGTCAGTGCGAAAGTGCCGAGGTGGTTGACCCCGAACTGCAGCTCGAAGCCGTCCTTGGTGCGCGTCAGCGGCGGGAACATGACGCCGGCGTTGTTGAGCAGCACGTCGATCCGCGGCTCCTGCGCGGCCAGATCGGCGGCGCGGCGGACCGAGGCGAGATCGGCCTGGTCGAGCGGCAGGAAGGCGAGATCCGCGGCGGGCGCCTCGGCACGGATCTGCGCCATGGCCGCCTCGGCCTTGGCCTGATCGCGACAGGCCAGCAGAACGCGCGCGCCTTTGGCCGCGAGGACCCTGGCGGCTTCGTAGCCGAGCCCGGTGTTGGCGCCGGTGACGATGATCGTCCGGCCCGTCTGGTCGGGAACGTCCGCTGCCGTAAATCCGCTCATACCGACATCTCCAATTGCGCCACCGGCGCGAAAGAGCGGCGGTGGTGCGGCGTCGCGCCATGCAGCCGCAGCGCGGCGAGGTGCTCGGGCGTGCCGTAGCCGGCGTTGCGCTCCCAGCCGTAGTGCGGGTGCTCGGCCGCGAGATCGCGCATCAGGCGATCGCGGTGCTCCTTGGCGATGATCGAGGCGGCCGAGATGCAGGGCTCGATCGCGTCGCCGCCGACGATCGGCCGCGCCGGCCAGCGCCAGCCGGCGTTGCGGCCCGCGGGGGTCAGGTTGCCGTCGATCAGCACCTCGGCCGGATCCTCGCCGATCGCGCTGCACAAAGCTTCGACCGCCAGGGTCATCGCCGCCATCGTCGCGCCGAAGATGTTGAGGCGGTCGATGTCGTCGACCTCGACCACGCCGACGGCCCAGCGGCAACGGCGCTTGATCGTCGCCTCGAGCTCGGCCCGGCGATCGCGCGTGAGCTTCTTGGAATCGTCGAGCCCGCTCGGGCGCGGCTTGCACAGCAGCACGGCGCCGGCGACGACCGGCCCCGCCAGCGGCCCGCGACCGGCCTCGTCGACGCCGATGATCAGGCCAGTGGCACCCAGGCGAAGTCTGTGCGTTACTGCGGGCATGCGAATCTCGACATGGATGACCCCGCTATCCCTCGCCGCGCTCGGCCTCGCAAGCTGCGGCTCGGCGTCGACAGGGGATAAGGCCGCCGCCGCCGAAGCCAAGACCGCAGGCGATCCGGGCTTCACCGTCACGCAGGTGGCGCAGTTCGAAGAGCCCTGGGCCATGGCCTTCCTGCCCGGCACGCCCTTCGCGCTGATCACCGAGCGCAAGGGCAAGCTGATGCTCTGGCAGGAAGGCGGCGAGGTGCGCGAGGTCGATGGCGTGCCGCAGGTCGCCTATGGCGGCCAGGGCGGACTCGGCGACGTCGCGCTCGCACCCGATTTCCCCACCTCGGGCACGGTCTACCTGACCTGGGCCGAAGCCGGAGACAACGACACGCGCGGTGCCGTGCTCGGACGCGCCAAGCTCGTCACCCAGGGCGCACCCAAGCTCGAAGGCTTGCAGGTGATCTGGCGGCAGGAGCCCAAGGTCACCGGCCAGGGCCACTATTCGCACCGCATAGCCTTTTCGCCCGACGGGCAGCACCTGTTCCTCGCATCGGGCGAACGGCAGAAGTTCACGCCGGCACAGGACCTCAACGCCAATCTCGGCAAGATCCTGCGGCTCACGCTCGACGGCAAGCCTGCGCCGGGCAATCCGTTTGCCGCAAAAGGCGGCGTGACGTCGCAGATCTGGTCCTATGGCCACCGCAACGTCCTCGGACTCCAGTTCGACGCGAGCGGGCGGCTCTGGGATCTCGAGCATGGCCCCAAGGGCGGCGACGAGCTCAACCTCGTCGAGCCCGGCAAGAACTACGGCTGGCCGCTGGTGTCGGACGGCGATCACTACGACGGCCGCCCGATCCCGCGCAACGCCACCCGGCCCGATCTCGCGCAACCGGCGATCAGCTGGAACCCGGTGATCGCGCCGGGCGATTTCATCTTCTACCGCGGCAGCGATTTCCCGCAGTGGCGCGGCCAGGCGGTGATCGCGGCGATGCTGCCTTCGGCGATCGTTCGCGTCGCGATAGACGGCACCAAGGCGCGCGAAGTCGCGCGCTACCCGATGTCGCACCGCGTGCGCGAGATCGAGGAACGCGAGGACGGTTCGATCTGGCTGCTCGAGGACGGCAAGGAGGCCGGCGCGGGTCATCTTTTGCGCCTGTCCCCGGTCAAACGGTAAACTGGCCGGAAAACGGTAAACTTGATCGACAAGCCGGCGCATCGCCCCTATCCGCGCGCGGCCATGGCCAACATCATTCCCCTTGCCGACGTCGACCCCGCGCTGATCGAAGCGCTGCTCGACCGCGCCTTCGAGCCCGACCGCCACAAGCGCACGGCCTACAAGGTGCGCGAGGGAACCGAGTCGCTTGGCGGCCTCTCCTTCGCCGCGCTCGACGAGCACGACATGCTCGCCGGCACGATCCAGTGCTGGCCCGTGGCGCTGACCGATCCGTCGGGGCGCAAGCATCCGCTGGTCATGGTCGGACCGGTCGCGGTGCTACCCGAACACCAGGGCCGCGGCTTCGGCAAGGCGCTGATGACCGCGAGCCTCGCCGCGCTCGACCCGCGCGCGCCGCTGCCGCAGGTGATGATCGGCGATCCCGACTATTACGGCCGCTTCTGGGGCTTCACCAACGAAGCCACCGGCGGCTGGGCCCTGCCCGGCCCCTTCGATCGCGCGCGCCTGCTCGTGCGCTGCGACAATCCGGCGGTCCTGCCCGCCGAGGGAACGCTCGGGCCTTGGAAGGGCTAGGATTACTCTTTCCCTCCCCTTTTCCCCTTCTCTGTCACCCTGGACTTGTTTCAGGGTCCATCGGGCCGCAACCATGGCCTGTGCGGATAGCCTCGGCTGCCCGGTTGTGCTGCCAACAAAGCTTCGGTTCACGCGGAGAAATGGACCCTGAAACAAGTTCAGGGTGACGGGAAGAGTTGGACGGTCAATGTGATGGCCCTCCCCTTGCAGGGCCGGAAGGTAAATGGCAGGGCAAGCCGATGCCTTACGAGCCGCCACCGGAGCTTGCCGGCCTCTCCCTCGCCGAAATCGCCGAGCTGACCGCAGCGCGCCAGCTGCCGCCGGTCGACCAATGGGCGCCGGAACGCGAAGCCGACAGCCTCATGACGATCAAGGCCGACGGCCGCTGGTTCCACGAAGGCGACGAGATCACCCGCGCCGCCATGATCCGCGCCTTCGCCTCGCTGCTGTGGCGCGACGCGCAGGGCCAGCACTGGCTGGTGACGCCGCAGGAAAAGCAGTCGATCGAGGTCGAGGACGCCGCCTTCGTCGCGGTCGACGTCAAGCGAGACGGCGATGCCCTCGTCTTCCGGCTCAACACCGACGATCTCGTCATCGCCGGTCCCGATCATCCGATCCGCGCCGCCGGCGATCCCGAGACGCCCGCGCTCTATCTCGGCGTGCGCCATGGCACGGAAGCCAGACTGAATCGTAGCACTTACGCGCAACTGGCTGAAATCGCGATCGAAGGTGGCGACCTGACCGTGACCAGCCAGGGCGCGACCTTTGCACTGACGCCAGCATGAGCGACCTGTTCGACCGGCTCAGCCGGCTTTATGAGATCGGTCACGCGGGTGAACCTCCCGAACTGTGGACCGACCAGCGGCTCGACGGCATGAGCGAGTTCCGCCCCGCCGCCGTGCTCGCCGCCTTCACCGACCGCGGCGACGATGCCGGCATCCTGCTGCTGCACCGCCCTTCGAACATGCGCTCGCATCCCGGCCAGATCGCCTTTCCCGGTGGCTCGATCGATCCGGGCGAAAGCGCGATCGAGGCGGCGCGGCGCGAGACCTGGGAAGAGCTCGGCATTCGCCAGGACAAGGTCCGCGTGATCGGCGAGAGCGACGTCTACGAGACCCATTCGGGCTTCGCGATCACCCCCGTGCTCGGCGTGGTGCCCGCGGACGTGGAGATCGTGCCGAATCCGACCGAAGTCGCGCAATGGTTCGAAGCGCCCGCGCGTTTCGTGCTAGATCCCGCCAACCACAAGCAACAATGGGTCGAATGGGAGGGCTCGATGCGTCCCTATTTCGAGATCGATTGGCAGGGGCACCAGATCTGGGGGATCACCGCAGCGATCCTCGTCAACCTCTCGCGCCGGCTACGCTGGCATGGCTGAACTGCCAGAGGCGGACTGGACGCAGCGTGCCGATCTCGCCGCGCTGATCGCGGCGCTGGGGGACGGAGAGGCGCGCTACGTCGGCGGCGCGGTGCGCGACACGCTGCTCGACATTCCGGTCAAGGACATCGACGTGGCGACGCCGCTGGTGCCAGAGGCGGTGATCGCGCGGCTCGATGCGGCGGGCATCCGCAGCGTGCCGACGGGGATCGACCACGGTACGGTCACCGCCGTGCTGCCCGAGGGTCCGGTCGAGATCACCACCCTGCGTCACGACGTCAGCACCGACGGCCGCCGGGCCACGGTCCAGTTCGCCACCGACTGGCGCGAGGACGCGGCTCGGCGCGACTTCACGATCAACGCGCTCTATGCCGATCCCGCGACGCGCGAAGTGTTCGACTACTTCGGTGGCCTGTCCGATCTCGGCTATCGCCGCGTGCGCTTCATCGGCGATGCCCGCCAGCGTATCCGCGAGGACCACTTGCGGATCCTGCGCTATTTCCGCTTCCAGGCCAGGTTCGGCTCGCAACCGCCTGATAAGGAATCGGAATCGGCCTGTGCCGAACTCGCCGGAACGCTCAAGGGCCTGTCGCGCGAGCGGATCGGCATGGAAGTTCTCAACCTGCTGAGCCTGCCCGATCCCGCCCCCACCGTGACGCGGATGAAGGAACTCGGCGTGCTCGACGTCATTCTGCCGCACGCCGACACCGAAGCTCTGACGCGGCTGGTGGCCGAGGAGCAGCGCCAGGGCGCTACGCCGCATGCCATCCGCCGTCTCGGGGCACTAATCGCGCCCGATCCGCCGCTCGCCGAGCAGGTCGCCGCGCGCTTTCGTCTTTCGGGCGCGCAGCGGAAGCGGCTGATCCATGCCGCAGAGCGGGTCAGCGGCCCCAAGAATGCCCACGCGCTCGCCTATCACCTCGGCCGCGAGGAGACCGAGGACTGGCTGCTGCTCGAAGGGCAGGACATCGCCCCCCTGCAGGACTGGGAGATACCCGTGTTCCCGCTCAAGGGCGGCGCCGTGGTGGCGCGCGGCGTGACCGCGGGCCCCGAAGTCGCGCGCGTGCTGCTGATGGTCGAGGCGCATTGGGTGGCCGAGGGCTTCCCCAATGCAGAACGGGTTCAGGAGCTGCTCGACGAGGCGCTGGGAGCGTGATCCGCTCAGCCGCCAGCAAGCTTCCGCGTGCTAGAACGCGCCAGTGAACCTGCACGAAACCTTTGATTTCCTGCGCGAACAGCCTTTGCTCGCACTCGCGGTCGGCGCGATCTTCGCGGTCACGCTCGGTGGCATGATCAAGCGCGCCACGCCGCGGCTCGGCGGGCTGATCCAGGGCCTGGGCAACCTCTCGCTCGTCGCGGCGCTGCTGCTGACGATCGTCCAGGTCGCGCGGCTGACCACGGGCAACGACCTCGCCCTGCCCCAGATCGGCTTGCCCGAACAAAGGGTTACCGGCGGTGAGACGCGGATCGCGATGAGCAACGACGGCCATTTCTGGATCCAGGCCAAGATCAACGGCGAGCCCTATCGCTTCCTCGTCGACACCGGCGCGACCCTTACGGCCCTGTCCGAAAGCACCGCGGCGGGCGCACAGGTTCCCACGCAGCAATTGCGCCAGTCGGTGATGATGAAGACCGCCAACGGCACGATCCGCGCCGAACTCGCTCGCATCGACGAGCTGCGCTTCGGCAACGTCGTTGCGCGCGACCTCGACGCGGTGATCGCGCCGGGGCTGGGCGAGACCAACGTCATCGGCATGAACCTGCTCTCGCGGCTGGCGAGCTGGCGGGTCGAGGGGCGGACCCTGGTGCTGGTGCCCAATCACCCGCAGGTGGAAGCGGGCAAGAGCTAGGCTCGCCTAGAACTTGTTATCGCGCGGAAAACCGGTCGGCGGCAGACGGCCGGCGGCACCGCGGGCGACCTTCCACATGCGCATGTCGGGCTCGGTGCGCGTGCGCCCGGTCTCGCCGCCCATCTTCCAGCTCAGACCGTCCTCAAGCTTGAGCGTGATCGCGTCCGAGAGCCCGCCGTCGCGGTAGCGCTGCAAGGTGACGCCCTGCCCCTTGGCCAGGATCGGCAGCTCCTCGAGGCTGAAGATGACCAGCTTGCGGTTGTCGCCGACGATCGCGACGTGGTCGTGCTCGGCGGGGATCTCGCGCACCAGCGCCAGCTTGACGCCAGGCTTGGTGTTCATGACGCCACGGCCCTTGCGCGTCTCGGCCAGCAGTTCGTCGGCCTCGGCGGCGAAGCCGCGCCCGACATTCGAGGCGAGCAGCAACTGGCCCTTCGGCTTGTAGGGCAGCACCGCGACGATCTGCGCCTCGGCATCGATGTCGAGCATCGTGCGGATCGGCTCGCCGAAGCCGCGCGCGCCCGGCAGCTTGTCGGCGCCGAGCGTGTAGAACCGACCGTTGTCGATCGCGATCAGCAGCTTGTCGGTGGTCTGCGCGTGGAAGGCATAGGCCGGGCCGTCGCCTTCCTTGAACTTGAAGTCGCCATCCAGGGCAATGTGACCGCGCGCGCCGCGCACCCAGCCCTTGGCCGAGAGGATCACCGTCACCGGCTCCTTCTCGATCATCGCGTCCATCGAGAACTCGCGCGTCGGCGCCGCCTCGGCGATCGTCGTGCGACGCCGCCCGAGTTCGGTATCCTCGGCATATTCCTTGCGCAAGGCCTTGAGATCACGCTTCAAACGCGTGCGCTGCTTGGCCGGGCTTTCGAGCAGTTCCTGAAGCTCGCCCTGCTCCTTGAGCAGTTCGGCGTGCTCCTTGCGCAGTTCCATCTCCTCGAGCTTGCGCAAGGAGCGCAGCCGCATGTTGAGGATCGCTTCGGCCTGACGGTCGGTCAGGTCGAATTCCTTCATCATCACCGGCTTGGGCTCGTCCTCGGTGCGGATGATCTCGATGATCCGATCGAGGTTCAGGAAGGCGATGATATAGCCTTCGAGCAGTTCGAGCCGCGCCGCGATCTTGTCGAGACGGTGCTGGCTGCGCCGCAGCAGGATGTCGATCTGACTGAAGACCCACTCCTTGAGCAGGTCCTTGAGCCCGAGCACGCCCGGCGTGCGGTGCGCGTCGAGGACGTTGAGATTGAGGCTGAAGCGCGATTCCAAGTCGCTCAGCTTGTAGAGCGATTCCTTAAGTAGATCAGGGTCTACGTTGCGGTTCCTCGGAACCAGCACGAGCCGTATCTGCTCGTCGCTCTCGTCGCGGACGTCTTCGAGGATCGGCAGCTTCTTGTCGGCGATCAGTTGGGCGATCTGCTCGATCAGCTTGCCCTTCTGCACCATGTAGGGGATCTCGGAAACCACGAGCTGCCACATGCCGTTGCCGAGCCGCTCGATGCCCGCCTCGCGGTCGGCCTCGGCCTTGGCTTCGGCGGCGTGGAACCTGGCACGGACGCGAAAGCCGCCCTTGCCCGTCTCGTAGGCGTGGCTGATCACCGCCGGGCTGTCGACGACGACGCCGCCCGTGGCGAAGTCCGGCCCCTGGAACACCTGCATGAGCTGCGCGTGTTCGGCGGCCGGGTTGTCGATCAGCATCAGGGTCGCGTCGATGATCTCGGCGACGTTGTGGCTGGGCACCGAGGTCGCCATGCCGACGGCAATGCCGGTCGAGCCGTTGGCCAGCAGGTTGGGGAACAGGCCCGGGAAGATCTCGGGCTCTTCCTCCTCGCCGTTGTAGGTCGGGTGGAATTCGACCGTACCCTCGTCGAGCCCGGCCATCAGCTGCATCGCCGTGCGCGTCAGCCGCGCTTCGGTGTAGCGATAGGCCGCGGCGTTATCGCCGTCGATATTGCCGAAGTTGCCCTGCCCCTCGACCAGCGGATAGCGCAGCGAGAAGTCCTGGGCGAGGCGGACCATGGCATCGTAGACCGAGGCGTCGCCGTGCGGGTGATACTTGCCGATGACGTCGCCGACCACGCGCGCCGACTTCTTGAAGGCATCGGTCGGGTTGAGCTTGAGCCCGCGCATCGCCCAGAGCAGGCGGCGGTGGACCGGCTTCAGACCGTCGCGCAGATCGGGCAGCGAGCGCGCGGTGATCGTCGACAGCGCATAGACGAGGTAGCGCTCGGACAGCGCGCTGTCGAACGGCGCGTCGACGATGGCGTCGAACGGATCGGGATCGGTCTGGGTAGGGCTCGCCATGGCCGACCGCCCTAGCAATGCGACGGCCCGCGCGAAACCGCTGGAACGCCTTTTTCCGCCAAATCTTCAAGAAGGACAGACCTCGTCCAGGAGCCCCTCCCCATGACCAAGCGCGTCCTCATCCTCGCCACCGACGGCTTCGAGCAATCCGAACTGATCGAGCCGCGCAAGGCACTCGAGCAGGCCGGCTTCGAAACCGTGCTCGCGAGCCCCAAGCGTGGCGAAATCCGGGGCTGGAACCACAAGGACTGGGGTGAGAGCGTGACCGTCGATGCGGGGCTCGACGAAGTCGCCGCGGAAGATTTCGACGCGCTGCTGCTGCCCGGCGGTCAGATGAACCCCGACGCGCTGCGGCTCGAAGCGCGCGCGATCGCCCTGATCGTGGACTTCAACGAGGCCGACAAGCCGATCGCGGCGATCTGCCATGGGCCCTGGCTGCTGGTCGAGGCGGACATCGTCGACGGCAGGACCGTGACCGCCTGGCCGTCGATCCGCACCGATCTCGAGAACGCCGGTGCCGAGGTGGTCGATCAGGAGGTCGCGGTTGACGGCAATCTCATCACCAGCCGCAAACCCGAGGACATTCCGGCCTTCTCCAAAGCATTGATAGATTTTCTCAAGTGAAAGCATAAGAATTCGGTAACGAGCCTACTATATTTCACCGCCACGAAGACCTTATGAGAAGCTCTTGGGGTGATTGATGAAAACATCCATTGTCGTGGCATTTTTCGCCATAACAGGCCTTTCCGCCTGCAGTCAGGGGCCACAGGATTCGGAAAGATACTCGAATTATTCATCGGCAGCGCCGCAAAACAAATTCGGATTTGCAGAAGCCCTCGAAAAACCTTCTCTACTGCCAAAGTTCGGACGTAATAATACACCGCCTCCCTCGCGAGTGACAGCTATTGACATAAAAGAAGACAGCGCCCCACAGGGACCGCCGCCGTCACCCACACAGATCGCGGTCAGTATCCCCAAGATAGCTTATCAATTCTCTTACGGATACCGCCTTAAATCGGAGCGCATCCCTGAATTGCAGCGGAAGCATGCCGACTACTGTGAAGCACAGGGTCAGCAAATTTGCCGGATCCTCAACATGCAGCAGGAAGGTAGCGAAAGCGAATACGGATCAGGTTCGCTGCAACTCGCCGTTGCCTCACCCCGCGCGCGTTCCTTCGGAGCCGAACTCAGCAAGATTGCCGGACAAAGCGATGGCAAGGAAATTTCGAGCAGCATCTCCGGCGAAGACCTGTCAAAGCAAATCGTCAACACCGAGGCCCGTCTGCGCGCCAGGACCGTCTTGCGTGATCGATTGATGGAAATTCTCTCCACCCGCAAGGGCACGGTGCAGGAACTCGTCGAAGCCGAACGCGGGGTTGCGCAGGTCAACGAAGAGATCGACCAGGCGCGAAGCTGGCTGGCCGAAATGCAGGGCCGGGTCGATTTCGCGCGGGTCAACATCCGCTATCAATCGACCCTGTTCAGTTCGCCCTCACCAAGCCGCAGCGGCTTCCTGGCGCCGGTTCAGGAAGCCCTAGGCAACGTCGGTCCGATCCTGGGCACCGTCATCGCCTGGATCATCACCTTGCTGACGATCTTCCTGCCAATCGGGCTGGTCGTCCTCGTGCTGCGCTTTCTCTGGCGCTTCTTCAGGAAGGACAAAGCGACGCCCGCTCCGGATTCGGAGCCATCGTCCGCGACCGAACCACAAGTCTCAGCGTAGCTGCATATCCCGTGCTTCGCCGGGAATGCGCACTTCGATGCCGTCGAGCTCCGGCGTCAGCGCGATCTGGCACGAGAGGCGGCTGGTGCGGGTGACGTCGGCGGCGAGGTCGAGCATGTCTTCCTCGTCGGCCGAAGCGGGCTTTAGCTTGTCGAACCAGTCGGGCGCGACGACGACGTGACAGGTCGAGCAGGCCATCTGGCCTTCGCAGGTGCCTTCGAGCGGCATGCCGGCGGCCTGGGCGACCTCGAGCAGGCGCGTGCCCTCGGCGGCTTCGGCAGCGACCTTTTCGCCCTCGGCGGTGATGAACGTAACTGCGACCACGTCAAACTCCCTGCGCCGCCGCTGCTGCGACGATCCTTGCGCAGGCATCCTCCAATTCCCGAGAGAGGGTATAACGTCCGAATCCGATACGAATAGAGCTTTTTGCAGCGGTGTCAGTAAGCCCGAGCGCGCGAAGGACGTGGCTCGGCCGCCCCGAACCGCTAGCGCAGGCCGAACCGGCCGAAAAGGCGAGGTCGCGCAGGTCGGACATCAGCCGGGCGACGTCGAGCCCGGGCTTGTGCAGGTTGAGATTCCCATGCCAGCGCGCCTCGGCGCTGCCGTTGAGCGTCCAGCCGGCGAACCGATCGCGCGCGCGAAGCCAGAGGTCGGCGACATGCGCGGCGTCTTCCTCGCGCCGCGTCGCGGCCAGCTTGGCGGCGGCCCCGAACCCGACGCAGAGCGCGGGGCTCAAGGTGCCCGAGCGCAGCCCACCCTCCTGGCCGCCGCCGTGGATCAGCGGCGCGAGTTCTATCCCGTCGCGGATCCACAGCGCACCGACGCCCTTGGGGCCATGAAGCTTGTGCGCCGAGAGCGCGATCAGGTCGGCCCCCGCCGGCGGTGCCAGCTTGCCCGCGCCCTGGACGGCGTCGCAGAGGAACAGCGCCCCCGCGGCATGCGCTGCCTCGGCCAGCGCGGCGACGGGCTGCACCGTGCCGATCTCGTTGTTGACCTGCATGACCGCGACGAGGTCGGTACCCGCCGGAATCGCGGCATTCGGCGCAACCAGGCCTTCGCCGTCGACGTCGAACCTATCGACCTCGGCGCCGCTGGCCCGCGCCGTGTCGAGCACGGCGGCGTGCTCGATCGCCGAGACCGCAATCCGGCGCGGCTTGCAGCCGAGGATCGCGAGGTTCAGCGCTTCGGTGGCACTGCCCGTGAACACGACGCGCCCACCCGGCGGCAGCAACGCCGCGACCTGGTCGCGCGCCAGCTCGACCGCGGCGGCGGCGGCGCGGCCCGGGCGATGCGGACTGTGCGGGTTCGCGAAACCCATGGCCTCCGGGCCGGAAAGCCAGGGCAGCATGGCCTCGCGCGCCTCGGGCGCAAGCGGCGTGGTCGCCTGGTAGTCGAGATAGATCATGCCGCGGCCCGGTCCGTTCCGGCGATCTCGCGCCAGGTCGTCAGGAAACGTGCGATATCGGCCTCGGTCGTCTCGCGGCCGATGCTGACGCGGATCACCTCCGACGCGGCCTTGTCCTCGATCGCCATGGCGCCGAGCACGTGGCTGGTGCGCAGCGAGCCCGACGAACAGGCGCTGCCGGCCGAAACGGCAATCCCCATCGAATCGAAGCGGATGAGCTGGGCCGCGGCCGAAACGCCGGGCATGCGATAGGCGCCGATCGTCGGCAGTCGCGGGGCATCGGCGGCGATCACCGTGCCGCCGGCTTCGCCGATGGACAGCTCCAGTTGCCGTCGGAGACTGGCCGCCCCGTCGAGCCAGGTCGCGCCGTGCTCGAGCGCGGCGACCATGGCGAGCGCGCCGGGCAGGTTCTCGGTGCCGGCGCGATAGCCGCGCTCCTGGCCGCCGGTCGGATCGAGCAGAGCCCAGTCGCGCACGAGCAGCGCGCCCATGCCGGTCGGTCCGCCGAACTTGTGGGCCGAGAGCGCGATCAGGTCCGCATCGGGCAAAGCCAGCTTGCCGGCGCCCTGCGCGCAGTCGGCGAGCAGCAGCCCGCCCGCTCCGCGCACTGCCGCGGCGATGGCTTCGAGCGGCTGGATCACTCCCGTCTCGTTGTTGACCTGCTGGACGGCGATCAGCCCGGTCCGCGCCACGGTGGCGGGATCGACGAGGCCCCGGTCATCGACCGCCAGCCGCTCGGCGCCCCCGGCATGGCGTAGCACCGCCTCGTGCTCGACGGGCGAGACCGCGGCGAGCGGCTGGCGGGATTTGGCCAGCGCCAGAGCAAGCGCCTCGCTCGCACCCGAGGTGAACACGACCTCGCCGTCCCAGCCCAGAGCCGCGGCGATCCGCGCGCGCGCATCCTCGAGCATCGCCCGCGCCGCGCGCCCCTCGCGATGCGGGCTGGACGGATTGGCCCATTGCGCGAAGCCCGCCAGCATCGCCTCGCGCGCAGCGGGCAGAAGCGGCGTGGTGGCGGCGTGATCGAGATAAATGCGGTCGGCGGTCATGGCCTGACTATCTTGGCGTTAAGCATCATGCGGCAAAATGTTGTTTTCGCGATCGCTGTTTCTATATAGCGCATCAATTCCCGTTAGAATCTTACGGACCGATCGCCAGCCGAACCCCGGCGGGCGAGCCCGAGATTCTCATTCACCAGGTATAGCCACAATGCCAGCAGTCATTTTCCCCGGTCCCGAGGGTCGCCTCGAAGGCCGTTTCCAGCCCGGTCCGCGTCCGCGCGCGCCCGTCGCGATGATTCTCCACCCGCACCCACAGGCGGGCGGCACCATGAACGACCGCATCACCCAGGCGATGTACAAGACCTTCGTCAACCGCGGCTTCGCGACCCTGCGCTTCAACTTCCGCGGCGTGGGCCGCAGCCAGGGCTCGTTCGACAACGGCATCGGCGAACTGTCCGACGCGGCCGCAGCGCTCGACTGGGTGCAGTCGATCCATCCCGAGGCTTCGACCACCTGGATCGCCGGCTATTCGTTCGGCGCGCTGATCGGCATGCAGCTGCTGATGCGCCGCCCCGAGATCCGCGGCTTCATCTCGGTCGCACCGCCCGCGAACATGTACGACTTCAGCTTCCTGGCACCCTGCCCCGCCTCGGGCATCATCGTCCAGGGCGTGTCGGACACGGTGGTGACGCCGAACGCCGTGCAGAAGCTCGTCGACAAGCTGCGCACGCAGAAGCACATCACGATCCATCACGACGAGATCCCGCGCGCCAACCACTTCTTCGAGAACGAACTCGACGAGATGATGCGCTCGGTCGACAACTATCTGGACATGCGGCTCTCGCCGGACTGCCCGATCAAGTGACGGCAGCCGTTCGCGGCGCGTAGCGACGCTTGCGCCCTGCCGTCATCCCCGCGCAGGCGGGGATCCATCGCGTGCCCACACCTGATGGCCCGATGGATCCCGGCCTTCGCCGGGATGACGATAAAATAGTGAAATACGCAAAGAATACTGCGGTTGTGCGCCTTACTGCGTCGCCGCTTTTCCGGCCAGCGATTGGCCGCCCGAAGTCGGCACGACCCAGATCGCCACGTTGATCGCCAGGACCGCCGCGAGCACCAGCATCAGCACGATCTGTTTGCGTCCGCCGCCGCGGCGCCAGAGGAAAGCCGCGCCGGCGGTCAGCGCGACGATGGTCAGCACGAGCAGCGACAGCGCGGTCGAAGCCATCAGATGCGATCGGCGCCGCTGTCGCCGGCATCGGGGGTCAGCGTGTCGCGCAGGCCGCCGAGCTCGTCGAGCCCGCCGCTGCCCTCGGCACCGCTGCCGCCCGCGCGCGCTGTGATGTACCCGCCCACCAGCATGGCCAGTGCAGGCAGAACCCGTTCACCCAGTTCGAGAGCGAGTCCCTGGCTGCGCTCGGCCTCGACCAGCACGGCGCGGCGCGCCACTTCGGGTCCGAGAACACGATCGAGAAGCAGAACGCCCGGCGCAGTGTCGAGCGGCCCCGGTCCCATCACGTCGGCAGCAAGCTGTCCGCCGCCCAGTTCGGCCAGCACGTCGACGAGAGACTGGACACCGGCATCGCCCTCACCCAGCGTGTCCGCCGCCTGTCGCAGCCCGGCAAGAAGCGCGGGCAGCAGGGCGGTAGCGGCCGCCGAGACGTCGGCCGGGCTCGCGCCGAGTTGGCGCGAAAGCGCATTGATGCCCCCGCTGCGTCGCAGCGTGGTGAGCCAGTCCATGGTGCCCTCCTTGATGAGGCACTTTATTTCGTCGCGACCTTTGCGACCGTCTAACCTATCAGACGGTCTGTTGGATAGTGGACACAATATAATAAAGTCTTGCCGCAGGAGCGCAGCAGGGCCGCGCCTGGCAGCCGATTCCTTAACCTTTGCCGAACAGCCCTTTCGCGAGATCGGTGACGTCGTTCAGCGGATTGCCGTCTCCGTCGCGGTCGAGCAGACCGAAGAGGCCCGAAGCCTGCGGATGATCCTTGAGCGTGCGCGCGAATTCGCCGAGCGAGCCTTCGCCGCCGATCTGTTCGACGATCTGGCCGAGCACGCCGCTGTCGAGCCCGGTCTTGGCGGCAGCTCCGGCGATCGTGTCGCCCGGCTCGGCGTGCGACTGTCCGAGTGCCGCGATCGCCTTCTCGGCAAGCGCCGGCTGGATTCCCAGCTTTTCGGCCAGGTTGGCGACGTCGACGTGCTGGCCGAACTGGCCGAAGATGCTGTTGAGGACGCTCATGGGCTTCGACTCCGGATAGGGAAATCGGAACATGCGCCGATCATCGGCGGAAGCAAGCGATACTGAGGCGTGGGGCGGGCCCTCGCGCACCGCCTCTCAGGGAAGGACACGCCACGTTGTCAGCGGCGGCCCGAAGGGCTAACCCAAGGCCGAGCAAGTTTTCGAGGATCCGCGCGCAAGTGACCACGGCCGAGCCGCCAGCCTCCCCTTCCCCCGCCGGCAATCCCACCGATGCCGGTTCCGCCACGCCGCCCGTGCCGCAGCAGTGCATCGCGCTGGTCGACGACGATCGCAACATCCTGACCACGCTGTCGATCTTCCTCCAGGCGGAAGGCTTCGCCACGCGCGTCTATGCCGACGGCGAGACCGCGCTGAAGGCCCTGCTCGAGAACCCGCCCGACCTGGCCATATTCGACATCAAGATGCCGCGGATGGACGGGCTCGAGCTGCTGCAGCGGCTGCGCGACCGCTCGTCGCTGCCCGTGATCTTCCTGACCTCGAAGGACGAAGAGCCCGACGAGGCGCTGGGCCTGGCGCTGGGCGCCGACGACTACATCACCAAGCCGTTCAGCCAGCGGCTGCTCGTCGCACGGATCCGCGCGATCCTGCGGCGCACCGAACTGGTCCGCGCCGAGCCCGACGAGCCCGTGCCCGAGGGCCTGCCCGAGCCGATCCAGCGCGGCCGGCTGACGATCGATCCCGCGCGCCACAGCGTCACCTGGGACGGCAAGGCCGTGTCCTTGACCGTCACCGAATTCCTCATCCTGGAATCGCTGGCGATGCGGCCGGGCGTGGTCAAGAGCCGCAACCAGCTGATGGACGCGGCCTACAGCGACGACATCTTCGTCGACGACCGCACGATCGACAGCCACATCAAACGCCTGCGCCGCAAGTTCCGCGGCGTCGATTCGACCTTCGCGGCGATCGATACGCTCTATGGCGCCGGCTATTCGTTCACCGATGGCTGACCCCGATGGCGGATGACGCCGACGAACTGATCCCCGAACGGCTGTTCTGGACGCGGCGCGTCTCGCTTACCTCGCGCATCCTCGCGGTCAACGTCGTCGCGCTGGTGCTGCTCGCGGGCTCGGTGTTCTACCTCGACACCTATCGCAACCGGCTGATCGCCGAGCGTTTCGGCCTGGCGCGCGCCGAAGTGCAGATCACCGCCGATGCCCTCGGCCCGCTCAACCGCACCAAGCGCAAGGCGCTGCTGCTGCGTGTCGGCGCCGAGCAGAAGCTGCGCATCCGGCTCTACGATCGCAAGGACAAGCTGATCGCCGACAGCTTCGAGCTCGTCGGCCCGGCCTTCACCTTCGTCGATCCCGAGAAGGAGCCCTGGTACATGCACGCGGCGCGCGGGCTCGACCGCAGCCTCGACTTCCTCGTGCGCGCGCCGCCGATCCCGAACTACGAGGAATCGGACAAGGCCGCGGGCTTCCCCGAGATCGCCGAGGCGCGCGAGACCAAGGCCACGGTCATGCGCCAGCGGCTCGCGCCCGATCGCACGCCGGTGATCACCGCCGCGGCGCCCGTCGGCGAAAAGGGCGACGTGCTGCTGACCACGCGCAATTCGCCCGACATCACCCAGAACATCCGCGACGCGCGCCAGACCCTGGCGATCATCGTCGGCGCGGCGCTGCTCGTCTCGATCCTGCTCTCGCTGTTCCTCGCACGCACGATCATCCAGCCGCTGCGCCTGCTGGTGCGCGCGGCGATCCGCGTGCGGCTGGGGCGCGACCGCCAGGTCGTGGTACCGCGCCTGCCCGAACGGCGCGACGAGATCGGCATGCTCGCGCGCTCGATCTCGGACATGAGCGCGGCGCTGAGCCAGCGGATCGACGGCGTCGAGAGCTTCGCCGCCGACGTCGCGCACGAGATCAAGAACCCTCTGGCGAGCCTGCGCAGCGCGCTCGAGACGCTCGACCGGGTCGAGGATGCCGAACTGCGCCGCCAGCTGCTCGCCATCGCCAGCCACGACGTCCAGCGGATCGACCGGCTCGTCACCGAGATCGCCGACGCCAGCCGCATCGACGCCGAACTCAGCCGCACGACCTTCGAGCCGGTCGACATGGTCCAGCTCGTGCTCGGGCTTGTCACCGCGCGCGACAGCCGCGGGGTCAACGGCGAGACCAGCATCGAGGTTACCCATCGCCGCGCGGGCGCCTGCGTGGTTCCCGGCGACGCCGCGCGGCTCGAGCGCGTGCTCGAGAACCTGCTCGACAACGCCGTCTCGTTCTCGCCGCCGGGCGCCACGATCGAGGTCAGCATCACCGGCGACGACGAGCGCGTCGGCATCGCGGTGTCGGACCACGGCCCCGGCATTCCCGAAAGCGAGCGCGAGAAGGTGTTCGAGCGCTTCCATTCGCTGCGCCCGGCGGGCGAGGATTTCGGCAGCCACTCGGGCCTCGGCCTCGCCATCGCCCGCACGATCGTCGAGGCGCATTACGGCACGCTCAGCGCCGAGGATCGCTTCGACGGCCAGCCCGGCGCGCGACTGGTGATCGACCTGCCCGCCTGGGACGGCGCATGAGCGCACTTCCCCACCAAGCCACCTGTGTCGCGATCGACGGCCGCGCCCTGCTGATCGAGGGCGCGCCGGGCACGGGCAAGTCGAGCCTGGCCCTGGCGCTGATCGACCGCGGCGCCCTGCTCATCGGCGACGACGGCGTGCTTCTCGAAACGCGCCAGGGCCGGCTCCACGCCATGCCGCATCCGAACACGCGCGGGCTGATCGAGGTGCGCAATCTCGGCCTATTGCGCGAGGCGGTGTGCGACGCGGCTCCGGTCGCGCTGGTGCTCGTGCTCGATCCCGGAGCGCCGCGCTTCGTCGAGACGGCGGAGACGGTCACGCGTGCCGACATCGCCCTGCCGATGCTGCGGCTGTCGCCCGAGGGACCGGTGCTGCATCTCAAGGCGGAACGGGCACTTACCTATTACGGACTCAGCTAGGGTTAAGTCTCGCTGGGGTAAAAGCCATCCCTTGGCCCTTCCCTTTCTTTGGTGAGAAGCGCAAACTTCCGCGATCCATGCCCAGCGATATCGAAGATAGCGGCACAGCCCAGGCCGCCCCTGACGCCGCTCCCGGCCAAGGCCTGCCCCAGGGCCCTCAGCGCATCCTGCTGGTCACCGGCCTGCTCGGCGCGGGCAAGACGACCGTGCTGCGCGTGCTCGAGGACCTGCGCTGGGAAGCGCTCGACAACTTCCCCGTCCGCCTGCTCGAACGCCTGATCGACACGACGGCGTCGCAATCCGCCCAGGCAGCGCCCGCCGACCGCCCGCCGCTGGCAATCGGTTTCGACGCACGCACCCGCGGCTTCAACCCGCACGACATCATCGAGCGGGTCAAGAAGCTGTCCAAGCGCGCGGATCTCGAAGTCACCACCCTGTTCCTCGACTGCGCGAGCCGCGAGCTCGAACGGCGCTACAACGAAACGCGGCGGCGGCATCCGCTGGCCGCCGACATGCCCGTCGCCTCGGGCATCCTGGCCGAGCGCGAGTTGCTCGAACCGCTGCGTCGCTGGGCCGACGGCGTGATCGACACCACCGCCTATTCGACCAACGACCTTCAGCAGGTGATTCGCGAGCGCTTCACGCCGACCGATCAGCCGCTGACCCTGACCGTCTCGAGCTTCGGCTTCTCGCGCGGTATGCCGCCGGTCGCCGACCTCGTCTTCGACATGCGCTTCCTCGACAACCCGCACTGGGTCGACGAGCTGCGCCCGCTGACGGGCAAGGACGCGCCCGTGGGCGAGCACATCCGCCAGGATCCCGCCTTCCCCGAGGCCTACGATCGCATCCGCGATCTGCTGCTGCTGCTGCTGCCCCGCTACGAGGCGCAAGGGAAGGCCTACGTCCACATCGCCTTCGGCTGTACGGGCGGACGGCACCGATCGGTGTTCGTCGCCGAACAAATCGCAGCGGCCTTGCGTGCCGCCGGTTTTTCGCCCACATTGCTGCACCGCAACCTGGGCTCGCGAGCCGCCGACCTCATCGAGGGAGGCCAGGCATCGTGAGAAGACATAACGCTATCCAGGCGGTTTCGCAGGGCCTTCGGAGCAAATTTCCAGCATGATCGGTATGATCCTGGTGACCCACGGCAATCTTGCCGAGGAGTTCGTGAATGCGATGCAACATGTCGTTGGCCGCCAGGAGGCGGTCGCGACCGTGTGCATCGGACCCAATGACGACATGGAACGTCGCCGCCACGAGATCGCGACCGCGATCAAGCGCGTGGACAGCGGCGAAGGTGCCATCATCCTGACCGACCTGTTCGGCGGCACGCCGTCGAACCTGGCGATCTCGCTGATGCAGGCCGGCCGGGTCGAGGTGATCGCGGGGATCAACCTGCCGATGCTGATCCGCCTCGCCAAGGCGCGCGAATGCATGTCGGTGACCGACGCGGCGATCGCCGCGCGTGACGCCGGCCGCAACTACATCACCATGGCGTCCGAGTACCTTGGTCAACATGCCTGAGGGGGCAGCACGCCTAAAGGGCCAACATGCATGAGGGAGCAGGCATGATCGCGCTCAAGGAAACCGTCCAGATCATCAACCAGCGCGGCCTGCACGCACGCGCGAGCGCCAAGTTCGTCAACATGGTCGCGCTGCTGCCCGAAGGGCTGCAGGTCCAGGTCAGCAAGGACGGCAGCGACGCCGCCGGCGGATCGATCCTCGGCCTGATGATGCTCGGTGCCGCCAAGGGCGACACGATCGAGATCGCCGTCAGCGGCGACGGTGCCGAAGCCGCGCTGCTGAAGCTGGCGGGCCTGGTCAAGGACGGCTTCGGCGAGGATTGAGCCTCTGCCTTCGCGGGGATGACGGATCGGGCGAAACCGCCTAGGGCACGCCCCATGCTCCGCACGATCACCGGCTTCTCCAACCCCACGGTCAAGTTCCTCCGCTCCTTGCGCGAGAAGAAGCACCGCAAGCAGGAACAGCGCTTCCTCGCCGAAGGCCTGCGCCTGCTCACCGACGCGCGGGAATCGGGCCGGCTGCCCGAAATGCTGGTCATGGCCACCAAACGCGAGTCCCACCCGCTGCTCGACGCGCTGATTGCCGACGTTTCGGCCGCGGGCGGCGAGGTGATCGAAATGGACGAGGACATCCTCGCCAAGGTCACGGGCAAGGACAACCCCCAGGCCGTCGCCGGCGTCTTCGCCGAATTCGACACGAGCCTCGCGCAAATCGACCGCAACGCCTCCCCGATCTGGCTCGTCGCCCAGGCGCTGCGCAATCCGGGCAATCTCGGCACGATGCTGCGCACCGGCGACGCGGTCGGCGCAGGGGGACTGATCCTGATCGACGACTGCGCCGATCCCTTCTCGGTCGAGGCCGTGCGCGCGAGCATGGGCGCCGTGTTCACCCAGACCATCGCCCAGGCGCGCTGGGACGAGTTCCACGCCTGGCTGCGCGCCGGAGACGGCCAGCTCGTCGCCGCCTCCTTGCGCGATTCGACCGACTACCGCACCGCGCCCTACGCCCGGCCGTGTTTCCTGATGGTCGGCAACGAATCGCGCGGGCTGCCGGAAGACTACGAAAAGGCCTGCGACCTGCGCGTGCACATGCCGATGCTCGGCCGCGCCGATAGCCTCAACGCCGCGGTGGCCGGCGCGGTGCTCGCCTACGAGGCGCTGGCGCACCTGCGGCCCAAGGCGTAGGGTCGCACGGTCAGGAGACGAACCATGCGCAAAGCCTTTGCCTTCCTCGCCCTGCCCGCGCTGCTCGCCGGTTGCGTCACGGCGCCGACCGGAACCGCCCCTTCGCTCGCCGACACAGACTGGCGCGTGACCGCGATCGACGGCGCGCCGCCGGTCGGCGAAGCCACGCTGACCTTCCGCGCCGATCGCCTGGTGGCGAGCGCTGGCTGCAACCGCCTGGGCGGCACCTGGCGCGGGGAAGCCGGCAAGCTCGTGGTCGGCCCGCTGATGAGCACGCGGATGTTCTGCGAAGGCAAGATGGATCAGGAACGTGCCCTGAACGATCTGCTGGGCGGGATACCGGCGGCCACGCTCAGCGGCGATCGGCTGACCTTGAAGAGCGACAAGCATTCCGCGAAGCTGGCGCGAAAATAGGGTTTCACGCGAGCCGCGGGGATGATGACAATTGGCGTTTCGCGCCTACCTCATCGCGGGACCAAAGGCTTCAATCGCCCGCCAGCACCGCCGTGATCTTCCACTCCTGGCCCTGCTTCACCGCCAGCAGGCGATGCGCCAGCAGGCTGCGCAGCTTGTCGGTGGCGACGAAGCCGGTCTTGCCCGAAGCGCTCTTCACCTGCTGGAACGGAGCGCCGGGCGTCAAACCCTTGGTCAGCGACACCAGATCCCACGAAAGCTTTTCGCCAGGCGCGGCCCCGGGCTTGGGCTCGGCGAGCAAGGGCACGTCTACGCCGGTCACCAGCATGGCCGAGCCGCTGTCGACGTCGCCGAGTTCCTGCTGGAAGTACCAGGGGATCGTCAGCCCGCCGCCGTCACTGCCGGCACAGCCGAGCGGCAGCAGTGCCGCGAGTTCGTTCAGCAGCTTGCCGTCGGGCGCCTTGAGCGCGGCGAGGAAGCGCTTGTTGCCATCCTCTCCACCGAAGCCGAGGCGAATGTCGGGCGTGGCCATGGCGGCGATGGCCTCGGCATCGCGCGCCTGAACCGCGGCGGCGAGCTTCTCGCGGAAGGCGCGCGCGCCGGGCAGGCCGCCGCATTCGTCGCGCGGCGCCCACTTGCCCGGCTGGCGCGGCTCGACCTGGGCGTCGAGCCAGAGCGCAGCGACCTTGGTCGGATCGGGATCGGCGGCATTGGCCGCGGGCATCGGCGTGGACGCGGCGCTGGTGGCATCGCTGGGCGGCGCCTGCGGCGGCTTGGGTTCCGAATTGCAGCCCGCGAGCAGAGCCAGGGCCGTCAGACTTCCAAGACCGAGATACCGCATCCGCTTCCTTTCGCTGCCTATTCCTGTTCGGTTTCAACCAGCAGCGGCACGGCAGGTTCCATCGCGGCGCTCTCGGCATAGCGCGGCGCGCTCTCGACCAGCGGCACTTCCTCGATCTCGCGCTTGCCGATCTCGATGTGCTTGTCCTTGAGGCGCCGGCCCGACGAGAGCACGTTGCGTTCGAAGCTGCCGACGAAATCGTTGTACTTGCGCACCGCCCGGTCGAGCCCCGCGCCGACGCCCTTGAGGTGATCGGCGGCGGTCGCCAGACGGTCGTAGAGCTCGCCGCCCATGCGCCCGATCTCGCGCGCCTCGCGGGCGAGGCCGTCCTGGCGCCAGACCTGCGCGACCGTGCGCGCAATCGCGACGAGATTGGTCGGCGTCGCCAGCAGGACCTTGTTGCGGAAGGCGAAGTCCCAGAGCTCGGGATCGTGTTCGAGCGCGGCGGCGACGAAGTGCTCGCCCGGCACGAACATCACCACATAGTCGGGCGCATCCTCGAACTGCGACTGATAGCTCTTGGTGCCCAAAGTCTGCACGTGGTTGCGCATCGACTTCGCATGCTGGTCAAGCGCCGCCTTGCGCACCGCATCGTCGTTCGCCTCGAAGGCCGACTGATAGGCGTTGAGCGAGACCTTGGCGTCGATCACCAGTTGCTTGTTGCCCGGGATGCGCACGATCGCGTCGGGCCGCAGCCGGCCCTCCTCGGTGTCGATCGAATGTTCGGTGATGAAATCGGTGTGTTCCGAAAGCCCGCACTGTTCGAGCACGTTCTGCAGCGCGCGTTCGCCCCAGCGCCCGCGCGCCTTGGGCGCATTGGTCAGCGAATTGCCGAGCCGCTGCGCCTCGCGCCGGACTTCCTCCTGGCCCGTGCGCAGCCCCTCGATCACGCCGGCGAGCTGGCCGAAGGCGTCGACGCGCTGCTTCTCCAGGGTCGAGACCTGGTCCTCGTAGCTCTTGAGCCGCTCGCCCACGGGTGCCAGCAGCGCCTTGAGCTTTTCCTCGCTGCGCTGCTCGGAGACGGTGAACCGTTCCTGCGCGCGATCGAGAAAGGCCTTCTGGGCGTTTTCCATGACCTTGGCGCCGGCGACCTGGAATTCCTTCTTGAGCGCTTCCTGCGCTTCGAGCAGCAGCCGCTGCTTCTCGTCGAAGTTCGAGGCATTGGCCTTGAGCGTCGCCAGCTCGGCGGCCAGCGCCTCGCGCGAGGCGCGCAGCTCGGGCAGTTCGGCGGCAAGGCGTTCGGCGCTGTCGGCGCGCGTCGCAGCCGTGGCGAACTGGCCCTGGAGCGCGGCGTTGCGCTCGTTCGCCTGGGCCAGCTCGGCCGCCAGGGAATCGACGCGGCTGGCGCGTTCGCTGGCGCCGGCGAGCTCGGCGATGGCGCGGCGGAACTTCTCGTCGAGTTCGCGCGCGTCGGTGTCACGCGCCTGGAAGCGCGCGCGCCATTCGGTGGCGGGCCGGGAGCCGAAGAACCAGCCCAGACCGAGGCCGATAGCGAGCGCGACGAGAGCGATGACGATATCCATCACCGGAACATACATCGAACGAAGTCGACAGAAAAGCCGCTTGCAAGGAAGCTGTGGATTGCTGCCGCGGCCGATTTGCTGTGCTGCCCCAAAGCTTCCTCGTCACCCTGAAACAAGTCAGGGTGACGATGGGGTGAGGGTGCAGCGATACCGCCAGCGATCCCCGCTTTCGCGGGGATGGCAGGTTGTTTCGATCAAGCCGCCTTGCGCAGCTTCTCGAGCTTCTTGATCGCCATCTGCCGCTTGAGGCGCGAGAGGTGGTCGATGAACAGGATGCCCTCGAGGTGGTCCATCTCGTGCTGGAGGCAGGTGGCCAGGAGGTCGTCCATCTCCTCCTCGTGGACCTTGCCGTCGAGATCCTGCCAGCGCGCGCGAATGCGTGCGGGGCGTTCGACCTCGGCGTAGATCTCGGGGACCGAGAGGCAGCCTTCGTTGTAGACCGACAGCTCCTCCGACGGATCGAGGATCTCGGGGTTAATGAAGACCCGCGGTTCCTTCTTGGTCGGTTGGTGCGTGTGGTGGTGATCGCCGTGGGCGGTGCAGACCTCGGGCTCGGCATCCTCGTCGTCGGGCTGGAGATCGATCACCAGCACGCGCAGCGGCACGCCGACCTGGATCGCCGCGAGGCCGATGCCGGGGGCGTCGTACATCGTCTCGAACATGTCGGCGACGAGCGTCTTGAGGTCGTCGTCGAAGGTTTCGACGGGGGCGGAGACCTGCTTGAGACGCGGGTCGGGAATCTCGATGATTTCGCGGATGGCCATGAGGGCCAGATAATGGCGAAGCTTTAAATTCGCAACATCAGCCGACGGGTCTTCTGGCGCGCAAGGCCTGGGCCAGAGTCCCCTCGTCGAGATAGTCGAGCTCGCCGCCCACGGGCAGGCCATGCGCGAGCTGGGTCAGCCGCACCGGGTAGGCCTCGAGCCGCTCGGCGATGTAGTGCGCGGTGGTCTGGCCTTCGAGCGTGGCGTTCATCGCCAGGACGACCTCGTCGATCCCGCCCTGGGCGACGCGGTCGATCAGCCGGCCGATCGTCAGGTCCTCGGGCCGTACCCCGTCGAGTGCGGACAGGCGCCCGCCGAGCACGTGGTAGCGGCCGGTAAACAGCCGCGCGCGGTCGAGCGCCCAGAGATCGGCGACGTCCTCGACCACGCAGAGCGAACGCTGGTCGCGGCGCGGATCGACGCAGATCGCGCAAGGATCGCTGGTGTCGACATTGCCGCAGGTCTGGCACTCGACGAGCGTTTCGCGCACAGCGGCGAGCGCGTCGAGGAGTTGCACGAGCGAGCTTTCGCGCCGCTTGATCAGCCACAGCACGGCGCGCCGCGCCGAGCGCGGGCCGAGCCCCGGCAGGCGCGACAGGACGGATGTCAGGGTCTCGATCTCTTGCGATGCCATCCCCGCCCAGATAGGGCGCATGCGCTCATAGGGAAAGCCTTTCGCATATGCGCGTCATCTTCATGGGAACCCCCGATTTCGCCGTGCCGGCGCTGATCGCGCTGGCCGAGGCCGGGCACGAGGTCGTCGCAGCCTACAGCCAGCCGCCGCGCCCCGGTGGCCGCCGCGGCAAGGAGCTGACCCCCTCGCCGGTCCAGCGCGAGGCCGAGGCGCGCGGGATCGAAGTGCGCCACCCGGTCTCGCTCAAGAGCGCCGAGGAACAGGCCGCGTTCGCCGCGCTGAACGCCGACGTCGCGGTGGTCGCAGCCTATGGCCTGATCCTGCCGCAGGCGGTGCTCGACGCGCCCAGGCACGGCTGCATCAACATCCACGCCTCGCTGCTGCCGCGCTGGCGCGGCGCTGCGCCGATCCACCGCGCGGTGCTGGCCGGCGATGCCGAAACCGGGGTGACGATCATGCAGATGGAGGCGGGGCTCGACACCGGGCCGATGCTGGCGATCGAGCGCACGCCGATCGAACGCAAGACCACGGGCGAACTGACCCAGGAACTGGCCGAGATCGGCGGTCGGCTGGCCGTACAGGTGCTGTCCGACCTCGCCGCCTATCCGCCCGAGATCCAGCCCGAGGACGGGGTGACCTATGCCAAGAAGATCGACAAGGCCGAGGCCCTGCTCGACTTCAGCTTGCCCGCCCCGCAGGTCGAGCGCCAGGTCCGCGGCTTCGCGCCCGTGCCCGGCGCCTTCTTCGAATTCGAGGGCGAGCGCTACAAGGTGCTCTTTGCCGAGATCGTCGAAGGCGGTGGCTGGCCGGGCTCGGTGATCGACGACAAGCTGACGATCGCCTGCGGCCAGGGCGCGATCCGCCCGACACGCATCCAGCGCCAGGGCAAGCCGGCGATGGACCTCGCCGAACTGCTGCGCGGCAAGCCGATTCCCGCGGGTAGCTCGCTCAAGCAGCACGGCCAGAAATGACCCGCTTCGCGCTGACCCTGGAATTCGACGGCCGCCCGTTCATGGGACTGCAGCGGCAGTCGCACGGGCCCTCGGTGCAGCAGGCGGTCGAGGATGCCGCCCATGCGGTCACCGGCGAAACGATAATCATGCACGCCGCGGGCCGCACCGACGCGGGGGTCCACGCGCTGGCGATGCGCGCGCATGTCGACATCGAGAAAGACCTGGCCCCGTTCCGCCTGCAGGAAGCGCTCAACGCCAAGCTGCGCCCCGCCCCGGTCGCGGTGATCGGCTGCGAGGTGGTGCCCGACGACTGGCACGCGCGCTTTTCCTGCCTCGGCCGCGCCTACCGCTATCGCATCGTCAACCGCCGCGCGCCGCTGACGCTCGATCGCGGCCAGGCCTGGCTGGTCCAACAGCCGCTCGATGCCGAAGCGATGCATCGCGCCGCGCAGGCGCTGATCGGACACCACGATTTCACCACCTTCCGCTCGGCCCATTGCCAGTCGGCGAGCCCCGTGAAGACGCTCGATCGGCTCGACGTGTGCCGCGAGGGCGAGGCGGTGATCGTCGAGACCGAGGCACGATCCTACCTCCACCACCAGGTGCGCTCGATGGTCGGCTGCCTCGCGCTGGTCGGGCTCGGTCGCTGGCCCGAGGCGCGTATGGCCGAAGTCCTCGCGGCGCGCGATCGCCAGGCCCTGGGCCTCAACGCACCCGCAGACGGCCTTTACTTCATCGGTGCCAAGTATCCGGCAGATGCATCGGATATGAATGCAAGGTTACCCACCGGACAGGTGCTTTAACCAGATACTAGGGAACTTCGCTTACCTGCCCCACCCGAATTGCAAGACATAGGGATAAGCCGGGCCGTTCAACGAAACGGGCCGGAACATTGGGGGCATTGCTGGATGGTCGTTTCTTCTCCGCCAGGGCGCAAGCTGATCGTCGAGACGCCGCTGAGCCTGCTGGCGCTCACGCGACATCACGTCGAGCCGCACGAGGAGAACTGGTTCGCGCGCTGCCGCGCCGACTACATTCGCAACTTCCCGCTCTCGCTGCTCGAGACCGTGCGCCTGGCGCTGCTGCTGCTGCTGGTTGGCCCCCGCACCAATCCGGTCTTCACCCTGCTCGCCATCTTCGGCTGGTACGCGGTCATGGTCCTTCAGCGATCGGTCCGCCGCAAGGAGGCGAGCCCCGGCTTCGACGAGAAGCGCGCGCTGCGCAACCGCCTCGGCGTGATCCGCCTGCGCGCCTTCTGGTGGTGCTGCACCCTGTTCGGCGCAGCGCTGATCGCGCCGGTTTCGAGCCACGAGGGCCTGATCGCACTCGGCATGGCGATGATGATGATGGACGGGCTTTCGGCCATGTCGCTGCCGCACCTGGGCCTCGCGGCCAGCGCCAGCGGCGGCGCGGCGATGGCCGCGGGCTTCCTGATCCGCAACGGCTGGGACGGCGCCCCCGTCGCGATCGTCGCCGGTGTCATGGCCTGCTTCATGCACTGGTCGCTCTACAACCTCTACTACATGTTCGCGACGCGGCGCATCCGCACGCGGCGGCTCAGCCAGTCGAACGAGACGATCCAGCTGCTGCTCAACCAGTACGACGACGAGGGCAGCGACTGGCTCTACGAGATCGGCTCGAAGTTCCAGATCTGGCATCCCTCGCAGCGTTTCGCCGATGCCTGCGGTCGCAAGCCCGAGGAACTCGAAGGCCTGTCGCTGATCGAGCTGATCGGCGATGCGCCCGAGGCGGGCGACCTGCGCGAGCTGTTCAACGAGGGCCGCGCCTTCCGCAACGTCGTGGTGCCGATCCGCGTCGGCGGCGTCGAGAACTGGTGGTCGATGAACGGCCGCCCGGTGCTGCGCGAGGGCCAGACGATCGGCTGGCGCGGCTTTATCGCCGACATCACCGCGGCCAAGCGCGCCGAGGACAAGGTCGCCTTCATGGCGCATTACGACGTGCTGACCCAGCTGCCCAACCGCACTTTGTTCAACGCCACGCTCGACCGCGCCTTCCACCGCACCCCGCGCGACGGCTCGATCGGCCTGCTCTATGTCGACCTCGATCACTTCAAGGCGATCAACGACGGTCACGGCCACGCCGTCGGCGACAAGGTCCTCGTCGAGATCTCGCGCCGGCTCGAGGAGGTCGTGCGTCCGCGCGACATGATCGCGCGCCTCGGCGGCGACGAATTCGTCATCCTGATGACCGATCTCGATGCCCCCGCCGCGGGCCTCGCGATCGCCGAGCGCGTGCTCGGTGCGGTCGGCAATGCGATCGAGATCGAAGGCCAGATCATGCCGATCGGCGCCTCGATCGGCGCTGCCTTCGCGCCCACCGACGGCCGGACCGGCGACGAACTGCTGCGCGCCGCCGACCTCGCGATGTACAACGCCAAGTCGCGCGGCCGCCGCGGCATCTCCGTGTTCGACCCCGACATGCAGGTGCAGATGCAGGAGCGCCGCGCGCTCGAGCTCGACCTGCGCGCCGCGATCGTCCGTGGCGAGCTCGAGCTGCACTACCAGCCCCTGCTCGACATCAACCGCGGCGTCACCGCGGGCTACGAAGCGCTGCTGCGCTGGAACCACGCGAGCCGCGGCACGGTCTCGCCCGACGTGTTCATCCCGATCGCCGAGGAGACCGGCGTCATCGTCGAGATCGGCGAATGGGTGATCCGTACCGCGCTGGCCGAAGCGGCCGGCTGGCCCGAGGACCTGACGGTGGCGGTCAACATGTCGCCCGCGCAGATGAAGGACGGCAACCTGCTCCCGGTCGTGGTCAACGCGCTGGCGCAGAGCGGCGTCTTGCCGAGCCGGCTCGAGCTGGAGATCACCGAGAACCTGCTGATGCAGGAATCGGAGGAAGTGCTCGCCACCCTGCACAAGCTGCGCGATCTCGGCGTGAAGATCGCGCTCGACGATTTCGGCACGGGCTATTCGTCGCTGAACTATCTGCGCAGCTTCCCGTTCGACAAGATCAAGATCGACCGCTGCTTCGTTTCGGAGCTGGCCGAGCGCGAGGATTGCCAGGCGATCGTGCGCTCGGTCATCAGCCTTGCCAACGAACTCAAGATGACGACGACGGCCGAGGGCGTCGAATATGGCGAACAGCTCGAGAAGTTGCGCAAGGACGGCTGCGACCAGGCCCAGGGCTTCCTCTACAGTCGCGCAGTTCCTGCGGGCGAGCTCGAGTTCAAGCCGGGCCAGAAGCGGGCGGTGAACGAGTAAGCCGCAAAAGCCTCCCTGTTTTCGCGATGCGCGAAAAACGGGGAGGATCTAGAAACTCAGGCCTTCGCCACCACGCTCTCGGGCAGGTCGGTGCCGAATACGCGCTGGTAGTATTCGGCCACCAGCATCCGCTCGGTCTCGTCGCACTTGTTGAGGAACGACAGGCGGAAGGCGAAGCCCGGATCCTTGAAGATCGCGGTGTTCTGCGCCCAGGTGATCACCGTACGCGGGCTCATCACGGTCGAGATGTCGCCGTTGATGAAACCCTGGCGGGTCAGGTCGGCGACCTTGACCATGTCGGAAATCTGCTTCTCGGGAATGCCCGTCGCCTTCTTGCCGACGATCTCGGTCTCGACCGCCTGCGGCAGGTAGTTGAGCCCGACGACGATGTTCCAGCGGTCCATCTGGCCCTGGTTGATCGCCTGGGTACCGTGATAGAGGCCGCTCGTATCGCCCAGGCCGACGGTGTTGGCCGTGGCGAAGAGGCGGAAGAACGGGTTCGGCCGGATCACGCGGTTCTGGTCGAGCAGGGTCAGCTTGCCCTCGGTCTCGAGCACGCGCTGGATCACGAACATCACGTCGGGACGGCCCGCGTCGTATTCGTCGAAGACCAGCGCGGTCGGCGTCTGCAGCGCCCAGGGCAGCAGGCCTTCGCGGAATTCGGTGACCTGCAGACCGTCGCGCAGCACGATCGCGTCGCGGCCGATCAGGTCGATACGGCTGATGTGCGCGTCGAGGTTGATGCGGATGCAGGGCCAGTTGAGCCGTGCCGCCACCTGCTCGATATGCGTCGACTTGCCCGTGCCGTGATAGCCCTGGACCATGACGCGGCGGTTGAACGCGAAGCCCGCGAGGATCGCCAGGGTGGTGTCCGGGTCGAACACGTAGCTGTCGTCACGATCGGGCACGCGCTCGTCGGCTTCGGAAAAAGCCGGCACGGTCATGTCGATATCGATGCCGAAAACCTCGCGCACGCTCACTTCGGTGTCGGGCGCGGGCAGACGGGTGGTGCTGGTGGAAGAGTCAGTCATCGCGGCGAACGCCTATAGCCGCCCGCGCGCGACTGCAATAAGCTTTCCCGGCAATTGCAATTGTTCGGGTGTTTCGATGCAGGTTTTCGGCGGTATCATCTCTCCTTTCGTCCGCAAGCTGTGCCTGGTCCTGGAGGAAAAGGGCCTCCCTTACGAACTGACGCAGCTTCCCCCACACGCCCAGGACGCGGCCTTTCGTGCGATTTCCCCTTTCGGCAAGATCCCGGCTCTCCGCGATGGCGACTACGGCCTGTCGGATTCCTCCGCGATCATCGCCTATCTCGAAGCCAGGCATCCCGAACGGCCGGTGCTGCCCGCTGAAGCCTGCGCGCGTGGCCGGGCGATGTGGTTCGACGAATTCGCCGACACGATCTTCGCCCATTCGGGTCTCAAGATTCTGTTCAACCGCTTCGTCGGTCCCAAGCTGCTCAAACTGCCTTGCGACGAGGCGCTCGCGGTCGAAGGCGAAGCCGAGCTGCCGGAAAGCTTCGCCTATATCGAAAGCGTGGCGCCCGAGAGCGGCTGGCTGCTGGGCGAAGACTTTACCCTGGCCGACATCGCCGTCGCCTCGGTGTTCCGCTCGCTCGCCTATGTCGGGATCACGCCGGACCTGCCCAGGACCGCCGCCTGGTACGCGCGCGTCGGCGAGCGCCCGTCGTGGCGCAAGATCGCCGAGGTCGAGGCCTATCGGCCGAAGAAGCCTCAGTAGACCTTTTCGGGCAGTTGGAAGCAGTCGAGAAAGCGCTGCGCCGCCGCGCGATCTCCGCTGACGGTCAGACCTGTCGCCGCCAGATCCTCGATCGGGATCTTGCCATAGGCGGTGAAGATGATCGGCGTGGCCAGCGGCGTCTCGAAGACGAATTCGGGCACCTCGGGCTCGCCACGCGCGACGTGGAACCTGCCGTCCGCCACTTCGACCACGAAGCCGTCTTTGCCGACGCGGATCGCGCCGCGGGTGGCGACGCCTTCAGCCCGCGCCGCGACGAACATCACGCGCATCGACAGCATCAGCGAGGCCGGCGACAGCCACAGGTTGGGATCGTGGTGCGGTGATTTCACCGCCCATTTGCACAGCGCCAGCATGGCCTCCTCGGCCTGATAACCCCAAGGGGTAAGCTCGTAGAGCTGCACGGTGACCGGCGTGGTCAGCCGGCGGCGCTGGACGATCTTCGCGCGCTCCATCGATTCCAGCCGCTCGGTCAGCACCTTGGCGCTGATTCCGGGCATTCCGGCCCGCAAGTCGGAGAACCGCCTTCCTCCGAACATAAGCTCGCGCACGATCAGCAGCGACCAGCGCTCGCCCACCAATTCGAGCGCGAAGGCCATGCCGCAGGCGTCATCGTACCACTTCCCGTGACGCTCAGCAGGCTTAGTTTCTTTTTGTAACTCCATGGTTGCTTTTAGTAACTCACGTCGGCATCACAATGCAAGAATGATTCGCAGCGCAACTGCGTGATGAGGAGAACGCCAATGGCCCGCATGATTTTCGTGAACCTGCCCGTCACCGAGCTCGACCGGTCGAAGCGCTTCTATGCGGCTCTCGGCTTTACCAACGAACCGAAGTTCACCGACGAGACCGCTGCCTGCATGGTGCTGTCCGAAACGATCTTCGTGATGCTGCTGACCCACGACAAATGGAAGACCTTCACCAGTCGCCCGATCCCCTCGACCGACAGCAGCGAAGTCATTCTCTGCATCAGTTGCGAGTCCAAGGACGAGGTCAACGGCTTCCTCGACGCGGCGGAACAGAACGGTGGCCGGCCCGACGTCTTCGCGGTGCAGGATCACGGCTTCATGTTCAGCCGCGCGTTCACCGATCTCGACGGCCATATCTGGGAGACCATGTGGATGGATCCCGCCGTCGCCAGCGGTGAAGCCGCGGTTCCCGAGATCGCCGACTGATCCGACCAGGAAGGGAGACAGATCATGGCCGAATTCACCCAGCCCGCCCTCGCCCCGCACCTCGTCTGTGCCGGCGCAGCGGACGCCATCGAATTCTACAAGCAGGCCTTCGGCGCGGAGGAGATGATGCGGCTCGCCGGCCCCGACGGGAAGCTGATGCACGGCGCGATCACGATCAACGGCGCCATGGTCATGCTCGTCGACGAGATGAAGGAGATGGGCGCGCTCGATCCGAATTCGCTCGGCGGCACGCCGGTGACCTTGCACCTCAGCGTGGCCAATGCCGATGCCGCGATCGATCGCGCTGCCCAGGCCGGCGCCAGCGTGGTCATGCCCGCGACCGACATGTTCTGGGGCGATCGCTATGGCCAGGTGAAGGATCCCTGGGGCCATGTCTGGTCGATCGCACACCCGCTGCCGAACGCGCCGCAGGGCGAAGCGGAACTGCGCAAGGCGGCCGAGAACGCGATGTGCGGCCAGCCCGCCACCGGCAACTGACAGCCCGAAGGAGACCGGCCATGCCGATCGACCCGCAAGCCGAAACCGTCCTCGTCGCTCTGAAGAACGTGCCCGCCTTCGCCCATGGCCTGGTCCGCGACCTGCGCGTGCGCTGGGCGCTCGAAGAGATCGACCGCTCCTATCGTACCGAGATCTACGAGGCGATGACCCCGCGTCCCGACGGTTACCGCGAAGCCTGGCAGCCGTTCGGGCAGGTTCCCGCGCTCGAGGCCGACGGCGTCCGCCTGTTCGAGAGCGGCGCGATCCTGCTTCACCTCGGCGAGCAGGACGAGCGGCTGCTCCCGCGTGAGCCGCAGGCGCGCGGCGACGCCTATTCGTGGCTGATCGCCGCGCTCAACACGGTCGAGCCCGCGGTGATGGACCTGCAATGGGTCGACGTCTTCCGCGCCCGCGAAGGCTGGACCAAGGAAGCGCGGCCGGGCTTCGTCGACTTCCTCCGGGTGCGGCTGACCCATCTCGAAGAGGCGATGGAACCCGACACCTGGCTCGCCGGCACCTTCTCGATCGCCGACATCCTGATGGTCACGGTCCTGCGCGAGATTCGTCACACCGACATTCTCGACGACTATCCCAAGCTCAAGGCGTACAAGGAGCGCGGCGAGGTGCGCCCCGCTTTCATCCAGGCGCTGGCAGATCAGGCCGGCGATCTCGGCGCGCCGATCAAGCTCGGGGAACCGGCATGAGCTTCCAGGCCTATCTCGACAACATCGAAGCCAAGACCGGCAAGAACCCCGCGGGCTTTCGCGCCTGGGGCAAGGACAAAGGCTTCGGCGCAGGCGCGGGCCTGGCGCCGGGCGTGAAGGCCGGGGAAATCGTGACCGCACTCAAGGACGAGTTCGGTCTTGGCCACGGGCACGCGATGGCGATCGTCGCGTTGCTCAAGGGGGCGAAGAAGGAAGGAGACGCTTGATGACTTACGTACAAGGTTTCGTTCTCGCGGTGCCCACTGCGAACAAGGACAAGTTCATCGCCCACGCCAATCTCGGCGACGGCGTGTTCATGGACGAGGGTGCCAATCGCATTCTCGAATGCTGGCAGGACAAGGTCGAGAAGGGACACACCACCGACTTCTTCGGCGCGGTCGACTGCAAGGAAGACGAATCGGTCGTGTTCTCGTGGATCGAGTGGCCCGACCGCGAAACCTACCAGGCCGCGCAGGACGGGATCGAAGAGCTCGTAAAGACCGACCCGCGTATGGATCCGGAGAAGAACCCCATGCCCTTCGACGGCATGCGCATGATCTACGGCGGCTTCACCCCGCTGGTCGACGAAGGCACGGCGATCGACGCTCCCTATGTCCAGGGCTTCATCGTGCCCGTGCCCGAAGGCAACCAGGCCGCCTATCGCAAGGCGGCGATCGACATGTGGGAGATCATGAAGGACTATGGCGCGAAGCGCGTGGTCGAGGCCTGGCAGGACGACGTGTCGCACGGCAAGCAGACCGACTTCTTCCGCTCGGTGAAGGCAGAGCAGGGCGAGATCGTGGTCTTCTCGTTCATCGAATGGGAATCGCGCGAGGCCTGCGACGGCGCGCACGAGAAGATGATGCAGGACGAACGCATGAAGGGCTTCGAGGACGAGAAGCCGCCCTTCGACGGCAAGCGCATGGTCTATGGCAGCTTCGCCCCCGTGGTAGAACTGACCAAGCAGCCCGTGGGAGCCTGAGCCATGTCCAACCCCGTCGGCGCCTTCATCTGGTACGAACTGATGACCACCGATCCCGAAGGCGCCGCGGCCTTCTACGGCCCGGTCGTCGGCTGGAAGATCATCGGTCATTCCGATCCGCAGTCCGCAGCGGACGGAATGGACTACCGCATGATCGAACGCAGCGACGGCGGCAACGCCGGCGGGGTGCTCAAGCTGACGCAGCAGATGTGCGACGGCGGCGCCCGCCCCTGCTGGATCGGCTATCACCACGTGACCGATGTCGACGCGGCGGTGCGGGCGATCGAGGCCGACGGCGGCAAGGCGCTGATGCCCGCCCTGGACATCGAGGTCGGCCGGATCGCCCTGGTCACCGATCCGCAGGGCGTACCGCACTATGTCATGACACCCCGGCCGCCCGCCGGCGCCCCGGCCGACGCTCGCAGCGACGTCTATGATCGCCATGCCGAACAGCGCGTGGGCTGGAACGAACTCATGTCGCCCGACCTCGAAGGCGCCAAGGCCTTCTACGCCAAGCACTATCGCTTCGAATTCAACGATATCATGCCGATGGGGCCAATGGGCGACTATTGCTTCATCGACCACGGCGGCCAACAGATCGGCGCCATGATGCAGAAGTCTGCGGACATGCCGGTCGGGATGTGGAATTTCTACATCCGCGTACCGGGCTCGATCGACACCGCCACAGCCAAGGTCAAGGAGCTCGGCGGCCAGGTGTTCAACGGACCGATGGAAGTGCCCGGTGGCGAATGGATCATCAACGGCATGGACCCGCAAGGCGCGCCGTTCTCGCTCGTCGGCACGAAAGGACAGTAAGTCATGGCGGACTACACCTTCTACACGAACCCGATGTCGCGCGGGCAGATCGCCCGCTGGGCGCTGCACGAAGTCGATGCCGACTACGAACAGGTCCTGGTCGACTGGAAGGACAAGCCGGCCGAGTTCCTAGAGGTCAACTTGATGGGCAAGGTGCCGACGATCGTCCACCACGCCGAGGACGGAGATCATGTGATCACCGAAGCCGCCGCGATCTGCCTCTACCTGGCCGAGACGCATTCCGAAGCCGGCCTGTTGCCGCATGACGACGAACGGGCCGACTACCTGCGCTGGACCTTCTTCGCCGCCGGCCCGATCGAACAGTCGATCACCAGCCGCGCGCTCAAGTTCGAGCCCGAGGGCCAGCAGCAGATGATGGCCGGCTCGGGCAGCTTCGACCGGACGATGGACACGCTCGAGGCGATGCTCGACAGCCGCCCCTACGTCTGCGGCGAGCGCTTCACCATGGCCGACGTCTATGTCGGGAGCTCGGTCGACTGGGGCCTGAACTTCGGCATCCTGCCGCCGCGCCCCGCCCTGGTCGCCTATGCCGAGCGGATCCAGGCGCGCCCCCGCTACAAGGCCGCCAAGGCCGTCGACAACAAGCTGATCGAGGACGCCAAGAAATGACCGCGAAAACCGACAAGGTCCCCAATCCCAAGAACCAGGTCTGCCTGTGGTACGCGAGCGAGGCCGAACCCGCATCGCGCTTCTACGCCGAGACTTTCCCCGACACCGAAGTGCTCCACGTCCAGCGCGCGCCGACCGACACGCCGGGCAACAAGGAGGGCGACGTGCTGATGGTCTCGATGACCGTCATGGGCATCCCCACCCTGCTGCTCAACGGCGGCGACGTCTTCAAGCAGAGCGAGAGCTTCTCGTTCCAGGTGCGCACCGAGGACCAAGCCGAGACCGACCGCTACTGGGATGCGATCGTCGGCAACGGCGGGCAGGAGAGCCAGTGCGGCTGGTGCAAGGACAAGTGGGGCCTGTCGTGGCAGATCACCCCGCGCCAGTTGATCGACATCTACAACGATCCCGATCCCGCCGCGACCAAGCGCGCGATGGAGGCGATGTTCACGATGAAGAAGATCGACATCGCCAGGATCGAAGCCGCACGTAATGCCTGAAACGGGCGTCGTCCCGGGCTTGACCCGAGGCCGATAGCCACGCCAGGCAAGGCTCAGCCACGCCGGCCGGCGATCACCGTTCTTGCGGCGATGTCGAACAAAGGAAACGAAATGCTCGCGCTCTACGGCCACCCCTTCTCGTCCTACACCTGGAAGGTGCTGATCGCGCTCTACGCGAACGACATCGAATTCGACTATCGCGTGGTCGACGATGCCCATCCGGAACACGCGCAGTTCATCGCGACGGCCGGACCGCTGGGCAAGTTCCCCGTGCTGCAGGACGGCGAGAACGTGATCTTCGAATCCACCTCGATCATCGAATACCTGTCGCAGCGCCATGCGCGGAACCAGGTGCTCGTGCCCGACGAGCCGAGCGCCGCGCTGGGCATGCGCATGCTCGACCGGGTGTTCGACAACTACGTGATGAACGTCATGCAGATCGTCGTGAACGAATATATCCGCGACGGCGCGAACCCCGATCAGGCGCGCATCGCCGAAGCGCGCGAGCAGTTGACGCGAACCTATGCCTGGCTCGAAGGCTGGCTCGAATACTACCCGCCGATGGACCACATCACCCTGATCGAATGCGCGGCCGCGCCCGCGCTGTTCTACGCCGACTGGGTCCATCCGATCGCCGACGACTTCCCGCGCCTCCAGCACTGGCGCGCGCATCTGCTGGCCCTGCCCGAAGTCGCGCGCTGCGTCGAAGAGGCACGGCCGTTCCGCCCCTATTTCCCGCTCGGCGCGCCCGACCGCGACTGACATTCTTCACCGGAGCATCCGCATGTCCGAGAACACCGAACTGTCCGTCACCCGCCTGATCGCCGCCAGACCCGACAAGGTCTGGGACATCATGGTCAATCGCACCGAGGATTGGTGGTGCCCCAAGCCCTGGCGCGCCGAGATCGACCAGCAGGACCGCCGGCCTATGGGCGTCTGCAACATGACCTTCTACGGTCCCGACGGCGAGCAGAGCCCGCAGAACGGGGTCTATCTGGCCTATGACGAGGGCAAGCGCTTCGTCACCACCGATGCCGTCACCGCCGACTTCGAGCCCGCGGGACCGTTCATGATCGGCATCTGGGAAATCGAGCCCGAAGGCGAAGGCACACGCTACACCGCCCGCGCCCGTCACTGGAGCGCGGAAACCGCCAAGCAGCACGAGGAGATGGGCTTCGTCGAAGGCTGGGGCGTCTGCGCCGACCAGCTCAAGGCGCTCTGCGAGGCGGATTGAGACAAAAGATCCTCCCCTGCAAGGGGAGGTGGCAGCCCGCAGGGCTGACGGAGGGGTGTAACCGCTGGCCGGGACACCCCTCCACCACCGGCTGCGCCGGCGGTCCCCCTCCCCCTAAGGGGGAGGATCTTGATGACTACCGCCCAATCAATCCCAGAGCGTGGCGGATGAAGGCGTCGCGATCGGTCACCCATTCGGCACCGGCCGGAAGCGCGGGGTTGACGTAGGTCCAGCCGCCGGGCGCATAGACCCGCTGCATCCGTCCCTCGGTGTCGAAGGCGAGGGAGACCATCCGCTGCTGGGCGCGCGTGGTCCGGTCGTCTCCCTCGACGATGTCGCCGTTGTCGCCGCCCAGCGCGTCCCCCTGCGACCGCAGCGCGAAGACGAAGGGCTCGGGCCGGAAGCTTTCGACCGTGGTGTTGAAGAAGACCGAGAGATAGACCTTGTCGAGCGCGGTCAGCGGCGCCGCCGGCATGCGCCAGTCGGGGCTGACCAAAAGATTCCACGGATAGTGGTCGCGCGCGCCGTAGACGATCTCGGTGCGCAGATCGACGAGCCCCTCGCGCGGCTCCTGCGCAGGCGCCTGGCGTTTGAGGTGCAGTCCGTTCGTCCAGGTGAAGCCGAAGGCCGAGATGTCGGCGAGCGGCATGGCCGAAGGCGGACCACCGTTGGGTGTGTTCTCCACCGTGACGTCCTCGTAGACGCGCAGGTAGGCCTTGTCTTTGAGCTGGTGCCCGCTCGCCTGGTCCTTCCAGGCGCGCTGGCCGCGCCAGGTCGAATGGCGGAAGTGCGAAACCAGCGTGCCATTGATGTAGGTGCTGTGCTCCTGGTCGACGTTGGTGCCGACGTTTCCGGCGATCTCGCTGTCCTCGACGTAGAGCATGGTCTCGCCCCCGGGCACGAAGATCGCGTTCTTGCCGCCGAAGATCTTCGAACGGCGCAAGACCGCCGTGAACAGGCCGGGCCGCGCGGTATCGACCACTTCGAGATGGAGCGCGCCCATGCGCTGGATGGCGCCGGGGAAGTCGAGTGCGATGTCGCGCATCTCGAAATGGACGCGCTGCGTTCCGACTTCGAACATGCGCAGGTTGATTGCCGCCCACTCGCCGTCGGTGCGGAAGGTTACCTGCCGCCCCGGGATCGACGAGCGCATGATGTACTGCGTTCCCTGTAGCGCTCCGACGATGTCGGGCATCCAGGGCGAGAACGGATAGACACAAGGTCGACCGGCACCGTCGAGCGCCTCGTAGACGAATTCGTAGCCACCCTCGGCCCGGCCGTAGAGCGAGGCACCGTCGCGGCCCTGATAGACTTCCCGCCCCGCCGCACGCGACGCGTCGCACTTGACGAGCAGCGTGATCGCCGGGCGATGCAGGCCGTTCATCGGCATGTAGAAGGGGTAGATGTCGTCGCGCGCCGGTACCGGTCCGCTCGAAACCTGTCGGACCGGCTCCGAAACCTCGACCGTGGCAACCGGTTCGGCGACGATCCTGGGCGTCGCTTCGTCGCGCGCGGCCGAGGCTGCCGCGGCCGCCACGCCGGCCCCGGCCAGACCGGCGAGGCTCAGCGCGAGGATCGATCGTGGAACCGCAGGCATAGGCTACTCGCTAGCACGTTGAACCTGGCACCCTGACCGAAAAACGTGAAGGAAGCGTGCGCCCGTGCTGTCCGGGAAGATCAGGCGAAAGCTGCCGCCTTGCGCAGCAACTGATAGGCCTCGACCACTTCCTGCAGCCGCGTCTCGTAGCCGCGGTCGCCGCCGTTGCGGTCGGGGTGGTACTTGCGCACGAGTTCCGAATAGCGGCTGCGCAGCGCCTTGCGATCGGCGTCGAGCGGCAGGCCGAGCACGTCGAGCGCGCGGCGTTGTTCGGGCGATAGGACGATGCCGTCCTGGCGCTGCACCGGTTGGCGCGCCCGCATGTGTGCCTTGGCACGGGCGCTGATCGCTTCGAGCGGATCGGCGAAATTGGCCCAGTGCGGCGCGGCGTCGACATTGCCGTTGGGGCGGAAGGCGCGCGTCTCGCGTTCCCAGCCGTGGAGCGGCGACTGCGCCTCGAGAATCTCTTCGGCAGTCATGCCATGGAAGAAATCGTAGCCCGAATTGAACGCGCGCACGTGGTCCAGGCAGAACCAGCGATAGTCGCCAGGCCCGTCGAATCCCGGTGCCCGCCCGCCGGGCGCGCGGAATTCGCCGGCCTCGTCGCAGTTCGGTGCGTGGCAGGTCCGTCCCTGGGTCTGGTGTCGGCCGTGGAATCTGTCGTGTCTCACCGGGTGGCAGATGGCAACAGATCGGCTAGAAGTGAAGATATGACAGGACCACTCGCACAAGAAATCGGTCAACTCCTGACCCAGGCATTCACCCCCACGCGCCTCGACGTGATCAACGACAGCGACAAGCACCATGGCCATGCCGGCCACGACGGCAGGGGCGAATCGCACTTCACGGTGGAAATCGAGAGCCAGGCGTTCGCCGGCGTCTCGCGGCTCGAACGCCAACGCATGGTCAACCGCGCGCTCGGCGACATTCCGGGCGAAAGGGTCCACGCTCTCGCGATCAAGGCGCGAGCACCCAATGAATAAATGGTGGGGCGAGTGACCGAGCCCGCGCCTCGCCGCATTCGCCGCGCGGCGCGGGTGCTGCTGTTCGGCCCCGACGGCCGGCTGCTGCTGTTCCGCTATACGCCGAGCTGGTCCAAGCCATTCTGGACCGCGCCCGGCGGCGAATGCGATCCCGGTGAGGACTTTCCCGATGCCGCGCGGCGCGAGTTGCTGGAAGAGACCGGCATCCGCGCCGAGCCGGTGCCTCTAGACCACGTCCGCGAGGACGATTTCGTGACCTTGCAGCACGAACCCGTGCGCTCGCTCGAACACTTCTTCTGGGCGCGCACCGCCCTGCCCGACATCGATGTCAGCGGCCATACCGAGCTCGAGCGCAGCGTCATGCTCGAGCACCGCTGGTTTGCGCCCGACGAAATCGCCGACTGGCCCGAGACGATCTTTCCCGAAGACATCCGCGACCTGATCGCCAGGGCGCTCCAATCCAGCGAGGGAATCCGCGCATGACCGATTCGCAGTCCGGCCCCATCCTCCAGACCGTCACGCCGATCGCGCACGATCTCGGCGCCTTCACCGTGCGCCGCGCGATCCCCTCGCCGCGGCTCAAGATGGTGGGCCCCTTCATTTTCGTCGACGAGTTCGGCCCGGCCAAGCTCGACGCGGGCCAGGCGATGGACGTGCGCCCGCATCCGCACATCAACCTTGCCACGGTCACCTGGCTGTTCGAAGGCGCGATCGATCACCGGGACAGCCTGGGCACCTATGCGACGATCCGCTCCGGCCAGGTCAACCTGATGACCGCAGGCACGGGCATCGTCCATTCGGAGCGCAGCCCGCAAACGGAACGTGAGGGCGGCCCTTCGCTCTACGGCATGCAGACCTGGCTCGCCCTGCCCGATGGCAAGGAGGAGATCGCCCCCGCCTTCGAGAGCCGTAGCGGCCTGCCGCTGGTCGAAGGTCACGGCGCGCGTGCGCGGGTCATCATGGGCACGCTCTGGGGCCAGACCGCGCCGACCACGCAGTATGCCGAGACGATCTATGCCGAGATCCTGCTCGATGCCGGCTCGGCGATCCCGATCGATGCCGAGGCCGACGAACGCGCGGTCATGCTCGTCGGCGGCGAGGCGCGGATCGATGGCGTCGCGCTCGAACTCTACGAGCTGACCGTGCTCGCGCCCGGCGTGCCGCTCAAGCTGACCTCGGGTGGCGGCGGTCGCGTGATGCTGCTCGGCGGCGAGCATTTCGCCAGCCCGCGCCACATCTGGTGGAACTTCGTCTCCTCGTCGAAGGAGCGGATCGAACATGCCGCGCTCGAATGGCGTGCAGGCAATTTCCCCAAGGTGCCCGGCGACGAGGCCGAATTCATTCCGCTGCCCGATGGGCGGCCCAAGATCGTCTCCTACCCGTGAGCGACGCGCCCGAAAGCGCCAGGCGCCCGGGCAGCTCGCTCGTCCGCCAGGTCCATGGCAGCCATGCCGCGGTCGGCTATATCGAGCTGTTCTTCGATCTCGTCTTCGTCTTCGCGATCACCCAGCTCTCGCACGGTCTCCTTGAACACCTGAACTGGGTGGGCGCGCTGCAGACCGCGATGCTGTTCCTCGCGGTCTGGTGGGCCTGGATCTACACGACCTGGGCGACCAACTGGATCGATCCCGATCACGGCGGCAATCGGCTCTTTCTCGGACTCGTCATGGTCGTCAGCCTGATCCTGTCGAGCGCGATCCCGCACGCCTTTGCCGGCGCCGGCCTGACTTTCGCGGTGGCTTACAGCACGCTGCAGATCGGCCGCTCGCTCTACGTCTCCTGGGTCTGCGGCGAGTGGACGCGCGACGACAACTGGAGCCTCGTGCGGATCACCCTGTGGTTCGTCGCCTCGGCGCCGCTCTGGCTGATCGGCGGCCTGACCGCCGATCCTGCCGAACGTATGGCCTGGTGGGCGGCGGCGCTGACGATCGAATCGCTGGGGCCGATCTTCTTCTACTGGGTGCCGCGGCTCGGCCGTTCGACTCCCGACGACTGGGAGATCGCCGGCGGCCACATGGCCGAACGCTGCGCGCTGTTCATCATCATCGCGCTCGGCGAAGGCGTGCTGATCACCGGCGCCACCTTCGGCAAGCTCGAACCGACCTTGCCGACGATCCTCGCCTTCCTCACCGCCTTCCTCGGCTCCTTCGCGATGTGGTGGGTCTATTTCGACGTCGGCGCCAAACGCGGCGCCGAGCATATCGAGCACCATGAACATCCGGGCATCGTCGGGCGCGATGCCTTCACCTACTGGCACATACCCATCGTTGCGGGCGTGATCCTGATCGCGGTCGCCGACGAGCTGACGCTCGCGCATCCGCTCGAACCGGTCCACGGCGACTTCCTGCTCGTCACCGCGGGCGGCATGGCGCTGTTCCTCGGCGGCACGATGACCTTCAAGCGGATCACCAGCCGCAACGCCTGGTTCCCGCCCTCGCACACCGTGGGCCTGCTGCTGGCGACCGCGCTCGTGGTCTGGGGGTGGCTGACGCATCCGCCGACCCTGCTGTTCTATGCGGGCTCGACCCTGACCTTCGCCTTCGTGGCGCTCTGGGAATGGGGCTCGTACCACGGCGGCTGGATCGAACGCATGGAACGCCGCGGCTGGTGGCTGGGACGGCTGCTGCGGCGCTATACCAACTGGCGTCTGGCGGGCATGGGCCGGCCGCGAAGGCCGCAGTAGCTACAGGTCAGCCGCGCCATTCCACCCGCGCGCCGTGGGCGTGGGCACCGGCCAGGAGCACAGCCTCTTCGCCGCCCGGCCAGTAGCGCACGCGCAATCCGTGCTGCAGCAAGGTCCGATCGGCCTCGAGAGCGACCCAGGCCAGCGGGCGTTCCAGCGTGGCCTCAGCGCCATGCGCCTCCATCGCCGCGGTGATCCGCGCCTGCTGATCGGCGGGAACGTATTGCCAGACGATCGAATGCATCAGCATGCGCGTGGTGCCCGCTTCCTGCGGCAGGGCCAGCTGCTGTTCGACGAAATCGGCCGCGTTCATCCGCACGAGATCGGGCTTCTGCACCCGCGACGCGGCGATCGCCGCGTCGAGCCGCTCGAAGCGCACCGCATGCTCGGGCCAGACATAGGCCTTGAGCTTCAGCGCCTGCGCAGGATCGGTCAGATCGAGCGGCGCGACGTCGCAACCCTTGAGCGAAACCGCGTCTATCGCCCGGTCGGGCGGCGGCGGCCCCTGCCATTCGGGCGCGAAACGCATGACCGCACCCTGCTCGGGCCCTACCTTCACCCCACCGAGGTCGTAGCCGTAGCGATCGAGCATCAGGTTGATGCCCGCACTCGAGCCGATCTCGAGGCACTGGAACCGCTCGGGCAGCCCTTTGTCGGCCAGCCACAGCATCGCCGCGACGAAGCCCCAGGAGCGGCCGGCCTCGTTGGTCTGCGGCGGCCCGTCGAGCCAAGGTGCAAGGAAGGCTTCATGCGCGCCGATCACTTCGGCCAGTACCGCGCGATCGTCAGCGGGCTCGTCGGCATAGATTGCTGCCAGTTCGGGCGCACGGCCGCTTTGGTGCAGCGCATGGATCCCGCCGGTCGCGCGCAGCGGCAGGGCATCGGCCAAAGGCGCGCCCGGCCAGTCGCGGATGCGGCGGACGAAGGCGCCCGCCTGCGGATCGTCGAGCTGCGCGGCCAATGCCGCGACCACGCGCGCGGTGATCGGCGCGTCGTTGGCGCGGCAATAGGCGACCTGGTTGGCGAAGGCCTGTGCCACGCTGATGCTGCTCGGTGCCTGCTCCATGTTGCCCTTTCGCCTGTCGCCGACTATGCGCGGCCGATGCTGAAGCCGCTGACATTCGCCGTGCCCAAGGGTCGCATCCTCGACGAGGCGCTGCCGCTGATGGCCCATGCCGGTGTGGTGCCCGAAGCCGAGTTCCACGACAAGAAGTCGCGCGCGCTGTCCTTCGCCTGCGAGGGCGACGAGTTCGGCGACATGCGCCTGATCCGCGTGCGCGCCTTCGACGTTGCGACCTTCGTCGCCCACGGCGCCGCCCAGGTCGGCATCGTCGGCTCGGACGTGGTCGAGGAATTCGCCTATTCGGACCTCTATGCGCCGGTCGATCTCGACATCGGCCACTGCCGCCTGTCGGTCGCCGAGCCGGTAGGGCAGGAGTCGGGCAACGGTTCGGCCAGCCACCTGCGCGTCGCCAGCAAATATCCCAATCTCACGCGCAAGCACTTCGAGAAGCTGGGCATCCAGGCCGAGGTCGTGAAGCTCAACGGCGCGATGGAGCTCGCCCCTGGTCTCGGCCTCGCCAGCCGCATCGTCGACCTCGTCTCAACGGGCAAGACGCTCAAGGACAACGGCCTCGTCGAGACCTCGCAGATCCTGCAGATCTCGGCGCGGCTGATCGTCAACCGCGCCGCGCTCAAGACCGACGAACGCGTCGGCGCGCTGGTCGAGCGCTTCCGCGCGCTCGTCGCACAAGCGAAGGCCGCCTAAGATGCTGCGCCTCAACAGCCGTGATCCGGGCTTCGACAAGGCCTTCCAGCGCCTGGTCCGCGACCGCCGCGAGAGCGACGACGACGTCGCGCGCGACGTCTCGCTGATCCTCGAACAGGTGCGCAACCGCGGCGACGCGGCGCTCGCCGAACTGACCCAGCGCTTCGACGGCCACTCGCTGGCCGACGACGCCAACTGGCGGATCGAGCTGGCCGACTGCCGCGAGGCCTACGACAACCTCAACCCCGAACTGCGCGCCGCGCTCGAACTCGCCGCGCAGCGCATCCGCTCCTACCACGAAGCCCAGCTGCCCGAGGACCGCGACTATACCGACGCGGCCGGCGTGCGCCTCGGCGCCAAGTGGCGCGGGGTCGATGCCGCCGGGCTCTACGTGCCGGGCGGCCGCGCCGCCTATCCCTCGTCGCTGCTGATGAACGCGATCCCCGCCAAGGTCGCCGGGGTCGAACGCCTCGTCGTCGTCACGCCGACGCCCAAGGGCAAGATCAATCCGCTGGTCCTGGCCGCCGCCCACATCGCCGGGGTCGACGAGATCTGGCGCATCGGTGGCGCGCAGGCGGTCGGCGCGCTGGCCTATGGCACCCAGCGCATCCGCCCGGTCGACGTCGTCACCGGCCCCGGCAACGCCTGGGTGGCCGAGGCCAAGCGTCAGCTCTACGGCGTCGTCGGCATCGACATGGTCGCCGGGCCGAGCGAAATCCTCGTCATCGCCGACGGCCAGAACGACCCCGACTGGATCGCCGCCGACCTGCTGAGCCAGGCCGAACACGATCCCGCCGCGCAGTCGATCCTGATCACCGACGATCCGCTGTTCGCCGACACCGTCGCCGACAGGGTGGGCGTCGAACTCGCCCTGCTCCAGACCGCGCGCGTCGCCAGCGAGTCCTGGAACACCCACGGCGTCATCATCGAGGTCGCCAGCCTCGACGAAGCCCCCGCGCTCGCCAATGCGCTCGCCGCCGAACACGTCGAGATCGCCGTCGACGATCCGCAGGTGCTCGCCGATGCGATCCGCCACGCGGGTTCGATCTTCCTCGGCCGCATGACCCCCGAGGCGGTCGGCGACTATGTCGCCGGTCCCAACCACGTCCTTCCCACCGGCCGCAGGGCGCGTTTCGCCTCCGGCCTATCGGTGCTCGATTTCATGAAAAGAACCTCCTTCATCCAGCTCGACGAGAGCGCCCTCCACGCGATCGGCCCTGCCGCCGTCGCCCTCGCCGAGGCCGAGGGCCTGCCCGCGCACGCGCGCTCTGTTGCCGTGAGGCTCGGCCAGTGAGCGGCGGTCGTTCGCGCGCCCGCGCCGCCGCGCGCCTCGCCGCCGTCCAGGCGCTCTACCAGCACGACATGGAGGGCACGCTCCTCGCGCCGCTGCTCGACGAGTTCCACCGCCACCGCCTCGGCGGGCTGATCGACGACGAGGTCGACGACAGCCAGTACGTCGACGCCGAGGTGAAGTTCTTCGACGACGTCGTGAAGGGCGCGATCGCCCGCCGCGACGAAATCGACGACCTGATCGCGAGCAAGCTGGCCGACAGCTGGAAGATCGAGCGGCTCGACAAGACCATGCTGCAGATCCTGCGCGCCGGCAGCTACGAAATCCTCGCCCGCCCCGACGTCTCGACCGGCACCGCGATCAGCGAATACGTCGACGTCGCCCACGCCTTCTTCGAAGCGCGCGAGGCGAAATTCGTCAACGGCGTGCTCGACGCCGTGGCGAAGGCGGTTCGCTCTTAATTCTTCCCCCTTGATGGGGGAAGGATGCGAAGACTTGGCAGCTTGCTGCCTAGTCGTAGCTGGATGGGGGTGAGGGTGCCGGCAAGCGCAGCACCCGCCGGCACCTCACCCCCACCCAACTGCGGCTAGTTCCCCCGGAACAAGTCCGGGGTCTCAAGCCTCCGTATCCCTCCCCCATCAAGGGGGAGGTGAAGAGAATGCACTCGGCTTCCCCCTTTCACGGGGAAGAAGTAGAGTGCGGCCCGTGAAGAAGCACCCGCCCGCCATCTCGGTCAGCCGCGCCCGCAACCTGCGGCGGAACCCGACCGAAGCGGAAAAACGCATGTGGCGGTTGCTCAAGGAAAACTTCCCCACGGCCCACTTCCGCCGCGAGGTGCCCATCCGTCACTACATCGCCGACTTCGCCAGCCACCAGCTGAAAGTCGTCATCGAGATCGACGGCGGACAACACACACCCGAAAGCGACGCCCCGCGATCCGCCGCGATCGCAACCGAAGGCTACCGGGTCATCCGCTTCTGGAACAACGACGTCTTGGAAAACGGCGACGGATGCATGATGCGGTTGGCGCAGTTCTTCTCGCACTCTAATGCACCCGCATGACCTCCGAACTCGCCTTCATCGCCGCCTTGCGTCGGATGGCAAGCCACCCCGGCGCCCGCGGGCTCGACGACGATTGTGCGGTGGTCGAGTTCGGCGGCGAGGCGGTCGTGCTAACGCATGACGTGATGGTCGCTGGCGTCCATTACCTGCCCGAACAGGATCCGGCCGACGTCGCCTGGAAGCTCGTCGCCTCCAACATGTCCGATCTCGCGGCCAAGGGTGCGGAGCCCGTGGGCGTGCTGCTCGGCTATATGCTCGGCGGCGACGACGCGCGGTTCCTGGCCGGGCTGGAAGAAGCGCTGGCGCATTACGGCGCGCCGCTGCTCGGCGGCGACACCGTGTCCGGCAACGGTGCCCAGGCGCTGGGGCTCACCGCGATCGGTCGGGCGACGCATCGGCCCGTCCCCTCGCGCGCCGGAGCCGAACCGGGAGACCGGCTCTACATTACCGGCCCCGTCGGCGGGGCGATGATGGGATTGGAGGCATTGCAAAGCGGCCTGGGCGCCGATGGCGAAGAAAGCCTGGCCTATCGCCGCCCGCAGGCACTGCTCGCCGAGGGCCAGAAGCTGGCGCCGCTGGTGACCGCGATGATGGACGTCTCCGACGGGCTGCTGCTCGACGCCGCGCGGATCGCCCGCGCCAGCGGCGTCACCCTGGCGATCGACAGCGCGGCCGTACCGATCGCCGCGCCCGAAGCGCGCCGCGCCGACGCGCTGCGCTGGGGCGACGATTACCAGCTGCTGTTCACCGCACCACGCGACGCAGCGCTTTCGGTCGCGGCCCATCCGGTCGGCGAGGTCCTGTTGCTGGGTGCGGCACCGCTGCTGCTCGACGGTGCGGCGATCGACGAGAGCGCCGGCCTCGGCTTCGAACACGGCTGAGGCGGTCTACGACGCCGCGATCGTATCAGTGCGCGCTGCAGTCCACGCCGCGTGCTTCGAGGATCGGCTTCATCTCGCGGTAGGCGGCCTTGCAGGCGTGAACCGGAATATAGGGGTGAAGATGGTGGACCAGATGGAAGTCGATCCCCAACGCCCCCCAATGGCCGAGCTTGTGGCGGATGATCGCCGTGCTGTCGTAGCGGCCGACTCCGCTGTGCGGCTGGTGCGGCGCCCAGGATAGCACCGCGTGGATATAGCTGAGGCCGATATGCCGCGGCAGCCACCACAGCAGCGCCACTTCGATCGCATAGCCCTGCCAGGCCATGGCGAAAAAGAACGAGAGCACGACGAGTTGGATCGCCATCGTGTGCTTGAGCGCGGCCTTGGCCTCGGGCGTGCCGAGTTCGCCGATGTGCCGGCGCCAGCGCGCGGCGGTGCCGCCCGCGCCCGGCTGGCGGTTGAGCCAGGACTTGATCACGGCCATGAACACGTTCGACGCGGAGTGGATCGCGTCGGGGTCCTTGTCGGGATCGTTGGTATACTGGTGATGCAGCAGGTGCATCGCCTTGAGCATCGAAAACGGCAGGATCAGCGGAACCGCGGCTATCCAGCCGGTCAGCTCGTTCCAGAAGCGCTGCCTGGTGCCCTCTCGCCCGAGGTTCGAATGCATCGCCTCATGGCTGACGACATAGCCGCCCGCGACGAAGACCGAATTGATCGCGCAGCCCAGCCACAATGGGATCACGCCCATGATCGCCAGCGGAAAGGTTGCCACGAAGACCGCGAAGCAGATCAGCGCGATCGCGACGTAGGGCCAGGTCCGCACGTTGTGCGCGCCATATTTCTGGCCGATCTCGCGCTCCATCTGCGCGAGCGTCTTGCGCGTATGGGCATCGAGATCGCGGTCGGGACGCGCCAGCGGGATTGCCGGCCCCTCGCGGGTCAGCGCCTCGATCGGTTCGCCGGCAGCGGCCTGGCCGCCCAGCATCAGGTCATTGATGTCGTTCATGGCCCCCGCCAATCAATCGCCTAGACCCAACGTCCGCGGAGCGTCGCATAGAGTCCCCAGAGCGAGCCCACCGTCAGGCCAAAGCTCACGCGGGTCAGCCCCAGCGGAGCCTCCCAGTGCCAGGCGGCCATGGTCTGCGCGATCAGCGGCGCGATGAAGCCGATCCCGAAGATCAGCGGCATCACCACGAACAGCTTCTTGAGTGCGACTTCCATACAGTTAACATCACATAAACCATGGAGTCCGGCAAGCAAGGCCGACTTTGGTCGAAGCGCTGCCCTATTTTCCGGATCCAGGACAAACGGAAGAGAACGGCGGCGAAACGCTTGCAAGTACCCCGACCAGTCGATAGCCCTTGACAACTTGCGACCCCAAAGAAGGGCGCAATCATTGGGAAACAGGATGAAGGGGGCCTACGTGGATCTCGTCACAATCGCTATAGTATTGGGATTGCTTGCCGTCTTGTACGGCTTCGTCACCAGCCGCCAGGTGCTAGGAAGCCCGGCCGGCAATGAGAAAATGCAGGAAATCGCAGCGGCCATTCAGGAAGGCGCACAGGCTTACCTGAAGCGCCAGTATACGACGATCGCGATCGTCGGCGTGGTCGTCGTCGTCATCGTCGGCTGGGCTCTGGGCGGCATCTCGGCGCTGGGCTTCGCGATCGGCGCGATCCTCTCGGGGGTCGCCGGCTTCATCGGCATGAACATCTCGGTCCGCTCGAACGTCCGCACCGCGGCCGCCGCGCAGAAGGGCCTGCAGGAAGGCCTGACCCTGGCCTTCCGCGCGGGCGCGATCACCGGCATGCTCGTGGCGGGCCTCGCGCTCCTCGCGATCGCGGTGTTCTACTGGTACCTGACCGGTCCCGGCGGCTACACCGTCGGCGGCGAGGATCGCACCGTGGTCGATGGCTTGGTCGCCCTCGCCTTCGGCGCCTCGCTGATCTCGATCTTCGCGCGTCTGGGCGGCGGCATCTTCACCAAGGCCGCCGACGTCGGCGCCGACCTTGTCGGCAAGGTCGAGGCCGGCATTCCCGAGGACGATCCCCGCAACCCCGCCGTGATCGCGGACAACGTGGGCGACAACGTCGGCGACTGTGCCGGCATGGCCGCCGACCTGTTCGAGACCTACGTCGTCACCGTCGGCGCAACGATGGTGCTGACCGCGCTGCTGCTCAAGGGCGCGGGCGACCTGCTCCCGGCGCTGATGGCGCTGCCGCTGCTGATCGGCGGTGTCTGCATCGTCACCTCGATCATCGGCACCTACTTCGTCCGCCTCGGCGGCTCCAAGAACATCATGGGCGCCATGTACAAGGGCTTCCTGGTCACCGCGGTCCTTTCGGTCCCGGCGATCTGGTGGGCGATCAGCTATGCGCTCGGCTCCATGGAGATCGCGATCGGGCCGGATCTGGGCAATGGGGACGGCTTCACCGGCCGTTCGCTGTTCTACTGCTCGCTGCTCGGGCTGGTCATCACCGGCCTGATCATCTGGATCACCGAATACTACACCGGCACCAACTATCGCCCGGTGCGCTCGATCGCCAAGTCCTCTGAAACCGGCCACGGTACCAACGTGATCCAGGGCCTGGCGATCTCGATGGAATCGACCGCGCTGCCGACGCTGGTGATCGTCACCGGCATCGTCATCGCCTTCAAGCTCGCCGGCCTCATGGGCATCGCCTATGCCGCCACCGCGATGCTGGCTCTGGCCGGCATGGTCGTCGCGCTCGATGCCTATGGTCCCGTCACCGACAACGCCGGCGGCATCGCCGAAATGGCGGGGCTCGACGACTCCGTGCGCGAGAAGACCGACGCGCTCGACGCCGTGGGCAACACCACCAAGGCCGTGACCAAGGGCTATGCGATCGGATCGGCCGGCCTCGCCGCGCTGGTGCTGTTCGCCGCCTATACCACCGATCTCAAGGAGTTCTTCCCGACGCTCGAAGTCAGCTTCAGCCTGGAAAACCCCTATGTGATCGTCGGCCTGCTGCTCGGCGCACTGCTGCCCTACCTGTTCGGCTCGATGGGCATGACCGCCGTCGGCCGCGCCGCGGGCGACGTCGTCAAGGACGTGCGCGACCAGTTCCGCGACAATCCGGGGATCATGGCGGGCACCTCCAAGCCCGACTATGCCCGCACGGTGGACCTCGTCACCCGCGCCGCGATCAAGGAGATGATCGTGCCTTCGCTGCTGCCGGTGCTGGCGCCGATCGTCGTCTATTTCGTCATCGAGGCGGTGGCAGGCCAGGCCGACGCCTTCGCCGCGCTCGGCGCCCTGCTGATGGGTGTCATCGTCGGCGGCCTCTTCGTCGCGCTGTCGATGACCTCGGGCGGCGGTGCCTGGGACAATGCCAAGAAGTACATCGAGGACGGCAACCACGGCGGCAAGGGTAGCGAAGCCCACAAGGCCGCGGTGACCGGCGACACGGTCGGCGATCCCTACAAGGACACCGCCGGTCCGGCCGTCAATCCGATGATCAAGATCACCAACATCGTCGCGCTGCTTCTCCTGGCAGCCTTGGCGAGCCATGCCGCCGGCTGACTTCAGCCCCCGGCAAAGGTGATGGCGAACCCCGTCCGGAGCGATCCGGGCGGGGTTTTGCTTGGGGCCTTCGTTAGCAATTCGTTGGCGTTCGCCTGCTAGTTCCACGGTGGGAGCGCGCGAGCTTCCGTTGCAAGGAAGTACCAGCGTGGCGAGCAAGGCCGGGTCTCTCCCCAAGCCTGCGACGCGGCCCGATGCCGCGGCCGTGCGCCAGCCCGCGTTCGTGCTCGACGCCGTGCCGTGGCGGAGCCTCGCAGACGAGATCGTCGCCTGGGACGCGCTCGCGGTCTGCGCCGCCGAACCCAATCCTTTCTTCGAGTCTTGGTACCTGCTGCCCGCGCTCGCCGCTTTCGATCCGCAGGGCGGCATTGTCATCCTGCGATTCGAGGTCGACGGTGAACTGGCCGGGCTCCTGCCGCTGGCCCGGCCGCGGCGCTATTACGGCAAGCCCCTGCCCCACCTCGCGACCTGGCTCCACGCCAACTGCTTCCTCGGCGCGCCACTCGTCGCCGCCGGGCTCGAGCGCCATTTCTGGCGCGCAGTGCTGACCTGGGCCGATCGCCAGGCCGGGCTCGGACTGTTCCTGCATCTGGCACACATGCCGCTTGCAGGCGCCCTGCACGAAGCGCTCGTCGAGGTCCTGGCCGAGCAGCGCCGCGATGCCCATCTCGTCCACCGCGAGGAGCGCGCGCTCCTGTGCAGCCGGGACACGCCCGAGGCCTATTTCGAAGCGACGCTCTCGGGCAAGAAGCGCAAGGAACTGCGCCGCCAGTTCGCGCGCCTTTCCGAACTCGGCGAAGTCACGATCGAGCGCCGCGACGATGCCGAGGGCCTCGCCCTCTGGATCGAGCATTTCCTCGCGCTCGAACAGGCCGGCTGGAAGGGGCTGGCCGGCTCGGCGCTGGCGACCGCACCGGGTAGCGCGCAACTCTTCCGCGACAGCCTTCCTGGCGCCGCGGCCCGCGGCCGGCTCGAGCGGCTGACCTTGTCGCTCGACGGCGCGCCGATCGCGATGCTGGCAACCTTCCTCGCGTCGCCCGGCGCCTTCTCGTTCAAGACCGCCTTCGACGAACGCTACGCGCGCTTCTCGCCGGGCGTTCTGCTCCAGCGCGAGAACCTGGCGATCCTGGACCGGACGGACATCGCCTGGAGCGACAGCTGTGCCGCTGCCGATCATCCGATGATCGATCATATCTGGCGCGAGCGCCGCGCGATCGGCCGTCTCTCGATCGCCATAGGCGGCCGCGCACGTCGCGCCGCGTTCGCGCTCGTCGCCCTCGCCGAACTGGGCCGCAACCCGACCGGGCTGGACGGCTGAGCGCAGTTCTCCACCGCATTCCACAGCTTCCGTCACAGCTTACCCACCGCTTGCCCACAGACTTATCCACAGGCGCTGGATCGCGCGGTCAGTGCAGGTGCTTCAGCTTGTCCGGGTTGCGCATGACGTAGATAGCCACGATCTTGCCATCCTCGATCTCGAGCGCCGTGGTCTGCAGTTCGCCGTCGGCCTCCTGCGTGACGAAGCCCGGCAGGCCATTGACGAAGCCCTTGCGCACCAGGCGCGAGGGATACTTGCGATACATCACCGAGAGCCCGCGATGCAGCCGCAATAGCTGGCGGGCCCCCTGGATCAGGCGCATCGCCGCCGGACGCTTGCCGCCGCCATCCGAATGGCTGGAGACGTCGCTGGCCAGCATCGCGCCGAGCGCGGTCATGTCGCCGCTGCGGGTGGCGGCAAAGAACGCCTCGGCAATCTCCAGCCCGCGCTGTTTTTCGACCTGGAACCTTGGCCGTGCATCGCGCACGTGGCTGCGTGCGCGGCTGGCGAGTTGTCGACAGGCGGCGGCGTCGCGATCGATCGTGACGGCGACCTCGTCGAAGCTCTGTCCGAAGACGTCGTGGAGCAGGAACGCGGCCCGCTCGAGCGGGGACAGCCGCTCGAGCGCCAGCATCAGCGGCAGGGTCACGTCCTCGACCTCCTCTTCCTCGACGATCGGGTCGGGCAGCCAGGGGCCGATATAGGTTTCGCGCCGGTGACGCGCCGACTTGAGCTGATCGAGGCAGAGCCGCGTCACCGTGCGGTGCAGGAAGGCCTCGGGCTCGCGCACCGCCGCGCGGTCGGTGCCGAGCCAGCGGATGAAGGCTTCCTGCACCACGTCCTCGGCATCGGCGACCGAGCCGAGCATGCGGTAGGCGACGCGGGTCAGCCGCGGCCGCAACGGATCGAATACGCGTGCCGCGTTTTCATGCCCTGCCGCTTCCTGCGTCGCCGGATGCATCACGCCGCCAGCTTCTTCGTGGCGGGGGTTTCGATCCACAGGCCGAAGGCCGTGGCGATCCGGTTCCAGCCATTGATGACGTTGATCAGCAGCGTCAGGTTCACGCGCTCCTCCTCGGTGAACTGCTCGGCGAGCGCGTCCCACGCGGCCTCATGGGTGTGCCCTTGCGAGAGCTTCGTCAAGGCATCGGTCCAGGCGAGAGCGGCGCGCTCGCGCGGGGTGAAGACCGGCGCTTCGTGCCAGGCCGCGACGAGATAGAGCCGCTGCTCGCTCTCGCCGGCCATGCGGGCGTCGGCGGCGTGCATGTTGATGCAGTTGGCGCAGCCGTTGAGGATCGACGAGCGCAGCTTCACCAGTTCGACGAGGCTGTGCTCGAGGCTGGTGTTGACGGCGTCGGACACCGCCATCCACGGCTTCATGATCTCGGGCGCGGCGGTATAGGGATTGAGCTTGGGGGTCATGGTCAGAGGTCCTTTGCTGGGTTGTACCGACATGACGAAACGGCCGCGGTCGCTGTGACATGAAGATCAAAAAAACTTCAGGATAGCTTGTGCGCCAAGCTGCGATTGCGCAGGAAGGCGGCCATGCTCCTCCCGCACTTTATCGCCGCCTGATGCACGACGCCGAAGCTTCGCTGCTGCAGGACGGTTTCCTGCTGCTTGGGTTCGCGCTCGTCTTCGTCCTGCTGTTCCGCCGGCTTGGCCTGGGTGCGACCCTGGGCTTCCTCGTCGCGGGCATCCTCGTCGGGCCGCAGGTGCTCGACATGGTCGGCGATGCCGAGTCCAAGCTGGGCATCGCCGAACTGGGCATCACCCTGCTGCTCTTCGTCGTCGGGCTCGAGCTGAACCCCTCGCGCCTGTGGCGAATGAAGCGCGATATCCTGGGACTCGGCCTGCTCCAGGTGACGCTCTGCGGTCTGGCGATTTCCGGCGTGATCCTGGCCGTGGGCTTTTCCTGGGAAGCGGCGCTCGCGCTCGGCCTGCCACTGGCGCTTTCCTCGACCGCGCAGGTGCTGCCGCTGCTACGCTCTTCGGGCCGCATGCGCACGCCGTTCGGCGAGCGCGCCTTCGCGATCCTGCTGTTCCAGGACCTGTCGATCATCCCGCTGATCACGATCATCACGGCGATGAGCCGCAATCCCGCCGACATGGGCGGGCCGCCGGGCTGGCTGCTGACACTCTATTCCTTTGCCGCCGTGGCTGGCCTCATTACCGCGGGACGCTTCCTGATCCGGCCGATGTTCCGCCTGATCGGCAATATGGGCGAGCGCGAGATGTTCGTCTTCGCGGCTTTGTTCACCGTCATCGCCTCGGCCGCGCTGATGGAAGCGCTGGGCCTGTCGACCGCGCTGGGCGCCTTCGTCGCCGGCGTCATGCTCGCGGACTCGCCCTATCGCCACGAGCTCGAGGCCGACGTCGAGCCGTTCCGCTCGATCCTGCTCGGCCTGTTCTTCCTGACCGTCGGCATGATGCTGAACCTGCATGCGATCGCCGAACGGCCATTGTTCGTCATCGCGATGGCGCTGGCGCTGATCGCGGTGAAGGCGCTGGTGATCTTCGCGATCGGCATGGCCTTCCGCATGACCTGGCGCGCGGCGCTCGCGCTCGGCGTGCTGCTCAGCCAGGGCGGTGAATTCGGCTTCGTGCTCTTCGCCCAGGCGCAGAAGGCCTATCTGATCGCCTCCGACGCCGCGAGCCTGTTCGGCGCGATCGTCACGTTGTCGATGGCGACGACGCCGTTCCTGATGGCCGCCACGAAGCGCTTCCGTGAGGCTCCGGTCGAACGCACCGAAGAGCGCGACGGCCCCGAGGCCGACGGCGCCAACGCCCTCGTCGTCGGCTATGGCCGCTTCGGCCAAACCGTCGCGCAGATGCTGATCGCCAGCAACATCCCGGTGACGCTGATCGACACCGACATCGAGATGATCGATATCGCCGGCGGCTTCGGCGCCAAGGTCTATTTCGGTGACGGTACGCGGCTCGATCTGCTGCGCCAGGCCGGGGCCGCCGAAGCCGAACTGATCCTGTTCTGCCTCGACGGCGACCAGCTCAGCGCCGAGATGGTCGAAGCCGTGCACGAGGCCTTCCCGCGCGCGGCGATCTACATCCGCGGCTACGATCGCCGATCCTCGGTACGGCTCGGCAACACGCCCGCCGCCGCGGTGGTGCGCGAAGTGCTCGAATCGGCGATGAAGATGTCGCGGCTGGCGCTGGAAGGGCTCGACGTCAGCCCCGAGGACATCGACCGTGCCGAGGACATGTACCGTGCGCGCGACAAGGAACGCCTGGCCAAGCAGATCGAGACGGGTGATCTTCGCGCCGCACGCGACCGTATCATCACCCAGCCCGGCCGCCGCGAGCCCTGATTTCCACGGCCCCACCAATTGCAATAAAGTGTTTCCGAAGGGCACCTTAGGCCAAAAAACATCGGTTGTTTAACGGTTGAATTTATAGGCCGGTGCCCTGAAGGGGCGTATCAGGGATGCCCCGCTGGGAATACGGGTGGCGGCAGTGATCAAGCGACGGTTGATCCTTACGATATTCCATTTGTGCAAGCTGGCCGGGCTTTTCACTCTGGCACGGCGTTTCACGCGCCAGGATCTTCGCATTCTTTGCTATCACGGCTTCGCGCTTGACGATGAAGACCAGTTCCGTGGTTCTCTGTTCGTCCAGCGCGGCTTCCTCGACCGGCGGATGCGCTATCTCAAGGATCACGGCTATACGGTCCTGCCGCTGAGCGAGGCTGTCGATCGGCTCGCCGACGGCAGCCTGCCGCGCGATCCCGTAACGATCACGATCGACGACGGCTTCCACAGCGTCCACGCCATCGCGCGCGAAGTCCTGCACCGCTACGCCTTCCCCTCCACGCTCTATCTGACATCCTACTACTTCGAGAAGTCGACCCCGATCTTCCAACTCGCGGTCGACTACATGTGCTGGAAATCGCCGAAGCGCCGGGTCGACCTGTCACGGCTCGGCGTCACGGCGCTGGCCGAAGCGTCGGCATTCGATCTCACACCCGAAAACCGCGCGGCCGCCAGTGCGCAGATCTTCGCCCATGGCACGACCCAGCTCGATGAAGCCGGCAGGGTCGCGTTGTCGCAGCGTCTGGGCGAAGCGCTCGACGTCGACTACGCGAAAATCCGCAAGGGCCGCCAGTTCAGCCTGATCTCCCCCGAAGAGGCGCGCGAACTCGAGGCCGGGGGCATGGCGATCGAGCTCCACACCCATCGCCACCAATTCCCCGAGTGCCCCATCGCCGCAGCCACCGAATTGCGCGACAACCGGGCGGCGATCGAGCCGCTGCTCGGCCGACCGCTCGATCATTTCTGCTATCCGAGCGGCCGCTGGCACCACACCCATCGCCCGGTGCTGGAAGACGCCGCGATCAAGAGCGCGACGACCTGCCAGGCCGGGCTCGCGCGCAAGGGTGCAAACCTGCTGGCCCTGCCCCGAATCCTCGACGACAACCGCGTCTCGCAGATCGAGTTCGAGGCCGAGGTCAGCGGCTTCACCGACCTGCTGCGCCGCTTCCGCGGCAAGACCCGCGCTCCTTGGGTGAGCCCGCCGTCCTATGTCGAATGGGTCGGCGTCGCGCCCGAGATGCTGATGATCGCCTAACCGTTCGGGTGATAGAAATCGTAGATCGTCTGGGCCACGGCCGCGCTGACGCCGGGCGCGCGCTGGAGGTCGTGGAGGCTGGCCGCACGCACCTTCCCCGCCGTGCCGAAATGCAGCAGCAGCGCGCGTTTGCGCGCGGGACCGATGCCGGGGATTTCGTCCAGCGGTGAGGCCGTGATCGCGCGGCTGCGCTTGGCGCGGTGCGCGCCGATGGCGAAGCGGTGCGCCTCGTCGCGCAGACGCTGGAGATAGAACAGCACGGGCGAATTGACCGGCAGCATCTTCTCGCGGCCATCGGGAAAGTGGAACACCTCGCGCCCGTCGCGGCCGTGGTGCGGACCCTTCGCGATGCCGATCAGCGGCAGGTCCTCGACCCCGAGTTCCTCGACCACCTCGCGCACCGCCGACATCTGTCCCTTGCCGCCGTCGATCAGCACGAGATCGGGCCAGGTGCCGCTCTGGCGATCGGGGTCCTCGGTCATCGCGCGGCCGAAGCGGCGGGCCATGACCTCGCGCATCATGCCAAAGTCGTCGTTGGTCTGGGCGGTCTTGATGTTGAACTTGCGGTACTGGCCGTTGAGGAAGCCCTCGGGCCCGGCGACGATCATCGCGCCAAGCGCGTGAGCGCCCTGGATATGGCTGTTGTCGTAGACCTCGATCCGCTGCGGGACCTCCGGCAGTTCGAAGAAGTCGGCGACCTCGCGCATGATCTTGGCCTTGCTGCCGCTTTCGGCCATGCGCCGGTCGAGCGCTTCGGCGGCGTTGCGCGTCGCCTGCTGGATCAGCCGCTTGCGATCGCCGCGCTGCGGCACCGAGATCTCGACCTTGCCGCCCGCCGCCTCGCGGAAGGCCTCGGCCACCAGTTCGGCCTCGGGCAGCGCACGGTCGATCAGGATCGTCCGCGCCGGCGGCACCTCTTCGTAGAACTGCGCGAGGAAGGCGGTCAGCACCTCCTCTTCGGACAGGCCCTCGGTGTGCGTCGGGAAGAAGGCGCGGTGGCCCCAGTTCTGGCCCCCGCGGATGAAGAAGGCCTGGATCGCGACCTGCCCGCCCTTGCAGGCCATGGCGAAGATATCGGCATTGCCGAGGCCTTCGGCATTGATCGCCTGGCTGCCCTGGATGAAGGTCGCGGCGCGCAGCCGGTCGCGCAGCATCGCGGCACGCTCGAAGTCCATCGCCTCGGCCGCCTCGCGCATCTGCGCCTCGATCTTCTTTTGCACGGCCTGGTTCTTGCCGCCGAGGAAGTCCCGCGCCTCGGAGACGAGCTCGGCATAGCCGGCCTGATCGATGCGATCGACGCAGGGGGCCGAGCAGCGCTTGATCTGGTAGAGCAGGCAGGGCCGATCGCGCCGGCTGAAGAAGCTGTCGGTGCAGGACCTTAGCAAGAACAGCTTCTGCAGCGCGTTGATCGTGGTGTTGACCGAGCCAGCGCTGGCAAAAGGCCCGTAGTAATTGCCCACGGCCTTGCGCGCGCCGCGATGCTTGGTGATCCGCGGAAAGGCGTGATCGGCGCGCAGCAGGATGAAGGGGAAGCTCTTGTCGTCGCGCAGGAGCACGTTGTAGGCCGGCCGGAAGCGCTTGATCAGCTGCGCCTCGAGCAGCAGCGCCTCGGCCTCCGAATTGGTCGTGACGATCGTCATCGATCGCGTCTGGCTGATCATGCGCTTGAGCCGCAGCGGCAGGCGATCGACCTGGGTATAATTGGCCACGCGGTTGCGCAGCACGCGCGCCTTGCCGACGTAGAGCACCTCGCCGCGCGCATCCTGCATGCGATAGACGCCGGGCCGCGCCGGCAGGGTCCGCACGGTCTCACGGATCGCCGCAACGCCAGCCTCGAGATCGGGCTGGTCCGAGCCCCGCACGGTATAGGTCGCGCGATCCTCGTTGAAGCGTTCGGCGCCTCGGGGGTCGTGGGGAGTTCCGGCAGGGGTGCGGGCCATGCAGGCCAGATAGGGCGTTCGGACGGGATTGGGGAGAGGCCGCAAGCGCCTCGTCCACGATTCAGCGCGGCGTGAACGCAAGGCGAAACCGGACACGGAAGCGCGAACCCGCAAAGAAAAGAGCCCGGTGGTCATGGCGGCCACCGAGCTCGAGTGCCGGGAAGGGACCGGCTGTTTTGTCCTGTCGATCGCCTGCTTCCGACGGAGGCGCGGGAACTAGTCGCGCCTGTTTGACGGAGAAGCGAGCCCGGCGGACATGGCTAGGACGCCGGGCTCTGGTGTTTCGCGGGGAAGGGACCCGCGGCAGTCGATCAATCGGTTGTGTAGTCGTTAGGTGTCGTATTCGGTCTCGTCGGTGCTCTTAGCGGAGCAGCGAAAGGACGCTCTGCTGGCTCTGGTTGGCCTGCGAGAGCATGGCCGTCGAAGCCTGGCTGACGATCTGGGCCTTGGCGAGCGCGGTCGTTTCGGCCGAGTAGTCGGCGTCTTCGATGCGGCTGCGGGCGTCCGACAGGTTCGTCACGTTGTTGGTCAGGTTGTTGACCGCCGATTCCAGGCGGCTCTGGCTGGCACCCAGCGAAGCACGCGTGGTGTTGATCGAAGCCAGTGCCGAGTCGACGTTGGTGATCGTCGTGGCGGCCTGCGTGACCGTCGAAACGTCGAGCGCCGTACCGGTGGCCTTGGTGCCGTCGATGCCCTTGACCGTCAGGGTGATCGTGTTGCCCGAGTCCGAACCGGCCTGGATGGTCACCTGGACCGAACCCGCCGAGGTCTTGTCGAACAGCGTCACGCCGTTGAACTTGGTGTTGGTCAGGATGTCGTCGATCTGCGAAGCGAGCTCGGTGACTTCGGCCTGCAGGTTGGTACGGTCCGACGACTGGTAGGTGCCCGACTTCGACTGGATCGACAGCTCGCGGACGCGCTGCAGCATGTTGGTGACTTCGTTCAGCGCGCCGTCGGCGGTCTGAGCGAGCGCAATGCCGTCGTTGGCGTTGCGGATGGCCTGCGTCATGCCGCGGACCTGCGAGGTCATGGTCGTGGCGATCGCGAGACCGGCGGCGTCGTCCTTGGCGCTGTTGATGCGCTTGCCGGTCGACAGACGCTCCATCGCGTTGCCCAGAGACTTGGCTGCAGCGTTGCCGGCGTTAGCCGCCTTCATCGCGCCGATATTGGTGTTAATAACCGCCATGTGGAACTCCCGTAGTAGACCCAAAAAGGGTGCCGACCGAAAGGGTTCGATGCGGCTGCCATGAACTAGAGCGGCAACCAGATGCGGAAATTAAGTGCCGGTTCTCTTGCCGGTCCGGCAAATCGTTGCCGGATACCTCCCCTCGCCCGCATCCGATCGTGGGGCGTGAGCGCATTGCCCTTCCGGCAAGCTTTCGCGGGCGAACGACGGAATGATGGGCCGCGTCAGAACATCTTGCGGAAATCGATTCCCACCACGCGGCCCTTGGGATCGCGATAGTCGAGCTGGTAGCTCAGCGGCACGGCGCCGGTCTGATCCGTCACGCGCTGGCGCGAGTCGAGCAGATTGTCGACCTTGAGCGAAAGGCGCACGCCCTTGAGGAAGGGCACGTCGTCGACGATTTTCTTCTGCTGGTCGAAATTCACGAATGCGCGCAGATTCAGCTTCAATAGGCTGCCGAAGCGCAGGTCGGTACTGCCCGGCGCGCCGGTCGAGCGAACCGTCACCGGTGCCGACCAGTTGCCGTTGAGACGCAGGCCGACGCCCTTGTGGAAAACGCCGCCCTCCATCTCGAGCCCGTGGCGCGCGACGCCGCCGGCCGAGAGCGCCGAACCGTCGAGCAGATCGAGCACGGGGCCGCCCGGCGCGATCAGCACGGTGTTGGTCAGTTCGACCTTGTGGAACACCGACAGGTTCCAGCGTCCCTGGCCATTGCCCGGCTGTCCGCCCGGTCCGCCAGGGCCGCCCGGCCCCATGCCGCGCGGTCCACCCCCACCCGGCCCGCGCCCCATGCCGCCACCGGGCCGACCGCCGCCGCCCGGCGCTCCCGCTCCACGTGGCCCGCCGGGTCCGCCCATGCCCATGAAGCCGTCGCGCCGCTGCGGCTGCGGCTTGCCGATCGTGCCCGAGACGTTGAAGCCCCAGCGGATCCGCGAACTTTTCACCTCGCTGAAGGTCACCGGCCGGCGATCGATCGCGACGAGTTGGCCCACGGCATCGCGCACGACACGGCCCGGGAAGGCAGCCTCGATCGCCGGGGTCAGCAGCGGGAAGTCCTGCGTCACGTCGGTCGAACGGTTGCGGAAATATTCGACGACGAGATTCGAGCTCTTGAGGAAGGGCAGTTCCCAATTTGCCGACAGTTTCCAGTCGCGCTGCTTCTCGCGCACGAGGTCCGGGTTGCCACCGTTGACGACCGTCACCAGCGCGGTCTCGCCGCGCGTGAAGTCGTAGACGACGACGTTCGAAGAGATCAGCGTCGGATTGCCGAGTTGGTTGAGCGAGGGCGCGGCCTCGTCGACCAGATAGCTGGCCTGGAGGCTGAGCTTCTCGGTCGGCGCCCAGGTCAAGCCGGCGCTCCAGTCCTTGAGCGTACCGAAGTCCGAAAGGTGGCTGATGCCTGCGCTGAGATTGAGCGACAGGTCGCCAACCGCGCCGAGCACGCCGTTGCGGCGGCTGGTGAGCGGCACGCCGAGGTTGATCCCGGTCGAGGCATTGCTGCGATCGAAGCTCAGATCGGCGGTGCTGCGCGTATCGCTGTTGTCCGAACGGGTGTAGGAATAGCCCGCCTTGACCGTCAGCGAGGCTTCGCCCGCGGGCAGGCGAAAGACCGTGCCCGACAGGGTCGCCAGCGAATTGAGACCGTAGTCCTGCGAACGCGCGCGATCGGTGATGCCAGGGGCGAGCGTCGGCAGCGGACCGCCCGGCGCCAGCGTTCCTGCTGCTGCGGCATTCACCAGTGCGGCGAGCGCCACCGCGTCGCGCGGCTGATCGACCGTGGTGCGAGTGTCACTGTAGCTGCCGTCGGCCGTGGCGGTGAACTGCCAGGCCCCCAGTGGCCGGTTGAACACGAGCCCGCTCTCGAAGCTGGTCGAGCGCGACTTGCGCAGCAGCGGGTCGGGCAGACTGCGTCGCTCGGTCGTGCCGCTCGGCCCGGTCAGCGCGATCGTGTCGAGACCGTTGAACGAGCGGCTGTCGCTACGCGTCAGCGCACCGTTGATCGTGAAGGCCGCCGCATCGGCGCCTTTGCCGATCGCGGTCGACCAGGTGCCGTTGAGCGCATATTTGTGGCTGGCATCGACGAGGGTGCGGAAGGCCGCGGGATCGGGATCGCCCGCCACGGTCGGCGTGTTGCGCTCGGTCTGGACGATGTCGCGCTCGGCTTCAGTCAACGCGGTCGTATCGTTGATCCGGCCGTTCAGATGGAACCGTTTCTGACCGCTGATCGTCACCAGTCCAGCCTCGATCTCGCTGTCGGCCGTGCCGCCATGGGTCGAGGGCTCGTATTCGACCGCCACGGTACGGCTGGCGAAATTGTCCTTGAGGATGAAGTTCACGACGCGCTGGTTGGCCGGATAGCCATAGCGCAGCGCGACTTCCTCGGGCAGGATCTCCATCCGCCGGATCGCCTCGGGCGGCAGGTCGCGGATCTCGCGAAAGCCCGAAATGCGCCGGCCGTTGAGCAGGACCACCGGCTGCCCCGAACCGCGACCGCGCCCCGAACCGGTCTGCGGGCTCAGCTGCTCGAGCAGCTCGCTGAGCGAGGCCGCGCCATAGGAGGAGATATCGGCCTCGTCGAGCACCAGCAGCGGCGCCTGCGGTGCCTCGACCTGCCCCTTTATACGCGTGGCCACGACCAGGATTTCGTCGCCGATCGCGCGGATTTCCTCACCGGCCTCGGAATCGGTCAGCACGTCGTCGCCACCATTTTCCGCCGGCGAACCTTCGGCGGGCACAGCCTCTACCGGCGACGCATCCTGCGCCCAGACGGGCGCGGCCAAGACGGCAAGGGGAACGAGTACCAAGGGACGCAACGAAAAATCCTCCACCCTGAAATTCGGTCAGGTCCCTCTCCGGCTCCGGCAAATGGTCGACCCGGCGCTGCGGCACAAGCCGGCGCGGGGTATCAAATTGTCACGCCGCCGATACACTCGCGGATAATAGATTTGGGCTGACTGCAAGATGACCGCCAAAGGCTTTCCTTTTGGCGCGCTCGGAGCTATGGCGCGCCGCATTATCAAGACATGAGAAGTGGAAGCCCCTCGCCGATGGCGAAAGAAGAACTCCTCGAAATGCGTGGCCAGGTGGTGGAGCTGCTGCCCAACGCCATGTTCCGGGTACGGTTGGAAAACGATCACGAGATCCTCGGCCACACCGCGGGCAAGATGCGCAAGAACCGTATCCGCGTGCTGGTGGGCGACGAAGTCCTCGTCGAGCTGACCCCTTACGATCTGACCAAGGGTCGTATCACCTACCGCTTCATGCCCGGCCGCGGCGGCCCCGGTTCCTATTGATTTTTGATCGGATCGCGCGGGCATGAGCGCCTCTAAGCTCGTCCTCGCCTCCGCCAGTCCGCGCCGCCGCGAACTGATCGCGCGCCTGGGCCTAGAACCCGCGCGGATCGCCGCCGCAGACATCGACGAAACCCCGCACAAGGCCGAAGTCCCGCGTGACTATGCGCGACGCATGGCGCGCGAAAAGGCGCTCGCGGTTGCGAGCGGCGGCGAACACGTGCTCGCGGGGGATACGGTCGTCGCGCTCGGCCGGCGCATCCTGCCCAAGGCCGAGGACGAGACGACCGCGCGGCACTGCCTAGAACTGATGTCGGGTCGCCGCCACCGCGTGCTCTCGGCCGTGGCGCTGCGCGCGCCAGACGGTGGGCTGCGCGAGCGGCTGTCCGAGACGGTGGTGCGCTTCAAGACGCTCTCGCGCGAAGAGATCGACGGCTACATCGCCGGCGGCGAATGGCACGGCAAGGCCGGCGGCTATGCCATCCAGGGCGCGGCGGAAGGCCTGATCGCCTGGATCGAGGGCAGCCATTCGGGCGTCGTCGGCCTGCCGCTCTACGAGACGCGCGCGCTGCTCAAGGCCGCGGGCTTTCCCATTGCCTGAATGGCTGATCGAGGAAGGGATCGCCGAGCATCGCGCGATCCTGACCGAACACGGCTCGATCATCGCAGCGCGCATCGACTGGCCCGGCGCGTTGGCGGCGGGGCAGATTGAAGACGCCGTGCTCGTCTCGCGCACCGCGGGCGCCAAACGCGGTGTGCTGCGCTTCGCCAGCGGCGAGGAAGCGCTGGTCGATCAGTTGCCGCGCGAGGCCAGCGAGGGCGCGCCGCTGCGGGCCGTCGTCACCCGTGCCGCGATCGCCGAAATCGGCCGCCTCAAGCGCGCCCAGGCGCGCCCTACGCAACAGGCGCTCCGCCCTGCCCCGACGCTCGCCGAGCGGATCCGCGGCGAAGGCCTGGCCGCACGCGTGGTCCGACGCTTCGACGCTGACTGGGACGAGCTTTTCGCCGAGGCCTGGTCCGGCGAGATCGCCTTCGCGGGCGGCAGCCTGACGATCAGCCCGACGCCGGCGATGACCCTGATCGACATCGACGGCATCCTGCCGCTGCGCGCGCTGGCTCTGGCCGCAATCCCCGCAGTGGCCCAAGCCGTGCAGCGCTTCGACCTCGGTGGATCGATCGGCATCGATTTTCCGACCCTGTCGGACAAGGCCGATCGCCGCGCGGTCGACGAGGCCTTGGCCCAGGCGCTCGGCGACTGGCGGCACGAACGCACCGCCATCAACGGCTTCGGTTTCGTCCAGCTTGTCGCGCGGCTCGAACGCCCGTCGCTGCTCCACCGGCTTGCGCGCTACCGCACCGCCGCCGCCGCACGCCTGCTGCTGCGCCGCGCCGAGAGGGTCGAAGGTGGCGGCACACTGCTCGTCGCGGCACATCCGGAGGTGCTCGCCGCGGTCCGCCCCGCGTGGCGCGACGACCTCGCCCGCCGCGCGGGCAAACAAATCCGGTGGCAGGACGAACCCGCGCTTGCGCTCGACGGCGGCTATGCCCAACTGGTCAGCCTATGACCCGTCCTACCCGCAAATGCCCGATCTGCGGCAAGCCTCGCGCCGAAGACCACGCGCCGTTCTGCTCGACCCGCTGCCGCGACCGCGACCTCGTGAAGTGGCTCGACGACGGCTATGCCCTGCCCGGCCCCGCCGCCGAAATCGACGAGGAAGGCCTGCCCGGCCGCGATCTTCCACAGGACGAATGATTCTGGCTTGCCAAGCCGCCACGGCTTCGCCATAGGCGCGCTTCCGACGCGCGGCGGTCCTCTCGGACCCGCCGCCGCGGCGATGCCCGGGTAGCTCAGTTGGTAGAGCACATGACTGAAAATCATGGTGTCGGCGGTTCGATTCCGTCCCCGGGCACCATCTGCCTCGTTCGACGTCACGGACGCGTTGCCGCCCGCAGCGACGCAGGGCACGAGGGCTACAGCACCGCCGAGCACTTGGCAGCCGCCGGCAACATTGTCCTGCTGATCGATCATCTCTGAGTGGGCGGCAGCACCCGACTGGCCGACGTCGTGCGCATCGGCGGCGGCCGCTCGATGGGCGACATGATGCCCCCCTCCAGCAGGCCAATCACCGCACCTTCGCTGCGATCATGGTGCTAGGTTATACCGCCGAAGGCGTCCACATCAGTTCGCCCGGCAAGATGCCGAGCGAACCGGGCCGACGCATTTAGAACGGCGACTGGCTGATGAAGGTGTCACCGCGGTCGATCTGGACCAGCGAATAGTCCTTCACGCCCAGCAGCGTGACCGTGCCATTGAGGCCGAGCAGGCCCAGGGTCAGCGTCAGATCCTGCTTGCCGTCACCGTTGACGTCGCTGACCTTGGTCTTCGACACCGAGACGCCGAAGCCGAGCATCAGCCTGTCCTCGGCGACATTGAAGTCGGTGATGGTGTCCTTGCCGCCGAACAGGCTGAAGCCGAAGGTGTCGCGGCCGGCGCCGCCCGTCAGCTTGTCGTCGCCGGTATCGCCGAACAGCATGTCATCGCCGGCGCCGCCATCGAGCTCGTCGTTGCCGAAGTCTCCCGAGAGCATGTCGTTGCCGTTGCCACCGAACAGCTTGTCGTTGCCCAGCCCGCCCCACAGCTTGTCGTTGCCGTCGAGACCGTAGAGCGTGTCGTTGCCGAGCAGGCCGCCGATGAGATCCTCGCCCGAAGTGCCCGTCAGCGTATCGGCGCGCAAGGTGCCGATACGGATCGCGCCATCCGAAACGCCGGCCACCGAGACCTGGACGGTGGCGGTGCTGGTGAACTGGCCGTCGGTGACCGTGTAGCTGAAGCTGTCGCTGGTCTTGGCGCCATTGTCGAGATCGTCGAAGCTCTCATCGTCGGCGACGTAGAACAGCGTCCTGGCCACCGCATCGAACTGGACCGTGCCCTTGGTGCCCGACGTGCTCACCGCGCTGATCGACAGCATCGCGAACCCTTCGGGGTCGATGTCATTGCCGATCAGCTGCGACCAGAGATTGCCCGAAGTGGCGTCCTCGTTGATCTCGATCGCGTCGGCCTTGGCGGTGGGCGCCTCGTTGACGTTGTCGACCGCGATCTCGATAGTCTTCGCGATTACCGCATCCGCCTTGTCGCGAACCTGCGCGGTGATCTGGAAGGTCTTGTCGGTCTCGTAGTCAAAGGCCTTGGTCGTGGTGACGACGCCCGTCGTCGCGTCGACCGCGAAGCGGCCGCCGGCGTTGTTCGTCAGGCTGTAGGTGAGCACGTCGCCAACCGTGTCCTTGGCCGACAGAGTGCCGACCACCGTACCCGCAGCCAGGTTCTCGGCGACCGCGGCATGGCTGATCGCCAGATCGGTCGGCGCGGTGTTGGGCTTGCCGTTCACCGTGACCGCCACCTGCGCCGTGTGGATCGCGCCGTACTCGTCGGTCACCGTGTAGGTGAACGTGTCGCTGGCCGATCCGCCGCTCGGAATGGCGTCGAAGGCATCGTCGTCGGCCGCATAGGTCAGCGTCTGCGTCGCCGCGTCGAATACCACCGTGCCGAGCGTGCCGGTCAGATTGACCTCCTTGATCCGCAAGGTCGAAGCGCCGTCGGGATCGGTGTCGTTGGCGAGCAACTGCGACCAGAGGTTGCCCGTCGTCGCATCGACCGTGACGCTGACCGCGTCGTTCACCGCGACCGGCGCCTCGTTCTCCTGGACATCGGTGATGTCGCCGAGATCCTGGGCCTCGTCGATCGCCTGGGTGACGTCCTGCGTTTCTTGGACCAGTTGTTCGAGTACCGCCGGAGCCGCGCCGGGCAGGCCGGCGCCGATGACCTCAGCGAGAACCTCGGTCTTCGTCAGATCGACCGACTGGCCGTTCTTGGCGAGTTCACCGAGCGCCGTGAGCGCGTCGGCGACGTTGCCCTGGTTGTCCTTCACCGTGTTGAGCACTTCGGCGACCGATGCGGCCACCTTCTGCGCTTCGAACGCCGGCGACCCCGGGGTGGCCGCCCCTGCGACGAGATCGACCTGCGTGAGGGCGAGCCCGGCGTCGAGACCGAAGGCCTGCTTCACCGCCGCTTCGGCCTGGGCCGCGGTCTTGCCGCTATCCACCAGCGTCTGGATCAATGTGGTCAGCGGGTTGACCACGGTCGCGCCGTCGGGCGCGGAGAGCACCAAGTTGTTCGGCAGGTTCGTGTCGGTATTCACGCCGCCAACCGCACGGATCGGGCCCGTGGCGTTGCTGAAGAACGTGAACTTGCCCTGGCTGTCGGTCGTGGTGGAAGCCTCACCGGCAGTCAGCAAGCCATCGCCGTTGGCGTCGATGAAGACCGTCGCGCCGCTCAGATAGCCGTCGGCGACGGTACCCTTGTTCAGCGCGACCCCGCCCGGCGAACCGATCTCGTTCGCGTCGCTGATCGCCTTGAAGGCATCGTTGGCACCCACGGCGCTCAGCGTCGTGATCGTGCCGTTGAGGCCGGCGGTGTTGTCGAAGGTCGAATAGGGCGCGGTGCCGTCCGCGGCGCCGAAGGTGACGTCCGCCTGGAGCTTGCCCGAGGCGTCGTAGATGTTGACCTGATCGCCACCCGCGCCGAGGCCGATACCGCTGCCGGTATAGGTCCCGATCTGGAGACCGGCCGGCAGGGTGCCGCCGAACCAGGTATCGACGAACTGCGCGGCGATCGCGGGAGCGCCCTCGATGAAGATCACCGACTCGCCCGGCTGGATCGTGGTGACGCCGTTGAGCGCGAGCGCCTTGGTGAAGTCCTTCGAGTTGTCGTCGACCTTCCAGCCGGTGATGTCGACGACGACCGTGCTCGTGTTGGTCAGCTCGAACCAGTCGGCCTTGAACGGGCTGTTGTCGTTCGACCAGGGCGCGACCTCGGTGATCGCGATCTTGCCCTGCGGCGCCTCGTTGACGACGTTGGTGAGGCCGAGCGTATAGGTCGTGCTGGCGTCGGGCGTGGCGCCCACCGTGACGTCGTCGACCGAGACCGTGACCGCGTAGCTCTGCTTGGCTTCGTAATCGAGCGTGGTGCCGGACTTGATGTAGAGGCCGGTGTTGTCGACTTCGAAATACTGCGCATCGGTTCCGGTGACGCTGAGCTGGTTGGTGCCAAGGCCATCGTCGGTGACGTTGATGTCGGCCACCTTGATCCGCGTGGCGGTGCTGGTGTTCTCCTCGATCGCGGTCGTGGCGTTGGCGAGGGCGATCGCGGTCGGCGCCTTGTTCGACGCAGCCGGCGGCGTGACGCCGCCCGGCGAGCCGATCTCGTTGGCGTCGTTGATCGCCTTGAAGGCGCCGTTGGTGCCCGTGGCGCTCAGCTGCGTGATCGTCGTGCCGTTGAGGCCGGCGGTGTTGTCGAAGGTCGAATAGGGTGCGGTGTTGTCCGAGGCGCCGAAGATGACGTTCGCCTGGAGTTTGCCCGAGGCGTCGTAGATGTTGACCTGGTCACCATCTGCGCTGAGCCCGATGCCGCTGCCGGTATAGCTGCCGATCTGCAGACCCGCCGGTGCGTTGCCCCCGAACCAGGTGTCGATGAATTGCGCGGCAAGCGATGCGCTGCCCTCGATGAAGATCACCGACTCGCCTGGCTTGATCGTGGTGATGCCATTGAGCGCAAGCGCCTGAGCGAAGTCCTTCGAGGCGTCATCGACCTTCCAGCCGGTGATGTCGATCGCGACCGTGCTGGTGTTGGTCAGTTCGAACCAGTCAGCCTTGAACGGACTGTTGCCGCTGGACCAAGGCGCAACCTCCGAGACGATCAGGCGACCGACCGACCCCGGCGAGCCGATCTCGTTGCTGTCCTGCGCGGCCACGAAGGCGCCGTTCTTGCCGACTTCGCTGAGCGTCGTGACGGTAGCGTTGTTGAGGCCGGCGGCGTTGTTGAACGTCTGGTAGGGCGCGGTGGCATCCGCCGCACCGAAGGTGATGCTCGCCTGGAGCGTGCCCGTGGTGTCGTAGAGGTTGAGCGCGTCGCCCTCGGTGCTGAGACCGATACCGCTGCCGCTGTAGGTGCCGATCTGCAGACCTGCGGGCTTCACGCCGCCGAACCAGGTGTTGATGAAGGCATCGATCGCCGCAGGCGTGCTGCTCTCGATGAAGATCACCGATTCCCCGGCGCCGATGCTGATGACGCCGTTGAGCGCGACGGCCGAGCTGAAGGCCTTCGAGCTGTCGTCGATCTTCCAACCGGCGATGTTGACCGCGCTCGTGCCGCCGTTGGTGATCTCGAACCAGTCGGCGCCGACCGGGCTGTTGCCGCTCGACCAGGGCGCAGCTTCGGAGATGTAGAGGCCCGAATTGCCACCGCTGCCCTCGTTGACCACGTCCTTGAGCGCGAGCGTGTAATTCACCGTCGCGTCGGGCGAGCCGCCGACGGCCGCGTCGTCGACCTGGACCGTGACCGAGAAGCTGTTCTTGGTCTCGTAGTCGAGGACCGTGCCGGCCTTGACGTAGAGCCCCGAGGCATCGGCCTCGAAGTATTGCGCGTCGGCGCCGGTGACGCTGAACACGTTGTTGCCGAGCTGGTCGTCGGTCACCGTGATGTCGGCGACCTTGAGGCGCGTTGCCGTGCTGGTGTTTTCCAAGAGCTCGGTCGCGGCGTTGGTCAGCGCGATCGCCGTCGGCGCCGCGTTGGGCACGGTGGACGGCTTGTAGACCCAGAGCTGCGGATGGCTGGCATCGCCGCCGCCGTTTTCGCTGACGACGTAGAGGTTACCCTCCTTGTCCATCGCCAGGCCTTCATGCTGCTGCTGGTTGGCGCTGTTGCCTGCGTCGCCGATGATCGTCAGCGACGAGAGCACGTTGCCCGCGCGGTCGACCTCGAGGATCTTGCCCGATTCCTGGCTGAGCACGAGCACGTTGCCGCGCTCCGACGTGCCGATCGTCGACAGGTTCGCCAGCGCGAAGACGTCGGCCATGTCACCCAGGGCAAGCTTCGCGGGATCGAACAGGTTGGTCGCGTTCTCGGTGGTCGCCGATCCATTGCTGGCGGTGCCGTTGGCGAAATCGACCGTCGTCTGGAAGATGCCCTGCGGATCGCTTTCCTTGACGAAGATGTAGCCGCCGGTTGCGGGATCGTAGGTCACGCCCTCGAGACCGACATTGCCCGTCGTCGTGCCGAGCTTGACCACCTGGGTATCGGTGCGGACCAGCGAACCGCCGGCCGTGTATTCGAAGCTGATGACGCTGCGCGTGCGCTCTTCGACCATGACGAACTTGCCGTTACCGACATAGGCCAGGCCTTCGATGTCGTCGAAGGCGCCGGCGGCCAGGGTCATCGAACCGATGAGCTGGCCGGTCTTGCTGATCTCGACGATCGCGGTCGTGCCGTCGCCGACGACGAACAGCGTGTCCTTGTCCCAGTTGTAGGTGATCGCCGAAGCTTCGGTCGCGAGCTTGTTGCTCGCCGGAACGCCAGCGCTGGTGGTCGGCAAGTCGTAGCGGCCGGTGCGGACGTAGGTCGACAGGTCGACCGTCAGCGGCGTCGCGGGCGTCTCGCCCTTGATCTCGAACGCGGCGACGAGCGGATCGTGATCGGTGCCGCGCGCGGCGGTGTCGGCCTGCTCGGAATTGATGTGAACCGCATCGAACTGCGCGGAATTGTAGAGCGTGCCACTGACCAGGAAATTGTCGAGCGCCTGGGCATTGCCGCCGAACAGGTAGGAGTAGCGCTCTTCCTCGGGCAGCGTGCGGTGGAGGTTGGTCAGCAGCCCACCGGCTTCGAGCAGTTCGAGCGACTGCTCGAAGTAGAAGCCGTTGAAGTCACCGAGCACGGCGACGCGCGCCGCGGTATCGGCGCCGATCAGATCCTCGACATAGTCGCGGATCGCCTCCGACTGGGCGATGCGCGCGGCCTCGGCGCCGTTGACCGGCGGCTGGGTCGCGCCGAACAGCGGATCGCTGCCGCCGCGCGAACTCGAATGGACCGAGATCGCAGTGATTTCCTCGCCGTTGAACTCGAAGGTCGCGGCCAGCGGATTGCGGCTGTTGGCGAAGGCCGCGCCGGTGATCAGTTCCGCGCTGCCCTCGACATAGTCGACGCGGCCGGGGTTGTAGAGGAAGCCGTTGCGGATGTTGCCACCGGGCTCGCCGCCCGTGGTGCCGGCAGCGCTCGGGGTGATCTCGATGTAGACATAGTCGGGGCCGCCGAGCGCCTTGATCGCGTCGATCAGGCCCTGGGCGGTGACGTATCCCGAAAGATCGCTGCCGGTGCCCGCACCGTCCTTGTCCTGGATCTCCTGCAGCGCGATCACGTCGGGCGCGCGCAGGTTGTAAGCGATGTCACGCGCGAGGATCGTGAACTTGTTGTCGCTGGGGTCGAGGTTCTCGACGTTGTAGGTCGCCATGGTCAGATGGGTGGCGTCACCGACCAGCGTCGTGATCTCGCGGGTCGGCTCCGGCGCGTCCTTGGTCACGGTGACCGCGCCGGTCACCAGCAGCTCGTAGGACTGGAAGTCGTAGCTGATGATGCCGGTGACGTCGCTGAGCTCGTCGCCCTGGGTATACTTGCCCTTGAAGTCCGACAGGCTGGAATCGTCGAGTTGGATGCGCTCGGGGTTGTAGTCGTCGAAGCCGTTGGCATTGCCTGAGATGGTCATGCCGCCACGGCCGTTGAGCCCGGTCACGCCGGCGCCGCCCGAAGCGACGACATAGGTCTCGCCGAACGAATTGGTGCGATCGACGACGATCGGCGCTTCGACCGTCACGCGCATGCCTTCGAGCGATTCGAAGAAGTCGGCAGCGTCGTTCTGCGGATCGTAGACGGTAAAATTGTCGTCGTCGAAGACGTCGGTCGGCGGCAGCTGGCCGCTGGTGCCGATCAGCACGGTCGCGGGCAAGGCATTGACCACGGCGGTGCCGTTCGCATCTTTGGCCACCGACACCGCGGTCGCGACGATTTCGGTGGTGGTGAGGTTGGTGGCGGCGTTGCCGGGCAGGAACTCCTCGACCTTGCCGGTCACGGTGGCTTCGTGGCCGACCTGCACGGTCGGCGCCGTCGTGGTGAACACGAAGATCGCGTCGGAGGTGCGCGCGTTGCCGTCACCGGTCTTGTCCTGCAGGTAGAAGCCGTTGCTCGCGACGGCGGTGACCACACCGGTGGTGGTCACGCTCTGCCCGGCATAGGTCGACTTATGGGCCTCGCCCTGGATCTCATAGATCGCGATCTGCTGGGCATCGTCGTTGAGGATCTTGCCCGTCGCCGCGGCGGTGCCGATCGTGCCGGCCGTGGCATTGGCGAGCGTGACCGTGAAGGTCTCATCGGCTTCGCTCACGCTGTCGTTGACCACCGCGATCTTGATCGTCGCCTCGGTCTGACCGTCGGCGAACGAGACCTGGCCCTGGGGCAGCGCGCCACCGGCGAAATCGGCAGCGCTGGCCGTTCCCGCGCTCACCAGATAGTCGAGCGTGGACGCGCCGGCCGAACCGCCGCTGCGCGTGACCTTGAGCTCGACGAAGCCAGCGCCTTCGGCCGCCGCGCCGGCGGCGATGCCGAACACGCCCGGGGTCGGAGCGACCGGCCCGGGATTGGCCGTGATCGAGAAGTTGTCGATCGCGAGACCGTCGTCGGAGCTTGTCGCATTGGAGTCGGACCAGCGGATCCAGAACTTGGCACCTGCGGCCAGCGGACTTTCGAGAGCGATCGTGGACGAGATGGCGGTCTGGTTGGCGGCGGCATTGCCGTCGAGCGCGCCAACGGTGCCGGCCTGCACAGGCGACACGAAATCGAGCGCATTGACGTCCGTCCAGGTCCCCGTGGTCAGGCTGGTCGCATCGAAGCTGATCTGGAAATCGAGACGATCCTGACGGCCGACCGCACCCAGGCGCCATTGTTCACCAGTGTAGGCAATCAACAGCGAGGTGAGCGTCTGATTGGTCTCGTTGACGAATTCGGCGCCGATCGTCGGCGTTACTGCACCACTGAGCAGCGTGCCGAATGCGCGATCGGAATTGCCGGCGGCACCGAAGCTGTAGGTATCGCCGGCATTGCTCGATCCGGTACCTGCCCCGTAGGTGCCGTTCGCGCCGGTTCCGCTTTCGGCGAAGAACCAGCCACCGGGCAGAGTGCCGGCGGGTCCAGACGTCGCAAGCGTGTCGAAATTCTCGGTCGCGGCAGTCCCGGTGCTGGTCAGCTTGGTCACGTCGATTCGCCCTTCGTTAACATTCCGTTAAGGGCGCTAGGGGTCATCGATGACGACTGGATTGAATATTCGTGAAGAAAAAAAGACAGTCGCCAATACTAAAAAGTGTAGCTGGCCATGCCGATCGCAGCGATGCAGCTGATGCGATGCTCCCGATATCAGAACATTCCAGAAGCTCGCTTCGTTACCGAAACTCTTGCGGCGTATTTTCTTTATCCTCGCTGCAGATCCTGAATGCAGGCCCGCTATCGGCAAGCGATCACCATAATCTGGACGACCGCCTAGTCGGCAGGGCTAGCAAATCCCATACGCTTTCCGATCGGCTTGCTCCAACGATCAAGCAGCTGCATCGCGTTTCCTGCTGCAAGCGCCTCTCGCAGTTGTTGGGCGGCGATCCTCCACGCCCGACTATTCCGCCTTCACGCCTTGCAACAGGATGCGCGTCACGATCGCCGCTGTCTGCTCGGGGCTCAGCGTCGGAGCCGTGAACTCCCGGTTGCCCATGCCGAACAGACAGGCCAGCAACAATTCGGCCACGCCCTCGACCTCGGCCTGCGTCAGGCCCGGCTTGAGGAGCGTTGCGAGTTCACGAAGAAGTTCGCGAAATTCGCCGCAGGTCGAAGTCACCATCTGCGCGACCTCGGGACTACGATGCGCCTCGGCGACTATCTCGTGGTAGAGAGCGTCGTCCTGCTGTGGCGAAGCCCATTCCAGGACCATTTGCTCGATCGCGTCATGCCCCCTCGTCGTACCGCTGCGCACGGCGCTGATGTTGGCGCGCAGTTCGTCCAGCGTACCGTCTGTGTCGGCCCGGATGATGTCGCGGATGATGTCAGCCTTACTGGCGAAGGACCGATAGATGGCGCCGACGCTGACCTGCGCGTCGAGCGCCAGGTCGGCCATCGCCGTGCGATGAAAACCTCGCTCGGAAAACAATCGCTTAGCCGAAGCGACAACCCTCTCCTTGACCGACACCTTATGCTGCAATGCAAAAAACCCTCTCCGGAACGAGCAAACTGGTCTTGCACATCATAGCCGCCCCGTTTAGGAGCACGCAACCGGAATGAACGTTCATTCCGGTTGCCGTCGACTATTTCAGGTGAATGAGATGATGACCCGCGTTCGCGTGCTCCCGCTTGGCATGCTCGCCCTTGTCGCGGCCTGCGGCGCCGAGCAGCCGCCCGCACCGCCCCCGGCGAAAGTCGGCGTGGTGACGGTCCAGGAGCAGGACGTCGTGCTAACGGCTGAGCTGCCAGGTCGCATATCGGCTTTGGAAACTTCGGAAGTTCGACCTCAAATCAATGGCATAATCCGCCGCCGCCTGTTCACCGAAGGCGCCATGGTGCGAGCCGGGCAGGTCCTCTACGAGATCGAGGATGCGCCATACCGTGCGGCGCTGGGCACGGCCCGCGGCAATCTCGCCAGGGCTCAGGCGACCATCGATTCCACCCGCCTACAGGCAGAGCGTTATCGCAGCCTGATCGGCATCAATGCCGTCAGCCGGCAGGAACTCGACAATGCGGAGGCTTCGGCACGCCAGGCTCGGGCAGATGTTGCAGCGCAAAAATCGGCAGTCGATTCGGCGCGCGTCACGCTCGATTTCGCCCGCATCCGCGCGCCCATCTCCGGCAGGATCGGCCGTTCGCGATTCACCGCCGGCGCCTTGGTCCAGGCGGGCCAGGCCGATCCATTGGCGACGATCCTGCGCAGCGACCAGGTCTTCGTCGACGTTACCCAATCGGCTGCGCAGATTCTCGACCTCAAGATGGCCATGGCCCGCGGCGGGCTCAGCAATGCCGGCCAGGAAAGCCTGCGGGTCAAATTGCTCTTGCCCAACGGCACCGTCTATCCCGCCGAAGGCCGACTTCAGTTCTCCGAAGTGGCGGTCGATCCCCAGACGGGCAGCGTCACGCTCCGCGCGACCTTCGCCAATGCCGACGGCCTTCTTCTGCCCGGCATGTTCGTCCGCGCGCAGATCGTGGAAGGCGTCCGCCAGCGCGCGATCCTGGCCCCGCAACAGGGCATCACCCGCGACCCGCGCGGCCGGGCGACCGCACTGGTCGTGGGCGCGCAGAACAAGGTCGAACAGCGCAAGGTGACGGCCGAGCGGCCGATCGGCAGCAACTGGGTGATCACCGAGGGGCTCAAGCCGGGCGACCGCCTGATCGTCGAAGGCCTCATGGGCATCAAGCCCGGCGCCGTCGTGACGCCGAGCCGACCGACCCAGATCACGGTCGCCCCGGCCAAGGGCCGCTGATCCGCCATGTCGCGCTTTTTCATCGACCGCCCCATTTTCGCCTGGGTGCTCGCCGTGATCGTAATGCTGGCGGGCGTGATCGCGCTGCGCAGTCTGCCGATCGCGCAGTTCCCGCCGATCGCCGCCCCCGCGGTCACGATCAGCACGCTCTATCCGGGCGCCGATGCCCAGACTCTCGAGAACACCACGACCCAGCTGATCGAGCAGCAGATGAAGGGTATCGACAATCTGCGATACTTCTCGTCGAACAGCGACGCCGCGGGCAACCTGCTGATCACCCTGACCTTCGAGCAGGGAACCGATCCCGACATCGCGCAGGTCCAGGTGCAGAACAAGCTGGCCCAGGCGACGCCGCTCCTGCCGCAGGAAGTCCAGCGCGCCGGACTCAGCGTCGCCAAGAGCACGGCCGATTTCCTGATGGTCGTCGCGCTCTATTCGGAGGACGGATCGCACGACCAGATCGACGTCGGCGATCTGGCGGCCTCGAGCCTTCAGGACCCGATCAGCCGCGTCACCGGCGTCGGCGACATCCAGCTGATGGGCGCGCCCTATGCCATGCGCATCTGGCTCGACCCACTCAAAATGGGCAATCTCGGCCTGACCGTCCCCGACGTGACCGCCGCGCTCCAGGCGCAGAATGCCCAGGTCTCGGCCGGACAGATCGGCAGCCTGCCGACGGTAGGAGGCCAGGCACTGAACGCCACGGTCACCGCGCAATCCCGTCTGCGCACGCCCGAGGAGTTCCAGCAGATCGTGCTGCGCGCCGGCAGCGACGGCGCTATCGTGCGGCTGGCCGACGTGGCCCGCGTCGAGCTCGGCGCCGACAACTACAGCTTCCTCGCCAAGTTCAACGGCAAGGAGGCCGTTGGCCTGGGCATCAAACTGGCCCCCGGCGCCAATGCGCTCGATACCGTCGAGGCGGTCAAGGCCGAAGTCGCCAAGCTGTCCAAGAACTTTCCCGCCGACATCAAGGTCGATTTCCCGGTCGACAATTCGACCTTCATCCGGCTCTCGGTCGAGCAGGTCGTGCACACGCTCGTCGAGGCGATCATCCTCGTCTTCATCGTCATGTTCGTGTTCCTGCAGAACTGGCGCGCGACCCTGATCCCGACGATCGCCGTTCCCGTCGTACTTCTGGGCACTTTCGCGATCCTGCTGGCCGCGGGCTTCACGATCAACACGCTGACCCTGTTTGGCATGGTCCTCGCGATCGGCCTGCTGGTCGATGACGCGATCGTCGTGGTCGAGAACGTCGAGCGCCTGATCCAGGACGAAGGCCTGAGCCCCAAGGAAGCCGCCTACAAGTCGATGGAAGAGATCAGCGGCGCGCTGGTCGGGATCGGCCTGGTGCTGTCCGCGGTGTTCCTGCCGATGGCCTTCTTCGGCGGTTCGACCGGCGTGATCTTCCGCCAGTTTTCGATCACCATCGTCTCTTCGATGGTGCTCTCCGTCTTCGTTGCCCTGATCCTCACGCCGGCGCTCTGCGCGACGATCCTCAAGCCCTCGAAGCACGACCACGGCGAGCGCGGCGGCTTCTTCGGCTGGTTCAACAAGACCTTCGATCGCGGCCTCGACAAGTACGCTGGCGGGCTCAGGCGCATCGAACATCGCTGGGTGCGCTCGCTGGTGGTCTACGGACTGATCGTCGCCGGCATGGCGCTGCTGTTCATCCGCCTGCCAGGCGGCTTCCTGCCCGAAGAGGACCAGGGCATGATGTTCACCCAGGTGGCCCTGCCGCCCGGCTCGACCATGGAGGAGACCGAGCGCGCGGTCGAAACGATGCGCAAATACTATCTCGAGACCGAGAAGGCGAATGTCGCCGCGGTATTCTCGGTCAGCGGCTTCGGCTTCGTCGGCCAGAGCCAGAACGTGGCGATCGCCTTCGTCAAGCTGCGCCCCTGGGCCGAACGCGCCGGCGCGGACAACACCGCCTCTGCCGTCGCCGGCCGCGCCAATCAGCATTTCGCGGGCTACAACGTTGGCCAGATCATCGCCTTCGCCCCGCCCGCGGTGTCGGAGCTCGGAAACGCCAGCGGCTTCGACTTCCAGCTGAAGGACATGGGCAATCTGGGGCACGACAAGCTGATCGAAGCCCGCAACCAGTTGCTGGACATGGCCGCGCAGGACAAGCGCCTGGCCCAGGTCCGGCCGAACGGCATCGAGGACAACCCACAGGTCAAGCTTGAGATCGATCAGGTCGCAGCGGCGACGCTCGGTCTGTCGCAGGCCGATATCAACGCCACCGTCGCGGTCGCCATGGGTGGCAGCTACATCAACGACTTCATCGACCGGGGCCGGGTTAAACGCGTCTATGCGCAGTCCGACGCCGAGTTCCGCATCACCCCCGAGGCACTCGGCAACTATTTCGTTCGCGGCTCGGGCGGCGCGATGACGCCGTTCTCCTCCTTCGCCACGACAAAGTGGACCTATGGCCCCGCCCGGCTGGAGCGATACAATGGCGTATCCTCGGTGCAGATCGCCGGTTCGCCGGCTCCCGGGCTCAGCACCGGCACGGCCATGGCCGCTATGGAGGAACTGGCGGCAAAGCTCCCGCCTGGCATCGGTTTCGAATGGACGGGCATTTCCTACGAGGAGAAGCTTTCGGGCGGGCAGGCTCCCCTGCTCTATGCGCTGTCGCTGCTGATCGTATTCCTGTGCCTCGCGGCCCTCTACGAGAGCTGGTCGGTACCGATTGCGGTCCTTCTGGTCGTGCCGCTCGGCGTGGTGGGCGCGATGATCGCGGCGACGCTCGCCGGGCTCAACAACGACATCTATCTTCAGGTCGGCCTGATCACCACGATCGGCGTCTCGGCGAAGAATGCGATCCTGATCGTCGAATTCGCCGAGGAGAAGATGCGTGCGGGCATGCCGGCTGCGCAAGCCGCGCTCGAAGCCGCAAAGCTGCGACTGCGGCCGATCCTGATGACCTCCTTCGCCTTCGTCTTCGGCGTGCTGCCACTGGCGCTTTCGAACGGTGCCGGTGCCGGCGGCCAGAACGCGATCGGGTGGGCGGTCGTCGGCGGCATGCTCTCCGCAACGATCCTCGCGATCTTCTTCGTCCCCCTGTTCTTCTTCGTCGTCAAACGACTGTTCCGCCAGGATCGATCCGAGGCCGAAGCGAGCGGGGCCGCGGGCGACCACGCTCACCCACAGGAAGCCTGAGCCATGATGCCGATCCGCAACCTGCTGCTGATGACCACGGCGCTCGCTCTGGCGGGCTGCAACCTCGCGCCGCGCTACGTCCGCCCTGCCCTGCCCGTCCCCGCCGAGACGCCGCAAGGTCCGGCCTATCGCCCCGCCGCCGACACGGGCGATGCGGCCGCGCTGGCAGAAACGTCCTGGCAGGTCTTCTTCACCGAACCGCGGCTGCGCGAGGTCATCGCACTGTCGCTGGCCAACAACCGCGATCTCCGGCTCGCCCTGGCCCGGGTCGAACAGGCCCGCGCGCAATACCGCGTACAACGTGCCGACATTTTCCCCAGCCTCAGCGCGACCGGCGGCGCGACCTATCAGAAGTCGCCGCTAGGCAACGTTCAGGGCGGCGGTGTGGGCGCGGGCGCCGGACGCTTCGACATCTATTCAGCGTCGGTCGGAGTATCGGCCTGGGAAATCGACCTGTTCGGCCGGGTGCGCAATCTGACCAGGTCGGCGCAGGAGAAGTTCTTCGCGGTCGAGGAAAACCGCAAGGCGAGCCAGATCGCGCTTGTCGCCGAAGTCGCCACCGCCTGGCTGACCATGGCCGCCGACCAGGAACGGTTGCAGGTCGCGCGCAAGACCGAGGCCGCCTTCCGCCAGACGCTCGAACTGACCCAGGCGCGTTTCCGCGCGGGCGTGGCGTCGGATCTGGAAGTCCGGCAAGCCGGCACGAGCCACGATCGTGCCCGCGCCGATATCGCCGCACTCACGACCCAGGTGGCGCAGGACCAGAACGCGCTGAACCTGCTCGCCGGCACCGGCGTGGCCCAGGCGCTCTTGCCCGAGGCCCTAGCGGACAAGGGAGTCACTCTCGACCGTTTGCCCGGCGGGCTCTCGTCCGAGATACTGCTGCACCGGCCCGATGTCGCCGCGGCAGAACATCAACTGATCGCCGCCCATGCCGATATCGGCGCGGCGCGCGCCAACTTCTTCCCGCGCCTTTCGCTCACCGCGGCGCTGGGCACGATCAGCCTCGGGCTTTCCAACCTGTTCGCCAGCGGCAGCGAAAACTGGTCGGTCGCGCCCACGGCGAACCTGCCGATCTTCGATTTCGGTCGCAACGCCGGCAATCTGCAAGGGGCCCAGGCGAACCGCGATGCGATGATCGCGCAATACGAGAAGGTTCTGCAAACCGCGTTTCGCGAGATCGCGGATGCCCTGGCGCGACGTGGCACGATCGATGATCAGCTGGCCGCGCAACGCTCGCTGAGAGGCAATTCCGAAGCGGCCTATCGATTGTCGGAAGCGCGCTTCCGCGCAGGCGTGGACGGGTTTCTCAACACGCTCGATGCGCAGCGCAGCTTCTATGCAGCGGAGCAGGATCTCGTCGCCACGCGGCTGGTGCGCGAAGCCAATGCGGTGGAAGTCTATCGCGCGCTCGGAGGTGGCCTCAACTGAACCGGAGATCTGCGCGAGGCCGCGAGGATCAACCGATGACGTGCGAATACAGGATATAGGCAACACCAAGCCAGCACAGCCCAACGCAGAAGCGGTCACCTAGCCAATCCAGGCGGGTCATAGATCCTCTCCTTCGGGTTTTCCCGATTGCATCAGCCTATATCCATTTCGATCACCTGCCAAGGCCTGGATGGCTCAGCGGTGTCATCGTCCGCGAGCCCCGTAACGCCGCCAAGTCGGCCAGCTTAAGGCGCCAGGAATGCCCGGAGATCACCTGCGCCAGCAGCCATTGCATTACGATGTTTTCATTCTAATTGCGGACAACACCATAAAGTCCTTAACGCGATAATTAACCAAATTGCCGCACTAGCCACCTCCCCGAGAACACAATGGGTGAGGGTAATTTCATGAGGGCATTTCATCTCTTTCTGAGCATCGCTCCGCTTGCGCTGGCTGCGCCCGCCTGGGCCAACGACGCGAACGCCGAAGCCACTTCGGAAAGCGGCACCTCGCCGAGCGTTTCAGCGCCCAATGCGAACAAGCAGGTGTTCAGCACCGGCGTCGCCAAAGGGCGCGACGTTCTCGATTCCGCGATCTCGACCAGCTCGATCCGCGAAAACCAGATCCAGAAGCTCTCGGCGCGCTCGCTCGAAGAGATCTTCCACAACATCGCCGGCGTCCGCTCCGAAGTGTCGAACGGCGAAGTGAACAACAACGTCACTGTCCGCGGTCTGCCGATGGCCTCGACCGGCGCGAAGTTCCTGCAGATCCAGGAAGATGGCCTGCCGATCGTCGAATTCGGTGACATCATCACCGGCGGCGCCGACATGTTCATGCGCGCCGACCTCAATCTTGCGGCGATCGAAGCGATCCGCGGCGGCTCGGCCTCGACCTTCGCGTCGAATTCGCCCGCAGGCATCATCAACCTGATGTCGAAGACCGGCGACGTCGAAGGCGGCTCCCTGATGCTGTCGACGGGCCTCGACTACGAAGAGTATCGCGCCGACTTCGACTACGGAGCGAAGATCAGCGACACGCTGCGCTTCCACATCGGCGGTTTCTATCGTCAGGGCGAAGGCCCGCGCAGGGCCGGTTACGATGCCCTCAAGGGCGGCCAGCTCAAGTTCAACATCACCAAGCAGTTCACCGGCGGCCACATCCGTCTGTACGGCAAGATCCTCGACGATCGCACGCCGGTCTACCTGCCCTCGCCGATGACGATCACGGGCGCGGCCTCCGACCTCAAGTTCGCGCCGCTGCCGGGCTTCGACGCGAACAAGGATGCCTTCCTGTCGCGCTACATCACCAGCCAGCTCGGACTCGACCAGAACAACAACACGGTCGTGCACGACATCCGCGACGGTGCCCGCACGAAGGTCAAGAGCGTTGGCCTCGAGGCGCAGTTCGACATCCAGGAATGGACCGTTACCGAACGCTTCCGCTTCTCGAAGATCTCGGGCCGCTACATCACGCCGTTCCCGGCGATCATCGCCCCGGGCGCGACCGTGGCCGCACTGTTTGGCGGCCCGGGCGCGACGTTGCGCTACGCGGGCGGCCCGAACAAGGGCCAGCTCGTGCCGGCGAACGCCAACGGCAACGGTCTGATCGCTGCGCTGGGCCTGGCCGACAACACGCTGGGCAGTTTCGACAACATCACCAACGACATCCGCGTCAGCCGCGTGTGGAAGCTGGGTGACGGCGAACTGACGACGACCGCAGGCTTCTACAAGTCGCGCCAGACGACCGAGACCTCCTCCAACTATGCCTCGGCCCTGTCCGACGTGGTCGGCGGCGGCAAGGCGGCGCTGGTCGACATCACGGCTGGAAACGGCTTCGCGCTCAGCGAGAACGGCTATTTCAGCTACGATGGCACGTTCTTCGGCGGCTATCCGCGCAAGGGCATCAATGTCGATTACGACACCAACGCCGCCTTCGGCTCGCTGAACTTCAAGACCGGCCCGCTCGCGATCGGCGGCAGCCTGCGCTACGACTTCGGCGGGGCGCAAGGCACCGTATCCAGCTACGCGCTATCGGGCAGCGTGGGGTCCTTCCCCAAGGACATGAACGGCAACGGCACGATCTCCTTTCCGGAGACCCAGGTCGGCTTCCTGCCGCTGAACGGCCTTTCGCCAGTGGACTACACCTACCACTACCTGTCCTACTCGGTAGGCGTGAACTACCGCGTCGCCGAGCCTTTCGCGGTCTTCGCCCGCTATAGCCGCGGGGCCCGCGCGAACTCTGACCGACTCCTGGGGAGTTCCGCGATAAACCCGGTCACCGGCGCCCTCGCCAACCGCAACGCCTTGATCGACTACGTCAAGCAGGCCGAAGCCGGCTTCAAGTACCGCACGTCGAACTTCACCTTCAACGGTACGGCGTTCATGGCCAACACGCTCGAGCACAACAGCTATTTCGGCCCCACGATCGACCGCAAGTACAAGGCCTACGGCCTCGAACTCGAGAGCTCCTATCGCACGGGCATCTTCAGCATGACCGCGGGCGCGACCTATACCCATGCCGAGATCAGCAACGACAGGCTGGACCCCACCGTCATCGGCAACAAGCCGGCCGGTGCGCCGACGCTGTTCGGCTATTTCACGCCGGAGATTTCGACCGATTTCTTCAGCATCGGGGCCAACGTCTACGGCATCACCAGCCGCTACTCGACCGATCTGGAAGACTACAAGATGCCCGGCTACGTGCTGGTCAATCCATTCGTCCAGGTCCGCCCGACCGAGCGGATGACCGTCAGTCTGAACGTCAACAACCTGTTCAACACCAAGGGCATTACGACGCTGGTCGTACCGACCGCCCTGGCGCCTACCGTCGGAAGCGTCACCGCGATCAATGGCCGCACCGTTTCGGCCTCCGTTCGTTTCGACTTCTAAGCCACTTCAATCCCTTCGCGCCCGCTTTCTGGCTGGAAGCGGGCGCGATCTTCTCCTGCGGTGCATGGCAAGCCGCCACGTGCGCCCCCTGGCTTGAAGCAATCGATCCGCGTGGGCCGCGGCTCGTGGAAGATGGCATGCCCTCTCCGCGCGCTTCGGCGGCGCAAGCCGAGGTTTTGACGCCGGCCAAGCGCCCCGCTACGGACCACGGCATGATCGCCCTGCTATCCCCCGCAAAGACGCTCGACTTCGACAGCCCGCTTCCGCCGGTAGAAGGAACCACCCCTCATTTCGCCGCTGAGGCAAAGGGCCTTGCCAAGTCTGCAGCGAACCTGTCGCAGAAGCGGCTGGCGGATCTGATGCATATCTCACCGCGCCTCGCCAAGCTCAACGCGGAACGCTTTCGTGACTTTTCCCAGCTCCCGGAACGACCCGCGCTGTTCGCATTTGCCGGCGACGTCTATACCGGCTTCGAGGCGCATAGTCTGGACGATGCAGGCATCGCTTTCGCCCAAGACCATGTGCGGATGCTGTCAGGCCTGTACGGCCTGCTGCGACCGCTCGACACGATCAGGCCCTACCGCCTGGAAATGGGCACGCGTTGGGCGCCTCGGCGCAAGAGCCTGACCGACTGGTGGGGCGAGCGCATCGCCGAACTGCTGATCACCCAGATTGCCGAAGAAGGATCGGGCGTGATCCTCAATCTCGCCAGCCAGGAATACTTTGCTGCCGTCAAAGGCAAGCTCGCCGGCGTGCGGGTCGTGGAAGTCGAGTTTCGTGAGCCGGGCCCGGATGGGCCGCGCTTCGTGAGCTTCAGCGCCAAGCGCGCGCGCGGCATGATGGCTCGCTGGCTCTGCGAGCACCACGTCACCGACATCGACGCGATGCGCGGCTTCGACAGCGACGGTTACCGCTTTGACGCAAGTGAGAGCGAGGCCGATCGTTGGCGCTTCACGCGCGCGTAGAACTCAATCCGGCGGCTCTAGGAGGTCGAGAAATCCGGAGAGCACCGCTTGCATGTCGGCATGGCCCGAAGACAGACCCAACTGCTCTTCACGGTTCAGCGACAGGCCGACACTCGTCGCGATGATCGCCAGCGCGGTCGCGGGCAGCTTCGCCACGGTCTTCGACGCATCGAGCGCTCGCGTGATTGTCGCCACCTGAATCGCGCGGGATTCGTCGATGAACCGGATCACCTCGGTCTTGAGATCGGGAATGCGGTTGGCCAGCGCCATGTATTCGGAAATCAACCGGGCATCGTGCGAATAGGCGCTGAGCGCCCATAGCTGCCGCAAGGGTCGCGGCGCGGCGCTGGCCTCGCGCTGCTGGCGCAGGTCGCGCTCGGACGACCGCCGGAACATCGCGACGATGAGATCGTCCATCGTGTGGAAGTAGTAGTAGACCAGCCGCTGCTTGACGCCGATCTGCTCGGCAATGCGGCGCGAGGTGAGCTTGGCGTGACCTTCCTCGCGCAGGATCTGCTCGGCCCCGTCGAGCATCGCATGCCAGTTTTCCGAGCCCGCAGGCCCCATGCGCCGGTTGGGTCCAAGCTTTTGTTCCGTCATTCGCCCCTGTTCCTTGCGCCTCCCTGCCTAGAGTTCCGGCGCGGAGCCGTAAAGGCCGGGAGCAGCCGCTTGACAGCACAGGTCAATTGCTAACACTTTGACGAGCGAAGCAAGGGAGAGGCCCATGGGCGAGACGACGAAAGCCGGATTCGAGACGATCGCCTCGGGCCTCTATCTCGAAGGCCTGGCGGTCGACCACGAGCGCGACACGATTTGGTACAGCGACGTCATCGCCGGCGGCATCCACGGCGTGAAGCCCGACGGCACCAAGGTCGGCGTGCTCAACCCCGAACGCATGTGGACCGGCGGGGTGCTGATGAACGCCGGCGGCGTGGTGCTCTCCACCGGCGAAGGCGGCATACTATGGAACGACCCGCAGAGCGGCCGGTCGGGCTGGCTGATCGACCGCATCGACGGCCAGCCGATCAACGGCGTCAACGAACTGGTGCCCGACGGCACCGGCGGCATCTTCTTCGGCACCAACGACATCGAGATGATCATAAAGGGCGAAACGCCGCGGCCCACCGCGCTCTATCGCCTCACGGTCGAGCGCGAGCTGATTTTGCTGGCCGATGGCCTGGGCTTCACCAACGGCATCGCCTACGACCCCCTGCACCGGCGGTTCTACTGCAACGATACCTTCAACGGCACCCTGGTGTTCGACGTCACCGACGACCTCGCGCTGACCAATCAGCGGCTGTTCCTCAAGAAGGAAGACGCCGACGGCATGGCGCTCGATGCCGAGGGCAACCTGTGGATCACCGGGTTCCGCTCGAACTATCTGACGCGCATGCGTCCCGACGGCACCACGATCGGCCGCTTCGAGACCCCAGCCGGCTCGATCACCCAGCTCCGCTTCGGCGGCGCGGACGCACGCGACATCTATTTCAACTCGGTGCCTGCCGACGGCGGCGACACCTTGAAGGAGGGCGGCGCGATCACCCAGACCAACTCCTTCCTCTACCGCGCCCGGTCTGACGTTCCGGGCATGCCGATCGCGCCTGCCGGCTTCGCGCTGGCCTGATCACGGATAGCCACAGGACAACGACGATGAGTGAAGCAAATCTTGAAAGCGAACTGGCCGAACTGCGCAAGACCGTTCGCCAACTCAAGGACCGGCAGGACATCCTCGACGTGATCGTACGCGAATCGCGCGGGCGCGATCGCCACGACACCGAGCTGACCGCAAGCTGCTATTGGCCCGAAGGTGCCGACGAGCATGGCGCCGTTCCCCTACCCGCGACCGTCTATCCCGAACTCGCCAACAAGGGCCACGCCCAGGCCTTTGTGATGAACCAGCACAACCTGGCCAACCACTCCTGCGAGATCGACGGCGATATCGCCTATTGCGAGACCTACGTGGTCGGCACGATGCTTTCGCACGACGGGCTTACCTGCACGGTCGCCGCCGGCCGCTACATGGACCAGCTCGAGCGGCGCGGTGACGAGTGGCGCATCCTGTGGCGCCGCTCGACGGTCGAGACGGCGATGCAGGGCGACGCCTCATGGCTGCAGTCACCGCCGGTGAAGGGGTTCCTCAAGGGCACGCGCGACCGCGAGGACCTGTCCTATCACCGGCCTTACGTGGTCGGGGGCGCCGGCGCGCGTTGGTGAGTTAGAATTCGGCCCAGTCGTCGCTGCCAAACGGTTCGGACTGCAGGGCGAGGTTGCCCATGACCATCGGCGCGGCCACCGGCGGCCGGCGCTTGGCCGGAGCGGCGGCGCGGATCGGCACCGGCGCGGCGGTGCCGGTCTGGAAGCGTCCGACCATGTCGGTCAGTTCGTTGGCCTCGTCGGCAAGATTGCGCGCGGCGGCGGTCGATTCCTCGACCATGGCGGCGTTCTGCTGGGTCATGCGATCCATCTCGCCGACCGACGAATTGATGTGCTGGAGATTGGCCGACTGGCTCTCGGCCGACTGCGCGATCTCGGCGGCGAGCACGGTGATCCCGCCGATGCGCTGGAGAATGGTGTCGAGCAGAGTGCCGGTCTCGCCGACCAGCGAGACGCCGTCGTTGACCTGCTTGGTGCTGGCGTCGATCAGGCCCTTGATGTCCTTGGCGGCATCGGCCGAGCGTTGCGCGAGCAGGCGCACCTCGTTGGCGACCACGGCGAAGCCCTTGCCGGCATCGCCGGCACGCGCGGCCTCGACCCCCGCATTGAGCGCGAGCAGGTTGGTCTGGAAGGCGATGCCGTCGATTACCGAGATGATGTGGGTGATCTCGGTCGACGACTTCTCGATCGCGGCCATGGCCGAAACCGCGCGGCGGACGACTTGGCCGCCCTCTTCGGCTTCGTGATGGACGTCGGCGATCGAACGCTGAACCTCGCCCGCCTTGTCGGCGGTATCCCGCACCCCGCCGGTGACACGGCTCATCGCCGCGGCGGTCTCCTCGATCGAGGCGGCCTGCTGCTCGTTGCGCGTGGCGAGATCGTCGGAGGCCGAACGAATCTCGGATGCGCCGGTCAGCACGCTGGCGGCGGTGTTGCGCACCGAGCCGACGGTTTCCTTGAGCGAGGCCACCGCATCGTTGAAATTGCGGCGCAGCGCTTCGTAGGCACCGGGGAATTCATCGCTCAACTCGGCATCGAGCTGGTTCTGCGCCAGGCGCTGCAACCCGCCGCTGAGCGCGCCGACGATCTTGTCCTGGGTCTCGCGACCGGCCTGGATCTCTACCGCATTGTCGCGGAAGGTCGACATGGCCGTGGTCATGCGGCCCACGCAGTCGCGATAGTCGATATAGGCGATCGGGCTCTCGGTATCGCCCGCTGCCAGGCTTTCCATGCGCACCACCGTGTTGACGTAAGGCGTGCAGATCCGCTGGCTCGCCACCAGCACGGTGATGACCGTCGCGACAAAGCAGGCCGCCGCGGCGCCGAGAACGAGTCCGCCCGCTCCGGTCAACAGAGCCGCCGCCAGAACGCCGCCCGTGAGGCTGGCGTGAATGATCAGCAGAACCTTGAACTTCAGGCGGATCGGCGCCGTGCGCTCAAACCACGTCAGCATTGTCGTTCTCCAGTCGTCCAGGGGCAAGGCCATCGGAAACGGCGGCCGCCGCGGGTTTGCTCGTCTGTTTCAGGAAGAAGATTTTTCTATTTTGGAACGATGCGAGACGAACGGACCGACCCGAGAACTCAGGCACGCTCCGCCCGCTCGCCTCCGCAATTGCGAAGCGCTCGCGACGGACGACTGGCTACAGGATCGATGGTTAAAAAATCGCTACGTACGAATGCCTAGGCTTTTGTGCCTAGGAGCACCAATCGCGGCGCACCCGCGAATGGACTTTCGGAATCGCGAAAAACCCGGCATTCGCGGTGAACGCCGGGCTTGTGTAATTTAGTGTAAAAATGACCGCAACGCGGATCTTAGGACCAGCCATCCTGCTGTTCGAGGCTCGCCGCGAGTTCGCCGATGACGCGATAGCAGTCGAGGACCTGCGCCACCGAGCTGTTGGGCTCACGCCCTTCGCGGATCGCCGCAACGAATTCGCGGTCCTGCAGTTCGATCCCGTTCATGCTGATGTCGACGCCCGAGACGTCTATCGGCTCTTCCTTGCCGTTCACGAGGTCGTCGTAGCGGGCGATATAGGTGCCCGTGTCGCCGATATAGCGGAAGAAGGTGCCGAGCGGCCCGTCATTGTTGAACGACAGCGCAAGGGTCAGGATCTGCCCGGCTTCGGTCTTCATCTGGATCGACATGTCCATGGCGATGCCGAGCTCGGGATGCTTGGTTCCCTGAAGCGCATTCGCCGCGACGACCTTCGATCCGGTCATGTACTGGAAGATGTCGATGGTATGCGCCGCATGGTGCCAAAGCAGGTGATCGGTCCAAGAGCGGGGCTGGCCCTTGGCGTTCATGTTCTTGCGGCGGAAGAAGAAGGTTTCGACGTCCATCGCCTGAAGCGTGAGTTCGCCCGCCGCGATGCGGTTCTTTACCCATTGATGGGAGGGGTTGAAGCGGCGCGTATGGCCGACCATGCAGACCAGCCCGGTTTCCTGCTGCTTCTTGAGAACCGCCTCGCTGTCCGCCCAGCTGTCGGCCAGCGGAATCTCCACCTGGACGTGCTTGCCCGCGTTCATGCAGGCGATCGCCTGCTCGGCATGGAGCTGCGTTGGCGTGCAGAGGATCACGGCATCGACATCGTCGCGCGCAAGCGCGTCCTCGAGCTCGGTCGAGCTGTGCTTGGCGCCGTACTTCTTGGCCACTTCCGCGGCCTGTTCGCCGGTGCGGCTGATGATCGAGGTGATCTCCACCCCGTCGATCAGCTTCAGTCCGTCGAGGTGCTTTTCTCCGAAGGCGCCGGCGCCGGCGAGTGCGATTCTCATGTTTCGGGCTCCAATACGATATGTCCGATGGCCGTGTTGCTGCACGGCACGTGATAGTGGCGGTGGAGGAGCCGGGTCTTCTTGCCCAGCGCCCCGCGCATGATCAGCCACATGACCATCTCGATCCCCTCGCTGCCGGTTTCGCGCAGGTATTCGAGATGCGGCACGTGGCGCAGTTCGTCGGTCTCGCCGATCAGGCGGTCCATGAAGCGCTTGTCCCATTCGGCGTTGATCAGGCCGGCGCGCGGCCCCTGGAGCTGGTGACTCATGCCGCCCGTGCCCCAGATCTGCACGTTGAGATCCTCGGGATAGGACGCGACCGCGCGCGCGATCGCCTCGCCCAGTGCCCAGCAGCGGTTGCCCGAAGGCACCGGATAGGTGACGACGTTGACCGCCAGCGGCACGACCTTGACCGGCCAGGCCGCGGGCGCGCCGAACATCATCGTCAGCGGCACGGTCAGGCCGTGGTCGACGTCCATCTCGTTGACGATGGTCATGTCGAACTCGTCGAGGATCAGGCTCTGGGCGATGTGCCAGGCGAGATCGGGGTCCCCGATCACGTCGGGCACCTTGCGCGGGCCCCAGCCCTCGTCGGCGGGCTTGTAGCGCTCACCCGTGCCGATCGCGAAAGTGGGGATGATGTTGGCGTCGAAGGCCGAGGCGTGGTCGTTGTAGACGAGGATGACGACGTCGGGCTTCTCGCCCTTCTCCCATTCGCGCGTCCAGTCGTAGCCGGCGAAAATCGGGCCGAAATAGGCGTCGCGGTCCTTGCCGCCATCGGCGGCGACGCCGAGCAGCGGGACGTGGCTGGTGCCGACGCCAGCGGTGATACGCGCCATCAGTTGCCCTCCCTTATGGACCGAACGCCCTCGGGCGAACGGCCGCCGGCGTTCATCATCGCCTGATAGTCCTCGACGCTCATGCCCGTCATCGTGCTCACCGCCTGGACGAAGCTCAGCCCGTCGGTGGAGAAGATCTTGGACAGGAAGTAGATGTTGCCACCCAGGTCGAGCAGGCGGTTGTAGTCGCGCGCGAGCACGGCTGCCTTCTGCTCCTCGGTCATCGGCCACGGGGCCAGATAGGCCGCCTCGTCCGCCTTCCAGCGTTCGCGGTTCTCGGCCTTCATCAGGCTCATCGCGAACTGGTTGAGGTGATAGCCCTTGCGTGCCCGCGTCGCGGTGTAGACGCGCGTGCCGGGGATGTCGTCGAACTGCGCGAGGTAGGTGTGGATGTCGGGCTCGTCTTCGTGGCTCATGCCGCCGCCTCCGCGCTTTGTCCGCCGGCCTTGATGGCCCGCGCGATGATCTGGCGCGCGCGCACGCCGCCCTCGTCGATGCGATAGGCCGAGAGCTTGAGATCGGGATTCGCCTGGATGGCCTTCTGCTGGGCTTCGAGGATTTCCCGATCCTCTTCGAAGACCCCGCCCTGCTGGCGCTTGAACCGCGCGGTGAAGCCAGGATCGGCCAGGTCGAAATTGCGCGCCATGCCCCAGAAGTAGTGATGCGTGGTTTCGGTCTCGGGCGTCATGAAGTCGACGACCATACCGCGCACGCCCTGATCGTGGCTTTCGAGGCTGGCCCCTGCCCCGACCAGCGCGACGCCGACGTCGATCATCACCGCCGAGGGCAGCAGGAATTCGCAGATCTGCCAGCGGTCCACGAGCCCGTCCCGCTTGAGCGCGCCACGCCAGAACGGCGGCGCCTCGATGCCCGGCATCCAGCGGCGGACATAGGCGCGGTCGCCGATCACCTGCGTCTCGAGCGGCGCCTCGACGATCTCCTGCTGGCCGATAGAACCATCGTGCACATAGGTCTCGTGCGTCAGGTCCATCAGGTTGTCGATCATCAGGCGATAGTCGGCGGCGACCGGATAGTGGCCGCCGTCGAACACCCAGCCCTCGGCCGAACAGGGCCACAGATCGGGGATCAGCGCCGGATCGGCCTTCTCCGCCTCGCCCACCCAGACCCAGACGAAGCGGTGCCGTTCGTGCACGACATAGGTCTGCGCGCAGACCTTGCGGTTCACCGGATCGGTCTTGATCGGCATTTCCTCGGCCGCGCCGTCGGGGCCCAGCTTGAGCCCGTGGTACTTGCAGCGGATCGAGTCGCCTTCGCGAAAGCCCAGCGACAGCGGCAGCAGCCGGTGCGGACAGGCATCGCGCATGGCCACGACCGAACGATCGAGCTTGCGGTAGAACAGCATCGGCACGCCGCAGATCGTCCGCGCGAGCGGCGCGGAATCGACCTCGGCGTCCCAGCCCGCGACGTACCAGGCGTTGGTCAGCCAGGTGGTCACAGCCCTCGGTCCTTCAGCCGCGCGTCGAGCCGCGGGAAGACTCGGCGGGCATTGCCCTCGAAGATCGCGTGGCGCTGCTCGTCGCTGACCGGCAGGGCATCGACATAGCGCTTGGTATCATCGAAATAGTGCCCCGTCTGCGGATCGATGCCGCGCACCGCGCCGACCATTTCCGAGCCGAACAGGATGTTCTTGGTCTCGATCACCTCGGCCAGCAGGTTGACGCCGGGCTGGTGGTAGACGCAGGTGTCAAAGAACACGTTGTTCATCAGGTGCCCGTCGAGCGTCGGCTTCTTGAGCATGTCGGCGAGACCGCGATAGCGTCCCCAGTGATAGGGCACCGCGCCGCCGCCGTGCGGGATGATGAAGCGCAGCTTGGGGAACCGCGCGAAGAGGTCGCCCTCGAGCAGTTGCATGAAGGCGATCGTATCGGCCGCGATGTAGAAGGCTCCGGTGGCGTGCATCGCCGGGTTGCACGAGCCCGAGACGTGGATCATCGCCGGCACGTCGAGCTCGCACATCGCCTCGTAGATCGGGAACCAGTATTCGTGCGTCAGCGGCGGATGCTGGAAATGGCCGCCGCCGGGATCGGGATTGAGGTTGCAGCCGATGAAGCCCAGCTCCTCGACGCAGCGGCGCAGTTCCTTGATCGAGGCCTCGAGCCCCGACTGCGGGTTCTGCGGCAGCTGGCAGACGCCGACGAAGGTCTCGGGAAAGAGATCGACCACGCGCGCGATAAGGTTGTTGCAATGGAAGGCCCAGGCCTCGCTCATCGCCTGGTCGCCGACATGGTGCGCCATGGCGCTGGCGCGCGGCGAAAAGATCGTCAGGTCGGCGCCGCGTTCCTGGATCAGACGCAGCTGGTTCTGCTCGATCGTCTCGCGGATCTCGTCATCGGAGATCTCGGGATAGGCGGGCGCCGGCTGGCCGGCCTTGAACGCCGCCTTCTGCGCCTCGCGCCAGGCGTTGTGCGGCTCGGGCGCGGTCGTGTAGTGCCCGTGGCAGTCGATCACCAAGGTCATGTCAGTCTCTCCCAAATGGCGTGCCGGCCTGCTCGCGCTGGCGGCGGACGGTCCCGGCCGTCATGATAGGTTCGACGCCGAGCGCGGACAGCGTCTTGGCGCTCTCTTCCATTTCGGCGGCGCGGCGCAGCCCGTGCGTGGCCATGCGTTCCAGGTTGTAGGCGGCACGCTCGGCCCATGGCCGCGGTTTCTCGCTGGCGTCGAGCGAGGCCAGGACCTCGTCGGTCACGTCCGCAGCCTCGGCGCCGAGCATCATCTCGGCGGTCAGCGCCTCGAGACCTTTGACCATGACCGAACGGATCATCTTGATCGCCGAGGCGCGGCCCACCTCTTCGCCGACCTGGCGGATATTGCTGAAACCGGCTCGACGCAGCGCCGCTTCGGCGTCGGCTGCGGCCGCGCCCGAAATCAGCAGCGGCACCGCCAGCCGTGCCGGATCGACCGGCGCCAGCACGGCGACGTCGACATAGCGCCCACCCGCGGCCTCGACCGCAAGCGCAGCCTTGCGCTTGGTCTCGGGCGCCACCGAATTGCAATCGCACCACAGCGTGCCGGGAACGAGAAATGGCGCATAGTGACGCGCCACGCGCTCAGCCTGATCGGCGGTCACCAGCGAGAGGACGAAGCCCACCCCCGCGAAGGCCTCGTCTACGGTGCGCGCCTGCCGCACGCCGCATTCGGCCATGACCGCGCCGCGCGCCGCATCGACGTCGAAAGCGGCGGCCCGGTCACCCCAGCCCGCGGCGCGGGCGAAGGTGGATCCGGCCTCTCCGAAGCCGATGAGGGCAAGGCGATCCTGCATGGTCTCGAACTGCACCCGGCCCTCCCCCGTCGCAAATCGGAAGTGTCGCCAATCGATAAGCTGGTACTAATCGAGCCCGAACGCCATCAAGCCGCGACGGCCTCCAGATCCTCGATGAATTCGGCCTGGACCGCGGTCGGGCGCCATGAGGCGCGCGTCGACACGCCGATCGAGCGCTCCATGCCCTCGGGCGCCGAGCGCAGCGCCACCAGCCACTGCGCCTCGAGCTCGACCGCGACCTGGTCGAGCGACAGCAGCGCCAGGTGATCGCCGTGGATCAGCAGTTGGCGGATGATCATGACCGAGCCCGACTCGATCGGCACCGGTGGCTGTTCGAGCCCGGCCTCGGCGAACATCTGCTCCCAGGTGCTGCGTAGCGGCGCGCCGGGCGCGGCGACGATCCACGGATAGGCCGCGAGATCGGCGAGGCTCGGATCGCGGCCCTCGAGCGGATGACCCTTGCGCGCGACGATCGCCGGGCGATCGCGGAACAGCGGGCGCTGGACGAGGTCGGGCTCGATCAGCGGATCGCGCAGCGCGCCGACCATGAAATCGATCGCACCGTTGCGCAACGGTTCGACCAGCTCGGCGCGCGAACCCTCGATGATCGCGATGCGCACCTGCGGATGCCGGCGCTGGAATCGCGTGATCGCCGCGGGCAGGACCCGCGCGCGCGACAGCGGCATGGCGCCGATTGCGATCGAGCGGATCTCGTGCCCCTTGAGCGCTTCGAGCTCGGCCAGCCCGGCTTCGAGCTCGACCCGCGCGAGACGAAAGGTCCGCGCCATCTGCCGGCCGGCATCGGTCAGAGCCACGGCCTTGCCGCGCCGCTCTACCAGCACACGCCGCAGCGACAGCGAGAGATCGTTGACCGCGCGGTGCAGCGAGGGCAGCGACAGGCCGGTGACCACGCTCGCGCCGTTGTAGGAACCGCTGTCGGCCAACGCGAGCAAGGCACGCATCCGCGACATCGTCACGTGCGAACTTGCCAAATGTTCGAGCGCGGCGCGGATGCGTGGCACGAACAGATCCGCCGCGTCGGTCGGCACCATGCCGTCATGACGTCGCTCGAAAAGCGGGATGCCCAGCAGTTGCTCGATTCTTCCCAACGCCTGGGTTATCGCCGGCTGCGTCAGGTTCACCGCCTGGGCGGCGGCGTTCATCGTTCCGAGATCGGCGATCCGGACGATGGCCTGCAGGTGGCGAAGGTTCATTTCCCAAAGTGGCATAACTTCATCTTTAGCGAAATCTAATCGCTTGGCGAGACTTCCTCTTTCCCCTCGCCGCAAGGCAGGCGCACCAGACAGACCGCCAGTATCTTCGGGAGCAGAGCCATGGGTATCGTCGTCCAGAACATCGAGCGGGCCGCGCCCGAGGTCATCGACGGGCTTGCCGCCTGCGGTGTCGCCACGGTCCACGAAGCGCAGGGCCGCACCGGCCTGCTCGCCAGCTACATGCGCCCGATCTACACCGGCGCGCGGATCGCCGGCTCGGCCCTGACGATCTCTTCGCCGCCGGGCGACAACTGGATGGTCCACGTCGCGATCGAGCAGCTCCAGGCCGGCGACATCCTGCTGCTCGCACCCACGAGCCCCTGCGAGGACGGCTATTTCGGCGACCTTCTCGCCACCTCGGCCCAGGCGCGCGGCTGCCGCGGCCTGGTGATCGACGCCGGCGTGCGCGACGTGCGCGACCTGACCGAAATGCAATTTCCCGTCTGGTCGAAGGCAGTCTTCGCGCAAGGCACGGTCAAGAACACCCTCGGCTCCGTCAACGTCCCCGTGGTCTGCGCCGGCGCCGCGGTGCAGCCGGGCGACGTGATCGTTGCCGACGACGACGGCGTCTGCGTGGTCCCGCGTGCGAATGCCGAGGCCGTACTCAAGGCCGCCCAGGCGCGCGAAGCGAACGAGGGCGAGAAGCGCGCCAAGCTCGCCGCGGGCGTGCTCGGGCTCGACATGTACCAGATGCGCGAGCGGCTCGAGAAGGAAGGGCTGAAGTATGTCTGAGTCCGGCGTGCGCTGCCTATGGATGCGCGGCGGCACGTCGAAGGGCGGCTATTTCCTCAAGGATGACCTGCCCGCCGATGTGGCCGCGCGCGACGCCTTCCTGCTCGGCGTGATGGGCTCGCCCGATCCGCGCCAGATCGACGGCATGGGCGGCGCCGACCCGCTGACCAGCAAGGTCGCGGTGGTCAGCAAGTCGAGCCGCGAGGGCATCGACGTCGACTACCTGTTCCTCCAGGTCTTCGTCGACCAGGCGATCGTCACCGACGCGCAGAACTGCGGCAACATCCTCGCCGGAATTGGGCCTTTCGCCATCGAGCGCGGTCTGATCGCCGCCACAGGCGAAGAGACGCGCGTCGCGATCTTCATGGAGAACACGGGCCAGGTCGCAATCGCCACGGTGCAGACGCCCGGCGGTGAAGTGACCTACGCCGGCGATGCCGCGATCGACGGCGTGCCCGGCACCCACGCGCCGATCCCGCTCGAATTCCGCGACACCGCCGGCTCGTCTTGCGGCGCGCTGCTGCCCAGTGGCAATGCTGTGGACGTGGTGAACGGGGTGCCCGTCACCTTGATCGACAACGGCATGCCCTGCGTGGTGATGAAGGCCTCCGACGTCGGGATCACCGGCTACGAGGACCGCGACACGCTCGATGCCGACACCGAACTCAAGGCCCGGATCGAGGCGATCCGCCTGGCCGTGGGCGAGCGGATGAACCTGGGCGACGTGCGCGAGAAATCGGTCCCCAAGATGATGCTCGTCGCCCCGCCGCGTGCGGGCGGCGCGATCTGCGTGCGCAGCTTCATCCCGCACCGCGCCCATGCCACGATCGGCGTGCTCGGCGCGGTCAGCGTTGCTACGGCCTGCCTGATCGAGGACTCGCCCGCGGCCGAGGTCGCGGTGATCCCCGAGGGTCCGCGCAAGACGCTGTCGGTCGAGCATCCGACCGGCGAGATGAGCTGCGTGCTCGAAACCGATGAAAGCGGCGCGGTCACCAGCGCCGCCCTGCTGCGCACCGCGCGCAAGCTGATGGATGGAGTTGTCTTCGCATGAGCGCCGAAACCGAACAGCGTATCGTAAGCTGGCACGCCAACCCGTCTAAGCCCAGGTTCATCCCGCCGCCGGGCGCGGTCGATGCCCATTGCCACGTATTCGGCCCGATGGCGCAGTTCCCGTTCAGCGCCAAGGCGAAGTACCTGCCCGAAGATGCCGGACCCGATAAGCTCTTCGCCTTGCGCGACCATCTCGGTTTCAGCCGCAACGTCATCGTCCAGGCAAGCTGCCACGGTACCGACAATGCCGCGACGCTCGACGCCATCGCCAAGTCCGATGGGAAAGCGCGCGGCGTAGCCGTGGTCGATCCCGCGATCTCCGAAGACGAACTGGCCGCGCTCCACGCCGGCGGCATCCGCGGCGTGCGCTTCAATTTCCTCAAGCGCCTGGTCGACGATGCCCCCAAGGACAGGTTCCTCGACGTCGCGCGGCGGCTGCCCGCAGGCTGGCACGTCGTGATCTACTTCGAGGCCGACATCCTCGACGAATTGCGCCCCTTCATCGACGCCATCCCCGTGCCGGTCGTGGTCGACCACATGGGTCGGCCCGACGTGACCCAGGGGCCCGACGGCGCCGACATGAAGGCCTTCCGCCGCCTGCTCGATTCACGCCACGATATCTGGTTCAAGGCCACCTGCCCCGACCGCCTCGACGCCGCGGGCGCACCCTGGGACGCCTTTGCTGATGCCGTGGCGCCGCTGGTGTCCGACTATTCGAGCCGCGTGCTCTGGGGCACCGACTGGCCGCATCCCAACATGGAGAAGGCGATCCCCGACGACGGCCATCTCGTCGACATGATCCCGCGCATCGCGCCGACCCCGCAACTCCAGCACAAGTTGCTCGTGGCCAATCCGATGACGCTGTACTGGAACGACTAGGTCAGGAACCTTCGGCCCTGCGCTTCGGCAGGGCCAGCAAGGCGACGGCCGCGATCAGCGATCCGCTGGCCATGATCGTCGCCACCGTGGCCAGGCCGAAGCCTGCCTGGAACAGCAGCCCGCCGACGATCGGGCCGAGCGCCGCACCGCCGCGCCCCACGCCAATCACGAAGCCCGTGCCGCCGCCGCGGATCGCGGTGGGGAACGAAGACGCGACCAGCGCATAGATGCCGACCACCGCAGCATTGGTGCAGAAGCCGCCCGCCGCTGCCGCCAGCGAGAGGCCTTGCAGATCGGCCTGGCCCAGTCCGAAAACCGTGACCATCACGGTCGAGGCGACCATGAACACCACCAGCAGGCCACGCACCGCGAAGCGCAGGCTCAGCGCGCTGAACAGGAGCCCGCCGACCAGCCCACCGACGTTCGCCCAAACCAGCACACCGCCGGCCGAGGACGGCGAGAAGCCCATGTCGACGACGATCTTCGGCACCCATTTCAGGATGAAGTAGAAGGTCATGATGTGGAGGAAATAGGCCGCGGTCAGCAGCACGGTGACCGGTGCCATGCCGCGCGTGAACAGCTCCGAGAGACCCGGCTTGCGCGGCGCCGCCTCTTCCGCAGGAAGCGCTCTGACCGTCGCATGGCCGAGCGCGCGCAGGCTGCGGTTGAGCCGGGCGAGCGTGTCGCCGCGGCGGTTCTGCAGCACCGCGCTCACCGGCTCGGGCAACAGGAAGGGCACCAGCGGCAAGAACACCGCGGTCATGCCCGCGCCGAGCAGGAAGACGTCGCGCCAGCCGCCGGTCTGCAGCAGCCCGCTGGCGATCGAACCTCCGGCGATCGCGCCCATCGGATAGCCCGCGGCCATGATCGCGACGGCGGCGCCGCGCCACTTGTCATTGGCATATTCGGCGACGAGAGCATTGGTCACCGCCAGCATGCCGCCGATGCCGAGCCCGGTGAACAGCCGCGTCGCCGCGAGCGCGCCGATCGAGGTGACCTGGGTCGTGCTCAGCATGCCGAAGGCCATGATGACCAGGCAGCCGATCACCGTCGGCCGACGGCCGGCGCGGTCGGCGATCTGGCCGAGCAGCACCGAGCCGGCGGCCATGCCGATCAGTTCCATCGACAGCACGACGCCCAGTGCGGCGCGGTCGATGCCCCATTCCTTGGCGATGCCCGGCGAGGCGAAGCTGATCGACAGCACGTCGAAGCCGTCGAGCGCGTTGAGCAGAACGCACATGGCGATCGCCAGCACCTGCCGCGCCGTCATCGGCGCCTGCGCCAGGGTGCGGCGTGGATCGCCGGTTGCCATCGTTGCCATTCGTCTCTCCCTCGCGCGCCGCCTTATACTGGCAAGCCGACGTAATTCTCTGCAATAGACGTCTGCGCCGCTGTGCTCGACGCAATGTAGTCGAGTTCGGCCACCTGCATCGCCCGCTCGAACGGTCCATCCTCGGGAAAGCGATGCATGAGCTTGGTCAGCGACCAGGAGAAGCGCTCGCTCTTCCACACCCGCGCCAGGGCCCTGGTCGAATAGCCGGCGACCGCATCGGCATCGTTGCGGGCGAACCAGGCGACCAGCGCCTCGGCCGCATAGTGGACGTCGCTCGCCGCCAGGTTCAGGCCCTTGGCGCCGGTCGGCGGGACGATGTGCGCGGCGTCGCCGCAGAGCAGCAGGCTGCCATGGCGCATCGGCTCGAACACGTAGGAGCGCAGCGGCGCGATCGACTTCTCGATCGCCGGGCCGCGGACGATGTTGGCCGCCGCCTGAGGGCCGAGCCGCAAGGCCAGTTCGTCCCAGACGCGATCGTCGGACCAATCCTCGACCTTCTCGGTCAGCGGCACGTCGACGTAATATCGGCTGCGCGTGTGGCTGCGCATCGAGGCGAGCGCAAAACCGCGTTCGTGGTTGGCATAGATCAGCTCGGGATGGCACGGCGGCACGTCGGCCAGGATGCCAAGCCAGCCGAACGGATAGACCCGCTCGAACTCGCGCGCGACCGAGGCCGGGATCGCCTTGCGGCTCGGGCCGTGGAAGCCGTCGCAACCGGCGATGAAGCGCGCTTCGAGGCGGTGTTCGACGCCGTCCTTGGTATAGGTGACGTAAGGCGCGTCGCTCTCGATGGCGTGGAGCGCGACGTCGCCGACGCCGTAGATCACCTCGAGCCCACGCTCGGGCGCGGCCTGCATCAGGTCGCGGGTAATCTCGGTCTGGCCGTAGACGACCACGGTCTTGCCCGTGAGATCGGCGACATCGATACGGATCAGCCGCTCGCCATCGGCGAGGTTGAAGCCCTCCTCGACCAGGCCTTCGGCCTTGAGCCGCGCGTCGAGCCCGAGCCGTTCCATCAGCCCGACGGTGACCTGTTCGAGCACACCCGCGCGGATGCGGCCGAGCACGTAGTCGGGCGTCTGGCGTTCGAGCACGACACAGTCGACGCCCTCGGCACGCAGCAGGTGGCCGAGCAGCAGCCCGGCCGGGCCGGCACCGATGATCGCGACCTGGGTCTTCATGCCGCTCCTCCATCCACGAGCATCAGCGCATCGAGCGCGACGACGCCTTCGCCCTCGGGGTGGAGGATGACCGGGTTGAGGTCCAATTCGACCAGCGACGGCTCGATAAGAAGCACGGCGCTGATCTGGCGGATCATCCGCGCCAGTGCGGCCACGTCGAGCGCGGGCGAGCCGCGATAGCCGCGCAGCAGCGCCGCACTCTTGAGCTGCATCAGTTCGGCGACCACCGCATCCTCGGACAGGTCCGGCGTGATCAGGCGAACGTCCTGGAGGATTTCCGCGGTCACCCCGCCGAAGCCCGCGAGCACGACCGGCCCCCATTCGGGATCGTTGCGCGCGCCGACGATCATTTCCATGCCGCGCTGGCCCATGGCCTCGATCAACACGCCGTCGAGCGCGATCGAGGCGTCGTAGGCCGCGACGTTCGCGTGCATGCGGTCCCAGGCCGCGCGGACACTCTGCACGTCGGCCAGGTTCAGGATCACACCGCCCGCGTCGCTCTTGTGCCCGAGCGCGGCCGCCTGGGCCTTCATCGCCACGGGGAAGCCCAGGGCTTCGGCCGCCTGGGCCGCCTCGTCCGCCGAAGCGGCGAAGCGGCCTGCGGGGAAGGCGATGCCCAGGGGGGCGAGCAGCGCCTTCGAGCGGTATTCGGGAACGACGCCCAGCACGTCGGCCAGGCCGGGCACCGCGGTCGGTTCGGGCGAAGCGTCGGTCAGGTCGCGGCTCGCCAGCTTGCCGAGCCGCGTCAGCGCGCGGAAGGCGCGTTCGGTCGAGGGGAACCACGGCACGCCAGCGGCACGCAAGGCGGCGATATGGTGCGCCGGGATACCCGCGCCCTCGTCGAGCCCGGCGAAGACCAGCGGTTTCGCCCCGTCGAGGCCTTCGAGCGCCGCCAGGATCGCGGGGACCTTGATCTGCGAAGTGACCGGATCGCCCTGAATGATCCCCGCGACGATGCCACCCACGCGCGCGTCGTCGAACAGCGCGGTCAGCGTCCTGGTATAAATCTCGGGCTGGCTGAGCCCCTGCGCGGTGATGTCGAGGGGATTGCTGACCGGCACGAAGGGCGGCAGCGCCGCGCGCAGCGCGGGTGCGTTGTCGTCGTCGAGTTCGGCCAGCGGCAGGTCGAGCGCTTCGGCGAGATCGAGCGTCAGCGCCTTGAAAGCCCCCGATTCCCCGAGCACCGCCAGCTCCGGCTTCACCAGCTTCGGGCAGCGCACCAGGATCTCGGCGATGTCACCCAGCTCTTCGAGCGTCTCGGCGAAGACCACGCCGGCGCGCTCGACCTTGGCGCGCATCAGCTTGTAGTCGCCGGCCATGGCGCCGGTGTGCGTCGCGGCGCTTTCGCGCGCGGCGCTCGAGGTGCCGGGGTGGAGCAGGACGATCTGCTTGCCCGCCTCACGCGCGCGCTTCGCCGCGGCGAGGAAGCGCCTGGGCTGGCGGAACTGTTCGACGATCATCGCGATGACGTGGGTGTTGGGTTCGTCGACAAGCCAATCGACATAGTCCTCGACCCCCGAGGCGGCCTCGTTGCCGGTCGAGACCGAGAAGCTGACCGCCATCTCGCGCGCGAGCAGCGTCGTGCAAAGCACCGCCGCCATGGCGCCCGACTGCGAGACCACGCCGATCGCACGGCGCCCGGCCGGCGCAACGATCTCGGTCTCGACGAAGGTCAGCGGCACGCCGTCGACGTGGTTGACCATGCCCAGGCAGTTCGGGCCTTCGATGACCATGCCGGTCTCGGCGGCGATGCGGGTCAGTTCGGCCTGCTCGGCCAGGCCTTCGGGCCCGCCCTCGGCAAAGCCCGCGGAGAAGATGATCGCCGCGCCGGCCTTGCGCGCGGCCAGGCCCTTCACCGCATCGAGTACGCCTGCGCGCGGGATCGCCAGCACGGCGACGTCGACGCCCTCGGGCAGCGCATCGACCGACGGCAGGCAAGCCCGCGCGCCGATCGTCTCGCGGTTGGGATTGATCGGGTAGACCGCCCCGGCAAAGCCGTTGCGGTCGAGGTTGCCGAGCACCGAGGCGCCGAGCGCCCCGGGCTTGTCGCTGGCACCGACCACCGCGACCGACTTGGGACGCAGCAGGCGGGCGATCTTGGTGTGGTCGAGCATCTTATCCTTCTCCCTTGGGGACGCTCAATCAGTCGCGCTGCTTGCCCAGGTCGTAGGCGCCAAGACCGGGCTTGAAGGTCTTGTCGTCGATGAACTGGCGCGTGGCCTCCTTGCGGCCCTCGCTGTCGAAGTAGTTCGCCGCCTCCTGCGTGCGGATCAGGTAATCCTGCGCGTTGTCATAGGTCATCTCGCGCACGCGGCGGATCGCCCACTTGGTGGCGCGCAACGCGTGGGCGTTCTTGCCCAGCAGCACTTCGGCGATCGCCGTGACGCGCGTCTTGAGCTGGTCGGCGGGCACGGCCTCGTTGACCAGGCCCCATTCGGCGGCCTTCTTGCCGTCGACGTTCTCGCCCATCATCGCATGGTACATGGCATTGCGGAAGCCAGTGAGCTCGACGATGATCTTGCTCGCGCCGCCGCCGGGCAGGATGCCCCAGTTGATCTCGGACAGGCCGAACTGCGCGTCCTCGGCGGTGACCGCCAGGTCGCAGGCGAACAGCGGGCCATAGGCGCCGCCGAAGCACCAGCCGTTGACCATGGCGATCGTCGGCTTCTCGAACCAGCGCAGGCGCTCCCACCAGCCATAGGCTTCGCGCTGCGCGCCGCGGGTGGCGCCCAGGCCCTTGGCCTCGTTCTCGCGGAAATATTCCTTGAGATCCATGCCGGCCGACCACGAGGTGCCCTCGCCCGTCAGCACGACGACGCCGACGTCCTCGCGGAACTCGAGCTCCTCGAGCACGCGCAGCATCTGGCGGTTGAGCTTGGGGCTCATGCAGTTGCGCTTTTCGGGGCGATTGAAGGAAACCCAGGCGATACGATTTTCGACGGTAACGGCGACGGTATCTTCTTCTGCACGATCAGACATGGCAAACCTCCACGGTGTCATCTAGTTTGTTATCCTGCATAGCGACACGATTGCTATAGTCAATAGCGTTTTGGAGAATCCCTTGGCCGAGACCGCCTCCCTGGTTACCGTCGATACCGATCCGCTGGCGGGCCTGCCCGGCTATGTCCTGCGCCGCGCCGCCAATGCGATGATGGCCGAACTCGCCGAGCGCCTGGGCAAGGTGGACCTGCGGATTTCCGACGCGACGGTGCTGCTGCTGGTCGCAGACCGCGCGGACATGACCTCGAGCGAGATCGGCAAGATGCTCGACATCCAGCGCGCCAACATGGTGCCGCTGCTCAACCGACTCGAAGCGAGCGGTCTGATCCGGCGCGAGCCGATCGACCGCAAGTCGCAGGCGATCGTGCTCACCGACGAGGGCCGCAAACGGCTGATCGACGTGCGGCGGATCACCGAGACGTTCGAGGCCGACCTGCTCGCGCGGATTCCGGACGAGCACCGCGATCACTTCGTGCCGGCGCTGCAGGCGTTGATCGGGTAGTTATCCTCCCCGAAACGGGGAGGGGGACCGCGCGCGAAGCGCGTGGTGGAGGGGGCTGTCGGCTAGCGCCGCGCTCGTGGGAGAGCCCCCTCCGTCAGCCCTTCGGGCTGCCACCTCCCCGTTCCGGGGAGGATGCTCAGCCCGCGAACCCCGGCAGCGCGAAGACGTCGATCGCGACGTGAGGTTCGAGCTTGCGCCCGCTCGCGAGGAACTGCGTGGCGTTCAGCCCGGCATAGGCCTCGGCCTCGCAGCGCAGCCACATCGACGACCAGAACCCGCTCGCCCCCGCCGCGCGCAGTCCGCGCGACTGCAGCTCGATCCGCGCGCCGTCGGTCAGTTCGAGCAGGTAACGTGCCTCGATCTCCAATGCGCCGTCGGCGCGCAGGGTCTGCCAGTCGGTCCCGCCGGGCAGGATCACGCCTTCGAGCCCGCCGAGCACGCGCCCGCCGGTGATCGAGACCAGCCGCACCGGCCCGCCGCTCGCGGGATCGAGCGGCTCTGGCGCGCGCACCTCGACTTCGAGGCGGAACAGCGGCTCCTGGCCGAACGGGGTCATGCCGGAAGCCCTGGCGTCCTGGCCCGGACGGCTTCCTTGGAGAATCCCGCCACGGCCTTGTAGCGCGCGGCTATGGCTTCGAGCTCGCCCTCGGCGAAGACCTCGGCGATCTCGGCGAAGCCCTCGGGCGCGCGCTCCTCGCAGAGCTGCATGCAGACTTCGGGGCCATTGCCGCGGTTGGCGAGGACGATCTTCGCCGTCGCCGGCAGGCGCTCGGCCTCATAGGCGCGCAAGGCTTCGACCGGATCGGCATGATCCGCCAGTGCGCGCACCAGCGCATCGGCGTCGAGAATGCCCTGCGAGGCGCCGTTCGAGCCGATCGGGTACATGGGATGGGCGGCATCGCCGAGCAGGGTGGTCGCGCCGAAGGTCCAGGTCGGCAGCGGGTCGCGATCGACCAGCGGGAACTCGAACACCTGCGCTGCACCGTCGATCAGCCCCGCAACATCGAGCCAGCCGAAGTCCCAGCCGGTGAACTGGTCGGCGAAATCGGCCTTGTCGCCTTCCTTGTTCCAGTTCTCGCGCTCGGTCATCACCGGTACGGTCAGTTCGGCGATCCAGTTGATCGTCTGCAGGCCCTCGGCATCGGGCTTGTCGATCGGATAGCAGACGAACTTGCGATCCTGGTGCCCGGCCATGATCATCGTGGCACCGGTCAGATAGCCTTTCGCTCGCGTCACCGCACGCCAGAGGATGCGGCCGCCGTAACGCGGCAGGCCTTCGTCGGGATAGCGCTGGCGGCGCAGCGCCGAATGAATGCCCTCGGCGCTGATCAGAATGTCGGCCTCGACCGCGGTGCGGCTGCCGTCGGCGCGCTCGAACATCGCGATCGGCCTCTCGTCGTCGCTGACCGAAACGAAGCGATGGCCGGTCACCACCCGATCGGCGCCGAGCCGCTCGCGCGCCGCCTCGAACAGGGTGACCTGCAGGGCGCCGCGGTGGATCGAGATTTGCGGCACCGGATAGCCGGCATAGCGCCCGCGCGGCTCGCCCCAGATGCGCTGGCCGTGACGGTTGTAGTAGACGAGTTCGCTGGTAGCGATGCCGCGATCCTCGAGCCTGTCCGCCAGGCCGAGCCGATCGAGGATCGCTACGGCATGCGGCAGCAGGTTGATGCCGACGCCAAGCTGCTGGACCTCGGTCACGGCCTCGTAGACAGTGACGTCGTGGCCAGCCTCGGCCAAGAGCATGGCGGCGGTGCAACCGGTGATCCCGGCACCGGCAATGCAAATCTTCATGGCAATCCAAACCCCTGCCCGTCGCGTCCTATCCGCGAGAATCGGCTTATGCTGCTAGGTATAACAAAGCTGTCATGCAAGCGCGGTCACCCGCCGCCCATCACCCCAGCCCGAGCAGCCGCGCGGCATTGTCCTTCATGATCCCCGGCAGCACGTCGTCGCGGAAGCCGACCTGCTTGGCCGCTTCGAGCCACTTGTCAGGCCGGATGAGCGGGAAGTCGCTGCCGAACAGCATCTTGTGACGCAACTGGGTGTTGGCATACTGGATGATCTGCGGCTGGAAGTATTTGGGGCTCCAGCCCGACAGGTCGATGAACACGTTCTCCTTGTGCAGCGCCATCGACAGGCTCTCGTCGACCCAGGGCCACGACGGGTGCGCGAGGATGATCTTGATATCGGGAAAATCGACCGCGACGTCGTCGACCAGCATCGGCTGGCCATACTTGAGACGGATGCCCCCGCCCCCGCGCAGCCCCGTACCGATGCCCGAATGGCCCGTGTGGAAGATCGCCGGCAGCCCATATTCGGCGATCACCTCGTAGATCGGGTAGCCGACCCGCGCGGCCGGCTCGATGTCCTGCATGATGTGGTGGAACTTGAAGCCGCGAACGCCGTGGTTCTCGATCAGGTCACGCGCCTCGCGCGCGCCGAGCTTGCCCTTGTGCGGGTCGATCGAGGCGAAGGGGATGCAGATGTCGTCATGCTGCGCGGCGAAGTCGGCGATCTCGTAGTTCGAGACGCGCTTGGCGCCGATGCCGCTCTCGCAGTCGACGGTGAACAGGCAGAAGGCGATCTGCTGCGCGCGGTAGATCTCGACGATCTCGGGCAGCTTGGGCCGCTCGCGGGGGACCTTGAAGTAGGACGAGGCCGCGTCGAAGAACTTGCCCATCACCGGATCCTCGGGATCGTGGCACGAGACCTCGGCATGGACATGGACGTCGATGGCTTTGATCTGGGCAAGGTCGATGGGCATGATCAGGCGCTTTCGCGGGCGATGAGGCGGAAACCGACGTCGATCGAGCGGTGTTCGCTCGGAACTCCAGCGGAGTGGCTGCGGATCGCGGCGATCGCCTCGCGGGCGATGCGGGCGCCGTCGATGTCGACCGTGGTGATCGTCGGGCGCATCTCGCCGGCGATCGCGCTGTTGCCGAAACCCATGACGGCAAGCTGGTCGGGGACGCGCAGGCCGGCGGCCTGGGCCTCGACGATGATGCCCTGGGCCAGCGAGTCCGAACCGCAAACGACGATGTCGGGCTGCTGGTCGAGCCGGCGCATCTCGGAGAAGACGCGGCGCGCCTGGCCGAAGGTCGAAGGGATCGCGACCGTGGTCTCGGTCAGGGCGCCCCCGCCCTGCGCCTGCCATTCCTCGACGAAACCGTCGCGCCGCAACCGCGCGCGGGTGCCGTCGGCGGTGACGAGGTGCGGATGGCGATAGCCGCGCGACAGCACGAAGCGCGCGATGTCGCGACCCGCGTCCCTGTGCGAGAACCCGACCGCGAGCCCCGGCGGGTCCTCGGGCAGTTCCCAGACCTGCAGGAACAGCGCGGGCGACCGACGCGCGAGCTCGACGGTTTCCGCGTCGAGCGGGCCGGTCGAGATGATCGCGTCGACCCGGCGGCTCAGCGCGGCGCGGATCAGTTCGCTGGTGCGCGTGGTGGAAATCCCCGTGAGGCCCAGCATGACATTCATGCCCGCAGCCGAAAGCTCGGCGACCATCGTTTCGATCGTCGCGTTGAACATCGAATCGACGAGATGCGGGATCAGCACCGCGACCATCTTCGACTTGCTCGAAGCGAGGCCACCGGCGAGCAGGTTGGGAATATAGCCTGTCGCGGTGATCGCCGCGCGGATGCGCTCGGCGGTGGCAGCGGCGACCACGGCGGGATTGTTAATGAAGCGGCTGACCGTCGCCGAGGAGACCCCGGCCTGCAGCGCCACATCGTCCAGCGTGGGATTCCTGCCGTTGAGCTCGTTCATCGCGCGCGAGACTAGCCCGCGCTCAGCCGAAGCGCAAAGGCACGACGAGCGGGCCGATCTCGGGCCAGCGGCTCATCGTGATCTCGCCGTCGAGCGCGAAGCCACCCGGCGTCGCCGCGAGCAGCTCCTCGAGCGCGACGCGCAGTTCCATGCGCCCCAGGTGCAGCCCCGGGCAATTGTGCGGCCCGCGCCCGAAGGCCAGGTGCTCGCCGATGTTGGGGCGGCTCATGACGAACTGGTCGCCCTGCGGGAACACGCTCTCGTCGCGGTTGGCCGAGCAGTAGAGCAGCGCGATGCCCTCGCCTGCGGGGATCGTGCGGCCGTGCAGTTCGACGTCGCGCACGGCGGTGCGCGCGAAACCGCGGTAGGGGGTGTATAGCCGCAGGAATTCCTCGATCGCATCGGGGATCAGCGCAGGGTTCTCGCGCAACTGCTGCTGCAACACGGGATCGCCGGCGAGATGGACGCTGATCGAGCCCATCATCACCATCGGCGCGACGAGACCGACGAGCAGGACCTGACGGACCGTGCCGACGAGCAGTTCCTCGGGCAGCGGCTGCCCCTCGTGCCGCGCTTCCAGCAGGGCGCTGACGGGATCGACCGCCGGATCCTCGGGATGCTCGCGGCGGATCGCGATCAACGCGCGCGCCATCTCGTAGAGCTTCAGGCTGGTGTCCTTCATCCGCTCGGGATGGTTCATGTGGACTGCCAGGATGAAGGCGCGGCCCGCGTCGTGCAGCGTCTCGAGCCATTCCTCGGGCATCCGCATCCACTCGCCGAAGACGTGGACGGGGAAGTGGCTCGAGAAGCCGACACAGATGTCGCCGCCGCCCGCCGCGACCATCGGCGCGAGCAGTTCGCGCGCCAGTTCGCGCGTCTTGGGCGCGAAAGCCTCCGAGCGTTCGAGCGAGAGCAGCGGGTTGAGCGCCTTGCGATAGGGCGTGTGCTCGGGCGGATCGAGATGCAGCGGCGGCCGCCGGCCGGTGAAGGCGATCTTGGGGATGACGTTCTGCACCGAGGTGATGAAGGTCGCCGAGTCCGAAGCTGCGCGCTTGACGTCGTCATAGCGCGACAGCGCCCAGAAACCGCCGAGCCCCTCGGTATGCGCCACGGGGCATTCGCCGCGCAGCCTTGCATAGTCGCGGTGGGCGCTTTCGAAGTCCTCGGGCGCTTCGGGATCGAAATCCTGCGGAATGCTTGTCATAGCTATAATGCATAACTATCGTGCACAGACCATGCAAGCGCTATCATCGCTGCAAACAGGGAGGATCGCGGTGGAATCGACGAGGGAAATGGAGGCGCGGATCGGCGCCAAGGTCATCCGCCGGCTGGTGATCCCTTGCGCGCTCTACATCCTGATCGGCGCGATCGACCGCACCAATGTCGGCTTCGCCGCCTTGCGCATGAACGAATCGCTGGGTCTCTCGAGCGCACAGTACGGCTTCGGCGCGGGCGTGCTGTTCGTCGGCTACATGCTCGCCAAGTATCCGAGCGTGCTGCTCTACGAGGCCGTCGGCATGCGCCGCTGGCTGGCGACGATCACCCTCGCCTGGGGAATCTGCTCCTGCGCCATGGCCGCCGTCGGCAGCCAGTGGGAGCTCTACATCCTGCGCGTGCTGATCGGCTTCGCCGAGGGCGGGCTGTCCTCGGGCCTGATGCTCTACCTGAGCCAGTGGGCGCCCGAGCGCTACCGCGCCTCGATTCTGGCGATCCCGATCGTCTCGATCTCGATCGCCCAGGTGATCGGCGCGCCGCTTTCGGGCTGGCTGCTCGATCAGCCCAACCCCTTCGGCATCGAGCCCTGGCGCATGATGTTCGTGATCGAGGCCCTGCCCGCGCTTGGCCTAGCGCTGTTCGCCGCGCTCTATTTCCCGCTGCGCCCGACCGAGGCGCGCTGGCTGAACGACGCCGAGCGCGCCTGGCTGACCGCCAACGTCATCGGCGCGAGCAAGCCCAAGATCGCCGGCGAACACGATCCCGAGCGCTGGGCCGCACTGCGCAGCCCGGTCGGCTGGACCTGCGCGGCGATCTGGTACTGCATCCTCGCGAGCAATTACGGCATCATGTTCTGGCTGCCGCAGGTGGTCGAGGGCATGGCCGGGCTCAGCCCGACGCAGACCGGCCTGATCGTCGCGCTGCCCTGGGCGGCGAGTGCAATCGGCCTGCTCGCCAATGCGCGCCATTCGGACAAGACCGGCGAACGCTTCCTCCACATCGCGCTGCCCGCGCTGGCCGGCGGGATATTGCTGCTCGGCGCCTACCTGCTCGGCGCGGGCCTGCCGGGGCTGATCGCGCTGGTACTCGGCGGCGCCTGCACGGGCTGCACCGTCGCCGCCTTCTGGGCGATCCCGCCGCAACTGCTGAAGCCTGGCAGCCTCGCCATGGCGATCGTCATGATCAACATGGTCGGCAGCCTCGCCGGCGCGACGATCCCGCCGCTGATGGGCGCGCTCAGGCAGGCCTCGGGTTCGTTCCTGCCGCCGACCCTGCTGCTGCTGGGCGTCGCGACGGTCAGCGCGCTGCTCTGCCTCGTCGCGCGCGAACAGGCGCGCCGCACCCTCGCGCGGGCATGACCGGCACGACGGCGAGCAAGGGCCTCGCCACGATCCTCGCGCTCGCGGCGATCTCGGCAATGGGATCGATGGCGATCCACATGCTCGTCCCCGCGCTGCCCGCGCTCGCGCATGAGCTCGACCTGCGCCCCGAGCAGGCGCAGCTCGCGATCAGCGTCTACCTCGCCGGGCTCGGCGGCGGGCAATTGCTCGCCGGGCCGCTGGTCGATCGCGTCGGCCGGCGGCCCGTGCTGCTCGCGGGCCTGGCGCTCTACATCGCCGGCGCCCTGGCCTCGGCGCTGGCGCCGGGACTGCCGCTGCTGCTCGCCGCGCGGCTGGTCCAGGCGGTCGGCGGCGCCGCGGGCGTGGTCACCGCACGCGTCATGGTCAGCGACATCTTCGGCCGCGAGGAATCGGCCCGGCGGCAGGCGACCTTGATGATGATCGTGCTCGTCTCGCCGGCGCTGGCCCCCGTGATCGGCGGCCTGCTCGCGGACCTGGGCGGCTGGCGACTGATCCCCGCCGTGCTGACCGGCGTCGCCTTCATGGCCATGCTCGTCGCCCTGTTGCGCCTGCCCGAAACCCGCCGGATCGACGCCGACCAGGCCAAGCCGCACCTCGCGCGCGACGTCGCCCGCCTGCTGCGCAATCGCCGCTTCGTGCTCGCCGCGCTGACGCTCGCGGGCGGCAGCAGCGCGCTCTACATGTTCCTCGCCTCGGCCCCGTTCCTGCTGGTGCGCTCGTTCGGTCTCAGCGAGAGCGAGGCCGGCCCCTGCTTCCTCGCGGTCGCGGCCGCGAGCATCGCCGGCACGCGCCTGGTCGGCTGGCTGGCGCGCCGCACCGACGCACTGAAGGCGGGCACCGGCCTGATCCTGGCCGGCTCGCTGATCGAACTCGCGCTCGCCGCGGCGCAGGTCACCGGCCCCTTGCCGCTGATCGCGCCGATGCTGCTGCTCGGGCTCGGCGCAGGAATCGTCGGCCCTTCGGCGATCACCCTCGTGCTCTTCGCCGAGGAAGGCCTGGCCGGCACAGCTACCAGCCTCGCCGGCGCGACGCAGATGCTGGCGAGCGGGTTCGCTACCGCCGTGCTCGGCCACTTCGCCCCTATCGACATGGAAAGACTGGGAATCGCGCTGGTCGCCGCGGCGCTCCTCGCCTTTGTGGCAGGCCTATTTCAGCCTCGGTCGATTTGATCTATGCAAGGGCTTGCACGATAGCTATAGAACATATCAATCAATCAACACTACCCTGGGGAGGGATCAATGACTCGCATCGCCCGCGCCACGCTTATCGTTCTCATGTCCGGCGTTTCGGTTCCCGCGCTCGCACAGAGCGAGCCGACCAACGCCAATGACGGCGGCCTGTCCGAAATCATCGTCACCGCCGAACGACGCCAGCAGAGCCTGCAGGACGTGCCGATCTCGGCGACGGTGCTGACCGGCGAAGAGCTGCAGAAGAAGGGTGTCACCAACCTCAACGACATCCAGCAGGTCGCGCCCTCGGTGGCGATCAACACCTTCAACCGCTCGACCTTCATCAACATCCGCGGCGTCGGCATCGCCCAGTCGGCGCCGACCTCGAACCCCGGCGTCGCCTATTACATCGACGGCCAGTTGATCCCGCACGAGCAGTTCATCGGCCACTCGTTCTACGACATCGGCTCGATCGAAGTGCTGCGCGGCCCGCAGGGCACGCTCTCGGGCCAGAACTCGACCGGCGGTGCGATCTACGTCCGCACGCCCGAGCCCGAGTTCAACGCGACCACCGCCGTGGGTGACCTGACCGTCGCCAACTACGACCGCTATCGCGGCGTCCTGGCCGCGAACATCGGCGGCGAGGACGTCGCCCTGCGCGTCGCCTACGTCCACGAGGAGCGCGACAGCTTCACCAAGAACATCGCCGTCAACGCCCAGAGCCAGCCCGGCAATCTCAACATGGACGCGGTGCGCGCCAACCTGCGCCTGCGCGGCATGGACGGCCGACTCAACGTCAACGTGCGCGGCGAATATTTCGACGTCCGCTCGGACAACAACGCGGTCAAGAACCGCCTCGACGCGGTGACCAGCGATCCCTTCACGATCGAGGAAGACGCGCGCTCGTTCCAGAACCAGGCCGGCTATCGCCTCTCGGCCGAAGCCCGCTACGACCTGTCCGACACGGTCCAGACACGCGCGCTGGTTTCCTGGCAGGACGGCTACACCCATGACCAGACCGATGGCGATCGCACCGCCACGCGTCTCGCGGTTCCGGCCAACCTGCCGACCTCGGGTGCCAACACCGCGCTGTTCCCGGGCCGCGTCAGCAACGCCACGACCGACTTCAAGACCCTGATCGGCGAACTGAACTTCCTCTCGACCGGCAAGGGACCGTTCCAGTGGGTCGTCGGCGGCTTCCTGCTCAACGAGGACGTGCCCGTTACCCTGCTGCGCGACAACCGCAACACGCGCGACCTGCTGCAGTCGAACAGCTCGATCATCACCGAGGCGAAGAACACCTCCTATTCGCTGTTCGGCCAGGTCAACTACTACGTCACCGAACAGATCGAGCTGCTCGCCGGCGGCCGCTATAGCTGGGACAAGCAGGTCTACACGCGCCTCGCGGTGCCGGGCACGGGCTTCACCCTGCCCTTCGTCAGCGAAGCCAGCACCAGCCAGCTCACCGGCAAGCTCGGCGTGAACTATCACTTCGACGGCAACGGCCTGATCTATTTCACCGCCTCGAAAGGCTACAAGGCCGGCGGCGTCAATCTGACGCCCAACACGCCGAACTTCGCGCCCGAGCGCAACTTCGTCTACGAACTGGGCTTCAAGACCGAGCTGTTCGATCGCCACCTGCGCATCAACGGCGACGTGTTCCATTCGAACTACAAGGACATCCAGCTTTCGAGCCTGGTCGGCGGCCTGCCCACCACGCAGAACGCGCTGGCCGGCAATTCGTGGGGCGGCGAGCTCGAGCTGACCGGCCAGTGGGGCGGGTTCCAGATCAACGGCGGCCTCGGCTATCTCGACGCCAAGTTCGCCAACTCGGCCTGTATCTCGGACACCAATGCGCCGGGCACCGACACCGGCTGCCCGACCAACCTGCGCTTCGTGCCCAAGGACCGCGTCCTGCCGTTCTCGCCCAAGTGGACGGTCAATGCCGGCGTGCAGTACACGATCCCGGTCGGCGAGCTCGAGGTTACCCCGCGCTTCCAGTGGTCGCACCTGTCCGCGCAGAACGCGACGCCGTTCCCCAGCGTCAACACGCTGGTCCCCGGCCGCGATCTGTTCGACGCGCGCGTGACCTTCGACTGGACCGACAAGTACAAGCTCGAAGCCTTCGTCAACAACCTGACGAACAAGACCTATATCGCCACCCAGATCCAGAACAGCTCGAGCGCCGACGGCGGCATCATCTACGGTGCGCCGCGGACCTACGGCCTGCGTCTGGTGGTCAAGGTCGGCAACTGAGACAGCGAGGGCCAGCGGGATGTTTCGTAAGGCGATCGTTCCGCTGGCCGGTCTCGCCGCAGCGCTGTCGGCCTCGGTCGGCGCGCTCGGCGACGCGCCCGAGCGCTGGTGGTCGCCCGGCGATGGCCGCAGCTTCCCGGCGCAGCTCGATTACACCAATGCCCAAGGCACCTTGCGGCTGCTGCTGACCGGCGGCGCGCTCGACACCAAGGGCCACCCCTTTTTCGAACCGATCGGCCGCAACGGCCGCGCCTGCGTCACCTGCCACCAGCCGGCGGATTCGATGAGCCTTTCGGCCGCCACCGCGCGCGCGCGCTGGGAGGAGACCCAGGGCAAGGACCCGCTGTTCGCGCCGTTCGACGGCTCGAACTGCCCCACCCTGCCGCAGGCCGAACGTAGCTCGCATTCGCTGCTGCTCGATCGCGGGCTGATCCGCGTGCAGCGCCCCTGGCCGGCCAAGGTGTGGAACGGCCGCAAGGTCGTGCCCGACTTCAAGCTCGAAACGGTGCGCGATCCCAACGGCTGCAATTCGGGGCCGAGCTATGGCCCGGCCGCGGGCAACGTCTCGGTCTATCGCCGGCCGCGACCGATCGCGAACATGAAGTACCTGCTCGCGGTGGGTTTCCCTTACGATCCCAAGCAGGGCTATGCCCTGCCGCGCGATCCCGAGACGGGTGTGGTGCTGTCGGGCAATCTCATGGCCGACGGCCGGCTCGGCACGCTCAAGCAGCAGATGACCGAAGCCAGCGACGCGCACCTACAGATGCTCGACAAGCTTTCGGACGCGCAGATCGGCCGGATCGAGGGCTTCATCCGCTCGATCTATGCCGCGCAGCAGACCAGCACCAAGGGCGGCGCGCTCGATACGCTCGGCGCCAAGGGCGGCCCCGCCAAGCTGCGCGATTCCGAACCCGGCGCCCTCGGCTCGATCGGCGAGCCCGTCTGGAGCGAATTCGCCGCCTGGGACAAGATCAGCCCCGAAGACGCGAAGACGCTGACGCCGGCGCAGCTCGAATTCCGCCGTTCGGTCGCGCGCGGCGCGCGGGTGTTCCGCGACAAGACCTTCCTGATCACCGACAGCTCGGGGATCAATTCGCGGATCGGCTTCGGCAATCCCGTGCGCAACAGCTGCGTGTTCTGCCACAACATGACGCAGATGGGGAACGACGTCGCCCCCGGCCAGGTCGACCTCGGCACCACGACCCTGCCCTTCGCCGATCCGATGCCCGACCTGCCGCTGTTCCGCGTAACCTGCCTCAAGACCCCGCATCCGCACTACGGCCGCGTGTTCTACACGATGGACCCGGGCTTCGCGCTGACCACGGGACGCTGCGCGGATTCGGGCAAGATCACCTTGCAATCGATGCGCGGGCTCTCGGCGCGCGCGCCCTATTTCTCCAACGGCCTGGCCAAGGACCTGCGCGGCGTCGTCGACTACTACGAGCGACGCTACAACATCGGCTACACCGAGCAGGAGAAGCAGGACCTCGTGAACCTGATGAGCGTGCTGTGATGAAGACTGTCGCCGCCCTGTTGATGCTCGCCGCGCCGCTCGCGGCCCATGCCGAGGAGACCGGCAAGCTCGTCCGCTTCGTCGCCTGCCCGACCTATCGCAACGCCGATTCCGGCCGCAAGTCGGGCTGCTGGCTGGTCGAGGATCCCGCAACGGGACGGCGCTGGGACACGTCGCTCTCGCCCTACAAGCCCGACTGGAACTTCGCCGTGCTGGTCGAGGGCAAGGTTGCAGCCGCCGGCCCCGAGGCCTGCGGCGCGCCGGTGCTCGATCCCGTGCGCACCTCGCGCCTGCTCGATCAGTCCTGCCCGCGCCACATGCTCCCGGCCGAGGGCTATCCGGGCCGCCGCTACAAGCTGTCGGGCCGCTACATCGACCCGCTATCGGTCGCCCGCGCGGTGCCGCCGGGTCCCTATGGCGAGCGCGTGTTCCCGGTCTATTTCGAGTTCGACAACGACTTCCTGATCTACCAGTACGACGACTACCTGCTCGACAAGGCCGAGACCTGGCTCAAGGCTGCGAAGCCCCGGAAGGTCGTCGTCACGGGCTATGCCGCGACCGACCCCGTGACGGTGTCAGGCCAGCGCCTGGCCGAACGCCCGCTGGTCGCGCGCGAGCGCGCCGAAGCCATAGCCGAGAGCCTGAGGCGCCTTATTCCGGAGCTCGTGATCGAAACGCGCTGGCAGACCGGCGCCAGGCCGACCGACGAGCCCGAGGCCGATGGCTTGCCAGGGCAATCGCAACGCCGTGTGGAGATCCGGGCGGTTTTCTGAGGCCAGCCTCGCTCCCGGAGCGGTGATCAGCGGAACAGCGCGCCGACGTCCTCGCACTCTTCCAACACCAGGATCTTCGCCGCCAGTTCCCGCACCTCGGCCTCGCTGCGCGGCCGCGCGGCACGAGCAGCGCAGGCGACGAACTTCTCGACGAGCGCCGCTTCGCCGAGCGGGCGGTCTGGGCAGCCGAGCGCGTTGTCGACCGCGGCTTCGCGCATGGCTCCGCCTGCCAGCCCGATCCGCAGGGCTCCGCCCGAACCGCGCTGCCAGCTGTCGCGCGGCGCTTGCCGGCAGGTGACCTTGGCGGCCAGCGCCAGCACGGCCGGATCGGCGAGCGCCGTCACATCGAAATCGTCGAGCCCCACGCGCCCGCGCGCCAAGGCCAGTGCCACGGTGAAGGGGATCGAGAACTTGGCGTCGATCGCCACGGCCGGCGCGCGCTTGCGTTCGATCGGTTCGACCAGCATCGCCTGGACGTCGTCGTGCTCGACCTCGATCGCCACCACCGCGGCGGGATCTAGCCCCTCGCGGAGTTGCAGCGCGAGTTCGATGAACGGATGGGTGCCGCGGCAACTCGGCCAGGCCTTGTAGGTCAGGTGCTCGATCCAGAAGCTCTCGCCGAGCGCTTCGGTCAGATCGGCGGGCGCGAACTTGCCGCCCGCATAGAGCGCGAAGAACCCCGCGCGGCCCTCGAGCGGCTGCTCGAAGCCAGCGACGCCCTCGCGCGCCAGCAGGGCGGACTGCACCGCCGCCTGCGCCGGAAAGGCCTCGCGCACGGCGCGCAGGACGGTGCCGGCGCTGTACTTGATCTCGCCGGGCATCGTCGCCTGGCATAAGGTGAGCGACAGGGCATCGCGTACCTGTGTCGCGTCGAGCCCCAGCAGGTTCGCCGCGCCGACGGTAGCGCCATAGGCGGCGAGCATCGGCGGCGGATACCACATGCCCGCCTCCATCGGCTGGCGCAGCGCCAGGCCCATGCGGCACGACAGGTCGCCGCCCAGCGCGAGTGCGGTCAGGAAACGCCTGCCATCGACGGGCGCCCCCGCTTGCGCCAGCGCGATCAGCGCGGGCACGAGGCTGGCGTTGGGATGCCCGGGCGCGCGGTCGAAGGCGTCCTCGAAATCGAGCGCATGGGCCAGCGCGCCGTTGGCCAGCGCCGCCATCGGCGCCGAGGCCGTGAGATCGGTGCCGACCACGGTGCATGGCCCCGCCCCCGTCGCCGCGGCCATGCGCAGGAACGGGCGGACTTCCTCGGCCAGCCCGCTCGCGCCGAGCATGACGCCGCTGGCGTCGAGCAGGACCAGCCTGGCGGCCTGCGCCGCGCTATCCGGCAGCATGTCCCAGGTCAGGCCGGCGACATGCGCCGACAGCGTATCGGAGAGGCTCATCGCACCACGTAGAAGTCGACGAGCACGCGATCGGGCTTGCGCACGCCGCGCGCGACGAAGACCGAGCGGCGCAGCCATTCGTGCTTGCCGGCAGCGACCGCGAAGCGCGGCGTCGTGCGGAAGTAATAGGCGGCCGGATCGACTTCCTCGCCGCGCGCGAGCCGGTCAATGACCTCGGGCTCGGCCACGCGCACGCCGGGATTGGTGATCTCGATCACCGTACCGTCGCTCGCCTTGACGAAATAGCGCGCCTCGATCCGCGTCAGGCCGTGATCCTCGATCACCTGCCAGTCGCCGCCGCCCGAAAGGACCTCGCCCGAAAGCATGGGGCCGGAAACCGTGCCGCCCGTGATCGGGATGAAGCGCTTGCGGCCGCCGTCGGCCTGGCCCTGCTCGATCGGCGCGGCGACCTGCACCGTGGCGGTGAAGGCATATTCGAGGCCGGGCGCCGGCGCTGCCGGTCCCGCTATTGCCGCACTTCCCGTCAAAGCCATTGCTCCCGCAGCCAGTATGCCCCGCATAGTCCGCCTCCGATCAGATCGGGAAATGACCGGGCTGGGTCTCGACCGTGATCCACCGCGTCTCGGTGAAGCTGTCGATGCCCTGGCGCCCGCCGAAGCGGCCATAGCCCGAGGCGCCGACGCCGCCAAAGGGCATCTGCGCCTCGTCGTGGACCGTCGGGCCGTTGACGTGGCAGATGCCCGACTTGATGCGCCGCGCGACCGAAAGCCCCTTGGCGGTGTCGCGCGTGAAGACCGCGGCCGAGAGGCCATATTCGGTGTCGTTGGCCAGCTCGATCGCATGCTCGGCGTCGCGCGCGCGGATCATCGCCACGACCGGGCCGAAGCTCTCGTCGCGGTAGAGGTTCATTGCTGTGGTCACGCCGTCGACCACGGTCGCGGGCATCAGCACCGAATCCGCCTCGCCGCCCGAAAGCAGCCTGGCGCCCTTGCCCAGAGCGTCGGCGATCAGGCCGTTGACGTGATCGACGGTCTTGCGATCGACCACCGCGCCGAGCGGCGTATTGCCCTCGCGCGGGTCCCCCGTCGCCATCGACTGCGCCTTGGCGCCGAACTTCTCGGCGAAGGCATCGGCCACGGCTTCGACGACGATGATCCGCTCGGTCGACATGCAGATCTGGCCCTGGTTCATGAAGGCGCCGAAGGCCGCGGCCTTGACCGCCTCGTCGAGGTCGGCGTCGTCGAGCACCAGCAGCGGCGCCTTGCCACCGAGTTCGAGCAGGCAGGGCTTGAGATGTTCGGCCGCGCGCTTGGCGATGATCCGGCCGACGTGGGTCGAACCGGTGAAGTTGATGCGCTTGACCTCGGGCGCGTCGATCAGCGCCCCTACCACCTCGCCCGCATCCTCGGGGGCATTGGTCACGACCTGGACCACGCCCTCGGGGAAGCCGGCTTCGGCGAAGGCCTCGATGATCAGCGCGTGGGTGCGCGGGCAGGTCTCGCTGGCCTTGAGGATCACGGCATTGCCGCAGGCGAGCGGCACGGCGATCGCGCGGACGCCCAGGATGATCGGCGCGTTCCACGGCGCGATGCCCAGGATGACGCCGACGGGCTCCTTGAGCGCCATCGAAAGGCAGCCCGGCTTGTCCGAGGGGATCACCTCGCCGGCGATCTGCGTGGTCAGCGCCGCGGCCTCGCGGACCATGCCCGCGGCGAGGCCCAGGTTGAACATGGCCCAGCCCGCGGTCGAGCCGGTCTCGGCCATCATCGCCGCGACGAACGCGTCTTTGCGGGCTTCGAGCGCGGCCGAGGCCTTCATCAGCACCGCGCGGCGGGCGTTGGGGCCCTGCGCCGCCCAGGCGGGGAACGCCGCGCCGGCCTTTGCCGCGATCGCCGGAATGTCGGCGGCCTTCATGGCGGCCGCGCTCGAAGCGACCTCGCCCGTCAGCGGATTGATGCGGTTGAATTCCATCTCGACTCTCCCGGAGATATTTCGCTATAATTAATAGCAATATGGCGAGGCGGTCAATTGGTTTCCGCGCGCGCCTGCCGCTGCGACAACCGCGGCGCGATGGACAAGAGGACGATCGCCGCGATCAGGATGCCGGCGCCAATGAGTTCGGCCGTGCGCGGCATGGCCAGACCCCAGAACCAGGCCAGCAGGACGGCACCACCAACCCCGGCAACGAGGCTGGCGGCGCGCTCCAGCGGCACGCAGTAGGCGTTCTCGCGCGGGTCCAGCAGGATGATGATCGCCAGCACCGAGATCACGGTGAGCGTGCAGCCGATCCAGAACAGCGGCCACATCACCGGATCGCTCCACACCGCGAAGAAGCCCCATTCGAGCTCGCCAGACTGTCCGCCGATGCCCGAGGCCGAGATCAGCCCGAGCACCACCACCGACAGCGGCAGGGCGATCACCTTCTCCTCGACGAAATAGCGTCGCACCGAGGCGGGATCGCCGCTCTTGGAGATCTTGGTCATCACCCACAGGCGCATGAAGTAGCCCACGGTGTAGAGCACCACGGTCAGGATCGCGAGCGGCGGCAGCTTGAGACCACCGCGGTCGAGCAGGGTGATGCACAGCGCGACCAGGACCATGGCCAGCGCCACCCACGACCACCAGCGCACCTTCCGGCCGAAGGCCATGTCGACCAGCGGCGCGATCACCAGCACGTCGCCGCGCATCAGCAACTGAATGAAAGGGATCGAGACGTCGGGAATGGTGAAGGACAGCGGCACCGTGAACAGCACCAGCGAGGTGCCCACGCCCGACATCAGCGTGTAACGCGTCGGCACGGGAATGCGCCGGCCGGCGATCTGCACGGCATTGGCATCGCGGTGCCAGCCCGAGAGCCAGATGAACAGGTAGGTCAGCACCAGGCTGACGATCAGCGAAGCAGGCAGAGTCTCCAGCCCGGTCAGCGGGCGGCCCAGCCCGGCATGCGGCGTGGTCGAGACCAGCCGCGTGATCATCACGTTGGGCAGATAGGCCAGCAGATAGAGGACGACGAAGCCCTCGAGCGGAAAGGCCGAGACGAGCGAGCGCCCGCGCATCATGCCGCCACCAGCTCGACCATGTCGGCCCCGGTCTGATAGCGCGCGTTGAGCCCGGCCTCTGCGGTCACCGCGGCCAGATAGTCGACCACCTGTCCGTGTTCCGCGCTGCCCGGCGCGACGATCCGCGGCACGGCGTCACGCCCGATGTAGAGCGGCAGCAGGCCGGCGCGCAGCAGCCTGCCCTCGCCGATCTCGAGCCGCGCGATCATCGACAGCCGCGCGGCCGTGGGGAAGTTGTAGAGCCCCTCGAAATCGGGCTCCCACTCCTCGGCCAGGACGCGGATCTCGTTCCAGCTCTTCGACTTGGCATGCTCCTCGTCCATCTTGAGATCGGTGGCGAAGTTGCACAGCGAATAGAACACGGGCTTGCCGTCGATCACTTCGCAGCCCTTGAGAATATGCGCGTGGCCGCCGAGGATCGCGTCGGCGCCCGCGGCGATCGCCGCGCGCGCGACGTCACGCTGATAGTCGGCGATCTCGGCGCGGACGAAATGGATGCCCCAGTGCTGCGAGACCACGACGACGTCGGCCGCAGCCTTGGCGGCGCGGATGTCGGCCTCCATCGCGGCCAGGTCCTCGCGGTGCGGGAAGGTGTGGACTCTCGCGGGCGTGCCCGGCTGGTCGTGCTCGATCTGCTCGTAGAGCGTATGCGCACGCATCGGCGCGCAGCCCGGGCGGCGCTCGTCGGCCCAGTAGGAATGCGGCAGGATCGACGAATAGGCGAGCAGCGCGACGCGCGTGCCGTCGCCCAGGGTGCGGATCACCGGCCGACGCGCCTCGGCGATGTTCGCGCCGGCGCCGACCACGTCCATGCCCGCGGCTTCGAGATGCCCGCGCGTCTCGAAGAAGGCCTCGCGGCCCCAGTCCATGCAGTGGTTGCCCGCCATCGAGATGACGTCGAAGCCCGCCCGCCCCAGCGCGGCGGCGCCTTCGGGTCGGGCCAGAACCGCGTGACGCGCCTGCGGGAGCCGTGTGCCGCTCTCGGCGAAGCTGGTTTCGAGCTGGCCGAAGGTAAGGTCGGCCGCGTTCAAGGCATCGCGCGTGGCGACGAAGCTGTCGTCGTAGTCGTCGCGATCCATCGCCAGATCGCCGGTCGCCAGCAGAATATGCGGCACGGGCTTCTCCCGACGCTGGCCTCGCACTCCCAGAGCGCGATTTAGCAATGCGTCATAGCAATTGAGCTAGCGCAGTTTGCAAGCGCTTTCAAGCCGCTGCTTGATAGCGTGAAATACTAGAGGAAGATGTCGTCGAAGTCGTCGTCATCCCCCGTCGGCGCCGCCGCTGCGGACTGCACCGGAAGATCGGGCATCGGACTGCGCGCCAGATGGATCTCGCGTTCGCGCGCCATCGTATAGGACTTGAAGATCGCCACGAGGATTTCGTCCTTGGCCTGGGCGACCGCCGTATCCTCGATCGGCGCGGACCAGTCGTCCTCGCCGACGATCAGCAGCATGCGCTGCATCGCCTGGTTGAGATCGCCGCGGCCGTCGAGGTCGAGCGTCGCCGAGCTGATCAGGTCGATCGCCGCACTCGAATCCTCGAGCGCACCGTCGAGCGACGAGTTCACCGCCTCGCAGCCCTGGCCGATCGCGCGCAGCGACTGTTCGAGCATCCGACGAATGTCGACCTGGTCGGCCAGATCGCTCTCGTTGCGCAGCGACTCGTTGAGCGCCCCCAGAGCGGCCAGGTCCTTGCTGATCGTCTGGATCGTATCGTTGAGCTGGCCCGAATAGCGGCGCACCTCGGTGGCGATCACGCCGATCGCCGGGCCGCTCTTGCGCGCATGCTGGCAGCGCAGGCGCACGTTGATCGCGACCTGCTCCACTTCGTCGCGAAGTTCGGCAACGACGCGAATGCGCTCGTTGAGCCCGTCGAGCGCAATGAGGATGTTGCGGACGATGCCCGAAACCTCGCCATTGGTCTCGCGCAGCTGCAGGGTCAGCTGCTCGACGATGTTGATGCCCTCATTCAGGCTCTGGAGGATCGTCGATCCGACCGAACCCTGATCGCCCTTGCCGCTGATGCTCAGCAGGCTGCGCGCGTCCTGGGCGATGCCCTGCATCGAGGCGCTGAGCCCGGCGATTTCCTTCTGAAGGCTGTCCATCGTGTCGGCAAGCTGCTCGGCGAGCAGACCGACGATCGTGACGGTCATCTGCCGTGCACTGGTTGCTTCGCCGGCACCGTGAGCCAGGTGATCCTCGAGCAGGGCCAGGCCGCTGGCGATGTGTTCGATGCGCTGGCGGGCATTGTCGCCGACCTGCAGCGCGACGAGCACCTGGGCGACGCGCGACTGCACGCCGCGGGCGATGTCGGCGACCGAGGTGACCGTCTTGGCGATCATGTCCTGGTAGTCGACCAGCGTCTGGGCGTCGCGCAGCAGACGGTTGGGCGCTGCCGGGAGGACCTTGGCGGTCTCGGCGCTGAGCTGTCCCTCGACGTCCTCGACCCGCCAGACGTCCTGCTTGAGCCGGTTGACCAGGTTGACCAGCGGCGTGAGCTCGTGCTCGCCCGCGGAAAGCTGGGCGCCGATGGAGTCGACCCACTTGTCGAAGGTCGGTTCCTCAACCGCGACGATGCGGATGTTGACCGAGAGGATGCGCAGCGCCGAGAGGATCTTGTGAATGCCGCCGAGCCCGTCCTCGAGATGAGTCACGGTCTGGCGGATGCCGACGAAGATGTCGTTGCGGCAGGCGCTGCGCTGCGGCAGCTCGGAGATCAGCCGCGCGGCGTCGGTCAGCTCGGCCACGGCCGCGCCGGCGTCGTCGGCGCCCAGCACGCCGGTCATGCCGTCGAGCCGCAGCATCAGCGCGTCGATCGTCTCGAGCATCGTGCCCAAGGTCGTGCCCGCCTCGACGAAACGCGCGTCGATCCGCGAGGCGACGCTGCTCAGCTCGAGCCGGATGACGCCGAGCGCTGCACCGATGCCGGCGGGCCCGACAGCCACGGCATCGTCGGCGATGATCTTGCTCTCAAACACGCAGTCTCTCCAATTTCTCTCAGGCTGCCGCAGCCTGCAGCACTTCGCGTGCGATCGACCCGAGCGGGACGATGTGATCCGCCGCGCCACGCGCGATCGCTTCCTTGGGCATGCCGAAGACGATCGAGGTCGCCTCGTCCTGCGCGAAGGTGCGCGCGCGCGCTTCCTTCATTTCGAGCAGGCCACGGGCACCGTCGTCGCCCATGCCGGTCATGATCACGCCGATCGCGTTCGAGCCCGCCGAACGCGCGGCCGAGCGGAACAGCACGTCGACCGAAGGGCGATGGCGCGAAACCAAGGGGCCGTCCTTGATCGATACGTGATAGCGCGCGCCCTGGCGTTCGAGCATCATGTGGCGGCCGCCCGGGGCGATCAGCACGTGGCCGCGCAGCACCGGATCGCCGTGCTCTGCTTCCTTGACGTCGACCTCGCAAAGCCCGTTGAGCCGCTTGGCGAAGGCCTTGGTGAAGGCCTCGGGCATGTGCTGGACCACGACGATGCCCGGCGCGTTGGCGGGCAGCGCGGTGAGCACCTCGCGCAAGGCCTCGGTCCCGCCGGTCGAGGCGCCGATGCAGACGACCTTCTCGGTCGTGCGGCTCATCGCGCGGCTGGTCGGCGGCGGCAGCACGGCGTCGGCGGTCAGCTTCTTCTCGGGCACGACCTTGCCCGCCGGTCGCGCCGAACGGCCGCGGATGCGGGCCCGGGCCGCGGCCTTGACGACGTCGCGGATCTCGAGGTGATGCTCGACGAGATGGTCGGCGACGCCGATCTGCGGCTTGAGGATGACATCGACCGCGCCGGCCTCCATCGCCTGGAGCAAGGTCTCGGAGCCTTCTTCGGTCAGCGACGAGCACATCACCACGGGAACCGGGCACTGGCTCATCAGCTTGCGCAGGAAGGTAATGCCGTCCATCCGCGGCATCTCGACGTCGAGCGTGATGACGTCGGGCACCTGCTGCTGGATGATCTTCGCCGCGGCGAAGGGATCGGCGGCCGAGGCGATCACCTCGATCTCCGGGTCCTGCTCCAGGATCGTCGTCATCGTCTGGCGGACGCTGGCGGAATCGTCGATCACCAGGACGCGGGTGCGGTTGTCCGTACGGGCTTTCGATAGGATCGGCATCAGTTCCTCCGGAAGACGGTGTTGGCGACCTGGGTCAGTGGCACGTCGAAGCCGAGGATCGACTCGGCGTGGCCGAGGAACAGATGCCCGCCCGGCTTGATGTGATCGCAGAGCCGGCGGACGACCGCCTCCTGCGTGACCTTGTTGAAATAGATCAGCACGTTGCGGCAGAAGATCATGTCGTGATCGCGATCCGCGGCGAACCGCGAATCCATCAGGTTCATGCGGCCGAAGGCAATCGCCGAACGCAGCTTGGGCGCCATGCGGATCTCGCGGCGCTTCGCGTCCTTGGCGACCATCACGTACTTGCGCCGAAGCCGATCGGAGACGGGTTCGACCAGTTCGGCCTCGTAGATGCCGCGCCGCGCGGTCTCGAGCACCTTGGTGTCGATGTCGGTCGCGGTGATGGCGAAGCTCGGCGTGCCGCGGCCGGTCAGCGCCTCGTCGAGCAACATGGCGATCGTATAGGGCTCGGCCCCGGTCGAGCAGGCCGCACTCCACACCTTGATCTTGCGCGAGCCCTGCTTGACCAGATCGGGCAGGATCGTGCCCATCATGTAATCGAAATGCTTGGGCTCGCGGAAGAAGTCGGTCTTGTTGGTCGTGATCGCGTTGATCAGGTGCTCGTCTTCGCCGTCACCGAGCTCGCCCGAGAACACCTTGTCGCAGTATTCGTCGAGATCGTCGGCGCCGACGATCGGCAGCCGCCGGCGCAGACGGCTTTCGACCATCGTGCGCTTGTTCTCGGAGATGATGATCCCGACACGCTCGTAGATGTGCGCGGCGATCCGCGAGAAATTGCGCGTCGAGAGATGATCGTCGACATTGATCGGCGCGCGCAGCGCCTGAGACCTGGACATGGGTGTTCCCGTTTCGCTCAGGCGGCCGCGGACATCTGCGACAGCAGCGTGGCGTCGTTGTCGCGTGAGAAGATCTGCGCGACGTCCATCAGCACGGTGAAGCCGGCATCCCGGCGCACGACGCCGAGGATGTAATCCGAACCCCAGCGCACACCGATATCGGGCGCGGCCTCGATCTGCTCGGCGGCGAAAGTGCTCACGTCCAGCACCTTGTCGACGACGAGACCCAGCGTCACCGTGCGGCCCGAAAGCGGCACGTCGACGACGAGGATGCGCGTGGTCAGCGTCGGCTCGGCCGTGGCGAGGCCGAGGCGCGCACGCAGATCGACCGTCGGCACGCCCTGCCCGCGCACTTCGGTGATGCCCTGAAGCCAGACCGGCGCGTTCGGGATGTGGAAGGCTTCGCTATAGTCGAGGATCTCGCGAACGAGAGTCACCGGGATCGCGAAGCATTCCGCGCCGAGCGCGAAGGTCACCGCCTGCATGGTGCTGTCCGTGGTCACGCCGCTTCCACTCCGAAATCGAGGTCGTCTTCGTCGGGTCCGCCGTTCGACAGGTCCAGCGAGAAGCCGCGCGCGCGCGCCTGCTGGTCGAGCACCGAGTTCGGCTTGACCGAAGCCTTCGGCGCAGCCTTGGCAGCGGTCTTCGTCCGGGCAGCAGGGGCACGGCGTGCCGGAGCCTTGCGCGTACCCTCGCCCGTCTTGAAGAAGGCGATCGAGGTCTGCAGCTCTTCGGCGCGGCCGGCGAGCTCGGTCGAGGTGCTCGAGATCTGCTCGGAAGCCGCGGCGTTCTGCTGGGTGACCTGGTCGAGCTGCTGGATCGCCTCGTTGATCTGGGCGACGCCGATGTCCTGTTCGCGGCAGGCGGCGCTGATCTCGCTGATCAGTTCGGCCGTGCGGCGGATGTCGGGCACCAGCTTGTTCAGCATCTCGCCGGCCTCGGCGGCGGCCGACATCGTGTCGGACGAGACCGAGCTGATCTCGGCCGAGGCGACCTGGCTGCGCTCGGCGAGCTTGCGGACTTCCGAGGCGACGACCGCGAAGCCCTTGCCATGCTCGCCGGCACGGGCGGCTTCGACCGCGGCGTTGAGCGCGAGCAGATCGGTCTGGCGCGCGATCTCCTGGACGATGCCGATCTTCTCGGCGATCGTGCGCATGGCGGCGACGGCCTTGTCGACCGCGACGCCGCTGGCCTCGGCATCCTTCGACGACTGGCGCGCGATCTTCTCGGTCGTCGCGGCGTTGTCGGCGTTCTGCTTTACGTTGGCGGCCATCTCTTCCATCGAGGCCGAAGCCTGTTCGGCGGCGGCGGCCTGCTCGGTCGCGCCCTGCGAAACCTGCTCCGACGTCGCCGAGAGCTGCTCGCTGCCGGCCGAGACGCTGGTCGCGGCTTCGAGCGATTCGCCGACGACGGTGCGCAGGCGGCTGACCATATTGACCAGCGAGTGGCCGAGCTTGTCCTTGGCCGACAGCGGCTCGTACTCGACGGTCAGGTCGCCGCCGGCGATCTTGTCGGCGAGGCTCGCCGAGACGCGCAGGCTGGCGGTCATCTTGTTGACCGTGCCGACGAGGTCCTTGATCTCGTCGTTCGAAGTGACGACGACTTCCTGGTCGAGATCGCCGATGGCAACCGCGTCGAGCGCCGTGCTGACGCGCTTGAGGCCATTGGCGACAGTCCGCGAAATCCACAGGGCACCGGCGATGGCGATCAGCAGAGCCAGCGCGGCAGCGCCGAGCACGGCAGTGCGGGCGGCGGCATAGAGCGCGTTGGTGTCCTCATCGACCTGCTTCATCTCGACGTTAGCGGCTTCGACGAGCTTCTTCGCCTGTTCCGAAATCGAGAGCTGGACCGGGCGGCCCGAAACCAGCGAGACCTCGGCCGAAGCGACCTTGTCACCCTGGCGAGCGAGCGTACGGGCCTTTTCGTCGAAGGTCTTGTACTCCTCGAACTCGGTGCGCAGCTTGCTCCAGATGTCCTTGGTTTCGGGCGTGGAGAGCTTTTCGCCCTTCTCAAGAAGGGTCTCGAAGTCCTTGCGATAAATGAGCGACTTGCCTTCGAGCTCGTCGAGCATCTTCGGATCGCTGGTCAGCGCCATGGAACGCGCCTGGCGCGACATGTCACCGATCAGCCCCTGCGCCTTCTGGGCGACGGTGAGCCGTTCGACCGGACCGTTGATGATCTCGGTGATCGCGGTGTTGAGCGTCGACATCCGCGAGATCGCGATGGTGCTGACGACGAGCAGCATGATGGTGACGATGGCGAACGTTGCCGCCAGCTTGAGCTTGATTGTGGGTCGCATGATTATGGGTTCCCTGACGCGGGCGAATTGCAGTCAATTCGAAGACGGGTGGATCGAGAGCTGGGGATCGCCCGCCAGCCTTGGGGGGTGAAGGTCGGTGGGGCATCCCGGAAGGATGCCCCGTTTTTGATCAGGCGGCTTCGGACCCGAAATCGAGGTCGTCGGCATCCGGACCACCGCTCGACAGATCGAGGGTGAAACCGCGGGCGCGGGCCTGCTGGTCCTGAACCGAATTGGCCTTGGCCTTGAACGCCGGCTTCGCCTTGAGCTTGACCGGCGTACGGGTCTTGGCCGGCGCGGCGCGGCGTGCAGACGAGATGGCAACGCTGCCCGCACCGGTCTTGAAGAAGGCGATCGAGGTCTGCAGTTCCTCGGCGCGACCGGCAAGGTCGCTCGAGGTGCTGGAGATCTGCTCGGAGGCCGCAGCGTTCTGCTGGGTGACCTGGTCGAGCTGCTGGATCGCCTCGTTGATCTGGGCGACGCCGATGTCCTGTTCGCGGCAGGCAGCGCTGATCTCGGAGACGAGCTCGGCCGTGCGGCGGATGTCGGGCACCAGCTTGGTCAGCATCTCGCCCGCTTCGGCCGCAGCAGCAGTGGTTTCGGACGAGACCGAACCGATCTCGGCCGCTGCCACCTGGCTGCGCTCGGCGAGCTTGCGGACTTCCGAGGCGACGACCGCGAAGCCCTTGCCGTGCTCGCCGGCGCGAGCGGCTTCGACCGCCGCGTTGAGCGCGAGCAGATCGGTCTGACGCGCGATCTCCTGGACGATGCCGATCTTCTCGGCGATCGTGCGCATGGCGGCGACGGCGCGGTCGACGGCGATCCCGCTGGCCTCGGCATCCTTCGACGACTGACGCGCGATCTTCTCGGTCGTCGCGGCGTTGTCGGCGTTCTGCTTCACGTTGGCGGCCATCTCTTCCATTGAGGCCGAGGCCTGCTCGGCCGCGGCGGCCTGCTCGGTCGCGCCCTGCGAAACCTGCTCCGACGTCGCCGAGAGCTGCTGGCTGCCGGCCGAGACGTTCGACGAGGCGGCGTTGGCCTCGCCCACGACGTCGCGCAGACGGTCGATCATCTCGTTAACGTGACCCAGCAATTCGCCGATCTCGTCGTTGTTGCGGATCTCGACCATGCGGGTCAGGTCGCCTTCGGCCACCTGGCGCAGGGCATCGCCGGCGCTCTTGAGACCGCGCGAGATGCTGAGCGAGAGATAGAGCGCGGCGCCGATCGTCAGCACGAAGGCAAAGCCGGCCATCGCCAAGGTCATCGTGCGCGCAGCCTGGTATTCGGCCGAGGCCTGCTCGTCGGCAGCCTGCATCATTTCCTGCTGCTTCTTCACCAGGGTTTCGATCGTGCCCGAAAGCGCCTTGGCGCGGACGCGCGATTCACCCATCGACAGACGCGCGGCGCCCGACCGGTCGCTTGCCGCGAGCGCCCGCACGCGGTCGCTGATCGGCAGGAATTCGGCATACTGCTCCTGCAGCTTCGACCAGAGCGCACGGGTCTGCTCCGAGGGCTTGGCGTTGGCCTCCTCGATGAGCTGATGGACCTTGCCACGCCAGGTGGAGATCGATGCCTCGAACTCGGCATCGCCGCGCGGATCCTCGTTCATAACGAGGTTCTTCTCGCCGCGGATGATCATGCCGACGCCGGCATCGATGGCGCGGGCGCGATCGAGCTGCTTGGCCGGGCCGTTGACGACGCGCGACATGGCATCGTCCATGGCGCTCATGCGGCTGAGCGAGACCGCGATGATCGCGGCGAGGATGATGAGCAGGAGCGCGAAAGTCGCGACCAGCTTGAGTTTGATTGTTGCACGCATTTTGGTTGCGACCTTTGTTAGTGCGTGATGGAGGGCATCGACGGCACGCCGCCGCCGAGAACTGAAGAGAAGATGGCGTTGAGGTCCGGCAGGACGATCACGCCCTCGGGCCGGCGCACCAGCCCACGGACGTAATCACGCCGCCAGCGCATGCCGACGGCCGGCGCGGCCTCGCTGGCCCCGCGGTTGAGCGCGGCGACTTCGTGGACGCTGTCGGCACGAATGCCCATCTGGATGGGCTCGCCTTCGACCGCCATCTCGATGACGACGATGCGGCTTTCCAGGGTGGTCTCCGCCGCCTGCATGCCGAAGGCCATGCGCAGGTCGGCGAGCGGAATGATCTTGCCACGGAAGTTGACGACACTGCCGACGAGCGGGTGTGCGCCAGGCACGCCGGTCTCGGGCAGCAGATCCAGGATTTCCTGCACCTGCGCGGCTTCGAGCGCGAAAGTCTCGCTTTCGAGATCGAAAGTCAGGACGTCGAGGTTGCCCTCGGCATCCCAGGGGATGAGGCTATCGGTCATGGCTTATCCGGCGGCGCGAAGCCGCTCCTCCTGTTGCTGGCCGATGGTGATGAGTTGGGCGATGTCGAGGATCAATGCGACCGAACCGTCGCCCAGGATCGTCGCCCCGCTGAAGGTCGATACGTCGCGGTGGAGCGTCGACATCGACTTGATGACGGTCTGGTACGAACCGACGATCTGGTCGACGACCAGGCCCACGCGCTCGCCGCTGCCGGTCGAGATCACGACGATCTTCTGGAAGACGTCGGGCTTCGTGCCGGTCGCGAACATCTCGCGCAGGCGCAGGAACGGCACGAGCCGGTCGCGCAGGGTGATGAAGCTGCGACCGCGCGAACGCAGGTCTTCCTCTAGGCTCAGCTCGAGGCATTCCTCGACCGCCGCGAGCGGGATCACGTAGTGCCCTTCGCCCACGCGGACGAGCAGGCCCTCGATGATCGCGAGAGTCAGCGGGATGCGCAGCGAGATCGTCGAGCCTTCACCGGGCTTGCTGGCGATGTCGATCGTGCCGCGCAGACTTTCGATCGTGCGCTTGACCACGTCCATGCCGACGCCGCGACCCGAGAGGTTGGTCACCTGGGCAGCGGTCGAGAAGCCCGGCTGGAAGATCAGCTGATAGAGCTCCGGATCGCTGAGCACCTGGCCCGGCTGGATCAGGCCGTTGCCCTCGGCCTTGGCGCGGATGCGGTCGCGGTCGAGGCCCTTGCCGTCGTCCTGGATCGAGATGATCACTTCGCCGCCCGACTGCTGCGCGCGCAGGCGCAGGATGCCGGCGGCGAGCTTGCCCGCGGCCAGGCGATCGTCGGCGGTTTCGAGGCCGTGGTCGCACGAGTTGCGGATCAGGTGGATCATCGGATCGGCGAGACGCTCGATCACGGTCTTGTCGAGCTCGGTGCTCTCGCCCTCGGTGATCAGCTCGATCGTCTTGCCCGTCTCGTGCGCGAGGTCGTGGACGAGGCGACGGAAGCGGCCGAACAGAGTCGAGACCGGAACCATGCGCAGCACCATCATCGTGTCGCGCAGTTCGGACGACAGGCGTTCGATGTCTTCCGAGACCGAACGCAGCGCGGCATGGGCGCTGCCCTGGGCGATCTGCGAGAGACGGCTCTGCGCGATGACGAGTTCGCCGACGCGGTCCATCAGTTCGTCGAGACGCTCGGCGGGAACGCGAACGTTCTCGGCCGGGCGCTCCTTGGCCACGGCAGGCGTGGCGGGAGCGGCCGGAGCCGGAACCGCCGCCGCTGCGGGAGCAACGGGTGCGGACGGCGCCTCGACCGTTTCCACCGCAACCTCTTCGGGCTCGGCCGTGATCGGTTCGAGCTGCAGTTCCATGTCGTCGATGACGAACATGAAGACGTCGTCGATGTCGTCACGGCTCACGTCGCCGTGAAGGGTGACCTCCCAGCCGAAATAGCACTGGGTCGGATCGAACTGGTCGAGCGGCGGCAGGCGGTCGCGCAGCACGGCGACGCGCGCCTCGCCGAGTTCGCGCAGTTCGTCGATCAGGCCCAGCGGGTTGAGGCCGTTCACCATCGCCTCGCCGGGCAGGTAGAAGCGTAGATGCCAGCCGGCATTGGCCGGTTTGACCGGAGCAGCCGCGACGACCGGCGCCGCAGCGACGACCTCGGTGTCCTCGTCGTCCATCGCGGCGCGCAGGCGATCGAGAATCGCTTCGCCCGCGGCATCGCCCTTGGGCGCCGCGGGATCGAGCAGCACGGCCATGTGGTCCTTGGCGGCGAGGATCGCGCCGACCAATTCGGCCGTGGCCGCCGCCTTGCCCTTGCGCACGAGATCGAACGCGGATTCGCAATGGTGGGTGAAAGCGGCGAGCGCTTCGAACCCGAACATCGCCCCCGAGCCCTTCAGCGTGTGAAGGCCCCGAAAGACGGCGTTGATCAGGTCCGAATCCTGAAGATTATGGCCGAGGTCGAGCAGATCCTGCTCGACCTGGTCGAGCAGGTCGCCCGCCTCGACCAGGAATGCCGCAACCGGATCGTTCGAACTCACCGGCTCAGAACCTTCGACACGACGCGCAGCAGCTGGTCGGGCACGAAGGGCTTGACCAGCCAGCCGGTCGCGCCGGCGGCCTTGGCTTCGGCCTTGACGCCGTCGTCGGATTCGGTGGTCAGGAACAGGATCGGTACGCCGGTCTGGACCGCGCCCTTGCGGATCTCGCGGATCATCGAGAGGCCGTCCATGTTCGGCATGTTGAGATCGGTCAGGATCAGGTCGAAGCGCTCGGCGCCGGCCTTGGCAAGGCCGTCCTGGCCGTCGCTCGCCTCTGTCACCTTGTAGCCGGCGCCGGTGAGCGCGATCTTGATCGCCATGCGAAGGCTGGCCGAGTCATCGACCGCAAGAATGGATGCAGACATTATTCGCTTACCTCACCTGTCCAGAATTCGATGTCGGATTGGTCCGCCCCTTCCAGGTATCCGCACCGGGAAAGCAGCAATGTGATGGGTTCGTGGCCGCGTGCGCTCAGCGCGAGCGCCCGGCCGGTACCGGCGCGGTCGTTGCGGTGGGCGTCGATCAGTTGGATGAAGGTCAGATCGACCTCGTCGAGTTCCGAGACGTCGATCAGAACGTCGTCCTCGACCTGCAGCGCCGCGAGGCGCCCGGCGAATTCCGCGACCGTGCGCGTGGTGACACAAGTCCCCGTCGCAAGTTGAACTTGCACGCTAAAAACCTCCGGATCCTGTAAAAAGATCAGATTTCGTATCTGATGGAGGTCTTCTATCGACTAATGGATAACATAGCGTTTAGGTTACCATCAGTTGATACAACACGGTTTCCAAATACTTCTTCATAACCGTTATTTATACCAGTCGATGAATTAAGAAACGATTCACCATGGAATTCGCGCACAAATGCACACAACAGCAGCGGTAACTACGTAAATTCCCTACAGGTAATTACCGCAGGACTTTTCCAGCACACGCAAAAAGTCGCGCCGCCGATCCGTATTCGGTGGAGGTCAGGCGAAGCGCGCAGGAGAATAAGGAGCGGGATCGACCGCGCCCGGCAACTCGCCGAGCAAGAGTCGCGCCGCCAGATCGGCGGCAGCGGGCGCGGTCTGGATGCCAAAGCCGCCCTGCCCCGCGAACCAGAAGAAGCGCGGCGACGCAGGATCGAAGCCGTAGACCGGCAGACGATCGGGGGCGAAGCTGCGCAAGCCTGCCCAGCGATGCTCGACGTGCTCGACGGTCCAGTCGACGACCTCGCCGAGCCGATCGATCGCCGTGGCCACGTCGATCTCCTCTGGCGCCGCATCACAGGGCTCGCTCGGTGTCTCGTCGTGCGGGCTCAACCAGATGCGCCCCGCCTCGGGCTTGAAGTAGAAGCGTTCCGACAGATCGAGCACGAGCGGCAGATCGGCGGGCGCCTTGGGAGCGACACGCAATTGCGCGACCGTCCGGCGCAGCGGCGCGATGCCGAGGGGGGCGAGTCCCGCCAGCTCCGCCACGGTATCAGCCCAGGCGCCCGCCGCGTCGACGAGCACGTCGCAGGTCAATTCGCGCCCGTCGGCGAGCACGATCCGCCAGCCCTGGGCTTCTTCGAACGCCCCCGCGAGCCGGGCCGTGCACCACAACGCAACGCCCGCCCGCTTGGCCAGGCCGAGATAGTGCTGGTGAAGCCCGGCGACGTCGATGTCGGCGCAGCTCGGCTCGAATGCGCCCAAGATCCAGTCGGGACGCAGGCCGGGAACGTTCGCTTCGAGCGCGACCCGGTCGAGCACTGCCATCTCGACTCCGAGCCCGGCAAAGCGCGATGCGAAGCGTTCGAGTTCGCGCTCCTGTCCCGCGCGCGCGATCGTCAGCGCCCCGCGCGGACCGAGAAAGCCGTTGTCGCGCAGATATGCGCCTGAGGCCGTGGTCAGTGGCTGGACGTCCGGGCCGCCGTAGCTTTCGGTCCAGAACGCTGCCGATCGGCCGGTCGCGTGATAACCCGGCCGGTCCTCGGCTTCGAGCAGCAGCACCCGCGCGCGGCCTCCAAGCGCGGCCGCGAGAGACGCCCCTGCCATGCCGGCCCCGACGACGGCGAAATCGTAGCGATCGGCCATGTCAGGATGCCGGCGCGCTGCGCGCGAGAAAGTCGTCGATGGCGTCGAGCGCCCGGTCTCGCACCAGATCGCCCTCGCGCAGGAGTTCGTGGCGCGCCTCGGCACCGAAGCGCACGAGTTCAGCATGGGGCAACCGCGCCACGGCGCGCTCGATGGCACTATATTCGACGAGTTGATCCGCGCTCGTCGCCAGGACGAGCACAGGAGTGTCGACCGCTTCGAGCGCGCCGCGGCGATCGAGCGATCGGATCGAAGCGAGCGCGGCGGCGATCCAGCCCCAGGACCCCGGCCCCATCATCAGTTCAGGACGCTCCTGCCGCCACCAGATCTCGTCGGCATAGCGCGCGGCATCGTGCGTCAGCAGCTCGATGCGGCTGGCCGGCGGCTCGCCCGGCTTCTCGCTCCACTTCCAGGCCGGCCGGCGCGGATCGCCGAGGCTCCGCATCAGCCGCGCCGCCACGTGAAGCAGGCCGGGAGGCACCTGACGCGGATGCAGGCCGAGCATCGGCGCGGTCAGGATCAGCGCTGCCGGATCGACCCGCTTCTCGACCAGGGCGCGCAGCACGAGATGCCCGCCCATCGAATGTCCCACGAGCACGTGCGGTCCCGGCGTCTCGCGCGTCCACTCCGCCCAGAAATCGGCAAGGTCTTCGATCCACAGCGCAAAGTCGTCGACATGGCCCGTGACCTCGTCGGTGCCGAGACGGCCCGAACCGGCCTGGCCGCGCCAGTCGGCCGCGGTCACCCGCCATCCGCAGGCATGCCAGTGGCCGAGCGTTTCGAGATACTTCTCGTAGGCGTCTCCGCGCCCCGGCATGAACAGCAGCGAGCCGCGCGGACGATCCGCGACCTGGTCCCAGTCGATCCGACGGATCGCATGGCCATCGCGCGCCAGCCAGCGGCTTTCGCGCGCCTCTCGCGCGATCGCGCGGCGGTCGAGCGCGCGAGGCGCGCAGACCTGGTCCAGGCTCACGCGGTCAGCACTGCATGGAGGGCTAACACCGTACTGAGGATCTTGGTTACTGTTTCGTAAGCCATCGACGCTAGGTGTTCGCGGATACCTGGGGGCATGTCATGCACGGCGTTTTCACTTACGGACTGCTGGGCGCCTTGGCAATCGCGCTCCTGGTGGCGATTGTCACCGATATCCAGCACCGTCATATCGACAACTGGCTGAACGCGGGCATCGCGCTCGCCGCGCCGCTGTTCTGGCTGGCTAGCGGGTTGAGCCTGACCGACATCGGCTGGCAGGTCGGCATCGCCGCCGGCTCCTTTCTCGTCTTCGCGCTCATGTTCGCGATCGGCTGGATGGGCGGCGGCGACGTCAAGCTGTTGAGCGCTCTGGCCTTGTGGATCGAGCCCTACTGGTTTGCGCAGGTGATCGTGGTCATGGCGCTCGCAGGCGGCGTGCTGACGGTCGTCTACATGACCTGGCATTTCCTGACCCGCCGTCAGGAGCGTCCGGAGATCCCTTACGGCATCGCCATTTCGGGCGCCGGGCTCTGGGCCCTGGCCAGCCAATATATCCCGCCCCTGCAGAACGCCGGGCTGCTGGGTTGAACCCGATTTTAACCATTATGCTCCATTGCGGTGAGAACTTGGGCATCTTTTCGAGAGGGCTGATCTAGCCATGGACAAGAAAAAGCTGACGCTGCTGCTGGTGGCGCTGGTCATTGCGGTCGGCACGGCCCTGGCCGCGCGCAGCCTGTTCGTCGGCGCATCCGCGCCGCAGGCCGAGGCCGCAGCACCCGAAGCCACCGGACCGAAAGTCCTCGTTGCGCAACGTGCGCTTCCGGTCGGCACGATCATCACGGCCGATTCGGTTTCCTTCCAGGCCTGGCCGAAGGAAATGGTCCAGGATGCCTATTTCATCGACGGCGAAGCCGACATGTCGAAGCTTCTCGGTACGGTCGTCCGCAATCCGATCACGGCTGGTCAGCCGATCACCCAGGGCACGCTCGTCGCGCCGGGTGACCGCGGCTTCCTCGCCGCCGCGCTCGGGCCGGGCATGCGCGCCATCACGATCCCCGTTTCGGTGAAGACCGGCGTCGCCGGCTTCATCTTCCCCGGCGACCACGTCGACCTCGTCCTGACCCAGAGCGTCAAGGGTACGGACAGCCAGCCGCTCAAGGCCTCGGAAACGATCCTCAAGAACCTGCGCGTCCTCGCAACCGACCAGGCGACCTCGACCGAGACGGTTGACGGCAAGTCGGTGGTGCGCACGTCGAGCACGGTCACACTCGAAGTCACGCCGCGCATCGCCGAAAAGGTCGCTGTCGCCGAAACGATCGGCCAGCTCAGCCTCTCGCTGCGCTCGCTCGCCGACAACCAGTCCGAGCTCGACCGCGCGATCGCCAGCGGCTCGGTCAAGGTGCCCGAAGGCGCCAGCAAGGAACAGGAAGACAAGATTCTCAGCCTGGCGATGAACCGTCCGGTCGAGGGTCCGACGACCTACCAGACCGGCGGCGACGTCTCGCGTTTCCAGCGCGCGTCGATGCCCTCGCAGGCACCGCGTCCGGTGGCAGCACCCGGCCCGGCAGTCACGGTCAACATCGCGCCCGTCGGCCCGAGGGTCCGCGTGATGCGCGGCAAGGCCGCCGTCCAGGTCGTAGACGCCAATACGCTCGCTGCCGCTCCCGTCGGGACCAACTGACATGATTCGCCGCACCACGATTTCCACGCCTTTTGGGGGCAAGACGATGAACCGTCGCCTGATCCGTACCCTGCTGACCGGCGCCTGCGCCGCCCTTCCGCTTGCTTTCGCGCCGCTCGCGGCTGCACCGGCCCGCAGCGCGCCGGCCCGCAACACGCCGCCTTCGTCGGTGACGCGCCCGAACAGCGACCTCGTCCTCTCGATCGGCCGCGGCCAGTTGGTGACGGTCGGTGGAACGATGGCCGACGTCTTCGTCGCCAACGATTCGGTCGCCGATGTCGAGGTCAAGTCGACCCGCCAGCTCTATGTCTTCGGCAAGGCCGGCGGCGAAACGACGGTCTATGCCAGCAACGCGGCCGGCGACATCGTCTGGTCGGCCAACATCCGCGTGGGCTCGAACATCGACAGCATCGACCAGATGCTCAAGCTGGCCATGCCCGATGCCAAGATCGGCGTCGCCACGGTGGGCAGCGGCACCTATCTGCTCACCGGCACGGTAGCCTCGCCGGATGACGCAGCAGAGGCCGAGCGCCTCGTGAAGGCCTATATCGGCGGCAAGGATGCCGCCGCGATGAACATCAACGTCGTCAGCCGGCTCCGGACCGCGACGCCGCTGCAGGTCAACCTGCAGGTTCGGTTCGCCGAAGTCAGCCGCTCGCTGGCAAAGAACCTGTCCTCGAACCTCACCACGATCGACGGTACCGGCGGCTTCAAGTTCGGCATCGGCCAGGGTCGAGCGCCCAGCTACATCACGACCGATCCGCGGTTGCCGCTGGGCGTGGGCCAGGCGGTTCAGGGCTACACGATCAATCCGAGCTACATGAACCCCGTCACCGGCGCGATCCTGTCCAACGCCTACACCCCAACGGGTGCACTCGTGGCGGATTTCGTCACCCAGCGGCCCGGAACCAGCGTTTCGCAGGCCGGTGAAGGTCTGACCACGATCGCCGGCATGGGCCGCTTTCTGGGCCTGAACATCCTCGGTACGCTCGACGCGGGTGAAAACGTTGGTCTGGTTTCGACCCTCGCTCAGCCCAATCTCACCGCACTGTCGGGTGAGACAGCCGACTTCCTCGCGGGCGGCGAATTCCCGATCCCGATGAACCAGGGTCTCGGCACGACGTCGGTCGAGTACAAGAGGTTCGGTGTCAGCCTCTCCTATACGCCCACGGTTCTGGCCAACGGCCGCATCTCGCTGCGCGTCCGGCCGGAAGTCTCCGAACTGTCAAGCGAAGGTGCCGTCGTCATCGGCGGCTTCTCGATCCCGGCGCTCACCGTGCGCCGCACCGAGACGACGATCGAGCTCGGCTCGGGCCAGAGCTTCATGATCGCAGGCCTGATGAAGAATTCGACGCAGAACGCCATCCGGAAAATGCCGGGTGCCGGAGACCTGCCGATCCTCGGTTCGCTGTTCCGCTCGACCGCCTTCCAGCGGGGCGAGACCGAACTGGTGATCGTCGTGACGCCCTATCTGGTAAATCCGGTCGACGGCAACGACATCAAGCTCCCGACCGACGGCTACAACGCGCCGAACGAACTCCAGCGCCTGCTGGGCAATCAGGACAATGCCGGCAAGTCGGGTGTTTCGCGGCCCGTGCCGTCCGCGGCGCCGCAGCCGCAAACCGCCCCCGCAGTCGGCGCGGCCGACGTCCCGGCTTCCGCCAAGCGCGGCGCAACCGCCGAAGCGCCGAAGCCCGGCTTCAATCTGAAGTGAGAGAGGTGATGAACACCATGACGTCCCTGATCCGTTCGCCCCGCAGCATTACGCCGAAAACCATCGGTGCGGCGCTAGCTCTCTCGCTTGGTATGGCTCTCGCCGGTTGTGGCGGCATCGCGACCAACGCCTCGGTCGACAGCATCCATCAACCCGTCGTCGAGAACGCCAACTATACGCTCGATCTGAGCACCGGTCCCGGCGGACTGTCCTATGCCGAACAGCGCCGTCTCGATGGCTGGTTCGATGCCATGGACCTGCGCTACGGCGATCGCATCGCTGTCGACGATCCGCTCGGCAGCGAACCGACTCGTTCGGCCGTCGCCGCCATCGCCGCGCGTCGTGGCCTGATCCTGAGCGACACCGCCCCGGCGACGCAGGGCTACGTGACCGCGGGCAACGCCCGCGTCATCGTCACGCGCTCCAAGGCCACGGTGCCCGGCTGCCCCAACTGGTCCTCGCGCAACGACTTCAATCCGAACAACGCCACGAGCTCGAACTACGGCTGCGCCGTCAACAGCAACCTCGCGGCGATGGTCGCCAACCCCGAGCACCTGCTCAAGGGTGAAAAGGGCGACAGCGACACGCTGATCATGAGCTCGAACAAGGCGATCAACGCCTATCGCGCCAAGGATCTCAACGGCGGCGGCGGCAATGCCGTCAAGCAGACCAGCTCGAAGGCAGACTGATCATGAACGCACCCTGGAAAGCTGGAACGCCTGGCGGGCGTGACCCCTATCAGGCCTATATCTGCGACGACGCGGCGCTCGACGTGCTGCGTCCCGTGGTGGTCGAAATGGGCTGGGCGCCGGAGAAGTGCAACAAGGGCGGCCTGCGCAATGCCGTCCAGGCGCTGTCGATCTCGGCCAGCCCCAACATCCTGCTCGTCGACCTGTCGGAAAGCGGCGATCCGCTCAACGACATCAACGCGCTCGCCGAAGTCTGCGAGCCCGGCACGGTCGTCATCGCGATCGGCCAGGTCAACGACGTGCGCCTCTACCGCGACCTGCTCGCTAGCGGCATTCACGACTACCTGCTCAAGCCGCTGCAGCCCGCCATGCTGCGCGATGCCCTGGTCAATGCCCAGGCGGTCTTCTCGGCGCCGAAATTCGCCGATGCGAGCGCGGCAAAGCAGCACATCTCGACCGCGGTGATCGGCACGCGCGGCGGCGTCGGCGCCTCGACCATCGCGACCTCGCTCGCCTGGCTGTTCAGCGCCGAGAACAAGCAGCCCACCGCGCTGCTCGACCTCGACATCCACTTCGGCACGGGCGCGCTCTCGCTCGACCTCGAGCCGGGCCGCGGTCTGACCGACGCGATCGAGAACCCCAGCCGCATCGACGGTCTGTTCATCGAGCGCGCCATGATCCGCGCCAACGACAATCTGGCGATCCTGTCGGCCGAAGCGCCGATCAACATGCCGCTGATGACCGATGGCGCGGCCTTCCTCCAGCTCGAGGAAGAGTTCCGTCACGCGTTCGAGATGACGGTCATCGACCTGCCACGCAACATGCTGATCAACTTCCCGCAGCTGCTGGCCGACGTGAACGTGATCGTGATCGTGACCGAACTGACCCTCGCGGCGGCGCGCGACACCATCCGCATGCTCTCGTGGCTCAAGACCAATGCGCAGCACGCGCAGGTGATCGTCGTCGCGAACAAGGTGCAACCCGGCGTGGGCGAGATCAGCAAGACCGATTTCGAGAGCTCGATCGAGCGCCGGATCGACATCAGCGTCGCGTACGATCTCAAGTCGGCCGCCAACGCCGCCAAGCTCGGCAAGACCTTCTGCGAGGCCAACCGCGCGAGCAAGGCCAGCGTGGCCGTACGCGACATCGCCAAGGCGGTGATGGGTGCCAGCGACGTGGCCAGCGAGGACGGCGCCGCTCCGGCAAAGAAGTCGCTGCTGGGCAAGATCGACCTCAAGTCGATGCTGTCGAAGAAGTCGCCAGCCACGGCGCCGTCGGCGGCGTGAGCGAGACAATGCCCGCGGCGCCCGGCGTCGCGGGACGCGAAGAGGAAGGCGGACTACGCCGATGAACCTGTTCCCGATACTGCTGATCGCCTTCGGTCTGTCGGCTTCCCTCGCGCTGATCGCGTTCTCGCTGAGCGGCCCCTCGGCCGCGAAGGAGAGCGCGCGCCGTCTGCAGACGCTGCGGTATCGCCATTCCGAAAACACGATCGACAAGGTCGAGGCGCAACTCCGCAAGGCGGTTGCCGCGCGCAAACCGAAGCTGCACCAGATCGCGGGCTCGAGCTCGCGGATCGAAGCGCTGACTCTGCGCCTGCACCGCACCGGCAAGGGCTGGAAGCTGTCGCAATACGTCTATGCCTCGCTGGGCCTCATGGTCGGCGTGGCCTTCGTCGTCTTCCTGATGTCGGGCGCGCTACCGCTGGCACTGGGCGTCGGCATGCTCGTCGGCGCCGGTCTGCCGCATCTGGCCGTCGGCCATTTCATCAAGAGCCGCGGCACCAAGTTCACCGTGAAGTTCCCCGATGCGATCGAACTCCTCGTGCGCGGCCTTCGTTCGGGCCTCCCGGTCACCGAGACCCTGGGCGTCGTCGCCCAGGAAGTCCCCGGCCCCGTCGGCGAGGAATTCAAGCTGGTGATCGAACGCATCAAGATCGGCCGTTCGATGGAGGAAGCGCTCCAGGAAACCGCAGACCGGCTCAACACGCCCGAATTCAGCTTCTTCTGCATCACTCTCGCGATCCAGCGAGAGACCGGCGGCAACCTGGCCGAGACGCTCTCGAACCTGGCCGACGTGCTGCGCAAGCGCGCGCAGATGAAGCTCAAGATTCGCGCGATGAGCTCGGAATCGAAAGCTTCGGCCTACATCGTCGGCTCGCTGCCGTTCATCGTCTTCACCATGATCTACTGGATCAACCCCGACTACATCGGCGGCTTCTTCACCGAGGACCGTCTCATCGTCGCGGGTCTCGGCGGCCTGACCTGGATGAGCATCGGCGCCTTCATCATGGCCAAGATGGTCAGCTTCGAGATCTGAGCGGGACACGATAGACATGACACACACCCCGCCCGGCCCCACGCTCCTCGGCTTCGACGTCATCTGGGTCGCGACCATGCTGGCGATGATCGCCGCCCTGGCCGTCTGCTACGCGATCTACACGGCGGTTACCGTGCGCGATCCGATGGCGCGCCGCGTCAAGGCACTCAACGACCGTCGCGAGCAGCTCAAGGCCGGTATCGTCGCCACGCCGCGCAAGCGCGCCAGCCTCATTCGCAAGAACGAGACGACCGACAAGATGCGCGATGCGCTCTCGTCGATGAAGGTCCTCCAGGACAGCCAGGTCAAGCAGGCGCAGCAGAAGCTGGCCCAGGCCGGTATCCGCAAGAAGGAATGGGCCGTCGCCGTCATCTTCGGCCGCCTGGTCCTGCCGCTCGTGTTCGGCGGCTTTGCGGCGGTGATGATCTATCTGGTCGACTATTTCCCCGACTGGGGCAGCTTCAAGAAGTTCATGGCCTTCGCGGCCGTGGCGGTCATTTCGTACAAAGCGCCCGACATCTTCTTGCAGAACATGATCTCCAAGCGCACCGACGCGATCCGCAAGGGCCTGCCGGACGCGCTCGACCTTCTGGTCATCTGCGCCGAGGCCGGCCTCACGGTCGACGCCGCCTTCGCGCGCGTCGCCAAGGAACTGGGCCGCGCCTATCCCGAACTCGGCGACGAGTTCACCCTGACCTCGATCGAGCTGTCGTTCCTCACCGACCGCCGCCAAGCCTTCGAGAACCTCGCCTATCGCGTGAATCTCGACTCGGTGAAGGGCGTGGTCACGACGATGATCCAGACCGAGCGCTACGGTACGCCGCTCGCTTCGGCACTGCGCGTACTCTCGGCCGAATTCCGCAACGAGCGCATGATGCGCGCCGAGGAAAAGGCCGCGCGTCTGCCGGCGATCATGACCGTGCCGCTGATCCTGTTCATCCTGCCGGTGCTGTTCGTCGTCATTCTCGGCCCGGCGGCCTGTTCGATCGGCGACGCATTCTCGAACGGCGGTCCGAGCTAAACCGAACCTTACACAGTTCGTGGGAGGAGCAGCCTCCCCGCGGCGGAAACGCTGCGGGGAGGCCAGCTTATTTCGGGTTCAGCGCAGGACGCGGCCCGCGACGGCGTCGAGCTTGGCCAGCAGCGTTCGATCGCGCGCTGCGGGCGCTGTCACCAGCGCATGGTCGAGCGCGCGGTCGATCGGGTTCGGCGGGCGCCGCTCGGGCAGGAATGCCGCGAGCGCCCGCACCGCATTGCGCGCCGTCGCGGCATTGGCGTGCATCACTTCGAGCACTTCGGAAACTTCGACACCCTGCTCTTCCTCGCGCCAGGCGTCGTAATCGGTGATCATGCCGAGCATGGCATAGGGCAGCTCTGCCTCGCGACACAGGCGCGCCTCGGGCATACCCGTCATGCCGATCACGTCGGCACCCCACTGACGGTAGAGCCGGCTTTCCGCCCGGGTCGAGAACTGCGGCCCCTCCATCGCCAGATAGCAGCCGCCGCGATGCACCGTCGCGCCCGCCTTCTCGCCGGCACGCGCGGCCATGGAGGCCAGCATCGGGCAGACGGGATCAGCCAGGCTGACATGCGCGACCATGCCGGGGCCGAAGAAGCTATGCCCGCGATGGACGGTGCGGTCGATGAACTGGTCGATCGCGATGAAATGGCCAGGTGCCAGATTCTCCTGCAACGAACCGATCGCCGACAGCGACAGCACGTCGGTGACGCCGCAGCGCTTGAGCACGTCGACATTGGCGCGGTAATTCACCTCGTGCGGCGGCAGTCGGTGCCCGGCGCCATGGCGTGCCAGGAAGGTGAAGCGCACCCCGTCGAGCGTGCCGACCGTGACCGGCCCCGAAGCCTCGCCGAAGGGGCTAGAAACCTCGATCTCCTGCGCGTCCTCGAGCCCGACGCCGTCCGCGAGGCCCGAACCGCCGATGATGCCGATATGCCAGCGGTCGGGCTTTTCCCAACGGCTCTGATTTTCAGCGTGCAAGTATGCCTGCCATGATGATGTCGATGGTGTGTTCGCGATAGCGGTCACGCAGTTCTTCGGTCAACGTGTCCTGATCGAAACAGTGCTTGAGCACGAGCCGCGCCGAAAAGAAGCGGTCGACCGCGCCTGTCACGGTGAAATAGAACAGCTGCGGATCGACCTGGCGGAACACGCCGGCGCGGACCCCCTCGTCGATCAGCGCCTCGTAGGCGCGATAGATCGGCGAAAGATAGGAGTCGGCGATGTGCCGCGCTTCGGCCTCGTCGCTCTCGCGCACCAGCCGCATCGTCAGCCGGTTGAGATACGGCACCTGGTAGAAGGTATCGACGACCTTGGAGATATGCCGGCGCAGCTTCGCTTCCGGGCCCCAGTCGCCTTTGTGCACCAGCGCATCGACGCTGGTGACGATCGCCTGCCAGTCGCGATCGAGCAGCGCCTTGAGGAGGCCGGCCTTGTTGCCGAAGTAATACTTCACCAACGCCGAGTTGAGGCCCGAGCGCAAGGACAGCTCGGACAGCGAGATGTCGATCACGTCGCCTTCGCGCATGATCGCACTCGCCGTATCGAGCAGTTGCGCCCGCGCTCCCGCCGGCGTGGTGAGATCGGCCTCCCCCATCAGGCCCTGATCAGCGCGGCGGCATGCGGATGGCGCCGTCGAGGCGGACGTCCTCGCCGTTGAAGTAGGGATTGGTGATCATCGCCAGCGCCAGCTCGGCGTATTCCTCGGGCTTGCCCATGCGCTTGGGGAACGGCACCGAAGCGTCGAGCACTTCGCGCGCCTTTTCGGGCAGCGACATCATCAGCGGCGTCTTGAAGATGCCGGGCAGGATCGTGTTGACGCGGATGCCCTCGTTCATCAGGTCGCGTGCCACCGGCAGGGTCATGCCGACGACGCCGGCCTTCGACGTCGCATAGGCGGCCTGGCCGACCTGGCCATCCTCGGCTGCCGCCGAGGCGGTGTTGATGATCACGCCGCGATCGCCATCCTCGCTCAGCGGATCGAGCGTCAGCATGCCCGCGGCCGACTTCGCGAGCACGCGGAAGGTGCCGACGAGGTTGATCTGGATGATGAAGTTGAAGGCGTCGAGCGGGAAGTGCTTGATCTCGCCGGTGGTCTTGTCGCGGCTGACCGTCTTGATCGCATTGGCCGTGCCCGCGCAGTTGACCAGGATGCGCTCCTGGCCGTGGGCGGCGCGCGCCTTGGCAAAGGCGGCGTCGATCGACTCGTCCGATGTCACGTTGGCTTCGCAGAAGATGCCGCCGATCTCCTCGGCGAGCGCCTTGCCCTTCTCTTCCTGCAGGTCGAAGATCGCGACCTTCACGCCCTTCGCGGCGAGCGCGCGCGCAGTGGCGGCGCCCAGGCCCGAGGCGGCGCCTGTGACGACGGCGGCGATGCTGCTGTCGAGCTTCATGCAAGTCTTCCTTTCGTTCGCGAGAGCGCGCCATCGGCACCGGGAATCGGCAGGAAAGCACGCGGACAATCCGATTTAAGCAGCCGGTTAAACGGCGCCGTCAAGCCGGTCAATGACGTTGCGAAATCGTGTCGTTCGGGCGAAAAGGCGCGCGGGTCGTCATAAAAGATTTTCAGGGTTTTCCATTGAGCATCGAAGTTTCGCGCGGGGTGTTTCCTCGTGTCGCCTGGCTTGCGGCATTCGCGCCTGCTTTCGCCGCGCCGGCCCTGGCGGCCGACGAGGCGCCGATCGTCGTGACCGGCTCGCGCATCCCGCGGCCACCGGCCGAAAGTGCCGAACCGATCGATGCGACCCTGGCCGGCTATCTCGAGGATCGCGGCCAGACCAACCTCGCCGACGCGCTGAACGAGGTGCCGGGCATCCGCGGTTCGGTGACGCTCGGCGGCGACCAGGCCGTCTATGGTCAGGGCGTCAACTTCATCAATCTCTACGGGCTCGGCTCGAACCGCACCCTCGTGCTGGTCAACGGCCGCCGCGTCGTCTCCTCCAACGTGCCGAGCGTGCTCGGCAATGCGACGCCGGGCACCCAGGTCGATCTCAACGTCGTCCCGACGATCCTGCTCGACCGGGTCGAGCGCGTCTCGATCGGCGGCGCGCCGATCTACGGCACCGATGCGATCGCGGGTACGGTCAACGTCGTGCTCAAGCGCCGCCTGACCGGGCTCGAGACGCGCGCCACGAGCGGCGTCAGCGGCGAAGGCGACAATGCCCGCTGGAACGTCGCGGCGGCGGGCGGGGTGGATTTCGCGGGCGGTCGCGGCAATGTCACCGCGGCGGTCAGCTACGACCGGCTCGGCGCCGTCACGGGCGGCCAACGCGGAACCTATCGCGCGAACCTGGGCAATGCGACGAACCCTTGCACGGCCGTGCAGACGGGCATCTGCTCGGCGCTCAACCTCGCCTCGGCGCTCGGTCCCGTCGGCCGCACTCCGGCCAACGACGGGCGAGTGAACCCCAACATCGGCTTCAACGACAGCCTCGGCGACGGCTTTCCCGGCTCGGTGCTGATCCGCGACCTCAACCTGCCCGCGGTCTCGCGCGGCGGCGTGCTGTCGAGCGGTGGCGGCGCCTATGCCTGGCAGTTCGCGCCCGACGGTCGGCTGCTGTCCTACGACAAAGGCACGATCTACGGCGCACCGGTGCCCGGCGTACTCGCCGCGGCAGCCCTGGCCTCGGGCGGCGACGGGCTGCGGCTCAACGATTTCCTGGCGGTGAGTTCCAGCCTCAAGCGACTCAACGCCAGCCTCTCTTTCACCTACGACCTCACCGACCGCCTCCAGCTCTTCGCCGACGGGCTGTTCTATCACGGCCAGGCCGACCTGCCGGTCAAGCTGCCGACCTTCAACGCCGTGCAGTTCGGCGGCGCCTCGGCCCCGCTCACCTTCCGCACCGACAACCCGTTCCTCACTGCCCAGGCGCGCCAGCAGCTCGCGGCGCTAGGCTATGGCAACACCTTTCAACTCAGCCGCGCCAACGCCGATCTCGCCGACACTTCGGGCCGCTCGGACAGCAAGGTCTATCGCGGCGTCGTGGGGCTAGAAGGCAAGCTCGCGCTCGGCGGGCGCGACTACGGCTTCGAGATCTCGCTGAACTACGGCCGCAGCGATTTCACCGACCGCGGCCAGGCGATCGATCAGCAGCGCTTCGTCAACGCGGTCAACGTCGCGCTGGTGGGCGGACAGATCGTCTGTTCGACCACCGCGAGCGTCACCGGCTTCCCCGCGGGCCAGGCGCCCGTCGCCGATCCGGCCTGCGTGCCGCTCAACCTGTTCGGCGAAAACGCCGCCTCGCCGGCCGCGCGCGCTTACGTGCTGCGTGATACCGTCGCGCGATCGCGGCTCGAACAGGTGGTCGTCAACGCCAACATCGGCGGCGCGCCGTTCGATCTGTTCGGCAATCCGGTCTCGTTCAATCTCGGCTTCGAGCACCACGAGGAAAACGCGCGCTTCATTCCCGACGCCTTCCTCCAGGCCGGGCTCGGTCGCGCCGCCGCGGTCGCCCCGACTGCGGGCCGCTACGATCTCGACGAGATCTTCGGCGAAGTGCTGGTGCCGCTGATCACGCCCGAGAACCAGGCCCTGTTCCACAGCCTCTCGGCCTTCGGTCGCGTCCGCCGTGTCGACAACAGCGCCAATGGCGGCTTCACCGCCTGGTCGGCCGGCGGCAGCTTTGCGCCGATCGCGGACATCGAGGTCCGCGGCAATTTCACCCGCTCGTTCCGCGCGCCCGCGATCACCGAACTCTATTCGCCGCGTGCCGTGACCAACATCCCGGTGCCCGATCTCTGCTCGACCGCCAATATCGGCGCCGGTCCCGTCCCGACGGTACGGCGTGCCAACTGCACGGCCTTCCTCGCGCGCTATCCGAACGCGACACCGCTGGTCGCCGCCACGGCCACCGTGCCGACTTTCGGCGGCGGCAATCCCGGCCTGCGCAACGAACGCAGCGACAGCCTGACCTGGGGCGCGCTCCTGCGCCCGCGTTTCGTTCCCGGCCTGACGCTCGCGGCCGACTACGTCCGCCTGCGCATCAGCGATCCGATCGCCAGCCTCAGCATGGCGCAGGTCGCGCAGGGCTGCTTCGACAATCCCGATTTCGACGCCGGCGATCCGGCCCGGGGCAACGCCTTCTGCGCGCTGATCCGGCGCGACGCGCAAGGCCAGGTCGTGGCCGACGCGCAGAACCCGGCGGTCACGCTCGGCTACGTCAACGGCAAGCGTATCGAGATGAGCGGCGTTCAGGCCGGGCTCGAATACCGCACCGCCCTCTCGGGCCTCGGTGTGGCCGGCGCGCTCGAGATCGGCGGCGACCTGTTCCACTTGCGCCGCCGCCTCGTCGACATCACCGGCGTCACCCCGGCGCGGTCGGACGGCGTGGTCGGCGACCCGCGCTGGCAGGGCCAGCTACGCCTGCGCTATGCCAACAAGGCGTGGGGCATCGCGACCAATGTCAACTACACGGGCACCCGCGCCATCGCGCTGACCGGCCGCGGCGACAGCCCCAACGACACACGCGAGTTCGACCATTTCGATCCTTTCGCGACGGTCGATGCGGCGCTCTTCGTCACGGCGGCCGACAGCTACAAGCTGACCTTGTCGATCACCAATCTGTTCGACAGAGTCGGGCAGACCTATTTCGGCTATGTCGTTCCGCTCTCGATCAACGACGCGCTCGGCCGCCGCTTCGCGCTGAGCGTCAGCAGGACGTGGTGACCATGCAACTCATCGGCCAGTACGACAGCCCTTTCGTCCGCCGCGTCGGCCTGGCGCTGACGCGCTACGGTATCGCCTTCGACCACCACCCGTTCTCGAGCTTCGGCGAAAGCGACAAGTTCGTCGCGCACAACCCGCTGCGCCGCGTGCCGACGCTGGTGCTCGATGACGGCGAGGCGCTGATCGACAGCTACGCGATCCTCGATCACCTCGACGAGGGCCACGGTCGCGATCGCGCGCTGATCGCCCCCTCGGGCCCCGAGCGCCGCGCGGCCTTGCGCCGCTGCGCGATAGCCACGGGCATTGCCGACAAGGCGGTGTCGTTCTTCTACGCGAAGAACTTCGCGCCCTCGCTCGACCCGGTCTTCGTCGCGCGCAGCGAAGGCCAGATCCGGGACGGCCTGGCTGTGCTGAACGACGAATGCGCCGCGCGGCCGGGAGACTGGTGGTTCGGCGCCGAGCCAGGCCACGACGACAACACGGTCGCCTGCGTCGCGCGCTTCGTGAGCGAGGCCTATGCCTATCTGGTGACCCTGGCGGATTACCCCGCGCTGGCCGACCACTCCGCCCGCGCCGAAGCGCGCGCGGAGTTCCAGGCGATCCAGCAGGCGTTCATTCCGCCGGCTTGAGCGAGGATCGATCCTCCCCTTCAAGGGGAGGATCTCCGGCTCACCCCACCACCATCTGCAGCGCGCCGTCGCCCTCGTCGATCTTCACCGTGGCGCCGTCCGGGATCTCCCCGCCGAGCAGCTTCTCGGCGAGCGGATCCTGCAGATAGCGCTGGACCGCACGCTTCAGCGGTCGCGCGCCGTAGACCGGATCGTAGCCGACCCGTCCCAGCCAGCGCTCGGCCGCGGGGGTCAGTTCGAGCACGATCTTGCGGTCCTTGAGCAAGGTCTGCACGCGTCCGACCTGGATCTCGACGATCGGCCCCATGTGCTCCTGCGCGAGACGATGGAACAGGATGATCTCGTCGAGCCGGTTGAGGAATTCGGGGCGGAAGTGGCTGCGCACGACTTCCATCACCTGCGGCTCGACGGTCTCGACATCCACTCCGTCGCCGAGGTTGGCGAGATACTGGCTGCCGAGGTTCGAAGTCAGGATGATCAGCGTGTTGGTGAAGTCCACCTGGCGCCCCTGCCCATCGGTCAGGCGCCCGTCGTCGAGCACCTGGAGCAGCACGTTGAACACGTCCGAATGGGCCTTCTCGACCTCGTCGAACAGCACGACCTGATAAGGCCGCCGCCGTACGGCCTCGGTCAGCACGCCGCCCTCGTCATAGCCGACATAGCCCGGAGGCGCGCCGATCAGGCGGCTGACCGAGTGCTTCTCCATGAACTCGCTCATGTCGATGCGGACCATCGCGCTGTCGTCGTCGAACAGGAAGCCGGCGAGCGCCTTGGTCAGCTCGGTCTTGCCGACGCCCGTCGGGCCGAGGAACAGGAACGAGCCGAGCGGCCGGTTCGGGTCCTGCAAGCCCGCACGTGCACGGCGCACGGCCTTCGACACGGCGACCACCGCGTCGCGCTGGCCGATCACGCGCCTGCCGATGGCCTCTTCCATCTTGAGCAGCTTCTCGCGTTCGCCTTCCATCATCCGGTCGACCGGAATGCCGGTCCAGCGGCTGACCACGGCGGCGATGTCGTCGGCGGTGACTTCCTCGCGCAGGAGGGCGTTCCCCGCCTGCCCCTGAGCCTCCTCGAGGCGCTTTTCCAGCTCGGGGATGCGGCCATAGGTCAGCTCGCCCGCCTTGGCATAGTCGCCACCGCGCTGCGCCTGATCGAGCTCGATCCGGGCGGCGTCGAGCGCTTCCTTGATCTTGCCTTCGGAGGCGATCTTGTCGCGCTCGTTCTGCCAGCGCGTGGTCAGCTCGCTCGACTGCTGCTCGAGCTGGGCCAGTTCGCCGCGCAGGGTTTCGAGCCGGTCCTTCGAGGGCTGGTCGCTCTCCTTGGCCAGCGCCATTTCCTCGATCTTGAGCTGGACGATCCGCCGGTCGAGGTTTTCGATCTCCTCGGGCTTGGACTCGACCTCCATGCGGATGCGGCTCGCGGCCTCGTCCATCAGGTCGATCGCCTTGTCGGGCAGGAAGCGGTCGGCGATGTAGCGATTGCTCAGCGTGGCCGCGGCGACGATCGCGTTGTCGGCGATGCGCACGCCATGGTGCAGTTCGTACTTCTCCTTGATCCCGCGCAGGATCGACACCGTGTCCTCGACCGTGGGCTCGCCCACGAAGACCGGCTGGAACCGCCGCTGCAGCGCGGGGTCCTTCTCGACGTACTTCTGGTATTCGTCGAGCGTGGTCGCACCGATGCAGTGCAGCTCGCCCCGCGCGAGCGCGGGCTTGAGCAGGTTCGAGGCGTCCATCGCGCCGTCGCCCTTGCCCGCGCCGATCAGCGTGTGCATCTCGTCGATGAACAGGATGATGTGGCCCTCGGCGCCCTTGACCTCGTCGAGCACCGACTTGAGCCGTTCCTCGAACTCGCCACGGTACTTCGCGCCCGCGATCAGGCTGCCCATGTCGAGCGACATCAGGGTGCGATCCTTGAGGCTGTCGGGCACGTCGCCGTTGGCGATGCGCAGGGCGAGCCCTTCGGCGATCGCGGTCTTGCCGACGCCGGGCTCACCGATCAACGCGGGATTGTTCTTGGTGCGCCGCGCGAGAATCTGGATCGTGCGGCGGATTTCCTCGTCGCGGCCGATGACCGGGTCGAGCTTGCCCTCGCGCGCCGCCTCGGTGAGGTCGCGCGCGTATTTCTTGAGCGCCTCGTAGCTCTCCTCGGCCGAAGCCGAATGCGCCTGACGTCCGCCGCGCAGCTCGGTGATCGCCGTTTCGAGCGCCTGCGGCGTGACATTCGCTGCCTTCAGCGCCTGGCCAGCGGGCGTCGTGCTGGCGAGTGCCAGGGCCACCAACATGCGTTCGACCGTGACGAAGCTGTCGCCCGACTTCTGCGCGATCTGCTCGGCTTGGTCGAGCACGCGCACGGCGTCGTTGTCGAGCCCCGGGGGCTGCTGCGAGCCGCCGCCCGAGACTGCGGGCAGCTTGGCCAGGGCCTTGTCGACTTCCTCCACGGCGAAGGCGGGATTGCCGCCGGCGCGCTGGATCAGGCCCGCGGCCATGCCTTCGCCGTCTTCGAGCAACGCCTTGAGCAGGTGCTCGGGCGTGATGCGCTGGTGGTTCTGGCGGATCGCGACGGTCTGCGCCGCGTTCAGGAATCCCTTGGCGCGATCGGTGAATTTCTCGAGGTTCATCTGGGGTACGTCCTCCTGTCGGCTAGGAGATAGTGTTGCTGATTAGTCACTCAAGTGTGTCGGTCGGATTTCGCTGCAAATTCATTTGACCGTAATCCCGGCTTGCTTAGCTCTCACCTCGGAATTTTACGGAGGGGATGCGAATGCGCTGCAGAACGCTGGCGATGGCTGTGGGTTTCAGCCTCTGCTCGGGAGCCGCCTTCGCCCAATCGGCCAACCCCGCCGAACCCCGATCCGCCCAGGGCGACCTTTCGGTCACGATCTACAACAACAACCTCGCCCTGGTGCAGGACATTCGCCAGGTCAGCCTGCCCGCGGGCAAATCGCGCCAGGAATTCGCCGACGTCTCGGCGCAGATCCGGCCCGAGACCGTGACACTCTCGGGCGAAGGCTTCGGCATCGTCGAGCAGAACTTCGACTACGACCTGCTCTCGCCTTCGGCATTGATGCAGAAAGCGGTCGGCCAGACCGTGACCTTGCTGCGCACCAACCCCGCGACCGGCGCCGAGACGCGCGAGCGCGCGACCGTGCTCGCGGCCAACGGCGGCGTCGTGCTCAAGATCGGCGATCGCATCGAGGTCCTGCGCGACGACGGCTTGCCCGTGCGCGTGATCTTCGACTCCATACCGCCCAACCTGCGCGCGCGGCCGACCTTGTCGGTTACGGTGGATGCCCGTTCGGGCGGTAGCCGGCCGCTCACCTTGTCGTACCTGACTCCGGGACTCGGCTGGAAATCGGACTATGTCGCGCTGTTCGACGAGAAGGCCGGCAAGATCGACGTCCAGGGTTGGATCACTCTGTCGAACAACACCGGCACCACCTTCAACAACACGAAGACGCTGCTCGTCGCGGGCGACGTCGGCTTCTCGGGCCAGAACCCCGGCTATTACCAGCCGCCGCGGCCGCGCGGCAACGTCGCGGGCACCGAGAGCGGCAATGGCCAGCGTCTCGGCGATTTCCACGTCTATCCGATCGAGGGCCGCACCACGATCGCCAATGCCCAGACCAAGCAGGTCTCGTTCCTCGACGCCTCGGGCGTGCCCGCACGCAAGGGTTACGAGTTCCGCAACGGCTGGATGGGCGCAGAAGACGAGGCACGCAGCGCCGCCTCGGTGCTCAAGTTCTCGAACGCGCGCGCCGCGGGCATCGGCGAAGCGCTGCCCGCGGGCACGGTCCGCGTCTACATGCGCGACAGCCGCGCGCAGTCACAGTTCATCGGCGAGAGCGAGATCCCGCACACCCCCGGCGGCTCGCAACTCGCCATCCGAACCGGCGACGCCTTCGACGTCAAGGTCCAGCCCGTCGTCGAGAAGCGCGACGTGATCACCAGCGAACAATGGCAGACCTACGCGCGCTGGACCGTGACCTATCCCGACGGCACCAAGAAGACCGCGGCCGGCGAAGTCCCCAAGCGCTACTACCGCACGCAGATGCGCTACATCGTCACCAATGCCGGTCCGACGCCGGTGACGGTCGACGTGATCCAGGGCGGGCTCGGCCAATGGTGGTGGTGGCGCGACCTGCGCGTGACCGACGAGTCGATCAAGGGCGTGCAGGACAGTGCCGACGAACGCCGCTGGGAAGTGCCCGTGCCGGCCGAAGGCAAGGTCGAGCTGACCGCGACGTTCCTGACACCGTGGTGACGGGCCTTGCCAGATCCTCCCCTGCAAGGGGAGGGGGACCGCGACCGCAGGTCGTGGTGGAGGGGTGTCACCCTCTCCGAGACGGGGACACCCCTCCGTCATCGCTTCGCGCTGCCACCTCCCCTTGCAGGGGAGGATCTTTTCTCGTCGCTCTCCTCCTCGCCACCCCCGCGCTGGCCGAAGCGCCGGTCATCCAGTCCGACGCCCCCGACGCCGTCGCGGTGACGCTCTACCGCGATCCCGATCGCGGCGACGGCGCGATCGACCGCAACCGGCCGTCGTCCTTCGCGCTGATCTCCGAAACGCGCACCGTCACCCTGCCGCCGGGCGAGGTCACGGTCCGCTTCGAGGGCGTCGCCAGCGGCATCGTCCCGCAATCGGCGATCCTGTTCGGCACCGACCCGCGCGAGCGCAACCGCGACGCCGCGCTGCTCTCGCAGAAGGGGCTGGTCGACGCCTTCACCGGGCAGAGCGTGATCCTGCGCCGCACCGATCCGGCGACCGGCAGGACGGTCGAGGAGCCCGCGACGATTCGTTCGGCCTCCGATCGCCTCGTCGTCACCACCCCGCGCGGGACCGAGGCGGTCTACTGCTCGGGGCTCAACCAGACGCTGATCTATCCGCAGGCGCCCGCGACCTTGTCGGCCAAGCCCGTGCTGTCGATGCTGACCAAGGACCAGCCGGGCGGCCGGGTGACGATCACCCTGGCCTATATCGCCACGGGCTTCGACTGGGACGCGACCTATGTCGGCACGCTGGCTCCCGATGGCAAAACGCTCGAACTGCTCGGCTGGATGACCATGGCGAGCGGCGACGACACGAGCTTCGTCGAGGCCACCACAGCGGCCGTCGCCGGCAGGATCAACCGCTCGGCCGCGACGCGTGACGACAGCGGCTCGCGGATCAAGGCCGAGGCCTCGTCGCTCTACAAGCAGGCGCAGTGCTGGCCCATGGGCAACACGAGCAGCGGGTTAAATCCCCCGCCGCCGCCGCCTCCCCCGCCGCCGCCCGCGGCACCGATGATGATGGAGATGGCCGCGGGCAACATCGTCGTCACCGCCCGGCGCCGCGAGGAGAAGGCCGCGGTCGTTGCCGAAGCCGAAGGCCTCGGCGACCTCAAGCTCTACCGCATTCCGGTGCCCGTCACCGTCGCCGCACGCTCGCAGAAACAGGTCGCGTTCCTAGTGAAGGACGCGGTCCGCGGCGAGACGGTCTATCGCACGGTGATGGACGAGCGCCCGAGCCCGATCGACAAGCTGTTCCGCTTCCGCAACCGCAAGGACAACGGGCTCGGCGATCCACTACCGGCGGGCAAGGCCGTGCTCTATCAGGAAGGCGAATATGGCCGCGGCCTGATCGGCGAGGCTTCGACACCGGACAAGGCGATGAACGAGGAGGTCGAACTGGCCTTCGCCCGCGCCAACGACGTTACGATCGAAACGCAGGAACCCGCGAGTGCCAAGGCGCCCTATGTCCTGACGATCCGCAACGCCAATCCCTTTGCTGTCACCTTCGAGGCGGAATTTCACAACCTCGGCCACACTTACCGTGGTCTGCCCGGCCGGCTGATCGCGAAGCCCGGGAAACGCGTCTGGCGCACGACCATCCCGCCCAACGACACGGCACGGCTGTCGTATCGCGTGGACCGACCGCGCGATAACTGACTACAGTCCCCGCCATGTTCGCACTCGATCAGGTGGCCGTGGCCTATGGCGACGTGCCGGCGCTCGCCCCGACCTTGCTCGATATCGGCGCCGGCGAGACGCTGGTCCTGCTCGGCCCCTCGGGCTCGGGCAAGTCGACCCTGCTGCGCACGCTGGCGGGGCTGACGCCGTTCACCGGCAGCCTGCGCTTCGAGGGCCAGCCCGTCACCGACTGGCGCGCGGTGCGGCAGCGGCTTGGCTACATCATCCAGGACGGCGGACTGTTCCCGCACCTGACCGCACGCGGCAACGTCACCTTGATGGCGCAGGAACTCGACTGGCCGGCCGAGCGGATCGCGGCACGGGTTGACGAGCTCGCCACGCTGGTCGCGCTCGATGCCGCGCAACTCGATCGCTATCCGGGCGAATTGTCGGGCGGCCAACGCCAGCGCGTGGCGATGATGCGCGCGCTGATGCTCGATCCCGCGGTGCTGCTGTTCGATGAACCGCTCTCGGCGCTCGATCCGATCACCCGCGTGCGGCTGGCCGAGGAGTTGCGCGCGATCTTCGCGCGGCTCGGCAAGACCGTGGTGATCGTCACGCATAGCCTCGGCGAAGCGCGGTTCTTCGGTGGCACCGCGGTGCTGATGCGCGAAGGGCGGATCGTCCAGCAGGGGCCGATCGCAGACCTGGCCGAACACCCCGCCGATCGTTTCGTCACGGAATTCCTCGCGGCGGAGGACGCGCTGTGAGGTGGTTGCTGCTCTTGCTCGCCCTCATCGCCCTGCCCGCTCGGGCCGAGACCGTCGGCTCGAAGAAATTCACCGAAGGCGTGATCCTCGGCGAGATGGCGCGGCTCGCGCTCGAACGCGCGGGTGTGCCCGCCACGCATCGCCGCGAGCTCGGCGGCAGCCGCATCCTGTGGGATGCGCTCAAGGCCGGCGAGATCGACGTCTATCCCGACTATACCGGCACCCTGCGCTTCGAGATCCTCTCGGGGCAACACCTGACCGATGACAGGGCCCTGCCGCGCGCGCTCGCCGCGCAGGGGCTGGCGATGTCGAAGCCGATCGGCTTCTCGAACGGCTATGCCCTGGCCATGCGCGCCGACGTGGCAAAACGGCTCGGCATTGCGACGATCGGCGATCTGGTCCGGCATCCGGAACTGGCGATCGGCCTGTCGAACGAATTCGTCGATCGCCAGGACGGCTGGCCGGCGCTGTCGCGCGCCTATGGCCTGAACGGGCTCAAGATCCGCGGGATCGATCACGACCTCGCCTATCGCGCGATTGCCGCCGACCAGATCGCCGTAACCGACGTCTACACCACCGATGCCGAGATCGCGACCTACAAGCTGGTCGTGCTGCGCGACGATCGCGCGTTCTTCCCACGCTACGACGCCGTCTTCGTCTATCGCGCCGGCCTGCCCACCAAGGCGGTCACCGCGCTCGATGCGCTGGCCGGCACGATCGACGAAGCCGCGATGCGCGAGCTCAATCGCAAGGTCACGGTCGACAAGCTGAGCGAGACACAGGCCGCCCGGCTCGCGCTCGGCGAAACCGCACAAGCCTCGGGCGAGGACGGAATCTGGCGCCGCCTGCTCGACCGCACGCTCGAACACCTCTGGCTCGTCGCGGTCTCGCTCGCCGCCGCGCTGATAGTCGCCCTGCCGCTCGGCGTGGCCGCCGCGCGCAGCCCGCGGCTCGGTGCGCTGGTGCTGTCGGTCACGGGCCTGCTCCAGACGATCCCCAGCCTCGCGCTGTTCGTCATCCTGATCCCGCTGCTCGGCATCGGCGCGGCGCCGACGATCATGGCGCTGTTTCTCTATTCGCTGCTGCCGATCGTGCGGAACACCCATGCCGGGCTGACCGGCATCGCCCCCGCCCTGCTCGACAGCGCCGACGCGCTTGGGCTGTCCCGCAAGGCACGGCTGCGGCGGATCGAGCTGCCGCTGGCCCTGCCCACGATCATGGCCGGCCTGCGCACCGCCGCGGTGGTCGCCGTGGGCCTGGCCACGCTCGGCGCGATCATCGGCGCGGGCGGCTATGGCCAGCCGATCCTCACCGGCATTCGCCTCAACGACACCGGCCTGATCCTCGAAGGCGCGATTCCCGCGGCGGTCCTGGCGCTGGTGATCGAAGGGCTGTTCCACCTGCTGCAAGGCGCGGTCACGCCGCGGGGCTTGCGCTTCCAATCCTGACGTCGCGCGCATAAAGCGCGCGCGAGACATCATCGGAGGGTACCAAATGGCGAAGTTCAGTGCGGAACAGGCGACGGCGGTCGCGGCGATCCACCAGGTCATCAACGAATGGGGTGACGAGCTCGACCGGAACAGCGGCCGCCAGATGACCCAGGCCAAGGTCCTGACCGACGATGTCGCCTACTTCGTCGGCGGCGAATGGCGCGCTGGTATTGCCGCAACGCAAGCCTTCTACGACGAGCGCTGGGATCGCCTGACCGCGGCCGGCGGCGCGCCGGTCATGCGTCACCTCCACGTCAACTACCGCGTGAAGTTCGCCGCCGAGGATCACGCCACGGTGACCTTCCAGCTGCTGTTCTTCGCCAAGGTCGGCGAGCCGCCCTTCGTCGGCTTCTGCGATCCGCTGGCCGTCGCCGACGTCCGCATGGAATGCCGCCGCGATGCCGACGGCGACTGGAAGATCAGCCGCTTCGACAGCAACCAGGTGTTCCAGCGCGGCTAACCAGCAGGAAAAGACTGGGCGCCTAGTTGCCCAGGATCCCCTTGAGCACGCCGCCGGCTGTGCCGAGGGGATTGGCGCGCAGACGGGCTTCCTCACCGCCGATGTAGCGGAAGATGCCGTTCAGGGCCTGCTCGGTCACCGTGCGGCCCAACCCGTCGCGCGAGAGGCCCGCGGCGCGGATCAGGCTCGACTGCTTGGCGACGGCGTCGAGCTGGCGATAGGCACCGACCTGCGCCAGCCCCGCATCGACCAGCGGCCGCAGCTTGCCGTGGAGCTCGTCGCCGGCGCTGCGGCGCAGATACTGGCTGGCGCCGTCGTTCTGCCGGGCGATGTCGGGCACGTCGGCCAGGGTCAGCCGGCTGATCGAGTTGCGGAACACCGGCTTGGCCTCGCGCGCGGCGATGCCCGCGGCGTCGTTGAGCTTGCGGATGAGGTTGTCGGTCAGCCCCAGCCGCTGGCCGGCATCGAGCGCGCGACCAAGCACGTTGCCGAGCCCGCCGGCCTGCCCGCCGAGCATCGGCAGGCCGATGCGCACCGCCGGATCGTTGTAGAAGGCACCGGGCTGCGCCAGCCGGTCGAGCGAACTGTCGGTCGCGCGGCCCAGAATGTCGGAGAACGCGCCGCCCAGCCCCGTGGCCGCGCCGGCCTGCTCGGCGAAGAGCGCGAGACAAGCCGATGCGCCGATCCCGGCGATGAGTTCGCGACGATCCCAATCCCGTCTGGCCATATTCCATCCCCCCCAAAGATGATTTGTCCGATCGCGACGTAACGCCTTTTCGCGCCGGGCGGCAATGGCTGGCCTCTGCGAATCAACCTGCTACACCTTGCGCCATGCATCGCTCTTTCGGCTCGGCTCTCGCCACTTCGTTCCTTACTCTCGCCCTGACCGCCTGCGCCGCGCAGCCACCGGTCGCCAGCGCGCCAGCGGCCCCGGCCGCGCCCGTGGCACGCGATGAACCCGCGCCGCTGAGCGCGCTCGTCGCGGCGGTGGACATTCCCTACGAGAGCTTCACCCTGACCAACGGCCTGACCGTGCTCGTCCACACCGACCGCAAGGCGCCGATCGTCGGGGTGACGACCTACTATCGCATCGGCTCGAAGCACGAGCCGCGCGGCAAGACCGGCTTCGCCCACCTCTACGAGCACATCTTCTTTGGCGGTTCGGAGAACGTGCCCAGCTTCGACAAGCCGCTCGAGGCCGCGGGATCGACCCCGTCCAACGGCTCGACCTGGTACGACCGCACGAACTACGTCGAGACCGTGCCCAAGGGCGCGCTCGACATGGCGCTGTTCATGGAAAGCGACCGCATGGGCCACCTGCTCGGCGCGGTCAGCCAGGACAAGCTCGATAAGCAGCGCGGCGTCGTCCAGAACGAGAAGCGCCAGAACGACAACCAGCCCTATGGCCTGGCCGACTATGCCGTGGGCGACGGCCTGTTCCCCGTCGGCCATCCCTATCGCCACGCGACGATCGGCTCGATGGCCGATCTCGATGCCGCCAGCCTCGACGACGTGCGCCAATGGTTCAAGGACCACTACGGCCCGAACAACGCCGTGCTCGCGCTGGCCGGCGACATCGACGTCGCCACGGCGCGGCCGCTGGTCGAGAAGTGGTTCGGCGACATCGCCCGCGGCCCCGCGGTGAAGCCCGTCGCGGCCGAGCCGGTGACGCTGCCTGCGCCCGCCAAGCGCGAGATGACCGATCAGGTGCCCGTGCTGCGCCTCAGCCGCAACTGGAGCGGCCCGGGCATGAACGAGCCCGATGCGCTCGCGCTGCAGGTCGGCCTCCACATCCTCGGCGGGCTGTCGAGTTCGCGGCTCGACACCGTGCTCGTCCGCAACGAACAGCTCGCGGTCGCGGTCACCGCCGGCGCCCAGCCGTTCGAGCAGGTCTCCTTCCTCGCCGCGCAGATGGACGTGAAGCCCGGGGTCGATCGCGCCAGGGCAGAAGCCCGCTTCGACCAGATCATCGCGCAATATGTCGCCGAAGGACCCAGCGCGGACGAACTGCGCCGCGCCGCAACCTCGATCCTCTCGAGCCAGATCGGCGCGCTCGAGGAGGTCGGCGGCTTCTCGGGCAAGGGCGCGACCCTGGCCGAGGGCCAGCTCTATTCGAACGATCCGGCGCAATACAAGAAGGACCTCGAGCGGGTCGCGGCGCTGACCCCGGCCGAAGTCAAGACGGCGCTCCAGCGCTGGCTCGGCCGCCCGGTCTTCGCGCTGGCCGTCGTCCCCGGCGATCGCACCGAAAAGGGCGAGGCCATGGGCGGCTGGGGCGACGAGACGCCCGGCGCCGCGAAACCCAAGGCGACCAAGCCCGGCTCGGCGATCAAGCCCGGACCGAAGCGGGCGACGCCGCCTGTCGCGCCGGTGGCCGATCTCGCGGTCCCGACGATCGAGCGCACCACGCTGTCCAACGGCATCCCCGTCGCGCTCGCGCGCCGTACGGCGATACCCAAGGTCATCGTCTCGCTCGGCTTCGACGCGGGCTACTCGGCCGACGCGCTCGACACGCCCGGCACGCAGTCGCTGATGCTCAAGATGCTCGACGAAGGCACGACGACGCGCAGCGCCACCCAGATCGCCGAGGAACAGGAGCGTCTCGGCGCCCAGATCGGCAGCGGCGGCAGCCAGGATACCAGCTCGATCACGCTGACCGCGCTGACTGCCAACCTCGCGCCTTCGCTCGAACTGATGGCCGACGTTGCGCGCAAACCGGCCTTCGCCGAGGGCGAAGTCGCGCGCGTACGCGATCAGCAGCAGGCCGCGCTGTCGCAGGCGCTGGCCAATCCGCGCGCGCTGGCGGGGCGCGAGCTCGGCAAGCTGCTCTACGGCAGTCACCCCTATGGCCAGCCGATCGACGGCCTCGGCGACGCCAGGTCGCTCGCCGCGCTCACCCCGGCCGCCTTGCGCGCCGCGCACGACAAGTGGCTGCGCCCCGATCTCGCGCGGATCACCGTCGTCGGCGACGTGACGATGGACCAGCTCAAGCCGCTGCTCGAAAAGGCCTTCGGCTCCTGGCAGGCGCCCGCCACGCCCAAGCCGGTCAAGGACCTCGCCGCGGCGATCCCGACGCCGCGGCCGCGCATCGTCCTGGTGGACCGGCCCAATTCGCCGCAGTCGGTGATCGTCGCCGGCCGCGTCCTGCCGCTGACCGGCCGCACCCCCGACATGGAAGCGCTCGACCTCGCCAACGAAGTGATCGGCGGCGGTTTCCTCTCGCGGCTCAACATGGACCTGCGCGAGGACAAGGGCTGGTCCTACGGCGTCTCCTCGGGCGTGCGCAGCCCCGCCGGTCCGCGCGCGCTGACCGTCGGCGCGCCGGTCCAGGCCGACAAGACCGGCGCCGCGATCCAGGCGATCATCGCCGACATGAAGGCCTTCCCGGCGAAGAAGCCAGTCGACGCCGAAGAGCTCAACCGCGTCACCGACGGCAACATCCGCGCCCTGCCCAACCGCTTCGAAAGCAACGGCGACGTGCTCGGCGCGATCCAGCTGAACCAGCTGCTCGGCCGGCCCGACGATTACTATGCGACGCTCGCCAGCCGCTATCGCGCGATCGACGGCAAGGCGATCGATGCCACGGCGAAGACCTATCTCCAGCCCGAGGGCCTGACCTTCGTCGTCGTCGGCGATCGCAAGCAGGTCGAGCCACAGCTCAAGCGCCTCGGTTTGCCGCTCGAAATCGCGCCCGCGGTGGACGGTGGAGCAGCGGCGGGGGGCGATTGACTTCGCCGCCGCGCCGTTCACAACTGCAATCAAACACTAGGAGGAATGCCATGTCCGTTGCCGGAACCTACGACGTCGTCATCAAGACCCCGATGGGCGATCAGAAGGGCAAGCTCACCGTCAACCCGAACGGTGAGGCCTTCACCGGTAGCGTGACCAGCGACATGATGGGTTCGATGGAGATCGCCGAAGGCCAGGTCGCCGGCAACACGATCACCTGGAAGATGGACATGAAGGTGCCGATGCCGATGACGCTCGAAGGCGAGGCCACGGTCGACGGCGACGCGATCAGCGGCGCGGTCAAGGCCGGCGCTTTCGGCTCGATGGCGCTGTCGGGCAACCGCGCGGCGTAAAGCCGGCCGCTACACGACCGAAACATTCGCGACAAACCCCCGATACGATCCCCGGCTAAGGCCATGCCGGGGGTCGCTCGGGAGTTTGCGAAATGCACAAGAATTTTGACGACCAGCACGATCACGGCCTCGGCCACGATCTCCAGGCGCTCAAGCGGCTGTTTCCCCGCCGGCGCGCGCTCGGATTGATCGGCGCAGCCGGTACGACCGCCCTCGTCGCAGCCTGCGGTGGCGAAGGCAGCTCCTCGTCGAGCACGACCACCGCGACCGCCACGCCGACCCCCACGCCCAGCGCGACCGCCACGGCGACGCCCACCCCCACGCCGACCGCGACGAGCAGCGCCGCCTGCAACACCGCCGCCAGCGAGACCAACGGCCCCTACCCGGCCGACGGCACCATCAGCTCGAACGGCGTGACCTCGAACGCGCTCGTCGCCAGCGGCGTCCTGCGCAGCGACATCCGCTCGAGCTTCATCGGCAGCTCGACCGTCGCCGCGGGCGTGCCGCTGACGCTCACCCTGACCCTGGCCAACGTCAACAGCGCCTGCGCCGCGCTCGCCGGCTATGCCGTCTACATGTGGCACTGCGACCGCGACGGGAAATACTCGCTCTACGACCTGCCGACCGAGAGCTATCTGCGCGGCGTCCAGGTGACCGACAGCAAGGGCCAGGTGACCTTCACGACGATCTTCCCCGGCTGCTATGCGGGCCGCTATCCGCACATCCATTTCGAGGTCTTCTCGAGCCAGGCCAATGCGACCTCGGGCCGCTATGCCGTGCTGATCTCGCAGCTCGCCTTGCCCGCCGAAGCCTGCGCCGCGGTCTATGCGACGAGCGGCTACGGCACGAGCCAGGGCAACTACGCCTCGACCACGATCGCGCGCGACAACGTGTTCGGCGACAACACCTCCGCGCAGATGGCGGTGATGACGCCGACGCTGACCGGCAGCGCGGCCGCCGGCTACACCGGCAGCACGACGATCGGGATCGCGACCTGACTTGCCATGGCGAGGGCGATTGGCGATGCAGGCGGGGTGGCCGGTGAATCCATCCTGCTGGTCGACGACGACGCGCCGCTGCGCGCGCTGATCGGCGACTTCCTGCGCAGCCACGGCTTCGCCGTGCGCGAGGCGGAGGGCGGCAAGGCCATGCGCGCCGCCCTCGCCCAGGCGCCGAGCGACCTCGTCATCCTCGACGTGATGATGCCCGGCGAGGACGGCCTCTCCTGCCTGCGCGCGCTCCAGGGCGACCGCGCGCCGTCGGTCATCATGCTCTCCGCGCTCGCCGGCGACATCGATCGCATCGTCGGCCTCGAAAGCGGCGCCGACGACTATGTCGCCAAGCCCTGCAACCCGCGCGAACTGCTCGCACGCGTGCGCTCGGTGCTGCGACGGCGCCTGCCCCCGCCGGGGCCGGAAGCCCAGGCCTCGATCCTCGCCTTCGCCGGCTGGCGGCTCGACGAGAGCGGTTGGATCCTGCGCGATCCCCTGGGCCAGCCCCTGACTCTCAGCGCCAGCGAGATCCGTTTGCTCGCCGCGCTCGTCCGCGCGCGCGGCGCCGTGCTCAACCGCGACCAGCTGATGGACGCGGTCCACGGCATCGATGGCCTGGCTTACGACCGCGCGATCGACATCCACATCAGCCGCCTGCGCCGCAAACTGCAGGAGCGCGGCGGCGGCGGTGAGAACGGGGGCGACCTGATCCGCACCGTACGCGGCGCCGGCTATGCCCTGACCTGCCCGGTCGAGCGGCTCTGAGCCGTGCTCCAGCGCCTGCCCATCGCCCGCCAGATCATCGCCCTGGTCAGCGCCGCCGTCCTCGCGACCGCCGGCGCGATGATCGCGATCACCTTCATCGGCCCGCCCCCGCGGCCCGCACCGACGCCGCTGGCCGATATCGCCCAGGCACTTCAGGGCGCCGGCGTCGACCGGCTCGGCACGCGACCGCTGCTCCAGGACGCCGCCGCCGAGCCGCCCGAACCGCGCGCTGGCGAAATGCGCGATCGCGGCATCGAAGCCTGGCTCGCCGAGGAACTGGCGGCCCAGCCCGACGACGTCCTCGCCTTCACCACGGCGCCGCAGATGCCGGGACTGCGCGACCGCCCCGTCGATTCGCTCCGCGGCGAAGGCAGCTTCGGCTGGCGCCACGCCGGGCACTGGCGCGTCGTCCGCATCGATCCTGCCCCCACCGCGCTCAACTGGTGGGCGACCGTCGTGGCGGTGACCGTGCTCGTCCTCGGCGCGATCATCGGCCTCGCCTGGCGCTCGGCGCGCACGATCACGCGCCCGCTCGAGCGCCTGGCCGATCATGTGCGCGGCGAAAGCCCCGACCTCCACGCCGGCGACGACGGCGACGCACCGCCCGAGGTTGCCGTCGTCGCCGGCGCGCTCGCGGCCTTCCAGCGCAGCCAGATCGACCAGGTCGCGCAGCGCACGCGGATGCTCTCGGCGATCGCCCACGATCTCGGCACGCCGCTGACGCGCCTCGCCTTCCGGCTCGAGGCCCTGCCCGAAGCCCAGCGCGACGCCGCCCAGGCCGACATCGCCGCGATGCGCCGGCTGATCGAGGATTCGCTCGCGCTCGATCGCAGCGGCAGCCAGCCGAGCGAACGCTTCGATCTCGCCGAACTCGTCGCCGGAATGATCGAGGAAAGCGTGGTCCAGGACCTGCCGGTCACGGCTGACGTCATGACCTCAGCGCCGGTGATCGCTTCGCAGAACGCGCTGCGCCGGCTGATCCAGAACCTTGTCGACAATGCCCTGCGCTATGGCGGCGTGGCGGAGCTCAGCCTCATGATCGAGGGCAACGGCGTGGTGCTCGTGGTGCAGGATCGCGGCCCCGGTTTCACCACGGAAATGCTCACCCATGGCTGCCAGCCCTTCGTGCGCGGCGAAGCTTCGCGCAACCGCGAGACCGGCGGCAGCGGGCTGGGCCTGGCGATCGCAAGCGCCATCGCCAGGCAGTATCGCGGGACGCTGATCCTGGCGAACCGCGAAAGCGGCGGCGAGGTGCGGCTGAGCCTACCCCTCGCCGACTGATATCAGCCCAGCGCCTTCTTCAGCAGCTCGTTGACCACGCCGGGGTTGGCCTTGCCCTGCATGGCCTTCATCGTCTGGCCGACGAAGAAGCCGAACAGGGCTTCCTTGCCGCCCTTGTACTGCTCGACCTTGTCGGCATTGTCGGCGAGGATCTTGGCGATCGCCGTGTCGATCGCGCCGGTGTCCGAGGTCTGCTGGTTGGCCTCGATCTCCTTGGCCAGATCGATGTCGCCGGTGAGGTAGAGCGCGAAGATCTCCTTGGCCTTGCTGCCCGAGATCGCCCCGCTCTCGGCCGCCACGACGAGCGCCGTGTTGGCTTCGAGCGAGTTCTTGGGATCGCTCGCCAGAACGTTGTTTGCGCTGAGAACACCGGCGCGCTCCGAGAGCAGCCAGTTGGCCACGCGCTTGGCGACGTCGCTCTCGCTCTTGCCGCTGGCAGAGGCCACCGACGCGAGCAGTTCCTCGAAGGCCACGGCCGTCTCGACTTCGGCGGTCAGCGCGTTCGCGTTGTAGGCCGAGAGCCCGAGCGACCCTTCGTAGCGCGCGCGCTTGGCATCGGGCAGTTCGGGCAGGCTCGCGCGGCATTCCTCGAGAAACGCGTCTTCGAGCACGAGCGGCAGCAGATCGGGATCGGGGAAGTAGCGATAGTCGTGCGCGTCTTCCTTCGAGCGCATCGACCGCGTCTCGTTCTTGTCGGGATCGTAGAGCCGGGTTTCCTGGACGACTTTGCCGCCATCCTCGATCAGATCGACCTGGCGGCGCGCCTCCTGCTCGACCACGGCCATGACGAAGCGCACCGAATTGACGTTCTTCGTCTCGGTCCGCGTGCCGAACTCGTCGCCGGGCTTGCGCACGCTGACGTTGACGTCGGCGCGCATCGAGCCTTCTTCCATATTGCCGTCGCACGAGCCGACATAGCGCAGGATCGTCCTGAGCTTACGCAGATAAGCCCCTGCTTCGGCAGGTGAACGCATGTCGGGCTTCGACACGATCTCCATCAGCGCCACGCCCGAGCGGTTGAGGTCGACATAGGACATCGTCGGGTGCTGATCGTGCATCAGCTTGCCCGCGTCCTGTTCGACGTGGATGCGCTCGATGCCGATCGTCTTGACCGCCTCGGGGTTCTTCTCGTCGAGGCTGACCTCGATTTCGCCCTCGCCCACCAGCGGGTGGTAGAGCTGGCTGATCTGGTAGCCCTGCGGCAGATCGGCGTAGAAGTAGTTCTTGCGATCGAAGCGCGACCACTTGTTGATCGGCGCGTTGATCGCCAGGCCGGTGCGCACCGCCTGGCGGATGCACTCCTTGTTGAGCACGGGCAGCATGCCGGGCATCGCCGCGTCGACCAGCGACACCTGCGAATTGGGCTCGGCCCCGAAGGCCGTCGCCGACCCCGAGAACAGCTTGGACTTCGAGACGACCTGCGCATGGACCTCGAGGCCGATCACGACCTCCCAGTCACCCGTTGCGCCCTGAATGCGATATTCGCTCATCTTACCACCACTTCTCAGGCTTCGCGGTGAAACCGGCTCGGCTCTCGATCGCGAGGCCGGCGTTGAGGACGCCCTGTTCGTCGAAGGGCTTGCCGATGATCTGCAGCCCCAGCGGCAGGCCTTCCGAATTCAGCCCGGCCGGAACCGACATCGCCGGCAGGCCGGCAAGGCTGGCGGGGACCGAGAAGACGTCGTTGAGGTACATCTCGAGCGGATCGGCGCTCTTCTCGCCCAGCGCGAAGCTTGCGCTCGGCGTGGTCGGCGCCAGGATCACGTCGCAATGCGCCCAGGCTTCCTTGAAATCGCGCGAGATCAGCGCCCTAACCTTCTGAGCCTGCGTGTAATAGGCGTCGTAGAAGCCGGCCGAGAGCACATAGGTGCCGATCAGGATGCGGCGCTTGACCTCGGGACCGAAGCCCGCGGCGCGCGTGGCGGCATACATGTCCTGGAGCCCCGCCCCGTCGGGCAGGTCGCGCAGGCCGTAGCGCACGCCGTCGTAGCGCGCGAGGTTCGACGAGGCTTCGGCGGGCGCGATGATGTAGTAGGTCGGCAGCGCATACTTGGTATGCGGCAGGCTGATCTCGACGATCTCGGCGCCGGCGTCCTTGAGCCAGGCGATGCCCTGGTCCCACGACTTGGCGACTTCCTCGTCCATGCCGTCGAGCCGGTATTCGCGCGGAATGCCGACCTTCTTGCCCTTGAGATCGCCCGAAAGCCCGGCTTCCCATGCGGGAACGGGCAGGTCGAGGCTCGTCGAATCCTTGGGGTCGAAGCCGGCCATGGCCTCGAGCATGATCGCGCAGTCGCGGACGTCGCGCGCCATCGGCCCGGCCTGGTCGAGCGAGCTCGCGAAAGCGACCACGCCCCAGCGCGAGCAGCGGCCGTAGGTCGGCTTGATGCCCGAGATGCCGGTGAAGGCGGCGGGCTGGCGGATCGAACCGCCGGTGTCGGTGCCCGTGGCGGCCGGCGCCAGGCGCGCGGCGACCGCGGCCGAGGAGCCGCCCGAGCTACCGCCCGGCGCGAGCGCGGCGTTACCGCCGTCGTTGCGCCGCCAGGGCGAGATCACGTTGCCGAAGTAAGAAGTCTCGTTCGACGAACCCATGGCGAACTGGTCGAGGTTGAGCTTGCCGAGCATGCCCGCGCCCGCGTCCCACAGCTTCTGGCTGACGGTCGATTCGTATTCGGGCTTGAAGCCTTCGAGGATGTGGCTCGCCGCGGTGGTCTGGATGCCGCGCGTGGCGAAGAGGTCCTTCATGCCGATCGGCACGCCGGCCATCTTGCCCAGCGGCTTGCCCGCGGCGCGCGCCGCGTCGACCGCCTGCGCGGCTTCGATCGCCTTTTCGGGCGTGGGCACGATGAAGGCGTTGAGCGCCTGCTGCGCCGCGGCGACGTTGGCGTTGAACGCCTCGGCCACTTCCACGGCCGAGAATTCACCCTTGGCCACGCCCTCGCGGATCGCGGCGACGCCGAGTTCGGTTACGTCCGTCATGTTTATTCGATCACCTTGGGCACGCCGAAGAAGCCGTGTTCGGCCGCGGGGGCATTGGCCAGAACGTCGTCGCGCTTGCCGCCGCCGGTCAGCGGATCGGCGTCGATCACGTCGTCACGCAGGCGCAGCGTGTTCGGTATCACGGCGGTCATCGGCTCGATGCCGGTGCAATCGACCTCGCCGAGCTGTTCGACCCAGGCGAGGATGCCGTTGAGTTCGGGGACCATGGCGGCGATCTCCGCCTCGCTCACCTTGAGGCGGGCGAGAGCGGCGATCTTGGCCACGGTTGCGGTATCGACCGACATGGCTGTGCTTTCTTCAGAAGAACGGAATTACTGCGCGGGACCACCCGGGACGATGCCATCGGGCAGCCCCTGCGGCGGCATGCCGGGAACGCCCGGAGCGCCATGCGGGGCGCCGCCGCCCTGCATCTGTTGCATCTGCTGCATCATCTGCATCTGGCGCTGATATTCCTGGCCGCTGATGAAATCGATCAGTTCGATCTCGAAGGTCAGGTCGGTGTTCGCGGGGATCGGGCCCTGAGCCTTGTCGCCGTAGCCGAGCGAGGAGGGGATCTCGACCTTGTACTTGCCGCCCTTCTGCATCTGCTCGAGCGCCTTGGTGAAGCCCGGGATCACGCCCTGCAGCGGGAACACCGCGTTCTTGCCTTCGTCGAAGACCTTACCGTCGGGCAAGGTGCCCTTGTAGTTGATCAGCGCGACGTCGCTGGCGACCGGCGAGGCGCCCTGGCCCGCGGTGATCGTGGCGACGTGGACCTGCGGCGGCATGGCGGCCCAGGCGATGCCGCCCGCGGCGAGCGCGACGGCGGCGATGCCCACCCAGAGCTTGCCGAGCGAGCCCTTGGCGATCGGCTGGAGAGGTACGCGGGTGATCTCGGTCATCGGGTCGATTCCTGTAGAGTGGCCTGCAAAGCGTCCTGCGGAACAGGCAGCAAAAAGGGCGCGGAACTGATTCCGCGCCCTCATGGCTCATCGCAAGGCGTGGTTCAAGCTTGCTGGCAAAGCCCCTGCGGGCTTTGCACCAGCATCCTACTTGACGCCATCGCGCTCCAGCCGCTTGCGCTCGAGCTTGCGAGCGCGGCGGACGGCGGCAGCCTTTTCACGGGCGCGCTTTTCCGAGGGCTTTTCGTAGTGACGGCGCAGCTTCATCTCGCGATACACGCCCTCGCGCTGCAGCTTCTTCTTGAGCGCGCGCAGAGCCTGGTCGACATTGTTGTCGCGGACGAGAATTTGCATAAACCGACACACCTCACAAAACGAAGGCTAGAGCCCCACCGATGCAAACGCGCGGGGATTTGCCCAAAAGTGAACAATAGCAGGATAAGCCGAATCCATCTGGATCGGCTCGAACAGGCGGCCCGCTAGCAAAGAGCGGCAGGCAAGGCAACCCTTTGCGCCATTTCCTTTGCGCGATTGACGATCATCCGTTGCCCGGTTCCGCCAGCACGCCCGCCAGCCAGCCCGTCGCCTGAGCGACGAAATCGCGCGAAGTCGGCGCCTCGCCCGCCCAGACGACGAAGCCGTGCGCACCGCCGGGGACCTCGACGAACGTCACGTCGACGCCCGCAGCCGCAAGCCTATCGGCATAGGCACGGTCTTCCTCGGCGAAGAGGTCGATCGATCCCACGCCGATCCAGGCCGGCGGGAGGCCCGCCAGATCGGCACGCCGCGCGGCGACGGCATGGGCCGGCGGCGCGTTCGCCGATCCGCCGAGATAGCAGCGCCAGGCATTGCGGTTGGCCGCATTGTGCCAGACCGGATGATCGATCGCATCGAGTTCGCGTCGCGCGGCGGTGCGATCGTCGAGCATCGGATAGAACAGCCATTGCGCCAGCGGGCGCTCGCCCTCGTCGCAGAGCCGTTGCACCAGCGTTGCAGCCAGGCCGCCGCCGGCGCTCTCGCCGCCGACCGCCACGCGCGCCGGATCGATGCCGAGTTCGCCGGCCATGCCCTTGAGTGCGTGCCAGGCCGCGTGACAATCGTCGAGCCCGGCCGGGAAAGGATGCTCGGGGGCTAGGCGGTAGGTCGCGGAGACCACGATCATGCCCAGCGCCGCCGCGGTCTCGGCGCAGAGCGCATCGTTCTGCGACGGCGTGCCGATGAGGAAGCCGCCGCCGTGGATCCACAGCAGCGCGGCCTTCGTGCGCGTCTCCGCCGGGCGGTAGATGCGCAGCGGTACGCCGTTGCGCTCGACCGTCTCGACCGCGACTCCGCGCACGGTTTTCGCAACCATGCGCGCCGCGCCCCAGCGCGCGAAGCGGCGGACGAGCGAGAACTGAAAAGGCAGATGCGGCATCTTGCGGACCGCGCCGCGCAGATCCTCCGCGACGTCATCCAGCGTCATCCGCTCGTAAGCCATGCAAACCCCTCCCCTGTGCCGCGCTCCGAATAGGCTGACGCCGCCCTTTGCTCAATGCTGGCGCGACGGCGATGGCGCAGCTATGGGGCAGCGATGAGTCCACCCTCTTTTCTCACCGCATCCTGCTATGTCGCCGCCGGCGGCGCCCTGGGATCGTGGCTGCGCTTCCTCGTGGCGCGCGCCTTTTCCCCGATGGCCGGCGCCTTTCCCTGGGCGACGCTGACGGTCAACGTCGTCGGCAGCTTCGCCATGGGCCTGCTCGCGGGCTGGCTCGCGCGCATGGGCTCCCACGGCGAAGGCTGGCGTCTGCTGATCGGCGTCGGCGTGCTCGGTGGTTTCACCACCTTCTCCGCCTTCAGCCTCGACTTCACGGTGCTGGTCGAGCGCGGCGCGCTGGGCATGGCCATGACCTATGTCGCCGCCTCGCTGATCGCCGGCTTCGGCGGGCTGTTCGCCGGCCTCTTCCTGGTGCGAGCCGTGGCATGAGCAAGGACAATCCCGGCAACAGCGACCAGGTTCGCCAGTTCACCGTCCAGGGCGACGACGACGGCGTCCGGCTCGACCGCTGGTTCAAGCGCCACCTGCCGCAGGTCGGCTTCGCCACGGTCAGCCGCTGGGCGCGCACGGGCCAGATTCGTGTCGACGGCAAGCGCGCGGGTGTCGACGACCGGCTTGTCGCCGGGCAGAAGCTCCGCGTGCCGCCGGGCGGCGATGCCCCCGAGAAGACCGGCGCCAAGGTCCGCCGCGAGCTGACCGAGGAGCAGATCGAGAAGGCCGAGGCCATGGTCCTGACGCAGGACCGCGCCGCGATCGTGCTCAACAAGCCGCCGGGCCTCGCCACCCAAGGCGGTTCGGGCACCAAAGAGCACGTCGACGGCCTGCTCGACGCCTTCGCCCCCGACGGCCCCAGGCCCCGCCTGGTCCACCGGCTCGACAAGGACACTTCGGGCGTGCTCCTGATCGCGCGCACCCCGGGCAGCGCCGCCTATTTCTCGAAGCGCTTCTCGACGCGCACCGCGCGCAAGATCTACTGGGCGCTGATCGTCGGCGTGCCGTCGATCGAGGACGGCATGATAGAGCTGCCGCTGGCCAAGCAGCCGGGCACGGGCGGCGAGAAGATGATGGTCGACGAGAGCGAGCACGGCCAGCCCGCGCGCACGCGCTATCGCGTGATCGACCGCGCCGGCAACCGCGCCGCCTGGGTCGAGCTGCAGCCCTTCACCGGCCGCACCCACCAGCTGCGCGTGCACATGGCGGCGATCGGCCACCCGATCGTCGGCGACGGCAAGTACGGCGGCCCCGACGCGTTCCTTTCGGGCACGATCAGCCGCAAGATGCACCTCCACGCGCGTCGGCTGATCATCGATCACCCCGATGGCTCGCCGCTCGACGTCACGGCTCCGCTGCCCGAACACTTCGCCATGGGCATGGAGCAGCTCGGCTTCGACGAGGACGATGGCGACCTGCCGCTCGAGGCCCCCACCACCAGGGCGCCGCGCGAGGCCGACAAGGCCGCAGCCAAGGCCCATGCCAAGCAGTACCGCAAGGAACGCCGCGGCGAACGCCAGACCCGAAAGGGCGGCGAGCGCGGACCCGCGGGCAAGGGACCGTCGAAGGGCCCGGGCAAGCCCAAGGCGCCGGGCAAACCCGGTGCGAGGCCCAAGCCTGGCGGCGCGGCCAAGCCCGCGCGGACCGGCAGCAGGCCCGCTGGCACCAAGCCCCCTGGCAGCAAGACCCCCGGCAGCAAGACCATCGGCAAGCCCCGCAGCGGGGGCCCCGGAAAACCGCGCTGATGCATCCCGACCGTTCCTTCCGGACCGATGACCGCGCGCTGATGGAAGCGCTGATCGACGAGATCGGCTTCGGCATGGTCTTCGCGACCACGCCCGACGGTCCGCGCGTCGCGCACACGCCGTTGGTGTGGACGCAGGACGGCGCGGTGCAGTTCCACCTCTCGCGCGGCAATGCCCTGACCCGGCATCTCGACGGCATGACCGCGCTCGCGGTGATCAACGGGCCCGAGGGCTATGTCTCGCCGCGCTGGTACGCCGATTCCGAACAGGTACCGACCTGGAACTACGTCGCGCTCGAACTCGAAGGCCGCGTGCGGCGCATGGATCCCGAGGGTCTGCTCGCCCTGCTCGAGACGCTGAGCGCGCGCGAGGAAGCGCGCGTGACCGAAGGCCAGCCCTGGACGCTGGCCAAGGTCCCCGAAAGCAAGCTCCGCGCGCTTCTGTCGGGCATCGTCGGCTTCGAGTTGGAAGTCCAGGCCTGGCGCCCCACCTTCAAGCTGTCGCAGAACAAGCCTAGCGACGAGCGCGAACGCGTCGCAGCGGGGCTCGAAGCCCAGGGTTCGCGCGCGGTCGCCCAACTGATGAGGACGCTTGCGCCATGACCAAGCTCGCCGTGTTCGATTGTGACGGCACGCTGATCGACGGCCAGGCCTCGATCTGCCGCGCGATGGACGAAGCCTTCGCCGAAACCGGCCTTCCCGCGCCCGATGCGCATCAGGTCCGCCGCATGGTCGGGCTCAGCCTGCCGCAGGCGATGCGCCGACTCGTCCCCGACATCGACGAAGACCTCCAGCGCAACCTGGTCGACGCCTACAAGCGCGCCTTCCGCGCCCAACGCGAGGCGGGCGAGCTCTCGCAACAATTGTTCGAAGGCATCGCCGAAGTGCTCGACGCGCTCCACGGCGCCGGCTGGCAACTCGCGGTCGCCACCGGCATGTCGCGCCGCGGGCTCGACCATTGCCTGGCCTCGCACAGCCTGACGAAGCACTTCGTCTCGCTGCAGACCGCCGACGACCATCCCTCCAAGCCCGATCCCGCCATGCTCGAGGCGGCGCTGTTCGAAGCCGCTGCCGAGCCGAGCGAAGCGGTGATGATCGGCGATACGGCCTACGATATGCAGATGGCCCGCGACGCCGGCGTCCGCGCGATCGGTGTCGACTGGGGCTATCACTCGCCCGAAGAACTGCGCGCGGCCGGCGCCGAGTTCGTCGCGACGAGCCGGCAGGAACTCAAGGCCTACCTGCTGAGATGAGCGAAGACCCCGCCCGCAACCGCTTCTTCGCGATTCAGGCGATGCGCTGGATCGGCACCCTCGTCGCGCTGTTCGGGCTGCTCGTGATCTATCGCCGGATCGATCTGCCGGTCGAGGCCGGCTATGTGATTTTCGTCGTCGGCCTGCTCGATGCGCTGGTCGCACCCTCGCTCCTTGCCCGTCGCTGGAAAAGTCCTCTTCCATGAGAAAATTGGCACAATGAAGCGTTTCTACAAGCAGGTCTCGGTCGGTCAGAACGAGGAAGGCTGGCGCGTGCTGCTCGACGGGCGCGGCCTCAAGACCGTGAGCGGCCGCGCCCAGGTCCTGCCGACGCAGGCGCTGGCCGAAGCCCTCGCCGAGGAATGGGCCGACCAGGGCGACGAGATCGATCCCGCGAGCTTCGTCCTGCGCGACATGGCCGACTATGCGATCGACGTGGTCGGCCAGGATCGCAGCGACGCGATCCGCAGCCTCGTGGCTTATGCCGGCACCGACACGCTCTGCTATCGCGCCGAGCCCGACGAGCCGCTGCACGAGCGTCAGCTCGAAGTCTGGGAGCCGCTGCTCCACGCCGCCGAACAGCGCTGGGACGTCCATTTCGAGCGTATCGACGGGATCATGCACCGCCCGCAGCCGGCCGCGACTCTGACGCGGATGGAAGCCGTCCTCGCCGCCGAGAGCGACCACGTGCTCGCCGCGGTCAACACGCTGACCAATCTCGCCTCGTCGCTGGTGATCGCGCTTGCCGCGCTCGCGCCCGAGGCCGATGCGGAAGCGCTGTGGGACGTCGCCAATCTCGAGGAGGACTGGCAGGCCAGCCTCTGGGGCAAGGATGCCGAAGCCGAAGAGCGCCGCGCGCAGCGTCTGGCGGTGTTCGAAACCGCGATGCGCTACGCCAGGCTGGCGCGGAACTAAGCGGACTTTCAAAGGGTTGCTCCGGGAAACCACCCGAGAGGAGATCCCCATGCCCGCCACCGGTCCCGTCACCGCGATCCCGATCAACTGCACGCTCAAGCGCTCCGACGGCAAGGAAGACAGCTCGACCGACGCGATGATCGCGGTGCTCAAGGCACAGTTCGAGAAGGCCGGAGTCAAGGTCAGCGAGACGATCCGCGTGGCCGACCACAATGTCCTGCCCGGCGTCACCAGCGACGAGGGCGAAGGCGATGCCTGGCCCGAACTGCGCCAGACGATCCTCGCGCACGATATCCTGATCTTCGGCGGTCCGATCTGGATGGGACAGATCGGCTCGATCGCCAAGCGCGTGCTCGAACGGATGGACGCCTTCCTCAGCGAGACCGACGACAAGGGCCACATGCCCAGCTTCGGCAAGGTCGCGGTCGCGGCGATCGTCGGCAACGAGGACGGCGCGCACATGTCTTCGGCACAACTGTTCCAGGCGCTCAACGACGTCGGCTGGTCGGTCCCCGCGGTCGCCGCCTGCTACTGGGTCGGCGAAGCCATGGGCAGCGTCGATTTCAAGGACCTCAAGACGACCCCCGACAAGGTCGCCGAAACCGCGGAAACCGTGGCGAAGAACGCCGCGCATCTTGCCGGACTGCTCAAGGCCACCCCCTACCCCTGACCGAGGGAACCCACCGCGCGCCTGTGCCGTTAGCCCAGCAAAGGAGACCAGCGATGCCCCAGGGCGACAAGAGCAGCTACACCGACAAGCAGAAGCGCAAGGCCGCGCATATCGAAGAGGGCTATGAGCAGCGCGGCGTGAGCAAGGACGAGGCCGAGCGCCTCGCCTGGGCGACGGTGAACAAGGAAAGCGGTGGCGGCAACAAGTCGGGCTCGGGCCGCGGCCGCAAGGACACCAAGATATCGTCGCGCAGGGGCGGTCGCATCGGCGGACAGGCCAGTGCGTCGCGCAGCAAGGCCGATCGCTCGGCCGCCGCCAAGAAGGGCTGGGAGACCCGCCGCAAGCGCGCGCACGGGTAGATCGGCACGCCTGCCCTGCCCTATAGGCGGAACGTGGACGATCTGATCTTCACCGCTTCGGGCGTGCGGCTGCGTCGCCGTTCGGAACTGGCCGACGCGGTCGCGAGCGGCTGATGCGCATCGTCTTCAGCCGCAAGGGCTTCGACAGCACCGCCGGCGGCGCGCCCTCGCCGATCGTCGAGGGACGACCGGTATCGCTGCCGATTCCGGCGAGCCATAGCTCGGTCACGACGTATGACGCGTTGGGACACGGCGCGCTGGTCGAACGCGCGACACGCGGAAAGCTGACGGGCCTGTCGCTGTGCCACGATGATCCGCTCTTCGCCGCAGGCCTCTGCTGGTTCGGTCAATGCGACGCGGCACAGGGGCATCTGCGCAAGCAGGGCGTCGGCGCGGGTGACGTCTTCGTGTTCTTCGGACTGTTCGCCGACGAAGTCTCCGGCGAACGCCATCACCGCATTTTCGGCCACATGCGCGTCGCCTGCCACGGCGCGCCGGAAATGGTGCGGCTTTCGCCGGTCTGGCGCGAACCGCCGCGCGCGCATCCGCATCTGGCGGGCAACTGGAACCACACGAACACGATCTATCACGGCCCTGGCCGGGTTGCGCGACACGCTTCCTCGAAGCTGCGGCTGACGCGTGAGGGCGGCCCGCTCAACCGCTGGACGATCCCCACCTGGCTAGGTCGGACGGGGCTGACCTATCACGATCGGCCCGAGCGCTGGCGCGGCAGCGAGCTGGATTCGGCCAGACGCGGACAGGAATTCGTCGCGCATGTCGGCGACGATGCGGAAGCGCTGGACTGGCTCGACGCCGTGGTCGCGGAGATCGAGCGTTAGCCGATCCAGTCCGCGACCTGCGCCGCGACCTCGTTCGCCGCGCGGTTGAGCGCGGGCGCGATGCTTTCGGCCTTGGGCGAAACGCCGGGCACGCTGGCCTCGAAGCGGCGCGACACGACATTGCCCGCGCCGTCCGAGCGCAGCGCGTCGAAGCGCACCACCACGCTCTGGCTGCGCGCGTCGTAGCCCATGTCGAGCAGGCGGCCGCCGAGCGTGGTCTTGCCGCCCTCGGCCGCATCGCCGGCTTCGACCACCAGACGCTTGCCCTTGGCGCGGATCGTCTCGGCTAGCAGGCGACGGAACAGCCGCGCGGGCCGCTCGACCCAGGTCGCATCCTTGAGATAGGCGATCGTCGCGTCGTCGACCTGGACGGGCACGCGCTGGACGTCGAGCCGGCGGTCGGCCTCGGGGTCAAGCACGACCAGCGCGCTGCGCAGGTTCGCCGCACCCATGTCACCCGCGGGCGCCGTCGCCTGCGGCGTCAGGCCGATGAGCTGCTTGGGCGCCTTGCCGCCGAGATTGACGCAGCCGCCCAGCAGCAGCAGCGCGGCCAGCGGCGCCGCCAGTTTGATGGATCCGCGCACGATCTGCCCCCTGTCGTTCATCGCCTTCATGGCTTGTAGTCCGGCAGCTTGCCGCCGCCGCCGACCAGGGCGCCCGCGCCCCGCTCGTCGATCTTCTCGGTTACCTGGCGCAGCGCCCGCGCCGTGGCGCGCAGGTCGCGGATCGCCGCTTCGGCCTCGGGCAGGGTCGAGCCCGAGAGCTGACGGATACCCGGCCGCGCATCGCCGACCGCGCCCTCGAGGGCATTGGCGGCCGCCTTGGCCGCGCCGAGCGTCTGGCGCAGCTGGTCCGCCAGCGCATGGCCATCCTCGCCCAGCACCTGGTCGGCCTTGCCGGCGACGCCCTCGAAAGCCACGAGCGTGCGCGTCGCCTGGCGCAGGGTGCCCTGGAGCTCGGCGATCGTCGCCTTCACCTGCGGCGTCGCATCGGCGAGATCGCCGGTCATCCGGTCGGTGTTGGCGAGGATGCCGCGAATCGACTTCTGGTTGTCGTCGGACAGCAGCAGGTTGAGCCGGTCGGTCAGGGTCGCCAGCCGCTCGAGCAGCAGCGGCGCGTTGTTGAGGATCGCGCCGAGACCGCCCTGCTTGGTCGGGATCACGGGCACGCCTTCGGGCCCGGGCTCGGTGATCGACGGCGCGCCCTTGATCGCGCCTTCGAGCATGATGTCCGACGTGCCGGTGAAGCTGCCCTGGATCGTCGCGGTGGTGCCGACGGTGATCGGCACTTCCTTCTTCACGCCGATCCGCACGCGCACGAAGCTGGGATCCTTCTTCCACAGCTCGATCGTCTCGATCTTGCCCACGGGCACGCCCGCGAACGAGACCTTGGAGCCCTGCGCGAGCCCGTCGACCGACTGCTTGAAGAAGATGTCGTAGCGGCGGTTGTCGCCTTCGCCGATGCGCGCGATCCAGATGATGAAGGCGGCGAGCATCGCCACCAGCGCCAGCGTCACCGCACCCACCCAGACGTGATTGGCTCTGGTTTCCATCGCCCCCGCCTATGCCCCCTCTACATTCGAATTGTCTACGGAATCCGCGCTTTTCGCGTCGCGAGACGCCTTGCCGCCGCGCGCCTGGCTGTCCTGTGCAGCCCGGCCGCGGGGGCCGTTGAAATATTCCTGGATCCACGGATGGTCGAGCGCGAGCAGTTCGGGGATCGTGCCGACGGCGATCACCTTCTTCTCGGCGAGCACCGCGACGCGGTCGCAGATCTCGTAGAGCGTGTCCAAATCGTGGGTGATCAGGAACACGGTCAGGCCCAGCGTCTCCTGCAGTTCCTTGGTCAGCCGGTCGAAAGCCGCGGCGCCGATCGGGTCGAGGCCTGCGGTCGGCTCGTCGAGGAACAGCACTTCGGGATCCAGCGCCAGCGCGCGGGCCAGGCCGGCACGCTTCTTCATGCCGCCCGAGAGCTCGGCCGGATACTTGGCGGCCGCCTCTTCGGGCAGTCCCGAGAGCATGACCTTGTAGCGCGCAATCTCGTGGCGCAGCTCGGGGTCGATCTCGGGATAGAACTCAAGCAGCGGCACCTCGACGTTTTCGGCCACGGTCAGGGTCGAGAACAAGGCGCCGCCCTGGAACAGCACGCCCCAGCGCGAGCGTATGTCGATATCGTCGTCGTCGCGGGCATCGGTGATCGAACTGCCGAGCACCTCGATCGTTCCGTGGTCGGGGATCTGCAGCCCGATGATCGAGCGCATCAGCACCGACTTGCCCGTGCCCGAACCGCCGACCACGCCGATGATCTCGCCGCGGTTGACCGTCAGCGACAGGTCCTCGTGGATCACGTGATCGCCGAACGAGTTCTTCAGCCCCTCGATGACGATCGGGTGCTCGCCCTTGAACGGTTCGGCCACCGCGGGCAGTTCGGCCTCGTCGACCGTCTCGGAGATGTCGTGCTCGCTCATCCCCAGCCCACCTTGGTGAAGAAGATCGCGAAAAAGGCGTCGAGCACGATGACCATGAAGATCGCCTGGACCACGGCCATCGTCGTACGGATGCCGACTTCCTCGGCATTGGCCTTGACCTGCATGCCCTGGTAGCAGCCCGCGAGCGCGATGATCAGGCCGAAGAACGGCGCCTTGATCATGCCGACCCAGACGTCGTGCATCGGCACGACCTCCTGGATCCGCGAGAGGAAGGTGAAGAACGGGATGTCGAGCGCGAAGTTCGCCAGGAAGGCGCCGCCGATGATCGCCATGACCGCGGCGTAGAAGCCGAGCAGCGGCATCATCAGCACGGCGGCGAGCACGCGCGGGATGATCAGCGCCTCGACCGGCGAGACGCCGATCGTGCGCATCGCGTCGACCTCTTCGGTCAGCTTCATCGTGCCGAGCTGCGCGGCGAAGGCCGAGCCCGAGCGGCCCGCGACCATGATCGCGGTCATCAGCACGCCCAGTTCGCGCATGGCGAGGCGGCCGGTCAGGTTGATCGTGTAGAACTCGGCGCCGAACTGCTGGAGCTGGACCGCGCCCTGCTGGGCGATGACGATGCCGACGAGGAAGCACATCAGCCCGATGATGCCGAGCGCCGAGACGCCGACGAGCTCGATCTGGCGGATCAGCGCCTTGACGCGCAGCTTGCTGGGCTTCTTGATCGTGTGCCCGGCCGAAACCATCAGCGCGCCCAGGAAGCCGACAACGCCGACCGTACCCTCGCCCCAGCCGATCACGAGATCGCCGACGGCCGCGGGCACGCGCTCGATGATCTCGGCGCGCGGCGGCGCGATGTCGGCGGTGCTGTTCGAATCCTTGATCGCCGCGATCAGCCGTTCGGCCTGGTCGCTGGCACCGACGATCTCTGCGTCGTGATCGCGCGCGGTGCGCCAGGCGGTCCAGGCGCCGACCGTATCGATCGCGCTGACGCCCGAGAGGTCGATCTTGTCGATCGGCTGGTCGAGCGCGCGCAGGCGGCGGTCTAGCGGACCGATGCAGGAAACGGTCAGCGCGCCGGTGAGCGCGATGGTGCTAGCCCCGCCCTCCTTCGCATCGGTCGTGAAGTCGGCCCATTCGCGCATCAGGCGAGGTTCATGCGGGAAAATACCTGCCTCGGCAAGTGCGGGACAGGCGATAGACGGCACCGAACCCGCCGCATCGCTTGCACGCCGCGCGCCCCGCTGGCAAAGGCGCCACCATGACCGAAACCGCTCTGGACAAGACTTTCGACCCCGCCGCGATCGAGGCGAAGTGGTACGCGCATTGGGAAGACAAGGGGCTGTTCCGCCCCGAGCGGCCCGAGGCCGTCCCCTATACCATCGTCAATCCGCCGCCCAACGTGACGGGCTCGCTGCATATCGGCCATGCGCTGGATAACACACTACAGGACATTGTGATCCGGTACGAACGCCTGCGCGGCAAAGATGCGCTGTGGGTGGTCGGCACCGACCACGCCGGCATCGCCACGCAAATGGTGGTCGAACGCCAGATGGAAGCCAAGCAGGACAAGCGCAGCAACTATTCGCGCGAGGCCTTCGTCGACAAGGTCTGGGAGTGGAAACGCGAGAGCGGCGGCACGATCACCGGCCAGCTGCGCCGCCTCGGCTGCTCGATGGACTGGTCGCGCGAACAGTTCACGATGGATCCGCATTTCACCACGGCCGTGGTGAAGGTCTTCGTCGATCTCTACAACCAGGGCCTGATCTACCGCGACAAGCGGCTGGTGAACTGGGACCCCAAGCTCAAGACCGCGATCTCCGACCTCGAGGTCGAGACGCAGGAGATCAAGGGCGGCTTCTGGCACTTCCGCTATCCGCTGGCCGACGGCGTCACGCTCGACAACGGCGCCGACCACATCGTCGTCGCGACGACGCGCCCCGAGACGATGCTGGCCGACATGGCCGTGGCAGTGAACGCCGAAGATCCGCGCTACAAGTCGGTGATCGGCAAGGAAATCCTCCAGCCGCTGACCGGTCGTCGCTTCAAGGTCGTCGCCGACGAACACGCCGATCCCGAGCTCGGCTCGGGCGCGGTGAAGATCACGCCGGGGCACGACTTCAACGACTTCGACGTCGGCAAGCGCGCGGGGATCAAGCCCGCCGACATGCTCAACATGTTCGACGCCGAGGCGCAGGTCGTCCAGACGCAGGACGGCCTCGTGCCCGAGAAGTACCTCGGCCAGGATCGCTTCGTCGTCCGCCAGATGATCGTCGAGGACATGAAGGCCGCGGGCTTCCTCGTGCCGCACGTCACGAAAAACAAGGACGGCGAGGAAGTCGAAGCCGACTTCGAACCGCGCACGATCGCGACGCCGTTCGGCGACCGCGGCGGCGTGGTCATCGAGCCCTGGCTGACCGACCAGTGGTACGTCGACGCCGAGACCTTGGCCCAGCCGCCGCTGCAGGCCGTGCGCGACGGACGGATCGAGATCGTCCCCAAGACCTGGGAAAAGACCTTCTTCAACTGGATGGAGAACATCCAGCCGTGGTGCGTGAGCCGCCAGCTTTGGTGGGGGCACCGGATTCCGGCTTGGTATGGACCTTCCCTGGATGGCGATGGCGCCCTCCAGACGGGCGACATAATCCGTATGATTGCGCCGCAAGGCAATATGCAAGAGATCGGTCGCACACGAATGGACACGACGCCATTTGTCGCGGAAACCCCTGAGGAAGCAATTGCTCTTGCACGTCAGTTTTATCCATCAGACTGTACGATCGAAATCACTGATGACCCTAACGCTCGTAGCGAAGGCAAGATCGTTCGCCTTCGCCGCGACGAGGACGTCCTCGACACCTGGTTCTCCTCGGCGCTCTGGCCTTTCGCCACGCTCGGCTGGCCCGAGGCAGACGCGACGCTCTACCAGCGGCACTATCCCAACGATCTGCTGATTTCTGGCTTCGACATCCTGTTCTTCTGGGATGCGCGCATGGCCATGCAGGGCATGCATTTCAACGAGGGCCAGGTGCCGTGGAAGCGGCTCTATCTGCACGGTCTCGTCCGCGCGGCCGACGGGCAGAAGATGTCCAAGTCCAAGGGCAACGTCGTCGATCCGCTCGGCCTGATCGACCAGTACGGCGCCGATGCGCTGCGCTTCTTCATGGCGGCGATGGAAAGCCAGGGCCGCGACGTGAAGATGGATGAGAAGCGCGTCGAGGGCTATCGCAACTTCGCCACCAAGCTGTGGAACGCCGCGCGCTTCTGCCAGTCGAACGGGATCGGCGCCTCGCAGTCGGTGGCCGCCCCCGCCGCGACCTCGGCGGTCAACAAGTGGATCATCGGCGACGTCGTCGAGACCCTGGCCGAGCTCGACAAGGCCATGGCCGAGCTGCGCTTCGACGCCGCCGCCAACGCGATCTACCACTTCGTCTGGGACCAGTTCTGCGACTGGTACATCGAGCTGGTGAAGGGCAATTTCGACGACGAAACCAAGGCCGTTGCCGGCTGGGTGCTCGACCAGATCCTCGTCATGCTCCACCCGTTCATGCCCTTCGTCACCGAGGAGCTGTGGGACAAGCTGGGTGACCGACCCTGCGAACTCATCGTCGCGCAATGGCCGGCGCCTGAGGCCGCCGTCGATACAGAAGCCAAGCGCGAGGTCGAATGGCTGATCGCGCTGGTGGGCAACCTGCGCACGGCCAAGAACGAGCTCGGCATCGCGCCGGGCGCCAAGCTCGACGCCTACCTGCCCGATCCCAGCGCGGCGACGCGCGGCATCATCGAGCGCAACGCCGCCGCGATCGACCGCCTCGCGCGGCTCAACGCGATCCAGTTCGCCCCGGCCCCCGCTGGCGCGGCCATGGCGATCGGCGCGGGCGACGCGAACATCGTCGTGCCGCTCGAAGGCGTGGTCGACATCGCCGCCGAGAAGTCCCGTCTCGAAAAGGCGCTCGCGGTCTCGCAGAAGGAGGCCAAGTCGCTCGAAGGCCGGTTGAACAACCCGTCCTTCGTCGAGAAGGCCAAGCCCGAAGCCGTCGACAAGGCCCGCGCCGACCACGCCGCCCACGCCGCCGAAGCCGAACGGCTGGCCGCGGCGCTCAAGCGGTTGGGTTGAACGTTCCTCCCCTGCAAGGGGAGGGGGACCGCCGAAGGCGGTGGAGGGGTGTGACCGCCAGCGGTTACACCCCTCCGTCAGCGACTACGCCGCTGCCACCTCCCCTTGCAGGGGAGGATCTGAGAGTCCGCTTTCCTACCCCGCCGCAAAATGAGAAAGCGAGCGCCATGCCCCTTCGCTCGCCCTCGCAATTCCAGGCTTTTGCGCGCTTGCGCCGCGCGCAAGGTGACACCTTTGCCCTTTGGAGCCTGTCACCTTTGTCACCTTCGTCACCTTGTAGCGTCACCCCATGCCGCTGATCCTCGCCACGACCGAGCCCGGCGAGCCCGAAATCTTCGCCTCGATCCAGGGGGAAGGCGCCTCGATCGGGCGCCCCTGCACTTTCGTGCGGCTGTCGCGCTGCAATCTCGCCTGCGTCTGGTGCGACACGGCCTACACCTGGCGCTTCGCCGGCGACAACCGCCCGCACCGCGACGACGAGACCTTCGACCGTGGCGAGGAGCAGGTGACGCTCTCGGAAGAGGAGACCGCCCGGCGCATCGCCGCGCTGGGCCAGCATCGCCTGGTCATAACCGGCGGCGAGCCCCTGCTCCAGGCGCCGGCGCTCGCGCGGATGGTCGCACATCTGCAGGGGCTCGTTCCCGGCACCCATGTGGAGATCGAGACCAACGGCTCGGTGCCGCCGCACCCCGCGCTCGATGCCCTGGTCGATCAGTACAACGTCAGCCCCAAGCTCTCGCACAGCGGCAATCCCGCCGATCTCGCGCTCAATCCCGATCGTCTCGCCCACTGGGCGACCGAGCCCCGCGCCTGGTTCAAATTCGTCGTGGCCGAGCCCGCCGACGTCGAAGAGGTCGTCACGATCCAGCAGGCCCATGCGATCCCCGGCTCGCGCATTTTCCTGATGCCCGAGGGCCGCGACAGCGCGACGATCCGCCAGCGGTCGCACTGGCTGGCGCAAACCTGTTCGGAACATGAATTTAATCTCACCGATCGCTTGCATATCCACCTCTTCGGCGACACCAGAGGTACGTGAGCAATGATAAGCTAGCTGAGGAATCGGGAAGAGGACCTGCAGGCCACAAGGACCTGACTCAGGGGCCGATTCTGCGTACCCTGCTCACGTTCTCGATCCCCACGCTGTTTTCCAACGTGCTCCAGACCTTCGGCGGCACGATCAACACGATCTGGGTCGGCCAGTTGCTCGGCGACAAGGCCCTGGCCGCGACGGCCAATGCCAACATGGTGATGTTCCTCGTCTTCTCCTTCGTCTTCGGCTTCGGCATGGCGGCGACGGTTAAGGTCGGCCAGCATTTCGGCGCGCGCGATTTCGATGCGGCGCGGCGCGTGTTCGGTGCCGGCACGGGCTTCTGCGCCCTGATCGCGCTGGTCGGCGGCTGGATCGGCTATTTCTCGGGCGACGCGCTGCTGCGCGCGCTCTCTACCCCCGCGGCGATCCACCAGCCGGCGCTCGAATATCTCGACATCATCTTCCTGACGATGCCCTTCGGCACGGTCTCGATGATGGTGTCGATGAGCCTGCGCGGCGCGGGCGATGCCAAGACCCCGCTCTATGCGATGATCCTGGCGACCTTGATCGGCATCGCGCTCAACCCCGTGCTGATCCTCGGCCTCGGCCCGGTGCCCGAACTCGGCATCGCCGGATCGGCCCTGGCCAATGCGATCGCCAGCCTCTGCGGGCTGCTGGCGATGGTCGCCTGGATCTATTGGCGCGACATCCCGATCCGGCTCAAGGGCCGCGAACTCGCCTATCTGTTCCCCAGCCGCGACGAGCTTGCCTATGTCGTCGGCAAGGGCCTGCCGATGGGCGGGCAGATGGCGGTGACCTCGGTCGCGGGCGTGATCATGATGGGGCTGGTCAACCGCGAAGGCCTGATGGCCACGGCCGCCTATGGCGCGCTGATGCAGATCTGGTCCTATATCCAGATGCCCGCCTTCGCGATCTCGACCGCGGTCAGCGCGATGGTCGCGCAGAACGTCGGCGCTTCGCGGCACGACCGGGTCGAGCCGATCACCATGGCCGGCGTCTATGCCAATATCCTGCTTACTGGGCTGCTCTCGGCCCTGCTGCTGCTGTTCGACGGACCGCTGCTGACCTTGTTCCTCGGCCACGGCAGCGCCGCGATCCCGATCGCCGAGCACGTCCAGGTGATCTGCACCTGGACCTACATTCTCGTCGGCATCACCATGGTGCTGACGGGCACGATGCGGTCCTACGGCGCGGTCATGCTGCCGCTGCTCGTCATGGTGATCTCGATGTATCCCGCGCGCATCGGCTTCTATTACCTGACCTATCCCTGGCTGGGCGGCGAGGCCGTATGGTGGGCCTTCCCGGCAGGCTCGGTGATTTCGGTGATCCTGACGTGGCTGGCCTATACCCGAGGCGGCTGGCGCACCAAAGCGCAAGCCCCGCGCATGCCCGAGGCCGTACCCGCCGAGTAATTACCGTCCGCCGGCGCGCCAGCGCTGGACGGTGCGGTAGACCATGTCCTCCTCGCCGCCCGAGCCGTTCCACAGCTCGCTGAACGAGGGGTCTTCCGAGGCCGGCCGCTTGTGTTCCTCGAGATCGTCGAACGAGACGCGGATCGGGATCGCGACGCCCTCGCCGCAGATGATGCACTCGCGGTTGCGAAGCGCCGGGATCGAGTCCAGGAAGCCGCGCGCGCCTTCGGGCATGGCCGCCTTGACGAAGGCCTGGTCGCGGTCGTTGTTGAGACGCATCGAGATGATCGTGCCGCACTGCGACAGCACGCCTTCGGCAAGATCCGAAGGCCGCTGCGTGATCAGGCCCAGCGAGATGCCGTATTTGCGGCCCTCCTTGGCGATGCGCGAAAGGATCTTGCCGACCGACGAGCCGTCGGCGTTCTTCTCGTTGGGAACGTAGCGGTGCGCCTCCTCGCAGACGAGCAGGATCGGCCGCGTCTTCTCCTCGCGGCCCCAGACCGCGAAGTCGAAGACCAGACGGCTCAGCACCGCGACCACGGTCGAGGTGATTTCCGAAGGCACGCCAGAGACGTCGATGATCGAGATCGGCTTGCCGCGCGCCGGCAGGCGGAAGATCTTGGCGATGAATTCGGCCATCGTGTCGCCGACCAGCATGCCCGAGAACATGAACTGATAGCGCGGGTCGGACTTGAGCTCGTCGAGCTTGGTCTTGACACGCATGTAGGGCGCCGAATTGGTTGCCTTGTCGAGCTTGCCCATCTCGTTCTGGAGAATGTTGGACAGGTCCGAGAGCAGATAGGGGATCGGCGCGTCGACGGTGATCTTGCCCATCTGCTCGGCCAGCCGGTTCTTCGAGCGCGCCTGCAGCAGGCAGCGCGAAAGGATGTCGGCGTCCTGCTGGCGCTCGTTGCCCGACGAGGTCAGGAACATCTCGCAATGCTCCTCGAAGTTCATCAGCCAGTAGGGCATCTGCAGGTTGGTGACGTCGAGGATCACGCCGTTGTTGCGGAAGGCCGCCGAATATTCGCCGTGCGGGTCGATCAGGATGACGTGGCCTTCGGGCGCGGATTCGCAGATCCGGTGGAGGATCAGCGCGGCGCTGGTCGACTTGCCGGTACCCGTCGAGCCGAGCAGCGCGAAATGCTTGCCCAGCAGCGCATCGGTATAGAGACCGGCGCGGATGTCCTTGGTCGGATAGACGTTGCCGATCTGGATCGCGGCGCGGCCATCGCTGGCGTAGATCTGCTTGAGGTCGGCCGAGGTCGCTGGATAGACCAGCGCGCCGGGGATCGGATAGCCGGTGACGCCGCGGCGGAAGGAGTGGATGCGGCCGGTCAGCCGCTCCTCCTCGCCCTCGCCCAGGAAGTCGACCGCCGAAAGGATACCGCCACCGTTGCGCTGATCCTGCTTCTGGTTGCGCACACTGGCAAGCAGCCAGGAATTGCCGACGCGGATCTTGACCTGGCTGCCGACCTGGCCGGAAAGCGCAACCGAGGGATCGCGGTCCTGCGCGCATTCGTTGAGCCGCTGCGCGTCGAAGGCGATCTGGCTGCCCGAACCGCTGACGTCGAGCACCACGCCGATCGGCTGGGTGGCGTTGACCGAAACCGCGGCGACGTCGGCGGGGCTCGCCGGCTGGGCCTTATCAAAGCCATGTATGCTCATGTCGGACATTCACCGCGCTCCAGGTATTCGGCAAATGCGTAGTAGTCAGTCGTTAACATCGCCCTAAATCGGCGCTCCCGAAGCCCCTCAGACCAGCGCGAACAGGCGACCTGCGACCCACCCCATCAGCACCGAGACGCTGACCGCGAGCAGGCCGTACCAAAAGCTCTGCTGGTCGGCGAAGCGCACGATCGCGCCCTCGAAGCCCGTCTTGCGCACCTCGACCCGGCTGATCGCCGAAGCGACCACACGGCCTTTCTGGATCGCGAAGGTTTCGGCGGTGTATTCACCGGTCGGCACGCTCGACGGCAGGGCAATGCGTGCCTGGTAGAGCACCTGCTCGCTGATCTTCACGCCATTGTCCTGCTCCTGATAGAGCTGGCCGCGGCGGTTGAGATCGACCAGCCCCGCGGCGAAGCGCTCCTGCACCGGCGTGTCGATCGTGCCGATCGGCGAAAGCTGCAGCGAGGGCAGGCCGAGTTCATAGATCGCCGCGGTCTTCTCGTCGACGATCTGACGGATCGGCCGCGAAGAGGCCACCCCGTAGAACAGCGGCGCCGAGCGGAAGCCTGTGCTGTCGACATTGATCCAGAGCCCGGCCACCTTGCGCTTCTCGCGCACCAGGATCGACTGGATCGGTCCCTTGAGCACGACCGCGATGTCGTAGTCGCGGCCGGCGCGCGTTCCCTCGGGGTTGAGGATCGCGCCGAAGAGCAGCAGTTCGGTGCCGGTGAAGCCCTGGCGCACCTGGACCGTGTGTTGCGAGACTTCAGGCACGAGGATCGGATCGCGGGCTCCGGTGAGCAGGACCAGAGCGAACAGGGCGAGCAGCCGTTTCACAACGGAGAGACCGTGAATATCTCGTCGGGCCGATAGGTCAGCCCCAGGAACAGCCGCAGCGCCACGAGCAGGACGATCGCCGCAAGCACGAGGCGCAGATAGACCGGGCTCGCCTTCTGCGCGAACTGCGCGCCGAGCTGCGCGCCGGTGACAGAGCCGAGCAGCAGCAGCGCCGCGAGCACGATGTCCACCGCCTTGGTGGTCAGTGCATGCATCATCGTCGTCGCCATGGTGACGAACAGGATCTGGAACAGCGAGGTGCCGACGACCACGCTGGCGCTCATGCCCAGGATGTAGAGCATGGCCGGCACCAGCACGAAGCCGCCGCCGATGCCCATCAGCATCGTCAGGATGCCCGTCGCCACACCCAGCAGCAGCGGCGCCAGCGGCGAGATGTAGAGCCCCGATTTGTAGAATCGCCAGCGCAGCGGCAGGCTGGCGACGAGCGGGTGATGGCGGCGCTTGGCCGCCGGGATCGGCACGCCGCTGCGCTGTGCGCGGATCGTTTGGATCGACTCGCGTGCCATCAGCCCGCCGATCGAGCCGAGCAGCACGACATAGAGCACGTTGATCACCGTATCGATCTGGCCGAGTTCCTCGAGCAGCCGGAACAGCGCCGCGCCGATACCCGTCCCCAGGATGCCGCCCGCAACGAGCACCGCACCCATCTGGACGTCGACCCCGCCGCGCCGCGAGTGCGCGAAGACGCCCGAAACGCTGGCGCCGGTCACCTGGCTCGCGGCCGAAGCCGCGGCAACGGTCGGGGGAACGCCGTAGAAGATCAGCAGCGGCGTCGTCAGGAAGCCGCCGCCGACACCGAACAGTCCCGACAGCACACCGGTCAGCGCGCCGAGCGCGACGATGATCAGGCCGTTGACCGAGAGGTTGGCGATCGGAAGGTAGACATCCATCTGAACGTCTTGTCGCGAACCCCGGCCGGCAAGGCAAGCCGGCGCGAGGTCAGAAACCTGCGGACAGCGTCAGCGCAGGCCCAGAACTGGGCACGGCATTGCCCGCGATGCGGAAACGCCAGTCGACTCCGAGCCGCGCGCCGGCCCGCTCGCCGATCGGCAGGCCGACGACCGCGGTCGGCCCGACATCGAGCCGCGAGGCCCCCTTCTGCGCCCCGCCCCAGATGCCAGCGCCCGCACGCAACTCGCCGCGGCCGAGACGTACCAACCGGCGATCGACACGGACTTGGCCGTCGGCAAAGGCGCTGGCGAAATTGCCGCCGACATAGCCGGCCTGGGCATAGAATTCGGCGCGCGCCGCCAGCGGCAGGTCGACCGGCGCGAATTCGGTGTAGGCAAAGGCCGCCGGACCCGCGCGCGTGCCGCTGGGCTGCGAATTGACTCGCACTTCGGCCGCGACCGAGACCGGCAAGCCCGCGATCGGCCGCGCCGCGATCCCCAACGCCGCCTCGCGCTCGCGCGAGCCGTTGAGCGCGGCGCTGCCCCGCAGATAGAGCGCGGGGCGCTGCGCGCTCTGCGGCGCAAGCCGATAGCGCACGACCGCGCCGACCTGGCTCGCGCCATAGGTCGCCGGCGCGAAACCGCCGGCCGGCGAGACCGTGCCGCCGCGGCGCAGGAGCAGCCAGCCGTCGGCCGACCAGCGCGAAGGCGACGCCGCACGGGGCTCGAGACCTGGCGACGGCTCCGGTCGTGTCACGGCCGTCGAGGCTATTGCCGGCAAGGGTATCTGCGAAAGCGCCGCCATCCACAGGAGCTGATGCGCTGCCGAAAGCCGGACCGGCACCGGTTCGACCGCCTCGCGCGGCATCGGCGACGAGCGCACGGCCCGCGGCATCTGCAACACCTTACCCTGCTGCGACCAGGGTTGCGGCGGCGCGGGCGGCGGAACGAAGCGTGATGCCTGAGCTGCGTATGGCGGCGGCAAGGAGGGCCTCGGCGTAGCCTGCGTCGGTTCGCGCGACGCGGGTACGGCGATCACCGGTCTTGCCGTCTCGAAAACTGCGGATGTCGGCGCGCTCGTCTCCCAGACGATGACGCGCAGCACGACCCAGCCGCCGAGCAGGGCGATCAACGCGACCAGCGGCTGACCGCGATAAGAGCGTGCCGAGTTCATCGTGCGACCTGCACCATCGCCGCGGGATGGGCCGCGTGATGCGTCTTGTCCCATTGCACCAGTTCGCCGCGCAGCGTGCGGATATAGGCGCGCAACGCCCGCAGTCCCGCCAGGATCGCGACCACGTTCGCCACCGGAATACGCAGGACCGCCCGCGCGCCTTCGACGAGGCCGTATTCTCGCGCGGTCAGGCCGAAACGCCAGAGCGCACGCCAGAGGAAAGCGAGGAAGCTGATCGAGATCAACACCCGCATCAGCGGCTCGACGGGTTCGCTCGAGGTCCAGCCCATGAGTCGCGCCGGTGCGAGGACGAGTTCGACCGCCAAGAGCAGATAGGCTGCCCCCAGCACGGCCGAGGTCAGCGGCCCATGCCGGTCGCGCAGAGCCATCCACATGTCGAGCGGCTTGTTCGACCAGCCGAGGCGATCCCAGCCCTGCAGCGCGATCCCGTGGATCCAGCGCGCTTTCTGCCGGATCGCGAATTCGAGCTCGCTCGGAAAATAGGCACGCGTCGCCACGAGATCACCATTGGCATCGCGAAGCCGCAGAAAACGGCTCCGGCCACCGGTGCGATAGACGAGCACGCCAAGTTCGTAGTCCTCGGTCAGGCATTCGCTCGCGAAGGGACCCGAGCCGCCCTCCTCCATCCGCACCAGGGCCAATTGCGAGAGCGTCGCCCGCGCGAAACCGCAGCCGACGCCGGCCGCCGGAATCGCCGCGCCGATCGCATCGCGCACGACCAGGGCCTTGGCATGGGACTCGGCGAACTCGTCCGAATAGTGCCCGGCGACCCAGGGCGATTTCGGTTGCGGCTCCGGGCGCACCGGGATCTGCACGAAGTCGACTTCGGTCAGCGCCTGCGCCATGGCCGCCAGGGCCGCGGGATGGACCATGTCCTCGGCGTCATGCAGGATCACGCTCGCGAAAGCCTGGCCACTGCGCGCCTCGTCGGCACAGACCGCGGCGTAGAGACGGTTGAGGCAATCCGCCTTGGTGGTCGGCCCGGCGCGCTCGTTGACGATCAGACGCACGCGCGGATCCTCGCCGGCACCAGCCATCGCCGCCGCCAGCGTCGCCGGGTCGTTGGCATAACAGCCGACGTAGAGCCGCAGTTCGCGCTGCGGCCAGGCCTTGAGGCTATGCGCGATCATCTCGCCGATCACCGCGTCCTCGCGCCAGGCGGGCACGAGAACGGCCACGCGGCCACCCAGCGGGCGGGTTTCGGCACCGCGCGGCAGCCGCCGCACCTGGGCACGGCCCGTCAGCTTGAGCCAGACGAACAGGGCGTCGATCGCAAATTCGTCCAGCGCGCCGAGCACGAACCAGAACGAAGCGAACAACAGCAGTTCGTATTCGACCAGCTGCAGCCAGTCGAGCACCTGCGGCAAGATGGTAATGCCCTCGGACCCCATGCGCCCCGATTCCCCCCTGCGGAATCTGTCCTTGCAAGGCAGGTTAAAGTCATTGCGACCGACTTGCAACGATACTGCACGCCACCCACAAGGGGGCATGCAACGCCGAACACTTTCCGCCGCGAGCCGCCTGGCCGGTTTCCTGACGCGAACCCTCGGCGGTGACGCGGGTGCCGGGCTGATCCTGATGGCGGTCGCCGCGGCAGCGATCGTCGTGGCCAACTCGCCGCTTGCCCATGCCTATCACGCCATGTTGCACGATCCGCTGCCGGGAAGTCCGATAGCCAGGCTGCCCACGCTCCACCACTGGATCAACGACGCACTGATGGCCGTGTTCTTCTTTACCGTCGGGCTGGAGATCAAGCGCGAGGTCCTGGCCGGGGCGCTGGCCGATCCCGCACGGCGGCGGCTGCCGGTGCTGGCCGCGGCCGCGGGGATGGCCGCGCCGGCGCTGGTTTTTCTCCTCTTCGCGGCGGGACAAGCCGATCTCCATCGCGGCTGGGCGATCCCGGCGGCGACCGACATCGCCTTCGCGCTCGGCGTCCTCGGGCTGCTCGGACGCCGCCTGCCGCCCTCGCTGCGCCTGTTCCTGCTGACCGTGGCGATCGTCGACGACCTCGGCGCGGTGGCGATCATCGCGCTGTTCTACACCGCGCAGATCGCGGCGGGCTGGCTGGTCGCGAGCCTCGTGCTGCTGGCCGGCATGGCCATTCTCGGCGCGCTGCGGGTCGGCCGTCCGCTGCCCTACGTGCTGCTCGCCGCCGCGCTCTGGTACTGCATGCTCCATTCGGGCGTCCACGCGACCGTGGCCGGCGTGCTCGCCGCGCTGACGATCCCGCTCCGGCCCGATCGATCGGGCGACAGCCTGCTGCTGCGGCTCGAGCACGCGCTGGTGCCGTGGAACGGCTATCTCATCGTACCGCTGTTCGGGTTCGCCAATGCCGGGGTGAGCCTCGCCGGGCTCGGGCTCTCCGATCTGCTCGCGCCGCTGCCGCTCGCCATTGCCGCCGGCCTGTTCCTCGGCAAGCAGGTGGGCATCTTCGGCGCGATCCTGCTGGCCGAACGCCTGGGCCTGGCACGCCCGCCCGAAGGTGCGAGCCGGCTCCAGCTCTGGGGTCTGGCGCTGCTCTGCGGCATCGGCTTCACGATGAGCCTGTTCATCGGCGCGCTGGCTTTTCCCGCGCACCCCGCGCTGGTCGAGCAGGCCAAGCTCGGCGTGCTCGCCGGCTCGCTCCTTTCGGCGCTCGCCGGCTATCTCGTGCTCAGGCTGGCGCCGCCGATGCGCGGCGCCTGAACCCTACCACTCGCCGATGTTCGGCGCGCTCGCCCAGGGCTCCTGCGGTGCCAGGCGCTCGCCCTGCTGGAGCAGTTCGACCGAGATGCCGTCGGGCGAGCGGACGAAGGCCATGTGGCCGTCGCGCGGCGGACGGTTGATCGTCACCCCGGCGTCAGCCAGCGCCTGACAGGTCGCGTAGATGTCGGCCACGCCATAGGCGAGATGGCCGAAATTGCGCCCGCCCTTGTAGTCCTCCGCGTTCCCGTTCTCATCGGGCCAGTTGTGCGTCAGCTCGACCTCGGCGACGCCCTCCTGGCCCTCGGCAGCGAGGAAGATCAGGGTGAAGCGCCCCTTCTCGTTATCGAATCGCCGCACCTCGCGGACGCCGAACAGTTCGAAGAAGGCGATCGTCTTCGCCGGATCGGTCACGCGGATCATGGTGTGGAGGAATTTGCTCACGGATCGGTCTTTCGCTTCGTCGCGCGCAAGGAGGCAGCGCGGAGGTTGCCGCAATCTAGGCCCGCGGACCGATTTTTAAACCGTCGCCGGCGAAATCAGAAAGACAGCTTGAGCGTGCCCACCACGGTATCGTTCGAATAGCCGTCGATCGAGCGCCCCTGGACGCCGACGTACTGGCCGCCGACCGACAGGAACGGCGTGATCGCATAGCTCGCGCCCAGCGCCCAATCGAGCCCGCCGGCATAGTCCAGGGTCTCGCCCGTCGCGTATTTGGGCGAGAGCGCGCCATCGGTGTAACCGAGCCGCGCCGAAAGCGAGACCGGCGTGTTGGGGATCCCCGCGCCGAGATCGAGGTGGACGTAGAGATTGTCGTCCTTGCGGCCGCCGTTGAAGTTCAGCGCCTGCTGCTTCCAGGCATATTTCACGCCGAGCTTGCCGCTGAGCGGGCCGAGCGTCGTCGAGACCGAAGCATAGGGCTCGAAGAACTCGGCCTTGCCGAAATTGCCCGCGGGAAAGGCGTAATAGAGGAGGCCCACGTCGGCATTCCAGCCGCCCGTCAGCGGGCCGGTCCAGCCGCCATAGACGTCGAGTTGCATGTCGCTGTGGACCGGACCGGTCAGCGGCCCAACGGCACCGAGATCGAGCGAGGAGATACCGAGGCCCGCATAGAACCCGCTGGCGTGGCTGACTTCGATCGCGCCCTGAACTGCCGGATCGCCGCTCGAACGCGAGAGGCCGCGAAAGCGGTAGTCGCTGACCAGTGCCGCATGCCCGTGGAGCGTGATCTCGCTGGGCGGATCGGTCTCGTCAGCGAAGGCGGTCGCCGAGGTCAGCATGCTGCCAGCCAGCAAGGCGACGGCAGCGAAAGCGCGGAAGGACGAAGGCATGAATGAATTCCCGTAAGAGGCCAACTCTCGGGCTGCACAGCCTGACGGGATCGCACAAGCCGTTTTCAGCCGGGCCGCGACGCTGCTGCGGTGGCGAGGATTTTGGGCAACAGGTTTGCCCGCCCGCATCCAGGCCTCGCGTGGCAAGCATTCCGGGCGTAACAGAGCCCACGATGCTCAAGTCGATCCGCCAGTTTTTCGCGCGACAAACGTCGCAGGCCGCTGCCGCGGTTCCCGCGGGAGAGCGCGTCTATGCGATCGGCGACGTCCACGGCCGGCTCGATCTGTTCGAAACCCTGGCTGCGGCGATCGAGGCCGACGACGCGGCTCGCGGCTTGGCCGAGACGACCGTGATCCTGCTCGGCGATCTCATCGACCGCGGCCCCGACAGCGCCGGGGTCGTGGCTGCGACGCGCGATTGGCAGAGCCGACGCAAGGTTCGCGTGATCTGCGGCAACCACGAGGAAAAGCTGCTCGAAAGTTTCGACGATCCCGCGGTCCTGCGCGGCTTCCTGCTCTATGGCGGCGACGCGACGATCCAGTCCTACGGGGTCGCCCCCGCCGATCTCGCCACGGCCGACCTCGCCGGAACACAGGCCCTGATGCGCCGGGCGATTCCGTCCGAGGACCTCGCCTTCATCGCCGGCTTCGAGGATTTCGTCGCGCTCGGCGACTACCTGTTCGTCCACGCCGGCATCCGACCGGGCGTGCCGATCGGCACCCAGACGGTCGAGGACATGCGCTGGATCCGCGAGCCCTTCCTCGACTACGCCGACAGCCACGGATTCATGGTGGTGCACGGCCATACGATCACCGCCGAACCGGACCTGCGCCGCAACCGCATCGGCATCGACACCGGCGCCTACAAGTCGGGACGGCTGACCGCGCTCGGCCTCGAGGGCGAACGGCGCTGGCTGATCGCCACCGAAGAGCGCGATGGCGCGATCGTGGTCGATACCCGCCCCGTCTGAGCCCAAAGTCCCGAAATTTGCCGGGGGACCTGTAAGCCGGGTTCTGTGACGCCCGTAGTATCCCGAAAGGGACATGCGGACGACGGCAGCCATTCCTCTTGGCGACGCATTGCTACGCCGCTCCAGCGACCAACCCGGGCGATCAGGGGCCGAAACCGCCCCGCCTGTCCCGTATCCTTTCGGACGTAGACAAGCCCGCCGCCCCTATTCGGTCTTGCTCCGGGTGGGGTTTGCCATGCCGCAACCGTTACCGGCCGCGCGGTGCGCTCTTACCGCACCCTTTCACCCTTACCTGTAAACAGGCGGTCTGCTCTCTGTGGCACTTTCCCTAAGCTTGCGCCCGGCGGGCGTTACCCGCCACCCTTGTTTCGTGGAGCCCGGACTTTCCTCGGCATCCCGAAGGATGACGCGGCTGCCCGGTCCCCCGGCAGGCGCGCCCTAGCACGTCAGCTGTCGCGCTCCAACAGCAGCTCGAACAGGATTCCCCCAAGCTGCCCGTCGATCTCGCCCTCGATCTTGTTGGGCCGCCAGCGTCGCTCGAAGGCGCGCACCGCGGCATGGCCGTCGGCGACGTCGTAGCCGAACCGCTCGAGCGCCAGGTAGAAGGCCCCGGGATTGTCGTAGAGCAGGTTCATCTTGGCCTTGGGGATCGGCACGGCCAGCCGCAGCTTGCCCAGCCGCGGCCAGTCGAACAGTTCACCCGGATCGAGCTTGCGCGCGGGCGCGATGTCCGAATGACCGACGACGTTGACCGGCGCGATCTGGTGGCGCTCGACGATGTCCGCCAGCAACGGCAGCAGGGCATCCATCTGCGCCTCGGGGAATTCGCGATAGCCCCACTCGTGTCCGGGATTGGCCAGTTCGATGCCGACGCTGGCCGAATTCACGTCGGTGATCCCGCGCCAGTAGGACTTGCCCGCGTGCCAGGCACGCTTCTCCTCGGGCACCAGTTGGGTAACCTGCCCCGCCTCGTCGATGAAATAATGTGCGGAGACCTTGGCCTCCGCGTCGCAGAGCCGGTCGAGCGCTTCCTGCGCGGTGCGCATGCCGGTGTAGTGGAGCACGACCATCGAGACGCGCAGCATGCGCTCGTCCCAATTGGGCGACGCTCTTTCGTGATGGACCAGCCAGCGGTTGACCACCGGACCTTATTCCTTACGCGACGGGAAGTACCGCGCCCAGGACCAGCGCATCTTCGGACAGTGCCCATTGCAGTTGGCCGCCGAGGCTGGAGGCCAGTTCGCGCAGCATGGCCGAGGGTGCGGTCCGGCTGGCCAACTCGCGGTCGGGCAGCGAGCCGTCGAGCGCGCGGCCGATGTCCTGGTCGAAGGCGATGCGGGCACCCGTGGCGCGCACGACGATTTCGCTGGCTTCCTGGCCATTCTCGTCGGCGCGGAATTCGGCGCCGATGTCGAGCGTGCCGCCGCGCACGAGCGAATCGATGGCGATCAGCGCGAGGTTGAGCATGGTCTTGACCGCCGGCTTGGGCAGCGACTCGTTCGCCAATGCCCAGTTCACCTCGATCCGGCCGTTGTTGCCGACCAGCGCATCGACGAGAGCACGCGCTTCGGTGACCGAGACCATCTCGCCGAAACCGCCCGCGGCGCCGAAGGCCAGGCGGAAGAACTTGAGCTTGTCGGCAGAGATCCGCGCGCTCTGCTCGAGCAGCTCGAAGCAGCGCTGGCGCATCTCGGGATCTTTTTCGTCCGACAGCAGCTCGAGCCCGTTGGTGAGCGCCCCGACCGGGCTCAGCATGTCATGGCAAAGTCGCGAGCAAAGCAGGCTGGCAAGATCGAGAGAGCTGATGGTCATAGGTGTTCGGCTTTCCTGTTCAGCCCTCCCTTAACCGCCAACCACGCAATGGGAAAGCGGCTCGAAGCCCTCCGCGCCATCGCGCCAGAAGGCGACGGTGCCTTCCGCGACGATCGCCCAGGCGCGGTCGTCGCCGCTGGCGTGCTCGCAATCGGTCGCGGAGGGCACGGGATGGCCGCTGGGATGCGAGTGGAAATAGCCGATCAGCTCGGGACCACCCGCGCGCGCGGCGCGGTGAGCGGCGAAGAGCGCGGCAGGATCGATCTCGAAATGCCGCTGGCGATCGGCCGCCACATTGGCCGCCGGAATGGCGCCTTCGATGCGACCTTCGCGCCCCAGCAGCAGCCCGCAACACTCCTCTGGCGCGGCTCGCGCAGCTTCTGCAACCAGTGTTGCGATAACATCACTTGTGACCAGAAGGACCATCCCCATCTTGTAGCCGTGGGTAGCGCGGAAAGCATCATCGAAGGCGTCATCGCCGAGGACGGGCTGCGGCTCGACAAGGCGCTGGCCGACGCCAGCGGCCTCTCGCGCGAGCGCGTCAAGGCGCTGCTTGGCGAAGGCCGGATCGCGCTTTCGGGCAAGCCCGTCAGCCAGGCCTCGCTCAAGCCCGCGAAAGATACGCCTTTCGCGATCCGCGTGCCCGAAGCGATTCCGGCCGAAGCAGCGGCGCAGGACATCCCGCTGGTCGTCGCCTACGAGGACGAACACCTGATCGTGGTCGACAAGCCCGCAGGGCTCGTCGTCCATCCGGCCGCGGGCAATCTCGACGGCACCCTGGTAAACGCGCTGCTGCACCACTGCGCCGGCCAGCTCTCGGGCATCGGCGGGGTTGCGCGTCCCGGGATCGTGCATCGCATCGACAAGGACACCTCGGGGCTGCTCGTCGCCGCGAAAAGCGACGCGGCGCACGAAGGCCTCGCCCGGCAGTTCGCCGATCATTCGATCGTGCGCGCCTATCGCGCCGTGGTCGGCGGCCGGCCGATCCCGCCCGCGGGCACGGTTCGCGGCGCGATCGCCCGCTCGACGACGAACCGCAAGAAGATGGCGCTGGTCGAGGACGGGCGCGGCAAGCACGCGGTGACGCACTATCGCACGCTCGAACCGCTCAGCAACGCCAGCCTGGTTGAATGCCGGCTAGAGACCGGGCGAACCCACCAGGTGCGCGTTCATATGGCGTCAATCGGCCATGCGCTATTGGGGGATCCTGTCTATGGACGCGCCTCTCCACGGCTTCGGCCGATTCTCTCCGCACTCGGCTTCCAGCGCCAGGCGCTCCACGCCGCGGAACTTGGCTTCGTCCATCCGGTCACCGGAAAATCCGTGCATTTCATATCGGAATTGCCGGAAGACATGGTCACACTGATCGGAGAATTGCGGAACTGAACTAAAGCTTTCGTGTTATAAATTACTCATACGTGGCGGCAAAAGCAGACGCCTAATATAAGGGTCTTGCATCGGCCCGCCGACATACAAGGAACAGGGTACTAGATATGGAACGCAACCTTCCGGTCGTTCCGACACTGGGCGGTGAGCAGAGCCTCAATCGCTACCTGTCGGAAATCAAGAAATTCCCGATTCTCGCGCCCGAGCAGGAATACATGCTCGCCAAGCGCTTCTCGGAACATGGGGATCCCGACGCCGCCGCGCAACTGGTGACGAGCCACCTGCGCCTCGTGGCGAAGATCGCCATGGGCTACCGCGGCTACGGCCTGCCGGTGTCCGAACTCATTTCCGAAGGCAACATCGGCTTGATGCAGGGCGTCAAGAAGTTCGAGCCCGAGCGCGGTTTCCGCCTAGCGACCTACGCCATGTGGTGGATCAAGGCTTCGATGCAGGAATTCATCCTGCGGTCGTGGAGCCTCGTGAAGATGGGCACCACCGCGGCGCAGAAGAAGCTGTTCTTCAACCTTCGCCGGATGAAGAAGAACCTCGACGCCTACGAGGATGCCGATCTGCATCCCGACGACGTTCGTACGATCGCGACCAAGCTCGGCGTGTCCGAGCAGGAAGTGGTCAACATGAACCGGCGCATGATGATGGGTGGCGACTCGTCGCTCAACGTCTCGTTCCGCGAGGACGGCGAAGGCCAGTGGCAGGACATGCTGCAGGACAACGGCCCGCTCCAGGACGAGATCGTCGCGGAGGACCAGGAGTCCAGGCTGCGTCACGACATGCTGGTCGAAGCGATGGAGAGCCTCAACGATCGCGAGAAGCAGATCCTGACCGAACGCCGACTGATCGAGGACCCGAAGACGCTCGAAGAGCTCAGCCAAGTCTATCACGTCAGCCGCGAGCGCGTCCGTCAGATCGAAGTCCGCGCTTTCGAGAAGCTGCAGAAGGCGATGCAGCGCATCGCAGGCGAGAAGCGGTTGATCCCGGCCTGACGTATCAGGCAATGAACGAGAACCCCCGCCCTCACCGGCGGGGGTTTTTGTTTGCGCGCCCACCGCGCGCCGCGCATGACCGCGCGATGCGCACGCGCCTGTCGATCTGCCGAAGGAAACAGCGGTTCGCTTCCGAGGAGGCGGCGCTGACGACGGCGCGCGAGGCGACGATCGAACTCCGCCACTACCGCTGCGATCGCTGTGGCCAGTTTCACCTGACCAGCCGCACCAAGGGCAAGCGGGTGCAGCGGCCCTCGACCTAGCTCAGGCAGCCTTCGACCTGCTTCGCTCGTCGGCGCGCAGGGTCAGCACCGACACGCCCGTGGCCGTGACCGCAACCGTATGCTCGAACTGCGCGGACAGCGAGCCGTCCTGGGTCCTGACGGTCCAGCCGTCGTCTTCGGTCCGTACCGAGCGCCGGCCGCGGTTGAGCATCGGCTCGATCGTGAAGACCATGCCCTCGCGCAGAACCATGCCGGTGCCTGGCCGGCCGAAGTGCAGGATCTGCGGGTCCTCGTGCATCTCGCGGCCGATGCCGTGGCCGCAATATTCGCGCACGACCGAATAGCCGTGGCGCTTGGCGTGGCGCTCGATCGCGGCGCCGATGTCGCCCAGTCGCGCCCCCGGGCGCACCGTGCGGATACCCATCCACAGCGCCTCGTAGGTGACTTGGACCAGCCGCCGCGCGGCCGGATCGACCTGACCGACGAGGTAGGTCTTGCTCGAATCGGCGATGAAGCCGTTCTTCTCGAGCGTGATGTCGAGGTTGACGATGTCGCCGTCGCGCAGGATCTCGGTGGCCGAGGGCACGCCGTGGCAGACCACGTCGTTGATCGAGCAGTTGAGCACGAAGCCGTAGCCGTACTGGCCCTTGCTCGCGGGCCGGGCCTGGAGCTCGTCGACGATGAAACGCTCGACCAGCGTATCGACTTCCAAGGTCGAGAGCCCCGCCAGCGACGTGCGATCGAGCATCTCGAAGACGGAGGCCAGCAGCCGGCCGGACTCGGCCATCAGAACCAGTTCCGCGGGGGTCTTGGTCATGCCGCGCTGAGCACCAGCGGTGGCGCCGAGACTCCCGCGGCGTGAAGCTCTCGCTCGATGATCTCGTTGAAGCTCAGCGTCGGGTTGAGCTCGCTCAGCATGCCGATCTTGATCCAGTAGGCCGCCTGCGCGTTGATCGATCGGCACGAGACCTTGGTTGCCCGACGCAGCTGATCGTGCAGCTCTTCCTCGATATTCACGATGCCCATGGGGACTCCATATACGATTCGTATATCAATCGTATATGAAACGCATAGGCCCATGCCAAGCCCGGCACCGAGCCTCGGCTGTTCAGCCCAATGCCGGTCCGGGTGCGAGCGGAAAGCGATGCAGCCCGAAGCTCGTGAACTTGCGCCGTGCGAAAACCCAACCTGCCGCGGTCTTGACCAGATCGTCGGCATAGAAACCCAGCACTTCGAGGACCTCGTCGCGACCCTTGAACTTGCCGCATTCGCGGATCGTCGTGCGCGCGGTGGCGCGGTCGCCGGCGATCTCGATCACCGAGGCCGAGGAGATCTGGGTGAAATAGTCCATCTGCGTCAGGAACGCCGCCATCGCCGGCTGGATCGCCGCGTGGCCCTGGATGTCGTTGCCCTGGACTTCCCAGATCCCGTCCGCGGCAAAAGTCGCCATGACCTGCGGCCAGTCCTGCCGGTTGCAGCCGTCGGTGTAGCGGTTGATCACCTGCTGGATCGCGATTTCCTCGCTCATCGGATTCCTCTCCCCTTCGCTCAGCGGAATTGCCAGGCCAGGCCAATCGCCAGAGTCCGGTCGGGCGCGCCGTCGGACAGGCCGGCATCGGCCTCGAAATCGATTTGGAAGCGCTCCACCGGCTCCCAGGCCAGCGACAGCGCCAGACGTGCGTCGGTGGTGTGGCCAGAGGGATCCTCGTCGCGCAGCGCGCCGAGCTCTCCGGTCAAGCTGAGGTTTTCCGCCAGATCATGCGTCAGGCCGACCACACCGCCCCAGGCGAAATGATGCCCATCGCCGTTTTCGTTCGCCGCGAGATCGATTTCGGGCGTGAAATCGAGCTCGAAGCCACGCGGCAGATCGAAACCGAAGGGCAACAACAGACCGCCGCTCCATTCGCCGCTGCCGATCGGTTGTTTGGCCAGCGGCACGGTCACATAGGCCTGGAGCGCGATCTTTCCGTTCGGACCGGCGAGGCCTTGGCGAATGGCGATCGTGCCGTCGCCCAGGCCCGACACGCGGTCTATGGCGCCCGTCGCGCGATCGCGGTTGCGCTGGATCACATGGCCGGTTAGACCGAACTGGAGTTCGGTCGTCTCGCTCACGCCCAGGCGGAACAGAGCATCGCCGAGCGCGATCTCGTCTTCGACACTGGCGGCATCGCGCGTGTGATCCCAGGCGGCGGCACCGATCTCGACCATGGCAGCACCCGGCGCCAGCGTGCAGGTCGGCGTGCCGAGGCCCGGCCGATCGGCGCAGAAATCGCGCGCCTCATCAGCGAAGGCCGGGGTGGCGGCAGCCAATAGAACGATCGCCGGGCAGTATCTGAACATGACGAAATCTCCGTGCGCGACTGGTACATCACATGCGCAGCGAAGAAACCCCCGCGTTCCCTTGCTGCTGCTATTCCCGCGCCAGCCGCGCCGCACTGGCCGCCATCCTCGCCGCGGCCTCTTCCTCGGCGAGGACGACCTCGTCGGCACCCCAACGACGCAGGTCCTCGGCCTGCTCTCGTGAATGCGCGCGTGCGACGATGTGCAGCCTGGGATGAAGTTCACGCGCGCGGCGAACCACGACACCGGCCTCGACGCCTTCGGGGATCGCCACGAGCAGGATCGCCGCGCCTTCAAGCCCGACCTGCTCGAGCACGCCGCTGGCCGTAGCGTCGCCGCCGACGACCTTAAGCCCCGCTTCGCGCGCGAAAGCCGCCATGTCGCTCTGGTCCTCGATCACGGTCAGGACGTGGTCGTCGCCCGACAGCCGCCTGGCGATCGACTGACCAACGCGGCCATAGCCGACAAGCACAACGCGGGCCGGTGTGGCGGGCGCAGAGGCAGCCGGCGCGATACCCGCCGCATCGGAACGACGACGCGGCACGATCAGCTTGAACAGGAGCGGGTTGATCAGGATCGAAAGGATCGCGCCCGCCAGGATCAGATCCTGCGCCTCGGCCGGCAACGCGCCAAGCGTCACGCCCAGCCCCGCGAGGATGAACGAGAACTCGCCGATCTGCGCGAGGCTGGCCGAGATCGTCAGCGCGGTCGAGCCGGGATGGCCGAACAGCCGGACGATGGCATAGGCCGCGAGCGACTTGCCGAAGACGATGATCGCCAAGGTCGCCAGCAATGGTCCCGGCCGCTCGACCACCACGGCCGGATCGAACAGCATGCCGACCGAGACGAAGAACAGCACGGCGAAGGCGTCGCGCAGCGGCAGCGTCTCTTCAGCCGCGCGCCGGCTGAGTTGGGTATCGCCGAGGATCATGCCGGCGAAGAAGGCGCCGAGCGCCAGCGACACGTCGAACATCATCGTCGCGCCCAGCGCCACGCCGAGCGCGATCGCCAGCACGGCCAGGCGGAACAGCTCGCGCGATCCCGAATGCGCGACCCAGTGCAGCGCCAACGGGATCACCTTGCGCGCGACGATCAGCATGAAGGCCATGAAGCCCGCGAGCTTGAGCACGACCTCGCCGAGCGCGCGCAGCAGGTCGCCCATGCCCGCGCCGTTCTGCCCGAACTGCAGCGCGACGATCGGCGGCAGCAGGACCAGCGCCAGGACCATGGCCAGGTCCTCGACGATCAGCCAGCCGACGGCGATGCGGCCGCGCTCGGTCTGGACCAGATCGCGCGACTGCAGCGCACGCAGCAGCACGACCGTGCTTGCCACGGACAGCGCGAGGCCGAAGATCACGCTCGCCAGCAGGGTCCAGCCAAGCCACAGCCCAAGCCCGGTGCCGAGCGCCACGGCCACGCCGATCTGCACGACCGCGCCGGGCACGGCGATCCGGCGTACCGCGAGCAGGTCCTTGAGCGTGAAATGGAGCCCCACGCCGAACATCAGCAGGATCACGCCGATCTCGGCGAGCTCGGCCGCAAGCTTGCCATCGGCGACGAACCCCGGGGTGGAGGGGCCGACCACCACGCCCGCGAGCAGGTAGCCGACGAGCGGCGGCATCCGCAAGCGATGCGCGATCGCGCCGAGGATGAAGGCGATGACGAGACCGGCGACGATCGTGCCGATGAGCGGCATGTGATGCGGCATGGGCTCTCCCGCCTCAGGAACCGGCGGTCAGCGAGACGAGGCTCACTGCCGCCAGCACCGCCGCGACCACGCCGAACAGGCGATCGACCGATCGCAGCCGGTCGATGCGGTGATCACGGCAGAGCTGGCGATACTGCGGCCGGATCCGCGGATTGGTCGCGATACGCGCGACGTCGCCCGAACTCGCTTCGAGCCGGAAGTAGTCGAACAGCCGGTGGAGCTGCTCTTCGCCGATGTCGGGGTAGTGCGCGATGATGCGCTCGATGGCGCGGCGGCTGAGCTTGCGCTCCGATGTGTCGGTCTTGCTGGTGGTCATGGGCCTGCTCGCATGATGGGAGGTATGGCCGCGCGCAGGCGGCCGGCTTCCATCAGGCGGCGGGCGGTGCCCTCGGCGAGAGCGGACTGAAGATCGTGCGGCTGGCCGGCGGCGGACCGGTCGGCCCGAGGCCCGGGATCACGGACCTGGCAGCGGAGACCTCGGCCTGGCGCGGCATCGGAGCCGTGACCGGCAGGTCGGCGAGCATCGGTTTCGGCGCCTCGGCCTGCTTGATCACCTGCCCGCGCTGGCCCGAACGCAGCGAGACTTCGACGGTCTCGGCGCTGAAGGCCGATCCCGAAACCCGCTGCAACGGCTGGCCTAGTGGGGTGAGCGCATGAACCGAGATCACCAGCAACAGCAACGGCGCGATAAAACGCCGGAAGAGCTGGAGCGGAACGGTCGAGACGGCCATTGCCGCCAAGATAGGCACGGCGGCGGCGAATGTCATCGCCGGTGATCGTCGTGCAGGCGGAAAACAGCCGATTGCATCCCCCCGCCCTTCCCCGCTAACCACATGCCATATGGTCTCGATCTTCAAGCGCACCACGCCTCGGTCCGAACGCGGTTTCGCCTATCGCATGGGCTGGTGGATCGGCCGGGCGATCGTCTGGTTCCTCGCGATCAGCGTCGGCCTGACGATCCTATATCGTTTCGTCCCGCCGCCGGTGACCCTGACGATGCTGCTCGATCCCAACGGCTTCGAGAAGGACTGGGAGCCGCTTAGCCGGATCGACCGCGACATGGTCGCCGCCGTGATCGCCGGCGAGGACGGCAAGTTCTGCACGCACAACGGCTTCGATCGCGCCGCGATCGAGCAGGCGATGGAGCGCAACGCCGCTACAAGAGCAAAGGGGGGGGGCCGCATCCGCGGCGGCTCGACGATCAGCCAGCAGGCCGCGAAAAACGTGTTCCTCTGGCAGGGCACGGGCTGGACACGCTATTTGCGCAAGGGCTTCGAGACCTGGTTCACCTTCCTGATCGAGACGATCTGGGGCAAGCGGCGGATCATGGAGGTGTACCTCAACGTCGCCGAGACCGGGATCGGCACCTATGGCGTAGAGGCCGGTGCCCAGCGCTATTACCGCCATTCGGCCGCCAAGCTCTCGCCGGTCGAGGCCGCACGCATCGCCGCCGCGCTCCCCAGCCCCAAGCGCCGTGCCGTGACCAACGCGACCGGCTTCACCCGCCGTCACGGCAATACGATCGCCCGGCGCAGCGGCGTCGTACGCAATTCGGCGCTCGACGGCTGCGTCTACGATTGACCTTCGACGGTATGGGGAGTGGATATTCCGTAGACGCGATTGCGATAGGCCTGCGCAATCCCGAGTACCGCGAGAACCGTCCCGGCCGGATTGAGAAAGACCTGCCACGAGAGCACATCGTTCGGAGTATAGTTCTTGGGCGTGAGCACCCAGCAGGCTCCGAGTAGGATCGGCCAGAACGCCGGATCTTCACGCCGCAGAATAAGCAATGGCACCAAGAAAATCAGCAAGTGATAATCGCCGAACACCGCCGTAGACAGCGCGCAGGCAGCCATCGCCAAGAAACATGACGCCGCATAGCTCAGTCGATTGCGCCACAACCATGCGAGCACGAGCGGCAAGAGCCCGGCAAGCATGCAGAGCACTACTGCCCTCCCGGTAACTGGAAGCACATGGCGCAGCGCACCCCAGAGCGATGACCCGTACTCCGTGCCGAAACGGCCGAGCGTATAGGTATCGTTGTAGAGTTGCAGGCCGCGGAGCCAAGATTGCAGCGTATAGGCAGGGTATATCACGTTATCGATCGCTAGGCTGCCGAAGCCGAGTACGACGCCCACGATGAAGGTCCGCGCCACGAATGCGAAGGTCGCCCGGTCCCAAGCCAGAAGCGGCAGGACGATCACCGCCACGTTGGGACGAATGTTCACCGCGACCGCGATGAGCATCGTCGCCAGCCAGTCCTGCCGCTTTCGGAGAAGCGCGACGGCCAGGCAGATCGCGGTGATAGCGGAGAACAGATTGCCGCGATCGAGCATGAGCAAGAGCGGATAGTTGGCTAGAGCCAGACCTAGGGCATAGGGACGCGCCTCCGCGTCCGCATGGCGATGACACACGCTGGCCCAGATCAGAACGCATAGGCTCGCGAAGATCATGTAAAGCACTATCGGATCGATCAGGCTGAACAATGGCCTGACCGCCAGCGTCAGCAGCACGGTTTCGGGCATGTTGTGAAAATGCCCATGGACGCGCGCGAAGATTTCGATGTCGCTTTGGAAATGCGCGATGAGTTCGGGATAGAACGAAGGGGCGAGCGCACCTCCGGGGAACGACATGGTATGTTTGACGAAATCGGCAAGCCGATCGGTCTCGTAAAACAGGATGCGTCCGTTGCCGCCAAGCCACAGCCGCACGATCAATCCGTTGACGACCAACCCCGCGACCACAAGCGCGAGCGCGATGCGCAAGGCATAACCGCGATCCGGGGTCGATGCGCCAATCGAAGTCACAGATCGACCGCCTTCAGCGTGAACGAACCGTCGGTTTCGCCGATGCCAAAGCTCTTGATGCGCACCAGCACCTGGCCGTTGCCACGCGCGGTGAAGTTCAGCTTTTCGGTGCCGGTCGTGCCGCTGTCCTGCGACTTGATCTCGGTGAAGCCGGCATCGGCGCTGCTGCCGCCGTCCTCGGGCTCGACCGGGTTGGGCACGCCGATCGCGACCACGCCGTCGTATTCGGCGGTCAGCTCGAGCCGGTAGCTCTTCCCCGCCACGACCGGGAGCGCATAGACCACCACCGCATCGCCATCGGCGAGCTTGCCCGAAACCGCAGCGCCGGCACGCAGAGCGATCGGCGGCGGCGGCGGCTTGGGAGCGGTCGTCGGCTCGAGCGAGAGTTCGAACTCGCCTGGTTCGTCGGACAGCGAATCGACCTGGACGTAATAGGTGCCCGTGCTCGGCAGCTTGCGGCGGATCACCGGGTTCAGCCCATCGCTGTCGTCGTTCTCGGCGACGACAGCATAGTTGCCCTCGCGATCGGGTGCGGCGAGCCGCAGCAGCGTGTCCTTCTCCGAGGTCGACTTGAGTTCGACCCACTGGCCGGCGCTGCCGGAGAAGGAGAAGACCATCGGCGTCCCCGACGAGGTGATGCCCTTCTGCGCGCGGCCCAGGCTTGCCGAGACGACCGGCTGCGCGATCGTCCCGCCTTCGCGGCGGCGCACGAGAATCTCGCGGGCATCGCCGCTGGCGGCGACCGAAACGAGATAGGTCCCGGCAGCGGTCGCATAGAAGCGCAGGCGCTGGCCGTCTTCGGTATTGGTCAGACTGCCGCCCTTGACGAAGACTTCGCCCGGCTGCGGCGCGAGCACGTTGCCCTTGGCATCACAGAGTCGGATGGTCTGGACCACGGGCGTCGCGGCGGCATCGCCATGATCGTGCTCGTCCTCGTCATCGCCGGCGGTGGCCTTCGCCGCGAGCGAGGCGATGTCGACGATCACCCCTTCGCGCACGCCGAGCTCGAGCGTGAAATTGCGCGCCGGCCCCGGTTCGACCCGTGCGACCGTTCCCACGGTCAGGGGCTTTGCGCCGGCCGTGCCGCACGTCGCGGCCTGCGCCTGCGCCAGAGGTGCGAGAGCGGCGGCGGCGAGGAACAGCGCGCCGCGCGTGAGGCGAATGGAATTCATGGCAGGAAGGTCTCCCGAGACAGGATGATGGGTGCGCCCGTTTGTCCGGAAGATAAGCACATGCGCTGCGACGCGCCTATGAGAAAAAGGTCCAAAAAAAGGGAGGGAACTCGCGTCCCCTCCCTCCGTTTTTCGTGGTTCGCGCGTGGCTTAGAAGCTGATGCGCGCGCCGATACGGATCGAGTAGAGCGACGAACCGTTGGTGGTGACGAGTTCGTCGGCCAGCACGGTATCGGTGCTCGGCGCCGAATAACGGTACTGTGCGCAGGCGTTGGTTCCCGCAGCGACACAATCCGCACGCGCGACGATCTTGCGATACGGGAAGCTGTTGCGCAGCTGCTGGCCCCACTTGCTGTTGAGGAAGTTGGTGAAGTTTTCGATGTCACCGAAGATCGAGAACTTCGCGCCGAGCGGAAGCGGCAGTTCCTGCTCGAGGTGGAGATCGACGCGCGTGAAGGCCTTCGAGCGGAAGGCGTTACGCGGCGCGATCTGACCGCGATAGTCCTTCAGCCCCGAACCCTCGATGATCGTGTTGATGCGCTCCGCGGTGGCAGCGCTGTCGTAGACGACCTTCGAGTCGTTGATCCCGGTCGGTACGTAGAACAGGTAGCGCGAGTTCGAGCCGGCGGTGCCGAACACGTTCGAACGCGTGCTGTTGATGTCCTGCATCACGTAGCTGTACGGCGAACCCGCGCGGGTCGTGCCGAACAGGTCGAGACGGGTCTTGTACTCGCCGAAGAAAGCGCGCTCGAACGACAGGTTGTAGCGGAACGCCCAGCGGACTTCGTCATTCGAGTGGCCGGGGCCACCGAAGTTCGCGTCCAGGTTCGCACCGTTGCCGTAGATCGAGCCGGCCTGCGACGAGGTCAGCGCGCCCGCGTCACGCACGTCCTGGTAGGTGAAGGCACCGCCCAGCGTGAGACCGAAGTCCCAGCTCTTCTCGGCGCGTGCAACGCCGATCCAGCCACGACCGTAGTCGGTGTTGGTCAGCAGCAGATCCTGCCCCGAGTCGTTGAGCGGCAGGCCGTTCGTGCCCAGAATCTTGTTCTGGTAACGCTGGCGACCGTCGGGCGTGAACGAACCCGCGATCGGGATCGAACGCAGATCGGTGACGATCACCTGGCTGCGGACCTTCGAATACAGCACGTCCGCACCGAACCGCCAATTGTCGCCGAGCGGGCCGAGGTTGGCATCGTAGTCGACCGACAGGGTGGCGCGGAACTGGTTCGCCATCTTGAAGTTCGGATCGATCGCATTGATCGAGGTCGGGATGTTCGGATTGGCCGTCAGGCCTGCGGCCTGCGCCTGGAGCGCCGTGTTGGCCGCACCGGGGAGCGTGGTGAACGACGGATTGGTGAGGATCGAAACCGCCGTGGGGTTCGACGTCGTTCCTGCGCTGTTGAGCTGGAAGATGCCGCCATCGGTCTGACGCGCTGAGATCGAGGTGTTGATCACGCCGGTGTTCGAGAACGAGTTGCCGATGTAGACGTCGGGCGAACCGCCGCCGAAGATGCCACCGCCACCGCGGACGGTGAGGCGCGGCGTGGCCTTCCAGGTGAAGCCGAAGCGCGGCTGGAACAAGCCGATGCCCGAGATCGACGAGTTGTTGCCGAAGCCGTAGCGGTTGACGAAGTTCGGGTTCAGCGCGGGATTGTCGCTCGAACCGAACAGGTCGTAGCGAACGCCGGCGGTCACCGTCAGCTGATCGTTGACGCGCCAATCGTCCTGCAGACCGAAGGTGAAGGCATCGTACTGGAAGTTGACCGCAGCATCATCGGGATTGAGCGAACCGGCGTTGTTGTAGCTGAACGACTGCGCAACACCGTTCTGGAAGTCCTGGATGCTGTCGAAGTAGTAGGTACCCGCCGACGGATTGACGAACAGATTGAACGACTTGGTGTGGTTCCACTCCGCGAGCGCGCGGAAGTTGTGGTTGCCCGCCTTCAGCTTGGCCGAGACCGAGCCGCCCCACGAACGGATGCGCAGGACGTTCGACTGGCTGGGACCGCCCGCGCCGAGAACGAACTGCGGCGTGCCGGTGCCGGTGCCGCAGACCGTGCTGGTGGTCGTCGTGACGGCACCGCCGGTGCGCGGAGCCGAGACCGGATCGGCGCAGACCGAGAACTGCGCCGTGCGGCCCATCAGCGGGAACTGGCCGCTGTCGTAGGTCTTGTAGAGCGCGCGCGCTTCGGTTGAGAAGGTTTCCGACCAGTCGGAGTTCCAGTTGAGGATACCGGCCTTGAGCGTGTTCGGCTTGCGGTAGGCGTTCGATTCCAGGCCGAGGTCGCGCGTGCCCGAGGTCGTGCTGACGTTGAGCTGGTCCTTGGTGTAAAGACCGGTCAGCGAGACGCGCTGCGTTTCCGAAAGGTTGGCGTCGAGCTTGGCGACCACGCGGTCGTCCTTGTCACCGTCGCTGCGCAGGATGCCGCCCGGATCGAAACCGTAGCGATTCTTGGCAATGTCGGTGATCTGCTGAAGCTGGGCATTGGTCGCGCCGATGACCGGCGTACCCGCGTTGTCTTCCTGCGTGCCGAAGGCCACCGGACGCGCGGCGCGGACGCGCTCTGCCGCGATCATGAAGAACAGCTTGTCCTTGATGATCGGACCCGAGAGCTGCGCACCGAAATCCTTCGAGGTGAAGTTCGGCTGGACGATGCGACCGGTGGTGTTGAGGATGTAAGGCTTGGTCCGCTTGCCGGTCAGTTCGTCCGAACTGAAGGTGAAGAACGCCGTACCCTGCCACTCGTTGGTGCCCGACTTGAGGATCGCGTTCGAGACGCCACCCTGGAAGAAGCCTTCGCGGATGTCGTAAGGCGCGACCTTGGTCTCGAACTGGCCGATCGCATCGAGCGGAACGGGGCCGCGACGCGAGGGGAGCGCGTCGGGGTTGAGGCCGAAGCTGTCGGTGATCGGCACGCCGTCGACCGTGAAGCGGTTGAAGCGCGGGTTCTGGCCGGCGAAGGATACCTGGCGGCCCGTGGTCTGGCTGGTGTCGAGCACGGCAAAGGGATCGCGCGCGGCGATGTCGCGGATGTCGCGATTGACCGAAGCGATCTTCGAGATGGCCGCGGCGTCGAGCACGTTGACCGGACCGGCCGAAAGGTTGCCGGCACCGCGAATGCGCGTGGCCTGGACGACGATTTCCTGCTCACCGCCGGCGAGCTCTTCCGACGAGAGGTTGATCGGCAGGTCGAAGGTCTGGCCGACGACGGTGTAGATGTCGGTCACCGTGGTAACCTTGCCGTCCGTACCCGTGACCTTGACGCTGTAGGGACCGCCCGGACGCAGACCGCTGGCCGAGAAGCTGCCGTCGTTGCCCGTCGTCGCCGATGAGGTCGTGCCGCTGGCAACGTGCTCGATCGAGACCGAAGCACCGACGACCGGGCTTCCCGCGCTCGTTACCGAACCACGAATCGACGAAGTCGTTTCCTGCGCCGCAACCGGCGTCGCGAGCGCGACCGCAAGCGTCAAGCTGGCCGCAGTGGCGGCAAGGAAATGTCTGAAATGCATAGCGAAACTGTCCCCTGTCGTGGCGCCGCCCCTCGCCCGGGCGCGGCAACAAATTTGGACCTAGAGCACCCCTCCCGGCGCTTCCCCGCACGCATTAAGATTGCGTTCACAGGTCTGTAGCCGCCCTAGACACGCGATATGTGACAATTTGCTGACAAGCTAGAAGGTAAGGCCACCTGTTCCGCAGCGCAGCGTCGGCCGCGCGAAGAATCTTTCGCACTGCGGCAAAAGCGCCACAGTCCTGACGTCACGCGCCCGCCGATTGCCGCTGCGGGTAGCATATGCAAAAACGCCCCATGGACGCGGCGCACGATCATCACCATCACGCCGGGCATGTCCATGGCCACGGGCATTCCCACGGTCACGGCCATGCGCACGGCACGCCGGGAGGCGCGAGCTTCGCGATCGCCGTCGGGCTCAATCTCGTCTTCGTCGTGGCGGAGGTCGCGGCTGGCCTGATCAGCGGCTCTATGGCGCTGATCGCCGATGCCGGACACAATCTGTCCGACGTGCTCTCGCTGTTGCTCGCCTGGGGCGCGAGCGTGCTTTCAGCGCGGCCGCCGTCCGAACGCTTCACCTATGGTCTCAAGAGTTCGTCGATCCTCGCGGCAATCGCCAATGCCGCGCTGCTTTGGGTCGCGCTGGGCGCGATCCTGGTCGAGACCTTGCGGCGCTTCACCGATCCCGCACCGATCGAAGGCGGCACGATGATCATCGTCGCGGCAATCGGCATCCTCATCAACGGCGCCAGCGCGCTGCTGTTCGCCGCGGGCAGCAAGACCGACCTCAACCTGCGCGCGGCCTTCCTTCACCTGCTAGCCGACGCCGCGGTCTCGGCGGGCGTCGTCGTCGCGGGGATCGGCATCATGCTGACCGGCGCGGGCTGGATCGATCCGGTGACCTCGTTGGTGATCACCCTCGTGATCGCCTGGGGTTCCTGGGGGCTGCTGCGCGAGGCCGTGCGGATGGGCCTTCTGGCCGTGCCCGAGGGCATCGATCAGGCCAAGGTCCGCCTGTTCCTCGAAAGCCAGCCCGGCGTTACCGCGGTCCACGACCTACACATCTGGCCGATGAGCACGACCGAGAACGCGATCACCGCGCATCTCGTCATGCCCGGCGGCTTTCCGGGCGACCGCTTCCTCCACGACCTCGCGCACCGGCTCGAGCACGACTTCGGCATCGGCCACCCGACCTTTCAGGTCGAGACGCTGTCCGACACCGGTTGCGCGCTGGAAAGCGAAGCCGTGGTCTAGAGCCCGCTCAGCCCGGCACGAACTCGTGCCGCGCGCCGAGGAAGTCATCGGGCTCGATCGCGAAGCCGGGCGAAACGCAGCCCTCGCCCGTCTGGCGCAGCTTGAGCTTATCGAAATGCGCGCGCGCGTGCGCCTCCTCGGCCACCTGCCAGACAAGTGCATAGATGCCATTCTGGGTCTTGCCCAGGAAGGCGCCGAGCGGCCCGCCCCCCACATCGTCGGGCTGGATGAAAGCGACACGCGCATCCCCGATCTGGAGCAGCACGCGCCGCGCCGGCTGCGGCAGTTCGGTACGTGCGTCGGAGAGGACCTCACCGTCGACCACTTCGGTGAAGAAGCGCACGGCCTTGTCGATCTCCTGCGTGACGCAGGCGATGTGATCGAGCCGCAGGACGCCGCTGGCGTGACCGGTGCCGACCTGCTCGCCCCAGCCGCCGATACGATCGTAGGGATCGTTGGGCATCGCCGTCTCGCAAACCTCGAGCAGCACGCCGCCGGTCGATTCGGGCTTCACGAAGAAGAACACGCCATAGTCGCTGGCGACGGTCGCGCCGGCATCGCGAAAGGCCTGGCTGGCCGCCTTGCCGTCCTCGACCTTGAGTTCGAACGAGTGGAACGCCTGGCCGATCTTGCTGGCCATGCGCGCATAGGGCTTGCTCATGTCCTCGGGGTTACGCGGCGCCATCGGCTCGACCATGTGGTTGGCGACGTAGAGCAGCGCGCAGTCGCGGTCCTCGGCGGGGAAGTAGTTCTCGGCAAAGACGAGACCGCCCAGCGCATCCTGATAAAGCAGCCGGCAGGCGTAGATGTCGGTCGTTGCGTGGATCGTATGGATGATCCGTGGAACGTGGATACGGCTGTCGGACATGCGTGGCTCTCCCAATCTTGTCGAGAGAGTAGGAGCGTTCGATTGGACGGCACAAGCCCAGGCCCATCACCGGGGCGCTATGTCCTCGCGCGCAAACAAAATGCCGCCCGCCAAACGGCGGACGGCATCCTGAATTTCCGTGAAAGAGTGGCTGGCTTAGGCCGCCTCTTCCTTGCCTTTGAGCACGCGGATCGGTTCCTTGGTGCCCGCGACCACGTCCTTGTCGACGACGACTTCGGCAATGCCGTCCTCGGTCGGCAGGTCGAACATCGTGTCGAGCAGGATGCCCTCGACGATCGAGCGCAGGCCGCGCGCACCGGTCTTGCGCTCGATCGCCTTGTTGGCGATCGCCTCGAGCGCGTCGTCGGTGAAGGTCAGCGAAACGTCCTCGAGCTCGAAGAGCTTCTGGTACTGCTTGACCAGCGCGTTCTTCGGTTCGCGCAGGATCTTGACCAGCGCCTCGATGTCGAGATCTTCCAGGGTCGCGATAACCGGCAGACGACCGACGAATTCGGGGATCAGGCCGAACTTGAGCAGATCCTCGGGCTCCGACTTCTGGAGCAGTTCGCCGACACGACGCTTGTCGGGATCGGCGACATGGGCGCCAAAGCCGATCGAACGCTTCTGCAGACGATCCGAGATGATCTTGTCGAGACCTGCGAAGGCGCCGCCGCAGATGAACAGGATGTTGGTCGTGTCGACCTGCAGGAATTCCTGCTGGGGATGCTTGCGGCCGCCCTGCGGCGGGACCGAGGCGGTGGTGCCTTCCATCAGCTTGAGCAGCGCCTGCTGCACGCCCTCGCCCGAAACGTCGCGCGTGATCGACGGGTTTTCAGCCTTGCGGCTGATCTTGTCGATCTCGTCGATGTAGACGATGCCGTGCTGCGCCTTCTCGACGTTGTAGTCCGAGGCCTGGAGCAGCTTGAGGATGATGTTCTCGACGTCCTCACCCACGTAACCGGCTTCGGTCAGCGTCGTGGCGTCGGCCATCGTGAAGGGCACGTCGAAGGTCTTGGCGAGCGTCTGCGCGAGCAGGGTCTTGCCCGAACCGGTCGGGCCGACGAGCAGGATGTTCGACTTCGACAGCTCGACGTCGCCGCCCTTGCCGCTGTGCTTGAGACGCTTGTAGTGGTTGTGCACGGCGACCGAGAGCACGCGCTTGGCGCGGTCCTGGCCGATCACATAATCGTTGAGAGTCTCGAAGATGTCGCGCGGCGACGGTACGCCGCCGTCCTTCTTGCCGGCGATGCCAGCCTTCGTTTCCTCACGGATGATGTCATTGCACAGCTCGACGCATTCATCGCAGATGAACACGGTGGGGCCGGCAATCAGCTTGCGCACTTCGTGCTGCGACTTCCCGCAGAAGCTGCAGTAGAGAGTGCTTTTTGCGTCGGATCCGCTCAGTTTCGTCATGCTTTATCCCACAGTCCCACCGATAGATTTCGGGGGACGGACTCACCAAATTTAGCCCCATGGGCCGAATAATCAATCCTGCCCTATAACAGGCAAAGCTTGCCCGGGGCTGAAACGCCAGGGTTAAACCTTTCGTCCAGCCCCGAACGCATTAGTCCTTGGTACCGTTCCCGGCGGGTTCACCGCCTTCGGGGCGAGTCTCGAACACCTTGTCGACGAGGCCGAACGCCCTGGCTTCTTCGGCTTCGAGGAAGGTGTCGCGATCCATCGCCTTCTCGATCTCCTCTAGGGTTCGACCGGTATACTTCTCGTAAAGCGCGTTGAGGCGCTTGCGGATACGCAGGATCTCGCGCGCCTGGATCTCGATGTCAGAGGCCATGCCGCGGGCACCGCCCGAGGGCTGGTGCACCATGATGCGTGCGTTCGGCAACGCGATGCGCATGCCCGGCTCGCCGGCGGCGAGGAGGAACGACCCCATCGAGGCGGCCTGGCCGATGCAGACGGTCGAGACGCGCGGCTTGATGTACTGCATGGTGTCGTGGATCGCCATGCCGGCGGTCACCACGCCGCCCGGCGAGTTGATGTACATCGAGATGTCCTTCGACGGATTTTCCGATTCGAGGAACAGCAGCTGGGCGACGATCAGCGAGGCCATGCCGTCCTCGACCTCGCCGGTTACGAAGACGATGCGCTCGCGCAGCAGGCGGCTGAAGATGTCGAAGCTGCGCTCACCGCGGCTGGTCTGCTCGACCACCATCGGCACGAGCGCGCCGGTCACGGGGTCGTGGCTGAATTTTCCTTGGGCGCTATTGTGGCCGAACAGGTCGATCATGGAAGTCCTCATTGCTTTGGCTCGCCTATGTCGCGTGCCACGGCGCGATGTTCAAGGGCGTTAACGGATCGATCGGTAGAGCGACGCGGCGTTGCTCAATCCCTTGGAAATGGACGAGAGCGCCGCGGTCACTTTTGGACACATACCGGACACGATTCCGTACCGCCAGCGCCACGGAAGCTCCATCGAAGCGCAACAGGCCGCTCCTACACCCCCGCTCGCTGCACTGCACAACGACATGGGGGTATTTCGTGCGCCATTCCAAGATCATCTATCTGCTTGCTTCGACGGCATTCCTGGCCCAGCCGGCCTTTGCTGACGAAGTCGCCGCCGACGCCGCCACCGAGGCCGAGTCGGGCGACATCGTCGTGTTCGGCCAAGGCGAGACCCGCCAGGTCCAGCAGGTCGACGCCAAGCAGATCCAGATCCTCACCCCAGGTTCGAGCCCGATCCGCGCGATCGAGAAGCTGCCCAGCGTCAACATCCAGGCCTCGGACCCCTTCGGCACCTACGAATGGTCGACCCGCGTCACCATCCGCAGCTTCACGCAGGACAAGCTCGGCTTCAATCTCGACGGCATCCCGCTCGGCGACATGCAGTACGGCAACCACAACGGCCTCCACGTCAGCCGCGCGATCAGCTCGGAGAACATCGGCTCGACCCGCGTCGCGCAGGGCGCCGGCGCGATCGACACCCAGGCGACCAACAACCTGGGCGGCACGGTCGAATACTTCTCGATGGATCCGCTCGATCACTTCGCGGTCGACTCCAGCCTCACCTATGGCACGACCGAGACCTTTCGCGCCTTCGCTCGCGTCAATGTCGGCAGCACCGACGGCTTCCGCGGCTACGTGTCCTACGGCTTCGCCACGACCGACAAGTACAAGGGTGATGGCCGCCAGAAGCAGCACATCGTCAATGCGAAGGCAGTGATGCCGGTCGGCGACGGCCAGATCGACGGCTGGTTCTCCTATTCGGACCGCCGCGAGCAGGACTATCAGGACATGTCGCTCGATATGCTCGCGCGGCTCGGCTACGATTTCGACAACGTCTCGGACAATTACGCGCTCGCGGTCCAGCTCGCCGACATCGCCAACAACATCGACGCGAACAAGGACGGGAAGTCGGACATCACCGGCTTCGCGCCCAGCAATCCGGCCGCAGGAACGCGCTTCCCCGGCCAGATCACCTCGCTCGACGACGCCTATTACGACGCCGCCGGCCTGCGCAAGGACACCCTCGCCTCGCTCGGCTACAAAACGCCGATCGGCGAGGACGCCAACGTCGCGATCAAGGGCTACTACCACCGCAACACGGGCATGGGTCTCTGGGGCACGCCCTATACGCAGAGCCCGACGGGTGCGCCGATCTCGGTCCGCACCACCGAATACGACATCCAGCGCTACGGCGTCTTCGCCTCGGCCGACTTCAAGCTCGGCTTCAACGCCATCAAGCTCGGCGGCTGGTACGAGCACAACGACTTCAACCAGGCCCGCCGCTTCTACGCGCTGGCCAGCCGCACCGATCCCGGCTTCTCGTTCCAAGACTACCCGAAGAATCCCTTCGCCACGCAGTGGGATTTCGATTTCACCACCAAGACCGTCCAGTATTTCGTCCAGGACACGATCGAACTCGACCGACTGAAGATCGACCTCGGCTGGAAGGGCTACAAGGTCACCAACGAGGCCGTCGCGATCGTCAAGGGCGTGTTCCCCGAAGGTCGCTTCAAGACCGAGGACTGGTTCCAGCCGAGCGTCGGCGCGGTCTTCAACCTCGACGATCACGCTGAAGTCTTCGCCAGCTTCGCCCAGGCCACGCGCGCCTTCCCGTCGGTCAACGGCTCGATCTGGGGCACGACCCAGGCGGGCTTCGACGCGATCAAGGACACGATCAAGCCCGAGACCTCGAACACCTTCGAGCTCGGCTTCCGCTACAACACCTCGCGCTTCAAGGGCGTGCTCGGCGCCTACTACGTCGACTTCAAGAACCGTCTGCTCGGCGTGTCGAGCGGGCCGGGCATCCAGGGCAATCCCTCGGTGCTGCAGAACGTCGGCTCGGTCCGCTCGATCGGCATCGAAGCCGCGGGTGATCTCAAGCTCACCGACACGCTCGGTATCTATGCCTCGTACACCTACACCGACGCGACCTATCGCGACGACGTGTTCGACCGCGCCGGCGTGCTCGTCGCGGCGATCCAGGGAAGCACCGTGGTCGATACGCCCAAGCACATGGCGCACGGCGAGGTGAACTACGATGACGGCGGCCTCTTCGCCCGCGTCGCGGTCAATTACATGTCCAAGCGCTACTTCACCTATACCAATGATCTGCGCGCGCCCGGCGACGGTCTCGGCTTCGTGCCGGGCCGGGCGATTGTCGACGCGACGCTCGGCTATCGCCTCAACGAGAACATCGAGGTCCAGATCAATGCCTCGAACCTGCTCGACAAGCGCTACGTCGGCACGATCGGCTCCAACGGCTACGGCAATATCGGCGACAACCAGACGCTTCTGGTCGCCGCACCGCAGCAGGTGTTTGGCACGGTCAAGGTGACGTTCTGATGCGCGCCGCGCTGCTCCTCGCCGCCGGCCTGGCGGTCTCGACACCCGCCCTGGCCGAACCGGTCCTGCTGATCTCGATCGACGGGCTGCGCCCCGGCGACGTGATCGAGGCGGAGCAGCGCGGCCTCAGGATTCCCAACCTCAGAAGGTTCGTCACGGAGGGCGCCTATGCGACGGGGGTCGTAGGCGTCCTCCCCACCGTGACCTATCCGAGCCACACCACCCTGGTGACGGGCGCCAGCCCGGCGAAACACGGCATCGTCAGCAACAACACCTTCGATCCTAGGCAGATCAACCAGGGCGGCTGGTACTGGTATGCCAGCGACATCAAGGTTCCGACATTGTGGTCGGCCGCCGGCGCTGCAGGCAAGAGCGTCGGCTCGATCCACTGGCCGGTCAGCGTCGCCGCGACGGGCGTGACCTGGAACCTGCCGCAGATCTGGCGGACCGGCCATGCCGACGACGTGAAGCTCGTCGCCGCTCTGTCGACGCCAGGTCTCGTCCCCGAGCTCGAACGCGCGACGGGCGAGGCCTATGCTGCAGGCATCGACGAGAGCATCGACGGCGACGAGAAGCGCGGCCGCTTCGCGATCAAGCTGATCGAGGCGCACAAGCCCGAATTCCTCACCGTCTACTACACGGCGCTCGACCACGAGCAGCACGCCCAGGGCCCCGGCACCCCGCAGGCCCATGCCGTGCTCGAACGGATCGACGCGGTGATCGGCAAAGTCATCGCGGCCGAGCTCGCTGCCCATCCCGATGCCGTGATCGCGGTCGCCAGCGACCACGGCTTCGAGACGATATCGCGCGAGACCAGTCTCCATCGCCCCTTCATCGACGCCGGCCTGATCACGCTCGACGACAAGGGCGCGATCAAGGCCTGGGACGCCGTGCCCTGGATCGCCGGCGGCTCGGCCGCCGTCGTGCTCGCCCGTCCCGACGATGCGGCTCTGCAGGCCAAGGTTGCCAAGCTGCTGGCCGATCTCAAGGCCGATCCGACCAACGGCATCGCCGCGGTGATCGGCAAGGACGAGATCGCGCGGATGGGCGGCAATCCCGAGGCCACGTTCTACGTGAACATGATGCCCGACGCGACGCTGGCCGGCTTCGCCGGCGCCTCGGCACCGCTGCGCGGCACGCCCAAGTATCACGGCACCCACGGCTATTTTCCGCAGGCGAAGAATCTTCGCTCGACCTTCCTGATCATGGGCAAGGGCGTGCCCGCGGGCCGCTCGCTCGGGGAGATCGACATGCGCGCGATCGCGCCGACGCTCGCGCAAGTGCTCGGGGTCGAACTCGGCGGCGCGGAAGTGTCGGCGATCCGGTTCGACGCAGCGCGCAAGTAATCGATCTCGCCCGCTTTCGCGGGGGCGGCGAATGGGGTTAGCATGATGGCATGATCAGACATGTCCGCAGCGCCGTCCTCGCCCTGCTCGCCCTTCCTGCCGCGCCCTCGCTGGCCAACGACAGCTCGGCCGCGATCGGCATCGGCGGGCTGGAGCTGACGCGCAACGACGCGATCTCGATGGACTCGGAGGACCTCTACCTCTCAACCGAGGAAGTGCGCGTCCGCTATCGCTTCACCAATCGCTCGCCGCGCGACGTCGAGACGCTGGTTTCGTTTCCGGTGCCGCACCTGCCCGGCGGCATCGATGGCTATCTCGGCGACCGCTCGCTGCCCGACTTTCGCGAAGACCTGAAGTTCCGCACAACGATCGACGGCAAGCCGGTCCAGCTCGACTATGTCGAAAAGCTCGAGATCGCCGGCCGCGACGTCACCGCACGGATCACGCAGCTCGGCTGGCCGCGGCTCTGGAATCCCGTCGATTACGACGACAACCTCGCCTTCGTCGAGAAGCTGAGCGAGGCCGAACGCCAGGCTTATATCCGTGAGGGTCTGCTCCGTCGCCAGGACGACGTCGTCCTGCCCGCCTGGAACCTCGTCACCCACGTCACCCGCCGCCAGGTCTTTCCCGCAGGCAAGACGGTCGAAGTGACGCATCGCTACGTCCCGCTCGCCGGCGGCTCGGTCGGCGGCGCGCTCGATCCCGAGTACCGTCGCGATACCGCGGCCGACTACACCAAGCGTTACTGCACCGATCGCAATTTCTACGCCGGGATCGACCGCCGCCTCGGCACCCGGCCACCCGGCGAGCGCCCCGGTTATTTCGAGCGCTGGCTCGGGTATATCCTGAGCTCTGGCGCCAACTGGCGCGGGCCGATCGGCGATTTCCGACTGGTGATCGACAAGGGCAAGCCCGACAACCTCGTCAGCTTCTGCAAGGACGGCGTAAAGAAGATCTCGCCGACCCAGTTCGAGGTGCGCAAGATGCAGTTCGAGCCCAAGGGCGACATCGACGTGCTCATCGTCGAATGGGCGCCCTGAGCACCGCATAAGAAAACGGCCCGGCGCGCTGAGCGCACCGGGCCGTTTCGTTTCCGTAAACCGGAAGATCAGTCCTTGGCAGCAGCCTTCTTGGCGGCCGGCTTCTTGGCAGGCGCCTTCTTGGGAGCTTCCTCGGCAGCAGCCTCGTCCTTGGGCGCTGCAGCCTTCTTGGCCGGAGCCTTCTTGGGCTTGGCCTCTTCGGCAGGCGCTTCCTCGGCCTTCGGCGCAGCCTTGGCCTTCTTGGCAGCCGGAGCAGCAGCCTCGGCATCGTCGGCCTTGGCCTTCTTCGCCGCGGGCTTCTTGGCCGGCTTGTGATCGTGATCGTGGTTGCAGTCCGGACCATGGACGTGACCGTCTTCCTCGGCCTCGATCGCGGCCTGAAGCTCTTCCTTGGTCACTTCGCGCTCGGCGACTTCGGCCTTGTCGAACAGGAAGTCGACGACCTTGTCCTCATAGAGCGGCGCGCGCAGCTGGGCAGCCGCGAGCGGGTCCTGCTGGACGTATTCGTAGAAGCGCTGGCGATCCTCGGGGCGATACTGCTGCGCGGCCTGCGCGAGCAGCATCTGCATTTCCTGCTGGCTGACCTCGACGCCGTTGGTCTGGCCGATTTCCGACAGAAGCAGGCCCAGACGCACGCGGCGCTCGGCGATCTTCTTGTAATCGTCCTTCTCGGCTTCGATTTCCTTCAGCGCGGCCTCGGGGTCTTCCTCGTGGCCGGCTTCGTGGGTCAGCTGCGCCCAGATCTGCTGGAATTCGGCTTCGACCATCGAAGGCGGAACCTCGAAATCGTGACCGGCGGCAAGCTGATCGAGCAGCGAGCGCTTCATCGCCGTGCGGGTCAGACCCGCGGTCTGTTGCTCGAGCTGGCCGCGCAGCAGGCCCTTGAGCTGCTCAAGGCTCTCGAGGCCCAGGTTCTTGGCGAGCTCGTCGTTGATTTCCTGCTCACCGGCGACCTTCACGGCGTGGACCTTGATGTCGAAGGTCGCGGCCTTGCCGGCCAGGTTCTTCGCGCCATAGTCCTCGGGGAAGGTCACGTTGATGACCGTCTCGTCACCGACCTTGAGGCCGACGAGCTGCTCCTCGAAGCCCGGGATCAGGCGACCCGAACCCAGCTCGATCGGCTGGTTCTCGGCCTTGCCGCCGTCGAACTCGACGCCATCGACCTTGCCGAGGAAGTCGACCACGACCTGGTCGCCGTCTTCGGCCTTCTTGCCCTTCTTGGCGTCGGTGAAGCTCTTCTGCTGGCCGGCGAAGCGCGCGACCTCGGCATCGACCTCTTCGTCGCTCACCGGAACGACCAGCTTCTCGAGCTTGAGGCCGTCGACCGAAGGCGTTTCGATCTGCGGCAGCACTTCGAGGCTGACGGTCAGTTCGGCGTCCTTGCCTTCTTCATAGCCATCGCCGAGCGAAACGTCGGGCTGCATCGCCGGACGCAGCTTCTGGTCGGCGACGAGCTTGTCCATCGCTTCGCGGATCGACGTGTTCAGCGCGTCCTGGTGAAGCTGCGGACCGTGCATCTTCTTGACGAGGTTCGCCGGAACCTTGCCAGGGCGGAAGCCCGGCATGCGCAGCTGCGGCGCGATCTTCTTGACCTCGCCCTCGATGCGCGCGGTGATGTCCTTGGCCGAAATCTTGACCGTATAGGCCCGCTTCAAACCCTCGTTGGCGGTCTCGACAATCTGCATAGCTCTGGAAGCCTTCCACTCTCAATACGGCATCGCTGGGTCAGGGGCGAGGCACTGGTGCGGGCGAAGGGACTCGAACCCCCACATCTTTCGATACTGGTACCTAAAACCAGCGCGTCTACCAGTTCCGCCACGCCCGCATTTCGACGAAGCCTAAAATTCAGGCGACGGCCCTTATAAGCACTGGGACAAAAGGGCAAGCGCCGCGGGAACTGTGGACCTCCTGCGAGGGTTTTTACGGGAAAGAAAGGCAAATCCATGGCCACGCAACCCGAATTCACCCCCGACACGATCGATCCCCAGTCGCCCGATGAAAGTCCCCCGCAGCAGGAGCCCGAGCCCGGTTTCCAGCCCGATACGCCAGAAGAGACCCCGCCGCTCCAGCCCGACGTCGACAATCCCGACCGTAGCCCCGACGAAACGCCGCCGCCGCTTTAGGTTCCGTCCCAGTCATGCGGCGAAGCTAGGCGCAGGGCCGTGGGAATCGTATGGATGCTGAACCAATTCAGCTACGGCGAGACCCATGACCACGATCACTTTCGAGCCCGTCAAACCGCACATCGGCAGCCGCGTCCACGTCGACAAGGCGCGGCTTTGCGAGCCCGAAGTGGTCCAGGCCGTGCGCGACGCGATGGAGCAGCGCGGCGTGCTCGTGTTTCCCGAACTGCATCTGACCGATGCCGAGCAACTGGCCTTCACCGATGCCTTCGGTCAGCGGCTGAACTACACCAGCGCTGCGATCGAGGATTCGGCCAAGCGGGACGAGGCGACCGACGTCTACAAGATCGCACTCGGCAAAGGCGCGACGCTCGCGCCCGAATTCGTCTACGCGACCTGGTTCTGGCATACCGACGGCGTTACCGTCGATCAGCCGCTGCCCAAGGCGACGATGCTGTCGGCGCGCAAGCTCTCGCCCACCGGCGGCCAGACCGAATTCGCCAATACCTTCGCCGCCTGGTCTTTCCTTCCCGACGCCGAACAGGCCGCGATCGCCGACCTCAAGGTGATCCACCGGCTCGAGGCGGCGATGCGCCACGTCTTCCGCGAGATTCCCGAGGACCGCCTCGCGCGTTTCCGTCAGGCGCCCGAAATGGTCGTGCCACTGGTCTGGACCCAGCCCGACGGCCGCCAGTCGCTCGTGCTCGGCTCCCACGCCGACGAGGTCATCGGCATGTCCTACGTCGCCGGTCGCTCGCTCATCGAGCGGCTGATCGAATGGGCTGCCCAGCCCGAGTTCGCCTATAGCCACGACTGGCGGGAGGGCGACTTCGTGATCTGGAACAACCACGGCGTCATGCACCGAGTCGTACCCTACGACGAGGAATCGGGCCGCAACATGCACCGCACCTCGATCATGGGCGACCTTCGCTTGGGGCGCCCGGTGGAGGTGCTCGCGACGGCCTGAGGGGAAACGAGTTCAGGTGGCGAGAAATTACAGTGCCGAATGTGCGGCGCGCTTGCCGCGACGAATCAATCCAACTCCAGCAGCCGCGCCGCGCGCGCCAAGAGCGACAGGTCGCCCTTGATCGGCTGCCGCGCGCCCGGTGCCGGGCACTCCAGGCAATAGGCCTGCACGCCTCGCGTGCCGACGAGGCGCTCGGCCCCGGCCAGCGCATGGCCAACTAGGCCGAGCTGACGTTGGGCCAGCGCCGCGGCGAAATCGCGCGCTTCGGCCGGCGGGGCGCTGTCGTCATCGTGGCCGCCGAGCCGCTGCAACAGCGAGGTCCACTGATCGGGCGTGTCGCCGAGATAGACCGCGTGCCATTCGCTGAGCTTGGCTGCCTTGGCCGCATAGGCCAGCGCTTCGTCGAGCCCGCCGAAGGCATCGACGAGGCCGTTCTGGCGGGCCGTCCCGCCATCCCAGACGCGCCCCTGTCCGATCGCGTCGACCTCTTCCGGGGTCTTGCGCCGCGCCGCGCCGACAAGACCGATGAAGCGGCCGTAGCTGCTCTCGACATTGGCCTGAAGCATGGCCGAGACGTCGGCTGAGAGACCGCCGACCGGATCGGGCTGGCCCGACAAGGGCGTGGTCTTCACCCCGTCCGCGGACACGCCCCATTCGGACAGCGCGCGTTCGAAGCTGGGAATGACGGCGAAAACGCCGATCGAGCCGGTGATCGTGCCCGGCTCGGCAAAGATGCGCTCGGCCGGAGTTGCGACCCAATAGCCGCCGCTGGCCGCCAGATTGGCCATCGACACGACGATCGGGATCTTCCGCGCCTTGTAGCGCTGGATGGCCGCGCGAATCTGCTCGGCGCCGGTGATCGTGCCTCCGGGCGAATCGACGCGCACGACGAGTGCGGCGAAGTCCTTTTTCTGCGCCTCGTCGAGCAGCTTGGCGATACGCTCGCCGCCGGCCGTGCCAGGCCCCGCATCGCCGTCGACGATCTCGCCGGCGATCGTCACGACGCCGATCGCCTTGCCCGGCTGCTGGACCTTGTTGGCCGCGAGCCAGGTCTTGAGCGGGGTATGCGCGAAATGACCCGGCCCCGGATCGAGCTTGTTCTGGCCGACGATCTGCGCGACGCGCTGGCCGAATTCGACCTCGTCACCGAGCTTGTCGACGAGCCCCGCCGCCAAGGCCGCCTTGGCGACGTCGCCGCCCGAGGCCCGGACCCAGCCGACCGGATCGCTGCCGACGAGCGCGAGATTGGCCTTCGGCCGTGCCTTCGCGACGTCGGCTTTCCAGTTCTCCCACAGCGCGCCGTAGAGCGCCTGCGCGGCATCGCGCGATTCGGGCGACATGTCGTTGCGGATGAAGGGTTCGACCGCCGACTTGTAGGTGCCGACGCGGAAGACGTGGGCGGTGATCTTCAGCCGTTCGAGCAGGCCGCCGTAGAACAGCTGGTTGCCACCCGGCCCCATGACCAGCGCGCCGCCCAGCGGATTGACCCAGACCTCGCTGGCATGCGCGGCGATCAGCACACCGTCGTCGGCATAGAGCGTCGCATAGGTCAGGATCGGCTTCTTGGCCGCGCGCACCTCGTCCATCGCCTGGCCGATGTCGTGCAGGTGAACGAAACCAGCGCCGGTGAAGCGCGACAGGTCGAAGACCACCGCCTTGATGCGATCGTCCTTCGCCGCGAGCCGCAGCGCGCGGACCACGTCGCGCGCGCGATACTCGCCGGTCGGCGCCTGCCGCGTCACGAGTTGCTGGATCGGATCGCTGACTGCCGGCTCCTCGACGATCGCACCGTCGAGCTTGAGCAGCAACGCGCCGTTCTGGACCTGGCCGATGTTGGGCCGGCTGGTCAGCGCCGCATAGATCGCGAGGAAGAACAGGATCAGGAACAGCAGCGCCAGCCCGTCCTTGATCGCCACCAGCAGCTTCCAGACCTTGCGCGCGAATGCCATGCGGGTTCCTTGTGGGTATTTGCCGAACCTTTCTAGGGATTGGGGACAGTTTGTCCAAGCGGGGTTGAGCACTCGCCCCCACCCGCGTAAGGCACCGTCTTCAATGACATCGCCAGAACCAACCCACGCGGGCCGCTATCCGGCAGGATCGCTCGCGTTTCCGCACCGCGGGCTGCTCGGTCTCGCCGGAGTTGCTCCGCACGAACTGCTGTTCCTCCTCGACGAAGCCGAACAGTGGGTCGAACTCAACCGCCAACCGCAGAAACGCGCCGATCGGCTCGCCGGGCTGACGATCATCAACGCCTTCTTCGAGAACTCGACGCGCACGCTGCTGAGTTTCGAGATCGCCGGCAAGCGGCTCGGTGCCGACGTGGTGAACATGCACGCCGCGCAGTCGAGCGTGAAGAAGGGCGAGACGCTGATCGACACGGCGATGACGATCAACGCGATGCGCGCAGACGCCATCGTCATCCGCCACGGGTCTTCCGGCGCGGTGCGACTGATCGCCGACAAGGTCGATTGCCCCGTGCTCAACGCCGGCGACGGCCAGCACGAACACCCGACGCAAGGGTTGCTCGACGCGCTGACGATCCGCACCGCCTTCCGCAACAGGATCGGCAGCGACTTCAACGGTCTGGTCGTGACGATCTGCGGCGACATCCTGCACAGCCGGGTCGCCCGATCAAACATCCACTGCCTGACGACCCTGGGCGCGGAGGTGCGCGTCTGCGCACCGCCCGCGCTGATGCCCGTGGGAATCGAGCAGATGAAGGTCACCCCCTATCACGATTTCGACAAGGCTCTGGCCGGCGCCGACGTGGTGATGATGCTCCGCCTCCAGCAGGAGCGCATGGAAGGATCGTTCATTCCCTCCCCGCGCGAGTACCGCCATCTCTACGGGCTGACGCTCGAGCGACTGGCCAAGGCCAAGCCCGACGCGCTGGTCATGCATCCCGGGCCGATGAATCGCGGCGTCGAGATCGACTCGAACGTTGCCGACCTCGCGGACCGCTCGATGATCACCCGCCAGGTCGAGATGGGCGTGGCGATGCGCATGGCCTGCCTCGAGGTGCTGACGCGAAAGGCGCGCGGCGTGGAGGGCTGGTCATGAGCGTCGCGCCGCCCCTCGTCATTGCCAACGGCCATCTGGTCCTGCCCGAAGGTGCCCCGGCCAAAGGCGCGATCCGCGTCGAGAATGGCCGCATCGCCGCACTGGGTGACGGCGTCGATACCGAGGGCGCGCGCGTGGTCGACGCCCGCGGCGCGATCGTCGCGCCAGGCCTTGTCGATCTCGGCGTCTTCGCGATCGACAAGCCGGCCTTCCACTTCGGCGGAATTACCCGCGCGGCGCTGATGCCCGACCAGGGCCCGCCGCTCGATCGTCCCTCGACCGTCCGCTACGCCTCGCGCTCGGGCAAGCCCGACCTCTGGGTCCATCCGCTCGGCGCCGCGACGCGCGGGCTCGAGGGTGGCGACCTCGCCGAGATCGCGATGATGCGCGACGCCGGCGCCAAGGCGGTGGCCACGGGCCGCCGCTGGATCGCCGATTCGGGCACGATGCTCCGCCTGCTGCGCTATTGCGCGATGCTCGACCTCGTCGTCGTCAGCCATGCCGAGGACCAGGCGCTGGTCGGCAATGCCGTCGCCACCGCCGGCGAGATGGCGACGCGGCTGGGCCTGCCTTCCGCGCCCGCCGAAGCCGAGGCCTTGGCGATCGCGCGCGACGTCGCGCTCGCCGAGATGAGCGGCGCGCGCCTGCATCTGCGCCAAGTCACCACCGCCGCCGGCCTCGCGCTGGTGCGCGCGGCCAAGGCCCGCGGCGTTGCCGTCACGGCCGGGGTCAGCCCCGCGCACTTCATGCTCTCGGACATCGCCGTCGCCGATTTCCGCACGTTCGCGCGGCTGTCGCCGCCGCTGCGCTCGGAAGCCGATCGCCAGGCCGTGCGCGCGGCGCTGGCCGACGGGACGATCGACGTCGTCGCCTCGGGCCACGACCCGCGCGGTCCCGAGGACAAGCGCCTGCCCTTCGCCGATGCAGAGCCCGGCATGGCCGGCGCCGAGACCTTGCTGCCGCTGACCCTGAGCCTCGTGCGCGACGACGTGATCGACATGGGCCAGGTCTTCCGCCTGCTCGCGACCAATCCGGCCGCGCTGCTCGGCGTCGAGGCCGGCGTGCTAAGGCCGGGCACCGAAGCCGATATTGCCGTGATCGATCACGAGCGACCGTGGATCGTCGATTCGAACAAGATGGCCGCTGCCGCCGGCAACACGCCGTTCAACAAACAACCCGTCCAGGGCCGCGTGCTGGCGCTGTTCAAAGGCGGCATGCCCGTCGGCAGCCACCAACGCGGCGCATAGCAAAAACCCCTCCCCCACAAAGGGAAGGGGTTCTTGGGGCAATCGCCGCAGCGAAAGTCTTAGCGGTGGCGCGCCTTGGCCGCGCCGCCGGCGAGCGCGAAGGCGGGCCGGGCCGGAGCGGCGCTTGCCGCATAGGCGAAGCACGCGCTGCCGCGGTTCTTCAGGCCCGAACAGAGGCGCGTGGCCGAGCCGCGATCGAGATCGGCGGCGGCGACGCGCCAGAAGTTCTTGCCGTTGACCACGGCCGGCGTGATCGTGATGCGAAGGTTGCGCAGTTCGGCATTGCGCGCGGTGTAGAAGCGCGCGGCGCGCTTGGCGTTGGCCTCGCTCGAGAAAGCGCCGATCTGAACCACATGGCCGCCCGTGCCGGTGACGGCGGGCTGTGCGGCTGCGACACGCGCGGCGCGCGCCGGCTTCGCAGCGGGCTGGATCACGGGCTTGGCCGCCGGGAAAGCCGCAGCGAAGCTCGCCGGAGCAGCCACGGGAGCGACCGGAGCCGGTGCCGCGAAAGCCGTCGAAGGCGCGGCGGAAAAGGCCGGAGCAACGGGCGTCGGCGCGACCGGAGCGGCATCGATGGGCGGGAGTTCCTGCGTGGCAGGGGCAAAAGTCCTGGGCGTTTCCGCCGCGGCGAAACGCTCTGCCTGAGCGGCCGGGTTGAGCGCGAGCGCGACCGGCTGTCCGGCATCGGCAACGCCGGCCGGCGCGCCGAGCAGGCTGGCGACGCGACGCTGGCCGGCTTCGGGCTGCGCGATCATCGCCCATTCGCCGATGCGATCGTCGATCTGGTCTGCGGGAACGTCCTGCGCCATGGTGATGCGCGCCTCGCGCCAGCTACCGTCGAGGGCATAGGCGAAAGCCAGGTTCTGGCGCAGCTTGGGGCTGTTCTCGCCCGAGCGCAGGGCGTCGAGCAGAACGCCGACACCGCGCGTGGTCTCGCCGGCGAGGGCCAGCGCAAGGCCGCGGTCGGTCGCGCCGATCGAATCGCGGTTTTCGTCGAGCACGGCCACGGCCGCGCGGCCATTGCCGGCACCGATCTGCGCGAGCGCGAGGCTCAGTTGCGTGCGGCCGCTCGTGTCGCCGAGCTGGATCGCGTCGGAAAAGGTGGTTGCCGCCGACTGGAAGCGGCCGGCATCGAGATAGACCTGACCGAGGGCAAAGCGCGCCGCGGCATCGTTCGGGTTCTTGGCGACGGCCTGCTCGGCCGTCTCGACCGCGCGCGACTGCTTGCCTGCAGTGCGCACGGCGTGATCGCCGGCGCGCGCCAGTTGCTTCGATCCGGCGCAGCCGGCGAGGAGGCCGACGGCGACGACACCGGAGATCGCGAACCGGATGGCCTTGGCACTGACGCCGGTCTTGAGGCTCATGCGCGACATGGACAGATTCCCTTTAGAATAGATCGGTTCAGCGAGACTTGCGGACCTGGGCCGCCAGATCCGCCACGTCGGGCAGGTCGGCGATCAGGCGATCGAGCGCTTCGGTGACGAGCTGCTGCGCGCTGCGGTTGCTCGTGACGCAGGCGAGGCGAAGCTTGAGATGACGCTCGCTGTCGAGGCGCAGCGTGAAGGCGGCTCGGCGGCCGTCGGACAGCGCCGAGCGGCGCGACCCCGGATCGACCTTGGCCAGTTCAGCCTTGGCGAGCGCGGTCTTGGCAGGCTCGACAGCCTTGCCTTTCCCGCTCACGCGCGCGGCGATCTTGGCGAGCTGCTGCACGATTTCAGGCACCGGTACGGGCGCGATCTCGATCTCGGGCGTCAGAGCCACGATTTCCGCGGTCTGAATTTCCTCCAGCGGCGCCGGCGTTTCGATCACCGCCGCAGCGACGACGGCGGCATCCGCCTCCGCGCCCATGTCGTTCCAGCCGAGATCGTCGAGCTGACGCGCGGCATTGTCCTGGAAAGCTCGGAGCGGCTGCAATTGCGGCCGCATGGCCGGGCGTGCGGCTCCCTTTCGCGCGAGCAGGGTCGGCGAAAGCGAGGCAACGGGTCTGTTTGTCATGCCCCCTGCCCCTTCCTACGAGCCGGCGACGCGGCGTCCGAAGCCGCCGCCGATCGGGCGATGTGCGCCGGGAAGGCCGGGAACCGCCACAGCCGAAGGCGGGGCGAACACGGTGCGGCGGAAATTCTTCTCGAGACGGTCGGCGATGTAGTTCCACAGCGCGACGACTTCGTTGGCCGAGCGGCTGTTGGGATCGCATTCCATCACCGTGCGGCCGTCGATCATCGAGGCGGCGAAATCGGTGCGGTGATGCAAGGTCACCGGTGCAACGGTGCCGTGCTGCGACAGCGCGACCGCGGCTTCCGAAGTGATGCGCGCCTTGGCAGTGGCAGCATTGACGACGAAGATCAGCGGCTTGCCGGCACGTTCGCAGAGATCGACCGTGGCGCCGACGGCGCGCAGGTCGTGCGGGCTCGGACGCGTCGGAACGACGATCAGCTCGGCGACCGAGATGACGCTCTGGATGGCCATGGTGATCGCCGGCGGCGTGTCGATGACGGCCAGCTTGAAGCCCTGCTGGCGCAGGACCTGAAGGTCATTGGCCAGCCGCGCGACCGTGGTCTGCGCAAAAGCGGGCAATTCCGCCTCGCGCTCGTTCCACCAGTCGGCGAGCGAGCCCTGCGGGTCGATATCGATGAGCACGACCGGCCCGGCGCCGGCGCGCTGGGCCTGCACGGCTAGATGCCCGGACAAGGTGGTCTTTCCCGACCCGCCCTTCTGCGATGCCAATGCCAGTACGCGCAATGCTGGTCCCCCGATGCAAGAAATGCACTTTCAACTGACGGGGGAAATCGCAGATCGTTCCTAATTTAAGGTTAAGTCTGCCCTCCCGCGTCGCGGCCCGGGACACGTCTCGCCGCATAAAACTTTTGCTAAGCCGCGGTTTACTATGCCAGTTAGGCACGGTGGACGGGGCGAATGGGTATGGGTCGACAGCGAAGGCTCGGCCAAGCCGGACCGCTGGTAACCGTGAACCGGGATTTCGATTTTTTTCTTAGGTGAGCAAGATGACGATCAAGGCGACGCTTCGGATTTCGTGGCTTGCGGGTGTTGCACTCATTGCGGCCAGTCCGGTGCTGGCCCCACTTGCGCTGGCCGACGTCAAGGCCGGGGTCGATGCCTGGTCGCGCGGCGACTATGCCAAGGCCATCGCCGAATGGAAGGCCCCCGCCGACCGCGGCGACAGCGACGCGCTGTTCAACCTCGGCCAGGCCTACAAGCTCGGCCGCGGCGTGCCCGTCGATCTCGCCAAGGCAGAGGACCTGTTCGGCAAGGCCGCCGCCAAGGGCCACATCCAGGCGGCCGACAACTACGGCCTGCTGCTGTTCCAGCGTGGCGAGCAGTCGCGCGCCATGCCCTATATCAAGGCGGCATCGGACCGCGGCGATCCGCGCTCGCAGTACCTGCTCGGCCTCGCCCACTTCAACGGCGACAACGTCGCCAAGGATTGGGTGCGCGCCTATGCCCTGGTCAGCCTGGCGCAGCAGGCGGGCCTTGCCCAGGCCGCACCGGCCTTGTCGCAGATGGACAAATATATCCCGCTCGACCAGCGCCAGCAGAGCGTGAACCTCGCCTCGCAGCTCGCGAGCGCAGCCCAGGCGACGCGCGAACGGCAGATCGCCGCGGCCGATCTCGGCACGACGCTGCCCGCGGCAGCGTCGGCCGCCGTGCCCGCGCGCGTCGCAAGCGCCGCCGCCCTGCCCGGACGCGTGGCAGGAACGGCCGCAGCGGCGGCCGCGGCCGTTCGTCCCGCTCCTGTCTCTCCCGATGCCGCGGTCGCGATCGCCGAACGCATCGCCGGCACCGACAGCCCGCGCACCGCCGGCGCCGACTTCGCCCGACCGCAGACACCCGCCGCGGTCACCGCAGCCCCGACCCCTGCGCCGGCTCCGGCCCGCGTCGCCGCAGCCCAGCCGCAGGCGAAGCCGCCCGCTGCCGCCCGCCCCGCGGCGACTCCCGCGACGGCAGCTCCTGCCCCCGCCGTAGCCAGCAACGGCGCCTGGCGCGTCCAGCTCGGCGCCTTCGGCGTGCCTGCCAATGCCGAAGCCATGTGGAACCGCGTGAAGGCCCGCCCCGAGATCGCCGGGCGCACCAAACTGCTCGTGCCGGCAGGCAAGATCGCCAAGCTTCAGGCCGGCGGCTTCGCCAGCCAGGCGGATGCGCAGTCTGCCTGCTCGCGACTTTCCGCGGCCGGCTTCACCTGTCTCCCCGTCAGGAACTGATGCCGCCCGCGGAGGAGCGGCCTGACGACCGGATTTCCTCGCTCGACCTGATCCGCGGCGTCGCCGTGCTCGGCATCCTCGCCGTCAACATCGCGGCTTTCGCCGGGCCTTCGACCGCGGCGCTGACACCGCAGGTCCCGGTCGTGCCGACGCCGCTCGACGAGGCCGCCTTCGCGGGCATGTTCGTGCTGTTCGAAGGCAAGATGCGCGCGCTGTTCACCTTGCTGTTCGGCGCAAGCCTCGTGCTGTTCATTGATCGCGCCGAGGCGAAGGGACGCGACGGCGAGATCCTGCAGATGCGCCGGCTCGGCTGGCTGCTGCTGTTCGGCCTCGCCCACTTCTTCCTGTTCTGGTGGGGCGACATCCTGTTCCTCTACGCACTGTCCGGCATCGCCGTGATGTTCCTGCGCGAGATCCCGCGCGTGCCGCTCGTGACGGGCGCGCTGATCGCCTTCCTCGGCTGGCACCTGGCCGGCACGCTGGAGGATCTGCCCGCGGTCCATGCCGAAGAGCAGGCACGCCTCGGCCTCGCCAGCGCCGTCCAGGCCAAGGCCCATGCCGCCTATCTCGCCGAGTTCCATGCACGGACGGCACGCGAGCTCGCCGAATATGCGCTGGGCTTCGGCGACCAGATCCTGGCCAAGCTGCGCGACCGCCCGTTCTGGTCGCTCGAGACAGCCTGGCCCAGCCTGGGCGAGACGATCCCGCTGATGCTGATCGGCACCGTGCTTCTGCAAAGCGGCTTCTTCTCGGGCATCTGGCCGCGGCGCTGGCTCTGGGCCGTCGCAGGGCTCGGTCTCGCGATCGGCCTCGCCATGACCCTGCCGATCCTGGCCTGGCTGTGGGAGCGCCATTTCCCGCCGCGCGCCATGACATCGGCGATCCTCTATTGGACCGCGGTGCCACACCTGGCGATGGCCCTGGCCTATGCCGCGCTGCTGGTCCTCGCGGCCCCCCGGCTGGCGCGGACCTGGTTCGGTCGCAAGCTTGCTGCGGCGGGGCGCATGGCCTTCACCAATTACCTCGCCTCGACCGTTCTGATGACCGCGATCTTCTATGGCTGGGGTCTCGGCCTCATCGGCACGGTCGGCCACGCGGGCCAATTCGCCTTCGTGCTGCTCGGCTGGGCGCTGATGCTCGGCTGGAGCGAATCGTGGCTCGCGCGGTTCCGCCAGGGGCCGCTCGAATGGCTTTGGCGTTCGCTGACTGAACGAGGATTTCTGCCGATACGGCGGATTTCCGCCACCTGAGAACTGATCGCAATAACATTGCGAGGCGTTCTCATTAGCGCTATAAGGGGTGAAAGTGATTCGGAGAGGCCGATGTACGTCTGCATCTGCAATGCAATTCGCGAAACCGATCTGCGATCCGCTGCACGTCGCTGTTCGGGCGATGCAGATGCGGTCTATTGCTCCATGGGCCGCACACCCCAGTGCCGCCAATGCATCGACGAAGCTTCGGATATTCTGGCGGAAGAGCGGAGCATGCTCGCGATCGCAGGTTGCGCTTAAAACGCGAATCATTATCAGCTTGAATTACTTATAGAAATTGGCTGAATACTGCGGGTTTAGGGGTTGTTTGCGCCCCTTTGCTGGCCCATATGCGCCTCAACATTCAGGAGGCACATATGAAGGGTGACATCAAGGTCATCGAGTACCTGAACAAGGCTTTGTTCAACGAACTCACCGCAATCAACCAGTATTGGCTGCACTACCGCATGCTCGACAATTGGGGCATCAAGAAGCTTGCCGACTACGAGCGCCACGAGTCGATCGACGAGATGAAGCACGCCGACCGTCTGTCGGAGCGCATCCTGTTCCTCGACGGTCTTCCCAACTTCCAGGCTCTGGGCAAGCTGCGCATCGGCGAGTCGGTCGAAGAGATTCTCAAGGCCGACCTCGAGCTCGAATACGAAGCGCGCCCGCTGCTTCAGGATGCGATCCAGCACTGCGAGAGCGTGCGCGACTACGTCAGCCGCGAGCTGTTCGAGGACATCCTCGAGAGCGAGGAAGAGCACATCGACTTCCTCGAGAAGCAGTTCGACATGATAAAGCGCATGGGCCTGCAGAACTACGTGCAGCTCAACAGCGAAGCGCCGGAGGCGTCGTAAGACACCCCGCGCAGATCGACGATCGAAAGACCTCCCCGCACTTCGGTTCGGGGAGGTTTTTTCTTGGCCGGCCTATTTCTTGTCGGCGAAGGGGTTCTTCGAGCTACGCATCGTCAGCCGGATCGGCACGGCTTCGAAGCCGAGCTCGCGGCGGATGCTGTTGACCAGGTAGCGCTCGTAGCTCGCGGGTATCAGTTCCAGGCGGGTGCCGAACACGACGAAGCTGGGCGGCCGGTTCTTGATCTGGGTGATGTAGCGCATCTTGATGCGCTTGCCGCCCGGCGCAGGCGGCGGATTGGCAGCCAAGGCGTCGTCGAACCAACGGTTGAGCGCGGCCGTGGGCACGCGTCGGCTCCAGGTCTCGCGGATTTCGAAGGCGACGCGCAGCAACTCGTCGAGGCCCTTGCCGGTGCGCGCCGAGACCGAGAGCAGCGGCACGCCCTTGACCTGCGACAGGCCGTCGGCCAGCGCCGCGCTGATCCCATTGAACAGGCCCGACGGTCCTTCGGCGACATCCCACTTGTTGATCGCGATGATCAGCGCGCGGCCCTCTTCCAGCACCATCGAGGCGATCTTGAGATCCTGATGCTCGAGCCCGAGCGTCGCATCGAGCAGCAGCACGACGACTTCGGCGAAATCGACCGCGTGACGCGCGTCAGCGACCGACATCTTCTCGAGCTTGTCGACCACGCGCGCCTTCTTGCGCATGCCGGCCGTGTCGATCAGGCGGACCTGCCGCTCCTCCGAGGTCTTGGGATCGGTCCAGGCCCAGTCGACCGCGATCGAATCGCGCGTGATCCCCGCCTCGGGGCCGGTCAGCAGGCGATCCTCACCGAGGAAGCGGTTGATCAGGGTAGACTTGCCCGCGTTGGGCCGGCCGACGATGGCGAGCTTGAGCGGGCCCGACAGTTCGTCGACCTCTTCCTCGGGCTCGGCCTCATCCCTTTCACGCTGCTTCGCATCGAGATGCGGCAGCAGCGCCTCGAACAGGTCGGCCAGACCTTGGCCATGCTCGGCCGAGAGCGCGACGGGATCGCCGAAGCCCAGAGAAAAGGCCTCGAACAGCCCCCCGTCGCCGGCCTTGCCCTCGGCCTTGTTGGCCACGCAGATGACCGGAACCGGCGAAACGCGCAGCCAGCGGGCAATCTCCTCGTCGAGCGGAGTCAGGCCCGCGCGCGAATCGATCACGAACAGCGCGACGCTGGCGCCGACCAGCGCCGCCTCGGTCTGCGCGCGCATGCGGCCCGGCAGACTGGAGGGATCGTCGTCCTCCCAGCCGGCGGTGTCGACGATGGTGAAATCGAGCCCCAGCAGGTGCGCTTCGCCGAAACGGCGGTCGCGCGTGACGCCCGGCTGATCGTCGACCAGCGCGAGCTTCTTGCCGACCAGCCGATTGAACAGCGTCGACTTGCCGACGTTGGGTCGGCCGATGATGATGACTTGGGGAAGCATTATAGGCCGCCAAGTGGCGTCTGACGGGCGAATTAGCAAGCGAAACGCGGATTCGCACAAATACTTGCCGGCCCGTTTACCACGGCTTGAAAGCCCGCGCTTACCATCGACCCTGCATTATTGCCCCATGGCGGGAAGACATTATGCAGCCGCGCTTCTGGCGCTGACGGTGGTGGCCGGGCCCGTGGGCGCCCGGTCGACGATCGATTTCAACGGCGACGCCGGCGGTGGCGCAGGCCGTGTCGGGGCGATCACGCTTCCGCCCTACCTGCAATGCGTGCCCTATGCGCGCCGGGTCACCGGCGTGAACATCTTCGGCGACGCACATACGTGGTGGGGCCAGGCCGCGGGCCGCTACGACCGCGGGCGCGAGCCCAAGGTCGGCGCAGTCATGGCCTTCCGCCCCTCGGGCAATTCGCGCCTTGGCCATGTCGCAGCGGTCAGCAAGATCGTCGATTCGCGCACCCTGCTGATCAGCCACGCCAACTGGTCGCCGATCAACGGCCGCCGCGGCCAGATCGAGCGCAACGTGCGCGCAGTCGACGTCTCGCCGAACAACGACTGGAGCCAGGTCCGCGTCTGGTTCGCGCCGATCAAGGCGCTCGGCGGCACGGCCTGGCCGGTCACCGGCTTCATCTACAACCAGAAACCCGGCGCGGAGAAGATCACCAAGCCGCAACTCATCAAGGTCGCGCGGACCGCGGAAGAGAAGAGCGCGCTGGTCAAGCAGTTCGCCAGCAAGTCGCGCCTACCGGCAGCCAAGGCCGAAGCGCGGGTCGAAGCCGCACCGGCTCGCGCGCCGCTGACCAACGACCCCATTGGCCAGATCATCGCGCGCAAGCGGCGTTAGGCGCCGAGGCGAGAGCACGATGCCGTGAGGAAGCCGAACCCCAGACCCCACCCTTCACACGGGCGGGGTCACAGGTTCAATGTCAGGCCTTCGCCACCGGTGCGCCTTCGCCGAGGTCTTCGTACCAGGCCTCGACCGGGCCCGAGAGCTTGAGCGTCAGCGGCTGGCCCTTGCGGTCCATGGTCTTGCCGGCCTGAACGCGCACCCAGCCTTCGGAAATGCAGTATTCCTCTACATTGGTGCGCACGACGCCCTTGAAGCGGATTCCGACGCCGCGCTGCAGCTTGTCGGCATCGAAATGCGGGCTGCGCGGGTTGATCGCCAGGTGATCGGGCGGGACGTCGGGACCGCTGGACGCGGCCGGGGTCTGCGGCGCGGTTTGGTCGGGGGTCTGTTCTTCGCTCATGACCGCGCCTCTATCCCACCAACGGCGCTTGTCAATTCGTTCGACCTTGCGTAAGGGGCGCTTCCCGAGCGGAATGGGCGCGTAGCTCAGTGGTAGAGCACACCCTTCACACGGGTGGGGTCGCAGGTTCAATCCCTGCCGCGCCCACCATTCCTTCGGCTCTCAACACAAGTTGATACGGCACGGCGAACTTGGCATAGGCCCGCCATGCACGACATCCGCCTCATTCGCGAAAATCCCGAAGCTTTCGACGCCGGCCTCGCCCGGCGCGGGGTCGCGCCCTCGGCGCAGGCGCTGATCGCGCTCGATTCGCAGCGCCGCGCGGTCGCGACGAAGATGCAGGAGGCGCAGAACCGCCGTAACGAGGCCTCGAAGGCGATCGGTGCGGCCAAGGCGCGCAAAGCTGAGGACGAAGCCGCCGCGCTAATGGCCGAAGTGGCCGAGATCAAGCAGACGCTACCCGCGCTCGAACAGGAAGAGCGTGACCTCGACCTTCGCCAGCGCGACGAACTCGCACGCCTGCCCAATATCCCCGTCGCCGAAGTCCCCGAGGGCGAGGACGAATCCGGCAATGTCGAGGTCTCGCGCTGGGGCACGCCGCGCAGCTTCGACTTCACGCCCAAGGAACATGCCGACCTCGGTCCCGTGCTCGGGCTCGATTTCGAGACCGGCGCAGCGATCGCCGGCGCGCGCTTCACCTTCCTGCGCGGCCAGATGGCCCGCCTCGCCCGCGCGCTCGGGCAGTTCATGCTCGACACGCAGACAGGCAAGCACGGCTTCACCGAATGCGCGCCGCCGCTGCTGGTCAAGGACGAGGCCGCTTTCGGCACGGGCCAGCTGCCCAAGTTCACCGAGGACCTGTTCAAGACCACCGACGGTCGCTGGCTGATCCCGACGGCGGAGGTCAGCCTGACCAACGCCGTGCGCGAGCAGATCCTGGCCGAGAGCGCCCTGCCCTTGCGCATGACCGCACTGACCCCCTGCTTCCGCTCGGAGGCCGGCTCGGCAGGCAAGGACACGCGCGGCTACATCCGCCAGCACCAGTTCGACAAGGTCGAGCTCGTCACGATCTGCCGCGCCGAGGATTCGGAAGCCGAGCACGAGAAGATGACCGCCGCGGCCGAGGCGATCCTCCAGGCGCTCGACCTGCCCTATCGCAAGATGCTGCTCTGCGCCGGCGACATGGGCTTCACCGCGCGCAAGACCTTCGACCTCGAGGTCTGGCTGCCCGGGCAGGACGCCTTCCGCGAAATCTCCTCGGTGTCGAACTGCGGCGATTTCCAGGGCCGCCGGATGAACGCTCGCTATCGGCCCGAGGGCGCCAAGGGGACGGAGTTCGTCCACACGCTCAACGGCTCGGGCCTCGCGGTCGGCCGGACGCTCGTGGCCGTGCTCGAGAACTACCAGCAGGCCGACGGCTCGGTCGAGGTGCCCGCGGCGCTGCAGCCCTACATGGGCGGGTTGACGCGGCTGACCGCCGGGGAATAGCACCAACGCAAGCTTGCCTTCGTCCGTCATTCCCGCGAAAGCGGTAACCTCTATCGGCCATATCCGACATCGCGGAAATGGTGGCGAGCGGTCCCCGCTTTCGCGGGGATGACGGTTGATTTTTCGCGGGCTATCGTTCCGAACATGCGCATCCTGCTTACCAACGACGACGGCATCCACGCCCCCGGGCTGCAGGTGCTCGAACGCATCGCCTCGCGGCTCTCCGACGACATCTGGATCTGCGCGCCGGACGAGGAGCAGTCGGGCGCCGGCCACTCGCTGACGCTCACCCGCCCGGTCCGCCTCAAGCAGCACGACGCGCGGCGCTTTTCGGTCACCGGCACGCCGACCGACGCGGTGACGATGGCGCTCAAGAAGGTAATGCCCGACAAGCCCGACCTGATCCTCTCGGGGGTCAACCGCGGTGCCAACCTGGGCGACGACGTCACCTATTCGGGCACGGTCTCGGCCGCTTTCGAGGGCGCGCTGGCCGGCGTGCGCGCGATCGCGCTGAGCCAAGTCTACACCAAGGAAGGCCTGGGCGCGAACGTGCCCTTCGACGCCGCCGAGCACTGGGGCGAGCAGGTGCTGCGCCCGCTGCTCGACACGCCCTTTGCCGATCGCACCCTGGTGAACGTCAACTTCCCGCCCGTCGGCACCGAGGGCGTCAAGGGCATTCGCGTGGTCCGCCAGGGATTCCACGACTATGCGCGCGGCTCGGTGGTCGAAGGGCTCGATCCGCGCGGCTTCCCCTATTTCTGGTTCGGCCTTCACGGCATCGAGCATACACCCGGTCACCAGACCGATCTCGAGGCCATCGCCGACGGCTATATCTCGGTGACGCCGCTCCAGCTCGATCTCACCCACGAGGCCTCGCTGGCCGCGCTCGCAGGCCGTTACGCATGAAGCGCGCAGCACTCCTCGCCGCGGCTGCCGCGCTGCTCGTCGCCGCCGGTGAACCGCTCCCCGCCGAGCGCGAGACCGAACATGTCGTCACCGCCGGCGAGACGCTGATGGGCGTGGCCAACCGCGCCAAGGTGCCGCGGGTGCTGATCATCGAGGCGAACGGCCTCAAGGCCCCCTATGCGCTGCGCACGGGGCAGAAGCTCAAGATCCCGCGCACGCGCCGCCACACGGTCGCACGCGGCGACAGTGGTTTCACGGTAGCCTATCGCTATGCCGTGCCGTGGAAGGACATCGCGGTGGCCAACGGCCTCAGCGAGGACGCGCCGCTCAAGCCGGGCCAGGTCCTGCTGATCCCGACCCTGATCGCCACCGCCGATCCCGCCCCGCCGGCGTCTGCCGCCAGCGCCGCCGCGTCTGCCGCTGCGGCAACCGCCGCCTCTGCCACGAAGATTTTCGGCTGGCCGCTCCAGGGCACGGTGCGTCGCGGCTTCACCGCGCGTACCGAGAGCGACTATCACGACGGCATCGACATCCGCACGCCCGTGGGCACCGCCGTGCGTGCCTCGGCACCGGGCAAGGTGCTGTTCGCGGGCGCCGAGCCGCGCCAGTTCGGCAACCTGGTGGTGATCGACCACGGTAACGGCTGGACCTCGTCCTACGCCTTCCTCAGCCGCGTCACGGTCAGCGAGAACGAAGACGTCCGCGCCGGCGAGCGCATCGGCCTGTCGGGCCGTACGGGCATGGCCAAAGGGCCCGAGCTCCACTTCGAGCTGCGACGCAACAACCGCCCGATCGACCCGGCGGAGGAGCTGCCGGAGGCGAAATGAGGCGGCCTCAGCGCCTCAGGCAGCCGCTCATCCGCTTCCAGCCGCTGAAGCGCGCGATCCGGTTTCCTGTCTGGGCCGACGTCGGCGCCCGCCTTTCCGCCGCGCTGGTGCTCGTGTTCTTCGTCGTCCTGATCCACTGGCTGGATCGCGAGGGCCTGAAGGACAGCTACGACGGCCACGTCTCGTTCCTCGACGTCGTCTATTTCACGATGATCTCGATCACGACGACGGGCTTCGGCGACATCGCCCCCGTCTCGGACAAGTCGCGGCTGATCGAGGCGGTGATCGTCACGCCGATCCGCGTGCTCGTGCTCTTCATCTTCGTTGGCACGGCCTACAACTTCATCATCAAGCGTAGCTGGGAGAAATGGCGGATGGCACGCATCCAGAAGGCGCTGAACGATCACATCGTCGTCCTCGGTTACGGCATCAGCGGCAGCCAAGCCGTGCACGAACTGATCGAGCGCGGTACCGATCCGCACTGCATCGTCGTGCTCGACAAGTCGCCCGAGCGGCTGGCCGAGGCCGAGGCGCTGGGCTGCAACGTGCTGGAGGGCGATTCGACGCGTGACGAGACGCTGGTCGCCGTGCGCATCGCCGAAGCGCGCTCGGTGCTCGTCTCGGCCGGGCGCGACGACACCTCGATCCTCATCGTCCTGACCGTGCGCCACCTCGCGCCCAAGGTGCCGATCAGCGCGGTCGTCCGCGCCGAGGACAACGAGCTGTTGGCACGCCAGGCCGGCGCCGACAACGTCATCAATCCCGTGCGCTTCACCGGCCTGCTGCTCGCGGGCTCGGCCCAGGGCACGCATATCGCCGATTACATGGCCGATCTCGCCTCGGTCTCGGGTCAGGTTCAGCTCGTCGAGCGCCTCGCGACGGCGGACGAGGTTGGCAAGCCGCTCGACGCCTGCGGCCACGGCCGCGCGCTGCGCATCTATCGCGGCGGCAAGGCGATCGGCTTCTGGGAAGCCGCGGCTCAGCGGATCGAAGCGGGCGACATGATCGTCGAGATCATACCGACCAAGCCGCAGGACGACGTCTCGGTCAGCTGAGCGCCCAGAAGGTCGCTCCCATCACCAGGTAGGCGGCGAGCCAGTAACCGCAGTCGATCAACCGGTGCGCGACGGTCATTCCGTGCCGCGCCTGGGTCAGCCAGACCGCGGGCATGATAAAGGCGATCGCCACACCGCCCGACTGCATCAGCCAGAGCCAGGGCTTAGCTGCCAGGGTCTCGGCGCCAATCCGCGCATAGTTGTGGCCGAGCATGACCGCGCCGATCAGCATGACCACGACCACCACGCCATAGCCCTTGGCCGGCCCGCCTTCGAGCAGCGGCCGTCCGGTGCGGAACAGCGGCCCGTGCCAGACGATGCCCAGCGCCACCGCGAGGTTCGCCGCGAGAATCACTGCCACCCAGTTGACCGGCCCCATATCCACTCCCATCTGCTATCGATGCAGCACGGTAGCGAAGTTGACCGACCTCGTGTAGGGGCCGCCGCATAATGGCAATCGAACTCCCTACCCAGCCCAAGGTCGGCATGGTCAGCCTCGGCTGTCCGAAAGCGCTGGTCGACAGCGAACGGATCCTCACGCGGCTGCGCGCCGACGGCTATGCGATGAGCCCCGACTATGCCGGCGCCGATGTCGTCCTGGTCAACACCTGCGGCTTTCTCGATAGCGCCAAGGAAGAGAGCCTGGCCGCGATCGGCGAGGCGATCGCCGAGAACGGTCGCGTCATCGTGACCGGCTGCATGGGCAACGAGGCCGAGGCGATCCGCGCCCGCTTTCCCGGCGTGCTCGCCGTCACCGGCGCGCATCAGTACGAGGACGTGGTCGGCGCGGTGCACGAAGCCGCTCCGCCGAGCCAGGGGCCCTTCGTCGACCTGATCCCGCAGCGCGACGTCGATGTGAAGTTGACCCCGCGGCACTACAGCTATCTCAAGATTTCAGAGGGTTGCAACCACGCCTGCGCCTTCTGCATCATCCCGCAGCTGCGCGGCAAGCTCGCCAGCCGGCGCATCGACGCAGTGCTGCGCGAGGCGGAGAAGCTCGTCGCTTCGGGCACGAAGGAACTGCTGGTCATCAGTCAGGACACCTCAGCCTATGGCGTCGACATCCGCCACCAGGCCTATCCCTGGAAGGGTCAAGAGGTGCGCAGCCACATGACCGACTTGGCGCGCGAGCTGGGTCAGCTGCGCACGCCCGAAGGCCGTGCGCCTTGGGTGCGGCTGCACTACGTCTACCCCTATCCGCACGTCGACGCGGTGATCCCGCTCATGGCCGAGGGACTGCTGACGCCCTACCTCGACATCCCGTTCCAGCACGCCAGCCCCAACGTGCTCAGGGCGATGAAGCGGCCGGCCAACGAGGCCAAGGTGCTCGACCGCTTGCGCTCTTGGCGCGAAATCTGCCCCGATATCGCGATTCGATCGAGCTTCGTCGTGGGCTTCCCCGGCGAGACCGAGGCCGATTTCCAGTACCTTCTCGACTGGCTCGACGAAGCCCAGCTCGACCGAGTCGGCGCGTTCCGCTTCGAACCCGTCGAAGGCGCGAGCGCCAACGACCTGCCCGGCGCCGTTCCCGATGAGGTCAAGGAAGAGCGCTATGCGCGGATCATGGAAAAGACCGAGGCGATCAGCGCTGCCAAGCTCGGCGCCAAGGTCGGCCGCGTCCTGCCCGTGATCATCGATGAAGTCGGCGAGCCCGACGAAGACGGCGATCGCGGCGCCACCGGGCGCAGCCAGGCCGACGCGCCTGAGATCGACGGCAGCGTGTTCCTGCGCGACGTCTCGGCCGCGCTCAAGCCCGGAGATATCGTCGACGTGCTGGTCGAGGACGCCGATGCGCATGACCTGTTCGGGGTGATTGCGGAAAGCTGAACAGAGCCGATCGCCGCGGCGATTATAGTTGCAAAATGTGCAACAAACTAGGCGGTTTTCGCATTTGCGGGATGTATCCGATTCCCCCATATGGGGCGTGCCTTTCAGGCATCCTCTCCCAATTTAAACTATCAAAGGGCTGGTCTTCGGACCGGCCCATTTTTTTGCGCGCTTGCGCGGCGAGCAAGGGTCAGAGCCAGCCGATCCGCCGGAAGCGGTACCAGAGGCCGCCGCAGACGAGCACGATCGCACCCAGCACGGTGAAGTAGCCGTAGCGCCAGCGCAATTCGGGCATCACGTCGAAGTTCATGCCGTAGATTCCGGCAATCGCGGTCGGCACCGCGAGGATCGCCGCCCAGGCCGCGAGTTGACGCGTCATCTGTCCCTGGCGGTGCTGTTCGAGCAGGCTCGCGGTCTCGACCAGGCTCGCCAGGGTGTCCTTGAGACTGGCCGCACGCGCGAGCGCGCGCTTGACGTGATCCTGCACGTCGCGGAACCAGACCCGCGCTTCGGTGTCGACCATGGACAGGTCATGCCGCACCAGGCGCTCGCACATCGTATCCATCGGGCCGATGATCCGCTCGAATCGACGGAGCTGGCGGCGCAGGCGGAAAATCCGGCGAATCGTCGAGGGATCGGGAAAGATGTCGATCGTGCGCTCTTCCATCGACTGCACGGCGAGGTCGAGCTTCTCCATCATCGGCTCGTAACCGTCGACGATGAAGTCGAGGATCGCATGGGCGACATAGTCTGCCCCTTCGGCCAGATGCTCGCTATCGGTTTCGAGCTTGTTGCGCAGTGCCACGTGCGCGCGCGTCGACCCCAGCCTTACGCTGACGATGAAATCGCGGCCGAGGAAGATCGCGGTCTGGCCATAGTCGATCTTCTCGCCCTCCTGGATCGCCGCGGTCCGCGCGACGATGAAGAGCTGCTTGCCATAAACCTCGGCCTTGGGAAGCTGGTTGGGATTGAGCGCATCCTCGACCGCCAGCGGATGCAGTCCGAACTGGACGCGCAAGAGTTCCAGTTCCTCGGCCGTAGGCTCGGCGACGCCGACCCAGTCGAAGCAGCCGTCGGGCAACGGCTCGCGCGGGCTTCCGTCGATCGCGAGCTCGGTCTGCGAGCATAGTCCCGAAGTATAGCGGCGCGCGGCGACGACTGGCATAGGGGGCTTGTGGCAAACCGAAGTCCGGCTGGCAATCCGCTGTCCGGAAACACGAAGGACGCAGCCGTGAACGCCGAAACGCCGATCCCGACACCGCTCGACGTGCTGATCGTCGGCGCCGGCATTTCCGGTATCGGCATGGCGGCGCATCTCGTGCAAAAATGCCCGGGCAGGCGCTTCGCCATCGTCGAACGGCGCGCCCGGCCTGGAGGCACCTGGGACCTGTTCCGCTATCCGGGCGTACGCTCGGACAGCGACATGTTCACGCTCGGATACGGCTTCGCACCCTGGCGTCATGACAAGACGATCGTCGGGGGCGACATGATCCTCGACTATCTGAACGGTGTGGTTGACGATCACGCGCTACGCGAACGCATCCGCTTCGGTCAGACCGTGATCTCGGCGAACTGGGACAGCACCGCAGCGCTCTGGACCGTCGTGCTCGACGATGCGACCGGCAACCGCTCCACGCAGACCGCACGCTTCCTTTTCGTCGGCACCGGTTATTACGACTACGACGATCCCTACGATGCCGAAATTCCCGGCCTCGACGCCTTCGACGGCCTCACGGTTCACCCGCAGTTCTGGCCCGAAGATCTTGATTACACGGGCAAGAAGATCGTCATCATCGGTTCGGGCGCAACTGCGGCGACGCTCGTGCCGGCCATGGCCGAAAAGGCCGCGCGGGTCACCATGCTCCAGCGCACGCCGAGCTGGTACCTGACCCGGCCGGCGCGCGACAAGGTCGGGACCTGGCTGCGCCGGCTCCTGCCGGCCAGGCTCGCCCACGCGATCTCCCGTCTCAAGAACGTGCGCATGCAGAGCTATCTGTTCGAAAAATCGCGCACGGCGCCCGGCGCGGTGAAGGGCTATCTTCGCAAACAGCTAGAAGATCAGCTCGGCAGTGATTACGATCGCGAGGCTTTCACTCCGCCCTACGATCCCTGGCAGCAGCGCCTATGCCTGATCCCCGATGGCGACCTGTTCACCGCGCTGAACGCAGGCAAGGCCGAGATCGTCACGGGCAAGATCGCCCAGGTCGATCGCACCGGCTTGGCGCTCGAAGACGGGCGCCATATCGATGCCGACGTCATCGTCACCGCCACGGGGCTGCGGCTCAGGCTGCTCGGCAAGATCGCGCTGACGCTCGACGGCGCGCCGATCGTGCCCGGCGAGCACTTCTATTACCGCAACTGCATGTTCTCCAACGTGCCCAATTTCGCCGCGCCCTTCGGCTATCTCAACGCCTCGTGGACCCTGCGCATCGATCTCGTCGGCGAATGGCTGTGCCGGCTGCTGCGCCACATGGACAAGCGCGGCGTCGACGTCGTCACGCCGGCGTTGCCCGCCGATCAAGCCCTGGTCGAAGACCATCCGTTCGAGAGCTTTTCCTCGGGTTATCTCCAACGCGCCCGTGGCCTCGTTCCCAAGAGCGCGACCGTGGCGCCGTGGCAGATCGGCATGGACTACACGGCCGATCGCAAGGCGATGCGCGCGGCGCCGATCGACGATGGCGTTCTGCGGTTCGAACGGGCTCCGGCTCCAGCGTCGCCAGGCGTCGCTGCGCAGTAGCGAGCGGCCCCCATTTGCCCTAACCCGAGCCCCATGTCCGATTCGTCTCCGAGCTCTGGCCGCATCTATACCGCCGCGCTGATCGTCATCGGCGACGAGATCCTCTCGGGCCGGACACAGGACAAGAACATCTCGCAGGTCGCGCTGTGGCTGGGCATCCAGGGCATCCGCCTGCGCGAGGTGCGCGTCGTGCCCGACGTGACCGAAGCCATCGTCGAGGCGGTCAACACCCTGCGCGCGCGCAACGACTATCTGTTCACCACCGGCGGCATCGGCCCGACCCACGACGACATCACGGTCGATGCGATCGCCGAGGCCGTGGGCGTCGAGGTGATCGTCCATCCCGAAGCGCGCACGATCCTCGAAGGCTATTACGAGACCCGCGGCGGCCTCACCGAAGCGCGGCTGCGCATGGCGCGCGTTCCCGAAGGCGCCGATCTGATCCCCAACCGCTATACCGGCGCACCGGGCATCCGCTTCGAGAACGTGTTCATCATGGCCGGCGTACCCTCGATCACCGCAGGCATGTTGGACGCGCTCTCGGGCACTCTCGAAGGCGGTGCGCCACTGCTGTCCGAGACGGTCGGCTGCTGGGTCCAGGAGAGTGAAGTGGCAACCCTGCTCGGCGATACCGAGAAGGCCCACCCCACCTGCCAGATCGGCTCCTACCCGTTCTGGCGCGAGGGCCGCACCGGCGCCAATTTCGTCGTCCGCTCGACCGACGCTGACGATCTGGCAGCCTGCACGCGTGCGCTCGTCGCAGCGCTCGAGACCTTGGGCAAGCCCGCGGTGTTCGGTGGCATTTGAGCTGATCCTGGCGCAGCTCGCGCTAGCGGGTGCGGCCGCCACCGGTCTTGCCGTGCTCGCCGATTTCGAAGCCCATCTCGCGCGCTACGACAGCGCGACCGAGGCGCTGCAGCAATGGTGCCAGGCGCGTCAGATCGGCCATGGCCCAATCCGCGCACGCGTGGTCGGTGCGCAGAGCAGCGATCCGCCGGCGAAGATGCGGCGTATCCTCGATCTCGCTGGCGACGAAAGACTGGGCATGCGCAATGTCCGGCTGAGCTGCGACGACACTGTGCTTTCGGTCGCCTGGAACTGGTACGCGCCCTCGCGGCTGACGCCCGAGATGAATGCAGCTCTGGCGAACAGCGACGTCCCTTTCGGCAAGGTCGCAGGCGCTTTGCGCTTCCGGCGTGAAACGATCGACGTGACCTCGGGCCCCGTAGAGAACTGCACACCGGACACGATATCGGCGCATCGCGCGTTGCTGCGCCTGCCGAGCGGCGAGCCGCTCGCCTATCTCATCGAGTGCTATACCGCAGCGAACCTCGCCCAACACTGATAAAGGACGCGCCGATCAGTGATCGGCGTGCTGAGGCGCGGGCGTCAGACTGCGCACGGGGGCGTCCTTGTCCGTGACATAGGTGATTGCCAAACGCGCGGGCACCTTGCCTATGTTCGCACCGTTGTGCGCCAGCCCACGCGGGACCATGAAGCTCTCGCCCGCGTGCAAGGTGCGCGTCGGCTGTCCGGCGCGTTCGAGCGTCATCTCGCCCTCGATCAGATAGGCGATCTCTGCGCCGGGATGGGTATGCCAACCCGAGCTGCCGCCGACCGGGAACACGCGCAGCACCGCGTTGACGTGCTGCGGACCTTTGTCCTGCGGCACGTCATAGTGAACGTCCATTGGCGGCGGCGGCGCGGATGCCGGGGTATCGGCCAGGACCGCCTGGGCCGCGATCAGGCCCAAAAGGGCCAAGGCATGACGCATAGACACGATCTCCTGTTCGCCACCGCTATGCCACGCAGCGAAAAGGCCGGAAAGGTTTCCCTTCCGACCTCTCGTGTTTCGACGGTTTGGCCGGTTCAGGCTGCCACGGTCTCCGAGCCCGCGATCGAGGTGCGGTGCATCATGCGACCGGTCGAAGCTTCGTAGGGGATCGCGCGATGCATCGCACCGGTGTTGTCCCAGATCACGAAGTCGCCCTCGGTCCACTTGTGACGCAGCGAATAGGCTGGCTGCGCCGCCCATTCCTGCAGCCGGATGAGCAGCGCCCGGCCGACGGGAACCGATTTGCCGACGACGTGATCGGCGGTGGTACCGATCACCATCGACTTGCGACCCGACTCATGGGTCCAGACCAGCGGGTGCTCCTTGACCAGACCGATGTTGAGCACCTTGTCGCGGTGCTTCTCGGGAATGGCGTCGGCGATCGGCGAGAGACTGGCCTTGACCGAGTGCACGGCCTTGAGACCTTCGAGATCTGCCTTCTCGTCATCGGGAAGACCCTCGTAGGCGGCATAGGTGCTGGCGAACTCGGTCTCGCCGCCCTTGTCGGGAGCGATGCGGCACGACAGCAAGGTCGCGAAAGGCGGCGGCGCGTCGACGGTAATGCCGTCCATGTGCCAGAAGAAGGTGCCGAGCACGTACTCGGGCTGCGGATTGATCTTGGGATCGAGCGTGACTTGGTAGACGTCGTCGTTCTCGACTTCCTGCTTGTTGAAGCGGCCGGTCAGGCGCTGGCGCTCGCCCATCAGTTCGGTGAACTGGAGTTGCTCGTCGTCGGTGAGGTTGAGCTCGGGGAAGACAACGACGGTACGCTCCTCGACCTTGGCGCGAATCGCGGCCGCAGCCTCGGGCGTGAAGAGATCGCCGCGATCGTCCCATACGACGCGCGAACCGATGAATTCCTTGATGTTCTCGAACCGGATGGCCATGGCTTCCCTCTACCCAAACTGAACAGGTGTTCAGCGCCCTCTACGCGTTCCGTTACGGAAATCAAGCGCACAAACGAAAGGGCCGGAGAGGTTTCCCTCCCCGGCCCCACGAATATCGATCAGCGGCGGCTGAAATCAGGCGCCGACGACTTCCGTCGTGTCGATCTTCAGGCCCGGGCCCATCGACGAGGACAGGCCGACCTTGCGGACGTACTTGCCCTTGGCGCCGGCCGGCTTCGCCTTGACGATCGCATCGACGAAAGCGTCGAAGTTGGCGCGCAGCGCTTCGTTCGAGAACGAGAGCTTGCCGATGCCGCCGTGGATGATGCCGGCCTTCTCGACGCGGAACTCGATCTGGCCGCCCTTGGCAGCCTTGACCGCTTCGGCGACGTTCGGCGTGACCGTACCCAGCTTCGGGTTCGGCATCAGGCCCTTAGGACCCAGCACCTTGCCGAGACGACCGACCAGACCCATCAGGTCCGGCGTCGCGATGACGCGGCCGTAGTCGAGGTTGCCGTTCTGCATGTCCTCGAGCAGGTCTTCCGCGCCGACCTTGTCGGCGCCGGCAGCGAGAGCGGCCTCGGCCTTGTCGCCACGCGCAAACACGGCAACCTTGACGTCCTTGCCGGTGCCCGAAGGCAGCGTGACCATGCCGCGGACCATCTGGTCGGCGTGGCGCGGATCGACGCCGAGGTTCAGCGCGACTTCAAGGGTCTGGTCGAACTTGGCCGACTGCAGGTCCTTGAGCTGCTGGATCGCCTCGTCGACGCCATAGAGCTTCTGATTGTCGCCGAGCTTGATCTCGAGCGCCTTCTGCTTCTTCGACTGTGCCATCAGATCAGCCCTCCACAACCTGCAGGCCCATGGAACGGGCGGAACCTTCGATGATCTTCGTCGCCTGATCGATGTCATTGGCGTTGAGATCGGCCATCTTGGCCTGGGCGATTTCGGCGAGCTGCGAACGCTTGATCGTTCCGGCCGAGATCTTGCCCGGCTCCTTCGAACCCGACTTCAGGTTGGCAGCCTTCTTGATGAAGTAGGTCGCCGGGGGCGTCTTGGTGACGAACGAGAACGAACGGTCCGCATAGACGGTGATAACCGTCGGCAGCGGCGTGCCCTTTTCCATTTCCTGCGTGGCAGCGTTGAACTGCTTGCAGAATTCCATGATGTTGACGCCGCGCTGACCCAGCGCCGGGCCGATCGGCGGCGAGGGGTTGGCGGAGCCAGCCGACACCTGCAGCTTGATGTAACCTTCGATCTTCTTGGCCACGGAGGGCCTCCTTTCTTCCTGTCGGCCCTGCGAGCAGAACCTCAGAGTAAGCGGTCAAGCGCCTCGGACATGAATCCGAGGCTCCCGCGGGGATCCGAACGAGTCCGGAAGCGCGCGCCGATAGCGGGATCGGCGCGAATTTGCAACGACGATCTCCCGGTTGGGGAGGTCGAGGCTTACTTGCTGAGTTCGACCTGCTCGAAATCGAGCTCGACCGGCGTCGCGCGGCCGAAGATCGAGACCGAAACCTTGACCCGGTTCTTGTCGAAGTCGAGTTCTTCCACCAGGCCGTTGAAGCTGGCGAAGGGACCGTCGAGCACCTTGACCGAATCGCCGATCTCGTAATCGACGGAGACCTGGTGACGCGGCTCGGCAGCGGCCTGTTCGCGCGCACCGAAATAGCGGGCAGCCTCGCGCTCGCTGATCGGCTGCGGCTTGCCGTTGGGCCCCAGAAAGCCGGTGACTTTCGCGGTGTTCTTGACGAGGTGGTAGACGTCGTCGTTCAAGGTCAGCTTGGCGAGAACATAGCCCGGCATGAACTTGCGCTCGACCTGGACCTTCTTGCCGCGCTTCACTTCGGTGACGGACTCGGTCGGAACCTCGACCGCTTCAACGAGCTGTTCGAGACCGAGACGCTCGGCCTCGTTCAGGATCGCCTCTTTGACCTTGTTCTCGAAGCCGGAATAGGCGTGGATGATGTACCAGCGGGCCATTCGTCTTGTCTTTCTCTCAGGGCTCAGGCGAGCGTCAGCAGCCAGCGCACGATCGCGCCGAAGAGCGAATCCACGCCCAGGAAGAACACCGCCAGGATCGTCATCAGGATCGCCACGAAGATGCCCGTGGTGATCGTCTCCTGACGCGTCGGCCACACGACCTTGCGCATTTCCGCCTGCACTTGGCGCATGAACTCGCCGGGGCTGGTCTTGGCCATGTCTGCTTTTCGCCTCACTAAATCCGTTGTGCCTTCCACCAAGTCTTCATCGCCGCCCCGGCTGGTGCCGGGAGGGGCGAACGATCATCTTTGTAGGAAGACGGTCGCGATCTAGCGAGCGACGGGCCGGTTTGCAAGCCGAACGAGGAACGAGTGGCGCGTCGCGAAAAGCACCTTCGCGCCTTCGGGCAGGCTGGAGGGCATGGTCCGGCCGATGAACCACAGGTAGTCGGCCTGCTTCGCCGGCTTGAAATTGTGCAGCCAGACCTTGCGACCGGGCCAGTGGACGATGCGATGCGAAGGATCGACGAAGCCCTTCCCGCCTTCCTTGAGCCGCAGCATGTGCACACCGGGAATGGCGAAATGCGAGTTGACCAGGGCGCTCTTGCGCACGGTCGCATAGCTCGTGACATGTTCGAAGGGGTTGAGCGCCCAACCCCGTGCCTCGACCACGATGATGCCGGCGACGCGCGCGCCCCGCGGCATGTAATCGAGCGCCTTGAGGATCTGCGTCGTCTCGCGCGAATTCACTTCCCAGGCGGCGCAGGTCAAGTCCAGCCGGACGAGGAACAGCACGGGCGCCAGCCAGACCAGCCAGCGCGGCGCCGACCAGTCGATCGCCAGGCAACCGATCATCAGCGAGACCGCGATCAGCCGGTAATCGGCATAGTCGCCGCCGCCGAAGTGGCGCGGCATGGCAAAGGTCAGGACCAGCAGGATCAGCGTCGCCCAGCCGAGCCGTCCGTCGATCTTGCGTGCCATCGCCGCCGCCAGCAGCACGAGCAGCGCGATCGCCAAAGTGGCGACGTCGAGCATGAACGACTGGTCGCGCATGGCCTGGATCCAGATGGCCAGCTTGAAAATGCCGACACCCGATCCGTACGACAGCGCCCCCTTGGCGCCCCCGCTGAGCAGCATCGGTATCAGCGGAAAGACCAGCGGCCAGGTCGCAAGCACGGCGTGCAGGCTCTTGCGCTTGTGGAATTCGTAGCCGAACACCAACACGCCGAGCACGCCCCAGCCCGAAGCGTGGCACAGCCACATAGCCAGACCGATCGGGATAAACGGCAGCCAGCGGCGCGGCCAGGCGTCGAGCCGGACCCAGAGCGCGAAGGACAGCAGCACCAGTGCCAGCGACAGGCAGAAGTTGTAGAAGCCCAGCACCATCGCGGGCGACCAGATGAAGGTCAGCGCCATCAGCGTGGCGATGCCGATGCGCCGGCGCAGGACCCATTCGACCGCGATCAGGCCCAGCGCGGTCAGCGGCGGGATGATCATGCCGATCACCCTCCCCGCTGGCTCGAGCCCGATCAGCTTGGCCAGCGGCCAGATCAGCAGGTCGACGCCCAGATTGCCGGTCAATTGCCAGTGGAAGTCGTAGTAGCGCGCGAGGAACGGGTCGCGACCGCCGTCGAGCATGATGCCGTAGCGCGCGAGGTGCGAAGGATAGTCGGTCAGCTGGGGATGCGCGGCGACGATAAAAGGCATCGCCGAAAGCAATGCGAGGAACAGCGCCAGAAACAGCCCTTCGCGGGAAGACACGCGCGCCAGTGCGAGGCGGAGGACGGTTGGCCCCTCGCCGGATTCGCGCTTGTGCCGCATCATCGGCGGGGATGATTCCATCGGCTTTTCAGCTTCCTTGGGGGAATGCTGGCAGGAGTGCACGGACTCGAACCGTGGGCCCTCGGTTTTGGAGACCGATGCTCTACCAACTGAGCTACACTCCTGCGGGCCGGCTGCCTCTAGGGGGTGTCGGCGGCGATGGCAAGGTGGTGCAATCAGAAAATCCTACCCCAGCCGGGAGGTTTGGATTGCCCGCACGCTCTGCTAGACTCGCGCCGTGCACGCTCCCGCAACGCCACCGATCATCGACCCGGATCTTCTTCTGCTGGCCTATCGCAGCGGCATATTCCCTATGGCCGATCACCGCGACGACCCCGAAATCTTCTGGGTCGAGCCGCGCAAACGCGCGATCCTGCCGCTCGACGGCCTCCACCTGTCGAAATCACTGGCGCGGACCCTGCGGCGCGGACGCTTCGCCGTGACCTGCAACACGGCCTTCGCCGCGGTGATGGAATCCTGCGCGGCGCCGCGCCGCGACGGCAGCGGCGAAAGCTGGATCAGCCACCGCATCGCCGCGAGCTATCAGCACCTGCACGAACTCGGCCAGGCCCACTCGATTGAGTGCTGGCAGGATGGCCAGTTGGTAGGTGGGCTCTACGGCGTCGGCTTCGATCGCGTGTTCTGCGGCGAATCGATGTTCAGCCGCGTTCCCGATGCCTCGAAAGTCGCGCTGGCCTGGCTCGTTGCAGCCCTGCGCCGCTGCGGAGCGGAACTGCTCGATTGCCAGTTCATTACGCCGCACCTCGCCTCGCTGGGCGCGGTGGAGATCAGCCAGCGGCGGTACGTGACGCTGCTAAGCGCCGCGCAGCCGCCCTATTCGGGAGTCGGGGTAGAGGCCGGCGCGCGTGCGGGCGAAGCGGTTGCGCTCGGCGCAGGACGCGGCGATGCGGTCGGCGAGGGCGACGCGGAAGCGCTGGCCCTGCCCGCAGGCTTCGCGGCACTGCTCGCCGAGGCCGAGGGATCGGCCTCCTCGCCCGGGAACTTCATCGCGCAGTCCTTGACCCAGACGTCGTAGACCGGGTGTTCGATCACGTTGAGCGACGGCGAATTCTTGAACAGCCAGCCCGAGAAGATCTTCCGCCATGAAAGCGGCTCGGTTGTGCGCGCGCGTTCCTCGACGAAGACTTGGACGAAAGCGCCGACCTCGGCGGGACTCTCCCAGGGTAGCGTCCGTTCGCAGCTCGCGAGGCGCACGATGACGTTGCCGACCCGGCGCGATTCGCCGGACTTCATCACGAGGTCCTGCGACAGGTTGTTGCGCTTGTTGAGCAAGCCGATCGTCGCGACGCGATCCTTGACTGGCGTGCCGAACTGGCTCTCGACCGCGGAAATCCCGACCGGGGCAGCGGACACCGCCTTGGGAACCTCGGTCGCAGCCGGATCGGCGCCTTGCTCGTCGCCGCGATTGCAGCCCGCGAGGGCCACGACCAGCAGAAGAGCGGCTGGCACAAGAACGGATGTCCGGCGCATCGGCCGCGTCATCGTCCTTAAGCGTCCGGTGACCAGGCCTGGTAGTCGCCCGTAGCCTGCGCACGCCGGCCACCGCGCTCGAGCGCGCCCTGCGGACGATAGGCCTGATCGGTACCCGTCGCATTGGGGGTATAGTCCACCTCCCAGATTCGCGGCGGCGGCAGATTGCTCTGGGGCACGCCATCGAAACTGCCGTGCAGCCAGCCGTGCCATTCGGCGGGCACGCGGCTGGCGTCGTTGGCGCCCGAATAGATCACCCAACGGCGCTCGAGCCCGTCGACGTTCTTCGGCTTCTTGCCGCGATAGTAGCGATTGCCCTGGGCGTCGGTGCCCACGTGCTCACCACGCAGCGACGAATCGAGCAGCGTGCCGATGGTCGCGCCATCCCACCAGGTGAAGATCTTCGAGAGGATACCCATGGTGCCGGCGCCTAGCGGATTTTGGGGGTCAGGGGCAAGCGTCCAGTAACCGATGACGGACGCGAAAGAAGCTACCTTACCAGTCCACCTTGTCGCCTGCGACGATGCCAAGCGCCGCCGCGCGTCCGCCGATCAGCTCGAGCACTGCGCTGACCTTGCCCGCCGACGGGATCGGCGTTTCCGCATAGGGCACGGCATTGGCGGCGATATTGAGCACGCGACGGTCCTCGCCGACGAAGATGATGTCGAGCGGGATCACCGTGTTGCGCATCCAGAAGCTGGCCAGGCGGGGCGGGTCCATGGGAAAGATCATGCCCTCGTTCGCGCCCATCTGCGTGCGGAACATCAAGCCTTTGGCCTGTTCCGCGCTGGTGCTCGCCAGTTCGACGCGGAAGGCGTGCCGGCGGCGATCATGCGTGACCGTGAGCGGCACCACCGGCAGACCGGATTCGGCGTGCCGCGCGACCGTCGCCTGGGGCGGTGTCTTCGCAGCGGTGTCGTTGGGCTGGGTCGAACAGGCGGCCAGCATCAGGCCGACCGCGATAAGGCCTCGCGTTCCCCATGACGGCATCGATCGCATCTATTCGTCCTCCAGCGCGGCCCATTCCTCGGCCGCCTCAATGGACGCGGCATCGACCAATTCGCGAGCGCTGTCCAGACCATGGCCGGCGCGCAGCATCGCGGCGATCTGCTTCTCGCGCAGCGCCCGATCGCGTTCCGAAACGTCACCGCGTCCGAACGGACCGAAGCCGCGCTTGCGCGCCAGGGCAAGCGCGGCGCGGCGCTGGGCGCCTTCGCCCGCGCGGACCTCGGCACGGACATCCTCGTCGATCCCGGCCGCGCCGAGCGCCTGGTTCACGCGCCGCTGGCCATAGCCGCGACGCAGCAGGCTGCCGCTCTTGGCGCGCGCGAAAGCGGCGTCGTCGACATATCCGGCCGCCACGAAACGCTCGACCAACGAAGTCACCGGCGCCTGTCCTTCGCCATCCCAGCCGCGCTCGCGCAGCTTGCGCGCGAGGTAACCTTCGAGCTTGGCGCGGCTGGTGGCAAAGCGTGCGACATAAGCCAAAGCCAGCTCTTCCAGCCTCGACGCGGTGATCGGCTTGGGTGCCGATTTGGGACCGCGACGCGGCCCGGTAGCTGGGGATTGTGACACCATTGCCCTATTCGTGCCACAGTCGCCTCAGAATGGGAAAGCCCGCGAACGGAGGGTTTTTGCCATGCCCGGATCGAAGGTTTCCGGTATAGGGCATCGGCACATCGCCATAAATCTTGTAACAACAACGGGTTACCGCACATGACCGACACCGCCACGCTGGTGCCGACGGCTAATAACAACCTCATTCCGACCGCAAACGAAGACGATCTTCCGCGCCGCTACGCCGATTTCGACAACTTTTGCGAAGCGATCGACTACGCTGCCCAGGGCAAGCGCGGGCTGAACTTCCACGATCCGCGCGGCACGCTGGTGCGCCCTTACCCCTTCTCTGAGCTCCGCCAGGATGCGCTCGCGATGGCCTATCGCTTGATCGCGCACGGCGTGAAGCCGGGGGATCGCATCGCCCTGATCGCCGAGACCGGTCCGCACTTCGCCGCGCTGTTCTGCGGTGCGGTCTATGCCGGTGCCTGGCCCGTTCCTCTGCCGTTGCCGACCAGCTTTGGCGGCAAGGACAATTACATCGACCAGATCTCCGTGCAGATGGCCTCTGCGGAGCCCAGGATGCTGCTGTTCCCGGCCGAGCTCGAAACGATGGCACTTGCCGCCGCCGAGCGTCAGGGCTGCGAAGGCGTGGTCTGGGAGGCTTTCGCGCAGGAAGCGGCGACGGAAGTTGCTCTGCCGACTCCCGCACCGGACGACATCTGCTTCCTCCAGTATTCGAGCGGCTCGACCCGCTTCCCGCACGGAGTCGCGGTCACGCACCGCTCGCTGCTGGCGAACCTCGCCGGGCATAGCCACGGAATGAACATCGGCCCGAGCGACCGGTGCGTCTCGTGGTTGCCCTGGTACCACGACATGGGTCTGGTCGGCTGCTTCCTCTCGCCGATCGGCAACCAATTCTCGGTCGATTACCTCAAGACCGAGGATTTCGCCCGTCGCCCGCTCGCCTGGCTGGACCTGATCAGCCGCAACCCGGGCACCTCGGTCAGCTTTTCGCCGACCTTCGGCTACGACATCTGCTCGCGCCGCGTCTCGAGCCAGACCAACGTCGCCGAACGCTTTGATCTGTCGCGCTGGCGGCTGGCCGGCAACGGTGCCGACATGATCCGGCCCGACGTGATGCAGGCCTTCGTCAACACCTTCGCCCCGGCGGGCTTCAAGGCCGGCGCCTTCATGCCGAGCTACGGCCTCGCCGAGGCCACGCTCGCGGTCACGCTGATGCCGCCGGGCGAGGGCATCCGCGTCGAGCTGGTCGAGGAGGAGCGCCTGTCGGGCTGCCCGCGTGACCTCAGCCGTCCCGCCCGCTACCGCGCAATCGTCAACTGCGGCAAGGTCGTGCGCGGCATGGAGCTCGAGATCCGCGGCGAAGCCGGCCACGCGCTGGCTGATCACCACATCGGCAAGGTCTGGTGCCGCGGCACCAGCGTCATGCATTCCTACTACCGCGACCCCGAGGCGACCGAGGCCTGCATGGTCGATGGCTGGCTCGACACCGGCGACATGGGCTACCTCGTCGATGGCTACCTGTTCATCGTCGGCCGGGCGAAGGACATGATCATCATCAACGGCAAGAACCACTGGCCTCAGGATATCGAGTGGGCCGTGGAACAGCTTCCGGGCTTCCACCAGGGTGACATCGCTGCCTTCAGTCTCGAGACCGAGAACGGCGAGGAAGTGCCGGCCGTGCTCGTCCACTGCCGTGTTTCCGATCCGATCGAGCGCATCAAGCTGCACGACGAGATCCGCGACAAGGTCCGCTCGATCACCGGCATGAACTGCATCGTCGAACTGGTTCCTCCGCGCACCCTGCCGCGTACCAGTTCGGGCAAGCTCAGCCGTGCCAAGGCCAAGAAGCTCTACCTGGCGGGCGAGATCGAACCCTTCAAGCTGGCGGCCTAGGCCGCCGACGTTTCCTCGCCGCCACGCGGGTCCGGATCGCCGTCGTCCTTGCGGATGAAGCTTATCCGGCCCTGCGGCTCGAGGATCGCCCAGGCGACCTGATCGGGACGGGCGATGCCCGCGAGCCGCATCTCGGCGGCGAACTCGTCCTTGTCGATGCCCTCGCGGTTGAGATTGCGCTCGATCATCGCGCCATCCTGCATCAGCACGACCGGCGCTCCTTCGAGCACGCGGCGCACCCGTCCCGAACGATGGCTGAGCGCGTTGAACGCGAGGCTCCAGGCCGCGAAGGTAAAGATCGCCAGGGTTGCGCCCGTGGCCGAGAAATCCTGGTGCGTGACGCCCTGCTGGATCAGATCGCCCATGACGATCAGGGTCACAAGCTCGAACGGCGCGAGTTGGCCGAGCTCGCGTTTGCCCATCAGCCTCAGCAGCCCGTAGACCACGAGGAACATCACGGACGCGCGGAGCACGATTTCCATCAGGGCAAGACCGTCACGGCAATGGGCACTTCGATCAGCCGTCGCTCACCATCGAGCACCGCGACCTTGCCCTCGAGCCGCCGCAGTCCACGCGGCTGTATCTGACCGTCGATCTTCAGCACGAAGCGTTCGCCGGCCTTGATCGGGCCAAAGCTGTAAGTGAACCTGTCGTCGAGCGTGTCGACTTTCTCGGCATCGGGCACGGTCGTATCGATGCTCATGCCGCGCCACAGCGGCTGATCGATAGCGATCGCCAGATCGTTGATGTCGGCTCGGGGCTCGACAACCACACGCGTCTCGAACCAGTTGCCGCTGCGCAGAATGTCGGGCGTTTCCACCGCCAGCGACACCTGCTGCCCCCGCGCGGCGAAGATCTTCTCGTCTCCACCGCCAAGCCAACCGAGCAGCGCCGCCATCAGCGGTCCGCCGATCAGCACCACCGTGAGCGAGGTTCGCAGCCAGCCCGATGATGCCGGCGCCAGATGCCTGGCCTCGATGCCGATCGGCCTCTCGAGCGTGCGGGCAGCGATGGATTCGTCTTGCGGCATGGCGGCGGATACAACCGCCGCGCCGCGCGCTTGTTCCTTTAGGCGAAGGCTTCGGCCTCGGGCTCCTTCTTCTCCCACTTGGGATAGGCCGGCAGGCTGATGATCATCAGGCCGCCCAAGGTGCAGCCGATCGCACCGGCGAGCAGGAACCACTCATAGCCGCCGAACACGTCGTAGACGCGCCCCGCCGCCAGCGGTCCCATGCCTGCGGCGAGCGCCATCAGCGCGGCCATCACGCCATAGATCACGCCGAAGCTCTTCATCCCGCCGTAGCTGGCCGTCAGGAACCCGGTGATCTGGGTCTTGGTGCCCGCGGCATAGCCGTTGACGATCAACGCGAAGACGATCAGCGCGGGTGAGCGCACGCCGTCCATCAGCGCCGCGAAGGTCAGCGCGGCCGCGCCCAGGGTCAGGCCGCCGATCCAGTTGGGCTTGTAGCGATCGAGCAAGGCCCCGGTGATGAGCTTGCCGACAATGCCGGCGATCCCGCCGAGGCTGGACAGCAGCGCGGCATTGCCGCGCGAGACTCCCGCGTCGGTCAAAATCGGGATCAGGTGCGCAGCCAGGCCCTGGGTCAGCAGCATGACCACGAAGTTGGAGATGCCCACGCGCCACAGCGCCCAATCGCGCGCACCTTCGCGCACGGTCAGCCCGGGCAGGTCGACCGCATCGGCCGCACTCGCAACCGTGCCGGCCTTGGCGTGCCGGCGCGCCGCGGCGTCATGGATGTCGAAGAAGAAGAACAGGCAGAGCACGAAGGTGATCGAGCCCCAGCCCAGCCCCAGCCAGACATAGGCGGCACGCCAGCCGAATTCGGTGATCAGCCAGTTGCCCAGCGGCGGCACGATCACCTGCGACAGCGCCGTGCCGGCCATGGTCAGGCCCAGCGCAAGCCCGCGCGAGCGCTCGAACACGCCGAGCACCGCCGCGCTCCAGATCGTCGACTTGATCGTCACCGCGGCGGCGCCGAAGAACACCCAGAGCGCGACCCACTGCCAGGCCTCCCCATTGGTGAATCCGAACAGCAGCATCGAGGCCAAGGTCAGCAGCACGCCGGGCAGCGCCAGCTTGCGCGAACCGTAGCGGTCGATCAACACGCCGAAGAACGGCGAGAGCAGCGCGGTCATGATCGTCGCGATCGAGGCGCCCGACGAATAGAAGGTGCGGCTCCAGCCGAATTCGGCGCTGACCGGCTCCATGAACAGGCCGACCGTCGACAGCATGACCGAGAAGAAGCCGAAGCCGATGGCCGAAGCGAGCACCAGCGTCCAATGCTGCTTCCATTCCTGCGCCGCTGTCGGCCCCGTTCCGCTCACGCCAATCCCCTCGCATTCGGGGCCGCGGCCGAACTATCGTCGTCCCGCACCTGCCCCTCGTTCCAATCGGGATAGCGCGGCAAGGTCACGATAAGAAGCCCGCAGAACGCGCAGCCGATCGTGCCGGCGATGAGGAAGGGCTCGTAACCGCCCGTGCGGTCGTAGACCATGCCCGCGAGCAGCGGCCCGAGCGCCGATCCCAGCGCGGTCAGGCTGCCGATGAAGCCGAAGATCGTGCCGAAATTCCGCAGGCCGCCATAGCGCGAGGTCAGGTAGGAGCAGATCTGCAGCTTCGTCCCCGCCGAATAGCCGTTGATCAGCATCGCAACGACGATCAGCGTCGGCGTGCGCACGCCGTCCATGAGCAACAGGAAGGCGAAGGCGGTGAAGCCCAGGGTGATCCCGCCGACCCAGTTGGCGCGAAAGCGATCGACGAGCACGCCGGTGACGAGCTTACCCAGGATTCCCGCAAGCCCGCCCGCGCCCGCGAGCAGCGCGGCATTTTGCGCCGAGACGCCCGCCTCGATCAGGATCGGGATCTGGTGGATCAGCAGGCCGATCGTCAAAATCATCAGCACGAAGGTGGAGATCGCGATGCGCCAGAGCCCGGGATCGCGCCAAGCCTGCGGGATCGTCAGACCCGGTAGCGCGGAAGTATCCTGCTGCTGGGCGAGAAGGTCGCTCGGCGAGCGGAAGAACAGGAAACAGAGCACCAACGCGACCCCGCCCCAGCCCAGCGCGATCGCGATGTAGGCCGTACGCCAGCCGAACTGCGCAATCAGCCAGGTCGCGAGCACCGGCGCAACCGCCTGAGCGACCGCGGTCCCCGCCAGGGTGAGCCCCAGCGCGAGACCACGCCCGGCCGTGAACACCCGCGCGACGGCCGAAGTCCAGACCGTGACCGTCACGGCCAGCGAGACGAAGGCATAGACTATCCACAGCGCGACCCACTGCCAGACCGCGCCGCTGATCAGCCCGAAAGCCGCGGTACAGACTATCATCCCGGCGAGCCCGGGAATCGCCAGCCGCCGCGGCCCGCGGCGATCGATGAAAAGCCCGACGAGTGGCGACAGCAGCACGCTGAGCAGCCCGGCGATCGGCATGCCCATCGAGACGACGGTGCGGCTCCAGCCGAACTCCTCGACCAGCGGCCCAATGAAGGCGCCCATCGAGGTCGTCATGATCGCCATGAACGAAAAGCCCGTCGCGGCGGCGAGCACCAGCGTCCAGTTCGCGCGCCATTCCTGCGCGGCCGTGATTGGGGCCTGGGTCAAGCGATGGCCTCTCGAGGTTGTTCGGGTTCGCGCGGGGCGGCGTCGCCCGACCAGTCGGGATAGGCGGGCAAGCTGAACAGCAGCAGCCCGCAGATGATCGAGCCCACCGTGCCGGTGATCAGGAATGGTCCGTAGCCGCCGGTCAAGTCGAAGACGAGGCCCGCATAGACCGGCCCGACGATCAGGCCCGAGGCCATCGCGCCGTTCATCACGCCGACGAGCGTGCCGTAATTGCGCATGCCGCCGTAACGCGCGGTCAGATAGGAAACGACCTGGATCTTGGTACCCGTGGTATAGCCGTTCACCAGCATGGCGAAGACGATCAGTGTGGGCGAGCGAATGCCGTCGATCAGCAGGCCGAAGGCCAGGGCGGTCATGCCCAGGGTCAGCCCGCCGATCCAGTTCGGACGAAAACGGTCGAGCAGCACGCCTGACACCAGCTTGCCGAGCAGCCCTGCGATCCCCGCGAGACTGAGCAGCCAGGCGGCATTGCCGCGCGGCACGCCGGCCGCGCCCAGGATCGGCACGAGATGGATCGACAGGCCCAGGGTCAACACCATGGTTAGCACGGTCGAAATGCCGATCCGCCACAGCGCCGAATTGCGCCAGGCCTCGCCCAGCGTCAGCCCCGGCATCGCGGCGCGCACGTCGGCCGGCGGCTGCCCGGCAGCGGCGCTGTCGGTGGGGCGATCGCGCAGGTCGTAGAGAAAGAACAGGCAGGCCAGCAGCGTCATCCCGCCCCAGCCGAGACCCAGCCAGACATAGGTCATGCGCCAGCCGACCTCGTCTATCAGCCAGATCGTCAGCGGCGGCAGCAGAACAGAGGTCAGCGCCGATCCGCTGAAGGTGATGCCGAGCGCTAGCCCGCGCGACTTGTCGAACACGTTGGCCACGGCCGCGGTCCAGAGTGTGCCCTTGGCCATCAGCGAGACGAAGGCATAGACAAACCACAATGCGAACCATTGCGCCGGCGAGCCGTTGGCGAAGGAAAAGGCGGCAATCGACAGCGCCGTGATCGTCACTCCGGGGATCGCCAGCTTGCGCGGGCCGAAGCGATCGAACAGCAGGCCGGCGAAGGGCGAGCCCAGGGTCGTCGCCACCGCGCCGATGCTCACGCCCGAGGCGATCAGGGTGCGGCTCCAGCCAAACTCCTGGCTGATCGGCTGGATGAACATCGAGACCGTGCCCGTCATCAGCGACAAGAAGGAAAAGCCGACGAAGCAGGCGAGGACGACGCCCCAGCCTCTGCGCCATTCTTCGGCGGCGGTCATGTCGTGATTTCCTTCCAGTTCGGATAGCGCGGCAGTGTCACGATCAACAAGCCGCAGAACACGCAGCCGAAAGTGCCCGCCACCAGGAACGGCGCATAGCCCCCCGTCGTGTCGTAGACGAAACCCGCGATCATCGGCCCAAGCCCCGAGCCGAGCGAAACCAGGCTGTACATTGCCCCGAACACTGCGCCGAGATTGCGCAGGCCGGCATAGGAGGCGGTCAGGTAGGTGCAGATTTGCAGCTTCGTCCCGGCCGAATAGCCGTTGATCAGGATCGCGACGACAATCAGCACGGGCGAATGCAAGCCGGCGAGCAGCAGGGCGAAGGCGAGACCGTTCGCCGCCAGGGTCACGCCGCCGATCCAGTTGGGCCGATAACGGTCGAGCAGCGCGCCGGTGACGAGCTTGCCGACGATCCCGGCGAGCCCGAACAGGCTGGCTAGCCAGGCGGCATTGGTGCGCGAGACGCCGGCGCCCGTCAGGATCGGTACCTGGTGGATCTGCAGGCCCAGGCTGAGCAGCATCATGACGAAGGTCGATACCGCGATCGCCCAGAGCGGGCGGCTGCGCCAGGCCTCGGCAATGGTCAGCCCCGGCAGGTCGTCGGCCGGCACGGCCGCAGCGCGCTCCGGCGAGAGGCGCGAGCGATCCTTGCGGTCGTAAAGGAACAGCCAGCACAGCAGCAGGGTCACACCGCCCCACCCCAGCCCCGTCCAGACATAGGCCTGTCGCCAGCCGTAGTGCTCGATCAGCCAGTTGCACAGCGGCGGCGCGATCGCCTGGGCGGCGGCTGTACCCGACAGGGTCAGAGCCAGCGCGAGCCCGCGTCCCTTGGTAAAATGGCCCGAGACGGGCGCGGTCCAGATCGTCGTCTTCACCAGGATCGAGATCAGCGCATAGAAGGCCCAAAGCGCCAGCCACTGAACGGCGGAGCCGTTCGCCAGGCTGATCGCGCCGATCGCGAAGGCGGTAAGGAACACGCCGGGCAGCCCCAGCCGCCGCGCGCCCCAGCGGTCGATCAGCACGCCGACGAAGGGCGAGAGCAGCGCGGTGACCACCGAGGTCATCGAAGTGCCCGCTGCGATCAGGGTGCGTCCCCAGCCGAATTCGCGGCCGATCGGTTCCATGAACACGCCCATCGAGGCGGTCGGCACCGAAAAGAACGAGAAACCGACGAAGCAGGCCAGGACCAGAGCCCAGCCGCTTTTCCACTCCTCGGTCGCGTTGGACCGACTGCCGTTCAAACCTGCTCTCCCCGCGCCTCGTGGCGTCGTTTGACACCAGTGTGCCGGGGCACAGGGGCTTTGACCAGCGGCAACTTGGCCCTAAGACTTGACCCTCAAAGCTTGCGATGCAGTTCGAGCAGGTTACGATCGATCCGCAAGGACGCCGCGGCGATGCGGATCTCGCGCAGAAACAAGGTCAGGCCGGCCATCAGCAGCCCGACCGCGACGAGAAAGAAGCCCGCGGCGACCTTTTCGAGCGGATAGTTGAACAGCTCTTCGAGGAAGAGGATCGCCACGGTCGTCCCGATCGCCAGGCAGCCGATCACGAGGAACAGGATCGAACGCGTGATCAGGTGGATACGCCGATCGACCGTGCGGATTTCCTGGACGACGAGATCGTGCTCGTCGCCGGTCGTCGTGGCGTGGAGATCCTGCAGCTTGCGCGCGCGATCGACCGTACGGCCGAGCCGGGTCGACAGGATGTTCATGATGTTGCCTATCGCCACCAGCATGAACACCGGTGCGAGCGCGAGCTGGATGGTGTGAGCGATCATGGACTTTGGCTACCGCTGTGCATGGGCTTCGACAAGCTCAGCGGTAGCTCGTCGAAGCCCATAGGCCCTAACCCCGCGTCGCGATCAGGGTATCGACCACGCCCGGATCGGCGAGGGTCGAGGTATCACCCAGGTTCGACGTGTCGTTCTCGGCGATCTTGCGCAGGATGCGGCGCATGATCTTGCCCGAGCGCGTCTTGGGCAAAGCCGGCGCGAAATGGATCACATCGGGCGTTGCGATCGGGCCGATCTCGCGGCGGACCCATTGGACCAGTTCCTTGCGGATCTCGTCGCTCTCGGCCTCGCCGGCGTTGAGCGTGACATAGGCATAGATGCCCTGCCCCTTGATCTCGTGCGGCATGCCGACGACCGCGGCCTCGGCGACCTTGGCGTGAGCGACCAGCGCGGACTCGACCTCGGCCGTGCCCATGCGGTGACCCGAGACGTTGATCACGTCGTCGACCCGGCCGGTGATCCAGTAATAGCCGTCCGCGTCGCGCTTGCAGCCATCGCCGGTGAAGTACTTGCCGCGATAGGTGGTAAAATAGGTCTGGAAGAAGCGTTCGTGATCGCCCCAAACCGTACGCATCTGGCCGGGCCAGCTTTGCGTGATGCAGAGGTTGCCCTCGGTCGCGCCTTCGAGGACCGCGCCGTCGCCGTCGACGAGCTGCGGCACCACGCCGAACATCGGGAACGCGGCGGCGCCGGGCTTGAGCGCATGGGCGCCGGGCAGCGGCGTCATCATGCAGGCGCCGGTCTCGGTCTGCCACCAGGTGTCGACGATCGGGCAGCGCTCGTCGCCGACGACGCGCCAGTACCATTCCCAGGCCTCGGGGTTGATCGGCTCGCCGACCGAGCCGAGCAGCCGCAGCGACGAGCGGTCGGTCTTCTTCACCCATTCGTCGCCCTCGCGCATCAGCGCGCGCAAGGCCGTAGGGGCACCGTAGAAGATGTTGACCTGGTAGCGGTCGACGATCTGCCAGAAGCGGCTGTGATCGGGATAGTTGGGCACGCCCTCGAACATGACCTGGGTCGCGCCGTTCACCAGCGGGCCGTAGACGACGTAGGAATGGCCGGTGACCCAGCCGACGTCTGCCGCGCACCAGTAGACCTCCCCGGGGCGGTAGTCGAACACGTAGTGGTGCGTCATCGCCGCCCAGGTCAAATAGCCGCCGGTGGTATGGAGCACGCCCTTGGGCTTGCCGGTAGAACCCGACGTGTAGAGGATGAACAGCGGGTCCTCCGCGCTCATCTCCTCGGCCGGGCAATCAGCCGAAGCCACCGCGCGCTCCTCGTGCCACCAGTGGTCACGACCCTCGGCCAGGGTCACACTGCTGCCGACGTGGCGGACGACCAGCACGGCATTCACAGAAGTGCAGTGGTTCAGCGCCTCGTCGACGTTGGCCTTCAAGGGCACCGTCTTGCCGCCGCGCATGCCGCCATCGGCGGTGACCACGATCTTGCTGTCGCAGTCCTGGATGCGTCCCGCGAGCGCCTCGGGCGAGAAGCCGCCGAAAACCACCGAATGAATGGCACCGATCCGCGCGCAGGCCAGCATGGCCACGGCGGCCTCGGGGATCATAGGCAGGTAGATCGTGACGCGCTCGCCCTTCTTCGCGCCCAGGCGCCTGAGCGTATTGGCGAAACGGCAGACCTCCTCGTGGAGCTCGCGGTAGGTGATCCGGCGCTGCTGCGAAGGATCATCACCTTCCCAAAGGATCGCGACAGTGTCGCCGCGCTCGGCCAGATGGCGATCGAGGCAGTTCGCCGCGACGTTCAGCGTGCCGTCGGAGAACCACTCGATGCCGAAATCCGCCTCGTCGAACGAGCTCTTCGACAGCCTCGTCCAAGGTTTGATCCAGTCGAGCCGAGCCGTCTCCTCGCGCCAGAACGCCTCGGGCTCCTCGATCGAACGGCGGTACTTCTCGGCATAACCCGCGGCATCGACATAGGCGCGCGCCGCCCATTCGGCGGGGACGGGATGGATCGTGGACAGAACAGGTCTCCTCTCGGCCCGGGACTTTGCGCCCCCCGGCCCGCAGGATCAAGCCGCCAACAGTTGCAAAAACCTGCTCGCAGCCCGCGTGCGGTGCATCACCGATGCAACGGCTGCGCGATCAGGCAGGTGCCGTTTTCATCGAAAGCCACTTGATCGAAATCGACCGCGAGCCCGCACCCACCGGGCAGAACTGCCTCGGCGCCGATCTTGGCCGTGCCCTTGCGCGGGATAACCAGCAGCGGCGCGCCACCATATCGCAGGGCGACGTCCTCGTTCGGTAGGCCCTCGATCTGGTCGAGCCGGAACAGCGGCCCCTCGACCAGAGTCACGTCTTCGCGATCGGGCACCGACAGCTTGTATTCGCGCGGATAAGGCACGCCCTTGGCCACGGCCACACCTTCGTCGAGATGCAGTTCGCGCGGGCGGCCGTAATCGTAAAGCCGATAGGTTATGTCGCTGTTCTGCTGAACCTCGATAAGGCTCACCCCTGCACCGATCGCGTGAACCGTACCCGCAGGAATATAGAAGAAGTCGCCGGGTCGGACCCTGTGCCATTGCATAAGATCCTCGATCGAACCGTCCTGCGCAGCCGTGCGCAAAGCCTCGGGCGAGAGCGGCTGCTGGAAGCCGATGCCCAGCTTCGCCTCGGGCTCCGCATCGACGATCAGCCAGCATTCCTCCTTGCCCTGGGGGCCGATCCCCTTGGCCAAAGTCTCGGTATCGGAGGGATGGACCTGGACCGACAGCGCCTCGCTGGTGAAGATATACTTGACCAGCAGCTGCGGCAGCGCCGCGGGCGGTTCGAACCAGATTTCGCCGATCCGCTTGCCGGGCGGTGCCGAAAAGGGTGCCGGTAGCGTGTCCTTGCCCCAGGGTTTCTCGACCTCCCGGATGGGCAAGGTGGCGCTCATTGGTTCACCGCTCCCGATAGCTTGCCGACGAGTTGGGTGCCCGCAGCCGTTGTGACGAGGACCTCGTCGCCGTCGACCACGACGATGACGTTCTCGAGCCCGATGACCGACACGCGCGGTCCGTCGGTGTCGACCAGGACATTGCGACAGTCGACGAGTTCGACGCGTCCGATCGCGACATTGCCGTCTGCGTCACGATCGCGCGCCTCGTGCAGCGACTGCCAGTTGCCGATGTCGGACCAGCCCATGTCGGCAGGCACCATGGCCGCGCGACTGGTGTTTTCCATCACCGCATAGTCAACCGACTCGCTCTTCACCTCGGCGAAAGCCTCGGGCTGCGGATAGAAGCGGCGGTTGTCGTCGACGCCCTGCTCGACCGAACGACGCACGGCATCGAGGATCGCGGGCCGGTGCGCTCCGAGCTCGGCCAGGAAGTCACGCGCGCGGAAGGCGAAGATGCCGCCGTTCCAGGCATAGATGCCGGCATCGAGGAACCCTTGCGCGCGTTCGCGGTCGGGCTTCTCGACGAACTGGTCGACTCGGAAACCCGATCCGCCGATCGTCTCGCCGCGCTTGAGATAGCCATAGCCGGTCTCGGGCGTCTTCGCCTCGATCCCGAAGGACACGAGCCACCCCTCCTCGGCCAAAGCTGCCGCAGTCTTCGCCGCCGCCACGAAGGTACTGCAATCGGCGATGTGATGATCGCTCGGGCAGACGAGCATGATCGCGTCCTCGGGCACGCGCAGCGCCGCCAGCGCGATCGCCGCGGCCGTGTTCTTGGCCGCCGGCTCGACGATGACGCGCGCATCGGGTGCACCCGCCAGTTGATCCTCGACGTGCGGCAGATGCGCGGCGCCGGTCACCACGATCGCCGGCGCGAAACCGTCGTCGGGCGGACAACGGCCGAGCGTCGCCTCGAACAGGGTCGTATCGCCGACCAGCGGCAGAAAGGGTTTCGGTTTCACGGCACGACTGCGCGGCCACAAGCGAGTGCCGCTGCCGCCGCAGAGGATTACGGGAATGATTTGGGTCATCACTCGCTAAATGCCCGATCCGGGCGCCGGCTCCAAGCGCGTCTAGTTTTTTTCAGCCGGACCGAACCACCGCTGCTGCCAACCGAAGACCGACTCGCTTGCACGGCCCGTCGCATCGGTCGCGGGGCGGAAACGAAACCGTTCGGTCGCCAGACGGCAGGTAATCTGGTCCGCCTGCGAATCACGGCTCGCACGGTGGATGCGGCAGCCCTTGACCCTGCCGTCGACACCCACCGTCAACGCGACGACGACATAGTCGCCGAGCCGCTGCTCGCGCGTCGCCTCGGGATAGTCACGCGCCGAGTTGATGTCGCCGGCCAGCTTGACCGCCTTGGACGCCGCACCACCGCCGCCTTGGCCCATGCCGGACGATCCCGCGCCGGTTCCACTGCCCTGACCGCGGGCCCCGGTGCCCGCACCGGCATCGCCTGCGCCCGAAGCATTGGTGCTGCCCGGGCCGGCGACAGGGGCGGCCGCCTGGCTCGCAATGACGATCTGCGGGCTCGGCGCCGCGATAGGTCGCGGCACCGCCTGTCTGCCTGCCGCGGCTGCCGGCGCCTCCGGCTGCGGCGCCAGCGACGGTGCTGCGGGCTGAGCTAGTGGCGTGGGCGCCGGTGGTGGTGGTGACGTGGTAACGGTCACGGTGACCGTCCCGAAGACCTGGTCGGCAACGCGCGCGGTAAAGTCCGGCGCGAAAGCGCGGATCAGGGCGAGCAAGAGCGCGACGTGCAGCAGCACGACCACCAAGGCGACGCCCCAGCGCAGACCGCGCGGCGAGGAGTAGGCGGCGCGCCTCATCGGCCGCCTCATGCCACGGCGACAGCGCGACGACAATCGCGCCGCGGGCGGTTTGACAGGCGCCGCGGCCCCACGGCATGTTCGCGGAAACGAACAGCAATTCCAGGGAGAGAATCATGAGCACTTTCGAGACGATCCATTGCGAGCACGACAGGACGCGCCTCGAAGGTCTGATCGCGCGGCCGGCCGGCAAGGGTCCGTTCCCGACGGTGATGGTCATGCACAGTGCCAACGGCTTACGTCATCAGGTCAAGGGCACCATCGAGAAACTCGCGGCGCTCGGCTATCTGGCGATCGCCACCGACATGTACGGCCCCGACGTACAGAACGGCGCGCCCGAGGCCGCGCACGGCGCCTACATGTACTTCCTCGACGACGGCATGAAGAACGTCCGCGAACGCTCGCTCGCCTGGTTCGAGGCCGTTCGCACCCATCCCGAGGTCGATCCGGCGCGCATGGCCGCGATCGGCTACTGCTTCGGCGGCCATTGCGTGCTCGAACTCGCCCGCGCTGGGGCGGAACTCCAGGCAGTGGTCAGCTATCACGGCACGCTCAAGACGCATGCCCCGGCGCAGCCCGGCACCGTCAAATGTGACGTCGTCGCCTATTGCGGCGCGCAGGACCCCTATGCCACGCTCGAGGAAATCGAAATGCTGCGCGGCGAACTCACCAATGCCCGGGCACGTTACCAGATCACCGTGTTCGGCGAAGCCGCGCACAGCTTCACCGATCCCGATGCCGGCAAGATGGGAATGGACGGGATCCGCTATAACGCGATGGCCCACAGAATGTCCTGGGCGGGGACCGAGACGGTTCTGGAAACGCTACTCAAGGTGTGATGCAACCCGGCAACACCATCTCCGCAATTCATTCGCGTGAAGCACTATTCCCTATTGTGACCAGACAGGCGGATTGCTAGAACCCCTTCAAGATAAATGAAAATCGTTCATTTACGCGACAGACCATCGCATAAATGGCCGGGGAATGAGGGATCGGTCGATGGCAACCCGCCTGATGCGATTTACGATGTCCGCCGCGCGCGGACTCATCGCTGCTGGCCCCGTCGGAAGGGGGCCTTATGCCGCCTGCGTCGTGCCGATGATCAATTCCTGACGTTCCCGATCACCGGCTCAGTCGGCAAAAAAAATGCTCAATAATGTTTCTGCGGAGGAGGAGAGAACTATGAGGAATACCATTATCAGATCGGGCCTGTTGCTCGGCGTCGCTTTCGCCGGCGTAGCCTCGGCAAATCCGGCCCTGGCGCAGTCGAGCGACGACAGCGCGACCGGCGACATCATCGTCACCGCCCAGCGCATCGAGCAGCGCCTTCTGGACGTGCCGATCTCCATCAGCGTGCTGGACAACCGCCAGTTGGCCAACCGCAACATCACCGTGGCGAACGACCTTGTGAACTACACGCCCTCGCTCTCGTCGAACGAGCGCTACGGGCCTGAGAAGCAGTCGTTCTCGCTGCGCGGCTTCAACCAGGACCAGTCGACCGCCCCTACCGTCGGCGTGTATTTCGCCGAAGTGGTCGGCGTGCGCGCCCAGGGCGGCACGACCTCGGGCAACAACGTTGGCGCCGGCGCCTTCATGGATCTGCAGAACGTCCAGGTGCTGAAGGGCCCGCAGGGTACGCTGTTCGGGCGCAACACGACCGGCGGTGCGATCCTGCTCACGCCGCACAAGCCGACCGACAATCTCGAAGGCTACATCGAGGGATCGCTCGGCAACTACGACATGAAGCGCGTCCAGGGCGCGCTGAACATTCCGCTGTCGGACACCTTCAAGGTTCGCATCGCGGGTGATCGCATGAAGCGTGACGGCTACATGCGGAGCCGCTCGGGCATCGGTCCCGACAATCTCAACGACCGCAACTATTTCGCGGGCCGCCTGAGCATCGTCGCCGACCTGACGCCCGATCTCGAGAACTATACGATCTTCCAGTACAGCAAGTCGAACACGCGCGGCTTCACCTCGCGCATCGTCGGCTACGATCCGACTGCGACCGCGGGAATCCCCGCCCTCACCGCGCTCGGCGCGAAGGGTCAGCTCGAGCGGCAGACCGCACGCGGCGATAGCATCTACGATGTCGAGTCCACGGTGGACGATCCCTATCTTCGCCTGGAGCAGTGGCAGGTGATCAACACCACCACGTGGAAAGCCAGCGACACGATCACGATCAAGAACATCGCGAGCTACGGTGAATTCCGGGAAACGACGCATTTCGACCTCTATGCTTCGAATTTCCAGGTCGGCCCGGGCGGCTTCAACCTCGCAACGGTGAATCCGCAGTTGCCGATCATCGTTCCGGCCGGCACGCGATACGGCTACATCGAGCTCGACGTCCTGCCGGGCACGGATAACTCGGCCCAATCGACCTTCACCGAAGAGCTCCAGCTTCAGGGCAATTCCGCCGACGGCAAACTGAACTACACGATCGGCGGCTACCTCGAGTTCAGCCGCCCGCTGGGCTTCAGCGGCGGCCGCACGTCATCGTTCGCCGACTGCGTCTCGCCCACCATCTTCGCCTGTACCAATCCGCTGTTCATCGGCTCGTTCTCGGAATCGCGGACCAAGCTGTCGTTCGATAACCACGGCGTCTTCGCCCAGGCGAGCTACAAGTTCACCGACCGGCTCACGCTGACCGCCGGCGGCCGCTACACCTTCGACAAGATCACCGGCATCACCGCCGGTACCCGCGCTTCGTTCGCCCAGCCGACGGCGGTCAACAACTTCGTCGACCCGGTCACGGGTGTCCGGCTGACGCGAGTCTGCACCGACACCTTCCGTCACAACATCGGCAACATCCCTGGCGGAGATCCCGCGCCCTGCATCACCCCGCTCGAGAACAAGTCGAACAAGCCGACCTGGGTGGTCAATCTCGACTATAAGCCCACGGACGACGTGATGATCTACGGCAAGTACGCCCGTGGTTATCGCCAGGGCGGCATCAATTTCACCAATCCTGGTGTGGAGACCTGGGGTCCGGAAAGCCTGGACTCCTTCGAAGTGGGCGCCAAGACGTCGTTCCGCGGCGCAGTTAGCGGCTATTTCAACCTGGCAGGCTTCTACAACAAGCTGTCGGACGTGCAGATCTTCGCTGGCCTCACCTCGGGTCAGGCGAACGTTTCGGGCGGTGCGGCGATCGTCGCGGCGGGCAAGGCGCGCAGCTACGGTCTTGAAGCCGATGGCTCGCTGACCTTCTTCGACAGCCTGCGCTTCGACGTCGGCTATGCCTATCTGGATACCAAGATCCAGCAGATTCCCACGGCGGCAGAACTGCTGGCGACGGGCATCCTCAACGGCACGCCGTTCATCGCGATCACGCCCTCGGTTCTGCCGGGCAGCGAGTTCACGCTGGCTCCGAAGCACAAGCTGACCCTCACCGGTACTTACACGCTGCCGCTCGACGAGAGCTTCGGCAAGCTGTCGGTGGGTGGTACGCTGGCTTACCAGTCGCGCCAGATCGCCAACGGCGGCATGCCTGCCGAGTGCGGCCCGACGAAGACGCCGCTGACCTCGTCGACGGTCAGCGCCACCCAGTGGTGCTTCGCCCCCACCACCACCCCGCTCGGCCGCCAGCCGGGTCGTGCGCTGGTGAACCTCAACATCAACTGGGATGGCGTGGCCGGCCTGCCGATCGATGCCGCTTTCTTCGTCACCAACCTGACCAAGAAGCAGTATTTCGTGAACACTGGCGGCGGCTTCAACTCGGGCCGCTTCGCCGACGTCCAGGTCGGCGAACCGCGCATCTGGGGCTTCCGCCTGAAGTACCGCTTCGGCAACTGAGCCAGGGGGTATCGCGCTGCCATCGGGCGGCGCGGTGCCTGCGCTTCGTCGGAGCAGAAGCGAGGCCGCGTCCGCTAGGGCGCGGCCTTCGCTATTTCTGCCAAGCGCGGCACACGGCAGACATCAAAAAGCCCGCGCCGCAACGAGCGACGCGGGCTTTCGCATCCGTCGATAGGCGTGGTCAGGCCACGCCGAGCAGACCGAAGCTGTCGTGCCGCATGACCGCACGCCCCAGCCGGTCGGTGAACTGGATCGTGATGTCGGGCGCGACGCGGCGCGTGATGCCCCACATGTAGAAGCCGTACATCACCGCCTCGCGGTACTGGAGCCAGGCTTCTTCCGCATCCGGCAAGATCAGCCCCAGACCGCGGCCGAGCTCGAGGTAATGGTTGAGCAGGTTGCGCTCTTCGGTCTCGGCCAGTTCGACGGGCAGTACCGCGCAGAGGTGGTAGGCCACATCGACCGCCCAGCCCGAACGTTGCAGAACCTGCCAGTCGATCAGGCCCGAGCCCTGGGCCGTGCGGAAGATATTGCCGGCATGGGCATCGCCGTGGACAAGGAACTGCGGACGGCCCGCATCCTTGTCGCCCAACGCGCGCATCCCGGCGATCAGTCGGGTGCCGTTGCGAACAGCGGGCGACAGATTGTCACCCCGCGGACCGTCGAGCAGGCCCTGGAGTATCTCGGCAGTCATGTGCGGCATGTTGCCCAGCGAGGCGATGCGCGGCGTGACCCAGGGCGTGCTCTCGAGCAGCGCCTGACCGCCGGCATGAAGATGGGCGATCTGCGCAAGGCTGCTGGCCGCGTCGTCGGCTGTGAAGGCCTCGAGGGCCGAGCAGAACCGCCCGCCGCCGGCGATCACGTCGCGCATGAGCAGCACACTCTGCTTGGCCTCGCGATCGGTGACGACCGCTACCGCCTCGGGCACCTGCACGTCCAGCTTGGGCGCAAGCTTCAGATAGAAGTCCCCCTCGAGCACGCAGGTTGAGCCACCCATCTTGGTCATCTCGTCGGCATCGAGCAGACCCTTCAGGCAGAAGTCCTGGGTGCCCGCCGTGCCGTCGAAGGTCGCCTTGAAGCGGATCTTGGTGGCGACGGTCTTGATCACCTCCACGATTTCGACCGACGTGACCGGGGCGCCCTGCCCGACTGAGGCCAGCGCCTGGCTCAGCCAGGCCGGGTCCAGAGCCTCTTCGCGCGTATCGGGCACGCGCAGCTTCGGCTCGGCCGGCCCCGATGACATCGGCAGCCTTGTTGATTGTTCGTCCGGCATTACTCTCCCTCTCGTCCTGAATGACGCGGCGCATATTGACCTGATTCGCGATTTCGGTCCATGCGTCACAATAGAGAATTTAACGGCGAATCCGCGAACGCGGCCAAAGCCACCGGGAGATAGGGAAAACGGCATGTCCAAACCGCTTGAAGGCATCAAGGTCGTCGAAGTCGCAATGTGGGCTTTCGTGCCCGCCTGCGGCGGCATGCTGTCGGACCTGGGTGCCGAGGTGATCAAGATCGAGCCCCCGACGGGCGATCCACTGCGGGGCCTGTCGATCGGCGCGATCGGCGGCGGCAGCAAGATCGACCTCTCGTGGGAAAGCTACAACCGCGGCAAGAAATCGGTCACGCTCGACCTCAAGCAGCCCGAGGGGCGTGAGGTCCTGGCCAAGCTTCTCGTCGATGCCGACATTTTCCTGACCAACCTCCTGCCGCCCGCGCGCAAGACGATGGGCATCGACGCCGACACGATCCGCAGCCAGTTTCCCAGCATCATCTACGCCAGCGGCAGCCCGACCGGCCCCAAGGGCCCCGACAGCGCCAAGGGCGGCTACGATTCGATCTCGTTCTGGGCACGCGGCGGCGTCTCGTCGTCGCTGACCGAGGACGATGCGGACTATCCCGTCGGCCCTCCGGGACCAGCTTTCGGCGATACGCTGTCAGGTTCGATGCTCTGCGGCGCGATCTGTGCGGCCCTGGCCAAACGCGCGATGACGGGCGAGCCGTCGACAGTCGACGTCTCGCTGCTCGGGACCGCGATGTGGTCGATGCAGCGCTTCATCGCCCAATCGACGATGGACGGCACGCAGCGCTTCCCGCGGCCGAAGTCGCCCAAGCCTTACAACGTCCTGGTCGGCAATTATCGGACCTCCGACGATCGCTTCGTTTCGCTCTGCATGTTGCAGGCCGACAAGTATTGGAAAGGCTTCTGCGAGGTCGCCGGCAAGCCCGAATGGGCCACCGACCCGCGCTATGTCGATGCCAAGGCCCGCGCGGCCAATGTCGACGAATGCCATGCCGACGTGAAGGCGCTGTTCGCCAGCAAGACGCTGGCCGAATGGAAGGACCTTCTGGGCCGCCAGGACGGCCAGTGGGATCCCGTGCAGGACGTCGGCGAGCTGCAGCACGACGTCCAGGTCAAGGCGAACAACTTCGTGCAGACCGTCGACTACGGGGACGGCACAACGATCCCGCTCGTCGCCGTGCCTTATGTCTTCGATGGCGAGCCTATGCCCGCGCGCCGTTCGCCCGAACTCGGCGCCGACAGCGACTCGGTGCTTGCCGGCCTCGGCTATGACGAGGAGGCGATCATCGATCTGAAGGTCAAAGGCGTCGTATTCTAACTTCGGCGCACCGCTCCAGCGGCGCGACCGAATGCTGCGGCAGCGAGTCGTAATCTTGACTTGATCGTTCAGAACTGCGATACTGCGTTCACGATTTCGAATTCATGCAAGAAGACACAACGGGAAGGAGCCAGAAAGATGAGCGAAGCCGATCCCAAATTTGGCAGCGCCACGAAGGAAGATTGGACCCTGGGGCCGATCTTCGACGCCGATGCGCATATCGATCCGCCGCACGACATGTGGAAGGAATACCTTCCCCAGTCGCAGAAGCACAAGGCACCGGAGATCGAGCACGGCGACGAGTGCGACTACATCCTGTTCGAGGGCAATCGCCGCCCGGTGATGATGATCAACAACCAGGCGGGTCGCTCGGGCAAGGACTTCAAGATGGTCGGCCGCCTGTCCGACCAGCGCAACACCTATGATCCGGCCAAGCGCCTTGCCGACATGGATCTCGACGGCATCGACCAGGCGATCCTGTTCGGCGGCGGTCCGCTCGGCTCGTTCGACAACGACCTCTACCTCGCCAGCTTCGAAGCCTTCTCGACCTGGGTGATGGACTGGGCCTCTAATGCGCCGCACCGTCTGTTCCCCGTCGGTCATGCGCCGATGCGCGACGTCGACGAGACGATCGAGCACGTGAAGCGCCTGGGCAAGATGGGCTTCAAGATGGTCCAGCTCCCGGCCTTTCCGCAGAACGCGGAAGCCTGGAAGACCACCTCCGAGATCAAGAACATGAAGTCGGGCCAGGTTTCGGCACAGACCGGCGATCCCAAGGGCGCGCTGCAGTATTACCAGCCCGAGTTCGACAAGCTCTGGAAGGTGCTCAGCGACCTCGGCATGACCATCACCTTCCACCTCGGCGGTCGCGTGCCGCGCTTCGGTGAGAAGCAGCACTTCTTGCCCGACATGCCGATGTCGAAGCTGGCGATGGCCGAGACGGTCGGCATCTTCATCTTCAACGGCATCTTCGACCGCTTCCCCGACCTGCGCATCGGCATGATGGAATCGGGTGTGGGCTGGTTTGCCTGGTACGCTGAATACTGCGACCGCACCTGGGAAAAGCAGCGCTACTGGATGGACAGCCCGATCGACAAGCTGCCCAGCCACTACATGGACCAGAACGTCTGGGGCTCTTTCATCCAGGACCGCACGGGCATCCTCTCGCGCGACCTGCCGGGTGGCAAGAACATCATGTGGTCGTCGGACTATCCGCACTCGGAAACGACTTTCCCGAACAGCCACGCGATCATCAAGCGTGACTTTGCCGGAGTTCCCGAGAAGGACATCCAGGACATCATCTACAACAACGCCAAGAAGTTCCTGCGCATCTCCTGATGCGCGGGAAACCGCGACAACGATAAAGAAGAGGACGAGGGCGTGGCGACAATCGCAGAGGGCTCGGAGCCCTCTAAGGAAAGCCGCGCCCCGGCCATTCCCAAGGCCGCGTGGTATGCTCTCGCAGTCCTGACGCTCGCCAACGTCTTCAACTACCTCGACCGCCATATCGTCTCGATCCTGGCGCAATCGATCAAGCAAGACCTGAAACTCGACGACGCCGACCTGGGCTTTCTCCTGGGTACGGCGTTTGCCGTATTCTACTCGGTCGTCGGCATCGCCATGGGCAAGATCTCCGACGGGCTGCCGCGCAAGAAAGTCATGGCGCTGGGCCTCGCGCTGTGGTCGATCATGACCGCGCTGGGCGGCGCTGCCTCGAGCTTCGCCATGCTCGGCGTCGCCCGAATAGGCGTGGGCGTGGGCGAGGCCGTCGCCAATCCCTGCTCGCATTCTCTGCTTGCCGACATGATCCCGCAACGCCGCCGCGCCATGGCCATGAGCGTGCTGCTCTCGGGCGTCTTCGTCGGTGGCGCGCTGGCCATGTTCGTCGGCGGCTATTTCCTGACCCACTGGCAGGACATGTGCCAGGCATTGCCGCTCGCCGGCGCCTGCGGCACCGCGCCATGGAAAGCCGCGCTGATCGCGGTGGGCCTGCCCGGCCTGCTGCTCGCGCTCGCCGTGCTCGCCATCCGCGAGCCACCGCGTCCGCTCGAGGTGCGCTCGGCCGGGCGCTTCGTGCTCGGCGAGTTCGCCACGGCGATCCCGCCCTTCACCGTGCTCAGCGTCTACCGCGTCGGCGGCAGCAAGGGCCTCGTCAGCAATCTGCTGATCGCCGGGGCCATCGTCGTGATCGCCACGCTGGTGGCGCGCGCGACGGGTGACTTGGCGCAATGGGCCTCGTTCGGTCTCGGCGCCTATGCCGTGCTCACCTGGGGACAGATTCAGTCCTACCGCGACCGGCCGCTGTTCAAGCTCACCTTCGGTGATCCGACCTTCGTCATGGGCACCGCCGCGACTGCGCTGATCGCCTGCGTCGGCGGGGCGGTTAGCGTCTGGTCGGCGCCCTATGCCATGCGCACCTATCAGATCCCGGCGCACGAGATCGGCTTCTCGCTCGGCGCGATCCACATCGTCGGCGCGATCGCCGGCGTGCTGCTCGGCGGCTATTTCACCGACCGCTGGAAACAGCGCGACCGGCGCGCGCCCTTGGGCATGGCCGGGATCAGCATGATCGGCCAGGTCCCTTGCATCATCGTGATGATGACGGTGATCGACTATCCGGTGTTCCTGGCCGCCTACTTCGCGCTCGGCCTGATCACCGCGCTGTGGAGCGGCGGCATTGCCGCGATGGTTCAGGACCTCGTCCTCCCGCGCATGCGCGGCGCCGCGGCCGCCGCCTTCTCGCTCGTGGCGATCGTGATCTCCTCGGGCACGGGTCCCTATTGGGCGGGTAAGGTCAGCGCCGTTACCGGCTCGCTGACCGCCGGCCTGCTGTCGATGATGGCGCTAGCCCCCATCGCGCTCGTTCTGCTGTGGCTGGCCGCGCGCCGCCTGCCCCACGAGACGCCCGAGGCGCGCCTCGCCCGTGCCGTCGCCGCCGGTGAGCCCGCCTGATGACCAACGTCCTCGTCGCCGACGATCCGCTTTACGAGAAACTCTACGACGTTCGCCGCGAGGCCGAGGACATAGGCAACGCCGTCGATGTCGACGCGATCATGCCGCAGGTCCACCGGCTGCGCGCCGAGGCACCGGTGCACAAGGGCCGGCTGCGCGAACTGCTCGGCCTGCCGCACCACGATCGCCACGTGCGCGCCCGCGGCCGCCAGCATTATTCGGTGCTGACCTACGAGGCCTGCGAGGCTGCCTTCCGCGACGCGCAGACCTTCTCGAACGGCGTCCAGGGCAACGACAATCCGGCGAACGAGAAGACCATGGGGATCCTCGAAATGGATCCGCCGATGCACCGCGCCTATCGCCGCACGATCCAGCCCAAGTTCCTCATGCCCGAGGCTATGGGCTGGTGGCGTACGCGCACGATCGACGGCATCGTCGAGCGGCTGATAGCGCGCATGGCCAAGGACGACCGCGCCGAACTCAACCTCGACTTCTGCGCGCGCGTGCCCGTCTATACGATAACGACCGCGATCGGTCTTTCGGGCGACGAGGCGCTGACCTTCCGCCACGCCTATCTCCACTCCACGTCGCAGAGCCGCAACACGACCATGGAAGACCGCGTGCGCAACGGCCGGATCGTCGAGGACACCCTGCTCGGCCTGATCGCCGCACGCCGCGCCGAGCCACAGGACGATCTGATCAGCTTCCTCCTGAAAACCAAGCTGATGATGCCCGGCGCCGACCCGCGCCCGCTGTCCGATCGTGAGATCATGACTCATGCCAAGCTTGTCATGGTCGCCGGCGGCGGCACCTCTTGGCGGCAGATGGGCATCACGCTCTTCGCGCTCCTGACCCACCGCGACCAGTTCGAAGCGGTCAGGGACGACCGCGCCCTGCTGGGCGACGCGATCGAGGAAGGCCTCCGCTGGAACCCGACCGCGCCCTACTTCTACCGCATGGTCACCGCCGACACCGAGTTCTATGGCCACCAGATCGCCGCAGGCTCGGTGCTCGAACTCGGCCTCGGGCCCGCCAACCGAGATCCCGCACGCTGGGAAATCCCGATGTCTACGACCTCCACCGCGACAAGCTGACCAACATGGCCTTCGGCCTTGGCACGCACCGCTGCCTAGGCATGAACGTCGCGCGCGTCGAGATCGAGGCTGGGATCAATGCGCTGCTCGACGCCTTCCCCAAGCTCCGGCTCGATCCCGCGGCCGAAGCGCCGTTCATGACCGGTGGGCTCGAGCAACAGGGAGTCTCGGGATTGCCGGTACTGCTGCGCTGAATGCAGGCGATCTGCTGAGCTCAATCCTACCCGCTACCCCCTTGGATGATCTTGCGGCGAACATAGCGCTTGGCAGCCAATCCGCGATCGCATACCACTGCGCTGAACAGTTGGTCAGCAAGAACCGAATGTCGGAAAAAGCAGAGGGAGCTGCGCGATGGCGAAAGGTTTCGAAGAGCCGGATTTCTTTACCGATCACTCGGTCCTGCTCGATCCTTACGAGGCGCTGGATGCGGTCCGGTCGCAGAGTTCGGTCCGGCAGATGGAGAACCATGACTTCGTGATGGTGACCGGCTTCGCCGAGGCCACGGCGGTGCTGCTCGACGGAGAGCATTTCTCGTCGGTCATCGCCGCAGCCGGCCCCACGGCGCCGTTGCCCTTCGTGCCCGAAGGCGACGACATCACCGATCAAATCGCCGCCCATCACCACGAATTCGTCGGCCACGAGACCTTTCTTTCATTCGATGGTGCAGAACATTCGGCGCGGCGCGCGCTGTTGAACAAGCTGTTCACGCCGTCACGCTTGCGCGCCAACGAGCTCTACATGCACGACCTGGCCGATCGGATGGTCCGCGACGTCGTGGCCAAGGGCGGCTGCGAGCTCATGCACGACCTCGCAACGCCCTACGTAACCTACGTCATCGCCGATCTGCTGGGCGTTCCCGAGGAGGATCGGGCCAAGATCACCGAGATCCTGGCTTCGGCACCACTACCCGGCGCGGTCGACGATGCCGACGCCGGCGCCTCTCTGGCGCCGCTGGCCGAGCAGGTCGGCGGCATGTTCGCCGGCTACATTCTCGACCGTCGCGCCAACCCGCGTCAGGACGTGATGACCGACCTCGCCACGGCCCGGTTTCCCGACGGTTCGATTCCAGAAGTCGGCGAACTGGTGATGCTCGCCATATTCCTGTTCGCAGCAGGGCAGGATACCAGCGCCAAGCTCGTCGGCAATTCGGCGCTCAAGCTGGCGGAGAACCCCGATCTGCAAAACCAGCTGCGCAACGATCGCAGCCAGATCGCCCCGTTCCTCGAGGAAATGCTGAGGATGCAGGGATCGTCGAAGGTGACCCATCGCCTGACCAGCAAGTCTGCACGCATAGGAGATCAGGATGTGCCGGCAGGAACGAAGGTCGTGATATCGCTGGCCGGCGCCGACCGCGATCCGAACCGTTGGGAAGACCCGAACACGTTCAAACTCGGCCGTCCGAGGATCAAGGAACATCTCGCATTCGGTCGCGGTGCGCACACCTGCATCGGCAACCCGCTCGCCCGCGCCGAAGTTCGCGTACTGTTCGACCGCTTCTTCGAGCACACCTCGGGCATGACGCTTTCAGAGGAACGGCACGGCCCAGCGGGTGATCGCCGACTATCCTATGAACCCAGCTATATCGTGCGCGGCTTGACCGAACTCCATGTCGAACTGACGCCGGCCTTCGCCGACACGGCCGCGGAGACCTGACGGTCCGCTCGGCCCACGATACGATGGGGCCCCTTATCGGCTAGTTTTCATCTGACGTTTCACCCGGCCGGCGCCGAATGACGCCCAACCAAGCAATTGCTTGGTTGGGCTTGCCAGGGTACGCTCCGCGCCAACGAATCGTGAGAGGGAGAGCCGAAATGGCCGAGGACAATCCGAAGAGCTCCGTCATGAAAGCCGGTGTCGACGACGCCAAGTGGTACTGGCTGGCCGAAGGCTGGGCACCGGGCGGTCACATCCGCGAGGTCGATTTCGACGCGCAGATGCGCGGCATCGATCCGCTGTTCGAAGGCATCAAGATCGTCGACTGCGACACCCATTTCACCGAGCCCGCGGACCTGTGGACCAGTCACGCGCCCGCCGGCATGAAGGACAAGATGCCGCACGTCCGCCGCATCGACGGCGCCGACCAGTGGTTCGTCGGCGACAAGCACTTCGGCTCGATCGGCGGCAACGTCATCGCCAAGGACCGCAACAAGCTGCTCGGCCGCCTGGCCTTCCAGAACTACGACCAGATCGATCCCGGCTCCTACCTCGTCGCGCCGCGCCTCGCGCAGATGGACGCGATGGGGGTCTGGGCCCAGATCTGCTTCCAGAACGGCGGCGTCACCCAGGTCGGCTCGCTGCTGGGCCTGGGCGACGAGCCGCTCGCGGTGGCGATCACCGAGATCTACAACGACGCCTGCAAGGAGCGGATGGACGCGAGCGGCGGCCGCATCAACGGTATGGGAACCCTGCCCTATTGGGACAAGGACCTGATGAACCAGGAGATGCGCCGCATCGCCGACATGGGGCTCAAGGGCATCACCCTGCCCGACCGGCCCGAGCGCGTCGACAGCTCGAGCGCCTATGTCGGTCCCGACGGCAAGGTCTCGCCCTTCTGGGCCGAGGTCTTCGAGATCTGCAACGATCAGGGCATTCCCCTGAACTATCACCTCAACGCCTCGCTCGATGCCAATTCGGCGATCTGGGACAACTTGGGCTTCGACCAGAAGCTGCCGATCCACGCGCTGCTGCACCACGTCGGCTGCGCCGCAACGCTGTCGAACTTCATGGTCTCGGGGATCCTCGATACCTATCCCAAGCTCAAGATCGGCCTGATCGAAAGCGGCATGGGCTGGGTGCCCTTCTGGCTCGAGGCGATGGAGCACCAGCTCGACGAATTTCGCACGCGCGAGAACCGCGGGCTCAAGCTGCGGCCGAAGGAATACTTCAAGCAGCACTTCTGGGTCAGCTACTGGTTCGAGGACTATGCGCCCAAGCACATGCTCGAGGAGATCGGCGTCGATCGCGTGATGTTCGAGACCGACTATCCGCACCCGACCTCGCTCTATCCGGGCGTTCAGGACAAGCTCGTCGAGACGCTCGGCCAGCACGACTATGCGACGCGCAAGCGCGTGCTGCAGGACAATGCCGCGGAGCTCTACAACCTCGAGATCTGAAACGGATGCGGCAGCAGCGGGACTAGGTACCGCTGCTGGTGCCGGTGGGCAGCGGCAGTTCGGCGCCGCGCTCCTCGGCAATGATGTTCCAGACCGCCAGGAACAGAGCCGCGATCACCGGGCCGACGATGAAGCCGTTGAGCCCGAACAGCTCGATGCCCGCGAGGGTGGCGATCAGCACGAGGAAATCGGGCATGCGCGTGTCCTGGCCGACCAGGATGGGGCGCAGCAGGTTGTCGACCATGCCGATGATGAAGACGCCGCAGAATACGAGGACGGCACCCTGCCAGATCGAGCCGGTGACAAGCAGGAACAGCGCGACGGGCACCCAGACGATCGCCGTGCCGACCGCGGGCACCAGCGAGAAGAAGCCCATGATCATGCCCCAAAGCAGCGCGCCCTCGACCCCAAGCATCCAGAAGATCACCCCGCCGAGGAAACCCTGGATGATCGCGACGACGACCGTGCCCTTCACCGTTGCGCGCACGACCACCACGAAGTGCTGGAACAGGGTATCGCGCAGTTGCGGACGCAGTGGCACCGCCGCCTTGATCTTGCCGCCCATCTCCTTGCCGTCGCGCAGCAGGAAATAGGTGAGGTAGAGCATGACGCCGAGCGCGGCGATAAAGCTCAACGCGCCCTGTCCGAAGAGAAGCGCACGCGCCGCGATCGTCTGGAGGCCCGTGGTAATGCCCTGGCCGACGAGCCGCTGGACGCCTTCGAAATCGGCGAGGCCGCGGCTGTCGAGCCAGCGCCGCGCCCAATAGGGCAGCGCGTCGCGCAGGTCGGTGAAGACCGCGGCGAGATTGATCTCGCCCGACTGGAACTTGGCATAGAGCGCCGCGGCTTCCTGGACGAGGCTAATGCCGATGAAGATGGCCGGTACGATCACCAGCGCCAGGATCAGCATCAGGGTCGAGGCGGCGGCAAAATTGCGCTGGCCGTGCATCCGACGGACCAGCATCTGCTGCACCGGGGCGAAGACGATCGCCGCGACCACGCCCCACAGGACCGCGCCGAAATAGGGCATCAGCAGCCAGATGAAGGCCAGGGTCACCAAAAGGACGAGGACGAGGAAACCGCCGTCCTCGAAACGCATCTTGCGCAAGTCGCTATCGCTCATGGCGAGGGTGTCGCATCAATCGAAACGAAAATCCATGGGGCCGCCCGGCTTCGCGGTGCACAGCCCCAAGAGGGCGGCACCTCGCCCCCGGCCGACTGGCGGCCGATCCCGAGCGGGACGAGATGCCGTTTCGCGAAGCGACGAACTAGACCTTCAGGCGGACCTTGAGGCTTTCCGCAGTCGACATCTGGGTACCGCGCATGCCGTCCATGCGCACGCCCGTGCAGGCCATCTTGAGCTGGGTGAATTCTTCGTACCAGGCGAGGTCGGCGGCGGACTTTCCGGTGATCTCCTCCCACAGCGCGACCGTTTCCGCACGCGTACCCATGCCTTCGAGCGGTGCACCGATCGGGCTGTTGCTGCCGTGCATGATCTCGGACAGAGTGCAGAACCAGGCAAGGTCCTGCAGCGCGCCGCCCAGCGAGGGCTGTTCCCAATCCATCACCGCGACCACGTCGAAGTTCTCGTCGAACATCATATTGCCGATGCGCGCGTCGCCCCAGACCAGACCCTCGGGCTGGTTCTTCGGCCAGAGTGAGAGCAGCCGCTGGCGGCCGGCCTCGAGGATCTCAGCGCGCGGATCATCCTTCACCCAGTCCACGAAGCGCGTGTACTTGTCCCACTCCTGCGCGAGGCCGTCGCGAGCCTCGCCGCTGCCGGCGAGAAACGGGACCTTGTCGAGCGGCACGAGTTGGATCGCCGCGAGCTGACGCACCGCACCTTCCCAGAGATGGCGGCGCTGGGCAGGCGTCGCTTCCGCCAGCCAGCCCGACTTGGCATAGGGCGGATGGCTGACGGGCACGCGCCCCTTGACCTTCTCCATCACGAAGAACGGCGCGCCGAGAAGATTGGCGTCGGCTTCGAACCACAGGGGCTTGGCGACGCGGACATAGTCGCCATCGCTGAGCACCTTCATCAGCTGGTACTGCTCGTCGAACAGGTTGTCGGGGAAGACGGTGAAGCTCGACGGTTTGATCCGCACGACGAAGCCCTGCGCGCGCGCCGCCCCGCCCTCGCGCCATTCGGCGTCGAACAGAATCGTCTCGTGCGACTGGCCTGCACCCTTGGGATAGGAGAATTCGGTCAGACGCAGGTCGTTGGCTTCGGGCATCCGCGCGGACATCCACTGCGTCAGCTTGTCGGCCAGAATTTCCAGGTCGCGCGTCGAAGGCGCCACGATCACGTCAGACAATCGCCATCTCCCATATCCGCGGCCGCCTGGCGCGGACCAATTCCCATTGGTGAATTTGTTTTCGGGAAACAGCGATAGGCCAGCCGATAGCGAGCGTCAAGCCGAGCCGAAGCATCGGGTGCGGGAAATCACGCCGGTAACGGAACTGCGTAGAGAAGCCTCAGGCCTCGAGCGTGAGCTCGCGACCGCGGCCCGCGACGAAGTTCGAGATTCGCTGGCAAGCTGCACGCAGCCGGTCGCCCGCAGCGAAGACCTGCTCGCCCGTCATCGTCGAGTGGAACCCGGCAATCAGCAAACAAAAGCTCACCTGGCCACGCTCGTCGAGGATCGGCGCCATCAACGCACCGATCGGATAGATCGTCGCCGCGTCGATCTGGGAAACCGGCGCGACGGGAATCTCGTCGTTGTCCACGCCGAGCGCGCGATCGGTGGTTTCCTCGGTCTTCTCGAACCCGGGACCGCGGATCAGCGCGACGAAGCCGTGTTCGCGCGCAAAATCCATCGCCTTGAACATCAGCTCGCGCCGTTCGGGCGTGGGCTTGGGATCGACGGTCTCGAGCCAGGCTTCGGCGTCGGGACGCGACCATGCGAAGAAGGCCACGGCCTGCGGCGAACGCAGTTTCATGCGCGTACCGATCGGCACCGGATAGCCAAGATGGCTGAGCGACGCCGCACGATCGCGCAGGTGGATCATGTCGCCTTCAAGGAAATAGGCGGAACAGACCACGTCGAACTCGTCGGCCAGGCTGCGCATCTCGGGCTGCGCGACCTGGAGCGGCGAGAAGTGCTGCGCGGCCGTACGGCCGATCGAGGCCAGCGCCGGGCCGAGCACGTAGGTCTTGTCGCTGGTACGATAGAGATAGCCGACGTCTACGAGCCCCGTCAGCAGGGCATGGCAGGTCGCCCGACTGAGCTTTAGCGCGCGCACCAGATCGGTCAGAGCGAAGGCCTGCCCCGGATGGTCGGCGATAAAATTGAGAATGGCGGCCACGCGGCGGACGCCCGGTGAGGATCGCGACATCTTCCCCCTGATAGACTAGGTTTCGCTATTTCGAACAAGCCTGACCTAGGCCCCCGCTTATGCGCCGTCAATAGGTCTGGGAATGGCTGCGCACAGGTTGCAAGGGTTTTTGAACTATCTTGCGATCGGTTCCATCAATCCCATCGGATCGGCAGCGAATCGAAGGCGATGATATTGCCCGAATGGAATGTCGCGGGCGCATCGGGATCGAGCCGGAACGGCGGCAGTCGGGTGAGTAGCTGCTGGTAGAGCACCTGAAGTTCGACACGCGCGAGATGCGCGCCCAGACAGCGATGCGGCCCGGCCCCAAAGGCGATGTGGACCTTGTTCTCCCGCTCGAGATCGAACCGTTCGGGCTCGGCGAACTCGCGGGGATCGAGGTCTGCACCGGGGATGTAGAGCGCCAGCCATTCACCCTGCTTGAGGTCGAATCCGCCGAGCGTCGCGTCCCGCGCGACGCGGCGCATCGGGATGGTGAAACTGTAGCGGCGCAGCAATTCCTCGGCAGCCTCGACGATCAGCGCGGGTTGCGCGCGCAACTTGTCCTGCAGATCCGGGTTCATCGCCAGATGGCGGATGCCGAAGCCCATGCCGTTTATCACCGTGTCGAGCCCGGCGATGAACAGCAGGACGGCATAGTCCTCCATCAGCTCGAGCGTCATCGGCTCGCCGTCGATCTCGGTGCCCCAGAGCAGACTGATGATGTCGTCGCGGCGATCGTCCTTGCGCGCCAGGATGTCGGGCAGCATCGCGTCGGCCACCTTGCGCGACAGCGCAGCCGTAGCCATCAGGTTGTCGCTCGCCGTGCCTTCGAGGAATTCGTGAACGAGCTGGCGGAATTCGGGCAGGCGCTCGACCGGCAGGCCCATCATCTTGAGGAAGACCGTGACCGGCAGTGGTTCGGCGATCGCCGGGATGAAGTCGCAATGCCCCTGGTCGATCACCTTGTCGATCAGCTCGTCGCAGAGCGCGCGGATCTCCTCGATCTGGTTCATCGCTGCGCGCGGGCTGAAGGTCTTCTGCAGCGGGCCGCGAAACTTGCCGTGCTCGGGCGGATCGAGCGTGATCGGCGTTGCCTGCGGGATGCGCGGCATGTCCTTGGGCATCATCGCCATCATCGCGGCCATCTGCTCGCGCGGCATCAGCCCGCTCGAGAAGGTCTCTGTATCGCGCGAAGCCTGGAAGATCTCGGGATGGCCAATGGCGATCCAGCGCCCGCCGTTTCGCGGCGTCCAGAACACCGGCGGCGCTTCGCGCAGCATCTCGCGCACGCGCTCGTGCGGATTGGCTAGGAGCCCCGGATCGTGGCGCATGTCGAAGTCGTAGACCGCTTGGGGCGGCACATGGGCGGGCACGGGAACGGCTTCGCTGAGCGCGGCCACGGCATTCTCCTCTCGACGGTTCTTATACGCTTTGATCTACCGTGGATCGCAGAGCGGAGCAACGAGAACGACGGTCTCGTCCCAAGGATCGCGGGGACGGAGAAAGCCCCTATTCCAGCCCCAGCTTCGCCAGATAGTCTCGCCGCGCATCGCTCAGGAGTTTGTTCTGGTTGAAGGCGCTGCCCGCAGTGACGCCGCCGTCGACAGCAATCACCTGGCCGGTGATATAGGCGGCGCGGTCGCTGGCCAGGAAAGCCGCGGCATAGGCGACGTCGCGCGGGTCGCCGCGCCGCTTGAGCGGCTGATCGGCATTGTAGATCGTATCGACGATCGCGTTCAGTTCCGCGCTCTGCGCGGCGGTCAGCCCCGGATGGGCACCGAAGTCGCTGTTGCGCGTCGGAATGTGCCCCGGCTGGATCGCGTTCACCCGCACGCCGTATTCGCCGAGATCGATCGCCAGCGAGCGCGTGAAGTTCTCGACCCCCGCCTTGGCCGCGCGATAGGCGAGCAGGGCGAAACCGGGGACTTCGGCGGCGATCGACGAGAGATTGACGATCGCGCCGCCGCCCTGCCCCGCCATGTACCGCGCGGCGATCTGGCTGCCGTACATCACGCCCGCAAGGTTCACCCGCACGACCTCGTCGAAGTCCGCCATGTCGTCGTCGAGAAAGCGGTTGTGGAAGGCACCGGTGATCGCGGCATTGTTGACCATGGCGTCGAGCCCACCGAACTCGGCCAGGGCGAAATCGATCAGCGCCTGGACCTGATCGCGCTGCGCCACGTCCGTGCGCCGGTACCGAACCGAGGCGCCGAGCCTCTGCGCCAAGGCCGCGCCCTGTTCGGCATTGCGGCCGGCGATGACCACACGCGCGCCCTCCTCGACGAAGACCTCGGCGATCGCCGCGCCGATGCCCATCGTACCGCCCGTGACCACCGCGACCTTGCCCTCGAGCTGTCCCATGCCGCCTCTCCCTTCAGCTTTCGCCCAGGGTGAACGGTTCGGCGGCGCGGCGATAGTCGTCGGGCAGGATTTCACGGCCTATCGGGGGCGCAGCGCGCGCGGGACAGGCCGCGCGGTGGCACAGGCGGCAGGTTACGCCGATCGGCGTCGCTGGCGCGGCCCGCGGATCGACACCCTGGGCATAGACGAGTTTCGCGGCGTGCTCGGCCGCACAGGCGAGTGCGATCGCGCCGTGGACCTGCGGTCGCCCCCAGCGCCCGCCCCCGCTCGTCACGCGGCGCGCGATCGAGAAGAAGCGCTGGCCATCGGGCAGTTCGAGCCACTGCGTCGCCACTTCGCCCGGCCGGCCGAAGACCGAGTGGACGCTCCATAAGGGACACGAACCGCCGTGCGCGGCGAAGGGGAAGCCCGCGCCGTCGAGCCGCTTCGACACGTTGCCCGCCTGGTCGACGCGGATGAAGAAGAACGGCACGCCCTCGCGCCCGGGACGGCCGAGCGTGGTCAGGCGGTGCGCGGTCTGCTCGAAACTGGTGCCGAACAGGCTGGCCAGGGCCTCGATGTCGTAGCGCCGGCTCTCTGCCGCGCGCTGGAACTTGTCGTAGGGCATCACGATAGCCGCCGCGGCATAGCCTGCAAGCGCGCGGCGCACGAGCGTCGCCGCGGTCTGGCTGGCGAAGGTCTCGGCGCGGACGATGCGGGCGATGTCGCTGCGCATGACGGTGTAGGCGATGTGGATCGCGAGCTGCCAGGCGCGGCCCGCGGCATCGAGCGTATCGTCGATCAGCAACTGCTCGTTGTGGCGGTCATAGCGGCGGATCGTGTCGACCATGACCTCTGGCGGCAGGAAGCGGACGCGCAGGCCACGCTTGCGCAGGAATTCCTGCGCCCCGCCCGCCTCGGCGATCTCGGCCGCCAGCGCCTCGGCACGGGCGTCGAGATCGGGGAAGTGGTTGCGCTCGCGCGCGACGAAGCGGCGCGCCTCGGCCACGGGATCGGCGCCTTCCTCGGCGCCGGGCACGCGCTGCTCGGCCAGGGCCTGCTGCTCGCGCAGATAGGCGCCGTGGAGCCGCAGCAGCGCCTCGCTGACGCCAGGGAAATTGGTCGCAAGATCGGCCACCTCGAGCGCGGGCAGATCGATGTCGGAGAAGATCGGATCGCGCAATACCTCGGCGACGCGGCGGGCGTAGTCTTCGCCCTCCTCGGCGGCGAGATCCTCCATGTCGAGCTTGTAGGTCCGCGCCAGGCGCAACAGCAGCGGCGCGGTCAGCGGCCGTTGGTTGCGCTCGAGCAGCGCGACGTAGCTGGGCGAGATCGCCAGGTCTTCGGCCATGGCCTGCTGGGTGAGGCCCAGCTCGCGCCGCAGCCGCTTGATCCGAGGGCCGAGGTAGAGGGATCGGTTGTCAACCATACAATCGATCTTTGTCATATCTATACAACTTTACAAGGATAATCTGTAAAGCTTGACAGCCGTACTCTGCAGGCCGTTCCGCGGCGCGAAACCCTGGCCTAGGCCAAATCATCGAACGCGCTTTTGCAGGAATTCACACCGTGACCTATTCGCAGAACATCACCGAAGCCCGCCAGACGATCGGCGAAAACCAGCAGACCTGGAACGGCATCGAAGCCGAATCGGTCGCGCGCATGCGCCTGCAGAACCGGTTCCGCACCGGCCTCGACATCGCCCGCTACACTGCCAAGATCATGCGCGCCGACATGGCCGCCTATGACCTCGATCCGGCCGCCTACACGCAGTCGCTCGGCTGCTGGCACGGCTTCATCGGTCAGCAGAAGATGATCTCGATCAAGAAGCACTTCGGCACGACCAAGGGCCGCTACCTCTACCTCTCGGGCTGGATGGTCGCTGCGCTGCGCAGCGAGTTCGGCCCGCTGCCCGACCAGTCGATGCACGAGAAGACCTCGGTCCCCGCGCTGATCGAAGAGCTCTACACCTTCCTGCGCCAGGCCGACGCGCGCGAGCTCGGCATGCTGTTCCGCGAACTCGACGCCGCCAAGGCCGCTGGCGACGCGGTCACCACGCACCGCCTGCTGCACAAGATCGACGACTACCAGACCCACGTCGTGCCGATCGTCGCCGACATCGACGCGGGCTTCGGCAATGCCGAGGCGACCTACCTCCTTGCCAAGAAGTTCATCGAGGCGGGCGCCTGCTGCATCCAGATCGAGAACCAGGTCTCGGACGAGAAGCAGTGCGGCCACCAGGACGGCAAGGTCACCGTTCCGCACGAGGACTTCATCGCCAAGATCCGCGCGGTCCGTTACGCCTTCATGGAACTCGGCGTCGATGACGGCGTGATCGTCGCGCGCACCGACTCGCTGGGCGCCGGCCTGACCAAGCAGATCGCCTTCACCAAGGAAGCCGGCGACATTGGCGACCAGTACAACGCCTTCCTCGATTGCGAGGAAGTCACCACGGTCGGCCACGGCGAAGTCCTGATCAGCCGCGACGGCAAGCTGATGCGCCCCAAGCGCCTGGCCTCGAACCTGTTCCAGTTCAAGTCGGGCACCGGCGAGGACCGCTGCGTCCTCGACTGCATCACCTCGCTGCAGAACGGCGCCGACCTGCTGTGGATCGAGACCGAGAAGCCGCACATCGAGCAGATCGCCGGCATGGTCGACCGCATCCGCGAAGTCGTGCCCAACGCCAAGCTGGTCTACAACAACTCGCCGAGCTTCAACTGGACGCTGAACTTCCGCCAGCAGGTGTTCGACGCCTGGACCGCGGAAGGCCGCGACCTCGCCGCCTATGATCGCGCCAAGCTGATGAGCGTCGACTACGACGGCACCGACCTGGCAAACGAAGCCGACGAGAAGATCCGCACCTTCCAGCGCGACGCCGCGGCCCGCGCCGGCATCTTCCACCACCTGATCACGCTGCCGACCTATCACACGGCCGCGCTGAGCACCGACAACCTCGCCAAGGAATACTTCGGCGACCAGGGCATGCTCGGCTACGTCAAGGGCGTGCAGCGCCAGGAAATCCGCCAGGGCATCGCCTGCGTCAAGCACCAGAACATGTCTGGCTCGGACATCGGCGACGACCACAAGGAATACTTCGCCGGCGAAGCCGCGCTCAAGGCGGGCGGCGCAGCCAACACGATGAACCAGTTTGCGGCCTAAGGCCGCGAGGAACCAGTTCGCGGCCTGACCACCGCGACACTTTCGAGGAGATCGACGATGAGCGAACCCACTCTGGCACGTGCCGTCCTGTCGACCGACGATTTCAAGTTGCTGAACGAGGCCGTAAGGTTCTACCTTCAGGCCAACGAGGACGCGCCGGACTCCGCGAAGTTCTCGAATCTCTATCACCGCCTCGGCACCGCCTCGCGCGGCCGCTGAGACGAAACGCCTTTCCTGGGGAGGAAAGCTGGCCCGTCGCACCTTCGGTGTGGCGGGCCAATTCATTCGCGGGCTTGACTCCGAGACCCGACAGACGCAATTGATGCATATGCATCATGTCATTCCCCGAGCCTGCGCTTGTACCGCGCTGCGCAAGGCCTCGCGCGCGGTAACGCGGCTCTATGACGAGCGCCTGGCGACACACGGCATGACCACCACCCAGTTCGCGATCCTGCGCAACCTTTCGCGCGCCGATGGCGAGATGCCGCTGAGCCGGCTCGCCGAGCGGCTGGTGATGGACCGCACCTCGCTCTACCGCACCCTGACGCCGATCGAACGCGCCGGCTGGATCACGCTCGACTCCGGCCCAGGCCGCTCGAAGCTGGCGCGGCTGACCGATGCCGGTCGCGCCGTCATGCAGGGTGCCGAGAGCGATTGGGAGGCTGCGCAGGAAGACCTGCTCGGCGAGGTTCCGGTGCACGAATGGCAGGCGCTGCTCGGCACGCTCGGACGACTGGTCGATGCGGCGCAGGTGGCGTCATGAGGCCCGCGCTGCGCTGGCCGGTCACCGTCGCCGCGGTCACCTTCGTCGCCCTGCTTGCCGCCGCCGGCCTGCGCTCGGCGCCGAGCGTTCTGATGGTCCCGCTCGAAGTCCATTTCGGCTGGGACCGTGCGACGATCTCTGGCACGGCGGCGCTCGGCATCTTTCTCTATGGCCTCGTCGGGCCTTTCGCCGCGGCGCTGATGCAGAGCTTCGGCATTCGCAAGACGATGATCGTCGGCCTGTCGCTGATGGCCGCATCGACCTTCGCCAGCCAGTGGATGACGCAGTCGTGGCACTACCTGCTGCTCTGGGGCGTGTTCTCGGGCGTCGGTTCTGGCGCAATCACGATGGTGCTCGGCGCGGCCGTGGTGAACCGCTGGTTTGCCACGCGCCAGGGCCTGGTCATGGGCCTGTTCAGCGCCAGCGCCGCCACCGGTGCGCTCGTCTTCCTGCCCGTGCTAGCCTGGCTGACCAGCTCCGGCGCGTGGAAGCCCGTGGTGATCGTCGTGAGCCTGGCCAGCCTTGCGCTGATCCCGCTGGTCATGTTCCTCGTGCCCGAGCGCCCGCAGGACGTCGGCGCGGCGCGCTTCGGCGAGATGCCCGACGCCGCCCCGCCCCCACCGCGCCGGGCGCCCAATCCGGCGCTGGCGATCACCGTGCTGGTCCAGGCCTCGCGCAGTCCGGTGTTCTGGCTGCTGTTCGGCACCTTCTTCGTCTGCGGTCTGACCACCAACGGCCTCGTCGGCACCCACCTGATCGCCTATTGCGGCGACCACGGCATCGCCCCCGTCGCCGCCGCGGGCCTGCTCTCGACGATGGGGCTGTTCGATCTGGTCGGCACCACCGCCTCGGGCTGGCTGACCGACCGCTACGATCCGCGGCGGCTGCTGTTCGTCTACTACGCGCTGCGCGGGCTCAGCCTGATCGCACTGCCCTTCATCGATTTCAGCGCCACGAGCCTCGCGATCTTCGCGATCTTCTATGGGCTCGACTGGATTGCCACCGTGCCGCCGACCGTGGCGATCACCAATCGCACCTTCGGCGAACGCGACGCGCCGATCGTGTTCGGCTGGGTCATGGTCGGCCACCAGGTCGGCGCCGCCACGGCCGCGCTTGGCGCCGGGATCGTCCGTGAGGAATGGGGCACTTACGCCCCGGCCTTCATGATCGCCGGCGCTTTCGGCGTGGCCGCGGCGCTGGCGGCGCTAATGCTGCCGGGGCGGCGCGCTTCCGCTCCAGTCCCCGCCTGAACCGCTTCCGCGGCCCGCGCCCGGGCGAGCAGTTCGTGGAACCCCACCCTCGCCAGCGCCACGCGCTGCAGCGCGCGCTTGCCCGAACGCGGATGCGCCTCTTCGGTGCGCGCGTGCTGGATCGCGAGGTTGTCCCACATCACCAGGTCATCGAGTTCCCACCAGTGCTGGTAGCGGGCCTCGGGCGCATAGAGCACGGCGAAGAGGTCCTCGATCACCGCACGGCTGCGCGCTTCGTCCATCTCCAGGATACGCTCGGCGTGGTTCTGCGTGACGAACAGGATCGGCCGGCCCGTGCGCGGATGCACCAGCCGCACCGGGTGCTCGGCGGCAAAGCTCGGCCAGTCGGCGACCATCAGCCGCGAATTGTAGAAATGGCGCAGGGTCTTGTCGGCCAGTTCCGCCTGCAGCGCGGGCGCAAGCCTGTCCCAGGCCGCAGCGCCGCTGACGAAGGTTGTCGAGCTGCCGCCTTCGGGCACGGCGATCGCATGGAGGCAGATCGCGTCGATCAGGTCGGCGGTATAGGTCAGGTCCGAATGGAACGGCAGTTCGAGCCGGCCCGCGGCCTCGTCGTTCTGCAAGACGGTGACCAGACTGCCATCGGCGTCGTTGGCGATCGGCGCGGGTGGGCCGAACCAGCCGGCGATCTCGACATGCCGCTCGGGCGAAACGCGCCCGCCCTTGCGGAACAGCAGCAGGCCGTGGCGGTCATAGGCTTCGCGCAAAGCGGCGACCTCCGCGGCGCTGCCGCCGCGCTGGAGATCGAAGCCGATCACCTCGGCGCCGAAATCGGGATGCAGTGGGCGAAACTCCATGGCTCGCGCTCCCCTCTCTTGGCCTAGCGGCCGCGTTCCCTTATTTGCCGCGCATGGTGACGCAAACCGGAGTCGCTTGCCAGTCTTATGTTGCGTTCACTATCTATCTTCTGCGCGCTCGCGCTGACGACTCAAGCCGCCCATGCCGCGACCGTCCGCTGCCTCGCCGGGCAGTATAACGGCGGCGCGACTGAGGTCGCCGCCGAACTGATCCTCGCCTCCGACGGGCGGTTTCGCTACGGCCTGTCTTACGGCGCGATCGACGAGCGCGCGCAGGGGCGCTGGGAAAGCGACGGCACGCAAGTTCTTCTGGACAGCGATCCGGTCAATCCGCCGCGCTTTTCGCTGGTCGGCGAAAGCCCGGTCGCGGCGGACGAGTTCCGCCTCAAGCTCGACCTGCCCGATGGCCTGTCGCCGCAATTCTTCAACGCGCTGCTGGTCCTGAGCGACGGCTCGACCTTGGGCAGCCCGCTCGGCTACCAGACCTGGGCCGTGCCGCTGAAGCCGGGCCAGACCGTGGTGTCGGTAAAATTCCAGCTGCCCGCGCTCGACCTCGAAAGCGAACGCTTCGCGCTGACCGCCGGCACCGCGAGCGAGGCGCGGTTCAGCTTCGCACCCAACGACCTCGGCCAGATCGCCTTCGCGCACGAGCCGCTGACGGTCGACGGGCGCGAACTCCTGCTCATCCGCCACGATCGGGAAGTCCGTTTCCGGCCCGAACGCGGCGGATGTTGAGCGGCTTTACCAGACCAGCGGCAGCGGCTCGGGACCGACCACCGCGCTCGGCGGATACTTGATCTCGGCGCCCGGCTTCACCGAAAACTCGGGAATGCGCTTGAGCCATTCCTGCAGGCCGATCTTGATCTCGAGCCGTGCGAGGTGTGCGCCCATGCAAGAGTGGACGCCGCCGGCGAAGGCCAGGATCGGCTTGCGCGGGCGGTGGAAATCGACCTTGCGCGGTTCGGGGAAGACGTCGGGATCGTAGTTGCAGGCGGGCAGGATCGAGGTGATGCGGTCGCCGGCCTTCATCTGCACGCCGCGCAATTCGAGATCCTGCTTGAGGATGCGCCCCGAGAAGGTGACCGAGAAGACGCGCAGCAGCTCCTCGACCTGGGCGTTGATGTTGTCGGGATCGGCCATCATCTCGTGCCGGCGATCGGGATTGCGCGCGAGCCAGTACCAGATGTTGTTGAGCGTGGCGTAGACCGTGTCGATCCCGGCGATGAACACGAAGAAGACAAAGCCGAAAATCTCCTTGTCGGACAGCGGCTCGCCGTTCGGCGCGGCGTGGACGATGCGGCTGATCATGCCCTCGTCGGGATTCTTGCGCTTGTCCTCGATCGCGCTCTTCAGATAGTCGCCGATGACCTTCATCGTGCCGATCATCTGCGTGGGATCGAAGGTCTTGAGCAGTTGCACGACCCAGGTGACGAACTGGTCTCGCATGTCCTGCGGCAGCCCCATGAGGTCGAGGAACACGCAGACCGGCAGCGGCCGCGCGAAGTCCTCGGTGAACTCGCACTCACCCTTCTCTATCACCGAGTCGATCAGATCGTTCGACAGCTTGCGGATGCGCTCTTCCCACTTGAGCACGGCCTGCGGGTTGACCAGCGGATCGACGATCGCGCGGTACTTGCGATGCATCGGCGGATCGATCTCGATCGGCAGGAAGTAGAAATAGTCGCTGGGATCGCGCGGGAACGGCGTCGAGCTGGCGGAGGAGAAATACTCGCCGTGGCGCAGCGCGAAAAAGGCGTCCTCGTGCTTGGTCAGCTGCCAGGCGTTGCCGATGCGGCCGACGTCATAGAAGATCGGCGGCAGCTTCTCGTGCATGCCCGAGAAATAAGCATAGGGATCGGCGAGGAATTCCGGATTGAACAGCATGTTCGTCGAGCGGATCAGCGCTTCGGGAACATGCGAAGGCACCTGATCCGGCCCGGCCGCGCGCGGCAGCGGGAACGGCACCGGATTGCGCGGATCGTTCTCGGGAATGATGGTGGGGGCGGTGGCCATGATGCTCTCTCCCGTTCCGCTTAGTATTGCCGCGCGGGCAGTTCGACGACAAGCCCGTCGAGCTCGGCGGTGACTTCGATCTGGCAGCTCAGGCGGCTGGTCGGGCGAACTTCGTCCGCGGCGGATTCGAGCATGTCGCGTTCGTCGTCCGAACTGGGCTCGCCGACGACGTCGGCCCAGTCGGCCGCGACGTAACAGTGGCAGGTGGCGCAGGCGAGACCGCCGCCGCATTCGCCGACGATGCCTTCGACACCATTGTTGACCGCGCCGCGCATCACGTTCTCACCGATGGGCACATCGACCTCGTGCTTCGTGCCATCGTGATCGACATAGGTGACTAGCGGCATTCGAAACTCTCCAGAAACATTGAGAACAGTGTTCTCGATTTGTAGAACCTATGCCCGATTTTGTCAATCTCGACGGCTGGACCTGAGGCCGCCGACACGGTAACCGGAGTGTCATGTCGCCACCCGCCGACCTGGCACTCTCTGCCGATAACCCCGACCATGAGGCCGAGTGCGTCCGCAGGGCAAGCATCATCGCCGCGGCCAACGAGTTGCTCGAGGAAGAGGGCATCGATGGCCTCACCATTCGTGCGATGCTCAAGCGCACGGGCCTCGCGCGCCGCGCCTTCTACGAACGGTTCGAAGGCAAGGACGATCTCGTCGTCGCGGTCTTTGCCGAGACGCTTCGCGAATCGGCCGAACATCTCGAACGCGAGACCGCGCACCTCGCTGACCCGCTCGATCAATTGCGCGTCGTCGCCGATCTGCTGGTTTTGGGTTCTCAGCCGCATCGCGGACGCATCGGCATGCGCCGCATCTCGGCCATGGTGCGCGAGCACATGCGGCTCGCGCAGAGCCGCCCGGCCGAGCTGGAAGCCGCGCTGCAGCCATTGATCGCGATGATTGCCGAACGGATCAGCGCAGGCATCCGCACGGGTCAGCTCCGCGAGTGCGATCCCGTCTTGCAAGCGACGCTGATCTACAATCTGATCGCCAGCACCGTCCACATCGAGACGCTGATGGAAGAAAGCGGGGAGCCGGCCAGCTATCGCCGGCCGCGTCTCGCCGACGAAATCTGGGAATTCTGCCGCCGCGCGATCGTCGCCTGAGGTCTCCTCGGTCGGTCCTGTGGGACGGCCAAGGAGAGGAACGACGAATGCAGAAGGATCTGGCAGGCAAGACGGCGCTGGTCACCGGCGGCGGACGCGGCATCGGCCGCGCCATGGCAGAGCGGCTGGCGGCGGCCGGCGCGCTGGTCGCGGTCAACTATGCGGGCAACCACCAGGCCGCGGCGGACACCGTTGCCGCGATCGAAACCGCGGGCGGGCAGGCCTTCACCGTCCAGGCGAAGATCGGCGAGCCTGGCGAGATCGAGAAGCTGATCGCCGCACTCGATGCGGAGTTCATCAGCCGCACGGGCGACAAAAGCATCGACATCCTGATCAACAACATCGGCGGCGGCGACTACGCCAAGATCGTCGACACCACCGACGCGATCTACGATCAGACCTTCAACAACAACGTCCGCGGTCCCTTCCTGCTGACGCGCGCGCTCTATCACCACCTGCGCGACCATGGCCGCGTGGTGAACATCTCGTCGACCGGATCGCGGCTGACCGATCCCGGCATCATCGTCTATTCGATGGCCAAGGCCGCGGTCGAGGCCTTCACCCGCGTGCTGGCGCAGGACCTCGGTCCTCGCGGCATCACGGTCAACGCGGTCTCGCCGGGCTTCACCGCGGGCGAAACCAACCTCCATGTCACCGAGGACCCCGAACTGGCCAAGGGAGTGATCGACTTCACCGCGCTCAAGCGCTTCGGCCAGCCCGAGGAGATCGCCGACATCGTCTATGCCCTCGCCTCCCCGCTGGGCCGCTGGATCACCGCGCAGACCATCGACGCGAGCGGCGGCTTCAAGCTCTAGGATGGAAGCCTGGCTGTTCACCGGCGCGCACCGGCCGCTCGAACGGATCGCGCGCGACACGCCGCGCCCCGGTCCAGGCGAAGTGCTGCTGCGCGTGCGCGCCTCGGGTCTGTGCCATAGCGACGTCGGCCGGATGGATGGCACGCTAACGCCATTCATGCCGGTACCACCGCCGATCGTCCTTGGTCACGAGGTCGCGGGCGAGATTGCCGCGCTGGGTGACGGCGTCAGCGGCTTCGCCCTGGGCGCCCGCGTCGTCGCCTCGGGCAGCCTCGCCTTCTGTCCCGGACGCCATGCCGACGGCGGCTATGCGACGCATTGCCTGGTGCCGGTCGAATGTCTGATCCCGCTGCCCGATACGGTCAGCTTCGCGCAGGGCGCCGCCGCGACCGACGCCGGCCAGACCTCGCACACCGCGCTCTACAAGGCCGGCGCGCTGCAGCCGGGGATGAAGGTCGGCATCATCGGCCTCGGCGGCCTGGGCATGACCGGGGCGCGGCTGGCCGTGCTCGGCGGTGCCCAGGTCTGGGCCGCCGAACCGCGGCGCGAGGCCTGGGCCGCGGCGCGCGCGCAGGGCGTCACCGAGGTCTTCGCCGACGTGCTCGACATGGTCGGGCTGGAGCTCGACCTGATCGTCGACTTCGCGGGCTTCGGCGAGACCACGGCCGGCGCGATCCGCGCGGTGCGGGTCGGCGGGCGCGTGGTTCAGGTCGGCCTTGGCCGCACTTCGGCGACGATCTCGACGATGGAGCTCGTCGGCAAGTCGGTGACCCTGGTCGGCTCGGGCGGCGGCCAGCGCGAGAACACCGCCGCGGTCATCGCCCACATGGCGCGCGGCGAACTGACGATCGAGGCGTCGTCGATCGGCTTCGACGATATACCCGCGGGGCTGGCCAGGCTCGAGGCCGGCGGCGTGGTCGGGCGGATCGTCGCCGAGTTCTAGGCCCGCGCCACTTGGGCGAACAAGCGCTCGATGTCGTCGGGATGCGCGAGGCCCGTGCCCGGATTGAGGACCGAGGCCGCGCCGCCGGCCATGCCGTAGCGGAAGGCCTCGACCGGATCGCGGCCCTCGGACAGCGCGAAGAGCATCGTCGCGAGGAAGCTATCGCCCGCGCCCACGGCGCTGCGCGCCTCGATCTCCAGCGCCGGTACGAAGGTCGTGCCCGAGGCCTGCGCGAGCACCGCGCCCTTGTGGCCCAGCGTCACCGCGACGAGTTCCGCCTGCCCCGCCGCGACGATCGCCATGGCGGCGGCACCGATCGCCTCGGGCTCTTCCAGCGCTTCACCCGTGAACTGGCGCAGTTCGCCCGCGCTCGGCTTGACCAAGTAGACACCGCCCGCGGTCAAGGTGGTCTTCAGCGCCTCGCCCGACGTGTCGAGCACCAGCGGAATGCCGCGCTCGCGCATGATCTCGCCGGCGCGGACGTAGAAATCGTCGGCGATCCCCGGCGGCAGCGAGCCACTGGCGACGAAGTAGTCGCAGTCGACTTCGCGCAGCAGGTCGAGGCACTCCGCGCACTCTTCGTCCGAGATCGTCGGACCGGCGGGGACGAAGCGGAATTCCTTGCCCGTCTCCGCCTCGTGCACCGCGCTGGCGACGCGCGTCGGCTCGGCGATCGCGATCGCGCGGCGCGGCAGGCCCATGTCGTCGAGAAGCCCGTCGAAGGCCGCGCCGGTGCCGCCGCCCGAAAGGTAGAGGCATTCGACCCGGCCACCGAGCCGGCAGAACACGCGCGCGACGTTGATGCCGCCGCCGCCGGGCTCGTAGCGCTCGTTGCGCGTGCGGATCTTGTGCGTCGGGATCACCCGATCGACATCGTAGGACGCGTCGATCGTGGGATTGAGCGTGAGCGTGGCGATGCTTTTCATGGCATCGCTACGCTACACACAACCGCTTGTTCCGTCCTCACCCGATGATCGGAAACGCCGCGTCGGGGAATTTGCCGTAAGGCTCCATGCCATGCGCCTTGGGATCGAAGGCCTCGGGCGGCGCGCCGTTCCAGCGCGCGTCGGCGGGCTGCGGCAGCACCAGGTAGGCCCAGCGCGGCCGATCGAGATGATTGGCCCCCGCCCCATGCACGGTCAGGTGCGTGTGGACGGTAATGTCGCCCAGCTCGTAGTCGATCTGCGGGCTCTCCTCGCAGTCGTTGAGCTCGGGCCAGACCTCGCGGATGTCCTTGCCGTCGTAGCTCGTGTAGTTCCCCAGCACGCCCAGCTTGTGCGAGCCGTTGAGGAACGACATCGTCCCCGCCTCGGGCCCATAGGCTTCGAGCGGGATCCAGAAGGTCATCCCACCGGTGCGATCGACCGCGAAGGTGATGTAGTCCTGGTGGAAGCTGGTCGGGCCGTTGCCCTGGTTGCGCGTCTTCTTCGCCGCGGGCAGCTTGGGCGCGAAGAAGTCGTTGAACAGGCGTACGCCGTGATCGGCCTTGCGGTTCATCAGCGCCTTGGCGGCCTGGCCGATGCCGTCGAACACCGGCTTCACGCGCGCGTCGTTGTAGCCCGAGGCGGCGAAGGCGTTGAAGTAGGGCTGGTCGATGCCATAGGGCGGATTGCTGTCGCCGTCCTCGCCCATCAGCTCCTTGGCCTTGGTCAGCATCGTCGCGATCATCTCGGGCGAAATGAAACGCTTGAGCTGGACCCAGCCATGCGTCTCGTAATGTGCCACCTCTTCAGGGGTCACCGCGCGGCAGGGGGCGGTCTGTGCGATCGTCGCCATCGTCTTATCCTTGTGCTGAGGCTTGCTCGCGGTCCCATTCCGCGAGGATCTGGGTCACGACGTAATGCTGGTGCCGCAGCGCCAGCTCGTGGTCGTGATAGTGGAACTGCTTGATCTGGTCGGTGTCGAGCGCGCGCTGGATGCGTTCGAGCGTGGAGAAATCCTCCATCACCACGTCGCGGAACTCGACCATGGTGTTCTCCTGGCCGAAGCGCTCGGCCGCGGTCTTGGCCGGTCGGACGAAGACGCGCTGCTGGTAGAGCGACTTGTTCGGGCCGAGCGGCCAGACCTGATGGGCGGTGTACATGCCCGCCGAGAGCGTGAAGCCGATCGTCGGGAAGAACTGGATCAAGTCGACCGTCCACCACGGCGAGCGCGTCGGGTTGATCCCCTTGGGCAGTTCGTAGCCCTTCTCCTCGACCGCCACGTTCTGCGCCGCCGCCGCATGGAAATAGGCCAGCTTCTGCACGGGCTTGGGCTCTCCCATCACGCTGTAGTGCGAATTGGTGCGGTGGTGCCCCTTGATCTCGGTGCCGAGCAGCCGGCCCATGATATTGCCAGAGGCCATCATCGTCGGCGCGGCCGAGTTCGGGTGCAGCACGGGGATGTGATAGACCTCGGCCGGGCTGTCGTTGACCAGCTTCCAGTTGCAGTCGACCTCGACTTCGAACTGATAGGACTGCGTGCATGCGCCCCAGGGATAGCCGGCCGTGTCGCGGCCCTGATCGCCGAGGAACTCCTCGAGGCTCTGGTATGGTTCGTCGCTCGGGCAGACCCAGATGAAGCCCTGCCAGATGCCGACAGGCATGCGCTTCAGACCGTTGCAGGCCTTGTCGACGCCGAAGAAGCCCTCTTCGTCGCGGATGCGCGCGAGGCCGCCCTTGAGATCGAAGGCCCAGCCGTGGAAGCGGCACATGAAGAGGCCCTGGCTGTGCCCTTCCTTGCGATGCTCGACGACGTTGCCGCGGTGGGTGCAGACGTTGTGGAACACGTTGACCTGCCCGTCGCGGTCGCGGCAGACCAGGATCTCCTGGCGGAAGGTCGGCAGGGTATAGGTGAAGAAGTCCCCCGCCCGCGCGATCTGCTCGGTCCGGCCGACCATGAACCAGGATCGCTTGAAGATGGCTTCCATCTCCTTCGCGTAGATTTGGGGCTCGTGGTAGATCGCCGTGTCGACCGGGCCGGTGCCGATCTCGGGATAGCGGGCGGTCAGGCCGATGCCGGGGACCGGCGGGGTGGCGAGCTCGTTCATGCCTGGGCTCCCGTGTCGGAGATCAGCCGGGTGTAGCGGATGCGCTCGACGGGAAAGCCGTCGTAGACCGCGGGATCGTTGTACCACTCGACCGCCGGCGCGACCTCGGCGAGCATCAACATCAGCCGCAGCAGAGTCTCGGCCTCAGCCGGCATTTCGCCGAGCCGATAGCCGCGCAGGCAGGCGAGCACGGCCTCGCCGCGCGGCAGCATCGCATCGTAGAAGGCCTTGAGCTCGGCGATCGTGGAACCCTGGCGCTTGGCCATGCGCGCGGGAGCGTCAACGTGAACCCAGTCGGGCACAAAGCGCTCGAGATCGGCAAAGTCGGGCGGCAGCGCGGTCATCGCTCTAGCCCATCGTCCTGATCGGATCGCTGCCGTCCCAGCCCTCCGAGGCGGCCTTGATCTGGCCGAAGACCATCTCGGCGACGGGGTTGGCGGTGATCAGCTCGGTCATGAAGCCCAGGGTCTTCACTGTGTCGACGTAACAGGTCTTCGCGCCCATCATCAGCCCCTCGAAGGCCATTTCGCCGCCGGCCAGCGCGGCGGCGCGCTCGCCCTCGTAATCGGCGCAGTAGAGCCCGGTGTGGTGGAAGCCCGAACCGCCGAGCGGCACGACGTCGGTCCAGATGCCCGGCCCTGCGGTCAGCGGCTGGATCAGCTCGATCTGCATGTCGCCATGCTGGCCGATCGCGGCACGGCAAGGCTGCACGTCGGCCGACTGGCCGCGATAGGTGCTCTCGTCGAAGTGCAGTTCCTCGAACACGAAGAACGGCCCTGCCCCGGCGGTACGCACCCAATGGTCGATCGCCGCCTCTAGGTTCGGCACGACGAAGGCGAGCTGCATGTAGGACTTGTTGCGCTGGGCGGGGATCATTCGGCGGCTACTCCCATGAGCGTGGCGGGCGCGAGGCGCGCCTGCGACAGGCGGTCGATCGTGAACTGGCCATCGCGGACGACGGCCTTGAGGTGTTCGTTCGGGCGAGCGAGGATCGACAGGTCGGCCAGCGGATCGCCGTCGACGACGATCAGGTCGGCCAGAGCCCCGGGTTCGATCACCCCGAGCCTGTCGCGTCCGCCGGTCAGCACTTCGCCAGCATTGGCCGTGCCCCAGGCCAGCACCTCGGCGGGCGAGAGCCCCTCGATTTCGGCGTAGTAGGCGAACTCGCGGCCGTAATTTCCGACCTGGTGGTCGAGCGGATCGTCGGGGATCACGTCGCGGAAGACGCCCGAATAGTCGTCGCCGATCAGGATCTTCACACCCGCCTGCTGCGCCTTGGGCAGCATCGCGCGGACGTGGTCGTAGAGCTCCTGCATCCGCGCATTGCCCCAGCCGAGCTGGAGCAGGCACTTGGGATAGATCAGGCTCGGCACCCAGACGGTGCCCTTCTGCGCCATCAGCGCGATCAGCGCCTCGTCGATCTCGTCGCCGTGATCGATGATGTCGACCCCGAGCTCGACACACTCCTGGATCATCGCCCGGTCGGCGCAGTGCGCGCGGACCTTGGCGCCACGGTGGTGCGCGGCCTGGACCGCGGCCTCGATCTCGTCGCGCTCCATGTTGCGCGGCACCGGGCCGGGAAAGCCGTGGCCGGCGCTGGTGAACAGCTTGATCGTCTCGGCGCCGCGGCGGATGAATTCGCGCACCGTCTTGCGCATCTCGGCGGGCCCGTCGACGAAGGTGTCGGTGCCCGGCGAGGTCATCTCGCGCCACCAGTTCTTCGAATGGTTGAGATCGCCCGTCGTGCCGATGTGCATCGAACAGGCGCGCAGCCGCGGTCCCGGAATGATCCCCTGCTCGATCGCCATCTTGAGCTGCGCGTCGATGTCGTGCCCGGCGGTGGCGCCGACATAGCCGGTGAAGCCGCTTTCGAGCAGCACGCGGCAATTGCGCACGCCGATCGCCATCAGCACGCCCGGCGGCAGCTCCTTGCCCAGCGGTTCGCCGGCAAAGCCCTGAGCCAGCGTGAACTTGTAGAAATCGGGGTGAAAATGGCAGGTGATCAACCCCGGCATCAGGGTCATGCCGCCGAGGTCGATCGCGTCTCCGTCGGCCAGACCCGACGAGACCGAGGCGATGCGATTGCCTTCGAGCACGACCGTGTGCAGCCCGGGCAGAGCCTGGCGGCCGTCGAACACTTGGGCGTTGGTGAACGTTGTGGTCATGGCAGCCTCTCCCTCCGCCTCAGACCCGAACCGCGCGGGGCGGCTTGGCCAGTATCGCGAGCAGTGCCGCGTCGAAGGCCGCGGGGCGCTCGTACATCGCCCAGTGCCCCGCCCCTTCGATCACGCGGAAGTCGGCCTCGGGATGGGTCCGGCGGATCACCGCCTCCTGCAGTTCAGGCGCCGGATGCGGCCGGTCGAATTCGCCCCAGATCGCGTCGACCGGCACCCGCACCTCGGGCAGTATCCGCACGAGCTTGTCGGGCAGCACGAGCTCGGACGCGCGATCGAAGCGGGCCTTGCCCGCATTGACCAGCAGCAGATGCTGCGCGAGGTGGTCGGCGCTGTCCTCATGATGCAGCATCAGCCCGAGCAGGTTGGCCTTGATCGCCGCCTGCCGCGCTTCGCCTTCGAGCCCCGACAGGCGGCCGAGCAGCACTTCACCCAGCGGCGTATCGAGCCCGCCCGTGCCGATCAGCACGAGCCGGCGCACCTGCTCGGGATGCCAGGCAGCGAAGTGCGCGAACGAGACTCCGCCGAAGGAAAAGCCGGCGAGATCCGCGGGTCGATTGCCGAGAATCGCGCGCAGACCCGTTGCGATCGCCTTGGCATTGCCGCGATGATCGGACGTCTCGGGCATGGCGGAATCGCCGTGGCCCGGCAGGTCGACGGCGATCAGCATGCGATCGGCGGACAAAGTCTCGACGTTGCGGATCCAGTGCGACCAGGCGCCCTGGGCGCCGTGGCTGACGACGAGAGGCTCACCCTCGCCCCATATCCGCCAGACGATAGTGCCGTCGCCGCAGGGCGTTTCCACCCGCCGCGCGCGCGCCTCGATATCGGCGACCAGCGCCGCCGGATCGCGGTCAAGGGACGTCACGCCGCTCACCAATACCGGCCCCCGGCAATCTCGGCCTGCGGGAAGGCCGCGTCGATCGCCGCGAGATCCTCTGCGGAGAGCACGATCTCGGCCGCGGCGATGTTCTCTTCGAGCCGATCGAGCCGGCGCGTGCCAGGGATCGGCACGAAGTCCTCGCCCTGATGCAGCACCCAGGCAATCGCGAGTTGGCCCGAGCTGTGTCCGGTCTTCGCCGCCAGCGCCTGCAGCGCCTCGACCAGCGCATAGTTTCTGGCCCCGTTCTCCCCGCCGAAGCGCTGCATCTTCGCGCGCCAGTCGGTGTCGGGCAAGGAGTCCGGTTTGACCCCGCCGGTCAGGAAGCCGCGGCCGAGCGGGCTGAACGGCACGAAGCCGATGCCCAGCTCGTTGAGCGTCGGCAGGATCTCGTCCTCGACCTCGCGCGACCATAGCGAATATTCGCTCTGCAGCGCAGTCACCGGCTGCACCGCATGGGCGCGGCGGATGCTGTCGGCGTCGGCCTCGGACAGGCCGAAGGCGCGGACCTTGCCCTCGCGGATCAGGTCGCCGACCGTGCCGGCGACGTCCTCCACCGGCACGGCCGGATCGAGCCGATGCTGGTAGAGCAGGTCGATATAGTCGGTGCGCAGTCGCTGCAGCGAAGCCTCGACGAAATCACGGATGCGCTGGGGGCGGCTGTCGAAGCCTTGTCCCTGCTTGCCGTCGGCCTCGAACTTGAAGCCGAACTTGGTGGCGATCACCACCTTGTCGCGCAGGCCGGCCAGCCCGGCCCCCAGGTACTGCTCGCTCAGATAGGGGCCATAGATCTCGGCCGTGTCGAAGAAGGTAACACCGCGATCGTAGGCCGCGCGCAGCAGATCGCCGGCCTCGGCTTCGGACAAAGCCGCACCATAGGCGCCGCTCAGGCTCATGCAGCCCAGGCCTATGGCCGAAACCTCTAATGTCCCTCCGGGAAGTCGCTTTTGCATTCCAGTCTCCGCGATTGAGTCGATAGCATCGCTTGATGTAGCAGGCGCGGGCAAGACGGCGGAACTTTAGAACGGCGCCGGGAACTCTCCCAAAGTTGGGACGAGACGGAGGAGAGAGACGACGATGGCGAACGAACTGGCCGGAAAAGTCGCGATCGTGACCGGTGGATCGCGCGGCTTGGGCCGCGGCATGGTCGAACTGTTTCTCGAGGAAGGTGCGCGCGTGGTCATCGCCGATGTCCTGGAGGAGGAAGGCCAGGCGCTGGCGCAGGACCTCGGCGGCGACGTGCGCTTCAAGCAGACCGACGTATCCAAGCGCGAGGCGGTCGAGGCGCTTGTCGACTACGCGGTCAGCGAATTCGGCGGGCTCCACGCGATCGTCAACAATGCCGGGCTTTCGGACAACGCCTTCGGCTCGCTGCTCGACGCCGATTTCGACGCCTTCGAGCGGGTCATGGCGGTCAACGTCAAAGGCGTGATGCTCGGCACCCAGATCGCCGCGCGGCACATGGCGCAGCACGGCGGCGGCTCGGTGATCAACGTCTCGTCGATCAGCGGCATCCAGGCGGGCTTCGGCTTCTTCAACTACCGCGCCTCGAAAGCCGCCGTGGTCAACTTCACCCAGTGCGCGGCGATCGAGCTCGGCGTGAACCTCGTGCGCGTGAACTGCATCTGCCCGGGCAACATCCCGACGCCGATGGGCACTTTCGCCGCCGCCGACGAGGACGGCTTGCAGAAGCGCATCCAGGAGGCGGTGAACGACGTTCGCATGGGCTGGCAACCGCTCAAGCGCCAGGGCAGCCCGCGCGACATCGCCGAGGCCGCGCTGTTCCTGTCGAGCGACCGCTCGCGTCAGGTCTCGGGACAGATCCTCTCGGTCGATGGCGGGGCGACCGCGGGCATGGCCAAGAGCCTGATCGGCGAGATCATGGAAGCCCGGGCGGCGGTGGAAGCGGCAGGCTAGGCCGTCCGCGGCCCGAACAGGATGATCGCCGCGCCGGCCAGGCACACGCCGGCGCCGATCAGGTCCCAGCGATCGGGCCGCGCGCCCTCGACCGCCCACAGCCAGAGCAGCGCCGAGGCGATGTAGACCCCGCCATAGGCGGCATAGGCGCGCCCGGCGTTGTCGGTGTCGACCAAGGTCAGCAGCCAGGCGAACAGCGCCAGCGAGACCATGCCCGGAAGCAGCCACCAGACCGACTTGCCGAGCTTGAGCCAGGCCCAGAAGGCGAAGCAGCCGGCGATCTCGGCGATGGCAGCGGCAATGTAGGCGAAAGCGGTCATGGAGGGTTGCTAGCAATTCCTCCCCGGCACGGGGAGGATCGGGAGGAATTATCGCCGCGCAAAGGTCAGCGGCAGGCGTTCGATCGTATGCGTCGCCAGGGTCGGCAGATAGGTGATCTCGGCCGGGTCGATCGCCAGCCGGATGTCCTTCAAGCGCCGGATGATCTCCTGCGCGGCGACCTTGATCTCCATCCGCGCCAGCGCGATGCCGACGCAGCGGTGGATGCCGAGCCCGAAGGTCAGGTTCGCCCCGACGTTGGGCCGATCGATGTCGAGCGCGTCGGCATCGGCGAACTTGGCGCCATCGTGGTTGGCCGCCGCGTACATGATGCAGACCTGCGCCTTGGCCGGGATCGTGACGCCCGAGAGCGTGACGTCTTTCATCGCCGTGCGGAACAGGCCGTGGACCGGCGGCTGGAGCCGCAGCACTTCCTCGACGAAGCGTGTCATCACGCGCTCGTCGTCGACCTGCGTGTAAAGCCGGTCGGCCAGCCCCGGTTCGGTCGCGAGCACGAGCAGCAGGTTGACGATTGCCGCCGCGGTCGTGTCGTTGCCAGCGATCAGGAAGCCGCGGACCGTGGCGATCTGCTCGGTCCAGGACAGCACGGGCTCGGCATCATCGTCGAGCCGCGCGTGGACGAGATCGGAAATCATGTCCTCGCGGCGGTTCGCCTGGCGATCCTTGATGTGCTTGATAATGTAGTTCTGCAGTTCGCACATGACCGCCGCGTTCTCGAGCATGTCCTCGCGCGTCTGCATGCGGCCGATCTGGTCGAGCACGGCCTTGGTCCAGAGCGCGATCTTTTCCGCCGTGACCTCCGCCGGGTCGAAGCCCAGTTGTTCGCAGATAATCTGCGCTGTCACCGGCCCGCCGAAATCCTTCATCCCGTCGCCCTCGCCGCGTTCGGCCATGGCCTCGACCAAGCCGACGACGATCTGGCGGATGCGCCCCTCGAGATCCTTCACCCGGTGCGCAGTGAAGGCCTTCTCGGTGAGCTTGCGATAGCGCGTATGCTTGGGCGGATCGATCGCCATGTCGCGGATGAAGCCGCCGCCGTCGCGTTCGAGGATTGCGGCGAATTCGTCGAGAAAGCCGTTGCCGTAACGGTCCTGATAGCCGTGCTCGAGCGAGAAGTTGACGTCGTCACGCAGCACGGCGGCGGCATCGTCGTACCGGGTCACGAGGTAGAGATCGAGGCCGGGGTCGTAGTAGACTGGCCGTTCCTCGCGCAGCGCGCGGTAGAACGGGAACGGATCGTTGCGGATCGTCGGATCGAGCCGTGTCTCAGTGCCGGTCAGTTCCATGACGCGTCGGCCCCGTCGTAGGCGCGCAGCCCCCAGTCCGAAGTATCCATCGCAGCGAGCCCGACAACGACCGCGCCCTCGGTGTCCATCACCCCCGCCCAGCGCGCGGCGATCGTCTCGATCGTATGGTCGCGCTCGTTGAAGCCGGTCGTGCGGCCGATGTAGCAGCGCTGCACCTCACCGCCGACCGAGTCGATGCATTCGCCGTTCACCGGACAGTCCTGGTGCGCGAGGAATGCGACGGCGGGTGAGGACAGCTGCGGCGGCAGCGACTGCTTGGCATGAGCCAGCAGCGGCGAATCGTCCTCCATCGTCGAGATGACAAGGCGCGTGTAGCCGGCCGGGCTGACGGCATTGACCTTGATACCGTGCGCCGCGCCCTCGGCCGCCAGCGCGCGCGTCAGCGACCAAACGCCGCCCTTGCTAGCGGCATAGGCGACCTGATCGGCGAAGCCGGTCATCGAAGCCGAGGTGATGTTGACGATACGGCCGTAACCCGCCGCTTTCATGTGCGGCCAGGCCGCGCGGCTGCACCAGATCGAGCCCATGAGGTTGATGTCGATGTGCCGCTGGATGTCGCGCGGGCTGATCGCATCGAAGGGCGCGCCGATCGATATCCCCGCGTTGTTCACAAGGATATCCACCGCACCGAAGGCATCGAGCGCGGCCTGAACAATCGCCTCCGCGCCCTCCGGCGTGGCGACAGAAGCGGTGTTGGCGATTGCCTTGCCACCGGCCGCGCGGATCTCCGCAGCGACGGCCTCGGCCGAGGCCGCACCCGGATAGTGGCGCTGTTCGGGATCGACGCCGATGTCGTTGACCAAGACTTTGGCGCCGCGCGACGCGAGTAACAGCGCGTGCGCTCGGCCGAGGCTGGGATTGCCGCCGGCGCCGGTGACGATCGCCGTGCGACCATCGAAGCGATAGTCGCTCATCGGCTGGTCAGCGCGCCGTCGACCGGGATCGCCTGGCCGTGGACGAAACTCGCGTCGGGGCCGCAGAGCCACCAGACCGCGGCGCCGATCTCCTGCGGCTGGCCGATGCGCTCGAGCGGGCTGGTCTTGACCAGTTCCTGGATGATCTCGCCCATGCCCGGGCGCTGCGTCATCGGCGTCTCGATCATGCCCGGACAGACCGCGTTGATGCGGATTCCCTGGCTCGCATATTCGAGCGCCGCGGCCTTGGTCAGCCCGACGACGCCATGCTTCGAGGCCGAATAGGCGCCGCAGAAGGCTGCGCCGCGGATGCCCGCGGTCGAGGCGCAGTTGACGATCGCACCGCCGCCGGTCGCCAGCATCGCCGGAATCTGGTGGCGTAGGCAGTGCCAGACGCCGGTCAGGTTGACGCCGATGACGCGGTGCCAATTGTCGAGCGAACCCTCGGCGGTCAGCTTCCCGACCTCGCCGTCGATCCCCGCAGCATTGAAACAGGCGTCGATCTGGCCATAGGCGGCAACGGTCTGCTCGACCGCGTTGCGTACGGAATCGTCGTCGGCGACGTTAGCCTGGATGAAGCGCGCCGCGCCGCCGGCTTCGCGGATCAGGGCCTCGGTCTCGCGGCCGCCGGCCTCGTTCATGTCGACGAGCGCCACGGCGTGGCCGCGCTCGGCGAACAGCCGCGCGGTCGCCCGGCCGATGCCGGAGCCCGCGCCCGTCACGAAAGCGATCTTCTCCGCCATCGTCTCTTCCTCTCTCGTTTTTCTCGTTGGCTCACGAATTCGCACAGGTCGCGCAGACCGCACAATCGGCGACTCATCGGGAGCGTGGAACGAAGCCTATCATCGTTCCAGCCAATCGCAGTGGACCCGCCCTGCCTCTCGCGGCAATGAAGTAGCGTCCGAAAAGGAGAGATCATGAGCGGGACCGAACCGGCTTCCACGATACCCGCAATGCTCGCCGGCCTCGCCGCCACGCGCGCCGATCACGAGGCGATCGCCACGGTCGCCGAGACCGTGACCTATGCCGAGCTCGACGCGCGCAGCGCCGAGATGGCACGCGCCTTGATCGCCACCGGCGCGGGCAAGGGTACGCGGATCGCGCTGATCGCGCCCGACGGGCTGCTCTGGGCGACGGCCTTCCTCGCCGCCCTGCGGATCGGCGGGCTGATCACCTGCGTCTCGACGATGGCGACGCCCAAGGAACTCGCGCACATCCTGCGCAACAGCGATACCCAAGTGCTGATCTCGGCGCGGCGCTTCCTCAGTCACGACTATGCGCGGACGATCGCGGCCGCCTTCCCTGCACTGGGCACCTGCGCGCCCGAAGCGTTGCGGCTCGCCGACGCGCCCTACCTGCGCGCGGTCTGGCTAGACGATGCCGAAGGGCTTGCGTGGGCCGGTTCGATCGACGGCCTGCTGGCGCGCGCAGATGCAGTCGGCCCGGAGATCCTGGCGGCGGTCGAGGCGCAGGTCGCGCCGAGCGACGATGCGGTGATCGTCTACACCTCGGGCAGCACCTCGCTGCCCAAGGCCGTGGTCCACACCCAATGGAACGTCACCCGCCACCCGCCCGAACTGGCCAAGTTGTTTGTGATAAAGCCCGAGGACCGCATGCTGCCTATGCTGCCGGCCTTCTGGCTGGGCGGCATGGCGATGTTCTTCCAGGTGCTGAGCCAGGGCGCGACCTTGGTCTATCCGGCCTCGCCCGATCTCGAAGTGGTGGTCGAGACGATCAAGGCGCTCAAGGTCAACCGGCTCAACGGTTGGGGCGACGGCCTCTCGCGCCTACGCAAGCTCGCCCCTGAACGCGGCATCGACATCGACAGCATCGTCGGCCTCGGCTTCTTCCGCGACGAGACGGGCGAACTGATCCCGACGCAATTCCAGTCGGGCATGCTCGGCATGAGCGAGACTTTCGCGCCGCACAGCGCAGAGCCGCTGAACTATCGGATGCCTGCGGACAAACCCCACGCTTGCGGCCGCCCGGTCAACGGCTACGAGCGCCGCGTCGTCGATCCCGAGACCGGTGCGGAGGTGCCCGTGGGCGAGATCGGCGAACTGCAGCTGCGCGGCGGCGCACTGATGCGCGGCCTGTACAAGCGCCGCGACAGCGAGGTCTTCACCGCCGACGGCTTCTACCCGACGGGCGATCTCGTCCGCATCGACGCCGACGACTGCCTCTATTTCGTTGCGCGCCGCAACGACATGATCAAGACCCGCGCCGCCAATGTCTCGCGGCTCGAGGTCGAGGCTGCGCTCAACGAACTGCCCGAAGTCGTGCTGGCCCTGGTGACCGGGCTCGACGATGCCGAGTTCGGGCAGATCGTCGCGGCCGCGGTCGTTCCGGCCGAGGACGCGACACCGAGCGAGGAAAGCCTGCGCGCGGCGCTGCGCGAGACACTGTCGAGCTACAAGGTGCCCAAGCGGATCGTCTTCATCACCGAGGACCAGATCCCGCGCACGGCCACCGGCAAGCTCAAGCTGCACGAATTGGGTAAGTTGATCGAGCGGACCGGCGAACCCACCTAGGAGGCATAGCTCCACTGCGGCGCGGTCGGGTTGACGCGGGCACCGTCGAGCAGGTTGCCGAAGCCCGAGCGGATGCGCTGGTGGAGTTGCGGCAGCGGAAAAGGCCGGTCCGACCATTCCACACAGGAAGCCGTCGCGAAAGTGACGAGCTGTTCGGCCAGTTCGCTCAGGTTCGCGTCGGCGCGCAGCACGCCGCATTTCTGCTGCTTCACCAGCAGGCCCTGCATGGCTTTGAGCTGCTTGTCGCGGAAGTGGTAGAAGATCCCGCGCGAAGGGGTGAAGAAGATCAGGCAGACCTGGCGGCAGAACTCGGGCGCGGCCTCGATCGACTGCAGCCAGCGGCCGATGATCTCGACCACGGCCTCGGGATCGCCGGGATCGGGCAGCGCCGTGTGGCCGACGTAGCGGGTATATTCGCTGATCGCCTCGACGATCGCCTGGTCGCGCGGACCGACGAGGTTGTAGATCGTCTGCACGGCATGGCCCGAGGCCTGGGCGATGCCGCGCACGGTGACGCCGTCGAGCCCGTCCTGCGTCAGCAGCCGGCGGATCGTCGCGAGGATCTGCGCGCGGCGAAGCCGCTGGTTGCGGCGCGGCGGCGGACTGGCACGGCCCAGCCCCTGAAACAGCGGGATCGGGCGCGCGGGATCGTAAGGCACGGCTTGTACCTCCGCCTCGAACGCCGATTGCGACACGATCTCGTTCACCGGACAACAACTCCCATTGGGCGGCGCTTGCGGCCACTCCTCACTGGGACCGGGAGCCTAACGCTGCTGGACGAATGCGCAAGGAGAACGGATCAGGGCACCGTTCCAGACAATTGAATCGCCGGGCAAGGTGAAAGACCTAAAGCTCGGCAGGACCACGAAACAGGAATACGCACGACATGCCAGACGACAGCAGGCCGGACGACAAGGGCCAGCCCTCGGCCGAGGAGATCGTCCTCTACGAGAAGGACAAGGCGACCAAGATCGCGATCATCACGCTCAATCGGCCGGACCAGCTTAACGCGCCGACGATCGCCGCGCGCCAGCGCTTCGCCGACCTCGTGCTGCGCGCCAATGTCGACGACGACGTCAAGGTGCTGATCATCCGCGGCGTCGGCGAGCATCTGGGCTCGGGCGCCGATCTTCCCGAGATGGCCGGCATGTTCAACGGCGACGAGGACTATTCGCCGCTGCCAGAGTTCCGCATCGGAGCCGACGAGGACGTTACCTACCCGCCGCGCGATTCCTATCGCTACATCGCCAATGTCACCAACCTCTATGCCGACTCCCGCTTCGGCCTGCGCAGCCTGCAGGACTTCAAGAAGATCTCGATCATCGAGGCCAAGGGCTATTGCTACGGCTGGCACTTCTACCAGGCGGCCGACGCCGACATCGTCATCGCCTCGGACGATACGCTGTTCGGTCATTCGGCCTTCCGCTACGTCGGCTGGGCCGCGCGCATGTGGCAGTGGGCGCTGACCATGGGCCTGCGCCCGTTCATGGAGATGGTCTTCACCGGCCGGCCCTTCACCGCCAAGGAGATGAAGGACCTCCACTTCGTCAACTCGGTGGTTCCGCGCGACCAGCTCGAGGCCGAGACGATGAAATACGCGCTCGCCTGTTCGCGCAACCGCCCGACCGACACCGTGGTCATGCAGAAGACCTTCTTCGAAGTGTTCAAGCAGCAGCAGGGCGAATATATGGGCTCTATCCTCGCCGGCTGGCTCGAAGGCATGCTGCCGTCGGTGCGTCCCGACAGCGCCGACGAGATCGCCGTCGATGCCGAGACCTTCGAAAAGGGCCTGGCCGCCGCGGTGAAGGACAACGACAGCCAGTTCCCGCCCGAATGGCGGTTGTCCTATCGGGGACGACAGCAGAAGACATGACGCCCGCGTTCCCCACCTATCCGTCCGGCCTGCATCGCCGGATCATGCTCCAGCCCGGTGATGGCTGGATCGGCGGGGCGCTCGAAGACGACATGCACCGCTTCCACATCCGCCTCGATCACGCCGAAGGGCGCGTGACGCGGGTCGCGGCCAAAGCGGTGCGGCATCCCTGGTCAGCCTGTCCCGGTGCGACGCATTTCATTGCCAAAGAGCTGATCGGTGAACTTCTGGCCGACGTCGGAGCGCGCGATCCGGCGCAGCACTGCACGCATCTCTACGACCTCGCGATCCTCGCTGCCGCGCACGCCGATGACACGGCGCCCATGCGTTTCGACATGACCGTCGCCGATCGGGTCGAGGATCGGACCACGGCCACCTTGTACGAGAGCGGAATCGAGACACTGCGCTGGCAACTCGACGGCACCGCGATCGCCGGTACCACGCGCGACCTGCGTCGCCTGTCGCAATGGAAGCGCGAACTCTCGCCACAGGAAGCCGAAGGGGCGACATTGCTGCGCCGTGCAGTCTTCGTCTCGGGCGCTCGCGCCTATGTCGCGCCCTCGCTCGAACAGACCGCGGCGCTCAACCAGGGCCGCATGGGCGTCTGCTTCAACTACCAACTTCCGCAAGCCGAGAGCTCGACCCGCACGCCGAACTGGCACCGTGACTTTTCGCAATCTGGGCACCAACCGCTCGAGGACTTCGATCCGGCCAGCGCGTTCGCCGCGATGTAGGCGACCATATCATCCCTCTATACGCCCGCCACCAATCATGTTACATAGTGCCCAATCGTATTACCTTGTAACACATAGCCAGATAGGCGGGAGTTGGATCAGATGGCTTCGATCGAAGTTAAACCGCTGCAGGACGGTCTGTCCTTTGGTGCGCGCGTCGATGGCGTGACCTGGGAGACACTCAAGGACGAAGCCGTCCGCAAGCAGCTTCAGCAGCTGTTCGAGGACCGCGGCATGATCGTGTTCGAGAACGTCGAGCCCAGCGCCAAGATGCAGGTCGAGATCAGCAACGTCTTCGGCCCGCTCAAGGACCACCCGGTGAAGATGGTCGAACGCCTCGACAACGACAGCTATCCGGGCGTCATCACGATCCGCGCGCAGTCGGACTCGGCGATCTGCGAGATCGAGGGCAAGACCCTGGTCACCTGGCAGCCCTGGCACTTCGACCATACCTACAACAACGAGCTCAACCGCGCCGGCGTGCTCCGCGCCGAGGTCATCGCGCCCGAGGGCGGCCTGACCGCTTTTGCCGACGGTATCCAGATCTACAACGACATGGATCCCACGCTGCGCGACAAGGCCGAGAACATCGAACTGCTCTACACGCTCGACATGCATTACGAGCGCCAGTTCTTCGGACTGCCCAAGACCTTCAAGGAAATCCAGCCGAAGAACGACGACATCCTCGAATATGCCAAGAAGCTGCCGCGTTCGATCCACCCCGCGGTGTGGACGCGCGAGACCGGCGAAAAGGTGCTGCACATGACGCCCTATGGCTGCCGCGGCATCGTCGGCAACGAAACCCCCGAAGGCAATGCACTCTGCGCCGAGATCTGGGAGAACGTCGAGGCGACGATCGAGCCCTACTTCCACCAGTGGAAGCCCACCGACATGGTGATCTGGGACAACTGGCGCATGCTGCATGAAGCTTGTGGCTGCGACCCCAAGTACGACCGCGTCGTCCACCGCACGACGATCAAGGGCGACTACGGCTTCGGCCGCTGGGAGACCGAGCCCCAGGCGCAGACCGAAACGGTCGACGCCATGGCCTGACATCGGGCCTGAAGGCCTGATTTTCGAGCTTCTGCGAGAGGAAGCCAAGGAGGGGCGCGGATCGCAAAGGTCCGCGCCCTTTTTCTTTGACCTTTTTGCACCTCGGCGGGGTTGCAGAAGCGTCAGGACGAGTGCCGCGCCCTTGACCCCAGCCCCCCGCAGGCCGATCTTGGAGCGATGCAGGCGATCATCTCGGTTCTCTCGCAACTGGCCTGGGGCGTGACCGTGGGCGGCCTCACCGCCGCCGCGACCGTGGCGGGCCAGGCCGTGCTCGTCGGCGGCGGCGTGGCCGGTTGCGGCTACTATGTCTGGCGGCGCCACAAGAACCGCGTGAAGCCCAGCGATCCGTCCTGATCCCCGCGCAAACTGATCCCCGTACGAAGAGGACAGCCGTGACCGAGACCCGCACCGAACGCGACACGATGGGGGCGATCGAAGTCCCGGCGAACCGCCTCTGGGGCGCGCAGACGCAGCGCTCTTCCGAGAACTTCCGCATCGGCGAGGAGCGCATGCCGCGCCCGCTGATCCGCGCTCTGGCCGTGGTCAAGCGCGCCGCGGCGCGAGTGAACCAGGACCTGGGCCTGCTCGACGGCAGGCTGGCCGACGCGATCGTCCTCGCGGCCGACGAGATCGTCGACGGCGGACTCGACGACGAATTCCCGCTGGTCGTCTGGCAGACCGGCTCGGGCACCCAGACCAACATGAACCTCAACGAGGTCATCGCCAACCGCGCCAACCTGATCCTCGGCGGGCAGCTCGGCGCCAAGACGCCGGTCCATCCCAACGACCACGTCAACATGAGCCAGTCGTCGAACGACACCTTTCCCACGGCGATCCACGTCGCCGCGGTCACCGAGATCGACGCGCGGCTGCTCCCCGCGCTGACCGCGCTGCACGACGCACTCGATGTCAAGGCGCGCGCCTGGGACCACATCGTCAAGATCGGCCGCACGCACACGCAGGACGCGACGCCGCTGACCTTGGGCCAGGAATTCTCGGGCTATGCGCGGCAGGTGGCCAACGGCATCGACCGCCTGCGCACCACCCTGCCCGGAATCTGCGAGCTCGCGCAGGGCGGCACCGCGGTCGGCACCGGGCTCAACGCGCCTCTGGGCTTCGCCGACGACGTGGCCAGAGCGATCGCCGAAGCGACCCGCCTGCCCTTCACCTCGGCGCCCAACAAGTTCGAGGCGCTGGCTGCACAGGACGCGCTGCTATTCGCCCACGGCGCGCTCAACACGCTCGCCGCCAGCCTGTTCAAGATCGCCAACGACATCCGCTATCTCGGCTCGGGGCCGCGTTCGGGCCTCGGCGAACTGGCCCTGCCCGAGAACGAGCCCGGCTCGTCGATCATGCCGGGCAAGGTCAACCCGACCCAGTGCGAAGCGATGACCCAGGTCTGCGCGCAGGTCTTCGGCAACCACGCGACCCTGACCTTCGCCGACAGCCAGGGACAGTTCGAGCTCAACGTCTACCGCCCGGTCATGGCCTACAACTTCCTGCAGTCGGTGCGCCTGCTCGCCGACGCGGCCGAAAGCTTCACCGAACACCTGCTGCTCGGCCTCGAGCCGCGCGAGGACAACATCCGCGCGGGGGTCGAACGCTCGCTGATGCTGGTCACGGCGCTGGCGCCCAGGATCGGCTATGACAAGGCCGCGGCGATCGCCAAGGCGGCGCACAAGCAGGGGATTACCCTGCGCGAAGCCGCCGTCGCGAGTGGGGATGTCAGCGCGGAGGAGTACGACGACCTGGTCCGGCCGGAGAAGATGCTCGGGCCGGAGTGAGTTGCGCTGCCGTCCGGCTCCCGTCGCCACCCATCTGCCCAAAACTAAACCCGTCGCCCCTGCGTAGGCAGGGGCCCAGCCAAGCTCTCATCCTGAAACGGAAGGCGTGTTGAGGCGCGGTCAGTTGGGCCCCTGCCTTCGCAAGGGTGACGGATGGTGGCGGATAAGCCGATAAATCGGATCAGGAGTGGAGTTTCTTCCGCCACGCCCCCTCTAGCACCACGCTATATTCCGCCTATGAAAGGCGGCTGGGTCTACATTATGACCAACGGTCCTCACGGCACGCTCTACATCGGCGTGACCGCTGACCTCGCAACGCGCGTGACGCAGCATCGCGAAGGCCGCGGATCGCAGTTTTGCGTCGAGCATGGCCTGACGCGGCTGGTCCATGCCGAATGGCACGACGAGATCGAGGCCGCCATCTTGCGCGAGAAGGCGATGAAGAAATGGAAACGGCAGTGGAAGCTGCGACTGATCCGACGGGCCAATCCCGATTGGCGCGACCTGTACGAGCATATCCAGACGGCGAATTTGTAGGACCAGGTATCCCAACCCCGAGCTTGCCTTTCGCAAACTCTATCCGTCGCAAAACTCTTCTGTCGCCCCTGCGAAGGCAGGGGCCCAACTGACCGCGCCTTCACACGCCTTCCATTCAGGACGAGAGCTTAGTTAGGCCCCTGCCTACGCAGGGGCGACGGGGAATGGGTTGGATTAGCTGCTGCGGTCGCAACCACGACAGCCTCGCTCGCCGCCGCCTCCCCCATCGCCGCCTCGCTGGCCTTTGTCGCCAGTTCCTGGTCGATCGAGGCGGCCTGGCTCGTCATCTTCTTCTGCGCCTCTTCGTAACGCTCATCGAAGCTCTTCTGGCAACCGGCCAGCAGGAGCAGCGCGACAACCGCCAGAGCGCGCATCAGTAGTTCTTCCGCACGCGCAGGTTGAAGTTGGTCACGCCCGAGCCGCCCGCCTGGCTCAGCAGCGACAGCCACTTGGTCAGACTGATCTCGAGCTGGGTGGCGGTGAATCCGCGCGCGTCGGTGACGAGTTCGACGTAGATGTCGTCGGTGATGTATTGCCCTGCCGCCAGCGCCGTACCGCGACCGCTCGCCTCGTCGGGCGAGAGGATGCGCAGGCGGCTGATGCCCGTGGCCGAGCGCAGCTTGCCCATCGGGTTGAGCCCACCGCCCGAGCCGCGCAGCGAATTGAGCGAGGCCGCAAGCTGGACCGCCTGGATCGGCGAGATCGAGGTGACCGACGAGCCGAACAGGATGCGGCTGAGGATCTCGTCCTGCGGCAGGCCCGGCGAGGACGAGAACGTGATCTGCGGGTTGTAGGCGCGACCCGCCACGTTGACGTTAACCGTGACGTCCTCGATGTCGTCGCTCGCGGTCATCTGGACGATCGGATCGATCGTGCGCCCGCCAGTGAAGGTCACGCGGCCCTCGGTCAGGTCGAAATTGCGGTTGGCGAAGCCCAGGGTGCCGCGGATCAGCTCGACCTCCCCGGTCAGGTTCGGCACGGCGCTGGTGCCGGTCACGCGGAAGTTGGCGCCCCATTCGGACTCGAGCCCCATGCCCGAGACATAGAGCCGCTCGGGCGCCGACAGCGCCAGGTCGAGGCGGATGTTGCTGAACAGGCCCGGCGCGGGCTTCTGCGGCTCCTCGGTGGTGAAGCGCTGGCGCCGGTTCGGCTTGAAGCGCACGCCGGTCAGCTCGGGCACCTGCGAAGCGCCCTGGCGAATGATCTCGTAGCGCGTCTCGGGCAATGCGATCTTGCCCTGGAGCAATGCGGTCTCGCCCGCGGCCTTGGTAAGGCGGAGCTGGCCTGTCGCCGCGGCCGAAACGGCGTTGCTGCGCGCGAGCTGGGCGTTGTTCATCGTTACCGAGACGTCCATCGGATAGCCGGCCTCGGCCGCCAGGCTGACGAAGCCCGAGGCGGCAAGCGTGCCGGCTCCGGCATTGGCGGTCAGCTTCTCGATCTCGAACCGGTCGCCGGTGAACCGGCCGGAAAGCGCCATGTTGGTCAGCTTGGTGCCGTAGATCTGGTTCTCGTAGGTCAGGCTGTTGGCGCGGATGACGCCGGTGAGCGCCGGGGCGGAAAGCCGGCCCGAGAAGTCCGCGGCGACGCCGATCGGTCCCGAGAGCCGCTGGTTCGACAGGCCCGCGAAGGAGAACAGCGTGTCGGCCGGGCCGTTGTACCGGATGCCGCCACCGAGCGGTGCGCCGAACAGCCGGTCGGTCCAGGCACCGGCGCCCGGCGGCAGCGGCCGCAGCGAGGCCTGCATCCGGCCGATCACCGTGCCGCGCTCGCGGAACACGGCGCTGGCCTCGCCGCCGTCGGGCAGCAGCTTGCCGACGAAGTTGACGTCGACGGGCTCCGAGATCGAGACCGAGGTCGTGCGCGTGAAGTTGTCGATCGAGAGCCGCGCGTCGGCGCGCGGGAAGGCGTCGGTGGTGGCCTGTTCGAAGTCGAGGCTGCCCGTGGCGCTGCCGCCCACGCCGATCGCCGGCATGAAGGCGTTGACCAGGCTCATGTCGAAGGCGTCGAGCCGGGTTTCGACCTTTAGCCCTGGGCCGTAGGTGCCCGCGAGGCGGATGTTGCCCTTGCCGAAGTCGATCCGCGTCGGCAGCAGTTCGTAGCCCTTGGCACTCGGGATGACGCGCGCCGGCGAGGTCGTCTTGAAGGCGAGCCCGCGGACGGTGCCGTTGATCATCGCCTTCCACAGCTTGGGCTGGAGATCGGCATTGGCGGCGATGCGGAATGGTACGCCGGTATAGCCGCGCGCGACGAGCTTGGCCTGGCCGCGGCCGTCGCGGTAATCGATGATCGCGCGCGCCTCGCGGATCGACAGCGCGTTGATGCGGGTGTCGGCGATCTGCGCATCGGCGACGATCCAAGGCTTGTCGTAGAGCACCACGCGCGCGTCGACGATCGCCGCGCCGATCGCCAGGCTGGCGGGTCCGGGCAGCACGGTATCCTCGGCGCGCAGGTTGATCAGGGCTTCCTGGTACTTGCCCTGGGCGCCGAGCCGGACAAGACCGTTGAGCCCGTTGCCCCTGGCGGTGAGTTGGCCGGCGAAAGGCCCTGCGGGCAATTGCCGCAGCGATCCGGCGAAGTCGATGCCACCTAGGTTGGCGCTGGCGATCTCGACGGTTGTGACCTTGCCCAAGCCCAGAACGACGTCGGCGGTCAGCGGGCCGTAGTCGGTGTCGGCCTCGGCCTTGAGGCGATAGCCGCCCGGCGCGCCGGTGATCTGCGCCTCGAGATTGGCGAGGCCGATGCCCAGCCCCGGCCGCTCGGCCACGACGCTCGCGCGCGGATTGCTGACCGTGCCCGCAACCTTGACGCCGACCTTGCCGTATTGCCGGTGGACGGCCTGGGCGTTGAGCACGATCTGGCCGCTCGGCGAATAGGAACCGTCGCCGCCGGTCACGCGCAGCTGCGGTGATTCCAGACGCAAGGTGTTGAAGCGGATGATCCCGTCGGGCCCATAGGCAACGCCAGCCGAAGCCGTGAGATTGCCGCCGAGGAAGTTGCGCACGCCCTCGTTGCTCAGCTTGGTCGAGCGCGCGCGGACCTTGCCGACCATGGCGAAGCCCTGCGGCACGGTCTTGAGATCGACATTGGTCTCGATGTTGAAGGTGCCGACGCTCTCGACCTTGTAGTTGTCGATCTTGCCGTTGATCGCGCCAGTGTAGAGCCCCTTCGAGGTGTCGGCGATCAGCACGAGGCCGGCGTCGATGCGGTCCGAGCGGATGCGCATGTTGTCCGAGAGTATCCGCGGCCAGTCGATCGCGAGATCGCCGTCGAGGCGGACATTGGCGAGCTGGCCGCCGGCGACGGTGTCGAGCCCGGTGATCCGCCCGACGCGCGCGGCGACGGGAATGATGATGCGATCGGCATCGACGCGTGACTCGCCTGTGGCGGTCAGCCGCTCGAGCCCCATGTCGTTCATCTGGATTCGCGCGGCGTTGAGAACGTAGGCGACCGTCGGCCGGGCCATGGCGCCGTTGAGCGTGAGCTGCGCGCGCATGTCCTGGCCCGACAGGTTCGGCGCGATCGCCGAGGGCCTGAGCAGCGCGAAACCGACCTGGAAATCGGCGAAGCTGTTGTTCGAAAGGTCGACCCCGCCCTTGACCGACAGGCCCATGGCATCGCCCGAAAGGGTGCCCGAAAGGTCGGCCTTGCGCGCCTTGACCACGGCGGTCAGGTCGATCGCGTTCGCGGGGCCGAGCAGGTTGGCGGTGGCGCCGTTGACGAGGCGGGCGAAGCGCGCCGGGCCCTTGATCGCAAAGGTACCGTCGCGCGCGGTCAGCGCCAGCCGCGCGAATTCCGCGCCGCCGAGGTCGGCGTCGAACTTGCCGTTCCACACCTTCCAGTCGCCCTTGCCGTCGATCCGCACCGACAGCGGCTGGGTCAGGCCCGAGAGCCTGGCGAGCACACCGCCCTGGGGTGCGTCGAGCGAGAGCTGGAAATTGAGCTTGTTGGTCTCGGGCACCGCGTCGAGCACGAGCTTGACCCGGTCACCGCCGGCGCGGCCCTGGCCGCCGACCGCCGAACCGTCGAACCACACCTGCGCGCGGCCCGCGGCGATATGCGCGCGGCCGTCGAGCAGGAATATGCGGCGCTCGCCCGAAACCGGCGCCTCGGCCACGAAGCGATCGACGCGCAGCTTGCCGATGTCGATGTCGAGATCGGGCAGCAGCGGCCCTTCCTCGGTCGAGGGCTTGAGCTCGGGCGCGCGGCGCAGCACCATCCGCTGCGCGGTCAGCGCGCGCAGGTCAACGTGATTGCTGAGATAGGAAAACGGCCGCCAGTCGACCTTGATCTCGGGCGAGAACAGGAATTCGCCCTTCTGGTCGCCGACCGACAGCCCGCGCAGGGTCATCGCGCCGTAGATCGAGCCGTCGATCCGCGCGACCTTGATCTTGAGCCCGTTCTCGAACTGCAGCTTCTCGATCTGATCCGAGACGAAGCGATGCCCCGGCCCGGTGTCGAGCAGATAGACGCCTAGCGCGACCAGCGCGGCCAGGCCGACGACGAGGCCGACCACCCATTTGACGATGCGCAGCGGCCAGTTGGTCCGCTGCTCGACGCGGACCTCGGTGGTCTCGGTCGCCTCGGCCTCGACGGGCGGGCTCTCGGGCGTCGTTTCTGGCGTGCCGTCGTCCACGGGAGGATCCTGCTCGTCGGCCATCAGAACGCCTGGCCGATCGAGACGTAGACGCTGACCCGCGCCTCGCCCGGACGCCGGTTGATCGGCGTCGCGATGTCGAGCCGCATCGGTCCGAAATTGGTATAGAACCGTCCGCCGATGCCGACGCCGTAGCGCAGGTCGGAGAGCTTGGGCATCGTCGACTCATAGGCTTGGCCGACGTCGACGAAACCGACCACGCCGAAGTTGCCGAAGCGATAGCGCACTTCGGCAGCAGCCTCATTGACCGAGCGCCCGCCGATCGGATCACCGTTGGGATCGAGCGGCCCGAGCATCTGGAAGCCATAGCCGCGCACCGAACCGCCGCCGCCCGCGTAGAACCGCCGCGATGGCGCGATGTCGTCACGCGCCGCGCCCTGGATCGTGCCGAAGCGGACTCGCGCGGCCAGGACGAAATCGTCGCTCACCGGATAATAGCCCGAAGCATCGATGCGCGCGCGCAGATAAGGCGTGAAGCCACCCTGGAGCGAACCTTCGGGCTGGATCAGCGTGGTAAGGCGAAAGCCCTTCGTGGGATTGAGCAGGTCGTCGCTGGTATCGAGCCCGAGCTGGCCGCTGAGCGCGCCGATGAAGAACGTTCGCCGACGGCGATCACCGACGGCGAAATCGTAGACCTCTTCGCCCGTCGCCAGCACTTCGGCGCCGACCGCATAGGTGATCTTCTTCTGCCAGATCGGCGTCGAATCGCGATAGATGCGTGTCGCCAGTCGGCCCGTATAGGCGTTGTAGGCATCGTAATCGCTGCGCAGTGCCTCGGCCGTCAGTTCGAACGTGCGATCGCGTTGACCGGCGTTCGAACGGCGGAAGGTCACGCCCGCGCCCTGCTCCTGCGTGCCGAGCACGCCGCGCGCGATCAGCGCGCCTTCGGGTCGGAACATATTGCGGTGCGTCCAGCTCGCCTCGGCGCGGAAGCCCTGGCCCGTGCCGTAACCGGCGGTGCCCGCGATCGTGCGCGGCGGCCCCGCGTCCTGGGTTACCATCATCGTCACATATTCGGCATCGTCGCCCGGGGGTTGGCCTTCCACCTTCTCCCCGGTCCGCTGCGGTTCGATCGCCACCGACGAAAACAGCCCCGTCGCGACCATCGCCTGGCGCAGATCGTCGACCTTCCGGCTGTCGTAGAGTTCGCCGCGCTTGAACCGCGTCAGCACGCCGACATGCTTGGCGTCGAAGGCGAGGTCGCCGGTCGTGGCGATATCGCCGAAGCGCGCGCGCGGGCCGATGGTGACCGGCAGGGTATAGTCGCCCTGTCCCGTCTCGCGATCGAGCAGGACGTCGCGCTCGCCGACTTCGGCGAAGGGATAGCCTTCCTGCGGCAGCGCCACGGCGATCTGCGCCTCGGCGCCTTGGACGCGCTGCGCGACGATCGGTTCGCCCACCTTGAGCGCGAAATTCTTCTCGACGAGGCCGGCCGGCATCGTCGGCGCCGCCTGGATCGTGATCGTGCCGAGCGCGTAGCGCTTGCCCGGCGTAACATCGAGCACCGCAGTAAGCCCCGGAGCGGCCGCCCTGGCGCTCGCGCCTTGGGTCGCAGGCTCGCCCCCATCCTCGTCTTCGCGGTCATTCTCGTTGGTGCCGCCGCGGCTGAGCCGGGTGCGCACGCGCGCACCGAACCAGCCTTCGGAGGCAAGAATGCGCTCGAGCAGAACCTCGTCCTCGGTCAGGCGCGCCGTGACCATCGCCGCGTTGGCGGCCTTGCCCTTGCCGTCGCCGAGCGCGGAGAGAGCGTCGAACAGGTCGCGCAGGTCGGTCTCGGTCTCGGCATCGGCCTTGTCGAGGCCATTGACCTCGACGCGGTAGACCACGGCCGCCGCACTGTCGTCCTCCTCCGCCTCGGCGAACTGGACCGGTTCGACCTGGAACTGGTCGAGCGGCGGCAGCGGCTTCGACAGTTCGGCATCGGTGACCGGCGCGTCGCCGATCTGCTCGGTCGCGGTGCCGTCGGCCAGCGCCGGATTGCCCGCGGGCGGTGCCTGGCCCTCGCTGGGCTTGGCGCCAGCCTGCTTGGCCGCCATGGCGCGTTCGAATGCCTCGATCGATTCGAGCGGCCGGCCGAGTTCGGGATCATCGTCAACGTCGAGCGAAGGGATCGCCTTGTTGAAGGCATCGTCGGAGATCACGGGATCGACCGCGGGCAGGTTTGCCTCGGGCGGGGCCGCGGGCACCGGCAGCTTGCCGGCTTCGAGCGTGGTCTCGGCGGGAGCGGAAGCGGCATCCTGCGCCCAGGCGGGCAGAGCCGTCAGCGCGAGCGCGGCCGCGACGACGCCCGCACAGGCATCGAACCGCGCCGTACTGCGACGCAGAAACGCAAATCTGTCGCTGACCCGCTGCTGCATAACCCCCATCGAACCCGCATGGGCGAGACCGTTCGAGCCCCGCACATCAAACGCCTAATCGCGCGCCGTAGGGAAAAGTTCCCATAGCACACAAGCCGCTGCATCATCTTTCAGCCCGGGCCTGTGTGCAACCGCGGAAACACCGCCGATACAACCCGTTAGCGCCATCACGGGACAGTCCACCGCAGCCGCGGCGCCGTTCTCCTGGAAGGGGCTTGTAGAATCCCTACATCGGAGGATGATGCATGCGATGCTGCAATCCTTCGATCCGGCCACGGGCGAAGTGGTCTGGGAGGGCCCTGCCGCCATGCCCGAAGCGGTCGCCCGTGCGGTAGACACCGCGCGCCTCAGCCATGCGGCCTGGGCTTCGACGCCGCTCGCGCAGCGCCTCGCCGTCGCCCGCGCCTACCGCGGCGAACTCGAGAAGCGCAGCGACGACCTCGCCCGCCTCATATCGCGCGAGACGGGCAAGCCGCTGTGGGAAGGCCGCGGCGAAGTGGCCTCGATGATCGGCAAGGTCGATCTGTCGATCGCCGCCCAAGCCGATCGCGCAAGCGAGAAGCACACCGCGACGACCTTCGGCGAAGCCGTGCTGCGCCACCACCCGCACGGAGTCATGGCCGTCCTCGGCCCCTACAATTTCCCCGGCCACCTGCCGAACGGCCACATCGTTCCCGCGCTACTCGCGGGCAATGCGGTCCTCTTCAAGCCGAGCGAACTTACCCCTGCCGTGGGTGAGGCCATGGCTCAGGCCTCGTCCGACGCCGGCCTGCCCGAGGGCGTGTTATCGCTGGTGCAGGGCGGCAAGGAGACTGGCGCAGCGCTGGTCGCGGCAGACATCGACGGGCTGCTGTTCACCGGTTCGGCCACGGCCGGCGCGCATTTCCGGCGGATTTTCGCCGATCGGCCCAAAGTGATTCTCGCCCTCGAACTCGGCGGCAACAATCCGCTGGTGGTCTGGGACGGAGCCGAAGGCGCGCTCGACGTCGAAGAGGTGGCAGCCCTGGTAGTGCAATCGGCCTATGTCACCAGCGGCCAGCGTTGCTCCTGCGCCCGGCGCTTGATCCTGCCCCGCGGCAGGTTCGGCAACGCCGTGATCGAAGCGGTCGCAATGCTGCGCGACCGGCTGCGCCTGGGCGCCTGGGACGAGGAACCCACGCCCTACATGGGGCCATTGATCTCGCCCGAAGCCGCGGCGCGCGCGCAACAGCAGGTCGGCCAGATCGTCGCGCTGGGCGCGAAGCCAATCCGCCTGCTCGAACCGCTGGCCGATCGCCGCGCGACCTTCGTCGCCCCGGCCCTGCTCGACGTCACCGGCCTGACCGTGCCCGACGAGGAGATCTTCGCGCCCGTGCTTCAGGTCACGCGCGTTGCCGACTTCGACTCTGCGATCGCCGCAGCCAATGCCACGCGGTTCGGCCTCGCCGCGGGGCTGGTCAGCGCCGATCTTGCGCTGTGGCAGCGCTTCGTCGTCGAGAGCCGCGCCGGCGTAGTCAACCGCAACCGGCCGACCACCGGCGCTTCGGGGGCCATGCCCTTCGGCGGGCTCGGCGACTCCGGCAACCATCGACCCAGCGCCTTCTATGCGGCCGACTACTGCGCCTATCCGGTGGCGAGCTTCGAGGCGGCCCTGCCCACGGGCAACCGGGACTCGCTGGCCGGGATGCTCACCGCATGACGCGCGACGAGGCGGCCCTGATCGAGCCGATCTCGCGCGAAGAGATGCAGAGGCAAGTGCTCGACTGGACCGCGATCAACAGCGGCACGGCCAACCTTGTCGGGCTGGCGACCTTGGCCGGGCGCCTCGCCGACGCCTTCGCCGCCCTGCCCGGCACGATCTCGCTCGAAGAGCCCGCCCAAGTCGAGAGCATCACCGCCGACGGCGAACTCGCCCCGGTCCCGCACGGCCGTCACTTCGTCCTGTGCGTGCGGCCCGACGCGACACGCCGCGTGCTGCTGACCGGGCACATGGACACGGTCTATCCCGCCGACCATCCGTTCCAGGCGAGCACCTGGCTCGACGCCGACCGTCTCAACGGCCCGGGCGCGGCCGACATGAAGGGCGGCCTCGCGCTGATGCTCGCGGGGCTCGCGGCCTTCGAGGCAAGCAATCCGCGGCTCGGTTACGACGTGCTGATCAACAGCGACGAAGAGACCGGCTCGGCCTCGTCCGCGCGGCTGATCGGTGAACTCGCACCGGGAAAGCTCGCGGCGCTGACCTACGAACCCGCGCTGCCGGGCGGCGGCATGGCGCGCGCGAGACCGGGATCGGGCAATTTCGCCGCGGTCGTCACCGGCCGAGCCGCACACGCCGGGCGCAATCCCGAAGCCGGGCGCAACGCGGTGGTCGCCGCGGGCGATCTCGCCTTGCGGCTCCACCGCGCACGACATGCGGCGCTCAGCATCAATCCGGCCCGGATCGACGGTGGCGGCCCCAACAACATCGTCCCGGCGCGCGCGGTGCTGCGCTTCAACCTGCGCCCGCGCGACCCCGACGAGGCGCTCGAAGCCCGGGTGCTGATCGACCGCTTCGTCGCCGAGGTCGCCGCCGAGCACGACGTCACGATTGCGGTGCACGGCGGTTTCGGCCGCCCGCCCAAGCCGATCTATCCGGGGGCAGAGCGCCTGTTCGACCTCGTCTCGCGCGCCGCCACCGATCTCGGCGAGACCCTTGCCTGGCACGACACCGGCGGCGTCTGCGACGGCAACAACATCGCCGCCCATGGTGTCCCCGTGCTCGACACGATGGGCGCACGCGGCGATTTCATCCATTCACCGCAGGAGTATGTCGACATGGCCTCGCTCGTTCCGCGCGCGCGGCTGACCGCGCTCGTGCTCCACCGGCTCGATCGGGGAGGCCTGGCATGAGCTTCGTCCTGCGCGCGGCGCGAGCCGGCGACCTGCCCGCGCTCTACCAGATGGCCAAGAGCACCGGCGGCGGCTTCACCAACCTGCCGCCCGACCGGCCGACCCTCAAGGCCAAGCTCGCACGGACCGAAGCCTCCTTCTCGCGCGACGAGGAAACCCTGGCCGACGACCTGTTCCTTTTCGTGCTCGAGGACACCGCGAGTGCCAAGGTTCGCGGCACCTGCCAGATCTTCTCTCGGATCGGCTCGCGCTGGCCATTCTACTCGTACCGGATCAGCACCTTCACCCAATATTCGAAGGAGCTCGACCGCACGATCCGCGCCGAGACGCTCGTGCTCTCGACCGATCTCGACGGCGCGAGCGAGGTCGGCGGACTGTTCCTTCTCGCCGGCGAACGCGCCGCGGGCACCGGCGCACTGCTCGCGCGCAGCCGCTACCTGTTCATGGCGATGCACCGCGCGCGCTTCGCCGACCGGACCATCGCCGAACTGCGCGGCGCGCACGACGAAACCGGCGGCTCGGCCTTCTGGGATGGTCTCGCCGGCCGCTTCTTCGGCATGAGCTTCCGCGAGGCCGACGATTTCAACGCGGTCCACGGCAACCAGTTCATCGCCGACCTCATGCCCAAGCACCCGATCTACACCGCACTCCTGCCCGAGACCGCGCTCGCGGTCATCGGCAAGCCGCACCAGTCGGGCCGCGCCGCGCAGCGCATGTTGGAGAACGAGGGCTTCCGCTACGAATGCTACGTCGACGTGTTCGACGGCGGCCCGACGATGACCGCGCCGACTGACGGGATCGCGACGATCAAGGCCGCGCGCACGGCCGAGATCGTCGGCCTGAGCGACGAGGGTGAGGACTGCCTGGTCGCGCACGGGCATCTGGGCGCATTCCGCGCCTCATGCGGCCGGATTGCGGCAACAACGACAGGTGTCAAGCTGAACCCCGGCGCGGCCGAAGCACTCGGCATTTCCGTCGGCGATTCCGTGACTTACGTTCCGCGATGAGCCTGGTCGAGATCAACTTCGATGGGCTCGTCGGGCCGAGCCACAATTTCGCCGGCCTCGCGCTCGGCAACCTCGCCGCCACGGCCAATGCCGGCAAGCGCGCCCATCCCCGCGAAGCCGCGCTACAGGGCCTGGCCAAGATGCGCGCGAACCTCGCACTCGGGCTCGTCCAGGGGATTTTCGTGCCGCTCGATCGCCCCGACGAAGACTGGCTCGCCGGCCTCGGAAGCACGATGGAAAGCGCTGACAAGGCCCTGCGCGCCAATGCTTTTTCGGCCTCGGCGATGTGGGCCGCGAATGCCGCAACGGTTTCCCCCGCGCCGGACACCGCCGATCGCCGCTGCCACCTGACCGTCGCCAACCTCGTGACCATGCCCCACCGCAGCCACGAATGGCCGGGCACCCTCGCGCAGCTTCGCCTCGCCTTCGCCGACACACGCCATTTCGTGGTCCACACCCCTGTCACGCCACCCTTCGGCGACGAGGGCGCCGCCAACCATATGCGCCTGTGTTCGAACCATAACGCCTTGGGAATGGAGGTTTTCGTCTACGGCCAACCCGGCGGCCCCTATCCCGCACGCCAGCACGCTGAAGCGAGCAAGGCCGTTGCCAGGCTGCATGGTCTCGATCCGACGCGCGTGATCTTTGCCCAGCAGTCGCCCGCAGCGATCGCCGCGGGTGCCTTCCACAACGACGTCGTGGCGGTGGCGAACGAAAGGGTGCTCTTCGCCCACGAAGAGGCTTTCGTCGATCCGACAGCGCTTTATGCGGCGCTTCGTGAGAAGTTACCCGAAGTCGCGATCATCGAAGTTCCAGCCGCGGCGGTGAGCCTCGCCGATGCCATTTCCTCCTATCTGTTCAACGCGCAACTCGTAACCCTGCCAGAGGGCGGCATGGCGCTGATTCTGCCCACCGAAGCGCGCGCCAATCCCCGCGTCTGGTCCTGGCTCGAAGCCCTGGTGGCCAGCAACGGCCCGATCCGCCGCCTGATCCCGGTCGAGATTCGCGAATCCATGGCCAACGGCGGCGGTCCCGCTTGCCTGCGGCTGCGCGTCGTCGCCGATCCGGCCACGGTCGATCCGCGCTTCCTGCTCGACGAAGCGCGGATCGCAGCGATCGAGGCCGTTGTCGCGCAGCACTGGCCCGAGACGATCGCGCCCGCCGATCTCGACGATCCACAAGTCTGGTATGTCGTGCGAGAAGGCCGCATCAAGCTGCTGGATTTGCTCGACCTATCGGAGCTTCAGCGGGCGTCGGGTTGATTGTCGGGATGCGCGCGGATGAAGGCCGGCAGTTCGAGGCAGGCGCTCTCGATGCGGTGCATCCAGGGCATCGCCGACAAGTCGAAACCGAAGCGCCGTGCATTGTAGAGCTGCGGGATCAGCACGCATTCGAACAATCCCGGCGCCTCACCGAAGAAGTCGCCGACGCCGAGTTCGGCGAGCCGCGCCTCGACCCCGCCGAGAGTCTTGGCCAGCCAGTGGTGATACCAGCGGCGCACGCCCTCCTGGTCCTGGTCAAATTCGGTCTCCAGGTACTTGAGAACCGGCGAATTCAGCGGCCCATGCAGTTCGGTGGCGATGGCATAGGCGAGCTCGCGCACGGCGAAGCGCCGGTCGGCATCGCCGGGCAGGAAGGCCGGCTCGGGATAGCGCTCGTCGAGCCATTCGAGGATCGGCATAGACTGGGCATAGACGCGCCCGTCGACCTCGAGCGCGGGCACGCCGGCATAGGGGTTCTTGCCGCGATAGACGTCCTGCCGCTGTTCGCCGGCGACGATGTCGACCGGCACGATTTCATAATCGAGGCCCTTGAGATTCAGACCGATGCGAACGCGATAGCTCGTCGAACTGCGGAAATAGGCGTGAAGGCGCACCGGCTTCTCCTGGCGGAAGGTGCCACGATCATGCCAGCGTTCGGGCGGCTCCCGCAAGCGTCTGGGCCTCACCCGCGACCGCGAGCGCCTGGCCGACCAGGATCAGCGCCGGCCCGTCGCCGAGCGCCGCCTTGGCCGAGAGCCCGAGCAGATCGAGCCGCGTGAGCAGCACCGACTGGCTGGGCAGGCTAGCGTTCTCGACCAGCGCCACCGGGGTATCGCCGCGCAGGCCGGCGGTCATCAGATTGCGAGAAACCTCACCTGCCGCGGCCTTACCCATGTAGATCGCCAGGGTCGCCTCGGGATCGGCGAGGCTCGACCAGTCGAGCGACAGGTCCTCTCCGGCACGCGCATGGGCCGTAACGAACGTCAGCTTGCGTGCGAGCCCGCGCAGGGTCAGCGAAGCGCCGATCCCCGCAGCCGCCGCGCTCGCCGCGGTGACACCGGGACAGATACGCACGGGCACGCCGGCGGCGCGGCAGGCATCGAGTTCCTCGGTGGCACGGCCGAAGATCGAGGGATCGCCGCCCTTGAGCCGCACCACGCGCTCACCGGCGAGCGCGGCTTCGACAATCAGCGCGTCGATCGTCTTCTGGTCCTTCGAATGGCGGCCCGAGCGCTTGCCAACGTGGACCAGCCGCGTACCGGGCCTTGCGAGGTCGAGCACTTCGGGACCGACGAGGGCATCGTAGAACACGACCGAAGCCTCGCCGATCAACCGCTCGGCCTTGCGCGTGAGCAGTTCGGGGTCGCCGGGTCCAGCGCCGACCAGCCAGACTTCACCCGCTGCGATGGGGGTCGGTTCACGCATGGGCGGCCTCCTTGGTTTCGCCGATCAGGCGCTGGATTGCTGGACGGCACGAGCCGCAATTTGTACCGGCCGAGAGCGCCTGGCCCACGGCTTCCACGGAGACGAGTCCTTGCGTCGCAACGGCTTCGATGATGGTCTTCATGCCGACGTCGAAGCAGACGCAGACGATCGGGCCGCGATCGGCCTGCGGCGTGGCGGGGCGGCCGGCGAGCAGTTCGATCGCCGAAGCCATGCCCGCGGCCGAGAGCTGCGCGATCAGCCACTCGCGCGAGGGCGTGCGACCGCTACGGGTGATGAACAAAGCCGCGACGAGTTGGCCATCCTGCAGAACGGCGACGCGCAGGCCGCCGCGGGCCTGGTCGACCGTCTCGATCCGCTCGCCCTTGGGCAGCACGGCCTTGGCGAGCACCGAGGGATCGCCGTCGCCGGCGACTTCGACCAGCCAACCCGCGGCGACGCGGATCTTGGTGGCATAGGCGGCGGGGATCGCGTCGGGAACGTCGCGCGCGATCAGGAAGCCGCGCCATTCGGGCGCCAGCTTCTCGAGCCGCGCGGGCGTGGACTTGAAGCCCGGCTGGCCCGAGACCGGATCGACCAGCGACCGCGGCAGCAGGCCGGTACGCCCGCCGGTGGACTGGCGATCGGTCCAGTGAATCGGCGTGAACACCTCGCCGCGGCGCTGTCCCTCGGACAGCAGCGCACGGAACACCGAGTCGCCGGCCGGGGTCGAGACCTGGACGAGATCGTCGGCAGCGATGCCCCGTTCGTCCGCGTCGGCGGGGTGGATCTCGACCAGCGGCTCACGGCGGTGCTGCGAGAGCTTGGGCGAAAGGCCGGTGCGCGTCATCGTGTGCCACTGGTCGCGATAGCGGCCGGTGTTGAGCGTCATCGGGAACTTCGCCAGCGGCTTCTCGAGCACCATCTGCTCGACCGGAACGAGCCGCGCCTTGCCGTCCGGCGTGGAGAAGCGGCCATCGGCAAAGGGCACGCCCCCCCAGCGGAACGGCTCCATGGCGTCATAGGCGGGGTTCGAGATCGCGGCGTGATAGCCGATGTCGAACAGCCGCTTGCCGCCGTTCTGATAGGTCGAAAGGCGCGCGTGCTCGCGGTAGATGTCGGCCGGGCAGTCATAGGCGAAATGCTCGGTCCAGCCCATTGCCTGGGCGACCTGGGTCATGATCCACCAATCAGGCTTGGCCTCGCCGGCGAGCGGGAACAGCGCGCGCTGGCGGCTGATCAGGCGCTCGGAATTGGTGACCGTGCCGTCCTTTTCGCCCCAGCCGGCCGCAGGCAGCTTCACATGGGCGAAGCGGGCGGTGTCGGTATCGGCGATGCAGTCGGACACGACGACGAAGGGACAGGTCGCCAGCGCCTCTCGCACCAGCCCGGCATCGGGCAAGGAGACCGCGGGGTTGGTCGCCATGATCCAGATCGCCTTGACCCGCCCTTCGCGGACCTGGCGAAACAGGTCGACCGCCTTGAGCCCGGGCTTGCTCGCCATGCGCGGCGCGGCCCAGAAGCGGCGGACGGTCTCGACGTTCTCGGGCGCGAAATCCATGTGCGCGGCGAGAGTCGAGGCGAGCCCGCCGACCTCGCGCCCACCCATGGCGTTGGGCTGGCCGGTGATCGAGAACGGCGCCGCGCCGGGCTTGCCGATGCGGCCGGTGGCGAGGTGCAGGTTGAGGATCGCATTGACCTGGTCGGTGCCGCGGACCGACTGGTTGATCCCCTGGCTGAACAGCGTGATCGTGCGCGGATTGGCGGCGAACAGTTCGTAGAAGGCGAGCAGGTCGGCCGGCGGCAGGTCGCAAGCGGCAGCGGTCGACCAGAGGTCGCTGCCCTCTCCCAACGCGTCCCAGAAGCCGTCAGGCGTGTTTACGCAGTCTTCGAGATAGCCCGCGTCGAGCAGGCCCTTGTCGCGGCAGTGTGCGAGCAGGCCGTTCATCAGTGCGACGTCGCTGCCGGGACGGAGCGGCAGGTGCAGGTCCGCGTCCTCGCAGGTTTCAGTCCGGCGCGGATCGATGACAACGATCTTGGTCCCGCGCGAGGCGCGCGCCGCCATGATCCGTTGGTAGACGATCGGATGGCACCAGGCCGTGTTGGAGCCGACGAGCACGATCAGATCGGCCTCGTCGAAATCGGCATAGGTCGCGGGCACGACGTCCTCGCCGAAGGCGCGGATGTGGCCGGCAACCGCGCTCGACATGCAGAGCCGCGAATTGGTATCGATGTTGCCGCTGCCGATGAAGCCCTTCATCAGCTTGTTGGCGACGTAGTAGTCCTCGGTCAGCAACTGGCCCGAGACGTAGAAGGCGACGCTGTCCGGTCCATGGCGCGCGATCGTATCGGTGAAGCGCTTGGCGACCCGATCGATCGCCTTGTCCCAGGAGACGCGCTTGCCGCCGGCTTCTGGGTAGAGCAGCCGGCCTTCGAGGCTGACCGTCTCCCCCAGATGCGTGCCCTTCGAGCAGAGCTTGCCGGCATTCGCCGGATGCTCGGCATCGCCCTTGATCGCGACCTCGCGCCCCGTCACCTCGGCGCGGATGCCGCAGCCGACACCGCAATAGGCGCAGGTGGTGCGGATCTCGCGCATCGGGTCAGGCCGCCTTCGCCACGGCCGCGCGCTTGGCGACGACGGCCTCGCGCAGCAGGTAGATCCGGCCCGCGTCCACGCGCAGCGGGATCGTCGGCACGCAGCCTTCGTCGTCGCCGAGCGCCTCGCCGGTCTTGAGCGAGATGTTCCAGTTGTGCAGCGGGCAGGTCACGACATTGCCGTGGACGATCCCTTGGCTCAGCGGGCCCTGCTTGTGCGGGCACTTGTTCACGAGCGCATAGAACTGGTTGTCCATCGTGTGAAACACCGCGATCTCTTCGCCGCCGCGCACCGGCAGGGTGCGGGCGTTGCCCGGGGCGATCTGGTCCGTCGGACCGATGTCGAGCCAGTCTCCGATCATTGTGCGAACTCCAGGGGCCGAACTTCGGCAAGATGTTGGTGCAGCTCGGAATCCTCGCCCGCGGCGCGCTTGGCCCAGGGATCGTCCTGCATGAACTGCTGCGAGTAGCGGAAGCGCGCGGCGAGCTTGGCGACGGCCTCGGGATCGTCGAACAGGCCCGCCTTGATGTGATCGAGCCCGACGCGTTCGATCCAGGGGGCGGTGCGCTCGAGATACCAGGCCTGCTCGCGATAGAGCTGGGTGAAGGCGGCGCAGACGTCCATCGCCTCCTCCTCGGTCGCGACCTTGGTGAGGAAATCGGTGGCACGGACCTTGATGCCGCCGTTGCCGCCGACGTGGAGCTCGTAGCCCGAGTCGACGCAGACCACGCCGAAGTCCTTGATCGTTGCCTCGGCGCAATTGCGCGGGCAGCCCGAAACCGCGATCTTGAACTTGTGCGGCATCCAGGAGCCCCAGGTCATCTGCTCGAGCTTGACGCCGAGTCCGGTCGAATCCTGGGTGCCGAAGCGGCACCATTCGGAGCCGACGCAGGTCTTCACCGTGCGCAGGGACTTGCCGTAGGCGTGGCCCGAGACCATGCCGGCGGCGTTGAGATCGGCCCAGACCGCGGGCAGGTCCTCCTTCTTGATGCCGAAGATGTCGAGCCGCTGGCCGCCGGTGACCTTGACCATCGGCGCGTTGAACTTCTCGACCACGTCGGCGATCGCCCGCAGCTCGCGCGGATTGGTCAGCCCGCCCCACATCCGCGGGACCACCGAATAGGTGCCGTCCTTCTGGATGTTGGCGTGCATGCGCTCGTTGACGAAGCGGCTCTTCTGATCGTCCTCGTATTCGCCGGGCCAGGCGCAGAGCAGGTAGTAGTTGAGCGCCGGACGGCACGAGGAACAGCCGTCGGGCGTGGTCCAGTGCAGTTCCTGCATCACCTGAGGTATCGCGCGCAGGTCCTTCTCGATGATCAGGCGGCGCACGTCGTCGTGGCTGAAACTCGTGCACTTGCAGACCGTCCTGGGGCCCGACTGGATGTCGTCGCCCAAGGTGATCTTGAGCAGGCTCTCGACCAGGCCCGTGCACGAACCGCAGCTTGCCGAGGCCTTGCACTGCGAGCGGACGGCATCGAGGCTGCAGGCGCCGCCCTGGATGGTCTTGACCACGGTTCCCTTGGAGACGCCGTTGCAGCCGCAGATCTCGGCATCGTCCGAGAGGGCGGCAACGGCGGCATTAGGGTCCGCGAGGGCGCCTCCGCCGGACGCGAAAGCCTGGCCGAAGATCAGCGCGTCGCGGATGTCCGAGACGTCCTCACCCTTCTTGAGCAGGTCGAAATACCAGGAGCCGTCCGCGGTATCGCCGTAGAGCACGGCACCGACGAGCTTGTTGTCCTTGACGATGACGCGCTTGTAGACGCCGCGCGAGGCGTCGCGCATGACGATGTCCTCGGCGCCGTCGCCGCCCGAGAAATCACCGGCAGAGAAAAGGTCGATGCCCGAAACCTTGAGCTTGGTCGAGGTGACCGAGCCGAGGTAGCCGGTCGGCGCATCGGTGGCGTGATCGGCCAGCGCGCGGCACATGTCCCAGAGCGGCGCGACGAGGCCGTAGCAGGTGCCGCGGTGCTGGACGCATTCGCCCACGGCCATGATCGCCGGGTCCGAAGTGACCATGTGGTCGTCGACCATGATGCCGCGCTCGACTTCGAGCCCGGCCGACTTGGCCAGCGCCGTCGCGGGACGGATGCCGACTGCCATGACGACGATGTCGGCGGGGATCTCGCGGCCGTCCTTGAGCTTCACGCCGGCGACGTGACCGTCCTTTTCCATGATTTCGGCCGTGTCGGCGCCGGTGAGGATGACCTGGCCGCGACTCTCGAGCTCGGTCTTGAGGAGGTAGCCGGCGGCTTCGTCGAGCTGGCGCTCCATCAGGGTCGGCATCAGGTGGATGACCGTGACCGACATGCCGCGCAGGTTGAGACCGTGCGCGGCTTCGAGGCCGAGCAGACCGCCGCCGATCACGACCGCCGAACCGCCCTTCTCCGCCGCGGCGAGCATCTTGTCGACGTCGTCGAGGTCGCGGAAAGTGACGACGCCGGGCAGCTTGTGGCCCGGGACGGGAATGATGAAGGGATCGGAGCCGGTCGCGATCAGCAGGCGATCGTACGGTTCGACGCGGCCCGAGCGGGCGATGACGGTCTGCGTCGCGCGGTCGATCTGGTCGACCGGATCGCCCGAGATCAGGTCGATGCCGTTCTCTTCGTACCATTCGGCCGTGTTGATGACGATGTCGTCGAAGGCTTTCTCGCCCGCGAGCACCGGCGAGAGCATGATGCGGTTGTAGTTCACCCGCGGCTCGGCGCCGAAGATCGCGATCGAGTAGCGGCCCGGATCGCGCGCGAGGATTTCCTCGACCGCACGGCAGCCGGCCATCCCGTTGCCGATCACGACCAGGCGTTCGCGGGTGCCGCTACCGGGGTTGTCGTTTCCGAAGGTCATCGGCGCATTCACGTCAGGTCTCCGTACCGAACGCGCACAACGAAAAAGCCGCCTCGAATCGATCCTTTTGGGATCATTCGGGCGGCTCCGTTGCCACGCGTTGTCTAATGAAAAGCGGCTGCGCTGGTCCGCCCGACGTTGGGCGGCGCTATCTCGCTTGCCCTCTGTCTAACCGATTCTGCGCGCCGGGAGCAAGTCTTTTTTGCAGTGCAGCAATTTCGTCCGGTTATGGGGAGAGAAACCAAGCCGCAGAGCGGCCAGTCGCCCTCCCCTTCCTGGGGAGGAACTAGAAAGACACCTCGGCCTGGAGCCAGAATTTCTCGGTATCCTGGTCGCCGGCGAAATCGGCAGCGCCGTGGCGCTTGTAATTGGCATATTTGGCCAGGACGGCGACTTGGCCGAGCTTGAAGCCCAGCGAGGCGTTCCATTCGTCGCCAAAATCGAGCCCGCCGACGTCGCTGTCGAAATTGTGCCAGATCACCGCGGCGTTGAGCCCGGGCAGCGCCTTGATCCCGTCGAACTTGTAGGCCGCGCCCACGTAAGTGTCGCGCAGGCCCTTGGCCGGGGTCGTCAGGAACAGATCGGCCCAGCCGTTGAACTTGTGCAGGGTCGCCATCGGCATCTGCACCGCGCGGCTGGCGCCCGCGGCGGCAGCGCGGTCGCTGCCGAGTTCTTCGTAGCCGGCGGTCAAGGTCAGCTTGTCGATCGCCAGGCCGCCCTCGCCGGCGATGTAGTCGGCCGCATAGGCGACGGGGTTGCTGCCGTAATCGCTCTGCCGGGCATAGGAGGCCATGAGATTGAGCTTCAGCTTGGGTGCGATCGGGAACGAGCCCGTCGCCTTGCCGCCGTAGGACTGCGACGAGTTGGCGCGGAAGAACACGGGGTCGTAGTCGAGCAGATAGGCGAAGGCGCGCAGGTTGACCGGGCCGGCTTTGGCCGTGGCATTGAGGAAGACGAAATCGCCGTCGTAGTCCTGGCGCGGTCCGGCCCCGGGCGCGAAGTCGGCGGTGCGACCGGCGTCGATGCCGAAGATCGTGCGCTGGCTGATCGCATAGGTCGCGTCGACCGCGATCGGGCCAAGCTTGGCCTCGGCGCGCACCGCGTCGAAGGTCTGCTCGTTCTGTCGCCAGGCGACCGAGCCGACCCAGCGCTGGTCATCGATGTTGATTCGCTGACGGCCGAGCGTGAGCGTCGCCGCCTTGCTCTTGTACTGGATCTGCGCGCGGTTGAGGTCGATGTTCTCGGGATCGGGAACTACCGAGAACTGCGGCCGCCGCTGGCCGACCGCAACGGCGAACGGAAACGCGTTATAGTCGGCACCGATTGCCAGGGTGCCCTCGCCCTCGACCAGGGCCGAAAGGCCCGAGGCATGCCTGAGTTCGACACCGGCGCGCAAGCGCAGGGTGACGGCATCGGCCTCGCCCGTGAACGTGGGCGTCGTTGGCTGGTCGACGTGTTCCCAGCGCAACCGCGCGTCGACGATCGGATCGAGCGTCAGGCCGTCTCCGACTTTCACCGGGTCACCGAATTTCGGTGCCGGAGCCGCAAGCGCAGGTTGCACAAGACCCAGCGGCGCCGCCAGCGCGGCCGCCGTTATGAATTTCCTCATGGTGTGATCCCTTCCTGACGGTTCTTTGCGCGTCAGGCTCCTCCCCCGCCGCGTCACCCTCGCTCTCACGAGGGTGACGGGCTCGTCTTTTGATAGGTCGTTCTTGCTTAGATGCGCACGCCCTGGACTGCGGCGCCCCAAGTCGTCCGCCAGCGGCTCTTGACCAGAGTCAGGCCAAGCAGCGCGATCACGGCCAGGCTGGCGAAAACCAGGAAGCCAGGGCTGGTGCTGCCGGTCAGCTTCTTGGCAAAACCGAGCGACGAGGCGAGGTAGAAGCCGCCGACACCGCCGCCGAAACCGACGAGGCCGGTCATCACGCCGATCTCCTTGCGGAAGCGCTGCGGGACGAGCTGGAAGACCGCGCCGTTACCCACACCCAGCGTCCCCATGACGGCCAGGAACAGCCCGATCGTCAGCGGCAGCGAGGCGCCGGCGAAAGCGATGCCCGCCAGCACGATCGCAGCGAAGGCATAGACCGCGGTCAACGTCCTGATGCCGCCGAAGCGATCGGCCAGCGCGCCCCCGATCGGGCGCAACATCGACCCGGTGAACACGCAGGCAGCCGTGCAGTAGCCGGCGATGACCGGGGTCAGCCCAAAGCTGTCGGCATAGTAGGTCGGCAGCGAGTTGGAGAGGCCGACGAAGCCGCCGAAGGTCACGAAGTAGAACAGCATGAACCACCAGGCGTCCTTCTCCTTGAGAATGGCGGCATAGGCGGACAGCGGCTGCGGCGCGGGCTGGTCGGGGCTGTCCTTGGCGGCAATCATGTAAAACACGAAGACCGCAATCAACGGGATCAGCGCCAGGCCGAAGACCTCGTTCCAGCCGAAGGTCTTGGCGAGCAGCGGCGCGAACAGCGCGGCAAGCACGGTGCCCGAATTGCCCATGCCGGCGATACCCATGGCCTTGCCCTGGTGCTCGGGCGGATACCAGCGGCTGGCAAGCGGCAGCGCCACGGCGAAGCTGGCGCCGGCAAAGCCCAGGATCACGCCGATCGCCAGCGTGCCCTCATAGGTCGAGATCCCGAAGTGCCAGGCGACCGCCAGGCCGACGATGACGATGAGTTGGTTGATCGCGCCCGTCCGTTTCTGGCCGATGCGGTCGCCAAGCAGGCCGTTGACGATGCGCAGCACCGCGCCCGCGAGCGTCGGCACGGCGACCATCAGGCCCTTCTGCGCGGGGTCGAGCCCGAGCTCCTGGGAGATGATAGGCGCCAGCGGCCCGAGCATGACCCAGACCATGAAGGCGACGTCGAAATAGAGGAATGAGGCGATCAGGGTCGGGCGGTGGCCCGCTTTCCAGAAGCTCTGGCTGGCATTCGGCCCGGAATCCATGCGGGCACCCTCCTTCATGGCAAGCGTACTCATTGGCATGTCCCCTTCGGACTTGACGAGACGGAAGTGAAACCGATCCTCACGCGGGCGGGCGTGGTGCACGCACACGTGAGGGGGCGAAGAAATTGCGGGATGCGAGTCAGGCGGACGGGCAGCTTGTGCTGGCGGCGGGCTTCGCGAGCGCCTGCGGGCCGCGCGAAGAGAACCAGGACTTCGGCGGCGTCCACATGGGCACTGCGCTCGAACGCATGCGGCAGGGTGTCATCGCCGCGGTGGCCGACGGCGTCAGCGGCGGCAAGCGCGGCCGCGTCGCCGCCGAGCTGGCGGTGCGCGCGCTGATCGAAGGCTTTTACGCGATGCCCGACACGCTGGGGCCGGCGCGCGCGATGCAGGCACCGCTGGCGGCCTACAACCGCTGGCTCAACGGCATGGCGCGCAGCGACGACATGGAGAATTCGGCCAGCACATTCACCGCGCTCGCCCTGCGCGGGCGCCGCGCGCACCTGGTCCACGTCGGCGATAGCCGCGCCTGGCGTTTCGCAGGCGGCAAGCTGACCTGCCTCACCAAGGACCACGTCCGTCCCGAGCCCGACCTGCGCCACGTGCTGATCCGCGCGCTGGGCATCGAGCCCGAACTGCGGCTCGATCACGCGACGATCGAACTGGCCGAGCACGACCGCCTGCTGCTGACCAGCGACGGCATCCATGGGCCGCTCAGCGACAAGCGCATTGCCGCGATCCTGGGCCAGCAAAAGTCCGCCGAAGCTACGGCAGAAGAACTGGTCGAGGCCGCGCTCGAAGCTGGCGGCAGGGACAATGCCACGGCCGTGCTGATCGACGTCGTCCGCCTGCCCGCGCCGGACCACGAGGGCATCCTCGCCGGCCTGTCGGCTCTGCCGGCAGTCGCCCCACCGGCGCCTGGCACCAGTTTCGACGGCTTCCGCATCGACCGCGTGCTCAGCGAGGGCAGATACGCGATCCTGCTCGTCGCCGAGGACACCGAAGCCGGTGGTGAAGTCGTGCTCAAGTTCCCGCGACCCAATGCGCTCAGCGAACGCGCGATCCGGCTGGCCTTCGCCCGCGAACTGCTGCTGGCCCAGCGCGTCGCCAGTCCTTTCGTGCTGGCCGCGCATCCGGTTCGCCCCGACAGGCAGACAGCGCTCTACTGCGTCCAGCCGCTGCTGACCGGCGAGACCATGGCCGATCGGCTCAAGCGGGGAATGCCGCCGCTCAAGCTCGCCGTCGAACATGCCATCCGCCTGACCCGCGCGGTCGCGGCCTTGCATCGGCTCGAGGTGGTCCACCGCGACATCAAGCCCGACAACGTCATGCTGACGAGCGCCAAGAATGAGGATGGGGGCGGACTGAAGCTCATCGACCTCGGCGTCGCGCGGCTGCCGCGGGTCGAAGATTTCCACGGCGACGAGATCCCCGGCACGCCGGGTTTCATGGCGCCCGAGCAATTCTCCGGAAATGCCGGTGATGATCTGACCGACCAGTTCGCGCTCGGCGTGACGCTCTACCGCTGGTTGACCGGACACTGGCCGTTCGGCGAACAGGAGGCCTTCCAGCGGCCGCGCTTCGGCCGGCCGACACCGCCCTCCAAGCACCGGGCCGAAATACCGTCCTGGCTCGACGACGCGGTGCTGACCGCAATCCAGCCCGATCGCGAAGCGCGGTTCAACGACGTGATCGATCTGCTGCGCGCACTCGAACGCGGCGGATCGCTCGAAGTGCGGCAACGCCGTCCGGTGCCGCTGATCGAGCGCAATCCGGTGCGGTTCTGGCAGACGGTCAGCCTGGGGCTGGCGCTGGCGCTCGCCCTTTCGCTGATTCTGCGCTGACTTCACCGTGCCCATGGGGCCTATGCTCCGCTCGTGCGGACAACGCAAAAAAGCCGCCTCGACTTGGTTCCTCGTAAGGGACCAATTCGGGCGGCGACGTTGCCACGCAATGTTTCGTTGAAGCCCAGTGGCGCTCTAGTCCGCCCGTCCTTGGGCGGCGGCCGGCTTGGCTGCTGAAGGGAAGGCTAACCGATTCGCAGGGACTTGGTAAAGGTCTTTTTGCAATGCAGCATGAAACGATATCAGCCGAGCTGTGCGATGTACTCGGCAAGATGACTGGGATCGAATACGCGCCCGTCAAAAAAGGCGTTACTTTCCAAAGTCATCGTACCCTGCTGGGTCGAGACGGAGGTCTTCTGCCGAAGACTGCCTTCGACCTTCGAACTGGCCCCCGGCAAGGGCTCCCCGGTGCCGATTAGTGCACTGCGGTATACGTCGGGACGGAAGACGCGAGCTGCCTTTTCGGCGTTCGCCGAATCGAAGGTCAACCCGTCCCAGCGCACCATCTGCGTGTAGAGCCACTCGGCCTGGCTGACCCAGGGGAAGTTCGCCGCCTCGCGGTACTGGAACATGAAGTCGGGATATTCGACGATCTCGCCGCCGCGCGCGAGCAGTAGCTGGTCGGAGATCGCGCGACGGATCAGCACGGGATCGCCGTCGAGATATTCGGCCCGGGCCAGGATCGCGGCATTGGCTTCCCAGTTGGCCGGATCGACGAAGTGCTTGCCCGCGCGGCACATGGCACGGATCAGCCGCTCGACCGTGCCGCGCTTCTCGGCGAGCACGGGTTCGCGCAGCGCCAACACCTTCTCGACGCCACGCCGCCAGACCTGCGCCGTGGCGAGGACGATCTGCCCCACCCCGCGCTCGACCGCGACCGAATTCCACGGCTCGCCCACGCAGATGCCGTCGACCTCGCCCGCTTCGAGCGCGTCGGCGCAGAACGGAGGCGGCACCGTCGTGATCTCGACGTCGCGGTCGGGCATGATGCCGCAGGCCGCGAGCCAGTAGCGCAGCATATAGTTGTGGCTCGAATAGCGATGGACCACGCCGAAGCGCAGCGGGCTGCCGGCCGCCGCGCGCTCGCGCACGACTTCGGCCAGCGCCGCACCGACCTTGGCCGGATCCCCGAGCTTGCCTTCCGCACCCACGAGTCGGGCGATGTCCGAGCGCAGCGTGATCGCATTGCCGTTGAGCCCTAGCACGAAAGGCACCGACAGCGGCTGCGCCGGGCGTCCGCGGCCCAGGGTCGTCGCGATCGCCAGCGGCGCGACCATATGCGCGGCATCGCTGTGGCCATAGAGCAGCCGGTCGAGCACGGTCGCCCAGGACACGTCCTTGACGAGGTTCAGCGAAACCCCCTCGTCCTCGGCGAAGCCGTGCTCGCGCGCGAGGATCGGCAGGCAGCCATCGACGAGCGGGAGGAAGCCGATCGTCAGTTCCTCGGCCATCACTTTCCTCCCATGAGCTTGTGCGCCGTGATGATGGCGTCGGCGATTTCGGCGATCTTCTTGCCCTGGTCCATCGCCGCCTTGCGCATTTCGGCATAGGCCTTGGGCTCGGGCAGGCCGCGGCTGTCCATGAGAATGCGCTTGGCCTTGTCGATCGCTTCGCGATCCGCGAGCCGCCCTCGCGCCTCGTCGAGATCCGACTGCAGCCGCGCGAAGGCGTTGAACCGCCGCACTGCGACGTCCATCAGCGACTTGATGCGGTTCGCCGCGAGACCGTCGACGACATAGGCAGAGACTCCGGCGTCGATCGAAGCGGCGATCGTCTCGTCGTCGCTCTCGTCGACGAACATCGCGATCGGCCGGGCCAGCGCCCGGCTGACCGCGAAATATTCCTCGAGCACGTCGCGCGACGGATTGCCCAGGTCCATGAGGACGATGTCAGGCGCGATCTCGCCGATCCGCGCGACGAGGCCACGTCGTTCGGTCACCACGAAGATCTCGCAGTCGTCGAGCGACGCGAGTCCTTCCTGGATCACCGAAGCGCGCGCGGCGCTTTCATCGACGATGGCGATGCGCATGCGAGCCTATTGCACTGCAACATCGGCTTTTGGCAACGGGGTGTCAGAAGTGGGCCTTCGGAATGTGCGTTATCCGGCAAGCGAGATCTGCCTCGCCCGAGGCGACGATGAAATGATCGCCCGCTTCGACGATGCCCGTCGTGAACACGACGTCGCGGATATAGATCAGATCGTCGATCGGTGCCGTCAGCGCAGGATCGGCTTCGAGCAGCGGATCGTGGCTCGTCGCGATCGTGCGAGCGGGGTTCTCGGCATCGAGTAGCGACCAATATGTGCGGTATACGCCGACGAGTCCGCGCGGCTCGACCCCGTGCCACAAGGTCAGCCAGCCGCGCTGGCCTGCGATATCGGTCAGGATGGGCGGCGTCCCCCCGCCCATCCGCGCGGTCGCAACCGTATTGGCATGGGGCCGGATGCCCGGTTCGAGATGCGGCTGCCAGTGGCGGCAATCGGGCGAGGAGGCGAGATTGATCGAAGGCCCCGCGCGCCATTCGCTGCCCGGCGGATAGGCGAAATAGAGATCGCCGAGCGGCCGCGTCTGCGCCCAGAACTTGCCGCCGATCAGGCCCTCGAAGATCAGCATGTCCTTGTTCTGGTGATCGAGCACGATGCCCTCGAAGATCCAGTCCAAGGCATCGTCCGAAGAGTAGAGCGTGGTCGAATGCCGCTCGGGACTGACCGAGCAGGTCGTCATCCAGTACCGGCCCTCGACCCGACTGATCCGCGCGTCCTCGAGCCCATAGCATTGCCAGGATCCGGTCGGCGCGACGGCCCGGTCGTAGTGGATCGTAACCACCGCGAGTCCATCGGGCGACATCTCGACCGGGAGCAGCCACGACAGCGAGGTCAGCGCCATGATCTTCCAGCCGCCGCCGTCGCGAAGCATGAACTTGCGCGGATCGGCGGTGTCCGCGTCTTCTAGCGGCCAGCCGTCGAGGACATATTTTCCCTCGTCCCAGCGAATCGCATGAACCTTGTCATCGAAGATGGGTTCGCGCAGCGCCTCGGCGATCCGCACGAGCATCAGCAGATTGCCATTGGGCAGCCGGGTGAGCGCGGGATTGAACGCACCCAGCACATAGGTCTCGGCCGCGAGATGGCCGGCCAGCGGTGATCGCGACAGGTCAACCATCGGCGGTGTGAAAACGAGGCGATCGACGGGAAATGCGGCCATGGCTTGCGCCCCCTGCGGTTTCGACATTCCCAGCGGAAAGTCCGCGCACGCCTGAGGGTTCCGGGAAGCCCTGCGCACGACGCGGAACCCGCGCCGGTTCTGGTCGTTTCTGAGGCCGCATGTTCAACGGAGTATCCGACATGGCTGAAGATCGCACCGTAATCGTCGAAACCCCCAGCCGCGGCGGCGGCTCGGGCTGGGTCATAGCGCTCGTCCTCGTGGTTGCTCTGGTCGTGGGCATCGTTTTCTTCAGCCGCATGAGCGACAGCGAAGCGGTCAAGGACAACGCCGTCGCCAATGCCGCGGCAAATGTCGGCGATGCTGCCAAGGATGTCGGCAGCGCCGCGAAGGACGTTGCCAATCCCGCCAAGTAAGCGCCTCTCCGCGGCTTGACGGCGCGAAGCCGCACCCGCCAGGGTGGCGCCGTCAACCGTGGAGGATCGCGTGCCCGCAACAGAAGAAACGTCCCGTCTCAATGTGCTCGCCTTTGCGGGCAGCTTGCGGCGTGACTCGTACAATCGCGCGCTGGTCAGGGCCGCGGTCGAGCTTGCTCCGAACGGTATGGCCGTGACCGTCTTCGACATAGCCGAAGTGCCGCTTTACGATGGCGACGTCGAAGAGGCGGGCGATCCAGAAGGCGTGGCCCGCTTCAAACAGGCGATCGCTACGGCGGACGGCGTGATCATGGCCACGCCCGAATACAACCACGGGGTGCCGGGGGTGATGAAGAACGCGATCGACTGGGCCTCGCGCCCGCCACGCGGCGCGGTCCTGGCTCGCAAGCCAGTGGCGATATTCGGCGCTTCGCCGGGGATCACGGGCACCGCGCGCGGACAGAGCCAGTTGCGCCAGGCTTTCACCTTTACCGAAAGCTACTGCATGCCCCAACCCGAAGTGCTCGTTTTCCGCGCAAACGAGAAGTTCGATGCAGAGGGCCGTCTGACCGACGAACGCACGCGCCAGGGCGTCGCGCGCTTTCTGACCGCTTTCGCCGACTGGGTCCGCCACTGCCAGCGCTAGGCCGGTCTCAGATCAAGTCGTAGTCCGCAGCAGCACAAGGCAGGCGCAGGATTTGCTCGATCTCGTTGGCAGGGATTGCCGGCGCGACGAGGAAACCTTGGATACGATCGCAGCCAAGCTCCCGCAGCACCGCGGCCTGGTCGCGCGTCTCGACACCCTCGGCGGTGACCGTCTTGCCGAGTTGATGCGCGAGTTCGATCAGATTCTTGACGATCGCGCGATCGGCCTTGTCGGTATCGATGGCGCGGATGAAGCTCTTGTCGATCTTGATGATCTGCACGGGCATGTCCCGCAAGTGACGCAACGAAGCGAAGCCCGTGCCGAAATCGTCGAAAGCGATGGCGATGCCGGCATGGTGCAGGCGCTCGATCTCAGTGCGCGCGCAATCGCCGCCGCGGCCGATCAGAACGTCCTCGTTGATCTCCACACGGATGTCGTCGACCCCGATGCGGCCACCGGCGACGGCGCCGAGGATCGTGTCGACATAACGGCCCGACCGGAAATCGCCGAGCGTTGCGTTGATCGAGATCGATCCGAAGCGCACGCCTGCCCGGTACCAGTCTTCGATCTGGCGGATCGCCAAATCGAGTACGTATCCGCCGACCTGGGTGGCCAGGTGCTCGTCGGACAGCGCCTCGATGAATTGTGGCGGGCGGATCAGCCCCCGCTCGGGATGGTTCCAGCGCAACAGGGCTTCCATCGCCACGGGCGCACCCGGCTCGAGCGCAACGATCGGCTGGTAATGCACCACGAACTCGCCGACATGCAGGCCACGCTCGAACGAACTGCGCAGTTCGGCACGGCGACGGACCTCTTCCTGCATCTCTTCGCCGAACAGCTCGGCGCGGGCGCGACCATTGGCCTTGGCCTCGTGCAGCGCGATGTCGGCGTTCTTGAGAAGCTCGCTGCGCCCGGCGGTCTCGACGGGCAGCATGGCCATGCCGAGGCTCGCCGACAGCTGCCGCTTGCTGCCGCAGACCGATACCGGTGCGGCAAAAACCTTGAAGATGCCGGCGATGCGCTGGCGAACGGCATCCTCGGACGCGCAATCGCGCAGGATGATACCGAATTCATCGCCGCCGAGCCGTGCGACTTCGTCGTTGCGACCCATCGCAGCGCGCAGGCGCAAAGCCAGTTCCTGCAACAGCGTATCGCCAGCGCCATGGCCAAGGCAGTCGTTGATCTCTTTGAAGTGATCGACGTCAAGAATGCCCACGGCGATGCGGCCCGGCGTGGCGCGCGTATCGGCGATGATGTCCTCGACGCTGCGCATGAAGGCATTGCGGTTGGGCAGTCCGGTGACCTGATCGACGTTCGCCAGGCGCCGCAGTCGCTCTTCGGCCTGGCGCCGTGCAGTCACGTCGAAGCGGATCGCGATGAAGCGCTCGATCTGGCCGTTGCGGCGGCGATGCGGAACGATCGTGGTGTCGACCCAGAACAGATCGCCGTTCTGGGCACGGTTGCATATCTCGCCACGCCACACGTGGCCCAGCATGATCTCGCGCTGCATGTGCCGGAAGAACGTCCAGTCATGCTCGTCGGAGCGCAGCATGCGATGGTTGGCGCCGACCAGTTCGCCACGCGCATAACCGGTGATCTCGCAAAACCGATCGTTGACCGACAGAATCGTGCCGAGCGGATCGGTGATGTCGACGATCGCCGCCTCGTTCAGCGCCTCCTGATAGAACGCGGCGAGATCCGCTTCGATCGGCAGCGGATGCTCCCCGGCAGACGGCGTCGTCGGCCAGATGGTGAGGTCAGATCCCTGGCGCTCGGGGACAAGACCCTGCGCCAGGAAATCTTCGCGAAAGTTGGGCTTCATCGCGAAACTCGTCGACTAGATCGAGCGCATGGCCGGAGCCGGCACGCTTTGCGGGAGGGCCGCGGGGACGCGTTGCTCGCCGAACTGATGAAGCCACTGCTGGAAATGGCGTAGCGGCAGCGGATGCTCGAAGCGGATGCCGATGTTGTTGCCGCGGCGCCAGCGCAGTTCGCCGCCCAGCATGCCGAGCCCTTCGACCCGCAGCGCCGCATGCGCATTGCGCGGCAGCAGCAGCGCCCTTTCGGTGACGATCTGCGCACCGGAGAGCGAAATGTTCTGCGTGATCGCCGGCCAGTGACGCCCCTCGTACTGCAGCGTCGCTTCGACCGCTCGGTCGAACCGCGGCGGGCGGATGCGATCGATCACGTCGCCGGGGCTGCTGGTGCGCAGCGCCTCGGCTATGTCGATCGCCGAGGAGAGCTGGATGCCGGTCATCCCGTTCTTGGACCACCGCACACGGCCCTGCATCGGCTTGCCCGACTGGATCTCGATGACCACGGGCTCGTCGATGGCGAGCGTCAGCCGCGTCTCGACCATGAGGCCTTCGGCGGAGATGTTGCGGATCAGGCCAAGGTCATCGGCACAGGCCGCGCCGACCCGCGCCGCCTTGAATACGGTCATGACGCGCTGGCCGCTGCGGTTGTCGGGTCTGTTCACGCGGTCACCGTTCTGCTGGACGAGGCGTGCGAATGGACCGGGTTCGCAGCGAACCCATAATATCCGTTCGATTGTCGCGAATTCGAATCAGTCATCCGCACGACCCCCATTTGGTTTCATGCCAGAAATGACACGAGGCACTTTATCCCCGATAAATTCGGACCGCGTGCATTTGCGATATAGTCGTTAGGAAAAACGAGATATTTCTTTACACTTTGAAGTCGTCTCGCAGAGATCGAACACACTACGAATAGCGGCGCGAATAATCGCACCGCTATTGCGTTTACTTCGAAGCCCAGCCGGACGAACCGGCCGAGCGATCAGGCCTTGTTGCAGCAGGCCAGGGTTGCCGCAGCGAGCGCGTCGATCGGCACTTCGCGTTCGGCCGCACCGGCCGCGATCGCGGCATTCGGCGATTCCGCAACGACTGCGCTCTGCGGCGACTGGACGAAAGCGTTGCCACCGGCGTCGCGCAGCAGCTTGAGGCCCTTGGCGCCATCGGTGCCCATGCCCGAAAGCACGGCGCCGACCGCGGGAACCGCGGCACGTGCGATCGTGCCGAACAGCAGGTTGGCCGAAGGACGGACGCCCTCGATCGGATCACGCGCGAGCAGGCGCAGCTTGGGCGGCGAGCCGGGCTCGAGCACGACGTGGTTGTTCGGGTCGGCGGCGATGTGGACCACGCCTTCCTCGAGCGGAGCGCCATCGACCAGCGCCCGGACCGAGCACTTGAGGTCCTTGTTCAGGCGATTGATGAAGGTCTCGGCCAGTTCGGGCTGGGTCTGCAGCACGACGACGGTGGCCGGGCAGTTGCCCGGATAGCCGGCGAGCAGATCGGTCAGCGCCTCGACACCGCCCATCGACGCGCTGAACGCGACGATGCGGCCATTCCAGTCGAACTTCTCGACGACCGGGCCGGTCACCTTGGGCTTCTTGTCCTTGACGTTGCTGTTGGCCGCGGCGAGCACGATCTTGCCAAGCTTGCCGACCTGCTTGTTGAACTGCTCGGGCGTCGCCTTCAGCGGCTTGGGGAAACACTCGACCGCGCCCAGCTCGTAAGCCTTGAGCGAGATTTCGGTACCCGCCTGGGTCAGCGAGGAGAGCATCACCACCGGCAGCGGATTGGTGGACATGATCTCTTCGAGGAATTCGATACCGCTCATGCCCGGCATTTCCACGTCGAGCGTGATCACGTTGGGACGGAGCGACGCGATCTTGTCGCGGGCGTCATTGGCGTCGACCGCGGTTCCCACGACCTGGACGTTCTTGGCCTGGTCGAGCACGTCGGAAAACAGCGCGCGCATGGCCGCTGAATCATCGACCACCAGGACGCGTGCGTCGTTCATAGACATAGGACCGTGTTTACCTCCGCTGATTGCCCGGACTTACCAGGCTCATGCGGCTCATAGATGGGTAAGTTATAGTAAACGGCTGATATAAAATAGTAGAAATACCAGGGTGCCGCTAAGCCCCGAATTCACCCGGAGATGGTTAATCCAGCCTCGCCACGATTGCCCGCCCGATGCGGGAAATGGCCACGCGACATATCCGCGACTGCTGGAGGCGAGATGCTTAACTGGTTCGAGAAAGACTCGCCCATCCGGGCCAAGTTCAAGGCCCTTCTGGGCGTTCAGACGGCGCTGGCGGGCGTCGGTGTCGCCACCACGGCACTCGCCGGCGGAAGCCCGGCCCTGATCGGCGCCGCCGGTGCCGCGCTCGTGGGCACCGCGATCACGCTGATGGTCGCCTCGTCGCGCATCTGCACGCCCTACGTCAACACGGTCCTGCGCATGGAAGCGCTCGCCGCGGGCGATACCAGCAGCCCGATCCGCTACACAGACCACAAGGACTGCGTCGGCCGGATGACCAAGGCCATGGCGACCTTCCGCGACAATGCCCTGACGCTCCAGAACGGTAACAAGGCCGAAGACAGCCGCATGACCGACGGCCTCAGCGGTGGCCTCAAGAAGCTTTCGCAGAACCAGCTCGACTTCCAGCTCACCGAACCCTTCCCCAGCGCCTACGAAGAGCTGCGCAAGGACTTCAACGCAGCGGTCGCCTCGCTCGCGGGAACCATGCAGTCGGTCCGCGCCTCGGCGTCGAGCGTCCACAATGGTGCCACCGAGATCCGTTCGGCCTCCGACGACCTCGCCAACCGCAATGAGCGCCAGGCGGCGAACCTCGAGGAAGCGGCCTCGGCGATGAATCAGGTCACCGACAACATCAAGCTGACCGCCGAGCGCGCCACCGTCGTGCAGCGCACGATCTCGGCCACGCACCAGGAAGCGACCGAGGGCGGCAAGGTCGTCGCGCGCGCCACCACGGCGATGGGCGCGATCGAGAAGTCCGCGCAGGAAATCGGCCAGATCATCAGCGTGATCGATTCGATCGCCTTCCAGACCAACCTCCTCGCCCTCAACGCAGGTGTCGAAGCGGCGCGTGCCGGCGATGCCGGCAAGGGCTTCGCGGTCGTTGCCAACGAAGTCCGCCTGCTCGCGCAGCGCTCGGCGGACGCGGCCAAGGACATCAAGACCCTGATCACCGCCTCGACCCGCCAGGTCGAAGACGGCGTGACGCTCGTCGCCGAAACCGGCGCCCTGCTCGAAAAGATCCTTGGCGGCGTCGGCGACATCACCGGCCTGATGACCGAGATCGCCGACAACGCCAATGCGCAGTCGCTCAATCTCCAGCAGATCAACACGACGGTCAGCGAAATGGATCGCATGACCCAGCAGAACGCGGCGATGGTCGAGGAATCGACCGCCGCCTCGCGCAGCCTGGCCGACGAGGCCAACGAGCTGACCGCCTTGGTCGCGCGCTTCTCGACCGGCGAAGGCGGTTATGGCGCTCCGCGCGTCGCCGCCCTGCCCGTCAAGCCGGCGCCGCGCCCCGCCGCTTCGCCAATGCCGGCCGTTCACGGCAATCTCGCGATCAAGTCGTCCCCCGTCGAGGACTTCGACGACTGGGCCGAATTCTAAGATCGATCGGCGAAAGGGTTCTCCCGAATGTCTGCAATTTCCCTTCCCGCGCGGTGCGACCGCGCCACGGTCGAAACTTTGTTGCCCGAATTCGTGGCGGCCATGGGCGCCCCGCTCAGCGTTGACGGCAGCCAGGTGACGCATGTCAGCCAGGCGTTGCTGCAACTGCTGGTCAGTGCCCGCCGCAGCACCGAAGGCGTTGCGATCGATCCGTCGCCGGCGCTCCGCGATGCCGCCAGCCTGACCGGGCTGACCCATGAGCTCTTCGAGGAGGCACGCGCGTGACCGCCGAGGAAATTCAACAGATCTTCTTCGTCGAGTGCGAAGAATCGCTCGCTGCCGCCGAAGCCGGCCTCGACGCCTGCAAGTCGGGCACGCAGGACGACGACACGATCAACGCGATCTTCCGCGCAGTCCACTCGATCAAGGGCGGCGCCGGCGCGTTCGGCTTCACCGCGCTGGCCGCCTATACGCATACCTTCGAGACGCTGCTCTCGGACGTTCGCGACGGCCTGGTCGACATCACCCCGCTGACCGGCCTGTTGCTGCGCGCGCTCGACACGCTGAGCGATCACGTCAATTCCGCCCGCGATGGCGGTGCGGCACCTGACGACGTGCAGCTCATCCAGGAACTGACGGCGGCCCAGCATGCCAATGCCGGTGCCGCGCCGGCTGCAGCGCCCGAGCCTGTACCGGCTCCGGTCGCCGAAACGGCCCCCGCGTCCGCCGCCGAGCCCGAAACAGCGTCGTCCGATGAGGAAGACGAGGATTTCGGCGACGCCTTCGACGAGCTCGATCTCGACGCGATGTTCGGCGACATGCCGAGCATGGACGGCGACGCGCCGGCCGAAGCTGCAGTCGTGGCCCAGCCTGAACCCGCAGAAGCCCCGGGCCTGCACGTTCACCTGCGTCCGCACCACGGCTCGATGCTCAATGGCGGCGAACCCCTGCTGCTGCTGCGCGAACTGGCCAGCCTCGGCGCGACCTGCATCGCCTGCGACGTCGAAAAGCTGCCGCCGCTCGACCGGCTCGATCCCGCGCAGGGCTATCTCGGCTGGAGCTTCCAGTGCTCCAGCGATGTCAGCGAAATGGCAGTCCGCGACATCTTCGACTTCGTCGGTGACGACGTCGGCATCGCTTTCGGTGAGACCGCAGCGATCCCGCCCACGATGATCGCCGCTCCGATCCCGGCACCGGCACCCGTCGCTGCGCCGGCCCCGGCCCCGGCCCCCGCCCCAGCTCCGGCTCCTGTTGCCGCTGCTCCCGCACCGGCCCCGGTCGTCGCGGCGCCCGCGCCCGCTCCGGTCGCGGCGGCTCCGGCCCCCGTGGCCGCGCCGGCCGCAGCCGCTCCGGCGGCTCCGGCTCCTGCGCCAGCTCCGACCCCGGCTCCTGCAGCCGCGGCGGCGCCTGCCAATGCCGCGGCGGCTGCCGCAGCCGCCGGCGCCTCGATCCGCATCGATCTCGCCAAGCTCGACAAGCTTATCGATTCGGTCGGTGAGCTCGTCATTGCCCAGGCGATGATGGCGCAGCGCATCTCGAACGAGGGCATCCAGGCCAACGAAGAGATCACGCTGCTCGAATCGCTGACGCGCGACATTCAGGAAAGCGCGATGTCGATCCGCGCGCAGCCGATCGGCACCGTGTTCAGCCGCGTGCCGCGTATCCTGCGCGAACTCGCCTCGTCGACCGGCAAGCACGTCCGCCTCGACCTGATCGGTGAGAGCACCGAACTCGACAAGACCGTCATCGAACGTCTCGGCGAGCCGCTGACCCACCTCATCCGCAACGCGGTCGACCACGGCATCGAGCCTTCCGAGGCGCGCCTCGCCGCGGGCAAGCCCGCCGACGGCACGCTGACTCTCTCGGCCGAGCACCGCTCGGGCCGCATCCTCATCAAGATCGCCGACGACGGCGCCGGCATCAACCGTGCCCGCGTCTTCGCCAAGGCGGTCGAAAAGGGCCTGCTCGCCCCCGAAGCGCAGCTCAGCCCCGAGGAAATCGACAACCTGATCTTTGCACCGGGCTTCTCCACGGCCGCGAGCATCACCAGCGTTTCGGGCCGCGGCGTCGGCATGGACGTGGTGCGCCAGAACGTGAAGGATCTCGGCGGTCGCATCACCATCGAGTCCGAAGAGGGCAAGGGCACGACCTTCACCCTCACCCTGCCGCTGACGCTCGCCATCTCGGACGGCATGATCGTCGCGGTCGGCCAGGAATCGATGGTCGTTCCGCTCGCGCACGTCGTCGAGTGCCTCCGACCCAAGGACGGCGAAGTCCAGGGTCTGGGCCAGCGCGCCATGTTCAACATGCGCGGCAAGTTCATCCCGGTGATCTCGGTCCGCGACACGATCGGCGGCAGCGGCGCCTCGCGCGGCCCCGATGGCGGCGTGCTGATCGTCGTCGACACCGAAGCTGCCGGCCAGGCCGCGCTGCTGGTGGACGACATCTGCGATCAGCGCCAGTTCGTCATCAAGAGCCTCGACACCAACTTCCGTGCGGTCGACGGCGTCGCCGGCGCGACCATCCTCGGTGACGGCCAGGTGGCCCTGATCCTCGACGTCGACGGCCTCGTCGGCGGCGCGATGATCGAACCCGAAAGGCAGGCCGCATGAGCCTCGCCGCCGCCACTGCGGAACCGATGCCGGGGATCAGCCCCGACATCTACAGCGCCGCCGACTTCAAGACGGTCTCGGAACTGGCCTATTCGAGCGCGGGCATCGTGCTGGAATCGGGCAAGGCCATGCTGGTCTATTCGCGCTGGGCGCCGCTGGTCCGGGAATCGGGTTGCGGCACTTTCGCGGCCTATATCGACCACATCCGCAACAACCCGGCCGAGCAGACTCGGGCGATCGGCGCGCTGACGACGAACCACACGTTCTTCTATCGCGAGCCGCACCATTTCGAGCATTTCGCGCAGACCACGCGGCCCAAGCTGCTCAAGCAGGTACAGGGCGGCCAGCCCGCGCGCCTGTGGTCAGCCGGCTGCTCGAGCGGCGAAGAGACCTGGTCGATCGTGATGACCCTGCTTGGCGAGGAGAAGGCCACCGGCCGTCGCATCGCCGGTTCGGACATCCGCTTCCTCGCCAGCGACATCGCCCAGCACGCGCTCAAGAAGGCCTCGGCCGCGACCTATCCGGTCGAGGATATCGAAGCGGTGCCGGCACAGCTGCGTCAGCCCTGGACCAAGGTGTCCAGCGGTATGGCGACGCTCGACGAGACCGCGCGCGGGCTCGTTCGCTTCCGCACGCTCAACCTTCACGGCCAGTGGCCGATGAAGGGGCAGTTCGATGTGATCTTCTGCCGGAACGTGATGATCTATTTCGATACCCCGACCAAGGAACGGCTGATCTCCCGCTTCGCGGAAGCGCTCGTTCCTGGCGGTTTTCTTTACATCGGCCATAGCGAACGCGTCACGGGTCCCGCCGCCGCGCAGCTCCAGCCTGTCGGTCCAACCATCTATCAGAGAAGCGCGGCATGACGATCCGGGTTCTTATTGTTGACGATTCCGCGACCATGCGCGCGATCCTCGCGGCGTGCCTTTCGGCCGAGCCCGACATCCAGGTCGTCGGCTCGGCGGGCAATGCCGCCGAAGGTCGCGAGCTGATGAAGGTCCACAACCCCGATGTCGTCACGCTCGACATCGAAATGCCGGGCATGAACGGGCTCGACTTCCTCGAGAAGATCATGACCCTGCGTCCGACGCCGGTGATCATCGTCTCGGGCTCGACCCAGCAGGGCGCGGAGACGACGGCGCGAGCGCTGACGCTCGGTGCGATCGACTGCTATGCCAAGGCCGATCTCGACGCCGCGCTGCGCACTGGCGCCCGCACCAAGCTGGGCGACATGATCCGCCAGGCCGCGCAGGTCCAGTTCAACCGCGGTGGCGCGAGCGCCCCGGCTCCCGTCGCGGCACGCACGAACAACGCGATCCGTGCGCACCGCCCGGACCTCATCGCCATCGGTTCCTCGACCGGCGGCGTCGAAGCGCTGCAGACCGTGCTCGCGAACTTCCCGGCCGATTGTCCGCCGACCGTCATCGTCCAGCACGTCAACCCGCGCTTCGCCCCGGCGATCGCCAAGACGCTCGACATCAGCTCGCCGGCGACCGTGATGCTCGCCGAGCCCGACATGCCGCTCAAGCCGGGCCATTGCTATCTGGCACCCGGCGACGACCGTCACCTGACCGTTGGCGGCACGGCCGGCAAGTATTACGCGCGCCTGCGTCCGGGCAATCCGGTCTCGGGCCACCTGCCCTCGGTCGACATGCTGTTCGGCTCGGTCGCGCAGACCGTCGGTCCCCGCGCCGTCGGCGCCCTGCTGACAGGCATGGGCAGCGACGGCGCGCGCGGTCTGCTCGCCATGTCGCAGGCCGGCGCGGCGACGATCGCGCAGGACGAAGCCACCTGCACCGTTTTCGGCATGCCGCGCGCGGCGATCTCGCTCGGCGCCGCCGGCGTGATCGCACCGATCGGCGAAATCGCGACCTACGCTCTCGGGAAGGCCGCATAAAAAATGAGTTCCATGAGTCCCATAGACAAGCCCAGAGGGCCGACGGACGCGATCCGCGTCACGGTCATGCAGGGCGAGGTGCGCGTCAGCACAGACCCCCGTGTCGAACTTAACACCGTCCTGGGCAGCTGCGTCGCGGCCTGCCTGGTCGATCCGATTGCCGGAGTGGGTGGCATGAACCACTTCCTCCTGGCCGAGCCTCCCTCCAGTCGCGGCACCGATGCGGTCGACGTCCACTACGGCGTTTACCTCATGGAAATGCTGATCAACGACATGTTGGCTTGGGGAGCCTTGAAGAGTCGCATGAAGGCCCACCTCTATGGTGGCGCCAACCTGCGTACCGGAATGAAGGCGATCGGCAGCGCAAATGCCGACTTCGCCCGCTCGTTCCTCGAGAACGAACGCATACCGCTGATGCGTTTCGATCTTGGCGGCAGCTTTGCCCGGCGCGTCGATTTTCGACCGGCCGCCGGCCAGGTGCGCTGCCGTAACGTGGACGCTCAGATGGCGCCACCAGAGAGACCGGTCGCGCGGCCGCAGGTCTCCTCCGGTGACGTCGAACTGTTTTAAAGGATTATACGAGGCAAACCCATGACCGATACAACGCGGGTACTTACGGTAGACGACAGCGCATCCATGCGAGCGCTTCTGAACCATGCGCTGAGCACCAACGGCTTTGACGTGGTGCAGGCTGAAGACGGCATCGAGGCCCTAGAGTGGCTTGCGAGCAACGAGGCTGATGTGGTCATCACTGACATCAACATGCCTCGGCTCGATGGCTTCGGCCTGATCGAACGCCTGCGTGGTGGCAGCCGCCATCGCGACCGGCCGATCCTGGTGCTGACGACCGAGAGCTCGGACGAGAAGAAGGCTCGCGCCCGCCAGGCTGGCGCGACCGGTTGGATCGTCAAGCCTTTCGACACCGAGAAGCTCATCGCGGCAGTCCGCCGCGTCTCTCACTGATCCCAGAGGATTACAGACCCATGCACCGTGAACTCATCACCTTCGAGGTGGCGGACCAGCTCTTCGGGATCGACATCATGGCGATCCGCGAAATCCGCGCGTGGTCGCCGACCGCCCGCCTGCCGCGCGTCCCGAACTACGTCGCCGGCGTGGTCAACCTGCGCGGCACCGTGCTGCCCGTGGTCGATCTCGCTGCGCGTCTCGGCTGGGAACCGACCGAGGCGACGCCGCGCCACGCGATCATCGTCACCCAGTATGCCGGCCAGGCACGCGGCCTGATCGTCGACTCGGTCAGCGACATCGTCACGATCGCCGCAGACACGCTGCAGCCGCCGCCGGCGATGTCGCAGGATGGCGTCGTGCCCTTCCTCGAAGGCCTCTCGGCGATCGAGGACCGCATGGTCATGGTGCTCAACCTGCAGGCGCTCAACGCCGACGCCGAAGAGCTGGCGCACGCTGCATGATGATGGAAGAGGTTCCCACCCCCTCGGGCGGGCCCCTTCTGAGCGGGCCCCACATCCGGGCGATCGCTGACGTGCTGCTCGATCTCAGCCTCGACATCGAGACGCTGGGGACGATCCTTTGTGGCAATGCCGACGTGGTCCAGCGCCACACGGAAGAGCTACAGACGATCGACCTGATCGCGCAGAAGCAGCGCTCGCTTGCCGCAATCCTCCAGGCGGACTGCCCGGACAGCGCGATGTCGTCGATCGGCGTCGACGTGCTCCGCACCCGCCTCTACGAACTCCTCGCGGTCGAAGAAACCGACGACGAGGAGCAGCCTTGGGACCAGATCGGCGGAGAAGCCGACGGGACCGGGGACAAGGTGCAGATCAAGCCGAACTGACGCGACGCACCCGGTACGTATTTGCCTCCGTACCGGGCGCCCGCAACCAGACATATCGCGCACGCAGAGCGCAGCTCCGTAACCGGGCGGCATGGGAGCCCCGGTCACGGCGCTGCGCTCTCGGCGTTTGGGCGACGGTGCTTTTCACGCATCGTCAGCGCACAGAAAAACGGCGGCTCCTTGCGGAACCGCCGTTTTTCTGTGTTGGATCGATGCGTCAGGCGGCGTCGAGGACGACCGGCTCGAACGCGGGCAGCGAAGCTTCGATCGCCAGGCGGATCGCTTCGGCGCTGTGGCGGGCGCCGATCTTGCTCAGCAGGTTGGCGCGATGCAGCTCGACCGTGCGCGGGCTGATCGACAGGTGCTTGCCGATCAAACGATTGCTGAGCCCCTCGACCATACCGGCCAGGATCTCGCGCTCGCGCTTGGAAAGCTTCTCGATCCGGCTGAGCGCCATCGTCTTGCGCGAGCCGGCGGCGATCGCCGCGCCCGAGCGGGTGCCGGCGTTGCGGATGGCGTCGAGCAGGGCATCGCCGCAGCCGGGCCAGTTGGCATAGCCGATGGCGCCGCCGAGAACCGCCTCGACGATCCGCGAGGGATCGGGATTCTCGGAATAGGCGACGACGGGCAGCCATGTGTGGCGGCTGCAGATCTCATGCATGAGCGATGCAACCGCGTTGCCCTCGTCATGGATCAGGATCACGCCCGACTTGGGCCAGCAGCCGATGAACTCGTCGATGGTCTCGAACGGTTCGGCAAAGGTGCCGTGGTTGTTCAGGAAGAAGGAAAGCGAAGCGCGACGCTTCACGTCTTGATCGATAGTGAAAACAAGATCGTACATCGTTAAGTTCACATCTTCTCGAACTAGCGTGACCGGGGACGGCAACCTGGGGGCAGGCGTGCTATCCAGCTAATCTTCCAGCAGGGGACCGCAGTCCGAAACGTCGCACCTCATGTGAACCGATAAAAAGCGCCACAAGACAAAACGTTATCAACATTCGAGCGCACCTCGCATGCTGGAAGCCGTCCGAGCTACTGCCCGGGCTTGTTGGTTCCCTACATTAACCACGAACCGCGTGCTTCACATTCCGCGACACATGGTTGTCGTTTGATGACAAAACCCACGTGGAAATACTAGCCCTAAACCAAGCAAGTGCTACGACCTTGGTCTACAGGCGCGCCTCATCGCCCGCGCGGGGTACGCGCGGACGATGAAAATCGCAGAAAAAGGCCGAATTCAGGGAGCCTTGGTGCCGGTCACCGGGAAAGTACCGAAGGGTCCGTTCGAGCTCTCGCCGATCAGCTTTCCGTCCTTGAGCGTCAGATCGTAGCCGACCGTGATCGGCATCGGCATGCTGGCCTTGCCCGAAAAGGTCGCGCGGCCCTTCTCCACCTTGCCGCTGACGTCGACCGTGCCCTGCTCGGCCGAGACCTTGCCGCGCAGCGTGTCGCCGCTGGCGACAAGTTCGAGCACGGCAGGGGTAGCGCCGACCGGCGACTGGACCACGATGTTCCACTTGCCGGCATAGTCGGCCGCCTTGGCGTTCGAGCCGCCCGCCGCCGCGCGCTTCGCTATCATCGCCGCACGCTCGGCCTGGAACGTGCTCGCACGGGTCCGCAGGAAGAAGCGCAGGGTTTCGAGTTCCTGATCGGAGAAGTCCGGGAACTGCGGCATGCCGTTGAGCTTGAGTCCGCCTTCCTTGACGATCGTGCGGAAGGCCGCAGCGTCGAGGATCACCGGCGAGAGCCGCAGGTCGGGCGCCGCCCCGGAAGCGACCGCGTTCCAGCCGTGGCAGACCAGGCAGGCACGTGTGCCGAACAGGATAGCCCCCGCCTGAGCCCGCGCCGTATCAGGCTTGAACTCGGGATCGACAGGTGGCGTCGGCTCGGGCCAATCGAGCTTGGGCAGAGTATCGGTGCCGCCCAGCGCGAAAGTGAGCACGCGGCGTGGCAGGCGATAGTCGGTGTTGAGTTCCTGGTTGCCCAGGCTCTGCATGCCCGCGCCCTGACCGCCGGCACCGGTGATGACGGTGACGTACTGCTTGCCGTTCATGCGCCAGGTGATCGGTGCGCCGACGATCGGCGCCTGCGCGTCGAACGACCAGACTTCAGCGCCGTTCTTGGCATCATAGGCGACGAACTTGCCATCCATGCGTCCCTGGAACACGAGACCGCCCGCACTGGTCATCACGCCCGCAGGCCAGGAGCCCGGAAGCTCCTTCTGCCAGGCGAGCTTCTGCGTCACGGGGTTCCAGGCGCGCAGCCAGGCGTGGGCACCTTCCTTGAGCCCAGCTTCGGGCAAGAGCGTCACGCCCATGCCGGCAGACAGCCCCTTCTCGCCGGGCGCCATGTCGCCGATAACCGCGCCCTGCTCGATCACCGGAACGTAGACGAGGCCCGTGAGCGGGCTGTAGGCCTGCGGCTGCCAGGAGTGCGCACCCGTCGGCCCAGGCCACATCTCGAACAGTCCGGGCTTGCCGTTGTAACGGATGCCCGGGTTCTCGACCGGACGGCCGGTCTTCTGATCGATGCGATCGGCCCAGGTGACCTTGGCGATCTTCTCGGCCGAGATGAACTGGCCGGTCTTGCGGTCGATCACGTAGAAGAAGCCGTTCTTCGGCGCCTGCATCAGCACCTTGCGCGGCTTGCCGTCGATCTCGAGCTCGGCAAGCGTCATGTCGGTCGTGGCGGTGCAGTCCCACTGCTCGGCCGGGCAGACCTGATAGTGCCAGACATATTCGCCGGTGTTCGCATTCACCGCGACGACCGACGACAGGAACAGGTTGTCGCCGCCGCCCGGGCTGCGCAGGTTCTGGTTGTAGGGGTAGCCGTTGCCGACGCCGAGGAAGATCAGGTTGAGCTCGGGATCGTAGCTGAAGGCGTTCCACATCGTGCCGCCACCGCCGCGGCGCGTGCCGTCGGGGTTCTTCCAGCCGCTCGGCCAGGTCTTGCGCATGACCTCCTGGGCCTTGCGATTGGTGGCATCGTCGTGGTCGCCCGGCACCGTGTAGAAGCGCCAGGCGAGCTTGCCCGTCTTGGCGTCATAGGCCGAAACGAAGCCCTCCAGCGGGCTGATATCGGCGCCGCCGTGACCGATGATGACCTTACCGTCGTACACCCGCGGCGCCCCGCTTATCGTGCGCAGATCGTCCGTGGGGAAGTCCTGCGCCTTCCAGGTTTCCTTGCCGGTCTTGGCATCGAGCGCGACGACATAGCCGTCGCTGGTGCCGAGGAACACGCGGCCTTCCGAATAGGCGATGCCCTTGTTGCCCCACGACATGTCCAGCGGCGAGGTGGCGCGCGCGCGCGTGCCGGCGTCGTATTGCCACAGCTCCTTGCCGCTGACCGCGTCGAGCGCGCGGATCAGCGAGTGGCCGGTGGTGATGAACACCTTGCCCTCGGCCATCAGCGGCGTCGTCGGCGTATAACCGGGCTCGAGATCGAAATGCCAGGCGAGCTTGAGATCGCCGACGTTGTCGGCGTCGATCTCATCGAGCGGCGAATAATGCGTTTCGTGGCCCGTGCGGCCCCAGCTCGGCCACTCGTCGCCGTTGGCGACCATGGCCTCTTCGATCGGCTGGGCCGCGCGATGGCAACCGCCAACGGCCAGTGCCGCACAGGCGAGCGCCAGAACATTGCGCACGAAAGTTGAAGGCACTTCGAAATCCCCCTGTCTGTCCGCGACGTTCGAACGGCGCGCGATCCCACCCATCGGCGATATCGCGCGCTGATGCGATACACAGTGGCTCACGTCAATGTGATAGCGGTGGAAATGCCGGGAAACGCCAAGGCGATTGCCGTCGCGAGGCATGAGCTTTGCTGCTAGACCTACGTCATGCTCGATCGACGCACCGCGCTGGCAGCCTTGAGCGCCGCAGCCGTAAGCTCGTCCACCGGCATTCCGGCTGCCGCGCCCGCGCCCCTCACGCGCAAGCCGCCGCGGCTGCGCCCGGGCGACACAGTGGGACTCATCGAGCCGGCCGGCTTCACCGTGGACCGCTTCGACCTCGAGGCGATCCTCGACACCGTGCGCGCCATGGGCCTCGTTCCCAAACCGGCGCCGCACGTAATGAAGCGCTACGGCTATCTCGCGGGCACCGACCAAGAGCGTGCAGACGACGTCGACGCGATGTTTGCCGACCGTGATGTGCGCGCGATCTTCGCGGTCCGCGGCGGCTGGGGCTCGGCCCGCACCCTGCCCTATCTCGACTTCGACACGATCCGCGCCAATCCCAAGCTGCTCGTCGGCTTCAGCGACGTGACCGCGCTGCATCTCGCCCTCGCCGCGAAGACCGGCTGCCCATCGATCCACGGCCCGACCTTGTCGAGCAGTTGGGGCGCGCTTTCCTGGGATTCATTCAAGCGCCTGGCGTTCGATGCCGAGACGCCGACCTGGCGTATGCCCGGGGGCGGCGAGGATCGCCTGGTTCCGCGTCGCGGCCGCGTGCGCACCTTCGGCAGCGGCAAGGCCTCGGGCCGGCTGCTCGGCGGCAACCTGGCCGTGCTCGCGGCGATGGTCGGCACGCCCTACATGCCCGACATGACCGGCGCGATCCTGTTCCTCGAGGAGGTCGACGAGGCCGAATACCGGATCGACCGGATGATGACCCAGCTCGCGCTCAGCGGCCTTCTCGGCAAGGTCGCAGGCGTGGTCTTCGGCCAGTGCACCAATTGCGGCACCGACGATTCCCCGGGGATCGGCTTCAGCCTGTCCGAGATCCTCGATAACCACCTCAAGCCGCTGGGCGTGCCCGCGTTCCAGGGCGCGCCGTTCGGCCACGTCGCCAACCAGGTCAGCCTGCCCGTGGGCATCCGCGCCGAGATCGACGCCGACGCGGGAACGATCCGGATCCTCGAAGCGGTCGTGACCTAGGCCGCTTCGCCAAGCGAGAGCGAATCGTCTGTCGTTTCGACCCGGCGCATCTCCCGACGTTCGCTGTGATCGAACCGTCGACCGCGATGCACGGTGCAACGGTTGTCGGCCATGACCAGGTCGCCCGACGTCCAGTGGTGGCTATATACATGCTCGCGCTGGCCGATGTGCTCGATCAGGTCGTGTACCAATGCGCGCGCCTCGGGCAGCGGCAGGCCCTCGATCGCGTAAGTCTTGCTGTCGCACCACAGGACCTTGCGGCCCGAGCCCGGATGGACGCGCACCAGCGGCCAGCGCGCCTTGGGAAAGGCGCTGCGTTCTGCTTCGGTATCGGGGATCTTGAGCATGTCGCGCGTGTTGTGCGACCAGAACTGGCCCACCTTGTCGGCGATCCAGTCGCGCGTGACAGGGTCGAGATCGTCGTAGGCCGCGCGCAGATCGGCATATTGCGTCTCGCCGCCCCGTTCGACCGCGGTCACCGCGTTGAGGATCGAGTAGCGGATCGGCTGATGCTTGTACGAGCCGTCGCTGTGCCAGAAGCGGTTGCCTATCGTGGTGATCGTCTGCCAGTGCTCGGGGCCTGCCACCTGCCCTTCGGCATCGACGTTCGAGATGTCGGTGATCGTGTCCATGCCGAGCCGGTTCTGCACGTGGTTGAGGAGCTTCGTCTGCAAGGTCGTGTCGACCTCGCCGAAGGCATGGCCGAAAGCGACGAGTTCCTCCTTTTCAAGCAGTTGCCCGGGAAAGACGAGGACGCCGAAGGCATCGCAGGCGCGCACGATCGCGTCGCGGTCCTCGGCGGACAGCGGTTGGCGCAGATCGACACCGGTGACGCGTGCGACGAAATCCCCCTGCACCGGCATGATCGTGATCGGCATCGCAAGACCTCCTGTTGAGGCTACCTCTAAGCGGATCGGGTCGCGTTCGGCGGGCCATCACTTTGCTTTCCGGCGAAAGTAGCAAATAAAACCCGGGTGTCGCTCTGGCCATGCCGCCGGCAAGCCGCGATGACCCAGAACGAGGATCGATCGGGAGACGACGGTGGCCGACACGGGTTTGACAGCGGGACTGGCGCGCTTGGCCGCGCAGGGCCCCGCCGTACCGCCCGGCCACCCCGCGCTCGATGCCGCGACGCGCGCCTTCATCGACACGATCGGCGTTGCATTGGCCGGCTGGTGCGAACCGCCGGTTGGCCTGCTTGCGGAAAGTCTGGTCGAAGGCGGCGAAGCGCGATCCTTGCTCGGCGGTCGTCGCCTCGCGGCGCGCGACGCCGCGCTGCTCAACGGCATGGCCGGCCACGTGCTCGACTATGACGACGTCGCCGTGCACGGCCATCCGAGCGTCGTGCTGGTACCCGCAATCCTCGCCGAAGCCCAGCGGCTCGGCCGTTCGGGCGGCGACGCGCTGCGCGCCTATGCGCTGGGTTACGAGGCCTGGGCAGAGCTCGGCCGGCGCGAGAGCGGCAGCTATCATCTCGGTGCCTGGCACCCCACGGCGATGCTCGGCACTGTCGCCGCGACCGTAGCCGCGGCCGCGCTCAACCGACTCGACGCGGAGACTGCGACCCACGCGATCGCCATGGCGGCGAGCTTCGCTGGCGGGCTCATCGCCAATTTCGGCTCCCCCGCCAAGCCGCTTCAGGCCGGCCGCGCCGCCGCGAGCGCGATCGAGGCCGTAAGCCTTGCCCGCGCCGGCCTCACCGGCTCGCCGACCGCGCTCGAAAGTCCGCACGGTTTCCTGCGCGCGATCTCCCCCGGCGGCGCGGTCGATGTCGACGGCCCGCTGCGCCTCGCCGCCAAGGCCGATGACCTGCGGCTGCTGAGCGAGGGCCTTTCGGTCAAGCGCTATCCGGTCTGCTACGCCTCGCACCGCGCCATCGACGGGGTGATCGATCTCGCAATCCAGGAACGGCTACGCCCCGAGGACGTGGCGCGCATCACGGTCGCTCTTGGCCGGGCGCCCGCCGCCACTCTGCGCTTCCCCCATCCCGAGACCAGTACCCAGGCGCGTTTCAGCCTGAACCACAATGTCGCCGCGGCACTGACCGACCGCGCGGTGGGTTTCGCCCAGCTCTCCGACGACTATATCCACCGCCCCGAGATCGCCGCGCTATATGCATTGACCGAGACCGAGCTGGTCGACGACGAATGCCCCGAGCAACCCGGCCTCGCGAGGTTCGACCGCGTCCGGATCGAAACGCGCGACGGTGGCCGGCTCGACTCCGGCCCGATCCGCTACCCGCGCGGTCACGCCCGGCTGCCGCTGTGCGACGCCGATCTCGACGCCAAGTTCCTCGACTGCGCGCGCCATGGGCAGGTCGCCGAAGGCCCGGCCCTGCTCGAGCGCTTGCGTGCGCTCGAAACGCTGGCCGACCTCTCGGAGCTCGTCGCATGAGCGCCGGCGCCCGCTTCCGCGCGCTGATGGCGCAACACGCCTGCCTCGTGATGCCGGGCTGCTACGACGCGCTGTCGGCCCGCCTGGCCGAGCATGCCGGATTCGAGGCGCTGGCGATCAGCGGCTTCGGGGTGGAGGCAGCGCTGCTCGGTCGGCCCGACATCGGCCTGCTGACCTTGAGCGAACTGGTCGATCAGGCCCGCCGCATCACCGGCGCGGTCGACCTGCCGATCACCTGCGACGGCGAGACCGGCTTCGGCGGCGTCCACAACGTGGCGCGGCTGGTTCGCGAAATGGAAGATGCGGGGATCGCCGGAATCCAGATCGAGGATCAGCAGGGTCCCAAGCGCTGCCCCGCGATCGAGGGGCGATCGGTCGTGAGCGTCGAAGAACAACTCGCACGGCTGGGTGCCGCCCTCGCGGCGCGGCGAGATTCCGATTTCATGATCATTGCCCGCTCGGATGCCGACGTGCTCGGCTTCGACGCGCTGATCGAGCGCTGCAATCGCTACCTGGCGGCCGGCGCAGATCTGGCCATGCCGATCTGCTTCTTGGTCGACGGCCGGCCGATCACGGCGCTTTCGCCCGACGACCAGATGGAAGTCTACGCCCGCCTGGCGGGCGCGATCGACGGGCCGGTCAAGGGCGTGCTGATCCCCGATGGCTATACCGCCGCCGACATGGCCGCGATCGGATATCGCGTGCTCGGGCTGACCGGCGGGCCGATCGAGGCCGCAGTCAACGCACTCTACCGCTCTTTCGTCGAACTGCGCCGCAGCGGCAGCGAAGCCGCCTATCGCGCGTTAGTGCCGCCGGAAATCACCGCTCCCGGCGGGATCATGAAGTTGCTCGGGCTCGACGCCTTCACCGAGTTCGAGACGCGCTTCCGCAATGCTGACGACGCGACATGAGAGGACTAGGCCGCCGCGCTCATCTGCCAGGCTTCGAGCTGCGGCGCCGCGGCCGCGCTGACCGCGCCCAGCAGCAGCAGTCGGTTGCCCGCGACCATCTGCTCGCGCAGTTCCTGCGCGGCGCCGCCCGCGGCCCATTCGTACATCATGAAGGTGTTGAGCCGCGTGATCTGCGCGCCCAGCGCCTCGATATCCGCGCCCGGCCGAACGCTGCCTTCGCGGACGAGCCGACGCAGATGCGCGAGCTTGATGGCGGAGCCGTGGCGCTGAAGCACGGCGAGCGGCTGCGCGCTGCCCACGGCCGAGGTGACCATCGCGCGCAGGAACTTTGGCGTCGCCGCGGCACAGTGGAAATACATCTCGGCAAGATCGAGGAACAGCGTCGCGCCGCGCGAGAAACCACCGAGCGCATGCCAGACCGCGCTCGTGTGCTCGTTGATGGCGGTGACGAGCAATTCGTCACGCTTGCCGAAGGCGTTGCGCAAGGTCTGGACGGTAACGCCGCTCTCGTCGGCGACCCGGCGCAGGGTGAAGCCTTCGGGGCCTTGCGCAAGCACGCGACGCGTCGTCGCGAGGATCGCCGCGCGCCGCATGCGCTGGCGCTCGAACGAACCCCGCGCGTCCGCCGGTCCGGCCGCCAGAGGCGCATAGGGATCGGGAACGATCCGCGGATCGAACTGGACTTGCACCTTTGGCATCTCCCGCAGCGGGCGGACGTGATCGCCGTTCCTGCACGCCGAGAGATCACCCGCAGGCCCGTCGCAAGTCAATGCCTGGGGGCGCCATGCCAGGCTTGACCCTCGACGGCACGCGCCTCGACTATAGACTGGCCGGGCAAGGCCGACCGGCCGTGGTACTGATCCACGGCGGTTGTTGCGCCGGCAGCGACTGGGCGCTCCAGGCTGCGGCGCTCGAGCGGGCATTCGCCGTTCTGACGTTCGATCTCCGCGGCCACGGCCGTTCGGACGGTGCCGATGGAAACCTTTCGATCGCGCGCTGGGCGGCCGACGTCAACGCGCTGGTCGATGCGCTCGATCTCGCCCCCGCGGTGATCGTCGGCCACAGCCTGGGCTCTCGGATCGCCGCCGAGGCGGTCTGGCAAAAGCCCGCCAACGCTGCCGGCCTCGTGCTGCTCGACGGCAGCCGGACGCTGGGAAGCCAGGCCGCCACGGTGTCTTCTCCAGCCGTGGCGCCGCCACCCGATGAAGACCGCAGCCTCGCCGCGATCCTCGACAAGACGATCGGCCCTTTTGCCGATGCCGCGGTCCGCGCGCGGGTGATCGCGACGATGTCCTCCCCGCCCGAAGCGGTGATGTGGGCCGCGGCCCGCGCGCTCGAGGAGTGGGACCGCGACCGCGCCGACACGGTGTTTGCCAGCCTGCCCGCAGACCTGCCCGTGCTGGCGATCCAGAGCACCTATCACGACAAGTTCACGCCGCGCCGTTCCTTCGTCCGCAGCACCGAGACCAGCCCTTACCTCGACGGCCTGCGCGCAGCGCTGCCGAGCCTGCAGGTCGTGGTCCTGCCGGAGACCGGCCACTTCAGCATGATGGAGCGACCCGAGGCGGTCACCGCGCTGATCCGCGACTTCGCGCGCGCCGTAAGGGAAAAGGAGAGCGCCTGATGGCCAAGGTCCGCATAACCACGCCCGAGCAGAAGCCGTGGCAAATATCGCCGGTCCGGGCCGAGCATGCCGAAGCCCGCGCGCTCCTGCCCGACGGCGGACCGGCGAGTGCCTACAAGATCCGCGAGCCAGGCAGCGAGACGACGCCGCAGCTTGTCGAGTTGCGCATGCATCCGCACGAGGAGGTCGCGCTCCACAGCCACGACGAGGACGAGATCATCTACGTGCTATCGGGCGAGATGAAGGTCGGCACGCGGACGATCGGCGCGGGCGCGAGCCTCTATATCGCCGGCGGTGTGTTCTACGGCTTCACCGCCGGGCCCGAAGGCGTCCATTTCCTCAATTTCCGCGCTCGCGACGATCGCTCGTTCCATCTGCCGGGCAAGCGCCAGATCATCGATACGGGAGTGACGTCATGACCTCGGCCCTTACCGGAGAAAACCGCCACGACGACATCGCCGCGGGCTTCCGCGCGAGCGAGCAGATCTTCCGCACGATGCGCGCGCCGCTCTATGAAGCCTTCTGCCGAGAGGTCGTGTCCGATCCCGGGATGCTCGCGCTCGCCGGCGACGGCATGGGCGCGGCGGCGGCGACACACCTGTTCTCGGCCGTGCACTATGTGCTGCTGCGCGATCCTGCGGATCCGCTCGCGCGCTATTTCGCAACGCTCGACGACGATCCGCTGCCCGCCGATCGGGCCTATCCTGAACTTGTCCGCTTCTGCCGCGCGCACCGCGACGAGATCCGCGAACTCCTGGAGACGCGCACGGTCCAGACAACCTATGCCGAGCGCTGCCGCGCGCTGCTGCCGCCGATGTGCATCGTCGCGCGCGAAGCCGGCGAGCCGCTGAACCTGATCGAGATCGGCTGCAGCGGCGGCGTGCTTCTGGCCTTCGACAAGTTCGCCTACGAACTAGACAACCAGGGCGTGATCGGCGCCCCCGACGCGCCGCTGCTTCTCAAAGGCGAACTGCATGACGGGCCCGAACTGTTCATCCCGCGCGTGGGCACGCGCACGGGCATCGACCTCCACACGATCGACGCGCGATCCGAAGACGAGCGCCGCTGGCTGCTCGCGCTCTGCTTCCCCGAATTGCGCGCCGAGCAGCAGCGGCTGGCTACCGCGCTCGGCATCGTCGCGCAGACCGACATCCGCATGATGGAGGGCGATGCACTGGTTCATCTGCCGGCGGCGCTGGCCGGCACGCGCGACCCGCTCTGCGTGTTCCACTCGGCCTGCCTGTTCTACTGGCCGGCCGAAGCGCGCGCCAAGCTCGACGCTATGTTACGCGAAGCGAGCCGCGAACGCCCAATCTGGCGGATCGCGATCGAACCCGCCTATGTCTTCGAGGATTGGGAGAACCAGCCCGGTGGCGCTGCATCGCCATCGCACGATCTCAAGACCGGCGGCATCAACCTCATACGCTATCGCGACGGCGAGGCCGCGCGCGAAGTGCTCGGCTGGCCGAACGCAGACTATGGGGTGATCGACTGGAAGGTCTGATGGCCCGAAGAGCCGGGATGTCCGCCGAAGCACGCTGGACAAAGCGGCTTCGGCAGGACGGTTGATGGTGTGGGGATGGCCGGGGCTCATGCCGCGCGGCCAGGAGAACCCGGGCGGGTCCACGCGCCCGGGTTCCAACGCAGCTTAGTGAGCTGCGTCCTTGGCCTTCTCGCCAGCAGCTTCGGCCTTTTCGCCAGCCGCTTCGGCCTTGTCGCCCGCGGCAGCAGCGTGATCGCCGGCAGCTTCCTTGGCAGCACCCTCGGGCGCCATGGCTGCGTCGCTCGCCGCTGCACTTGCTTCACCGGCGGCAGCGCTGGCTTCGCCAGCAGCCGCGGCGGCTTCACTGCTCGCTTCGGTGGCTTCGGCGGCAGCATCTTCCTTCTTGCCACAGCCGGCCAGCGAGAATGCTGCGAGAGCAGTCAAGCAAATGATCGAACGCTTCATAAGGTCCCCTCCTGTGTATTGGGAGGCGCAGGCTAACCCCATTTTTTGCAAAGTCCTAAGCGTAAATCATCGGACCATCGCGCCAGATGCTCGGCTGACGGCATCGCGGCGCGTTTCCACGGTGCAAAGCCCGGAAAACTGCCATCGACGAACAGAGGGGCCACCAAGGCCTTGTTTTCGAGTGCGAATATCAGAGTCCGGCCGGGCTTTTGCGGTTGCCGAGCAGGGGCCGCTGATGGAAAGCAGCATGTTCGCTGACCGCCTCGCGCACGGCCTCGTTATGCTTGCGCGCCAGCGCCCCGGCGCGCTTGACGTTGCCATCGATCACGGCTGCGACCATCTTCTGATAGTCGCGGATGCGGATGGCCTGCAATTTGCGCGACTGGTACTTCGCGTTGATGATGTGCGTCCCGACAGCGGGGAATATGCGGCTCAGTTCACGGTTGTCGGCGATCTTGAGGACGACGCGATAGAGCCCGCGGCGCGCGCGGCTGAAGACGAACTCCTTGCCGTCGGCATAGGCTGCCTTCAAGTCGTCGAGTGCACCCTGCAATTCGGTCTGATGCCGGTCGGAATCATATTGCGCAGCCGCTAGGCCGAACAGCAGCTCGGTCATCGCACCCGAGACGTCGAAAATTTCGTTCGCCTCGTCGGTATCGATCTGGCGTATCGATGCGGAGCGGTTGCGGTGCAGATTGACGACACCGCGCGCCGCCAGCCGCTGCATGGCCTCGCGCACGGCGTTGCGGCCTACGCCGAATTGCGCGGAGAGCTCGGATTCGATGAGGCGCTGCCCCGGAATGACCGATCCGGCCTCGAGCGCTTCGAGGATACCGCGATAGACGGAGTGGCTCGCGCCCTCTCCCGACAACTCCTCCATCTGTCCTGCGAACTCCGATCGACCTTGACATTGCCCTACGCGATTGTCGGCCAGATGACCAGTCAAGCCTGGCTTGCAGGAAAGAGCGTTGCCCGGGCACGCGAGCATACTGACAATTCGTGCAGGTGATATAGCCCCACGAAATTGTTCCATGATAGCGCATCGGATCGTAAGGCCGACCGGAGAGGACCCGGAATGATTCGCACGACGTTCAAATTCAGCGAGAAACGATGACCGCGCTCCGCCTCGAAAGACGAGTGGCGCTGGTGACTGGTGCTGCGCAGGGGATCGGCGCAGCCATCGCCGAAGGCCTGGCGCGCGAGGGTGCGAGCGTGCTCGCGACCGACCGCGATGGCGCCGGCGCGCAGGCCACGGCGGATCGCATCGCGGCCGTGTGGGGCGAAAGCCGGGCCGCCGCGCAAGCACTCGACGTTACCAACGAGGAAGACTGGCAAGCCGCCATCACCGCCTGCGGCGAGCGCTTCGGCGGCCTCAACGTGCTGGTCAACAACGCCGGTATCGTCGCGGTCGGCTCGGTCGAGGACCTCGACCTCGAGACCTGGCGGCGCTCGATGGCGATCAATGCCGACGGGCCGTTCCTCGGCTGCAAATATGCCCTGCCGCTGATGCGCGAGAGCGGTCCGGGCTCGATCGTCAACATGTCGTCGATCTCGGCGATGATCGCCTCGCACAACATGGCCGCTTACAACGCCTCGAAAGCCGCGCTGTGGATGCTGACCAAGTCGGTGGCGCTGCACTGCGCGCGCAAGGGCTGGCCGATCCGCTGCAATTCGATCCACCCGACCTTCGTGCGCACTGCGCTGCTCGACGGCTTCGTCGGCGACCGCGACCGCAACGAGATCCTCGGCAAGCTGGCCCGGCAGGTGCCGATCGGCCGCATCGGCGAGGTCGAGGACGTGGTCAAAGCCGTGCTCTATCTCGCTTCCGACGACAGTTCGATGATGACCGCGTCCGAGCTCAAGCTCGACGGCGGCCTTTCCGCAATGTGAGCCCCATGACCGACAACACCTCCATACCCACTACGATGACCGCGCTGCTCTGCGAAGAGCACGGCCCACCCGAAGCGCTCAAGCTGCGCAGCGATGCCCCGGTGCCGCAGCCCGGCCCCGGCGAAGTCCTCATCAAGATCCACGCCGCCGGGCTGAATTTCCCGGATTCGCTGATCATCTTCGACAAGTACCAGTTCAAACCCGCCCTGCCCTTCGCCCCCGGCGGCGAGCTTTCGGGCACGGTGACCGCGCTCGGCGAAGGCGTGACCGGCTTCGCCCTCGGCGACACGGTATCTGCGCTGACCAACTGGGGCGCCTTTGCCGAATATGTCGTCGCCAAGGCCGCCTCGACCACGCCGATCCCCGACGGCGTCGATCTCGACGTCGCGGCGGCGATCACCCTGGCCCACGGCACTTCGCACCACGCGCTTAAGCAGCGCGCGAACCTCCAGCCGGGCGAGACCCTGCTCGTGCTCGGCGCGAGCGGCGGCGTTGGCCTCGCCGCAGTCGAGATCGGCAAGGCGATGGGCGCGCGCGTGATCGCCGCCGCTTCGACCGAGGAAAAGCTGGCTATCGCCAAGGCCCACGGCGCCGACGAGACGATCAACTACACCACCGCCGACCTCAAGACCGCGGTCAAGGCACTCGCGCCCAAGGGCGTCGACGTGATCTACGATCCGGTCGGCGACAAACTCGCCGATCCTGCCTTCCGCACGATCGGCTGGGGCGGTCGCTATCTCGTGATCGGTTTTGCCGGCGGCGAGATCCCGAAGCTTCCGCTCAACCTGCCGCTGATCAAGGGCGCGAGCATCGTCGGCGTGTTCTGGGGCGATTTCGTCGCGCGCACGCCCGATCTGCACCAGCAGAACATGGCCGAGCTCTACGCCATGCTCGCCGAAGGCCGGATCAAGCCGCTGATATCGGCGCGCTACCCGCTCGCCCAAGGCGGCGAAGCGATCCGCGCGATGATGGACCGCCAGGTAACCGGCAAGGTCATCGTCAAGGCCGGAGAAACCGCATGAGCACCGCCGATCGCTTCTCGGTCGCGGGCAAGCGCGCGCTCGTCACCGGCGCCTCCTCGGGCCTCGGCCTCCATTTCGCCAAGGTACTCGCCGAGGCCGGCGCCCACGTCACCCTGGCGGCGCGGCGGGTCGAAAAGCTTGCCGAAGCGGCGAGCGAAATCGGCGGCGCCTGCGACACGCTCGCGCTCGACGTCACGTCCCCCGCCTCGATCGCAGCCGCCGCATCGGTCTTCGCCGAAACCGACATTCTGGTGAACAACGCCGGCGTCGTAGCAGACGGACCGGCGATCGACATGACCGAGGCCGATTGGGATCAGGTCGTCGATACCAACCTCAAGGGCGTGTTCCTCGTCGCTCAGGCGGCCGCGCGCGGGATGAAGGCGCACGGCCGCGGCGGGTCGATCGTCAACGTCGCCTCGATCCTCGGACTGCGCCAGGCGGGTGCCGTGGCCTCCTATGCCGCATCCAAGGCCGGCGTTATCCAGCTGACCAAGGTCCTCGCGCTCGAATTCGCGCGCTTCAAGATCCGCGTCAACGCGCTGGCACCCGGCTATTTCGAGACCGACCTCAACGATGCCTTCCTGTCGGGCGACCTCGGCCAGGCCATGATGAAGCGCGTGCCGCAACGCCGCTTCGGTAGCCTGCCAGACCTCGACGGACCACTTCTCCTCCTCGCCTCCGACGCGGGAGCCTACATGACCGGCTCCACGATCGTGGTCGACGGGGGCCATCTCACCAGCACGCTTTAACCGGGAGACGACGGCCGATGGACGCCGCGACGATGAACATTTCCGAAGAGGTCCGCACGCTCGGCGCGCGCATCGAGGCTTTCGTGCGTGACAAGATCGTGCCCTACGAGCGCGACCCGCGCCGAGATCACCACGGCGCGCCGACCGACGAGCTGGTCGCCGAGCTCAAGGCGCTCGGCCGCACCGAAGGTCTGCTGACGCCGCATGTGAAAGCCGACGGTTCGCACCGCACGCAGGTCGAGACCGCCTACCTGCTCATCCGCTCGGGCCTCTCGCCGCTGGGGCCCTACGGCTGCAACACCAGCGCCCCCGACGAGGGCAACATGTACCTGCTCGGCCATGTCGGCAGCGACGCGATCAAGGAGCGTTTCCTCAGGCCGTTGCTCGCGGGCGAGGCGCGCTCGGCCTTCCTGATGACCGAGCCGGCCGACTGGCAGGGCGCGGGCTCCGACCCCTCGATGATGAAGACAACCTGCCGCCGCGCCGAAGACGGTTCGGGCGATTGGATCGTCGACGGCCGCAAGACCTTCATCACCGGCTTCGCCGGTGCCAAGGTCGGCATCGTCATGGCCAAGGCGGAGGAAGGTGCCTGCATGTTCCTCGTCGACCTGCCCGATCCAGCGATCCGCATCGACGAGGTGCCGAACACGATCGACAGCTCGATGCCCGGCGGCCACGCCACCCTGACGATCGACGGCCTGCGCGTGCCCGCCAGCCAGATGCTCGGCGAGGCCGGCGAAGGCTTCAAGTACGCGCAGATCCGCCTGAGCCCCGCGCGCCTCTCGCACTGCATGCGCTGGCTCGGCGCCTGCATCCGCGCGCACGAGATCGCCACCGACTATGCCTGCCGCCGCCTGGCCTTCGGCAAGCAACTGATCGAGCACGAGGGCGTGGGCTTCATGCTCGCCGAGAACCGCATCGACCTCAAGCAGGCCGAGCTGATGATCTACTGGTGCGCGCAGGTGCTCGACACCGGCGATCTCGGCACGGTGGAAAGCTCGATGGCCAAGGTCGCGGTGTCCGAGGCGCTGATGCGGATTGCCGATCGCTGCGTGCAGGTGATGGGCGGGATCGGCGTGACCGAGCGCACGATCGTCGAGCAGGTCTTCCGCGAGATCCGCGCGTTCCGCATCTACGACGGCCCGACCGAGGTCCACAAATGGAGCCTCGCCAAGAAGATCCGCCGCGAATGGCGCGAGGCGCAAGAGGCATGAGCACGCACGACGAAGCGGCGAACTCGGGCACGACCGCAGTCCGCGAGGGCTATGGCTTCGACACGGCGTCGCTGGCGCGCTGGATGGAGGCGAACGTCGAGGGCTATGCCGGGCCGCTCGAGGTCCGCCAGTTCAAGGGCGGCCAGTCGAACCCGACCTACCAGCTCGTCACCCCCGACCGCCGCTATGTGCTGCGCCGCAAGCCGCCGGGCGACATCCTCAAAGGCGCCCACGCGGTCGAGCGCGAGGCGCGGGTGATGAGCGCGCTGTCGCCGCTTCGCTTTCCGGTGCCGCGCGTCTTCGGCACCTGCACCGACGATTCGGTGATCGGCACCTGGTTCTTCGTCATGGACATGGTCGAGGGCCGGATCTTCTGGGACGCGACCTTCCCCGGAGTCTCGAACGCGGAACGGCCGGCCTACTTCGCGGCGATGAACGGCGCTCTGGCGCAGCTTCACAGCGTCGACGTTTCGGCGGTGGGCCTCGACGATTACGGCAAGGCTGGCAACTACTTCGAGCGCCAGATCGGCCGCTGGTCGAAACAGTACCTCGCCGACGAGGAAGCCGGGCGCGATCCCGACATGGACCGACTGGTCGCATGGCTGCCGAACAACATCCCGGCAGGCGACGAATCCTCGATCGTCCACGGCGACTATCGCTGCGACAACATGATCTTCCACCCGACCGAGCCGCGAGTCCTGGCCGTGCTCGACTGGGAGCTCTCGACCCTCGGCCATCCACTCGCCGATTTTGCCAACCACGCGATGATGTACCGCATGCCGCCCGACATCGTCGCCGGCCTCAAAGGCGCCGATCTTGCCGCGCTCAATATCCCGAGCGAGGCCGAATACATCGCCATGTACTGCCGCAGCACCGGCCGCGATGCGATCCCCAACTGGGACTTCTACATCGCCTTCAACTTCTTCCGCCTCGCCGCGATCTTCCACGGCATCAAAGGCCGTGCAATCCGCGGCACCGCCGCCTCTGCGCATGCGCATGAACGCGGACAGAAGTTCCCGTTGTTGGCCCGCCTGGCAGCCGAGGCGATGGAGGCCTGCGGCTAGGCGACCCGCGCCAGCACGGTATCGAGGCTGCGGCCGAGATCGTGCGTCTCCCACAGGTTCATGAACACCGTGAGCATGTGGAGCTGGGTGCGCGCGCGTTCGCTCTCGACGAAGCGGCGGTCACGCCGGCTCTCGGCCTGGTCGAGATCGGGGATCTCGCGCAGGATCAGCGGCACGGCGTCCAGCAGCCAGCAGATCCCGAGCAGGCCGACGTGCATGTCCATCTCGAGCCGGATTTCAGCCGGATCGAGCCCTTGCGCGGGATCGAACTGCGCCACGTAGAGCGCGAGCAGTTCGTCGAGATGCGCGTCCCACAGTTCGGGCTCGGCGCCCGACAGCGTGCCCCACAGCGCCTGGGCGACGGACATCTGGCCGACGCGCCCCCAGTCGATGAAACCGCAATGCCGCTGGCCGTCCTCGTCCTGCCAGAACCAGGCATTGTCGACGTTGGCGTTCCAGTGCGCGAAGACCACGTTCTTGGGCCGCGCATAGAGCCAGGTCTTGATCGCCTGCTCGTGTTCGAGAAAGCGCGGCACGTCGCGCATCAGGGCTTCGTGGAAGCTGTCGGCACGGATGTTGACCGGCAGGAGCTGCGGGTAATTGCGGCAGAACTCGGCATAGCGCGAGACCCGGTTCTTCAGCTTCTGCGCATCGTAGCGGATTCTATCCGAGGCGATCGCCGCCGCGCGGTCGAAACCGAAATATTCGTCGATCCGGGGGGAGAGCCGGCCGGCGCGATGCGCCACACCGAGCCGCGCGTTGGTCGCGATGATCACGCGGTAGTGATCGAGCGGATCGGGCATCTCCCAGTCGAGGCATTTCTCGTAGTGCCGCTCGTTGCGCCCTTCCCCGTACGGAATGCGCTGGGTGATCATGATGCCGGTGCCGCTCTCGTGGTGGAAGTCGCTGAAATAGCAGGCGGGCACATCGATCGGAAAGTCGCCGACCGAAAGCGCCGCAAAGCGCGCCTCATCTTCCATCTCGTAGCGCTGGTTGTCGCGCAACGGATCGTCGAAAGCGCGCGAAAACTTGACGAAGAGGTCGGTGTGCAGCGCCGGATCGGGCCTGGCATATTCGACCGAGAGCAGGACCTTGCGCCCCGTGCTGCCACGCGGGCAGTCCTCGAACCGGCTGATCTGCGCGACGGCGTTATCGGCGGACAGCGAACCGATTTTGTGGAAGGCCTCGGTCAGGAACGCCGCGCCGGCAGCGAGCAAGGCCTCGGGATGGGCCGGCATCGCCATGCCGAACATATCACCTTCGATCCAATCCATTCCGTCGACACCTCTGGCCTTCGATTAGCGCTGCTGCCTATCCCATGATAGCCGGCGGGTAATTGATTGTGTTCGCAATCGCGCTGACCTGCGACCGCCCTTCGCCTCCGCGCGCGTTGATCGTCCCTCTGGATTGCCCCACAAAATTTTCCAGGCAATGATCCACCTGACCACGCCGCCAACCGACTTCGAGTCGACTGCGTGCGCCGGCCAGAGTCGCATCGAGGAGAGGAAAATGGTTTCTGCAACGACCGCGGGTGCCGCGCGCGCCGCGTCCAAGATTCCGCCGGCAGAGGAAGCGGTCCTCTACGAGAAGGATCCGCGCACCAAGATCGCGACGATCACCTTCAACCGCCCGAACGACCTCAACGCGATGAGCGTCGACATGCGGCTGCGCTATTCGGACCTGATCCACCGCGCCAATGTCGACGACGACGTCAAGGTCCTGGTGATCCGCGGCAACGGCAAGCACTTCGGGGGCGGCGGCGACCTGCCCGAGCAGGCCGACATGCTCTCGGCGGATTCGCGCGCCTCGCTGCTCCGCGAATTCCGCATCGGTGAGGACGAAGGCGTCAAGTATCCGGCCGGCGATTCCTATCGCTACCTCGCCTCGCTCGTGCAACTCTATGCCAATTCGAACTTCGGCAACCGCGCGCTGCAGGACTTCAAGAAGATCTCGATCCTCGAAGTGAAGGGCTATTGTTACGGCTGGCACTTCTACCAGGCGGCCGACGTCGACCTGATCGTCTCGTCGGACGACGCCTTGTTCGGCCACCCCTCGTTCCGCTACGTCGGCTGGGCGCCGCGCATGTGGCAGTGGGCGACGATGATGGGCCTGCGCAAGTTCCAGGAAATGGTCTTCACCGGCCGCCCCTTCACCGCCGCCGAGATGAAGGAACTGCACTTCGTCAACTCGGTAGTCCCGCGCGATCAGCTCGAAGCGGAGACGATGAAATATGCGATGGCCTGCGCCAATTGCCGCCCGACCGACACCGTCATGATGCAGAAGACCTTCTTCGAGGTCTTCAAGCAGGAACAGGGCGAATACAAGGGCTCGATCCTGGCAGCCTGGCTCGAATCGATGCTTGGCATGGTCAAGAACGAGGACCAGCTCACGCTCGGCGACGAGACCTTCGACAAGGGCCTCAACAACGCGGTGAAGGACAACGATTCGCTGTTCCCGCCCGACTGGCGCCTGTCGATGGGCGGCCGCAAGAAGGCCGAATGACCCGTGCCTTCGGGCCGTGTGAAAGTCACCCCGCGAGCGATCGCGTAAACCTTGGCGGCTCCCCTTGTGGGGGCCGTTTCTTTTTGTGACGGGCTAGCCGACGAAGGTTCGGGCGCCTCTGGCGATCACGGCTTCCAGCGGTCCGCCGATCACTACGCCGTTCTCGGCGAAGTGGCCGAGCAGGAACGCGAAAGCCTCGCCGTCGCGGCGCTCGATCAGCGCCTCGATCACCGCACCGAGCACGGCCAGGGCTTCGTCATAGGCTGTCTCGAACTGCTCGAGACAGACGATCTCCCCACCGGCATCGGCCGCCTCGGACAGATTCGCGACCAGCGGCAGGTCCGCGTCGCCGGCTAGGACGCGCAAGGCGTTCTGCGCCTCGGCGAGCAGCGGCACGATCTGCATCGCCGTGTCGAACGCCTGCTTGAGCTGCGGACTGTCCTCCGCCAGCGGCAGCAAGCCCTGCGCTTCGGCACCGAGCCGCGCCAGTTCCTGCACCGCAGAATGGCCGGCGAACTGCGCCGTCACGCCGGCGAGCCCGCGCGCTGGCCGGCCCTGCGAAGGCACGGTCGCCGCCCCCGTGCCATCGCCGAGCATATCGGCCGCCTGCCGGAAGAAATCGCCGATCTCGTCACGATCGAAGCCAGCGGCCCGCAGCAGCTTCCCCGCCGAGACGATCACCTCCTGCGCCAGCGCCTGCCGGTCGATCGTCACTTCGTCATGCTTCGTGTTCGTCATGCCAGCGCTATAGGACAAGCCGACCACAGGCTCCAGCCGCCCGATACCCTCTTGATGGATAATGCATTATCTGTCAGCAGAGCCGCATGACCGATCGATCCAGACCGTTGGCGGGGAAGCGCGTGCTTGAGCTGGGCACGATGATTGCCGCGCCGTTCGCCACGCATATCCTTTCCCAGCTTGGGGCCGAGGTCATCAAGATCGAGCCGCCGGCGGGGGACACGACGCGCTCGCTGGTGCGCGGGGGGCCGAGCGGGACGATCGTCGCCTATAGCCATTCGAAGCAGGCGATCTGCCTCGACCTGACGACCGCCGACGGCAAGGCGGTGTTCCGCCGCCTCGCCGCTACCGCCGACGTCGTGATCCACAACCTCGCGCCCTCGGCGGCACGCAAGCTCGGCGTCACGGCTGACGACTGCGCAGCGGCGAATCCCGACGTGATCCACGTTCACGTCAAGGGCTATACTCACGGTCCCCAGGCCGACGACCTGATGACCAACCCGATCGCCGAAGCCGCGACCGGCGCGATGGACGACCACCGGGTCGACGGCCGCCCGACGCGCTTCGGGCCGTCGTACCACGACCAGTTCGCCGGCACCTATGCGGTGATCCGCGTGCTGGCGACGTTGCTCAACCCGGCACCCACCGCGGCCGACCGCCGCATCGAGATCGGCCTCTACGAGACCGGCCTGCACCTCGCGGCGCGCGACCTGGCGGGCATGCAGCTCAAGACCCAGCTGCTTGGCCGGCTCGAGAAGGAAGGCGGCGGCGAGTTCTCGATGCCCGGCTATGGTTCATACCTGACCGCAGATTCGCGCTGGATCTATCTGTTAATCCTGACCGATGCCCACTGGGCCAAGCTGACAAAGGCGCTCGACATGCCCGAGGACGGCGACCCGGCCTATGCCAAGCTGCGCGACCGCAAGGCCGCGCGCGAGACGGTCGAGGCGGCAGTCAGCGCGGCGGTCGGCCGCTATTCACAGGCCGAGGCCGAACGCCGGCTGCGCGCGGCCGGGCTCGGCTTCAACGAGGTCGTGCCGCTCGAGCGCGTGCTCGAGGCGCCGCAGGCCCGCCAGCCGGGCAAGCTGCGCGAGCTGACCTTCCGCGGCCTGCAGTTCGAAGTGCCGGAGTTTGCCGGTGACGGGGAGATCGTGCCCAATCTGCCCCCGCCCGAGATCGGCGAGCACACGCGCCCGCTCCTCGAAGCGCTCGGTTATGCCCCTGCCGAAATCGAGGCGCTGTTGTCTTCGGGCGCAGCCAAGGCCTATCAGGACGGCGATTTCGCCTGGGCCCCGGTGCGACAGAAGAGTTGACCGATACGATGATGCAGTTTCGCACCAAGGAAGAGCAAGTCGCTGATTTCCTGCGCGAAGGCATCATATCGGGCCGCTTCGCCCGTGGCGCGCGGCTCAAGCAGCAGGAAATCGCCACGCTGCTCAACACCTCGATCACGCCAGTGCGCGAGGCGCTCAAGCTGCTCGAGGCCGAAGGCTATGTCGCCGGCGATTCCTACCGCGGCGCGGTGGTCGCGCCGTTCGACATCGAGGCTTCGACCGAGACCTTGAACCTGCGCATCCTGCTCGAAACCCAGCTCGTGCGCGGCGCGGTCGAGCGTGCGACCGCGGCCGACATCGCCGAACTCAAGGTGATGGCCGACGAATTCGCCACGGCCTTCGACGCCGGCGACAACGAGACCGCGCGCGCTGCCAACTACCGCTTCCACCACCGCATGTTCGAGATCGCGCGGATGCCGCAGACCCTGCACTTCGTGCAGATCCTGTGGGCGCGCTATCCGTTCGACCTGATCAACCAGTTGAAGGGCCGCGTCAGCCGCGCGGCGAACGAGCACGGCGACCTGCTCCAGGCCTTCATCGGCGGTGACGTCGCGGCGGCAATGCTGGCGACGCGGCAGCATATCGAGGCGGGCTGGACCGAGCTCAAGCATTCGGTTTCGGCCGCCTGAAGAACAAGGATTTTTTCGCACGAAGACACGAAGGGACGAAGAGGTTGCGCTCGGCCGAAGGCCAGTTTTCTCCCTGAAACATCACGGGAAGAGAGCGGCGGCTTCGCCGCAATGCCGACCTCTTCGCGTCTTTGTGTCATCGTGCGAGATACCCCTTCTTTTCTACTGTAATCAAAGGCCAAACCCATGAAGAAAACGCTCTTCCTCGTCATGGACATGATGAACGATCTCGTCGCCGAGGACGGCTTCAACGCGCAGACCTATGGCACTCAGGTCAAGGAACGAAACGTCCTCGACAACACCGCCAAGGCCATTGCCACCGCGCGGACGGCGGGCGCGTTGATCGGCTATGTCCGCGTCGGCTTTTCTGCCGACTATCGCGAGGCTCCCGCCGCCTCGCCCATCTTTTCGGGCGCGCGCAAAAACGGGATATTCCAGCTCGGCACCTGGGGCAGCGAGGTCCACGCCGCGCTAGCGCCCGATCCGCAGGACTTCGACGTGATCAAGCACCGCGTGAGTCCGTTCTACGGGACGTCGCTCGAACCGATCCTGCGCGCCAACGCGGTGGAGCGGATCGTGATGTGCGGCGTCTCGACCAACGGCGTCGTTCATTCGGGCGCGCGCGAAGCGCACGATCGCGACTACGAGGTCGTGGTGCTCGAAGACTGCTGCGCCGGCGTCACGCCCGACGAGCACCTGCACGCTGTCGCCTGCATGGGCCGCTACGGATCGATCGTCGACAGCACCGATTTCGACTGGCAGGCCTGACCCGCCGCGCGGCCCGAAAGGCGCCTCTGCAAGCAAATTGCAAGCGCTCTGCACGCCACTGCAAACGCACTGCAACGGCCCGACAACCCCAGGTAACGCTCGGCCTGCAAACAAGCGCGGAACGATGCGCTGCCCGCTTGACCCCTCAAGATAATGCATTATGCACCAACTCATCGAATCCACCCCAGCCGGCGCCGAGCATCCCCGCGCCGCATCAGGAGCCAAGCGATGAGCGCAGACAAAGACATCGGCCACGCCGCCGCCGAAGGAAAGATCACTCCCGAGGCGATCAAGGCCGCCGAAAACATGATCGGCATGCAGCTGCGCCCCGAAGGGCCCTATCTGCAGGACGCGACCGAGGACACGATCCGCAACTTCTGCAACGGCATCGGCGATCTCAACCCACTCTACCGTGACCTCGAATCCGCGCGTCTGACGCGCCACGGTTCGATCCTGGCGCACCCCAACTTCCCGATGGCCTTCGGCTGGGTCGGCCGCACGCGCTGGGGCCTGCCGGGCGTCCACGGCTTCTACGCCGGCAACGACTGGGAAATCTTCCGCCAGATCCGTCCGGGCGATCGCATCACCGCGATCGAGCGCGTCGTCGGGGTCGAGGTCAAGGAAAGCCAGTTCTCGGGCACCCTCGTGCTCCAGTACGTCGAGGCCAGCTACTACAACCAGCGCGGCGAGCTCGTCTCGCGCGCTCTCGGCACCTGCACCCGCCACGAGCGCAAGGCCGCGCGTGACGCCGGCAAGTATTCGGACATCAAGACCCACGAATACACCGCCGAGGAATTCGAGCACATCGACCAGGCGATCCTCGACGAAGAGAAGAACATCCGCGGCGGCAACGTCCGCTACTGGGAAGAGGTCCAGGAGGGCGAAAAGCTTCCCGAGATCGTCCGCGGCCCGCTGTCGCTGATGGACACGATGGGCTTCCTCGTGGGTTGCGGCCGCGGCCACACCCACGGCGTGATCTTCAAGAACGCGGTCAAGCACCCGGGCCACTTCTTCCGCAACCCGGAAGCCGGCGGCGGCATCGAATACACGGGCATTGGCCACCACCGCGAGTCGACGGCCAAGGAAGTGGGCGTCCCCGGCGTCTACGATTACGGCCCACAGCGTTCGTCGTGGATGGCTTCGCTGGTCACCAACTGGATGGGCGACGCCGGCTTCCTCAAGCGCATCAAGACGCGCATGAGCCGCTTCAACACGATGGGTGACTGCACCTGGGGCCGCGGCACCGTGACGCGCAAGTACATGAAGGACGGCTACGCGCTCGTCGACATCGAGATCAGGGGCGAGAACCAGCGCGGCGAACTGACCACGCCGGGCCTCGCCACGGTGATCCTGCCTTCGCTCGATCCGAGCACCAGGGTGTTCGTCGACGGTTCGGGTCTCGATCTCGAACTGCCGGTGGTGCGCTGATCTATCTGATCCTCCCCTAAAAGGGGAGGTGGCAGCCCGCCGGGCTGACGGAGGGGTGTCCCGCTCTCGAGAGGGCGACACCCCTCCACCACCGCCTTTGGCGGCGGTCCCCCTCCCCTTGCAGGGGAGGATCCTTGAAGATCGGATCGAACTATGACTGCCTCGACAAACGCCCCCCTCGCCTCCCTGCGCATCGTGGTCATCGCGCGCGGCGTCGCTGCGGCCTATGCCGCGCGGCTGCTCGGCACGATGGGCGCCGAGGTCTTGTTGGTCGAGCCGCCGCAGGGCTCCGCCCTCCGCCGCCAGCCGCCATTCCTCAAGGACGGCGTTTCCGCGCTGTTCGCCTATCTTTCCGCGGGTTTCCGCAGCCAGGTGGCCGAGCTCGACACCCAGCAGGGCCGCGCCACGCTTGGCGCGCTGCTGAGCCAGGCCGATATCCTGATCGACGACACCCCCGTCGCGGAGCGCCAGGCGCTCGGCCTCGACGAGGCTGCCGTCGCGCAAAGTCATCCCGATCTCGTGCACGTTTCGGTCCTGCCCTTCGGCGCGCACGGCCCCAAGGCCGAGTGGAAGGGCGAGGACATCCAGGTCCAGCACGCCTCGGGCGAGGGCTATCTGCTGCCCAATGGCCTCGCGGTCGAGATGTTTCCCGATCGCGCGCCGCTCAAGGTCCACGGCCATTTCGGCGCGATGCAGGGCGGGATCGCCGCGGCGCTCGGCGCGCTGTCGGCGCTCTGGGCGCGGCCCGAGGTCGGCGGCCAGTTCGTCGACGTCGCCAGCCAGGATGCGACCTTGGCGGTTGGCGCCTTCGCCATTCAGCGGCTCGGCGACGGCTCGATCGAGCACCGGGTCGAACGCTCGTTCCGCTATGGCGGGGTGATCCCCTGCGCCGATGGATACGTAGAATTACTTACTCTCGAACAGCGCCAGTGGCACGGGCTGGTCGAACTGCTGGGCAAGCCCGCATGGTCGCAGGATCCGGCTCTGGAAGACTCGCTCGAACGCAGCCGCCAGGGGCCGATGATCAACGGCCACATTCGCGAATGGGCCGCCGTGCGCAAGGTCGAGGACATCGTCCGCGAAGGGCAGGCGCTGTCGGTGCCCTTGGCCAAGTATTACACGCCGGCCGAAGTCGTGCGCGATCCGCACGAGAAGGTCCGCGGATTGTTCCAGCCGGTCGAGACCGGCGCGGGCGTGTTCGACATGCTGGTCTCGCCGTTCCAGTTCGACGGTGCGGCTTTGGAACTGCGCAGCGGCCCGCCGGCCTTGGGCGAACACAACATCGCGGTGGAGGCCTGACATGAAACCCCTCGCCGGCATCCGCATCGCCGACTTCACCGTGCACAACGCGGGCCCCTTCTGCACCCACCTGCTCAGCCAGCTCGGCGCCGAGGTTGTAAAGATCGAGTCCGCCATGCGGCCCGACGCGTTTCGCAAACCGCATCCGGTCTATGGCCGCATGGGGCCCGCGACTTTCGATCAGGTCGCCTCGACCAAGCTCTCGGTGCGGATCAACCTGAAGAAGCCCGAAGGCGTCGCGCTGGCCAAGCGGCTGGTCGCGGTCTCGGACATTGCCGCCGAAAGCTTCCGCCCCGGCGTGATCGGCCGGCTCGGGCTCGGCTTCGAGGATCTCAAGGCGGTCAAGCAGGACATCATCATGCTCTGCGTCTCGTCCTCGGGGCAGAGCGGGCCCGACAGGCACTTCGCCGGCTATGCGCCGCTGTTCGGCGCCTGGGGCGGCCTGGGTGAGATGACCGGCTATGCCGACGGGCCTCCCGTGGAGATGCGCCACGTCATGGATCACACGGTCGGCATGAATTCGGCCGTTGCGGTGATGGCCGCGCTGCAGCGGCGGCGGATCACCGGCGCGGGCGGGCTCGTCGACGTTTCGGCGCGCGAGGTAGCCTCGTCGCTGCTCGGCGAGGCCTTGCTGATGGCCGCCGCGGGCGAAGAGCCCCGCCGCATCGGCAACGCGCACCTGAGCCACGCGCCGCACGGCGTCTATCCGGCGCAGGGCGAGGATCGCTGGGTCTCGATCGCCGTGACCACCGATGCCGAATGGCAGGCGCTGGCCGCGCTGATAGACGAAGACGGCGCCTTTGCGGGGGGGCTGGCCACGGACGCGCGTTTCCTGAAAGCCGCCGATCGCAACGCCAACCGCGCCGCACTCGAACCGATCCTCTCGGCCTGGACCGCGACGCGGCCGGCCGACGACACGTCCGAACTGCTCCAGGGTCTGGGCGTCGCCGCGCATAGTTCGTGGACCACGCCCGAGATCGCCGCCGACCCGCACCTGCGTGCGCGCGGCGCGATCTGCGAGGTGCAGGAGCCCGACGGCAAGCACCGCGCTGCGGTCGGCGTGCCGATGCGGCTGTCGAAGGGCGCCGAGATCGGCATCCATCGCGGCACGCCCAAGCTCGGCGAGGACGAAGACTACGTCTACGGCGAGCTGCTGGGCCTGGGCCGCGACGAACGAACGGCGCTCGAAGACGCCGAAGTGATCTACTGAACGATCGGCAATGGGAGTGCGGGAATGAGTGAAGTGCCTGTCCTCGGCTTCATCGGCCTCGGCGTGATGGGATCGGGAATGTGCCGCAACGCCGTGACCAAGCACGGCGCGCCCGTGCACGTGTTCGACATGGTGCCTGCGGCGGTCGCGGACCAGGTCGCCTCGGGCGCCGTGGCGGCGGCTTCGGTGGCCGAGGTCGCTCGAGCCGCGACGGTGGTGTTCCTCTCGCTGCCCGGCGGCAAGCAGGTCGCGGCGGTCTCAGCCGAGATCGCCGAGCATGCCCGGCCCGGCACGGTGATCGTCGATCTCTCGACCACTTCGGTCGCCGAGGCGCGCGCGGTGGCGGCGAGCCTGGCCGACGAGGGCCTCGTCTTCGCCGACGCGCCGGTCGCACGCACGCGCCAGGCGGCGATCGACGGCACCTTGTCGATCATGGTCGGCGCCGACGCAGCGCTGTTCGCGAAGATCGCGCCGCTGCTCGGCTACATGGGTTCGGACGTCACGCTCTGCGGCGAAGTGGGCTGCGGCCAGGTGGTCAAGTTGGTCAACAACACGCTGCTGTTCGAACAGGTCGCAGCGATCGCCGAGATGATGGTCATGGCCGAACGCGCAGGCGTCGCGCCCGAGACGCTGATCCAGGCGGTCGGGCTTGGTTCGGGCAACTCCTTCGCGCTGCAGACCCACGCCAAGAAGGCGATGGCGCCGCGCGACTTCCCGGCCAAGGCCTTCCCGATGGCCTATGCGCTCAAGGACATCGGTTACACGATCGAACTGGCCGAGCAGATGGGCGTCGAACCGCGGCTGCCGCGGCTGGTCTCCGAATACTACCAGGCGGCGATCGACGCGGGCATCGGCGACAAATACTTTCCGGCGATCATCGAAGTGGTCGACCGCAAATAGCGGCGATCGGGAGAGGAAACCACGATGCAGACCTTCAAGCTCGACTACCGGATCGTCACCGACGGGCTCGACTTCCCGGAGGGGCCGATCGTCCTCGCCGACGGGTCGGTCCTCGTGGTCGAGATCAAGGGCGGCCGGCTGGTCCGCATCCTGCCCGACGGCACCAAGTCGGTCGCGGCCGAGCTCGGCGGCGGGCCGAACGGCGCGGCGATGGGCCCCGACGGCGCCTGTTACGTCGCCAACAACGGCGGCTTCCACTGGCTCAAGGAAGACATCTTCGCGACCCAGGGCTACGACCGCCCGCACGGCCGCGCGCAAGACTACACCGGCGGCTCGATCCAGCGCGTCGACCTGGCCTCGGGCGAAGTCGCCACGCTCTACACCCACTGCGACGGCAAAGCGATCAACGGCCCCAACGACATCGTCTTCGACGCGCAGGGCGACCTGTGGTTCACCGATCACGGCAAGACCTATGACGGCGTCATGGACCAGGGCGTGGTTTACCACGCCGCGGCCGACGGCTCGTGGATCAAGCAGGCGATTTTCCCGATGGTCACGCCCAACGGCTGCGGGCTCTCGGCCGACGAGAAGACGCTCTACGTCTCCGAGACCGAGACCGGCCGGCTCTGGCACTGGCCGATCACGGGCCGCGGCGAGGTCGAGAAGATCGCCTGGCCCTCGCCCAACGGCGGCCAGATGCTCGGCCAGGCCACCGGCTATCAGCGCTTCGATTCGATGGCGCTCGAGGCCAATGGCAACATCTGCGTCGCGACCCTGGTCACCGGCGGCATCACCGTATTCTCGCCCGAAGGCGAGAAGCTCGAATACTGGGAGGGCCCCGAGCCCTACTGCACCAACATCGCCTTCGGCGGGCCCGACATGAAGACCGCCTATATCACCGTCTCGGGCCGCGGCCTGCTGATCGCGGTCGACTGGCCGCGCGCGGGCCTGCCGCTGCTGCACCAGCGGGGCTGACGTGAGCGCGGCCACCCCTCATCCCATGCAGGCCAAGCGGCGCGTGCTGCTGGCCGCGCTGATGGGCACGGCGGTCGAGTTCTACGACTTCTTCATCTACGGCACGGCCGCGGCGCTGGTCTTCGGCCCTTTGTTCTTCCCCGCGCAGTCGCCCGCGGCGCAGACGCTGCTGGCTTTCGCGAGCTTCGGCCTTGCGTTCTTCGCGCGGCCGCTTGGCGCCGTGGTCTTCGGCCATTTCGGCGACCGGATCGGCCGCAAGTCCACCCTCGTCGCCTCGCTGCTGACGATGGGCGTCTCGACCCTGGCGATCGCCTTCCTGCCGACCTATGCACAGGCGGGCTGGATCGCGCCGGCGCTGCTCTGCCTGATGCGCTTCGGCCAGGGCTTCGGCCTCGGCGGCGAATGGGGCGGCGCGGCGCTGCTGACCGCCGAACATGCCCCGCCAGGCTGGGAAGCGCGTTTCGTCTCGATCATGCAGCTCGGTTCGCCGATCGGCTTCTTCGCCGCCAACGGCGTGTTCCTGCTGATCGGCCTGCTGCTGAGCGACGCGCAGTTCATGGCCTGGGGCTGGCGCCTGCCGTTCATCGCCAGCGCCGTGCTCGTGATCCTGGGCCTGTGGATCCGCCTGAAGATCGAGGAAACGCCGCAGTTCCGGCAGGCCGTCGCGCGCGAAGAGGTCGTGCGCGTGCCCATCGTCGAGATCGTCTCGCGCCACGGCTGGCAGGTCCTCGCGGGCGCCGGCGGCGTGGTCGCGACGTTCGCAGTGTTCTACCTCGCCACCTCGTTTGCCCTGGCGCTGGCGGTGTCGAGTCTCGGCTATGAACGCGAGAGCTTCCTGCTGCTGCAGATCCTGGCGAACTGCTTCTACGTCGGCGGCATCCTGATCGCCGGCGTCTGGGCCGACCGCGCCGGCCCGCGTCGCGTGTTGATCATCGGCGCCGCCTGCACCGCCCTGCTTGGCCTGGTCTTCGAGGCCGGGCTCCGCTCGGGCTCGATGGCCGTGGCGGGCGTCACCCTGAGCGCGGCGATGTTCGTGCTCGGGCTCAACAACGGCCCGCTCGGCGCCTGGCTGGCGACGCTGTTTCCCGTGCGCTCGCGCTACACCGGCGTCTCGCTCGCCTTCAATCTCGGCGGCGTGCTCGGCGGCGCCGTCGTTCCGTTCATCGCGCAGCTGCTCGTCGTCCAGGGATCGTCCCAGACCACGAGCGTGCTGCTGCTGACCGCCGGCCTGGCGACCCTGGCCGGCACCATCTTCGGCCGTTCGCGGCCCATCATCGAAGGAAAGACTGCGTGAGCGAATTCGACAGCTGGATCGGCAAGAGCCAGAGCGTTGTGGACGTGCTGGAGCCCGCGCGCAGCAATGCGCTGAGCGTGGCGCTCGGCGGCGACGGCGCGCTCAAGGCCGGCGAAGAACTGCCGCTGCTCCACCACTGGCTCTACTTCTGGGACGTCAAGCCGCCGCAGGGCCTCGGCAACGACGGCCATCCGGCCAAGGGCGGCTTCCTGCCGCCGGTGGCCCTGCCGCGCCGCATGTGGGCCGGCGGCCGCCTGACCTTCCTCAAGCCGCTGCATGTCGGCGACACGGTGACCAAGACCTCGACGATCCTGTCGGTCACCGAGAAGACCGGCCGCTCGGGCACGCTCGTCTTCGTCACCGTCCAGCACGAGTTCGACGCGGGCGACGGCGTGGCGATCCGCGAGGAGCAGGACCTTGTCTATCGCGAGCCCGCCGCCGGTTCGCTGCCCGCGCCCGTCGCCGGCCCGGCACCGGCTGCGGCCTGGGCCGAGACGCTCGATCCCAATTCGGTGCTGCTGTTCCGCTATTCGGCGCTGACGATGAACGGCCACCGCATCCATTACGACCGGCCTTATGCGATCGAGGAAGAAGCCTATCCGGCGCTCGTCGTCCACGGTCCGCTGCAGGCGACCCTGCTGATCGACCTCGCCGCGCGCAAGCTGTCGGCGCCGATCACCGGTTTCGACTTCCGCGGCGAAAAGCCCGCCTTCGACGGCGCGCCGCTGCACGTCTGCGGCGACGTCACCGACGACGGCGCCGAAGTCTGGACCCAGCAGGGCGAGGCCCGGAACATGGTCGCCACCGTCCGCACCACTGCCGTCTGAGCCTTTCCTCCCCCGGAGAATACCCGTGACCACGACCTACCAGCTCTTCATCGACGGCCAGTGGCGGCCCGCTGCCGACGGCGGCACCCTGCCCGCGATCAATCCCTACAACCAGGAGGTCCACGCGACGATCCCCGTCGCCACGGTGGGCGACGTCGAGGAAGCGATCCACGCCGCCCGCCGCGCCTTCGACAGGACCTGGTCGAAGACCACGCCTGGCGAGCGCGCCAAGCTGCTCAACAAGGTGGCCGACCTGCTCGACGCCGATGCCGATCGCATGGCGCTGCTCGAGACCACCGACAACGGCAAGGTCATTCGCGAGACGCACAACCAGATGGGCTATGCCGCGCGGATCTTCCGCTATTACGCGGCCTGGGCCGACAAGATGCACGGCGACGTGATCCCGCTCGACCAGAAGGACACGCTCGATTTCGCGATCCGCGTTCCCTACGGCGTGGTCGCCTGCGTCACCGCTTGGAACTCGCCCGTCGCGATCCTGACCAACACGCTGCCGGCGGCGCTCGCCGCGGGCAACTGCGTGATCCTCAAGCCCAGCGAGCACGCCTCGACCACCACGCTCGAAGTGGCGAAGTTCTGCGAGCAGGCCGGCTTCCCCGCGGGCGTGGTCCAGGTCGTCACCGGCGCGGGCGACGTCGGCGCGGCGCTGACCGGCTCGACACTGGTCGACAAGATCTCGTTCACCGGCAGCCCCGGCGTCGGCCGGCTGATCGCCGCCAAGGCGGGCAGCAACCTCAAGCCCGTGACGATGGAACTGGGCGGCAAGAGCCCGAACATCGTGTTCGACGATGCCGACTTCGACCGCGCGCTGATCGGCGCGCTCGCCGGCATCTTCGGCGCGACGGGGCAGACCTGCATCGCCGGCTCGCGGCTGCTGGTCCAGCGCGGCGTCTACGATCGCATGGTCGAGGGCCTGGCCAAGCGCGCGGCGATGATCAGGATGGGCGATCCGCGCCTGCCCGAGACCGAAATGGGCACCGCCGCCAACGAGCCGCAGTTCGCCAAGATCCTCTCCTTCATCGAAGCCGCCAAGGGTGACGGCGCGCGGCTCGTCGCCGGTGGTGGCCGCGCCGAGGGGCCTGGGCTTGAAAAGGGCTTCTTCATCGAACCCACGATCTTCGCCGACGTGAAGAACGAGATGAAGGTCGCGGCCGAGGAGATCTTCGGCCCGGTGCTGTCGATCATCCCGTTCGACGACGAGGACGAGGCGGTTTCGATCGCCAACGACACGCCCTATGGCCTGGCCTCGGGAATCTGGTCCGAGAACATCAGCCGCTGCCTGCGGATGATGCGGTCGATCCAGTCGGGCGTAGTCTGGGTCAACACCTACCGCGTCGCCGCACCGCAGGCCCCGTTCGGCGGCATGAAGGATTCGGGCTTCGGCCGCGTGCGCGGCGAGGCCGGGATCCAGGAATTCATGCAGACCAAGAACGTCTTCATCGACTTCTCGGGCGACAAGCGCGATCCGTTCTCGATGAAGTTCTGATCATCGGGGCACGGCGAGACCGCTCCCCTCTCCCGCCTTATTCCCTGTCGGCCGCCCCTGCGCAGAGGCGACCGACAGAGAGTGTGTACGAAGGCAAATAGCCAGCCGCACCTAACCGCCGATCCCTCCACGAAAAAATCTCACCTTCTCTGGAACCATTCGCCCGGCCCGGCGTTCGCGCCAGAACGGTGGGATTTCATGTGTTTTCGATAAGCATTCCGGCTGCGACGGCCGTCAACGTCGCATCTTCCAAAGATAGCCATTCGAAGCCGAGCGCAGCATGAAGCCGGTCGACGTTAGCGATCGCGCGCCGTGGCTCTACACGGCCCTCGCAGCGCTGTTGGCGCTGCCTTTCGTCGCGGACATGCTGTTCCCGCTCGGAACCGCGGTCTGGGTCAGTTACCTCCTGCCCGTGGTTCTCGCCTATCTCGCGCCACGCGCGCAGGTACCGCTGGTCATGGCCGCGATCGCAACGCTGCTGACCATCGCCGGATTCAGCCTCGCGCCCGCCGGGGTCGATCCCGAAGTGGCCATCATCAACCGCTCGATCGGCGTGGCCGTCGCCTGGATTCTCGCGAGCGTGGGCTTCTTCTTCATCCGCAACCGGCTGGCGATCCGCCGCGAAGAATGGCTGCAAGGCGGCCAGGTTGGTCTCGCCGAAGCGCTGGGTGGCGAACTGCCGCTCGACCAGCTCGGCGGCCAGGCGCTGCGCTTCCTCTGCGACTATCTCGGCGCGCGCGCCGGCGCCGTGTTCATCCGCAACGGTGAAGGCTTCCGCCGCTATTCGACCTACGGCGTTCCCGCCGACGCCAAGGTGCCCGAGCGCTTCGACCTGGGCGACGGTCTGCTCGGCCAGGCGGTGACCGACCGCCGCAATTTCGTGCTGACCGAAGTGCCCGAGGGCTATCTCTATTTCGGCTCGGGCCTGGGCGCGGCCAAGCCCCAGTCACTGCTGCTGGCGACGACCTTCGCCGACGGCGTGGTCAACGCCGTGGTCGAGCTGGGCCTGCCCGCCGATCGCCTGGCCGACGCCGAGACGCTGATGACGCGCGTCGCCGGCCAGCTCGGCGTGGCGATCCGCTCGGGCAAGTACCGAGCCCGCCTGCAGGAGCTGCTCGAAGAAACCCAGCAGCAGGCCGAGGAACTGCAGGCGCAGAGCGAGGAGCTGCGCGCGAGCAATGACGAGCTCGAGACGCAGAGCCGCCAGCTTCAGGAATCGGCGGCGCGGCTCGAAGCGCAGCAGAGCGAGCTTGAGCAGACCAATGCCCAGCTCGAGGACCAGACGCGCCAGCTCGAAGGCCAGCGCGACGATCTTTCGCGCACCCAGGCCTCCTTGCGCGCGCAGGCCAGCGAGCTCGAAACGGCAAGCCGCTACAAGTCCGAATTCCTCGCCAACATGAGCCACGAGCTGCGCACGCCACTCAACTCGCTGCTGATCATGGCGCGGCTGTTGGCGGAGAACCGCGCGGGCAATCTCTCGGCCGACCAGGTCAAGCACGCGCAGACGATCGAGACCTCGGGCAACGACCTGCTGACCCTGATCAACGACATCCTCGACATTTCGAAGATCGAGGCGGGCAAGCTCGAACTGCAGCCGCGCAAGATCCGCGTCGGGCCGATGCTCGACAAGCTCAAGGCGCTGTTCGCGCCTTCGGCCGCCTCCAAGGGGCTCGAGCTGGCGATCGAAACCGGGGCCGATACCGCCGAGATCGAAACCGACCCACAGCGGCTCGAACAGGTGCTCAAGAACTTCCTGTCGAACGCGATCAAGTTCACGGATCGCGGCAGCGTGACCCTCCAGGTATCGCGCGAAATCGATGGGCGGATCGCCTTCACCGTGCGCGACACCGGCGTTGGCATCGCGGTCGAGCAGCAGCAGGTGATCTTCGAGGCTTTCCGCCAGGCCGACGGCACGATCAGCCGCAAGTACGGCGGCACGGGCCTGGGCCTGTCGATCTCGCGCGAGCTCGCCCGTCTGCTCGGCGGCGACGTCGGCGTCGAGAGCGCCGAGGGCCAGGGCAGCGCCTTCTCGCTGGCCCTGCCCGAGCGCTACGAGCCGGGGTTCTTCCAGCAGGCGGCCGCGCCGACACCTATCGCGGCGCGGCCCCAGCCGACCAATCCCGCCCCCGCGTTGCGCCGCCCGGCCAATGTCCCCGAGGACGACCGCGAGGGCCTGAGCGGCGACAGCCGGGTGATCCTGATCGTCGAAGACGATCCGGTCTTCGCGCAGATCCTCGCCGATCTCGCGCACGAGCAGGGCTTCCAGTGCCTGATCGCCGGCACGGCCGACGAAGGCGCGCTGCTGGCGCGGCAGTACGTGCCCAGCGCCGTGATCCTCGACATGAACCTGCCCGACCACACCGGGCTCTCGGTGCTGGACCGGATCAAGCGCGACGTGCGCACGCGGCATATCCCGGTCCACGTCGTCTCGGTCGACGACGACAGCCAGGCCGCGCTGTCGGGCGGGGCGATCGGCTATCTGTTCAAGCCCGTGCTGCGCGAGCAGCTCGTCGGCATGCTCGAAAGCCTCGAGGAGCGCATGGCGCACCGCTTGCGCCGCGTGCTCGTGGTCGAGGACGATGCGCAGCAGGCCGAGAGCGTGCGCCTGCTGCTCGCCTCGCGCGACGTCGAGACGGTCGAGGCCCATTCGGCCGCGCAGTGCTTCGACATGCTCGGCCGCGAGACCTTCGACTGCATGGTGCTCGACCTCAACCTGCCCGACGCCTCGGGGCTCGACCTGCTCGAGCGGCTGAGCGCCGACGAGAGCGTCGGCTTCCCGCCGGTGATCGTCTACACCGGCCGCGACCTGTCGCAGGACGAGGAGCTGCGGCTGCGGCGCTATTCGAAGTCTATCATCGTCAAGGGCGCCAAGTCGCCCGAGCGGTTGCTCGACGAGGTGACCTTGTTCCTCCACCAGATCGTCTCCGAGCTGCCCGAGCCGCAGCAGCAGCTGATCGTCAAGTCGCTGAACCGCGACGCCGCGCTCGAAGGCCGCCGCGTGCTCGTGGTCGAGGACGACATCCGCAACATCTATGCGCTGTCCTCGGTGCTCGAACCGCATGGCGTGGAGGTGCGCATCGCGCGCAACGGCATCGAGGCGCTGCAGGCGCTCGACGCGGCCGCGCGCGATCCGGCCGAGCCGATCGACCTGGTGCTGATGGACGTGATGATGCCCGAGATGGACGGGCTCACGGCGACGCGCGAGATCCGCGGGCGCGACTGGGGCCGCAACCTCCCCGTCATCGCGCTGACCGCCAAGGCGATGGAGCGCGACCAGCAGGAATGCCTCAATGCCGGCGCCAACGACTATCTCGCCAAGCCGCTCGACGTCGACAAATTGCTCAGTCTGGTACGGGTATGGATGCCGCGCTGATCGAAACCTTCGAACCGCACGAGGACATCGAGCTCGACCTGTTGCTCGAAGCGATCTGGCGTCAGTACCACTACGACTTCCGCGGCTATTCGCGCGCCTCGCTGCACCGGCGCATGGCGCGCGCACTGGCGCGCTTCGGCCTGGCCAGCCTGTCCGAGCTCCAGCACCGCCTGCTGCGACAGCCCGCCACCTTCGCCGAGCTGATGGGCTTCCTGACCATTCAGGTCAGCGAGATGTTCCGCGATCCTGCCTATTTCCTGGCGTTGCGCCAGACGGTCGTGCCGCACCTGCGCACCTATCCCTCGCTCAAGGTCTGGATTGCCGGCTGCGCCAATGGCGAGGAGTTCTACTCGCTGGCGATCCTGTTCCGCGAGGAAGGGCTCGAGGATCGCACGATCTTCTACTGCACCGACATCAGCCCCGCCGCGCTGACCAAGGCCGAGGCGGGGATCTACGATCTCCAGCGGATCCCCCAGTTCACCGAGAACCACCGCCTCGCCGGCGGCAAGGCCTCGCTCTCGGACTACTACACGGCGGCTTACGGCGCCGCGGTGTTCGACAAGTCGTTGCGCCGCCGCGCGGTCTTCGCCGAGCACAACCTGGCCAGCGACGAGGTCTTCTCCGAAGTCCACCTCGTCTCCAGCCGCAACGTGCTGATCTACTTCGATCGCGACCTGCAGGATCGCGCGCTCGGGCTGTTCGGGGAATCGCTGGTGCGCGGCGGCTTCCTCGGGCTCGGCTCGAAGGAGACCTTGCGGTTCTCTCGCCATTCCGAGGCCTTCGCCGACTTCGACGAGCGCGAGAAGATCTACCGCCGCAACACGGCTCCACTGCGGGGGATCGCCGATGACGCCGCCTGACCTGGTCCGCGTCCTCGCGGTCGATGACGTCCCCGAGAACCTGATCGCACTCGAAGCCCTGCTGCGCGACGAAGGGGTCCAGCTGCTCCAGGCGCGCTCGGGGATCGAGGCGCTCGAACTGCTGCTGGTTCACGACGTCGCGCTCGCGCTGCTCGACGTGCAGATGCCCGGCATGGATGGCTTCGAGCTGGCCGAGCTGATGCGCGGGGCCGAACGCACGCGGCGCGTGCCGATCATCTTCCTGACCGCCGTAGGCACCGACGAGCGCCGCCGCTTCCGCGGCTACGAGGCCGGCGCGGTCGACTATCTGTTCAAGCCTGTCGACCCGCAGGTCGTGCGCAGCAAAGTCGAAATCTTCGTCGAGCTGTACCGGCAGCGCGCGGAACTCGCGCGCCAGCGCGACGAGCACGCCGCTGCCCTCGCCCGGCTGACCGCGCACCGTGACAATTCGCCGCTCGCCATCGTCGAGCTCGATCGCGAGCAGCGCATCATCGCCTGGTCGCAGGGCGCCGAGCGGCTGTTCGGCTGGCGCTCGGCCGAGGTTGCGGGCTTCCGTGCCGCGCGGATCAAGTGGATCTGCCCCGACGACGACGGCCACTTCGCCGAACTGCTGGCGGGAATGATCGACGGCGCGACCGAGCGCGCGACCCGCACGCTCAGGTTCTGCACGGCCGAAGGCTATACGCTCGACTGCGAATGCTATTGCTCGGCACTCCGCGACGCTGGTGGCCGGCTGATGTCGATCAATGTCCAGATGCTCGACGTAACCGAGCGCAAGCGCGCCGAGGAGACCCAGCGCCTGCTCGTCGGCGAGCTCAATCACCGCGTGAAGAACACGCTCGCGTCGGTCCAGGCGATCGCCCAGCAGACCCTGCGTCACTCTTCAGGGCCTTCGGACTTCGCGCCGACCTTCCTCGGTCGGGTCCAGGCACTCGCGCGCGCGCATTCGCTGCTCAGCAGCGCGACCTGGCAAGGGGCTAGCCTGCGCGAACTGATCGCCGGCCAGGCCGCGATCGGCACCTTCGCGGCAGAGCGGCTCGCCGCCAGAGGCCCAGATATCGACCTCGCCCCCGAGCCGGCGCTGCATCTCGCGCTCGTGCTCCACGAACTGGTCACCAACGCGCACAAGTACGGCGCGCTGTCGGTGCCTGCAGGCAGTGTCGGCCTGACCTGGCGCGTGGCGAACGGCTTGCTCGAACTCGACTGGATCGAGCGCGGCGGCCCTGCACTCGCGGCGCCGACGCACCGGGGTTTCGGCACGGCGCTGATCGAGCGCAGCCTCAGGGCCGACGGCGGCAGCGCCACCGCGACCTACGACACGGCCGGGATCGTCTGGCGGCTGACCCTGCCCTATCTCGGCTCGGCCAAGACCGCCCCGATCGCGGCGGGCGGCTCTAGCACGGCGGCTTCATCGGGCGCCGCCAGCGCGAGTCAGGGCATCAAGGGGCTACGGCTGGTCATCGTCGAGGACGAGCCCCTGATCGCGCTCGAACTTACGGGAATCGTCGAGGATGCCGGCGCGGTGGTGGTCGGCGCGGCGTCGGATCCCGCCGCGGCTTTGCGCCTGATCGCCGATCTGGCGATCGATGGGGTCATTCTCGACGGCAACCTCCAGGGCCAACCGGTCGATGCCGTGGCCGACGCGCTTGCCAGTGCCGGGATACCGTTCCTTTTCGTCAGCGGCTACGGCCGCGACCACCTGCCCGTCGGCCATCTCGAAGCACCACTGATCGGCAAGCCGTTCGATGCCAAGCTATTGCTGCTGGAGATCGGCACAATGTGCCAGCGCCTCGAAACCAGCGAATAGAAGGCTCGACGAGCCCACGGCTGGACGGATCAACGACACAACTCGCCGCCGTCAGGGAACGCTTCGCCGCTACTGACGTTATTGCTACCGACATGCCCGATTTCAACGCCCCTCGCCGGTTCCGCCGCATAGACGCGGAGGAGCGCCGCAATCTCCATACAGGGATGCGCAAGTTGTACGATCCTGTGCGCGACGACGAGTTCGCGGATCTGCTTCGCGCGATCGCACGCGGCGGACGTTAGACGCGTCAGCCGTAAACCGGGATCGGTTCGGCGTCCGCCTCGCTACGCTGGTGGATATGCCAGAGGCCATTGTTGTCGAGCCGCACCGAAAAGACGTAAATCCCGTCTTCAAGCACTTCGGCTTCGCCGCAGTTCAAGCGCGCGATCGTGTGGAGCACGGCAGCCGCGTCCGGCGACGAGACTTCGACCGGCGCATGATCGGTATCCGATGGCGTTATCGTAAACAAAGGCATGGTGATGCTCCGAGCTATGGCGGGAGCGCATACGTCTGCTGTCTCTCAGGCGCCGACTGGCCGATTACGGCCGGCGCTGTTTGCCTTTTACCATGGCTTCCGCCGGTTTGCCACCAACATGGGTTAAGCCCGATCCCGCTGCTCGCGCACCGGGCCGGTCGACCGACCCGCGCCGTCTTGCGACGAGGCGAGCCATCGCGGCAGGAACCCTAACGCCGCCACCGCGTACATTCTTCATGACGCTTTATTTATCGAGGTCGCCCAATGACATGTCCGCCATCGTTTCGATCGAAAGATGATGCTGCGGAAAGTGGTCTGGGTATTGGTCGGCCTGACCACGTTTTACGTCATCGCCTTGATGATAACGACCCCGACCCCATCCAAGGACGAGGCGGGAATCCTGAACCGCTTGATACCCGGAACATGGTTCCAGTGAAGTATTCGAGGGCAAACGAATGACGGGCACCGACAAGATCGTCGCCATCGGGCTTCTGACCGAAAGGGACATGAAAACCGTGGGGCGCGATCTCAAGGACATCTACCTCGTCCCGCGTGATGGCGACTTCGACGATCTGCTGCGGCGCGTGCGCGAAGCCACGCGCGGCCGGCGTTAGGGCGCCGCGCCGCGTCGCGTGAAGCCCTGTCATCTCCGCCAAGGCGGGAACGACGGCCTGGATCAATCGATCTTGCGCGGCGCCCCTGTGCCCATGAAGCGCGCCAGATTGTAGTGAAGGCTCGGCACGGTCCGTTCCATGTAGGGATTGGGCTGCGTGCCGCGGAAGCCTGAGCTCTTCATGCCTTCCTGCACCGCGGCCATGTTGGCAAAGTCCTGCTGGAGCACAGGCGGCCAGTCGCCGGGTTCGGTATATTCCCAATCGGTCTCGGGCGCTTCGCCTTCCGGGTACAGTTCGTAGACAGAAGCCTCGAAGATGCACTTGTTGGGATCGGCCTTGTAGGGCCGATAGTGGTAGACCAGCATGTTGTTCACCGCATGGCCGATCTGCGTGTTCGGGAATATCTGCCACGAGGTGCCGCTCTTCGCCGTGTGCGAAGGATCGACCACGGGCCAGACCACGCCGCGCGCCTCGTCGGCGGCGCGGGCCGAGGCCAGCCAGTGCTTCGAGACCTCGGGCGCCGGGGTATCCTCGGGCAGTTCGTCGATCAGGCGCTTGGCCGCCTCGACCAGGGTCATGGTCGTGTTGGTATTGGCGTTCTTCCAGGTGAAGTCCTGCATTTCCCAGGTAGACTTGCGCGGATCGTCGCCGGCGCCGAGGCGCAGCTTGGCTTGGTCTTCCTCACGACCCTTCGGCGCATCGTAGCCGATGTTCGAGTGCAGCCCCTGGTTGCGGCCCCAGCCGCGGAACTGGCCGAATTCCATGAATTCGGGGTGCGTGGTCGAGACGTGGTAGGTCTCGTTGAAGGCCTCCATCGCGACCTTCCAGTTGCAGTCGAACACCACCCATTTGCGCCAGCGCGGCCGCATGTTCTGGAGCTCGAACGGATCGAGCAGGCCCGCCGCCGGCTCGAGGTATTCGGCGAGCGTGCCGGCATCGGGATCGAGGTTGATCCACAGCCAGCCGCCCCAGGTGTCGACCTGGACCTTGCCGAGCGCGGTGCGCTCTTCGGTCAGCTTGCCCTGCCAGTCTTCCTGGTGCTCGATATAGGTGCACGAGCCCTGGCGATCGAAGGTCCAGCCGTGAAACCCGCAGACGATATTGGTCTTGTTGCCCCGCGCGTTGCGCTGGCCCTTGGGTGTGTCGATCAGCCGGCGACCGCGGTGGGGGCAGACGTTGTGGAAGGCACGCAGCTCGGTTTCGCCGCTGCGCATGATGATCACCGAGTCGGCCAGCACGTCGTAGGTGATGTAGTCGCCGACATTGGGGATGTCTTCGAGCCGACCGGCCTGGAGCCAGACCTTGCGCCAGAGCTTATCGGCCTCGGCCTTTGCGTATTCCTCGGAAATGTAGGCTTCCGGCCCGATCGTGACCGGTGCGGTCAGCTCGTCCGCCACCTCAACGATCTTTCCCATCTCGGTCATCGCATTCCCTCGCAAATGTTCGGCCCTATATCGGCTCGCTATGTCGGTATTGGCACAGGCACGCAATACTGCACACCCGTTCAGCATATAATTGACCTCGGTCAAGAAAGCGAGGGTTCTGCAGGCTGGACAGCCCGGGTGAAATGCCGAAGATGGCCGGCAGACTATGTATCCACGGAGAGTGACATGAGTGACGAATCGTCATCCGCCATCGCCGCGGTCCGCAAGGACTGGGTGGCCGAGCACCGCGAAATGTATCTGAAGTCGGGCGGCGCCGAGGGCCATATCATGGACATCACCGCCGTGGGCGGCCGCTCCTTCGCGACGCACTGCATGATCAAGTACAAGGGCCGCAAGAGCGGCAAGATCTTCATCACCGCGCTCTGCTACGGCGACATCGCCGGCGAAGTGGTGATCGTCGCCTCGAAGGGCGGCGCCGATACCCACCCCGACTGGTATCTCAACATCAAGGAGATGGCAGAGGTCGAGTTCCAGGTCGCCACCCAGGCCTTCCGCGCTACCTGGCGCGAGCCCGAGGGCGAGGAATACCAGAAGATCTGGGACTTCATGGTCGACGGCTTCCCGTTCTACGCCGACTATCAGAAGTCGACGAGCCGCAAGATTCCGCTGGTGGTGATGAAGGCGATCGAGCCGATCCCGGTCTTCAAGGAAGACGACGCGACGGGGCTGCGGCAGTATTGAGCGAGAGGTAGTTCCTCCCCGAGCTTGTCTCGGGGAGGAATTGACGATCAATCGTAGACCACTTCCACCCGACCGGTCTCGCCGTTCGGGCCCATCGGCGAATCGTATTCGATGCAGGTCACGATGGGATTGTCGTGGCTGGCGAACAGGTTCTTCTCGTCGGCCTTGGTCATCGGCAGGCGTTCGGGATCGGCGATGATGCGCTGCGAGTTCTCGAAGTCCTCGCGGCTGTTCCACCAGATCTCCATGATGCAGTCGTAGCCGGCATCGTGGACCTGCCCCGTCACCGGGTTGATTTCGGGCTTCAGGTAGCGGCGGACATAGCGCACGGCGTTGGGGATCGCCGGCTTGGCGCCCGACTTCTTGGCCAGCTGCGAATGCTGGTTCTCGTAGTAGTCCATGAACTCGTCGAGCGTCATGTCGGGCCGCTTCTTGAAGAAGCAGATCTGCTTCAGCATCGTTTCTCTCCTTTGATGTTCTATCAGGCCGGGCGCAGCGCGAGCACGCTGCCTTCGGCCGCGCCGGCAACGTAGATCGTGCCATCGCCGCCCGCCGCTAGACCGGCAAAGGTGGTCATCGGACCGCACATGTCGCCGACGCTGCCGAGTTGCTTGGGGATGATCCCCGCGGGCGCGCCGACGGGCAGGTTCGCGCCGATCGCACGGCGATTGCCGCCCGCCAGGTCGCTCTCGATCACCTGCTTGCTGTCGGTATCGACGACGTAGAGCTTGCCGCCGACGATCGCCAGGCCTTCGGGTGTGCCCAAGCCGTCGATCACGGTCTCGGTCTTGCCGCCCGCAACCTTGGTGACACGGCCCGCACCGGCCTCGGCGACATAGACTGCGCCATCGGGACCGACCGCGACGCCCATCGGCTGATCCAGTCCGCGCGCCAGTTCGCTGACGTTGCCGCCTTCGACCGAGAGCAGGCGTCCGGTCGGCATCTCGGCGAAGACCACCGCGCCGCTCGTCGCCACGTCCAAGCCCATCAGGCGATCGTAGCCCTGGGCCAGCATCTCGCTTTCCTCCGCCGCCGGGCGGAACCGGGCGACGTCGCCGTTGGCCGTCGTCACGATCCACTCGCCCGCGCCCGCGGCGGCGACATCGCGCACCCAGCCGGGGAAGCCCGGCGAGAACAGCATGCCCGCCAGCTCGGGCTCGCCGCCCGGCTGCAGCGTATAGGTGAAGCCACCGTCGGCGATGAACAGCTCGCCATCCTCGGCCACGGCAAGGCCGAGCGGCCACTGCATGCCCTTCTCGACCAGCGGCTTGGCCTGGCCCGGCGCGACGATCTCGTGGATCGAGCCGGTGATGTGCGAGACGAAGGTGCGGTTGCCGACGAAGGCGACGTTGTCGAGCCCGGGACCGATGTCCGCCAGAACCTCCTTCGCGCCCGTGCGCGGATCGATCTTCAGCACCTGGCCGCTATGGACCTGGGTCGAGACGATATAGCCGTCGGGGTGGAACTTGACGGAGTCGGGCACGCCGAGATCCTTCACGACCACTTCGGGCTCGCCACCGTCGAGATCGACGCGCCAGATCTCGTTCGCCGCCTGCGCGGGGAAATAGAGCTTGCCGTCGGGCCCGACCTGGAAGGCGTTCGCCATCGGCACGTTGTCCGCTATCACGCGCTCGATGCCGCCGCCACGGTTCACCTCGACGATCTGGCCGCCATAGTGGAGTTCGCCGGCAATCAGCCGTCCCTGATGGAAGGTGATCGGGTTGGCCACGCGCAGGTCGGCAAGAACCTCGCTGGTACCGTTGGGCCGCAGCACCTTGACCTTGTTCTCGGTGATTTCGGTCACGTAGAGGTTGCCCTCGTCGTCGAAGGTCAGATCGTCGGGCCCGATGATCGCGCCGCCCATCGGGCTGATGACCTCGATCTCGGCGGTGTCGACGTCGATCGCGCTGACCTGACTGCCGCCAACCGATGCGATATAGACGCGCCCGTCCTTGCCCGTGTGGAGGCCGTTGGCGCTGAACAGGCGGCTCGGCCGCGTCAGGCGATCGAGCGTCCAGCCCTCGACGGTCTGAGCCGGATTGGTCGAGACATAGCGCGGCGTGGTCTGGGTCATTGTCGTGCTCTCCCGGCTCCTCGACCGGGCTTCCCGGTCAAGCTCGGCGATCTTCTGGACGGCTGTACGAGCGAGCGTCAAGCCCGGGACTCGTCGAACGTATACAATCTTGCCGTCGAGACCGCGGCCCGGGTTGAAACGCCCGATTTTGTCTGCATAGGTCAAGACGCTCACACCGATGCGCGGCATTCCTCGCCGGCATAAGAGTGCGAGAGGAGAGACGATGGCTTCGGGCGCGGATAAACCACTGGCCGGCAAGGTCACGGTCGTCACCGGCGCCAGTCGCGGGGTGGGCAAGGGCATCGCGCTCGCGCTCGCCGAGCAGGGCGCCACCGTCTACGTCACCGGCAGGACCATCGCCGCGGGCCACGAGGGCCTCTCGGGCACGATCGGCGAGACTGCTGCAGAAGTCGATGCGCGCGGCGGCAAAGGCATTGCCGTCCAGCTCGATCTTGCCGACGATGCGCAGATCGCCGCGCTGTTCGCGCGAGTGCAGGACGAACAGGGTCGGCTCGACCTGCTCGTCAACAACGCCATCGTCATTCCGCCCGAACTGACCCAGCCGGGTGGCTTCTGGGAAAAGCCGCTGTCGAACTGGGAGATGTTCGACATCGGTCTGCGCGCCGCCTACGTCGCCGCCTGGCATGCGGCCAGGATCATGGTGCCGCAGAAGTCGGGGCTGATCGTCGGCATTTCGGGCTACGTCGGCGTGACCTATACCTACGGGCCGATCTTCGGCACGGCGAAGGCCGGCCTCGACCGCATGGCGCGCGACATGGCCATCGAACTCAAGGAACACGGCGTCGCCTCGCTGTCGCTGTGGCAGGGCTTCACCTATACCGAGCGCGCGATCGAGAACCTCAAGTCGGTTCCGGGCATGGCCGCGCAACTGCGCAGTTCGGCAGGCAGCTCGCCCGAGTTTCCCGGCCGCGTTGTCGCCGCGCTCGCCGCCGATCCCGCGATCATGGCGCGATCGGGCGGAACTTTCATCAACGCCGAACTGGCCCAGGAGTACGGCCTGACCGACATCGACGGCCGCGTCGTCCCGTCCAACCGCGCCGAACGCGGCTCGCCGATCTGGCAGCCGGTCTAACCTTGAAGGAATCCCGATGACTGAACTGCGTTTCGACGACCGCGTGGCGGTGATCACCGGTGGCGGCCGCGGGCTCGGCGCGGCCTATGCGCGCCTGCTCGCCGAGAAGGGCTGCAAGGTCGTGGTCAACGACCTCGGCGCGCCGATCAAGGGAGACGGCCTCGACGTCGGCGTCGCGCAGCAGCTGGTAGACGAGATCAAGGCGGCGGGCGGCGAGGCCGTGGCCGACACCAACTCCGTGGCTACGCCCGAAGGCGCCCAGGCGATCGTCCAGACCGCGCTCGACACCTACGGCAAGGTCGACATCCTGATCCACAATGCGGGCAATGTCCGCTACGGCACGATCCGCGAGCTTTCGTTCGAAGACTTCCAGTCGGTGATCGACGTCCACCTGATGGGTGCCTTCTACATGGTCAAGGCAGTCCACCCGCTGATGTGCGACGCGGGCTACGGCCGCATCGTCCTGACCAGCTCGATCGGCGGGATCTACGGCAACAACCGCTGCGTGAACTACGGCATCTCCAAGTCGGGCATGATCGGCCTCAACAACGTCGCCGCGCTCGAGGGCGAGGAATTCGACGTGAAGTCCAACGTCATCGTTCCCTCGGCGGTGACGCGCATGGCCGAAGGCCTCGACGTGTCGCAGTATCCGCCGATGGAGCCCGAGCTCGTCTCGCCGACCGTCGCCTGGCTCGCGCACGAGCGCTGCGACGTCTCGGGCGAGATGATCGCCGCGATCGGCGGCCGCATCGCCCGCGCCTTCATCGCCGAGACCAGGGGCGTCTACCAGCCGAGCTGGACGATCGAGGAGGTCGACCAGGCCATGCCCCAGGTCCACGACAAGAGCGACGTGCAGGACTTCGGCCTGCATGGCCACGTCGGCCATATCGTCTACAGCTTCGACATGGCGCGAAAGGGCGGCTGAACGCTCGCACAAAATGCTGCCATTGGGGTCCGCGGCGCGCTAAGGCCCTCCCCGCACCAAGACACACCCGAGAGAGAGCCGGAACTGCCCATGACCTTCGTCTGCGAACCGACCAATGTTCCACCCGCCGAGGAAATCGACATCCCGGCGATGAAGGCCAAGTACGCGCAGGAGCGCGACAAGCGCATCCGCCGCGAAGGCCAGGAGCAGTATGCCGCACCCGAGGATCACCTGACCCACGACACCTATGCGCACGATCCGTTCACCCCGGTCGTGCCGCGCGATGCCTTCGACGAGGAGGTCGACGTCGCGATCCTCGGCGGCGGCTGGACAGGCATTCTCGCCGCCTATCACCTGACCAAGGCCGGCGTGACCAATTTCAAGGTCATCGACCACGCCGGCGGCTTCGGCGGCACCTGGTACTGGAACCGCTATCCGGGCATCCAGTGCGACAACGACGCCTACTGCTATCTGCCGCTGCTCGAGGAAATGGGCTGGCTGCCCTCGAAGAAGTTCGAGGACGGCAAGCAGATCTACGAATATATCCAGATGATCGTCGACAAGTTCGGCTTCCGCGACAACGGCGTGTTCCACACGCTGATCAAGGGCCTGACCTGGGACGAGAGCATCAAGCGCTGGCACGTCGCCACCGACCGCGACGATTCGATCCGCGCCAAGTTCGTGATCATGGCCGGCGGCACGCTGTCGACGCCCAAGTTCCCGGCCATCCCCGGCATCCACAAGTTCAAGGGGCACAAGTCGCACACCAGCCGTTGGGACTATGACTACACCGGCGGCGAATGGGGCAATCCCGAACTCACCAAGCTGGCCGACAAGCGCGTCGCCATCCTGGGCACGGGCGCGACCTCGGTCCAGGCCGTGCCCTACCTCGGCAAATATGCCAAGCAGCTCTACGTGCTGCAGCGCACGCCCTCGGGCGTGGACAAGCGCGACAATCCGCCGACCGATCCCGAATGGGCGGCCTCGCTCCAGCCCGGCTGGCAGGCGGCGCGCCAGGAGAACTTCCTGCGCGCGGCGAACGAGATCCTGCCGCTCGATGCGCCCGACCTGATCTGCGACTTCTGGACCGAAGTGAACCGCAACATCAACGCCGACCTCAAGGCCGAGGGCGCGACCGAGCACCCGATGCCCGAGTTCTGGGATCGCCGCGAGAAGATGGACTTCCAGGTGATGGAGCGCGTCCGCCGCCGCGTCGATTCGATCGTCAAGGACCCGGCCACGGCCGAGGCACTCAAGCCCTACTACCGCTTCATGTGCAAGCGGCCGCTGTCGAACAACGACTATCTCGACACGTTCAACCAGCCCAACGTCAAGCTGATCGACGTCTCGGCCACCCAGGGCCTCGAAGCCATGACCGAGAACGGCTTCATCGCCGATGGTCAGGAATACGAGATCGACGCGATCATCTTCGCCTCGGGCTTCGAAGTGACCAGCGACCTCAAGCGCCGCTGGGGCTTCGACGATGTCGTCGGCCGCAACGGCGTGTCGATCTACGACTACTGGGCCGATGGCCCGAAGACGCTGCACGGCATGACCGCGCACAATTTCCCGAACATGTTCTTCACCGGCTACGTTCAGGGCGGCCTCAACGGCACGACGACGCTGCAGTTCGGCGAACAGGGCCGTCATGCCGCCTGGGTGATCCGCGAAGCGCTGGAGAGCGGCGTCAAGTCGATCGAGCCGAGCCAGGAAGGCCAGGACGCCTATCTCAAGCGGTTCAAGGAACTGGAGCTCGACCTCTCGGGCATCCTCAACGACTGCACGCCCAGCTACTTCACCAACGAGGGCGACAAGGAAGCCAAGTGGTTCCTGTTCCGCGGCTGGGGCCTGGGCTGGGACAACTGGCAGGCAATGCTCGAGGACTGGCGCCAGAAGCGCGACTTCGCCGGGATGACGGTGGAGAAGTAAACCGCTCCACACACGGGCGCGAAGGATATCAGGCGTCGCAGGACTTCTCCAAAAAGGCGAAGACTCCTGTGGCGCCTTTCCTTTTGTTTCCGAGCGATAACGCAAGTTCACGCTGCTGCGGTAAACGTCGTCTTTACCATCGATCCCTAGGCTTCATCCGTCGCGGCCAAGCTCGTGGCCAGATCCGCGGACGGAGCCGTCAAAGCCATGCTCGTATCGAGAGCTCTCAACGACGGCACCGCCACTTTCAACGACAACGGCCTGTCCGCGCTTGAACTCTACGAGCAGGCGGCCCCGCTCGTATCGATCGGCGCCTGGTCCTGCGACCTCCACAGCGAGCGGCTTACCTGGACCGGTGGCGTGTTCTCGTTGTTCGGCCTGTCCGAAATTCCCGAGCGACGCGCGGTGGTCGAGATGTACGGCGAGGAATCGCGCGAACGACTCGAACGCCAGCGTCACCGCGCGATCGAAGCGCGCGCTGGCTTCTCGCTCGACGCAGACATCATACGTCCCGACGGCAGTCGGCGCTGGATCCGCATCACCGCCGCCACGCAAAATGCGAACGGGCGCGCGGTGACGCTGTTCGGGATGAAACAGGACATCACCGAGGACTACGAGCGATGGGAACGCCTGCGCGCCCAAGCCGAATGCGATCCGCTGACCGGCGTGGCCAACCGCGCCGCGTTCCAGCGCTTCCTCGATCGCGCGAAGGACGAGCCGGAGACAGACCGCGTCGGCGCGCTGCTGCTGTTCGACATGAACGGCTTCAAGCAGATCAACGATCTCTGGGGTCATGCCGCGGGCGACGCCTGTCTCGTGGCACTCGGCGAGCGACTGCGCCGGGCTTTCCCGCATGCCTCGCTTGTCTCGCGTATCGGCGGCGATGAATTTGCCGTCCTGCTTCCGCCTGACGGAATCCACGCCGAAATCGAGGCCAAGGTGCGTTCGCGGATCTGCAACCTGCTCGCGCCGGTGGCCTGGGACGGTCAGTGGCTGACGATCGGCGTTTCGGCGGGGCTCGCTTTCGCGCCCGAAGCCGAAGAGCTCGATCCGCAGGCGCTGTTCGTTAGCGCCGACCGTGCGCTTTACGCCGCCAAGGCCGATCGCGCGGGCGTTCTCGTTCGCGCCTGAGCTAGCGCCCCTTCCACTCGGGCTTGCGCTTCTCGGCGAAAGCGCGCGGACCTTCCTGGCCGTCGTCGCTTCTATAGGCAAATTCGTGCGCGGCGCGCGCGGCCTGGAGTGCGGCCGATCGGCCCATCTCGGTCGACAGCATGACCGTTTCGCGCGCGGCCTTGACCGACAGCGGCGCGCCTTCGAGCACCTCGTGCGCCAGCGCTATCGCGCTATCGAGCAGTTCGGCCGGCTCGACCAAGCGATTGACCAGGCCGATCTCGTAAGCGCGCTGCGCGGTAATCGGCTTGCCGGTCAGGACGATCTCCATGAAGATCCGCTGCGGGATCATGTGGATCAGCGGCGCCGCCCAGGGCGAACCGCGACCGACCTTGACCTCGGTGATCGCGAACTTGGCATTGGTGCTGGCGACGCAGAGGTCGCAGTTCTGCGCGATCAGCCAGCCGCCGGCAAAGGCGAAGCCGTTGACCGCGGCGATCGTCGGCTTGGTCAGCTGGAGGTTGTCGTAAGGCGCGGGGATGAAGTCGGCCGGCGGCACGGTCATGCCCGCCTCGACCATCTCCTTGAGATCGCCGCCCGCGCAGAAGCTCTTCTCGCCGGCACCGGTTAGGATCGCGATGCGCAAGCCGTCGTCGGCCTCGAACCGCCGCCAGACATCCCACAGCGCTTCACGGACCTCACGGCTCAGCGCGTTGCGCTGCTCGGGACGGTTGATCGTGATGATGGCGATGCCGTCTTCGCGGGCATCGAACAGGACGGCGTCGGTCATATCAGAACCCCCGGGTCTGGATTTCGTGAGCCGCCCGGTCGAGCTCTTCGCGAAAGTCCGGATGGGCGATGGCGATCAGGCGCCTGGTGCGTTCGGCTAGGGTCTGGCCCTTGAGCTCAGCCGCGCCGTATTCCGTGACGATGACGTCGACCTCGGTGCGCGCCGTGGTGACCGGGCCTGCCAGCGTGGGCACGATCTTGCTCAGCGTCCCGCCCTTGGCGGTCGAGGCCAGGACCATCAGCGCCGCCCCGCCCGGCGAGCGCGCGCCGGCACGGACAAAATCGACCTGGCCGCCGGTGCCGCCGAGATAGGCCGCGCCCGACTGCTCGGCGTTGACCTGGCCGGTCAGATCGACCTCGAGCGCCGAGTTGATCGTCACCAGCCGCGACAGCTGGCCGAGCACCGCGGCATCGTGGGTGTAGCTCGTCGGCGTCATGCGGATCGCCGGATTGTTGTTGGCGAAATCGTAGAGCCGCTTCGTGCCGATCAGCGCGCCGTTGATCGTGACGCCGCGGTCGATCTCCTTGCGTGCGTTGGTGATCACGCCGGCCTCGAACAGATCGACCAGTCCGTCCCCGAGCATGCCCGAGTGGACGCCGAGGTCCTTGCGGTCGTGGAGCAGCCGCAGGATCGCGTCGGGTACCGCGCCGACGCCGGTCTGGATCACGCAGCCGTCGCCGATATAGCCAGCGCAGTGGCGCGCGATCGCCGCGTCGGTCTCGCCGATCTTGGCCGCCGCGACTTCGACCGGCGCGCGTGAAACGGCGACCTTCACGTCGATCGCCGATCCGGGGATCAGCTCGCCGTGGCTATAGGGAACCTGGTCGTTGACCTCGGCGATGACGACGCGCGCCCTGTCGATCGCGGCGCGGACGTAGTCGCTGATCAGGCCGCACGAGTGGTTGCCGTCCGCGTCGGCCGGGCTGACCTGGATCATCGCAACGTCGCAGGGGATCACCCCTGCGGCGATCAGCGGGCCGACCTGGCTGACGTGGACCGGGATCACGTCGAGCGCGCCGGCCTTGGTCATGGACCGCAGCGCGCCGATCGCGCCCATCGAAGAGAGACGGAAGGCGCCCGCGGTCTCGGGCACGAACAGGCCCGAGAACGAGGTGGCGATGAAGGCGGACAGGTTACCGATCCCCGCCCCTTGCGCGATCAGTGCCTCGACGAGCGTCGTCGGCTCGCCGCAGGCCTGGCCGAAGACGATGCGATCGCCGGGCTTGAGATAGCGCGAGAGGTCGAGGTCGCCAGAAGCCTCCATCGCCTGCATTACTTACCCGCCAGCTTCAGCAGCCGCTGCGCGCGCGCGAGATAGGGCCGGTCGAGCATGCCGCCCTTCCAGCCGATCGCGCCAACGCCGGGGTTGGCGGCGAACACGTCGACGATCTCCTGCGCCTCGGCGATCTCGGCCTCGGTCGGCGTGAAAGCCTCGTTGATCACGTCGACCTGCGCCGGATGGATCGCCAGCATACCGCGGAAACCGTCGCGGCGGACGCTTTCGGCGCGCTTGCGCAAAGCCTCGAGGTCCTTGAAGTCGGCCGAGATCGTCTCGATCGCGGTGACCCCGGCCGAAGCCGCGCCGAGCACAGTCAGGCTGCGCGCGAGTTCGTAGGTGAAGCTGTAGGAACCGTCGGGGTTCTTGTTCGAGCTCGCGCCGATCGAGTCGGCCAGGTCCTCGGCGCCCCAGGTCAGCGCGACCACGCGCGGCGCGCCCTTGTAGTCGCCGGTGTGGAACATGGCCTCGGCGGTCTCGGTGATCAGGACGATGACCGGGGTCGAGCCCTCCTCGATGCCGTTGGCGACTTCGAGCACCGACAGCATGTGGTCGAGCTTTTCGACCTCCTGGCGGCCATAGACCTTGGGCAGCATGATTCCGCCCGGCGCGGCCGGCAGGATCGCGGCGAGATCACCGAGCGTATAGGGGCCGTCGAACGGATTTATCCGCACCCATAGCCGCGCGCGCTGAGCCGGGTTGTTCTTGATGAAATCGTGCACCATCCCCCGCGCCGCGACCTTGTTCTCGGTCGCGACGGCGTCCTCGAGGTCGATCAGCACGATGTCGGCCGTGCCTTCCATCGCCTTGGTCATCTTCTTCTCGCTGTCGCCGGGGGCGAAGAGCCAGGAGCGCGCGGAGATCGGTTCGTGGGCGATGGGCATGGTCAGGTTCCTTGGCAGAGTTCGCCGGCCGGATAATGCATTATCCGCGCAAACCTCAACCGTTATCGGCTCAATAGGACTTCGGCAGCTCGAGCACGCGTTCGGCGATGAAGTTCATGATCTGGTGCGGGCTGACCGGGGCGATGCGCGGGATCAGCACTTCGCGCAGATAGCGCTCGACGTGGTATTCCTGCGCATAACCCATGCCGCCCATCGACATCACCGCGGTCTGGCAGGCTTCGAAGCCGGCCTCGGCCGCGAGGTACTTGGCGGTGTTGGCCTCGATGCCGCATTCCTTGCCTTGGTCGAACAGGCTCGCGGCCTTCCACACCATCAGCTCGGCCGCGGCGACCTGCATCCAGGCCCTGGCCAGCGGGTGCTGGATGCCCTGATTCTGGCCGATCGGCCGGCCGAAGACAATGCGTTCCTGCGCGTACTTCGAGGCTTTGGCGATCGCCACCTTGCCGAGGCCCGTGGCTTCGGCGCCGAGCAGCACGCGCTCGGGGTTGAGGCCCTGGAGCAGGATCTTGAAGCCCTGCCCCTCGGCGCCGATGCGGTCCTCCTCGGGCACGAACAGGTCCGAGATGAACAGCATGTTCGATCCGACCGCGTGGCGCCCCATCTTGGGGATCAGGCGGTGCTCGATGTGATCGCGATCGAGCTTGGTGTAGAAGAGGGTCAGACCCTCGGTCTTCTTCTTGACGTCCTCGAGCGCCGTGGTGCGCGCGATGATCAACATCCTGTCGGCGACATGGGCATTGGTGATCCACACCTTCTCGCCGTTGAGCCGATAGCCGCCCTCGACCTTCTCGGCCTTGGTCTTGAGGCTGGTGGTGTCGAGCCCGGTGTTCGGCTCGGTCACCGCGAAGCACATCTTCTCCTGGCCCGAGAGGATCGGCGGGATCATCCGCTGCTGCTGCTCCTCGGTGCCGAACAGGACGACGGGCTCGAGCCCGAAGACCGGCCCGTGGATCGCGCTGGCAGCGGCGAGGCCGCCGCCGCTCTCGGCCACGGCCTGCATCATGATCGCCGCCTCGGTGATGCCGAGGCCCGCGCCGCCGACCGACTCGGGCATGGCGATGCCCAGCCAGCCGGCCTCGGCCATCGCCTTGTGGAACTCGACCGGCCATTCGCCGCTCCGGTCGTGCTCGAGCCAGTAGTCCTCGGAGAATTGCGAGCAATGCTTGAGCACGGCTTCGCGAATGTTCTGCTGGTCCTCGGTGAAGGCAAAGTCCACGGTTGCAACCTCTGGCTTGAGCGGGTGTCTGCGCCCGCCTAGCAGCGAGAGGGAAGCAAGACAACCAAGCTCAACCCGATATTGGCACACTGAACCAAAATACGCATAGACCTGAGCACGCCGATCGGTTAGCAGGCGGGTGAACCCTGGAGGATTCTTTGAGCAACAGCGCCGCGAAAAAGGGAGCAGGGTCCGGGCCTCTGGCCGGCATCCGCGTGGTCGACCTGACCTCGGTCGTGTTCGGTCCCTACGCCACGCAGATCATGGCCGACATGGGCGCCGACGTGATAAAGATCGAGCCGCCCGCGGGCGACAACACGCGCCACATCACGGTCGGCCCCGAGGCCGGCATGGGCGGCATCTACGTCAACGTGAACCGCGGTAAGCGCAGCCTGATGCTCGACCTGCGGCAGGAGGCGGACAAGGCGGTCCTGCGCAAGCTGATCGCCACGGCCGACGTCTTCATCCACTCGATGCGCGGCAGCGCGATCGCCAAGCTCGGCTTCTCCTACGAGGCCGTCCGCGCGATCCGCCCCGACATCGTCTATACCAATTGCTACGGCTACAGCCGCCGCGGGCCCGAGGCCGACCAGCCGGCCTACGACGACACGATCCAGGCCGAATGCGGCATCACCCACGTCCAGGGGCTGATGAACGGCGAGCCGGGCTTCGTCGCGACGATCATGGCCGACAAGGTCGCGGGCCTCCACGCGCTCCACGCGACGATGATGGCGCTGTTCCATCGCGAGCGTACGGGAGAGGGCCAGGAGGTCGAGGTGACGATGTTCGAGGCGATGTCCTCGTTCATGCTGGTCGAGCACGCCAACGGCGCAATGTTCGATCCGCCGACGACCCCCGCGCACTATCACCGCGCGGTCGAGAAGAACCGCCGTCCCTACAAGACCAAGGACGGCTACGTCGCCGCGCTCGTATACAACGACAAGCACTGGAATGCCTTCATGGCCGCGGTGAAACCGGCCTGGGAGACCGACGAGTTCTCGACGCTCGAGAAGCGCGCGAAGCAGATCGGCCGCGTCTATGGCCTGCTTGGCGAGACTTTCCTGACCCGCACCACGCAGGAATGGCTCGACCTGCTGCGCGAGTTGCACATTCCCTGTGCGATCCTGCGCACCACCGACGAATTGTTCGATAACGAGCACCTCAACGCGATCGGCTTCTTCGAGACGATCGACACGCCGCAGGGGCCGACGCGCTTCCCCGGCGTGCCGACCTGGTTCTCGGCCACGCCCGGCCAGGTCCAGGGGCCTGCCCCGCGGCTCGGCGAACACAATGCCGCGCTCCTGACCGAGCTCGGATTGGATACGGAGAGTCAATGAACAGGTGTGTTGATCAAGTGTTGGCGACCCTGCTCTCTTGAGCTAGGAGCGGTGCCGAAACAGTCATTGGGAGAGTGAAGGCGATTCTGCGGGGCAAGCACCCGTCTGCCCCGGTCGACCGCCGGCGCCCGACAACTCCCTGAAATCCATTTCGAATATCATCTGAAGAGGAAATCCAGACGATGTCATACGACGACCAGCCCCAGGCGGAATCGAAGGGCGGTACCCCCGTCTACAAGCGCATCCTCGAACTGTTCGAGGCCGAAGGCGTCAACACGCTGTTCGGCATCCCCGATCCGAACTTCGTCCACCTGTTCCTCGAAGCCGAGAAGCGCGGCTGGACCGTCGTCTCGCCGCACCATGAAGCCTCGGCCGTCCACATGGCTGCCGCCGCCGCGCGCATCACCGGCAAGCCGGCGCTGTGCATCGCGACGCTCGGGCCGGGCCTGGCGAACGCCATGCCGGGCATCCAGTGCGCCAAGGTCGAGAACGACCCGGTCATCATCCTGGGCGGCCAGCGCGCCCGCGTGACCGAGCGCCGCGTGCGCCGCGGCCGCATCCAGTTCGTCCGCCAGGAGCCGATGATCGAGGATTCGGTGAAGTTCTCCTCGTCGATCGAATATGCCGACCAGACCGACGAGATCGTCCGCGAGGCGATCCGCGTCGCCATGTCGGGCACGCCGGGCCCGGCCTACATCGAATATCCCAGCCACGTGCTGCTCGAAGAGCTCGAGCCCGAAGCGGCCCTGCCGCCCGCACGCTACCGCCTGACCGATGCCGGCGCCGACGGTGACCGCATCGCCGAGGCCGTAAAGCTGATCAAGGCCGCCAAGCACCCGATCCTGCTGGTCGGCCACGCCGTCCACACGACCAAGTCGGGCGAGAAGCTCAAGGAGCTGGCGCTCAAGATGAACTGCCCGGTCATCCAGACCTCGGGCGGCACCGCCTATATCGAAGGCATCGAGGACCGCACCTTCCAGTACGTGTTCTCCGACGCCTCGATCGACGCGGTCGAAGAGAGCGATCTCGTCGTCGCCGTAGGCACCGAGCTCGGCGAGCCGCTGCACTACGGTCGCTGGCGCCACTGGTACGCGGGCGAAGCCACCCGCAAGTGGATCTACATCCAGCAGGATGCCACCGCGATCGGCGTCAACCGCCCGATCGACGTGCCGCTGGTCGGCGATCTGCGCGCCGTGCTGCCGCAGCTCAGCCGCGCCATCGGCGATGCCCTGCCCGAGGCCGCAAGCCTGCGCCGCTTCATGAAGGACGGCCAGGCCGAGCTCGACGAGCTCGCGGTCGAAGCCGGCGAGAAGACCGACGGTTCGGGCAATGTCGCGATGAACACCGCGCAGTTCGTCGTCGAAGCCACGAAGGCCTTCCCCAAGGACGGCATCCTGATCCGCGACGGCGGCGCCACGGTGATCTACCAGTGGACCTACTCGCAGTCGAAGCCGCACGACGTCATCTGGAACCAGAACTACGGCCACATCGGCACGGGTCTGCCCTATGCGACGGGCGCCATGCTCGCCGACGAAGCCGCGACCGGCAAGAAGCGCCCGGGCATGCTGCTGACCTCGGACAGCTCGTTCCTGTTCCACGTCGGTGAGCTCGAAGTCGCCGTGCGCAAGAACCTGACTCTGGTCTGCGTCGTCGGCGTCGACTTCCAGTGGGGTCTCGAGGTCGGCGTCTACAAGCGCACCTTCGGCCAGGGCACCGCGGAAACCGGCACGCACTGGTCAGACAAGGTCCGCTTCGACAAGATCGGCGAAGGTTTCGGCGGCCACGGCGAATATGTCCGCGAAGCCAAGGACCTCGGCCCGGCGATCAAGGCGGCCTACGAGCGCGGCGGCCTGACCGTGATCCACGTGCCGATCGATCCGAAGGCCAACTCGGAAGAGATGCCCAAGTACGAGAAGTTCCGCACCTGGTACGCGGAAGGCACCCAGTAAGAGGGTTCGCCACCAGGACGAAAATTCAGGCCCGCGCCATACTGGACACAGTACGGGGCGGGCCTATTTCTTTGGGGCACTTCCTTTCGGGCCAGGGCGATTCCCCCGCCCGCCGCTCCGTGAAGTTTCGGGAGACGTTATGCGCGAGTATCTGAAGTTCTACATCGACGGCCAATGGGTCGATCCGGTCACGGCGAAGACCGCCGAGGTCATCAATCCCGCGACCGAAGCGGTCTCGGGCACGATCTCGCTGGGTTCGGCCGCCGACGTCGACAAGGCCGTCGCCGCCGCCCGCCGCGCTTTCGAGACCTGGGGCGAGACCTCGGTCAAGGACCGTCTCGAGATCCTCGAGGCGATCCAGGCCGAATATGCCAAGCGCTCGGACGAGCTCGGCGACGCAGTCGTCGAGGAAATGGGCGCGCCGGTCGGCCTCGGTCGCGGCTTCCACGTCGGCCTGGGCGCGGGCCACCTGCAGACCGCGATCGACGTGCTCAAGGAATTCCCCTTCGAGCAGCAGAAGGGCGCCAGCCTGATCCGCTACGAGCCGATCGGTGTCTGCGGCCTGATCACGCCGTGGAACTGGCCGATGAACCAGACCTGCGTGAAGATCTTCCCGGCGCTCGCCGCGGGCTGCACGATGATCCTGAAGCCGCCGCAACTCGCGCCCTACTCGGCGCAGATCCTGGCCGAGATCATTCATGACGCCGGTACCCCGGCGGGCGTGTTCAACATGGTCCAGGGCCAGGGCTCGGTGATCGGCACGGCACTGTCGACGCACCAGGACGTCGACATGATCTCGTTCACCGGCTCGGAGCCGGTCGGCGTGCAGATCCAGAAGGACGCGGCCGAGACGGTCAAGCGCGTCGGCCTCGAACTCGGCGGCAAGAGCGCCTGGATCGTGCTCGACGACGACGCCCTGGCCGCCAACGTCGCCGGCGCGACCGGCGGCATGATGGGCAATTCGGGCCAGACCTGCTCGGCCGGCTCGCGCCTGCTGGTGCCGGCATCGCGGCTCGACGAAGCGGTCAACGCCGCGACCGAGGCCTGCAACGCCGTCACCGTCGGCGATCCGCTGAGTGACGTGGCGATGGGCCCGGTCGTGTCGAAGAGCCAGTTCAACATCATCCAGGACTATATCCAAAAGGGCCTCGACGAGGGCGCGACGCTGATCGCCGGCGGCCTCGGCCGTCCCGAGGGTCTCGACAAGGGCTGGTTCGTCAAGCCGACCGTCTTCGTCGGCACCAACGACATGGTCATCAGCCGCGAGGAGATCTTCGGCCCGGTCCTCGTGATCATCCCCTACGAGGACGAGGCCGACGCGATCCGCATCGCCAACGACAGCCTGTTCGGCCTCGGCGGCTACGTTTCGGGTCAGGATGCCGACAAGTGCCGCGCGATCGCGCGCAAGCTGCGCACGGGCGCGATCTGGATCAACGGCGGCTTCGACTTCCACGCGCCGTTCGGCGGCTACAAGCGCTCGGGCAACGGCCGCGAGTGGGGCGAATACGGCTTCCACGAATATCTCGAGATCAAGTCGATCATCGGCTGACGCGGTATTTCGAACGGTTCATGAAGGCCGGGCGTTTCACCACGCCCGGCCTTTTCCGTTTGCGGCCTCGGTCGCTTCGGCTATCCGCCGCGCCCGAAGGAGCCCATCCCATGGCCGAACGCACCGAAGAACAGCACGCCGAGAAGATGAAGAAGCGCCAGGCCGCGCACGAGAAGATCGGCGCGACCAAGACCGTCGATAAGGGCCTGCTGATCGTCAACACCGGCAAGGGCAAGGGCAAGACCACGGCGGCGCTCGGCATGGTCGTGCGCGCGATCGGCCACGGCAAGAAGGTCGGCGTCGTGCAGTTCGTCAAAGGTGCGATGACCACGGGCGAGAAGGCCGTGTTCGACGCCTTCCCGAACCAGGTCGAGTTCAAGCCGATGGGCGAAGGCTTCACCTGGGACACCCAGGACCGCGCGCGCGACATCGCCGTGGCGCGCGAGGCCTGGGACGAGGTCAAGCGCATGATCGCCGATCCGAGCTACGACATGGTCCTGGCCGACGAGCTCAACATCGTCCTGCGCTACGACTACCTGCCTTTGGATGAGGTGCTCGAAGCGGTCACCGCGCGCGCGCCGATGAAGCACGTCATCGTCACGGGCCGCAATGCGCCCGAGGGCCTCGTCGAGATCGCCGATCTCGTCACCGAAATGACCTTGGTCAAGCACCCGTTCCGCGAGCAGAACGTGCGCGCGCAGGCGGGGATCGAGTTCTAGCGCCTGCCGCGGTCGTGCCGGGCGATCTGCTCGGCAATCCCCCGCACCGCGCGGACGTAAGCCGGGCTGCCGCAGACGGTCCAGGCCTGGGGGATCGAGATTCGCGGAATACCGGCGAGCGCCGGGTGGTGAAGCATCTCGGTGCCCTGATCGCGGACAACATCGGTCGCGCTTTCGACGATCAGGAAGTCGGGCCGCGCGGCGACCATCTCCTCGAGGCTGACCTGCGACAGCGCCGGCTTGCCCAGCTTCGTCGCGAGATTGACCAGCCCCGCGCGCGCCATGACCTCGTCGATCAGGGTACCCGTGCCCGTCATGAAACCGCGCCGCTGGTAATAGGCGGCAACGCGGCCACGGCCGAGCCGGGGAATGCCGGCGAGTTCGCGGTCCATCTGCGCGATGAGCACCTCGCCGCGATCGGAATGGCCGACCACCGCCGCCGTGCTGCGGATCGAGGACAGGATCTGGTCGTACTGCTCGGCGGGCTTGAGATCGACCATGCGGTAGTTCTGGTCCTCGAGTACCTTGATCGCGGCGCTGCGCCGCGCGGGCATGCCGACGATCAGATCGGGATCGAGCGCGACGATCTCCTCGGCCGACTTGCTGAGCAGCCGCAAGCCCCGCGCCCGCACCGCTTCGGCCGACATCTCGCGGTCGGTGGCGTTGCGCGTCAGCCCGGCGATCTGGCTGCGATCGGCCAGCCGCAGCACGAGCTGATCGGCGCAGAGATTGAGCGAGACGATGCGCTGCGGCGGCCGGGCCAGTGCCGGGCGAACCTTCCCCGTCGCGAGCACGCCACCCGCCATGGCGGCGAGGGCGATCGGCAGGATCAGGGTGCGGAGGACCAGACGCATCCGGCGGGACATAGCCGAGCCCGCGCCGGCGGCAAGCGCCGTCATTGACGCAATGCAGCGATGTGCCTAACGCCGCCCCTGCGACAGGTTCACCCGCAAGGGTGATGAAAAGGGAACGGGGTTCGAGACCCCGGCTGCCCCTGCAACTGTGAGCGGCGAGCCATCGCGCCATAGGCCATTGCGATCCTCGGATCGCGAGAAGGCGGCGCGAACCGGCAGTGACCCGCAAGCCAGGAGACCTGCCCGTCGCGGTCGTCCTTCGCGCGGACAGGGTGTGCCGAGCGGACGGGGGTGAACCCGAGCGACGACAAGTCCAGCCACGCATGCGTGGGGGAGATTTGGTCGTGCGCGTACTGAAATATCTCGTTTCCGTTGCCTTTCTGGCACTGCCGCTCGCGGCCCAGGCCGACGAACTGCAGGAAGCCCCCGCCCCCGACGCGGCCGCCCCGGTCCCGTCCTCTTCCGACACGATTCTCGTCACCGCGACGCGGCTCGCGATCCCGGTCGATCAGGTTCCCGCCTCGCTGACCGTGCTCGACAAGCCGGCGATCGACCGTGCCCAGGACATCGGCGTCACCGAACTGCTGCTGCGCACGCCGGGCATCAGCATTTCACGCAACGGCGGCTACGGCACCACGACCGCGCTGCGCATCCGCGGCGCGGAGAGCGAGCAGACCGTCGTCGTGATCGACGGGGTCAAGCTCAACGATCCCTCGGCCAGCAGTGGCGGTTACAACTTCGCAAACCTGCTCGCCGGCGACGCCTCGCGGATCGAGGTCCTGCGCGGGCCGCAATCGATCCTCTGGGGCAGCCAGGCGATCGGTGGCGTGGTCAACGTCGTGACGGCCCTGCCCGCAAAGACGCTCGAAGGCAGCTTCGACGTCGAGGCCGGCTCGCACGAGACCGTCAGCGCGCGCGCCGCGATCGGCGGCAAGACCGGCCCGCTGGCCTGGCGCCTCGGCGGCCAGGCCTTCACCACCGACGGCATTAGCGCGCTCGCCCCGGCCTTCGGCGGCAAGGAGGCGGACGGCTATATCAACCGCAACGTCAGCGGCCGCGCCGTGATCGAACTCGCACCGGGGATCTCGGCCGACCTGCGCGGCTATTACGCCTCGTCGCAGACCGAGATCGACGCATCCACCGCCGACAGCCTCGAATATTCGCTGAACCGCGAATTCGTAGGGTATGCCGGGATCAACCTGGACCTGCTCGACGGCCGCTTCCGCAACCGCATCGGCTATACCTATACCGACACCGACCGCGACAACTTCAACCCCACCCGCGCGCGTGCGCAGACCTTCGACGCCGCCGGCCACAACCGCCGCTTGGAGTACCAGGGCGCTTTCGCGATCGCCGAGGGCTGGACCTTGCTCGCCGGCGCCGAGAACGAGCGCTCGCGCTTCCGTTCGGCCTCGCCGCCCGCCGCCCTGGCCACGCCGGTTCCCGCCCCCGTGCGCGGCGGCGCCGACATCACCAGCTTCTACGGCCAACTCAGCGCCCAGCCGATAGGGGGCCTCACCCTGAACGCCGGCCTGCGCCACGACGATCACGATCGCTTCGGCGGCAAGTGGCTCTTCGCCGCGGGCGGCGTGCTGAACTTGCCTACCGGCACGGTTCTGCGCGCGAGCTACGGCGAGGGTTTCAAGGCGCCGACGCTCTACCAGCTGTTCTCCGAATACGGTGTCGCGAGCCTCGCGCCCGAGCGGGCAAAGGGCTGGGAGGCCGGCGCCGAACAGCACCTGTTCGACGACAAGCTGGTCTTCGGCGCGACCTGGTTTCAGCGCAAGACGCGCGATCAGATCATCTTCAACTCCTGCGCCGCCACATCGACCGACGCGCTCTGCTTCGTCCCCGGCAACGCTACGACGCGCCGCCAGGGCTACTATGCCAACGTCTCGCGCGCCGAGGCGCACGGGATCGAGGCGGCCGCCGCGCTGAAGCTCGGCAGCTTCCAACTCGACGGCAATTACAGCTGGACCGTCGCCGAGGATCGCTCGCCGGGCGCCAACTTCGGCAAGTGGCTGCCGCGCCGCCCGCGCGACACGGCCAACGGCTCGGTTTCCTACGCATGGCCCTTCGGGCTGACCACGGGCGCCGCGATCCGCTGGTCGGGCAAGACCTTCGACAATGCGGCCAACACCACGGTGCTCGACGCCTATACGCTGGTCGACCTGCGCGCCGAATATGCGCTGTCGCCCAGTCTGCGCCTGATCGGCCGGGTCGAGAACCTGTTCGACGAGACTTATTCGACCGCGATCCGCTACAACGCTCTCGGCCGCGTTTTCTATGCCGGCCTGCGGGGACGCTTCTGATGCTGACACCCGTCACACCCGGCCCCGCCGTCGTCGCCTGCAACACCTGCAAGCTCTCCGCGGACCAACGCGAGGACAGCGAAGGCCGCCGCGGCGGCGCGCTGCTCGTCGCCGCACTGCAGGCGGTCAAGGCCTCGGACGCGCGCTATGCCGATATCGCAGTGCAGGAAATGCCCTGCCTCTTCGCCTGCACCGAATTCTGCACGATCCACCTGCGCGCACCGGGCAAGATCTCCTACGTACTCGGCCGTTTCGCACCGGACGAGGATGCCGCGCGTGCGATCCTCGACTATGCCGTCCGCTATGCCACCAGCGAACACGGCCGCGTGCCGTTCCGCGATTGGCCACAGGGTGTGAAAGGCCATTTCATTACGCGCGCGCCGCCCGAGGGATTCGTCGCCGAATGAGCTTTTCCTCGATCACCGATTTCGAAAGCGCGCTCGCCGACCTGTCCGGGCCGGACCCGGCGGCGATTGCGGCGGCCGCGGCGCGGCAGGCGCAGCTCACCAAGCCCGCGGGCTCGCTGGCGCGGCTCGAGGATATCGCGGTGTTCTTCGCCGGCTGGCAGGGCCGCGAGAAGCCGCGGCTCGATCGCGGCCGCGTCGCGATCTTCGCGGGCAACCACGGCGTCGCCGCGCGCGGGGTCAGCGCCTTTCCTTCCGACGTCACCGCGCTGATGGTAGCCAACTTCGCCGCCGGCGGCGCCGCGATCAACGCGCTCGCCGAGGCTGCCGGGCTCGAACTGACGGTCGTGCCGATCGCGCTCGACCGGCCGACCGAGGACTTCACCCGCGCGCCGGCAATGAGCGAGGCCGAGTGCCTCGAAGCCCTGTCGATCGGCGCTTCGGTGGTAACGCCCGATCTCGATCTGCTGGCCGTAGGCGAGATGGGCATCGGCAATTCGACCGCCGCCGCCGCCCTCTGCGCGCGCAGCTTCGGAGGCCGTGCGCGGACCTGGGTCGGCCCGGGTACCGGGCTCGACATGGCCGGGATGGAGCGCAAGATCGCAGCCGTCGAAAGCGCGCTCGCCTTCCACGCGAACGCACCGAGCAGCGCCTTCGAGACGCTGCGGCGGCTCGGCGGGCGCGAGATCGTCGCAATCGCCGGCGCCGTGCTTGCCGCACGCCGGCTGCGCGTGCCGGTCATGCTCGACGGCTTCATCAGCGGTTCGGCCCTTGCGCCGCTGGCCGCGGTCAATCCGGCGATCACCGACCATTGCCTGGCCGGGCACTGTTCGGCCGAGCCCGGCCATGCGCGGCTGCTCGAGCGCTTCGGTTTGGAACCCCTGCTCCGGCTCGAAATGCGGCTCGGCGAAGGCAGCGGCGCAGCCGTGGCGGCGCAGATCGTCCGCTCGGCGCTGGCCGCGCACGACCTCATGGCCACTTTCGCCGAAGCCGGGATCGCCGGCGCGGCATGAGCGAGGGCTTCCTCCTCCACCTGCTGCGCCACGGCGCACCGGAAACGCCCGGGCTGTTCCTCGGCCATACCGACGCCGCCCCTACCCCGGGCGGCATCGCCGTCTGCGTGGCGCGTGCGCAGGACCTGGCGCTGGAAGCGATCGTCAGCTCGGACCTCTCCCGTGCTTCGAAAGCCGCCGCGGCCATCGCCGAGCCGCGCGGCCTGACGGCGCGGCAAGATCCGCGCTGGCGCGAGCTCGACTTCGGCGCATGGGACGGACTGGCCGCCCAGGAGATCGACCGCCAGGCGCTCGGGCGCTTCTGGGACGATCCCGATGCCCACGCCCCACCCGCGGGCGAAAGCTGGTCGACGCTGCTCGATCGCGTCCGCGTCGCGCTGACCGCGCTCGAACCGAGGTCCACGCTGGTTGTCACCCACGGGGGCGCGATGCGCGCGGCGCTGAGTCTGCTCTGCGGTCTCGACCACCGTCTCGGCTGGGCCTTCGACCTGCCCTATGCGGCGCTGCTCTCGATCCGCGTCTGGCCCGGCACACAACCTGCGGGTCAGATCGTCGGGCTGCGCACGTGAAGGGACTTGTGATCGCGCTGCAGTTCCTCACCCGGCTGCCGCTACCGCGCGTGACCGTGAGCAATGCCGAATTCGCCGCCTCGATGCGCTGGTTTCCGGCCGCGGGGCTAACGGTCGGCGCGATCGTCTGCTTAGGCGCCGTGCTCGGTGCGCGCATCGACCCCTGGCTGGGCGCGCTGGTCGGGCTCGTGCTATGGGTAGCGGTCACCGGCGCGCTGCATCTCGACGGCCTCGGCGACGTGGCCGACGCTTCGGGCGCTGCGCACAAGCTTGCCCAGGGAAATCCCGAACGCCTGCGCGCGGTCCTGGCCGATCCGCACGTCGGCAGCTTCGCCGTCGTGGCGATCGGCCTGCAACTCGTCGCCAAGCTCGTGCTGATCCGCACCCTGCTCGTCACCGCACCGCCAATCGCGCTGCTGCTCGTGCCTTTCGCCGCGCGGATCGGCCCGCTCGCCTGGACACGCTGGCTGCCGCCGCTGCACGAAGGGCTCGGCGCCCGCTTCCGCGACGCGGTGCGGCCGCTCGATCTGGCGCTGTGGAGCGCCGCCCTGCTCACGGCGAGCTGGTTCGTACCCGGACTGCTCGCGGCCCTCCTGTTCGTCCCGCTCTGGGCCGTCTGGCTGCGCGCACGGTTTGGCGGAATCTCGGGCGATGGCCACGGCGCAGGGATCGAGATCGTTGAATCGGGCCTGCTGCTGGCCGCGATCGTCGGGGCCAGACTGATATGACGCGCTGGACCTGGCACGGCGGTGGCATCGCGGCGGCGCGCACGCATTTCGGCGACGGCGATGCGCCCTGGCTCGATCTCTCGACGGGGATCAACCCCAATCCCTGGCCCGTGCCCGCAGACCTCGCGATCGACTGGCAGGCCCTGCCCGACGAATCCGGCCTCGCCGCGCTCGAACGCGCCGCCGCCGACCATTTCGGCGCCGACCCGCAGCACGTCTGCGCGCTGCCCGGCACCGAAATCGGTCTGCGTCTGGCCGGCGACGTGCTGCCCGCCCCTGCCGCCTACTTCGCACCGTCCTACCGCACCCACGGCGACATGTTCGGCGGCGCGCGACCGGCCACCTTGGCCGAGGCCGGCGACGACACGCTGATCGTCGCCAATCCGAACAACCCGGATGGCACGACCCACGCGCGCGAAAGCCTCCTGGTCCATCGCGGCTGGCTGGTGATCGACGAGGCCTTCGCCGACCACGCACCCGAGCTGAGCCTAGCCGGCGCGGTGTCGGATGAGCGCCGGCTGGTGATCTTCCGCTCGTTCGGCAAGTTCTTCGGCCTCGCCGGACTGCGGCTGGGCTTCGTCATCGGACCGCGCGCGGTGATCGCAAAGTTCCGCGCGAGGCTCGGCGCCTGGCCGGTCTCGGCCGCGAGCATCGCGATCGGTATCGCGGCCTATCGCGACGCGGCCTGGATTGCTTCCAGCCGCGCCGACCTGCGCCGCCGGGCGGCGGCGCTCGACGCGGTGCTTGCGCGTCACGGCCTCGCCGCGCGTGGCTGCTGCCCCTTGTTCCGCCTGGTCGAGACCGACCAAGCCGAGGCGCTGTTCGAACGCCTGGCCCGGCGCGCGATCCTGACGCGGCCGTTCGACTACGATCCGCGCTGGCTGCGGCTGGGCCTGCCCGGCAGCGAGGCCGACCTCGCAAGGCTCGACACGGCGCTGACGCTTGGCTGAACCCGTAGCCCTCGTCGCGCTCGCCCTCGACGCGGCGATCGGCTGGCCAGGCGCGCTCTATCGCCGGATCGGCCACCCCGTGGGCCTGTTCGCGCGGATCATCGCCCGCTGCGAGAGCAAATGGAACCGCCCTGAGAGCCCCGAGCGTCGCCGCCTGCTCGCGGGCATCCTCACCGTCCTGCTGCTGATCGCCATCGCCGGCGGTGGCGGTTGGCTGATCCAATGCGCGCTGCTTGCCACGCTCGGCCCGTTCGGCTGGATCGGCGTCGCGCTGGCCGCCTTCCCCGCGCTCGCGCAGCGCAGCCTGTTCGATCACGTCCGCCCGGTCGCGCAGGCGCTTGCCGCCGGCGACCTGCCCGCCGCGCGCCGGGCGGTCGGCATGATCGTCGGCCGCGACACGACCGCACTCGACGAAGCCGGCATCGCGCGCGCGGCGATCGAGAGCCTGGCCGAGAGCTTTTGCGACGGGGTGGCCGCGCCGCTGTTCTGGCTGCTCGTCGCCGGCTTGCCCGGGGTCTGGGCCTACAAGGCGATCAACACCGCCGACAGTCTGATCGGCCACCGCGAGGAACGCTGGCGCCTGTTCGGCTGGGCCGCGGCGCGGACCGACGACCTGCTGAACCTTCTGCCAGCGCGGATCGGTGGCGCGGTGATCTGCCTGGCCGGCGTCGGTGGCTGGCGGACCATGTGGCGCGACGCCAGACTGCACGCCTCGCCCAATGCCGGCTGGACCGAAGCGGCGATGGCCGGCGTACTGGGGCTTCGCCTGGCGGGGCCGATCGCCTATGACGGCGTGATGCACGACAAGTCCTGGATCGGAGACGGCTCGTCGCAGGCCGGCGCGCGCGACATCCGCCGCGCACTGGCGGTCTATGTCCGCGCCTGCCTGCTGCTCTGGGTTATGTCAGGAGGCGTCGCATGGGCGCTGTGATGCTCCAGGGCACGGGCTCGGACGTCGGCAAGTCGGTGCTCGTCGCCGGTCTGTGCCGCGCATTAGCCAACCGCGGGCTGACCGTGCGGCCGTTCAAGCCGCAGAACATGTCGAACAACGCGGCGGTCACGGTCGACGGCGGCGAGATCGGCCGCGCCCAGGCGCTCCAGGCCCTGGCCTGCCGGGTCGAGCCGCATACCGACATGAACCCCGTCCTGCTCAAGCCGCAGGCCGATCGCACCTCGCAGCTCGTGGTCCACGGCAAGGTCCGCGGCACGCTCGGCTCGGGCAACTTCCGCGAGGCGCGTGGCGCCCTGCTGACCGAAGTGATGGAGAGCTACCGACGATTGCGAGCGGAGTGCGATGTGGTCGTGGTCGAAGGCGCCGGCTCGCCCGCCGAGATCAACTTGCGCGCGGGCGACATCGCCAACATGGGCTTCGCGCGCGCGGCGCGGGTGCCCGTGGTGCTCGTCGGCGACATCGACCGCGGCGGGGTGATCGCCGCGGTCGTCGGCACGCGCACGGTGATCGATCCGGCCGACGCGGCGATGATCCGCGGCTTCGTGATCAACAAGTTCCGCGGCGATCCCGCGCTGTTCGAGGACGGCTACCGCCAGATCGAGGCGCTGTCGGGCTGGCGCGGCTTCGGCCTGGTGCCCTGGCTGCGCGCGACCGTGCGGCTACCCAGCGAGGACGCGGTGATCCTCGAAAAACGCGCCGATCGCGGCCAGGGCCGCGTGGTCGTGGCCTGCCCGATCCTGCCACGGATCTCGAACTTCGACGATCTCGATCCGCTCAAGCTCGAACCCTGCGTCGAGCTGGTCATGGTTCCTCCGGGCCAGCCGATCCCTGCCGAAGCCGCGCTGGTCGTCCTCGCCGGCTCGAAGGCCACGGTCGCCGACATGGCCGCGCTGCGCGCCGAAGGCTGGGACGTCGACATCCTCGCGCATCGGCGGCGCGGCGGTCTCGTGCTCGGGCTATGCGGCGGCTATCAGATGCTGGGCCGGCGGATTGACGATCCCGACGGCCTGGAAGGTCCGCCGGGCGCGATCGACGGGCTAGGCCTGCTCGATCTCGACACGCGGCTCGCCGGCAGCAAAGCGCTGCGCCAGGTCGCGGGACAGGCGCTCGATGCGGGCTTTACCGGCTACGAGATGCACATGGGCGAAACGACGGGCGCGGACCGGGCGCGTCCCTTCGCCCACTTCGACGACGGCCGCGACGACGGCGCGATCAGTGCCGACGGCCGCGTGCTCGGCACTTACGTCCACGGCCTGCTCGCCAGCGCCGATCTGCGCCGTACGCTGCTCGGCCGGATCGGCGTCGAGGGGGCGGGCGTCGACTATGATGCCGATGTCGATGCCGCGCTCGATGATATCGCCGCCGAACTCGAACGGCATCTCGACGTGCCCGCGCTGATCACCCTCGCACGGCAAGCCGGAGAGCCTTGGTCATGACCGCTCATCGCCTGCTCGTGCTCGGCGGCGCGCGTTCGGGCAAGAGCCGCCTGGCTCAGAGCCGCGCCGAAGAACACGGCGGGCGCCTGACCTACGTCGCCACGGCCGAGGCCTGGGACGAAGAGATGAGCGAGCGCATCGCGCTGCATCGCGCCGATCGCGGCCCGAACTGGGCGACGCTCGAAGCACCGCTCGACCTCGCTGCCGCCATCGCCGCACGATCGGCGTCGGATGAGACGCTGCTGGTCGATTGCCTGACGCTCTGGGCGACCAACGTCATGCTGGCCGAGCGAGAGCTCGACGCGGAGCTCGCGGCGCTGACCGAGGCCGTGAGCGGCTTCCAGGGAACTTTGATCCTCGTCGCCAACGAGGTCGGCCTCGGCATCGTGCCCGACAATGCCCTCGCCCGCCGGTTTCGCGATTTCGCGGGGCGGATCAACCAGGCAGTGGCCGCGGCCGCCGACGAGGTGGTCTTCGTCGCCGCCGGCCTGCCGCTGCGGCTCAAGTAACCTAGGCCGACGGGCCCAGCGCGGCATCGATATCGGCCATGGCGCGCTGCGAGACCGCGATCGCGGCGGCCAGCGCGCCGTCCTCGTGACGGTCGGCCCGGCTCCAGGCCTGGCTCACGTCTGCGAAGCCGCAAATTCCCGCAAGCCCCGCCAGGCGATGCGCCGCAATCGCGCTACCGTCGGTCAACGCGCGTTCCACCGCCTCACCGAGGTTCGATCGCAGCCGCCGCAGCATCGCATCGGCATTGTCGAGCCCGAGCAGCCGCAGGAGCTTGTAGCGGAAATGCCAAGGCTCGCCGCGCGAGGCGTGATCTTCGACCGGGCCAACCCATTGCCGCAGCAGAGCGAGAAAGGCCGCGCGATCGAGCGGCAGGTCGAGCTGGCCGCCCGAACCCACGGCTCCGCGATCCGCGCCGCCAACCGTCAGAATCGGCGTGCCATTGATCGGCGCGGGCTTTTCGCGGATTCCCGCCATCAGGCCCGGCGCATCGGGAAAGCGCTGGTCGACGAGCACCGCCGCGGGCGATTCCGCCAATGCCCGGGACGCGTTGGCGCTGTCCCGAACGGGCCGGCAGCTCCAGCCCAGCGGCTCCACGAAACCGCAGACCGCCGCGGCTAGGGCCGCGTCTTCCGTGACGATCAAGAGGATCGATCTTGCCGACATATGTCGCTCACCTCGTCGATGACACCGAAATGGAGCTTTGCCTCCCTCGACAGCGGGGGAGTGCACGAACATATTGACCGCTGGATCCCAGATAAACACTGTTTAAATGCAATGGGGATTGGCAGCTGATGCGACGCAGGGTCTTGATCGCTGACGATCACCCCATGGTAAGAGATGCGGTTCGGATGGCGATCATGTCGCAGCTTCCGCATCTCGTCGTCGAAGAGGCGACGGAAATAGAGTCGGCCGAACGCATCGCCCAGACGCGCCAGGACATCGCCCTGCTGCTGCTCGACTATCAGCTTCCCGACGCCGAAGGCTTCTCGGGCTTCTTTCGCCTCCAGCACGTACTCGGCAACGTGCCTATCGCGATCATCTCGGCCTTCGACGAGCCGAAAATCATCAACGCGGCCAAGGCCGTGGGGGCAGCGGGCTTCATTTCCAAGAGCCAGCCACTCGATCAGATCGCAATGGCGATCGGCACCCTCGTCACCGGTGGTGTGGTTTTCCCTGCCGCACCCGCGATCCCGGATGCGCTGCGAGATATGGGCGCGCGAATGGAGACGCTGTCCTCGGCCCAGAAGCGCGTGCTCGCGGCTCTGGTTCGCGGCGATCTCAACAAACAGATCGCCGCCGATCTCGAACTGACCGAAGCGACGATCAAGGCGCATCTGACCGCGATCTTCCGCAAGCTCGGGGTCAGCAATCGGCTGCAGGCGATTCTCTCGGTCAAGCCACTGCTCGATCCCGAGGGTGAGCCGTGATCGGCGAAGACGACCAGACAAGCGGGCCGCGAAGCTTCGAACTGCGCGCCGGCCTGGCAGTGCTTCTGCTTATTCCGCTGCTGCTCGCGGCGCTCGCGTTCTGGTTCAGCACCGAATACCGCCGGCTCGGCAGCACCGAGGACGAGGCGCGCCAGGCCCATGCCCGCCAGCTTCTGATCAGCGAGCTGTTCTCCTCGATCAAGGATGCCGAGACCGGCCAGCGGGGCTTCGTCATCACCGGCAACGAAACCTTCCTCGAACCCTATCGCGAGGGACGGCGCGATGTGCAGGAACAGCTCCAGGCCTTGTGGTCCTTACCGACGACCGACAAGGAACGCCGCCACCTCGAGCGGTTCAAACAGATCAGCGACGCCAAGTTCGGCGAAATGGAGCGAGTGATCGGGCTGCGTCGCAGCGGCGGCCTCGGCCCGGCCGCCGCCTCGGTGAGCGAAGGCTACGGCAAGGCGCTCATGGACGAGCTTCGCAGCGAGGCGACCAAAGCGCGGGCGGCCGAAGCGCAGCGACTGGCCCAGACGCTGGCGCGCCAGAACGAGCGGACGCGCGCGACCGAGCAGATCAGCTGGTTCATCGTCGCCATGGTTGCGCTGACCTTCATCGGCATCGGCGTCCTCTATTGGCGCAGCGAGCATCGTCGAGCGGGCTTCGAGCGCGCCGCGCGCGAAGCCGCGGCGCGTCGTCGTGCGATCTTCGACAGCACCCTCGACGCGATCATCCTGATCAATCCCAGCGGCAGCATCGAGACGATCAACCGCTCGGCCTCGCAACTGTTCGGCTATGCCGAGGACGAGCTCATCCGCCGCGACATTTCTCTGATCGTCGATCTTGCCCCCGGCGAAGGCCTATTCCTCGATCGTATCGGTCTGACCGACAAGGGCCTGATCGAACCGTTTCGCCACAACCTCACGGCGCGAGGCGCCAACGGAACGACGATACCGGTCGAGGCTGCGCTTGGGATCATGCCCCTGCCTGACGGCGTCCACATCGTCGCCGCGCTGCGGGACATTTCCGAGCGCGAGAAGGTCGAGCAGATCAAGGACCAGTTCCTCTCGACCGTCAGCCACGAATTGCGCACGCCGCTAACCTCGATCGTCGGTTCGCTCGGCCTGTTGCGCGGCAGTCTCGGGCAGGAATTTCCCGCGGCCATGCTGCGGCTGGTGGTAATCGCCGAGAACAACGCCAACCGCCTCATCCGCCTGGTGAACGACCTTCTCGACATCGAGAAGCTGGAGGCGGGCGAAATGTCGTTCGATTTCCAGCCTATCGACTTGCGCGACGTCGGTGCGCGTGCGCTCGACGCCGTGCGCGGCATGGCAGAGAACCAGCAGGTCGAACTGATATCGGATTTCGCGAAAGAGCCGGTAATGATCCGCGGCGATGCCGAGCGGCTGATCCAGGTGTTCAACAATCTGCTCGCCAATGCCATCCGCTTCACCCCCGCCGAACGCACGGTCTCGCTGCAGATCATCCGACGCAACGGCCATGCGGAGGCGAGCGTCATCGACAGCGGTCCCGGCATCGATGCCGAACTGCGCAATCGCCTGTTCACCCGCTTCGCCCAGTCGATCCAGAGCCCGGCGGGCCAGGCGCGCGGAACCGGGCTGGGCCTCGCCATATCGCGCGAGATCGTCCGCAATCACGGTGGCGGCATCTGGTACACCCCGGCGCCGAGCGGCGGCAGCGTGTTCAGCTTCAACCTGCCTTTGTGGAACACGGTGACGGGCCAGCCCGAAAACGGCGCGGCGCCGCGCGTTCTGATCTGCGCACACGAAAGCGAGGCGCGCGGCATCGCCGACGCGCTCGAGAACCGCTCGATCCGCGCCGACGTCGTCGACACCACCGAGGCGCTCATGACCGCCTTCTCGCGGCAGCACTATGTCGCACTCCTGCTCGACTACCACTACCTGGGCGACAATCCGCGGCTGCTCCACGAGATCCACAGCGATCCGACGCTGCGCAACCTGCCCGTCATCGCCATTGCCGGCGGCGACGAGCCCGGCGCCCAGCTGGCTTCGCTCGACGTCATCGACTGGATCCCGCGCCCGCTCGACGCCGCCCGTCTCAACACGGCGATGGCGAGCGTCATCGCACGTGCGCGCCATTCCATGCCGCTGATCCTCCACGTCGACGACGATACCGATACGCTGGAGATCACCGCGGCGGCGCTCGAAGGTCGTGCGCGAACGGCACGAGCGACCGACCTCGCCTCTGCCCGCGAGATGATCGCCCGCGATCGGCCCGACGTCGTCATCGTCGACCTGGGCCTACCCGACGGCTGCGGCGAACAACTGCTGGCCGAGCTCGGCGGTGAAGCCCCGATTCCGGTGATCATCTATTCGGCGCAGGAACGGAACGGCGCCTTCGCGAACGAGGTGGCGGCCGTGCTCACCAAGTCGCGCCGATCGCTGTTCACGCTGGTCGAGACAATCAACGAAATTCTGGATCGGCAGAAGCAGGCAGCGGAGATCAGCGATGGGCGCTAGGCGCTTGGGCGACCGGTTGAAGGTGATCTACGTCGATGACGAGCCCGACATCCGGATCATCGTCGAGATGGCGCTCGCGCTCGATCCGAGCCTCGACGTCCGCATCGCGCCTTCGGGGCGAGAGGCGCTCGACATCATCGCCAAGGGCTTCGTGCCCGATATCGCACTGCTCGACCTGATGATGCCCGAAATGTCGGGCAAGGACGTGCTCGCACGCCTGCGCGACATGCCGCAATTCGCCAGGCTGCCCGTGCTGTTCATCACCGCCAACGCCCGCCAGGCCGACGTCGACCGTTATATCAACGAAGGCGCCGACGGCGTGATCACGAAGCCGTTCGATCCGCTCTCGCTCGCGCGCAACGTGCGCGAGCACTACGAACGCATCAGCGCCTTGCGCGAAAGCGAATAGCCCGGCGATCCGCCTATTCGGGAGCGCCGTATCGCTCGGCCGAAGCGAGCAGATCGGGCAGCCGTTGAACGCCCGTCGAACGCATGACGTAGGCGATCGTCGTGTAGCAGCCGACGGTGAACAGGAAATCGAGCACCTGGGCCTCGCTCCATTCGCTCATCAACGCCGCCCAGCTTTCCTCGCTGATCTCGTAGTTCGCGATCAGTTCCTCGGTCGCGCGGATCACGTGCCGCTCGAAGTCGGTGAAATAGGGATCGGATGCGCCGACCTTGATCGGCTCGAACAGGGAATCGTCGAGCCCACACGAAATGCTCGTGTTGAGGTGGCTCGACCACATGTAGACCGCCTTGGTGATCCAGGCGAGCCGCATGATCGCGATCTGCCGCTGCTTCACCGGCAGGGTACTGGTCGTCAGCAGATGGATGTTGAACGCCGAGAACACATCGGCAAGCTTCGGATTGTGTGCGAAGGTCAACAGGACCGGATGCTTGTCGGCTCCCTGAAAGAAGCCGCCGGTCCACTTCTCGAGAAAGGCGCGCGCCTCCGGGGCGATCGCATCGGCATCGACGGGCGGCAGCCGCGGCGGCGGATCGTTGGGCAGCATCGCGAAATCCTCTTCCTTTTTGCCGGGCATGCTAAGCAGTTGTTCAGCAGGCTTGTCAATCACGCCAGACGGGCGGATCTTTTTTGCTCATAAAAATACTCTTTCGTATCTTTTAATCTTGCCCGCCGCTGGCAAGTGAGGCAGCAAACGCGAGATAAACGGGCCAGCGGCGGGACTCGCAAGCGCAGGATGGCGCCGGGGTTGGGAAAAGGATTCCAGGAATGCTGAACAATCTGCCGTCGCAATGGGACATGGAGGTGGACCTCGTCGCGATCGGCTCGGGAATCGGCGGGCTTTCGGCGGCGATCACGGCGCACGAGAACGGCGCCAGCGCCGTAGTGCTCGAACGATCGGCCCAGGTCGGCGGCGTCACCGCGCTGTCGATGGGTGAGGTCTGGGTCGCGGGCAATCACCATGCCACCGAGCTCGGCATCGAGGACTCGGTCGACAGCGGCTTCCGCTATGTAAAGCGCCTGTCGATGGACTACGGCAGCGACCTGTCGATCCTCAACAAGGTCGTCCACGCGCGCGAAGCGCTGCGCTATTTCGAGGACCGCATCGGCCTCGAGATGGAAGTGATCCGCGACTGCCCCGATTATTACTACACCGTCTCGAACGATGCCGTGGCCGAAGGCCGCATGCTCGAATGCAAGCCGTTCAAGGGCGAGACGCTCGGCGACTGGCAGAGCCGCACGCGCGTCTCGCCGCAGATGCCCTATGGCTTTACCCATGCCGACATGGCCGCGGGCGGCGGCACCGCCAACATGATGCAGTGGGACTTCGCCAAGATGGGCGAGCGCCTGACCAACGACGAACGCTGCCTCGGCGCCGGCCTCGCAGCCTATTTCGTCAAGGGCGCGATCGACCGCGGCATTCCGCTGCTGACGGGGACCAACGCCGAAGAGCTGATCTCCGACGGCACGCGCGTCGTCGGCGTGCGCGTCACTCAGGATGGGGAAGAACGCTTCATCAAGGCCAATAAGGCCGTGGTCGTCGCGGTCAGCAGCTACGAGCAGAACCAGGAGCTCAACAAGACCCTCGCCCGCCAGCTCGAGCAGGGATCGATGCTGTTCTCCGGGATCAACGGCGCCAACTTCCGCCTCGCCGGCCCGCTCGGCGCGCGGATCGCGACCGTGCCCGACATCACCTCGCTCGGCGTCACCGTGCCCGGCGAGGAGGACGAGGAAGGTCGCCCGCTCTGGCGCAGCGCCCTGCCCGTCATCGGCCAACCGCACACGATCGTGGTCAACCGCGAAGGCAAGCGCTTCGGCAACGAGGCCTTCTACCGCTCTTTCTATTACAAGATCGACGAAATCGACGGCGGCACCCAGACCCATCCCAACTTCCCCTGCTGGGTGGTGATCGACAGCCAGGTCCTGGCGAAATACCCGTTCTTCTCGGTGACCCCGGGCCAGGACTTCCCCGAAGGCTTCGGCACCAGGGCCGACACCCTGGCCGAACTCGCAGGCAAGATCGGCATCGACGCCCGAAACCTCGAGGCGACCGTGGCTCGGTTCAACACCCATGCCGAAAAGGGCGAGGACCCGGATTTCGGCCGCGGCACCCACCCGTGGAGCGCCTGGATGTGCGGCGACGTGAACCACAAGCCCAATCCCAACCTCGCCCCGCTCGAGAAGGGCCCGTTCTACGCGGTCGAGCTGCGCCGCATGGGCGGCACCGGCATCGCCGCAGCCGGCCTGATGATCGACCACCACGCACGCGTGATCGGCTGGGACGACAGGCCGATCGCCGGCCTCTACGCCGCGGGCAATTCGACCGCGCGCATGGAAACCGGCGCGGTGATGCAGAGCGGCATCTCGAACGCCCGCGGCATGACCTACGGCTGGCTGGCCGCGCGCGAAGCCTGCGGCGAACCGAGCACGTCGCTCGAGCGCGAAGTCGCGCGGATGGGACTGTGATCGTCCGATGATCGAGACCGAACAGACCGTCACCATCCGCGAAGAGATCACAAAGGTCTGGGATTTCGCGCGCGACATCCGCGGCTGGGCCAGCTTGATGCCCGGCATGCAGGACTGCGAGGTGATCGACGACGACAACTCGCGCTGGACCCTGAAGGTCGGCGTCGGCGGACTCGTCCGCACGGTCCGCGTCCAGGTCAAGGTCGACCAATGGGACGGACCCGAGCGCGTGGCCTTCACCTACAAGCTCGAAGGCGACCCGGTCCAGGGCGGCGGTTCCTATCTGGCGACCGCGACGGGGCCCGGCGAGACGGAGGTCAAACTGACGGTCCAGGTCCAAGGCAGCGGCCCGATGGCACCGATGTGGGAGGCCATGGGCAAGCCCTTGCTGCCGCAGCTCGCCAAGGGCTTCGCCGGCCAGTTGCGCGACACGATCGAAGCCCAGGCACAACCGGCCGGGGCCGCGAGCGCCGAGCCTGCCGCCGAGAAGGGCTTCCTCGCCTGGCTGCGGCAGCTGTGGCGCTCGCTCTTCGGCGCCAAGTCATGACAACGGGAGAGAACGATGAGTGAAGCCGACAAGCAGATCGCGCTCGATTTCCTGCAGGCGATGAGCGACGGCGATGCCGAGGGCATGGCCCGCTGCACCACCGAGGACGCCGAGACCTTCACCAAGGGCTTCGGCCAGGTCTCGGGTTGGCGCAACCGCGAGACGATGCTCGCCACCGTCGCAGCCTTCCGCCAGGTCGTGCCGACGGGCTTCCGCCCGACGGTGCACAGCCTGACCGCCGAGGGTGACCGCGTCGTGCTCGAATTCGAGGGCGACGCGGTGCTCAGCAACGGCGAGCCCTATTGCAACCAGTACGTCTTCATCTTCACCTTCCGCGACGGGAAGATCCGCCAGCTCAACGAGTACTTCTGCACCGTGCTCGCCGACCGCACGATCATGCCGTTGCTCGCGCAGATGGGCGAAGAACTCGCGCACGGCAATTGATCGGAAGCTTGTCATGACTCTGCAAGTCGAAGTGCTCAAACCCGCGATCGGCGCCAAGGTCCAACTCGACCGTGCCATGATCGGCGATCCCGCGGTGAGCCAGGAACTGCTCGCGCTGCTCGAACGGCACACCGTGCTGGTCCTGCCGCAGATCGGCCTGTCCGACGCCGAGCAACTGGCGCTGACCGACGCCCTGGGCGAGCGCGTCAACGTCGCGGCGCAGGTCCCCGGCCGCGCCGATGCCGCCGCGGTCTACGAGGTGACATTGAACGAGGGCGCGGCGATCGAGCGCGAATACGTCTTCGGCACCTTCTTCTGGCACATGGACGGACTCACCGTCGACGTGCCGCCGCCCAAGGCCTCGCTGCTCAGCGCGCGTCAGCTCGCGGCCAAGGGCGGCCAGACCGAATTCGCCACCACCAAGGCCGCCTATGCCGCGCTGTCCGACGAAGAGAAGGCCGATCTCGAAGGCCTGCGCGTCGTCCATACGGTCACCGCCTCGGTCCGCGAGGTTTGCGGACCCGAAGGCATCGACGAGGCGCGCCGCGCGCTGCGCCATGAACATCCGCTGGTCTGGACGCGCCGCGACGGCACCAAGTCGCTGATCATCGGCTCGACCGCCGATCAGATACCCGGGATGAACCAGGCCGAGGCGCGCGCGCTTCTCGCCCGCCTGCTCGACTGGACCGCACAGCCTGCCTTTTCCTATCGCCACGAGTGGCAGGAGGGCGACTGCGTGATCTGGGATAATCCTTCGGCATTGCACAGGGTGGTGCCCTATGCCGTCGACTCCGGCCGCCGCATGCACCGCACCGGCATCGCCGGTGTCGAAGCCCTGGCCTGAACGCAAACGCCTGAACGCAGAACCGCCGCCGACCTTGCGATCGGCGGCGGCGTTTCCCTTAGTACCCGCTGCTGTTCTCGGTCGAACCGCCACCGCTGCCGGCGGCTGGTGCCGGGGCCGCGCCGGGCACGCCGAGGAAGTCGCCTTCCTCGCCGAACCAGTTGCGGAATTCGAGGAAGCCCGGAATTCCGTTGAACGAGCTGTTCGCCGCCTGATCGACCTCGACGTGGATCACCGCCGGCTTGCCCGAGGCGAGCGCACGCTCGACCGCCGGCCCGATGTCCTCGGCGCGGGTGACGTATTCGCCGTGGGCGCCGAAGCTCTGCGCGGTCAGGTCGAGCCGCACGTCCTGGCCCCAGCGCGCTTCGGGCGTCGCCGTGTTGTCGCCAAAGTTCGCCTTGTACGATGCCGCCTCGATGCCCCAGGCATGATCGACCGCGACCACGCAGATCAGCGGCAGGTTCTTGCGGACCGCGGTTTCCAGCTCGGAGATGTGGAACAGGAAGGCGCTGTCGCCGGTCAGCAGCGCGACGCGGCGCTTGTCCCCCGCAGCAAGCTGCGCGCCGAGCGCCATGGGCAGACCGTTACCGATCGCGCCCCAGTTGGAGCTCCACATCGCATCGCGCGGGGTCCACTGCAGCAGCGCCGAGAACCACATCGACGCAGCGCCGCCGTCGCGCACGAGGATGGTGTCCTCGGGCAGCACCTTGGTCGCCTCGATCGCGAGACGGCCGGTGTGGACCGGCTCGGAGGTGGTTGGGATGCGGTCCGTCAGCGCCTGCTTGGCGTCGTCGCGGATCTTGGTCCATTCGCCAAGCCGGGCCGGAGCCTCGCGCTTGAGATCGCCGAGCGCCTCGGTCAACTGGGGCACGATGTCCTTGAGATCGCCGACCAGCGGCACGTCGATCGGGCGGTTGACGCCGAAGGCCGTGGCGTCGCGCTCGACGTAGATCCACTTGCGCGTCGCATCGCCGTCCTTCCAGGCGTGGCCGCGGCCGTAGTTGAGCGCCTCGCCCAGCTCGGTGCCGATTGCCAGGACGACGTCGGACGCCGACGCGATCTGGCCGCCGGCTTCGGAGCTGTAAGCGAAGGTACGGTCGTCGAAGCCCGGCAGTACAGCCTCGACCGCGTTCGACTGCAGGATCGGACAGCCGAGCTTCGCGGCGAGCGCGGCCCCAGCCTCGTGCTGGCGACTGACGAAGACGCCCTGGCCCAACAGCAGGGCCGGCGCCTTGGCGCCGCGCAGCAGGTCGACGGCTTCCTGGATCGACAGGTCGTCGGCGCGCTGGCGGGTCAGACGGTAGCGGCTCGGCGCGGCGACGGGGGGCAGGTCGAACTTGGCCTGCATCACGCCCAGCGGCAATTCGACATAGGTCGGCCCGGGTACGCCGGTCATCGCCTGGCGGAACGCCTCGTGCATGATCTCGTCGGTCTGGTCGGGATATTCGATGACGCCGATGTACTTCATCACGCCTTCGAAGATCGGCGGCTGGCTCATGTACTGCATCTTGCCGCGGCGCACGCGCTGCTCGTAGATGCGCTGGCGCTGGGCCATGATGAAGACCGCGGGAATGTTCTCCTTGCGGAAGAAGTTGGCGACCGCGGCGATGTTGCCGACGCCCGGGCCCTTGTTCATGCACAGGACGACCGGCTTGCCAGTCATGCGGAAGAAGCCGTCGGCGGTCAGGCCCGCGGCCTGTTCGTGGTGCGGCGAGACCACCTCGATGCCGCGGCGCTCGGCCTCGATGAACAAGGCGAAGAAGCTGGGATCGGGAATGCCGAACAGCGTATCGATGCCCTCCGCCTGGATCAGGTCGAGAAGGCGTTCGGGCATCGTTTGGCTGGGCATCGTTGATCATCCTCCTGCCGCCGGCACGATATGATACCGGCTGGAATCATTGCGGCACTTCGCGGTCTTGCGCGGCGAGTCAATGGCAATGTGGCTGCGGATGGCGCCTGTCCGGCATGCGGCCGCAATTAGCCCCCTGGCGAAGCGCCTTGGGGTTCGATGTTTGTTTGTGATGGTTTCATGTTGGTTGCGGGGATGGGATTCTGGCAATGTCGCACTCGCGCGCCGATCGGGTCAATGGCTCAAATCGCTTATAGCTGTTAGCGCGGGTCTTCCGGTGTTATTGCTTCTAATATCGATAACCGAAGACATCTTCACGAGATTCCCATTGTCGCGTGTTATGTCTCAAGGTTACTGGGACAGCCCATCAATCCACTTAGCGTTTTGGTGCGGAGTATGGGCAACTCTCTCCGGATTGACCGCAGCAGGAGCTCAGTGGTTCGGCATTCGAGCCTGAATCGCGGCCTCAGATCTTTCCTCTCATCGATATCCGCTATTGGGGTACGCTAGCGAGACGCCGAGTGACGGGGTTGTCGGCGGCATCAGCCCCTTGGTCTCCACCACGCCCGGGTGAGCGCCAGCAAACCGGCGAAGAACGTCGCAAGGCTAATCCAACCCGCCCAAAGCGGCAGGGGCGGCGCGCAATTATCGAAGCAGAATTTGTCTGGCCCTGACGCGGGTGCTTCGACGCCGAACGTATCGGCGAACCAATCCCAATGGCCGAGTATCGCAGCATCAAGGTGGAGGCGGATGATCCATGCTTGCACCAATCCGGCAATGGCGGCCGTTACCAGCAAGAGCATTGCTGCGAGCAATCGTCGATCACGCTTCGGCATCATCGCAATAAACTCTCATACTCGGCAGCGTCCGCCTTTAGGCATCTGCTAAAGGAGCAGCAATGACCGAAAAGTTGGCGCGAGGCGTCATACTCTGGAACATCCTGGCCGGCCTTTCGGGCAGATCACGTTTCAGAAACTGAGATGGCGCGCGCCGGGCACTGGTTTTCCGCCCGGCGCATCGTGTCCTCGTCTTCCTTTGCCACGCCGGTGACCAGCACCACGGCATAGCCGTCCTCGTGCAGTTCGAACACTTCGGGCGCTATGCCGGTACAGATGCCAAAACCGGCGCAGATGTCCGGATTTACCTGAACTTTCATGGTCAAGCCGCCTCCTTTCGATCAAACTCGATCGCGATGTGCGTCAGTCCGCGGAGGATGAAGGTCGGCAGGTAGCGATATTCCCGCGCGTCACGAGGCCCGTGGACCTTCTCCGAAATGCGGATATCGCTGGTCCGGTCGAACATGCGATTGAGCGCAACGATCGTCTCGGCTCGCGCCAGCGGCGCACCGGGGCACGCGTGGCGGCCTGCGCCGAAGCCGACGTGAAGTCGGGCGTTCTTGCGGTCGAGCCGGAACTCGGCCGGATTGTCGAACTTGCGGGCGTCGCGATTTGCCGCGCCGTTTGCGATAAACAGGAAAGTGCCTGCCGGAACGTCGATGCCGCCCACTGTTGTCGGCATCTTGGTCAGGCGGAAGTCGCCCTTGACCGGCCCCTCTGTGCGCATACACTCCTCGACGAAATTGGGGATGAGGCTGCGATCCTCGCGCAATCGCTGCTGGATGTCGGGGCGGTCGCCAATCAGCTGGAAGGCGTAGCTTAGCAACCGCACCGTCGTTTCCTGCCCGGCGGCGAAGACGTTGGCGGCGATGCGGGCGACGTCCATCGGCTCGGGAACCGAACCGTCGGGGAACAACGCCTTGGCCAAGCCAGTGAGGACATCGTCCTTTGGATTGGCCCGGCGATCCTCGATATAGGCCGAGAACTTGTCGTAGAGAAATTCCAAGGGACCGTGGGTCACCTCGCCATCGGTACCGCCGACCACGGCGCCGCCACTCTGCTGCTCCACGCGAATGAGGTGCTGGCGGAACTCGACCCGGTCCTCGGGCGGCACCCCAAGCAGGTCGGAAACGACGAGCACGGCGAAGGGTTGGGCGAAGGCATTCATGAACTCGCACTCGCCGTCGGCGATGAACGTGTCGATCTGCTCGTCGGCCAGCTTCCACATGAAGTCCTCGTTCTCCTTGAGGCGCCGCGGCGTGATCAGCGACATCAGCAGGGACCGGTGAGCCGAGTGAACCGGCTGGTCCATAGTGGGGAGTTGGTCATGGAACGGTGTCTTGTCGCGCCACTGCTCGATCAGCTCGGAAATGTCCTCGTCGCGATGATCGTCGAGCGGGATCGGGCAGCCCCCGAAAGGCCCCGTGGTCGACATGCAGGAGGAGAAGCGCTCGGGATCGTTGTAGATCTCCAGGGCTTCAGCGTAACCGGTGACCATGAGAATCCCGTGATGCGGCTCGCGGTGCACGGGTGACTGGTTCCGAAGGTAGTCAAAATACGGATAAGGGTCGGCGACCCACCGGTCGCTGAGAAAGAAATCGTACGCTTCGAAATCCTGAGCTTGGTCCGTCATGATCGCTCCTCACTGAGCGCTGTTTGCGACGCTCGTTCCCATGCAAGGCGATAGCCGAACCGTTGTCACTTTTGCAAAGACAACCGGCGCGCGATGCAAACGCGGCGGATTGCTTTGACCCGCACGATTTTGGCAAGGCGTAGCCTACTAGCTTCCCCGTTGCCGGTTTGCGTGCGGGCCCACCCCTGAATGGGCGACCGCTTTGGACGAAAGGATTTTCATGGTCGAGTGTCGACTTCGTCGGCGCTTGCGATGAATTGATTGCATCGAACTCAGATGAAATTCACCGCCGATTGTCCAGAAAGATCAAGCTTCCTATGCGCTACCGAGCATAAGCTGAGTGCAATAAAGTTCAGCGCATGAAAGGCTGGAAAGAACTTCGGACGCCGGTTGCGGCGCGTTCAGCGCACGGCAAGCCTGGTCGAAAGAGCAAAGGGGAAGAGGAATGGTCGACATGCGCTTCGATGCACGGGTGGCCGTCATCACCGGCTCGGGCCGCGGGCTCGGCTTCGAATATGCGCGCCTGCTCGCAAGCCGCGGCGCGCACGTCGTCATCAACGACAATGGCAGCACGCTCGACGGATCGGGCGCCGACCAAAGCATCGCCGCCGAGGCCGTTCGCCGGATCGAAGCCGAAGGCGGAGAGGCAATAGCCTGCACGGCAAGCGTCGCCACGCCCGAAGGCGGACGCGCGATCGTCGAGAGCGCGCTCGATCGCTGGGGCCGCATTGACGTGCTGATCCACAATGCCGGCAACACCCGCTTCGACGACTTCGCGACCATCGAAACCGAGGCCTTCCGCAGTGTGGTCGACGTCCACCTGCTCGGCGCATTCCATGTCACCCACGCGGCCTTCCCGCACATGCGCGAGGCCGGATATGGCCGCGTGGTGCTGACGGGCTCGATCGGCGGTCTCTACACGATGCCCCAGACGGTCGGATATGCGGTGTCGAAGTCGGGCATGATCGGGCTCAACAACGTGATCGCCATCGAAGGCGCAGATCGCGACGTGAAGAGCAACATCATCCTGCCCGGCGCGGTCACGCGCATGGCCGAGGGTCTCGATATCTCGCAGTACCCGCCCATGGGCCCCGACATGGTGGCGCCGATGGTGGGCTATCTGGTCCATGAGGACTGCGCGGTCACAGGTGAGCTCTACGTGTCCGTGGCCGGCCGCCTGGCGCGCGCCTACGTGACCGAGACCCGCGGCGTCTGGCGGCCGGAATGGTCGATCGAGAGCGTCGCCGAAGAGATCGGAGCCATTCGCGATCCCGCCGAGGCCTGGACCTTCCACCCGGCCGAGAATGGCTTCGCCGAGCACCTGACGAAGAGTTTTGCGATGGCGCGCGGCGCCAACTGAGCAGCGCCCCGGCGAGGGCGCGAGCCCATGAGTTCCGTCGCTTATCGATGGGCTCGGGGCACGGCGTGGGAGAAATGCGATGTCCAAAGTGGAAACGCTGCGCGGGCCTGTCGACACGACAGCGCTGGGGAAAGTGCTGATCCACGAGCACATTTTCCTCATGGACATGGAATACACCTACAACTACCGGCCCGATTTCTTCGAAGACCAGACGATCGCCGACGCCGCCGCGCGGCTCAACGCGCTAAAGGCCAGCGGTGTCGACACGATCATCGACCTGACCGTGCTCGGCCTCGGTCGCCACGTGCCGAGCCTTGCCAAGGTCGCGCCGCTGACCGATCTCAACATCGTCATCTCGACGGGGGCCTATACCTTCGACGCGGTGCCCGGCCCCTTCGCCTTCCACGGCCCCGGCCTATTGCTCGACGGGCCCGAGCCGATGGTCGATCTCTTCGTCCGGGACATCACCGAGGGCGTTGGAGGCACCGCACTCAAGGCTGGCGAACTCAAGTGCGCGATCGACATGCAGGGGCTGCGCCCTGGGGTCGAGCGGATCATGCGCGCCGTCGCGCGCGCCAACGTGCTGACGGGAGTTCCGATAACCGTGCATACGACGCCGCAGGCCGAGACCGGGCTGATCGCCCAGCGCGTCCTCTCCGAAGAGGGCGTTAATCTCGAGGACGTGACCATAGGTCACTGCGGCGACAGCAAGGACATCGACTATCTGATGAGGCTGGCCGACAAAGGTTCGCTGCTCGGAATGGACCGCTTCGGCGTCGAGTTTGCTATCACCATGGAAGAACGCGTCGCGACGATCGCGGAGATGGTCCGTCGCGGCTACGTCGGCAGTCTGGCGCTGTCACACGACTGCTGCGCCTGGTCGGACTTCTTCCCCAAGGTTTCGGACTACCACGCCGCGATGCCGCGGCATCATTATCTCCACATCCACGACGACGTGATTCCGGCGCTGCGGGAGGCCGATCTCAGCGAGCGCGATCTCGACACGATGTTCATCGACAACCCGCGCCGCCATTTCGAAAGCGCAGCGCGGCACTTCAGCGAGCGCTGATCGCGCGCTCGGCCTACGGCGCTGATGGGATCCCGGACGGCGTCGTAGTTTCGCCCCGCTCTCATGGCTTTCGACGTTATGGGAGAAAGTCTCTCGCCTGCCCCAGGGCGTCCGAACGGGCGGCCGGGAAAACCCGGCCGCCCTCGCGGAGAGCTGGTCAGAACTTCTTCGACACGCCGACCCGGACCAGGCGACCGAGCGTGAAGCCGTTGGCGAAACCGACCGACGTGTTGCCACCGCCGGAATAGGTCCCACGATAGAGCGGCGGAGCCTTGTCGAAGACGTTGTCGACGTTGACCGTGAATGCCAGGTCCTTGAGGAGCGAACTGCTGTCCGGCACCTCGTACACGCGCAGGTCACCCGCGGGCAGGTGGACGAGCGCGCCATCTGCGACGAGACGCGCGGTCAACAGCTCGTCCTCGCCCCGCCCGTAGTTGAACCAGTTGGTCGCAGTCGCAAGCGGGGCCGCGTTGACGGCAGCTGTTAGACTAAACGGATTGAACGTCCCGGACAGTGAGCATGCTCCTGGCGAAGTCGCGGATCATTTGCTATGTTCGGCCAGCAAAGTGGCGGGCAGACTTGTTCCCACAAGCAGGGCAATTGAAATCAACGCTCCAGACCGGCCACGACCAAGGCATGCAAGGGGCGGATATCAGCAGCATGGCTTGCCCCCGCGCGCGTTACCATCCTTATGGACATTCGGCCGCGACAGGCCAACATCCGAGATCGCGCATGCGCCGGAGCGCTGAATGCGAAAGACGAGGTCGCGCTTGAACAGCCGTTCGAAGGCAGTGGAATATCAATTCCAGCCGCACGAGCGGCCGATGATGCCCGGCTCGCCGGCCACCCCCGACCACCCCAGGCGGCGGCGGATCGGCTATTTCCTGATCGGCACGCTGCTGGCGCTGACCGGCGGCTTCATCAACGGGCTGCTCGCCGCCAACCTGCCGCAGATCCAGGGCGCGCTGGGACTGACCAATGTCGAGGGCGGCTGGATCACTGCGGCCTATTCGATGACCAACATCTGCATGTCGCTGCTGCTGATCAAGGCGCGGCAGCAATTCGGCATCCAGCGCTTCGCCCGCACCGTGCTAGCCGCGTTGCTGGCGCTCAACCTGTCGCAGTTGTTCGTCCATTCCTATGGCACCGAGCTCGTCGTGCGCGGCGTCAGCGGCATCGTCGCCAGCGGGCTGTCGACCCTAGCGCTGTTCTATTTCATGCAAGCCATGCCGCCCGCGGCCCGCCTTGTCGGCTTCGTGCTGGGCGTCGGTGTGGCGCAAGTGGCGACTCCTCTCGCACGGGTGATCTCGCCAGCGCTGCTGGCCAACGGCGACATCCAGAACCTGTTTCTGTTCGAATTCGGCCTGACACTGGCCTGCCTCGCCTGCGTTTCGCTGCTGCGCCTGCCGCCAAGCGAACGGATCGAGGCCTTCGAGCCGCTCGATTTCTTCACTTTTGCCCTCTTCGCGCCGGGCATGGCGCTGCTCTGCGCCGTGCTGGTGCAGGGGCGCATCGTCTGGTGGTCGACGCCGTGGATCGGCGTGGCGCTGGCCGGTGCGATCCTCCTGATCGGCACAGCCCTGATCGTCGAGCACAACCGCGCCAATCCGCTGCTCAACACCCGCTGGATGGGCACCGCGGGCGTGATCCGTTTCGCGTTGATCGCCGCGACCATGCGCATCCTGCTGTCCGAGCAGAGCTTCGGCGCCGCCGGCTTGCTCAGCGTGGTAGGCATGGGGCAAGAGCAACTCGTCGGCTTTTTCGTGGTGGTCACCCTGGCATCGATCGCCGGGTTGGTGGCAGGCATCGCCCAGCTGAACCCGACGCGGCTGCTGGAACCGGTGATGCTCTCCTGCGTGTTGATCGCGGCCGCCTCGTTCTTCGACACCGACGCCAGCAACCTGACGCGGCCGGTGCAGCTCTATGTCACCCAGGCGATGATCTCGTTCGCGGCAATCTATTTCATTGGGCCCACGCTGATGGCCGGCATTGTCCAGGCCATGGCCAAAGGGCCCAGCCATATCGTCAGCTTCTCCGCGATCTTTGGCATCTCGCAGCAATTGGGCGGGATCGGCGGGGCGGCGCTACTCGGTTCTTTCCAAGTCGTGCGCGAGCGGTTTCATTCGGAAGACATCGTCCAGTCGATGATGGCAACCGATCCGTTGGTGGCCCAGCGGCTGCAGCAATTGAGCGGCGCTTATGCCCGCAACCTGGGCGATCCGGCCTTGCGCCAAGCGGAGGGCGGCCTGCTGCTTTCCCAGCAGGTTGCGCGCGAGGCGAACATCCTTGCCTTCAACGACGTTTTCATCCTGGTGGGGGTTCTGGCCACGCTAGCCTTCCTCTATCTTCTTTCGCGCTGGATCTATTTCCGTCGGCGGGGAGAGACCCCGCTCGCTGCGGAGCTGGCGGCGATGCAGGCCATGAGGGAAAGAGCCGCGCAATGACCGAGCAAGAGCCCGACAACCAACGCATGGATGACCCAACCGAGCTTCCGCAGGAAGCCGAAGTGCACGAGGCCGAGGCCCCCCGGCGCGGCTGGGCGCCGCCGAGGGCCGGGCGCACAGTCACTCTGCTGGCGGTGGGTTTCATCGTCGCAGCCATCCTGCTGGTGCTCTATGCCTGGGGCCTGCCGCCGTTCGCCTCGCGCCTGCAGACTACCGATAACGCCTATGTCCGAGGCCAGACCACGGTGATCGCGCCGCAGGTGAACGGCTATGTCGTGGAAGTGCTGGTGCAGGACTATCAGCAGGTGAAGCGCGGCCAGGTGATCGCCCGGATCGACGACCGCATCTATCGGCAGCGGGTCGACCAGGCCCGCGCGCAGCTCGCCACGCAGAACGCGACATTGGACAATTCGACGCAAAGCGAGCGCTCCAGCCAGGCGCAGCTCGCCGGGCAGACCGCCAATGTCGCCAATGCCCGCGCCCAGCTCGCCCGCGCTCAGGCGGATATGCGGCGGGTGAACGAACTGGTCGGCGAAGGCTCGCTGTCGCTGCGCGAGCGCGATCAGACCCTGGCGGCGTTGCGCGCGGCACAGGCCGGCGTGCTCCAAGCCCAGGCGCAGCAACAGGTGGCGGGTGAGCAGGTGCGCACCGTGACCGTCGGCCGCGGCGGGCTACGCGCCAATGTGGAAGGCGCCGAGGCGGCGCTGCGCCTCGCCGAGATCGACCTTGCCAACACGGCGATCCGCGCGCCGCAAGACGGGCGGCTGGGCGAGGTCGGCGTGCGGCTGGGGCAATATGTCACCGCAGGCTCGCAGCTCACGTTCCTGGTGCCGCCGCAGGTCTGGGTAGCGGCCAATTTCAAGGAAGCGCAGACCGCGCACATGGCGCCGGGCCAGCCGGCAAGGCTGCGCATAGACGCACTCGACGGCGCCGAGATCCACGGCAAGGTGGAGCGGATGGCGCCGGCCGCGGGCAACGAGTTCCAGGTGATCAAGTCGGACAACGCGACCGGCAATTTCGTCAAGGTGCCTCAGCGCATCACCATCCGCATCGCGCTCGATACGAAAGATCCGCTCTATGCAAGACTGCGACCGGGCATGTCGGTGGAGGCGCGGGTCGATACCAGCGACGGCAGAGCGTCGAGGCCGTGATGCGCCGCGTGGCCCTGCTGCTGCTGCTGCCGCTCGCCAGCTGCATGGCCCCCCGCCCCGCCACGCCGCGGCCCGAAGCAGCGACAGTGGCGACGCCCGAGCAGTGGCTCAATGGCCTGCCTGGGCACGGCACGGTCGATCCGCGGTGGTGGCAGGCCTTCGGCGACCCGGCGATGACTCGGCTGGTCGAGGCGGCGGTGGCGAACAATGTTGATGTGGCTATCGCCATCGCACGGGTGCGGGAGGCGCGGGCGCAGGAGACCCTGGCCCGCGCCCAGCTGTTACCCACGCTCGACACCAGTGCCGGCGCTTCGCGCGCGCGCTCGGTCAACGCCTTCGGCCAGCCGAGCGAGTCCACTTCGGCGCAGCCCGTGGTCCAGGCAGCCTACGAGGTCGACCTGTTCGGCCGCATCGCCGACCAGGTCTCGGCCGCGCGGTCGAACTGGCTGGCGAGCGAGGCGGCGGGCGATGCGGCCCGGCTCTCCGTCGCATCGGCGACGGCCTCGGGCTATGCCACCCTGCTCGCGCTCGACGCCCGGCGCGTGGTGGTGAAGGACACGATCGACGCCCGCAGCGAGAGCCTGCGCATTGCCCGTTCGCGCGCCGAAGTCGGCTACACCTCACAGCTCGAACTGCGGCAGGCCGAGGCGGAATCCCAGGCCGCCGCACTGATCCTGCCGCAGGTCGAGCTAGCGATCGCCCGGCAGGAGAACGCGCTGCGCCTGCTGGCGGGCGAATTGCCTGGCCCGGTCGAGCGCGGGGGTTCGCTAACCGCGCTGACCGCCCCGGCGGTGCCCGACCAGGGGCTGCCCTCCGAGCTGCTGCGCCGCCGGCCTGACATTGGCCAGGCCGAGCTGGCGCTGGCCGCTTCCGACGCGACGCTGTCCGCCGCCCGAAAGCAGTTCCTGCCGAGCGTCCGCCTCACGGCGTCTGCGGGCGAGGTGTTCAACAGCCTGCTGCTCGATCCGATCGCGATCTGGTCTGTCGGCGGCTCCGTCCTCGCCCCGCTGTTTGAAGGCGGGCGGCTGCGCGCCGGAGTTGAGACCGCGGCGGCGCGGCGCGACCAGGCCGCATTCGCCTATCGCAAGGCCGCGCTTACCGCCTTCCGCGAAGTCGAGGACGCTCTCGCCAATGTCGCCAGCCTGGGCCGGCAGCGCGCCATCGCCGAGGCCCAGCGCGCCGCCATCGCCGATGCCCGCCGCCACGCGCGCAACCGCTATCGCGCCGGCTACTCCAGCTATCTCGAGGAACTCGACGCCCAGCGCGCTCTGCTCCAGGCCGATCTCGGCCTTGTCCAGTTGCGCGCCGACCAGATAACCGCGTTGGTCACGCTGTATCAGGTACTCGGCGGCGGCTGGCAGCCTGGTGCGTAGCTTCTACGATCAGCAAAGCAGCAGCCTAAGATGAACAGATGACCGCTTTCGGGAAGCAGGTACTGCCATTGGAACGGTGGTTATGTCGGCGGAACACGCTTACGCCCCAGTCGAATGCGACCCTCTGATCGGCCATTTCCGGCCATTGGAGAAGCGTCACGGGACACTCAGACCTTGACCCTGCAGTGCATGAACGGCGCCCCTGGAATGCGGGCCAAAACGTGGGACCAAAGCGCCCCCTGAAACCGTGCGATATCTGGGCCATTCGGTTCTATCTCGACGAGCATCGCCAATTGCGCGACCGGGCGCTGTTCGAACTGGCGATCGACAGCAAACTGCGCGGCTGCGATCTCGTCAAAATCAGGATCGGTGACGTCGTGAGCGGCGGTACCATCCGCAATCGATCGACTGTGATCCAGCAGAAGACAGGGCGTCCCGTGCAATTCGAGATAATGTCGGAAGCGCGAAAGAGCCTGACATCATATCTCGAGCGACGCCGAGGTTATATACACGGCTTTCTCTTTCCAAGCCGCGTGGACTATCTCGGCCATCTCAGCACTCGGCAGTATGCCAGGCTCGTCGATGAATGGGTTTCGACGATCGGGCTCGATCGCCGGGAGTACGGCACGCACTCGCTGCGCCGCACGAAAGCGTCGATGATCTGCAAAGCGACCGGAAACCTACGCGCCGTTCTGACATCGAGAACACGGTTCGTTACCTCGGCGTGGACATAGATGACGCACTAACACTCTCTGAGAGGACGGAGATTTGAAAATTCGCCGGCCGTGCTGCTTGGCCGATTTTCGATCCGGAAGATCGCGAGGTGCCAATGACCAAGCGGCAAAACTTGTACTTCCCCCATCGCCCCCTTAGAAATTTGCAGGTGCACTACGCACAGCTGAAAAGGACGCGGAGATGACGGGCGAAGTGCAGATTGACGAACTCAAGCTGACGCCGCCCGAGCCTGTAGCCATCGTTCGGCCAGAACGGGCTGCGGGCCTCGTTCCGGTAGCGGACGAACAGAAGACGATCCTTGAGAGCCGCGTCGACGATTTTATCGCCGATCTGATCGCCCAGGACGTGAACTCTCCCGAATTCGGACGCCGGGTCGATCAACTCACTCATCTTGGCAGCCGAGAGATCGCCGAGGCCGCAGGACAATCGAACCGCTTCCTCGACCGGCCCGTGCGGGCGATGGACGAAACATCCGGAGTGGGAGCCGACCTCGCGGAGCTGCGCCGCACCGTAGAGGACCTTGATCCCTCCACGCGCGGAAACCTGCTCGCGCCGAGGAAACTGTTTGGCATAATCCCGTTCGGCAACAAACTGCGCAACTATTTCGACGGCTATAAGAATGCACAGAGCCACATCAGCACGATCCTCACCCGCCTGCAGGGCGGGAAAGACGAACTGCTGATGGACAATGCCGCGATCGACGTGGAGCGGCAGAAGCTCTGGCAAGCCTTGGGCAAGCTCGAACAGATGATCTTCATGTCGAAGCTGCTCGATGAGAAGCTCGAAACGGGCGCGGCGCAACTCCAGTTGACCGATCCGGCCAAGGCGAAGGCCGTTCAGGAGAGTGCGCTGTTCTACGTCCGACAGCGCACTCAGGACCTTTTGACGCAGATGGCTTTGAGCGTTCAGGGCTATCTCGCGCTCGATCTCGTCAAGAAGAACAACATCGAGCTGGTGAAGGGCGTGGACCGTGCTTCGACCACGACCGTGGGCGCTCTGCGTACGGCCGTCACGGTCGCCCAGGCCCTGACGAGCCAAAAGCTGGTCCTAGATCAGATCACCGCGCTCAACACGACGACGGCGAAGATCATCGACGCCACCGGACAGATGATGCGCGACAACACCGCACGCATTCACGAGCAATCGGTCAACGCGGCAGTGCCGCTCGAAACCCTCAGCCGCGCGTTCCAGACGATCTACGACACGATGGACAGCATCGATACGTTCAAGCTGAAGGCGCTCGACAGCATGAAGCAGACCGTGACCTCGCTCGAAGGCGAGATTTCCAAGTCGAAGGACTATATCGCGCGGGCTGAAGGGCAGGCGCAGGGCTCTACTGGGGCAGAGCGGAACAGTTTGCTGGAATCCCTCGACTGATCGAGACCGTTCGTGAGAATGTCCGATAGCTCTAAATCTCAATCCGGAATCCCAGCCCGCGAACTCCGGCGGCAGCGCTGGGCGCGGGTGCGAAAAGCCAGTCGGCTTCGCTGGCGCTATCGGCTCAAGCGTCTTTTGCGGGCAGTTTTGGCCACATTCGCCATTTTCATCAGCGCCCTGATTTTTGCCGACTATTCTGGTGGCCTCGACTCTGGTGGCATTCTCCTGACGTTCCTCGTCATGGCCACTGCATTTGTGCTGCTCGCGCTGTTTCCGCGCACGCGAGGTCGTGAGGTCATACCCAGCCCCGGGTCGGACTTGCCCACGCTGATCAGCCAGACCCAAGACTGGCTGGAAATGCAGCGCCGCCGGCTTCCACAGCAGACCCAAACGGTCATAGACCTTCTCGAGAGCCGATTGGAGGAAGTCTCACCAAGGCTCGGCGGCTTGAGCGCGAGCGATCCGGCGGCCTATGAGCTGCGCAAGCTGCTTGGGGAGCATGTCCCCTCGCTAATCAAGAGCTACACGAGCCTACCCGCCGCGCTCACGCATCAGCCGCATGCCGGCTCCACCCCGGCCGCCCAGTTGCATGCCGGATTGGAGACGGTCGCCCGCGAGATCGAAACCATCGGCAAGACCATTGCCGCCGCAGACCTCGACGCCCTGGCGATCCGTGGCCGCTATCTCGATACGCGTTATGACACGAGCGGCGACCACGACAGGGACTGACCTACACCCTGCTGGCGTCGCCATTCGTGCTGCTCGAGCGAGCCCGCCTGGCACCTTCATCGTTCTTCTCGGCAATGCTCGGGGTGGGGATCGGCGCAACCGGCGCAGCGCCCGAAAGTAGGCCGCCGACGCTGCCGCCAGACATGCCCAGCTCCGCCATCAGAGCGTCGATCAGCGGTCCGCCGACGCGGTACTTCATGGCCGCGGCGACCGCGGCGTCAGCTAGGTTGCCCGAGCCACTCGAGCCGTCTGGCACTCCGGCATCGCCGTGCAGGCCCCGAGCATCGAGGATCGAAATCTTGTCAATCTGCTCCATCGGCTTGCTGGCCGCGGCGATGATGCCGGGCAGCGCCTCGAGCATGGCGCGGCGCAGCAGCAGCGCGGTCTGCTCGGCGTTCAGCACGTTTGTGGCTTCATTGAGCGCGGTCTGACCGGCCGCATCGACCGAAAATGCCGCTGCGCGGCCATCGGCGCGCAGTTTCTCTGCCTCGGCTTCGGCGGCGGCTTCGGTGCGCAGCGCTGCTGCCCTGGCGTCGGCCGCCTCCTTCTCGGCGCTGGCTGCGACCGTGATCTGGACGGCCTCTTCCTGTGCTCGCTGCGTGGCGGCGATAACCGCCACGTTCTTGTTACGATTGGCGATCTCGGTCGCCTTGGCGGTCTGAACGCTTTCCTCGGCCTTCACGGCGAGCGCACGCGCCTCGTTGGCGGCCGCCGTCGCGGTGGATTCCTCTTCGGACTTCTGCGCGGTTTGCACGGCGGTCGTGATGCGGGCGAGTTCGATGTTGCGATCGCGCTCGATCGTCGCGGTCTGAACCGCGCCATCGCGGGCAATCGTCGCCGTCTGGATGACCTTGTCGGCCTCGGTCTGCGCAACGGTCTGCGCTTGCTCGGCGCTAATGCGCGCGATCTCGGCCAGTCGGGTCTGCTCCGCTTCGGCCGTGGCGATGGCGGTGGCCTGCTCGGCACGCCGCGCGGCCAGGGTCTGTTGCTGAGACAGGCGCGCCTGTTCCGCCTCTTGGGCGATCGCGAGCGACTGGTTGTTGGCATCGAGATTGCGCTGTTCGATCTCGACGCGGTTGGTCGCGACGATGTCGTTACGGATCTTCTTGCGCTCTTCGATCGTGCGCGTGAGCACGGTGAGACCTTCCGCGTCGAAAGCATTGTTCTCGTTGAAATGCTCGAAGGCGGTTTGGTCAAAATGGGTGATGCTAACGGACTCGAGCTGGAAGCCGTTCATGTCCAGATCGGTCATCAGCGCTTCCTGGACCTTCTGGATGAAGTCCGCACGATTGGCGTGAAGATGCTCCATCGTCATCGTTGCCGCGACCGAACGGAGCGCCGAAACCAGCTTGCCATCGAGCAAGGCTTTCACCGCGTCTGGGTTGTTGACCGAATTGCCGAGCGTCTGTGCGGCGGCGGCGATCGATTGCGCATCGGGCTTCACCTTGATGTGAAACAGACCGACAACGTCGACGCGCAGCTTGTCCTGCGTGATCAGCGCATCCTTGTTTAGACGCGAGACTTCCAGTTTCACGGTTGAAAGGCGCACCTGCATCAGCTCATGCAATACCGGAATCACCATGATGCCACCGTTGAGCACCACTTTCTCGCCACCGAAACCCGTCCGGATCAGGGCGACATCCTTGGTCGCACGCCGATAGAGGCGCGTGAGGATCACGCCGATCACTATCAGGGCGAGGAGGATGATTCCCGCGTATACGAGAATGTTCACCAACGGTGCGGGCATCAAACTCTCCTATTGATTTGCCGAGAGGCCGACCTGTCAGACGACGGACAGCGTTGCATTGGTTTCTGGCAGGATGAAGAACAGCGGCCCATCTTGGCGTACGAGCAGGCCGATCTCGCCCTGCGCTACCGCATCGCCGTCCTCGTGCGGTTCGACCATCACGTAATGAGCCTGACCATGTTGGTCGGTTACCTTTGCACGAGCCGGCGAACCGCGGCGCGCCGTGCCTTCGAGCACTGTGGCCCTTCGCCGAAGAAGAGCCTCTCGATCGACGACGGTCGTTTGGTACTCCGGCATTAATCGCGCCACCACGCCGGCACAGAATGCATTCGCAATTAGGCCGAGAACCAAGGCGAAACCCACGGCGACAACGATGGGCAGAGGAGCGCCGAACAGTGCTTCAACGCTCTGCTGCAGGACGACTCCGACGAAGGTAAAGCAGGCCAGCAACGACGTCAGCCAAATGAGGATCGGCAAGCCGCTTCTTAGACCGAGCCAATCGAGGACCGCCCAGCCGTCAGGTTCCGGCATGTCGACATCGAGATCGAGAGCACCGATTCCGAGTCCGACCGCCTCGACGAGACCGATGCCTATCATCAAGACAAAGCTCGCCGAAAAAGCGAGATAGCCGGGTGTCAGAAGCTGTTCGAGCATAAGCAGGAATTAGCAGCGCGAGCTCGGCGAGGATAGAGAAACCCGTTCCAGTTCAGATCGAGTCGCAATCGCCTTGGGCGTTAGTCGGCACTGCTAGGTCCGTTGGGTCGAGCCACCCCGAGATTATGAACGAGCGCCTGCTCTCGATGAGCAAAGCTAGCCAGGAACGACTGCTAGGTCGGCGAACTTACGCATTCGATTGCGGTAGGATAGGAGCCACTTGCAAGCCAGCGCTCAGGCGGGCTGGATGCTGTAGTCGAACCACTCGGCCTGCCCATGGTCGTACAGCTGGACGATCTGGTCGGTAATCGTCAGCGAATAGTGGCTCGACGAACCGCGATCATATCCCTTCGCGTTCAGGCCATCGATCTCAAGGGTCACGAAGGCCTTGTCACCGCCATCGTAAAGTTCGGGAAGCGTACCGCCGAACTTGGCTGGGCGGTCGCCGTCATAGCCTTGGAGGTGAGCACCGCGCGCTTCAGCTCCGATCCGAAGGTCCCGGCCTGCCGCATGGTCGTGAACGCCAGCGACTGTTTGGCCGGTGGCATAGGCAAAAGCTGCGGCGGCGATCATGGCGCGGGTGTGCGGTGACATCGCGCTTCCTGACACCCGGATTTCCGGAAAGGCAAGCGCGGACTGACGGTTGCACGATCGGCAAGTATCTGCCGTCCGAACGTCATGACCGCCGCCCCTATCATCGTGTCAACGACTGGTTTTAAATCGTTGAGCCGGGCATCGGATTGGTCTTTTGCCCGCGGGCGCTAAGCTAGAGGCGCAGCTTTAGCATCCAGATGAGCAGCAGCAGCGGCGAAGCGACGGCGCGCTGAGCCCCCACACCGCCAAGAATAGATAGAGGCGATGGCTGCAGTCATATCTCTATGTAGATGAAACATGGCAACACAGCATGCAGTTAAGATCCCTGCCGAAACAGCCAGCCAGATGGACACGGTTTCGAGCGTCACGACGCCGCTTTTGGCGGCCTCAAAAGCACTGGTCAACGATCGCTAAGTCGGCGGAGGTGGCCGTCACCCCTCGGGGAAGCACGACGTCGTGAATGCTCGACATCAACCAGCGGCCGCTATCAGGTGTGCCGCCTGCGCTCTACTACGGCGGCTATGTCGGCGATCTGAGGCGATAACTTGGGCGCATACGCTTCGCAGCTTGGGCGGGCGGCAACCTTGAGAACCGCAGCAGTTTCGCCGCTAGGGCGATGGCGCGAACCTGCAACCGCTCGGATGTCCTAAGTCCGCGCTCTCGCAATTGCGGAAGACTCCTGACCGGCTCGGGCACGATCTCCACCGCCGCGCGGACGAGCAGCCTTTGTAGCCATCGGACCGAGACCGGCAGGACTGCCTCATCGGCCATGATGTCGAGGAACTCGGCAAGTACATCCGATCCTTCGAGCGTCGGCGCAGTCGCTGCCAGCAGCCGTTCCCACGCCTCCCACGACCCGGGCGCGTCCACCGCACCGTAGAGTTTCGCAGCGGGCAGGCCTTCAGCAAAGGCCGCTGATTTCTCGGCCGGATTAAAGGCGGAGGCATAGGCAGCATAAGCCTCGGTGAAGCCGAAAATCGCCGTGGCCTGCACCCAATTCAATAGCTGCGGATCGTTCGCGCGATAGGGCAACCCGTCGGGCGTCGTGCCGTGAACGCCTTCGTGCATCGCCACCACGCGCGCGATCATCCGTTCGGCATCGCGGCGCGGCCCATAGACCGTCATCATCGCGGCGAAGCCCGTGCGGCGCAGTCGGCCCAGCGGATCGTGGCGAAAACTGCTATTTCCCCAAACGCCCGCGCGCACCGACGGCTCGGCCAGTTCCATCAGCACCGCGGCCGTGCCGCCGATGAAAACCGTCACCGGATTGGCGAAAACCCGCCAGGACACACCATGGGCAGGCGCCAGCGACGGCGCGCCGATCGGTGCGCTGAAATCGGCCACCATGCCCGCAGGCGGGCGCATGAGCTCTTTCAAAGCGCCCAGCATCAGACGATCTCAAGGCGACAATCGCGAAGCTCGTAACCGGTGACCAGGGGATTCCAGCCGAGGTCGGGTGCGCGGGCCAGCCGCAGTCCGGGCACGCGCAGCAGACGATCGAGGAAAGCCTCGGCCTCGTTCAGCGCCACGCCCGCGCCCGGGCAACGATGCTCGCCATCGCCGAAGGCAAGGCCTGCTCCGCCCACGCGCTCGCTGCGCAGCCGGCCGGGATCGAGACGCTGCGGATCGACACCCATCGCCTCGCTGTCGATATTGGCCGAGCGAATATCGAGCGCGAGCGGCGCTTCCTCACCCGCAGAGCGGCGATAGAGCGTGCCGACCACCGGCTCGAGCCGCAGAATTTCCTCGAGCATGGCCACGCGGCCCACGCGATTGGTCGCCAGGAAACGACCGCGCAGTTCCGCATTCTCGAGAAGGTGCCAGCCTGCCATGGTCACGAACTCGCGCGTGGTGACCATGCCCGCCGCGCCATAGGTGAAGCACTCGACCAGGATATCGCGGTCCGAATATCCTTCGGACAACAGGTGCGAGATCACGTCCTCGCGCGGCTGACGCCGTCGCGCCGCGATGGCGGGGCGGACGTCGCGAACGTGAAAATGGAACATGCGAAGTTGGCCCAGCACGGTCGCGATCACGCCGGAAATTAGATCGTGGCGCGTGGCGAGCGCCGGCGAGAAGAAGGCATCGAGACGCCTTATCATGCCGCGCTTGTCGCTGTCGGTAAGCCCGACGATGCCGGCGGCGACGGTCACCGCGAGGTCTAGCGCCATGGTGTCGAGCTGCGCGTGGCCGTTGCGCTGCAGTTCGCCGATCAATCGATCGCAGCAGGCCTCGATCACCGGCCGGTGCCGTTCCTTGACCGCGCGGGGCGTGAAGAAGCGCGCGGTGGCGGCGCGCTGACGCCGGTGTGCCTCGCCCGAGAGGAACAGGATCGGCGGACGCACCGCCCTGCCCGCGCGCTCCACGAGATCGGCCTTGAAACCGGCCTGCCGAAGGCCCGGATCGCGCAGCACGCGCCGTACGGCCTCGTAACCGCGGACCGGCAGCGCTTCGCGCACGGGTCCGCTGCGCGCGGCGCCCGCCGATTTGCTTTGGGTCTTCTGACCGTTTTGCCGCTCGACTTGCGAAACGATGGCGTCCATCTTCGACCCCACTTTTGATAAGTTACTTATCATAAATTGGAACGATGTCTGCAGTGTCAAGGGCGAGTGAGCGACAGGATGCGCGGGTGGTGCGATCACGCGCGGCGATGCGGCAGGCACTGCTCGAACTCCTGGCTGACATGGCATTCGATACCGTCACGGGCGCCATGATCGCTGAGCGTGCCGGGGTCGGCTATGCGACCTATTTCCGGCACTATGCGGACCCGCGCGACCTGCTTGTGGATACGGTCGCGCATCTGGCGGGCGGGCTCGTCGAACAGATGATGCCGGCGCTGCTTAACGGCGGTACGCATGCTGCGGCGCGGGAACTGGTGCAGACGGTCGATGTCGAGCGCGCGACGTATTTCGCGCTGTTGAACGGCGCGGGCGACGCCACGCGCGGCATGCTCGTCCGCTACCTGTTCGACCGCATGGCCAATCTCCCCGATCTGTCGCCACACTGGCTGCCGAGACGGCTCGCCATCCGCTTCGCCATCGTCGGGACGATCGAACTGCTCGACTGGTGGCTCCGCGAGGAACCGCTCCTCGACTTGGACACGGTTGCCAACCTTCTCGATCGACTGATCATCGCCAGGATCAGCACAGTATCGTGATCGGCCGTCGCGGTTCCACCTCTGCTGCCTAGCCGCCGCCTCGCAAGCCGAGATCGGTCAACCTGAATGAGTGACCGCTCTACAGGCAGCGAATTTGATATCGAACCGAAGCAATGTCAGCTTTGCGGTGGAACCGTGAAGATAGATACCAGCATGGTCCACACACGCCTCAAACCGTGAATGACCCTGGTATGAAGTCGGTTATCGCGAGTACCAGCGGCGCGGTCGGGCCGTTCATGGCGACGACCATGTCGGTCAGGTCGAGGCGACGATTATCATTGAGATCACCGATCAGGTAGGTCGTCTCGCCCTCGCGATGGGACCAGATCTGGCTGAAGCCCGGTCCCAGGTCCTCGCCGCCCAGCGCTGCGCCAGCGGTCAGGCTGAACCCGGGCGTGGTCACCTCGCCCCGAAAGGCGAGTTTGCCAGCGAAGCCGCCCGAGCGCAGTTCCAGGACATCGCCTTCGGCACGATTGAAATCGGTGATCGTGTTGATCGTCGCGAGTGTTGAATCCGCGCCGAAGCCGCTATAGGTCGTGCTGAAGCCGAAGAAGCGGAACACGTCGGGACCGGTGCCCCCGGTCAGGCGATCGAGGCCCTCGCTGCCGCGGATGTAGTCGCGGCCGGCGCCGCCGAATATCTCGTCATCGCCCGTGTAGCCGTCGAGATCGTCGTTGCCATCGCCGCCGAAGACGCGATCGTTGCCGACACTGGCCCAAATGCGATCGTCATTGCCGCCCCCGTCGAGCGTGTCATCGCCGTACCCGCCCATGAAGAAATTGACGAGATCGTTGCCGATCACGGTGACAGGCTCCGGGCGGTAGACCGTGACGTCCTCCACGAAGCGCGCCGTGCCCGTGAGCGAGATCGAGACCGACGTGAAGATTTGATCGTGACCGCCGGCATCGATGCCGGTCCCATAGGTTTCGTCGACCACATCGCCGAGATCATCGACGCTATAGGCATCGTCGCCGCCTCCGCCGCGCATGACGTCCGCGCCCGCCAGACCGTCGAGGTAATTGTGCTCGGCATTGCCGATCAGCGTGTTGTCCAGCTCGTTGCCGAAGCCATTGGCACTCGCGGTGCCGATTAGCACGAGGGTTTCGACGGCCTGGCCCGTGAGGTTGTATTCGACCCTAGAATAGATCCGGTCATTGCCCTCGCCGGCGCGCTCAATTACGCGATCGCCGATATTGTCGACGTAGAAGGTGTCGTCGCCGAGACCGCCGATCATCGTGTCGGCACCGGCGCCGCCGTCGATGCGATCGTTGCCGGCTCGGCCGTCGAGCACGTTGGCCGCAGCGTTGCCGGTCAAAAGGTTGTCGAGGCTGTTGCCCGTACCGTCGATCGCCGCTGCGCCGGTCAGGGCAAGATTTTCGACCGTGAAGCGCGTGTCCGGGGCCGCATCGAGCGAATAGGAGATCGAACTGCGAACGGTGTCCCACCCGCCGAACGGAAATTCCATCACGAGGTCGCCGAAGTCGTCGACCACGTACGTGTCGTCGCCGTCCCCGCCAAGCATGAGATCCGCTCCGAATCCGCCGTCGAGCAGATCATCGCCGCCGAGCGCCAGGATCAGGTCGGGTCCGGCCCCGACCAGCGGCTGCCCGGGTGGGGCGCTGTCCGGCGTGATCGTGTCGGCCGCACCGGTTCCGCTTACCAGCACGCCAAAGCGGGTGGCGAGGTTCAGTTCGCTGGTGATCGGGGCAGTCATCGCCGTCTCCTCGAAGCGTGCGACGTCTGCCGCGCGCCGTGAGAGACTATCCGACCGGGGTCACGCCGAATATGACGCGGCGGCCGCGCCCACGACGGCGAGGCGCAGTTCCGCCTCGTTTAGGCATCGACCCGTGGCGATTATCGGACCAAAGGCTGGCGAGACTGCACTGGAAAAGCCGACACCGCCCGGCGCGACTAATCCTGATCAAGGATCTCGAACGGTTCTGGCTCAAGGCTTTCCGCACACGGCTGGGAATGTGAACGTTCCCGCTTACAGGCGCGTCCAAATCGGGGCGAACGACGGCTAAGTCGGCGCAAACCGCCTTTTGCGTCGGGCGAGCGACCGCCCGGCCAAGAGCTCGCAAGATGCAATATTCGTATTTGCTCTCGCCATCGAAGCTGCAATTTTTGGTTCGGTTTGCGCTAGGCCGTGCGTCTTAGGGTTCGCCATCCACAATACGCTTCAGGGAGAAGTCCATGATCGCACACGGGCACCGAAACGCTACCCGCCGAAATCTAACCCAGCGTCGGGTCACCTTGCTCGCTCTTCCGGTAGTCCTCATGGCGGCCGAGCGCGTGGACGCATCGCAGGCGGCAGAGCGGGCGCCCCAGGTTGGCACGCCGACCATGGCAGGCGTGCCGATCCCGGCGAAGCGGCCGACGCCTTATCTCGCAGCAGACGAACTGCCCGACGGACTGCTCCTCGTCCCGCCGCCGCCCAAGCCCGGATCGGCAGCCCAGGCGCGCGACCTCGAAGGCGCCAAACAGGCCATCGCCCAGCGCGGCAGCGCGCGGTGGGTTCTCGCGACGAGCGATGCCGACCTGTTCACGCCCACCTCGACCGGAACGATGTCGTGCGCCGCGGGCCGGCAGATCGATGCCGAAGCGACGCCGGCCACCTACAATCTGCTGTTCCGCGCGGCGATAGACTTCTCCAATTCGACGGCCTCAGCCAAGGATCACTACAAGCGGCCGCGGCCGTTCATGGAGAACGGAGGGCCGAGCTGCACGCCCGACGCCGAACGCTATCTGCGCCTCAACGGGTCCTATCCCTCGGGCCACAGCGCGATCGGCTATGGCTGGGGGTTGGTCCTGGCCGAGCTCATCCCCGCCCGGACGACGGCACTCGTCGCGCGGGCGCGCGCCTTCGGCGACAGCCGGCGCGTCTGCAACGTGCACTGGCTCAGCGACATCGAGGAAGGCCGCGTCACGGCTACCGCCACCTTCGTGCGGCTGCAGACCAATTCCGCTTTTACCGCCGACCTCGACGCGGCGCGGCGCGAACTGTCGACCCTGCCGCCGGTCGCGATGAAGCGCGATTGCGCGGCGGAGATCGCGGCGCTCGCAGCCGAGTGACCCTCGAGGTGAGCGATGCCGCGGCCATCGGCGACGCGGGCGCAGAGCCCTCGCATCGCGGCACGCCATGGCGTTGAGTGCCGCAATCGTCGCGAGATCGCCTTGATCCAGTTCGAGGTCGAAGATCGCGAAGTTCCCGGCCATGCGCTCCTTCCGTACGGACTTGCTGCAAAACCGGTGACGCGCTCCCATCGCCAGACCTCAAACGCTTCGCCGCGCTGCAGGTAGGCGATCGAAAAGATCCTTTGGCAGCGCCGGATGCGCGCCCGCAGGCGCCGTGTCTCGGACACCTCCAGGCATGAGCTGTACTTCGGCATTTGTTGGAGGCGAAGCTGGACGCTGCGGGGATGCGCGCGGGTTTAGCCCCTTGGCGAGG